>NZ_JAFBCN010000001.1:0-1200000 GCF_016907755.1 Cellulosimicrobium cellulans
GCGAGCACCCGCGCGTCGGGACCGACGAGGACGTACGACGGCGTGCCCCGCACACCGAACGCCGCGCTCACCGGTCCGCCGTGCGGCTCGCGGACCAGCGGGCCCGCCGCGCCGAGGACGGGCGCGAGGCCCTGCGGGTCGGCGTCGCCGAGCAGGACCGGGACGACCGCGACCCCCGCGGCGGCGAGCCCGTCCGCCGCCGCGGCGAGCGCGGGGGCGTGCTCGACGCACGCGGCGCAGGTCGTCGACGAGAACGCGAGGAGCGTGCGCCCGCCGTCGAGGTCCGCGGTGGTGAGGGTCTCGCCCTCGGTCCCGGTCGCGTCGAACGCCGGGACGGAGGCGCCGACGGCGAGGTCGACGAGCGGGCGCGGGCTCCCGTCCGCGCTCGGTCCGGCATCGGCACGGAGCCGGCGGATCACGGCGCCCGTGAGGGCGAGGTTGAGCAGGACGAGGACGGTCAGGACGACCACGGCAGCGGTGAGCACGGGCACGGCGGAGCCTCTCGGGGCGGGGGTGGGGCGGGGCAGGACGCGGTGGGGGCGGTCAGGCGCGGGGCGGGGCGAGGAGGCCGGCCACGTCGTCGAGACGTCGCACGGCCTCCACGGCGACGGTCGCGACGACCGCGCAGAGGAGGGCCCCGGCAGGACGGGGCGGGTCCGGCGCGGGGAGGAGGAGGTCGACGACCGGCACGAGCGCGACGGCGGCGAGCACGAGGTTGCGGACGACGTGCCGCGCGGCGACCTCGTCGCCGGCACCGAAGCAGTGGCACCGCGCCCCGGGCTGCTCGCGCAGCGCCCGGCGCAGTGCGGCGGCGAGCACGAGGAGCAGCGTTGCGCCGCCCGTCCCGGCGGCGGCCGCGAGCGCTCCGGCGGGCGCCCTCGCGGCTCCTCCTGCGGACGCCAGCAGCAGGGCCGCGCCGGTCCCGAGCACGACGGCGCTCTCCGCGACGACGACCACGACGGCCAGGCGGCGGGCGACGGGGCGCGGCCGTCGCGCCAGCGCGACGACGGACCCGACGAACTCGCTACGGTTCTCCGGCGAGCGGACCGCGCCGTGGACGGAGGCGGCGAAGACGCCGGCCGTCACCAGGCATGCGACGATCCATGGGTACGACACGAGCCCCCCTTGGCCCTGCTCCAACCATGTCGTGACGATGGCGAGGTCCCGGGTCACGGTCTCGTCCGCCGTCCCCAAGGATCGCGGGGCGACGACCCCGATGTCAATACTGGCTGACCGGTAAGTAAGAAAAACCCATTCGCCCACTTGACCGGCCCGGACCCCGTGGTCCAGGGTGTGAGAGAGCGCTCTATCAGCGCGAGCACAGCGGCTCGCCCGACTCTCCGAGCAGCTCGTGACCCGTCCGACGTCCGAAGGAGCACGTCCATGCGCACCGCGCCCCGCGGCACCCGCAGCACCTCCAGCAGCACCTCCCGAAGGCCCTCGCCACGGTCCCGCGGCCGCGCCCTCGCGGCCGCCACGACCGCCGTCGGGCTCCTCGCCCTCGGCGCGCTCACCCAGGCGCCCGCGACCGCCGCGCCCGGCGACCCGCTCTCGCAGGGCCGCACCGCGACCTCGTCGGCCACCGAGTTCGACTGGAGCACCGCGTCCGCCGCCGTCGACGGCGACCGCGGCACGCGCTGGTCCAGCGCGCACGCCGACGGCGCCTGGATCCAGGTCGACCTCGGCGCGGTCCACGACCTCGACCGCGTCGAGCTCGACTGGGAGACGGCGTACGCGTCCGGCTACCGCGTCGAGGTCTCGACCGACGGTGCCGCGTGGGCGACCGCGTACTCGACCACGAACGGCCAGGGCGGCGACGAGACGCTGCCGCTCGACGTCGCCGCACGCTACGTGCGCCTCACCGCGACGCAGCGCGCGACCGTCTGGGGCGTGTCCCTCTGGGAGCTCCAGGTGTTCGGCGACGAGGACGGCACGGGCGGGCCGGGCGGTCCCGGAGACCCCGAGCCCGGCACCGCGGGCCTGCTCTCCTACGGCAAGCAGGGCAGCGCGTCGAGCTCCCAGACGCTCGACCCGAACTGCTGGGACTGCACCCCGGACAAGGCGTTCGACCTCGACCCGGCGTCGCGCTGGGCCACGTCCCCGGACACGGGCTGGGTCGACGAGGGCTGGATCGCCGTCGACCTCGGCGCACCCGCGCACGTCAGCCGGGTCGTCCTCCAGTGGGACCCGGCGTTCGCGACGGGCTACTCGATCGAGGTGTCGGACGACGGGTCGTCCTGGCGCTCGGTGTTCTCCACCACGACGGGGAGCGGGTTCAAGGAGACGATCCCGCTCGACGCCGACGGCCGGCACGTGCGCGTGCACATGAACGACCGCAGCAGCGCGTACGGCTACTCGCTGTGGGAGTTCCAGGTGTACGGCACCGGCGGCGCGCCCACGGCCCCGCCCGCGCAGCCCGCGGACCCCGACTTCGACGACCTCGACCTCGTCTGGTCCGACGAGTTCGACGCCCCGGCCGGCACGCCCGCCGACGCCGCGAAGTGGCACGTCGACCCCGGGATGCCGCAGAACGCCGAGCACCAGGTCTACACGGCGTCGGGCAACGGCTTCCACGACGGCCAGGGCCACTTCGTCCTCGAGGCGCGCCGCGAGAACGTCGAGGGCCGCGAGTACACGTCGCACCGCATGAACACGTCGACGGCGCTCAACACCCAGTACGGCCGTTTCGAGGCCCGGATCAAGATCCCCGCGGGCCAGGGCCTGTGGCCGGCGTTCTGGATGATGGGCTCCGACTTCCTCGAGGGTCGCCCGTGGCCGTACAACGGCGAGATCGACATCATGGAGAACGTCGGGTTCGAGCCCACGATCACGCACTCGACGCTGCACGCGCCCGCGTACTGGGGTGCCGGCGGCCACGGCGGCCCGGCGACGCTGCCGGGCAACGCGCGGTTCGCGGACGACTTCCACGTGTGGGCCGCGGAGTGGGACAGCGAGGGCATCCAGTTCTCGCTCGACGGCCGCGACACGTTCTACGCGTCGAAGGAGACCGTCGAGTCGACGCGCGGGCCGTGGGTCTACGACCACGAGTTCTACCTGATCCTCAACCTCGCGGTCGGCGGGGACTGGCCGGGCGCTCCCGACGCGAGCACGCCGTTCCCGTCCCGCATGCTCGTGGACTACGTGCGGGTGTACCGGTGAGCGCCCGCACCCGGCGGCCCCTGCGGGCCGCCGGCCCGTTCCCGTGGTGAGGCCCCGCCTCTCCCCGTGACCGGTCCACGGCGGGCGTCCCTCCAGCGCCCGCACCCCGGTGCCCGACGGCGCGGTGCTGCTCCTGCGCCGTCGGGCACCGCCCACGCCCCCGGACCGAGCCCGCCCCGGGGACGGCCCCGGGGATGGTCGGCCGCGCACGCCCGGGCGGGCGGTATAACTGACGCCATGGCTGCCCGTCGCTCCGCCCCCCGCCCGACGCTCGAGGCCGTCGCGGCCGTCGCCGGCGTCTCCCGAGCCACCGTGTCCCGCGTCATCAACGGCGTGCCGACGGTCGACCCGGCGATCGTCGAGGTCGTCGAGAAGGCGATCGACGAGACGGGCTACGTCCCCAACCTCGCCGCGCGCACCCTCGTGACGCGGCGCACCGGCTCGGTCGCGCTCGTCGTCTCCGAGCCGACGGAGCGGCGGCACACCAGCCCCTTCCTGGAGCGCCTGTTCACGGACCCCTACATCGGCCGCGTCACGGCCGGCGCGCAGCAGGTGCTCCGCCCGCGCGACATCCACCTCGCGATCCTGCCCGCCGACCCGCCCGCGCACGACCAGGTCGTGCGCTACGTGCGCCAGGGCCACGTCGACGGCGTCCTGCTCATCACGTCGAGCTCCGGCGACCCGCTCCCGGCGCGGTTCGCCGCGCTGTCCGTGCCCGTCGTGCTCTCGACGCACCTCGACGGCGCGGACGAGTCCGCGGGCGTGAGCTGGGTCGACCTCGACCAAGCAGCGGGCGGCCGGCTCGCGGCGGAGCACCTCGTGTCCCGCGGCCGGACGCGCCTGGCGACCGTCGCCGGGCCGTCCGACGTCCCCTTCGCGCGTGCTCGGCTCGAGGGCTTCCTCGACGCGGTGCGGGCCGCGGGGCTCCCCGAGCCGCTCGTCGTGGAGGGCGACTTCACGCGGGCGGGCGGCGAGGCCGCGGCCCGCGAGGTCCTCGTGGCGCGCCCCGACGTCGACGGCGTGTTCGGCGCGAGCGACCTCATGGCCGACGGCGCGTCGACGGTCCTGCAGGCGGCCGGGCGACGCGTCCCGGAGGACGTCGCGGTCGTCGGTTTCGACGACTCCACGGTCGCGCACCAGGCGCACCCGCCGCTCACGACGGTGCGTCAGCCTGTCGAGGAGATGGCGGCCGAGATGGCGCGCCTCCTGCTCGCGGCCATCGACGCCCCGGAGACCGAGGCCCGCTCCGTCCTGTTCGACCCGAGCCTCGTGGTGCGCGACTCCGCCTGACCTCCCGACGCGGTGCATGACGCTGAGTGCATGAAATAGTCGCGGCCGAATCGATCCGACCGCGACTATTTCATGCACTCAGCGGGGGCTGGGAGCCCGGGTCAGTGGCCGCCGCTCGCGACGAAGGCGATGCCGACCGCGATCGCGACGACGACGACGGCGAAGCACACGAGCGCGCCCACCTGGCGGCCCCGGGTGGCGCGCTCGACGCGCACGGTCCGGCCGTCGGACGTGAAGCGGCCGTCGGGGGTGCCGACCTCCACGGGCACGGCCCGACCGGCGGCGAGCCGGACCCCGAGCGCGAAGAGGGCGGGCAGGCCCGCGCCGACGACGAGGCCGGCGACGACGACCTTGAGCAGCGAGTCGATCTCGACGAACACGGTTCTCTCCTCCGGGCTGCCGGTCAGACGCTCGCGCGCTGGCGCGAGGCGGGTGCGGTCAGGGGCGTGGCCGGAGCCGCGGCCGGCGGCTCGGCGTCGGTGAACGGGTCGGCCGCGTCGAGGCGGCGCTCGAGCGCGGCCTCCCGCGCCTCGACGACCTCGGTCTCGAGCCCGGCGTCCACCGCGCCCTCCTCCCAGGCGTCGTTGACGTTGTTGTGGTCCACGGGCTTGCGGCGCGACGCGACCCAGATGGCGACGGACGTCGCGACGAGGATCGCGAACACGACGACCGTGCCGGCCGCGCCGCCGATCCCGTGCTGGATGCCGTAGCAGGCCGCGCCGACGAGTCCGGCGGCCGGGAGCGTCAGCCCCCACGCGGCGAGCATGCGGCCCGCGACGCCCCAGCGGACCTTGGCGCCCGGCATGCCGACGCCCGAGCCGAGGATCGAGCCGGTCGCGACGTGCGTCGTCGAGAGCGAGTAGCCGAACAGGCCGGACATGAGGATGACGGCCGCGGACGACGTCTCGGCGGCCATGCCCTGACGGGTGTCGATCTCGACGAGGCCCTTGCCGAGCGTGCGGATGATGCGCCAGCCGCCCAGGTACGTGCCGAGCGCCATGAAGGACGCGCAGGCGAGGATCACCCAGAACGGCACGCTCGAGTCGGCCGGGACGGCGCCCGCCGCGATGAGCGCGAGCAGGATGATGCCCATCGACTTCTGCGCGTCGTTGGTGCCGTGCGCGAGCGAGACGAGCGAGGCCGAGCCGACCTGCCCCCAGCGGAACGCTCGGGTCGACACGTCCTCCGGCACGTCGCGCGTGAGGCGGGCGACGGCCCACGTGCCGACGCTCGCGACACCGACCGCGACGAGCGGAGCGATCAGCGCGGGGATGAGCACCTTCGCGGCGACGCCGCTCCAGATCACGCCCTGCGTGCCGACGGCCGCGAGCACCGAGCCCACGACACCGCCGATCAGCGCGTGCGACGAGCTCGACGGGATGCCGAGCAGCCAGGTCAGCAGGTTCCAGGTGATGCCGCCCACGAGCCCCGCGAGGACGACCTCGAGGGTGATGACGTCGGCGTCCACCAACCCCTTCGCGATGGTCGCCGCGACGGCCAGGGAGAGGAACGCCCCGACCATGTTGAGGACGGCGGAGAGGGCGACGGCGGTCTTGGGCTTGAGGGCCTTGGTGGCGATGGACGTAGCCATCGCGTTGCCCGTGTCGTGGAAGCCGTTGGTGAAGTCGAAGGCCAGTGCGGTCACGACGACGAGCACCAGCAGGAGCGTCTCGGTCACGTCGTCCATGGTGGGGTCATCCCCGGAGCGCGCTCGACCATCCTGTGGATTCTTCCGCCACTGTTCACCGACAGTTCATCCGGCGTTCGAAGCCGTTGTTCGAACGCCGGACGGGGCCCGGCCGACCAGGGCCGGACGGCCCGCGGGCACGGGCGGCCCGGCCCTGGTGGGGAGCCGTCGGGCGGGCCTCAGGCGGGGGTGGGCGCGCCCAGGTCGGCGAGGGCGTCGTCGAGGTCGTCGACGACGGTCGCGACCGCCTCGCGCTGCGTCCGCGCGCGCTCCGCCTCCGCCGCGACCGCGGTGCGCGCCTCGGCCAGCTCGGCGTCGAACCGCTCCGCGCTCGCCTGCGCGGCCGCGCGCTGGTCCCGCGCACGCTGCTCGCCCGAGAACCACTGCCACGCCGCGACGACGCCCGCGACGACGGTCACCGCGAACCACGCCGGTGCGACCGCGATCCCGAGCACGAGCGTCGCGACGGCGATCGCCCCGACCCCGCCGACGACGCCCCACGACACCCCGTCGACGGGGCGCGCGAGGAGCTCCGACCGTGCCGTCGCGGCGGATGCCGCGCCGTCCTCGCTCGGCGTCACGGTGACGGACCGGCCGGCGAGGCGCAGCACGCGCGACGGCGCCGGGGTGGCCGCGAGCTCGGACGCGCGCGCGTGGCTCGCGGTCCGCAGGTCGTCGACGACGAGCGGGGCCGCGAGCGCCGCGCGGCCCGGGTCGGACCCGCGCGCGTCCTCGACGAGCAGGTCGACGAGCGTCCCGGCCGACGCGTCCCACTCCGGGCCGTCGTCCTCGGGCGCGCGCCCCACGCGGTCGGCGAGGAGCTCCGCGCGCTCGAGGAGATCGCGCTCCACGGGCGCTCCCTCGTTCACGAGCGACCCGACGACGCGGAGCAGCGCCTCGCCGGGGGTCTCCGGTCGGGCGGGGCTCTCGGCGCCGGGCGGGGCCCCGGCCGGCACGTCGAGAGCGAGCGGTCCCGGCGTCGTCGTCGGCACGGCGATCTCACCGCCCACGACGGCGCGCGACCACGCCGCCCACGCGCGCAGGAGCGGCAGCGCCTCGGGTGCGGCGGTGCGCCGGCGGGCGCCGCCGGACGCCGCGTCGGCGTCGGGCGTGCCCCAGTCGGTCCCGCCCCCGGGGAGCGCGGGCGCGGCCTCGAGGAGCAGCGAGCGCCCGCGGGCCCGTGCGTCGTCGTCGAGCAGCGCCACGCGGTCGGCCAGCGCCGCACGGACGACCGCGACGCCGTCGTCCCCGAGGCTCCCCGCCGCGGCCGCGAGCCACAGCGCGCGCTCCGCGCCCGTCACGAGGACCTCGGCCGGCGCCTCGCCCTTCCCGATCGGAGCAGCGGCGGGCGCCGCGGCGCCGTCGGCGCTGCCCCAGCCCGCCGCCGGGAGGACGGGGGCGTCGAGGACCCAGGGCGTCCACTCGCGCACCAGGCCGGGCTGCCCGACGAGCGTGCACACCGCGACGAGGTACGTCGCGGCCCGACGGCGGTCGCGCAGCAGCGCCTCCTGCGCCGCGTCCGCGTCGAGCCGGCCCGCGGGGAGCTCGGCGACGGCGAGCGCCGCGGGCACGAGCCAGTAGCCGGGGACGTCGGCGAGGTCGGGCGACCGCCGCAGGTGCGACACGTCGCCCTCGCCCGTCACGACCGCGCGCGTCAGGGCGCGCGCCGCGTCGCGGGCGCGCCGGGCGGGGGTGAACAGCGCGAGCTCCTCGCGCACCTCGCCGAGCTCGATGAGCGCGTTGACGAGGCGCGTGAGCACCTCGACGCGGCTCGACAGGTCGCCCTCGAGCGAGCGCAGCCGCCGGTTGAGCGACGCCTCCCGCGACCTCGCCATCGAGGCCTGCGCGGCGAGCTCGTCCGAGAGGGCCTGCATGTTGCCCTGGTCGCTGCGCCAGTAGCTGTACGTCGACATGCGCGCGAGCGTACTCAGCCGCGCGCCCCTGTCGAGGGGGAGTTCTCCCCGGTACCCCCGGCGGTCACCGTCGCGGACGCATGAGCGGCGGGTCGAGGACGGCGGGCACGCTCGCCGGGGCGTCGTCCGGGTCCGCCGTCGAGCCAGGGGTCGCCCCCCGGGCCGGGCCGGTCGTGGGGAGAGATCCCGGGTCCGGCGCGGCGCGGTAGAGGGCCGCGGGGCGGCCGGTGCCGCCCGACGTCGTGCGGCCGGTGTCGGCGAGGAAGCCGGGGGTGGTCGTCGCCTTGCGGGAGAAGTTGCGCGGGTCGAGGCGCACGCCCCACACCGCCTCGTAGACGCGCCGCAGGTCCGCGACGGTGAACTCCGGCGGGCAGAACGCCGTCGCGAGCGCCGAGTACTCGAGCTTGGCGCGGGCGCGCTCGACGCCGTCGGCGAGGATCCGCGCGTGGTCGAACGCGAGGCCGGTGCCCGACGGCGCCCGGTCGCCCGACGCCGTCGGCCCGCCCGGTGCCGCCGCGAGCAGGGTCTCGACGGGGTGCCAGGCCGCTCCCCCGGCGTCGGACCCGGCGTGCACGACGCCGAACTCGGGCGCGAGCAGGAGGTAGGCGACCGAGAGGACCGGCCCGCGCGGGTCGCGGTCGAGCGGCCCGTAGGTGCGGAGCTGCTCGAGATGGCCGGGCGGGCGGACGCCGGTCTCCTCCGCGAGCTCGCGCCGGGCCGCCCGAGCGAGACCTTCGTCCGGCAGCACGAACCCGCCCGGGAGCGCGAGCGCGCCGCGGAACGGCTCGATGCCGCGCTCGACGAGCAGCACGTGCAGGGCATCGTCGCGGACCGTGAGCGCGACGACGTCGACGGTGACGGGCAGGAGCGCGGCGGTCGGCGGGACGTCGGGGGTCGGGCTGACGGACGGGGTCATGCGGCCATCGTCGCACATTAGCGTCAGGTTGACGAGAATGGCCAAGAGGTCTAGCGTCGTTATCGTCAGAACGACGAGAATGAACGGAGACCACCATGGCCACCATCCGCACCTACCCGTGGACGCGGCACTTCCTCGGGAGCCCCACCGGGCACGTCGTGCACCTGCGCCGCGGGCGCGTCGCGCACGAGGGCGTCGGCCAGGCGTTCTGGTTCCGCCCGACGACGTCGGTCCTCTCGGAGGTCCCCGTCGACGACCAGGAGCTGCCCGTCTTCTTCCACGCCGTGACCGCCGACCACCAGGACGTCACCGTCCAGGCCGGGGTCACCTACCGGTTCGCCGACCCCGTGACCGTCTCGCAGCGCCTCGACTTCGCCGTCGACCCCCGCAGCGGCGAGTCGAGCACCGCGGGACGCGACCAGGTGACGAGCATCGTCGGGCGGCTCGCGCAGAGCCGGGCCGCCGACGCGCTCGCCGAGATGCCCCTCGCCGACGCGCTCACGGCCGGCGTGCCACGCGTGCGCGACGTGCTCGCCGACGCCCTGACCACGGACCCTCGCCTCACGGCGACGGGCATCGTCGTCATCGGCGTCCAGGTGCTCGCCGTCCGGCCCGAGAAGGACGTCGAGCGCGCGCTCCAGACGCCGGCGCGCGAGCAGGTGCAGGCCGAGGCCGACCGCGCGACGTACGAGCGCCGGGCCCTCGCCGTCGAGCGCGAGCGCGCGATCGCCGAGAACGAGCTGGCGAGCAAGATCGAGCTCGCGACCCGCCGCGAGCGCCTCGTCGCCCAGGACGGCGCGAACGCCCGGCGCGAGGCCGAGGAGAAGGCCGCCGCCGCGCTCGTCGACGCCCGCGCGACCGCCGAGCGCGCGCGGCTCGCGACCGACGCGCAGGCCGAGCAGGTGCGCGTCGTCGGCGCCGCCGAGGCCGCGGCCGAGCAGGCACGCATGGACGTCTGGGCGAGCGCCGGGCAGGGCACGCTGCTCGCGCTCGCGGTCCGCGAGGCGGCCGGCTCGCTCCCCGACGTCCAGAACCTCACCATCACGCCCGACCTCCTGACGGGGGTGCTCGGCTCGCTGCTGGGCGGCGTGCTCGGTGGTCCCGACGGCGGACCGGACGGCACGAGGTCGGGCACGGCGTCGGGGACCACCGGGAAGGCGGCCTGACGGTGCTGCGCCGACGCGCCGTCGTCGTGCACCGCCGCACGGAGCTCGACGACCTGCTGGACCGGCACGGGACCCGCGGCCAGGCGGAGTTCTTCCTCCGCTCGCGCGGCCGGTCGCTCACCGAGGTCCAGGCGCGGCACGACGCGCTCGGCGCGGCGCGCGACGCCGTCGTGGCCGCCCTCCCCGCGGGCTGGGCGCGCGCGGACGTCGAGCGCGCCGACCTGTCGCGGTTCCTCCTCGCGCCGGAGGACGTCGTGGTCGTCGTCGGGCAGGACGGCCTCGTCGCGAACGTCGCGAAGTACCTGCGCGGGCAGCCCGTGCTGGGCGTGGACCCCGAGCCCGGGGTGAACCCCGGGGTGCTCGTTCGGCACTCCGTCGGCGCCGCGACGACCCTCCTCCGCGGTCTCGGGGGCGATGCCCCCGCGGGCGCTCCCGACCCCACGGCGGTCCTGCCCGTCGACGCGCTCACCATGGTTCGCGCCGACCTCGACGACGGGCAGCACCTCACGGCGCTCAACGAGGTGTTCGTCGGTCACCCGAGCCACCAGAGCGCGCGCTACACGCTGCGGTGCGCGGCGGGCGAGGAGCGGCAGTCGTCGTCGGGCGTGCTCGTCGCGACCGGCACCGGCGCGACGGGCTGGTGGGCCTCGCTCGCGCACGACCGCGGCGGCCGCCCGGCGCCGGGGCGCACCGAGCACCGGCTCGGCTGGTTCGTGCGCGAGGCGTGGCCCTCGCCGGCGACGGGCGTCACGCTCACGGAGGGCGTCGTCGAGGACGGTACGGACGTCGCGCTCACCGTCGCGTCGGACCGTCTCGTCGTGTTCGGCGACGGCGTGGAGGACGACCGCCTCGTCGCCGCCTGGGGCCAGACCGTCACGGTCCGCACCGCCGGCTCGCCCCTGCGGCTCGTCCGCCCCTGACCGCCGGGTGCCCGATTTCACCCGGGTGATCCGCCCGGGCGACGAGGGTCCGTGGGTAGCATCGCTGCGGTCATGGGCCCCCCATGACGTCCCCCTCCCGCGGGCCTGGCCTGCGGGGACGCCGACCCCCGAGCCTGCCGAGGTCCCTGCCATGAGCGCGCCCATCGCCTTCACCGACAACGTCCGCGACCTGTCGAACGCGGGCGGCTACCAGTTCGAGTTCCGGTGCGAGCGGTGCGGCAACGGGTACCGGTCGGCGTACCAGGCGGACCTCGTGGCGAAGGGCAGCAGCCTCGTCCAGGCCGCGGGCCGGTTCTTCGGCGGCAAGGTCGCCGACCTGTCGTACGCGGCCGGCTCGTGGGCCGCCGACCGGCAGACCAACTCGTCCGCGAAGGACAAGGCGCTCGACGCCGCCGTCGGCGAGGTGCGCGACGCGTTCCGCCAGTGCCACGGGTGCGGCGACTGGACGTGCCACGAGGTCTGCTGGAACGACGCCGTCGGGCAGTGCGTGCGCTGCTCGCCCCAGCAGGCGGAGGAGCTCGCCCAGCTCCAGGCCGAGGCCCGCCGCTACCAGCTCCAGGAGCAGCTCCGGACGACCGACCTGGTCGGCGGCGCGGACCTGCGGACGCCGGTCGTCACGCAGTGCCCGTCGTGCGCGGCCAAGGTCGACGGCGGCAGGTTCTGCGGCGAGTGCGGCGAGCGCCTCGCGCAGGTCGCCGCATGCCGCGAGTGCGGTACCGACAACGCCGCCGGTGCGCGCTTCTGCGCGGAGTGCGGCAGCCCGCAGGCCGCCTGACCACGTCCCGTTACGTCAGCCTCGTTTCGGGTCGTCGTCCTGGGAGCGCTCGCGCGCCTCGCGGTCCCGGCGCGCCCGGCGCGCCCGCAGCACCGCCTCGCGGCGCTCGCCGATGGCGTCGCTCGACAGGCTCGTCAGGTGGTCCTGCGCGCCGCGCGCCGCGGCGCGTTCCGCCTCGACGCGGGCCCGGTGCTCGGCGGACTGCGGGCGCGTGCGGACGACGCGCGGGTCGATCCGGTACTGGTCGCCGCGCCGCTCGAGGCGGCGCTGCGCCGCCAGTCGGGCGCGCTCGCGGTGGAACCGCCACGTCCAGGCCCGGCGCAGCGCGACCACGGACCACAGCGCGAACGGGACGGCGGCCACGACGAGCCCGGTCCGCCAGCCCGACGGCAGCGCCGTCGACGCCCCGGTGCTCGCGAGCGCCCAGGCGATCCCCACCGGGACCGCGGGCCAGAACTCGCGGAAGTCCAGGTTCCACCCGCAGGCGTAGAAGCGCACGAGCGTGTCCGTGAGCCGCGTGCGCCGCTGCGGCTGGAGCGACATCGCCACCGGCCCCGGCACGGGCGGGCCGAGCGTCGTGCCGGGAGCGACGTGGCTCGTGAAGGACAGCCGGTCGCCGCGGTACGACGGCCGCAGCGCCCGCCCGGCGTACACGAAGGACAGCGCCGCGAGCGGCCAGATCGCGCACGACAGGTACCAGGCGACCGGCCCGGCGAGCACGACGACGATCGGCGCGACGACGGCGAGCCGGCCCAGCACGGCGCCGGGCGAGACCACGAGCTCGGCCCACGGCTCCTGGTCCGCGGGCGGCTCGAACAGCCCGTACGCCGCGACCGCGAGGTACAGGCCGACGACGAACAGCCCGATCGCCGTCCACACCAGCCCGATCGCGAGGTAGCCGACCGGGCGCAGCAGCAGCGCCGCCGTCCCCGGGGGCGTCGCGTCGCGCGCGGTCCGCGGGTCGGGCGTCGAGCGCGTCACCGCCCCGCGAGCCCGAGCACGTCGAGGACCCACGCGTCCTCGTACGCGACCTCGCGCCAGCCCTCGTACCGGCCCGAGACGCCGCCGTGCCCGGCGTGCATCTCGATCTTGAGCAGCGCGGGGGCCCCGGCGGCGCGCAGGCGCGCGACCCACTTGGCCGGCTCGACGTACAGCACGCGCGTGTCGTGGAGCGACGTCACGGCGAGGATCCGCGGGTAGCGGGCCGCGTCGTCGGGCACGTTCTCGTACGGGGTGTACGTGCGCATGTACCGGTAGACCTCGGGGTCGTGCAGGGGGTCGCCCCACTCGTCCCACTCGACGACGGTCAGCGGCAGGGACGGGTCGAGGATCGACGTGAGCGCGTCGACGAACGGCACCTGCGCGAGCACGCCCGCGAACAGCTCGGGCGCGAGGTTGGTCACCGCGCCCATGAGCAGCCCGCCCGCCGAGCCGCCCTGTGCGACGAGGCGCTCCGGGGTCGTCCAGCCCGCGTCGACGAGGTGGCGCGCGACCGCGACGAAGTCGGTGAACGTGTTCCGCTTGGTGAGCGTCTTGCCCTCGTCGTACCAGCGGCGCCCCATCTCGCCCCCGCCGCGCACGTGCGCGACGGCGAACACGACCCCGCGGTCCAGCAGCGACAGGCGCGAGACGGAGAAGCCCGGGTCGATGCTGATCTCGTACGACCCGTAGCCGTAGAGCAGCAGCGGCGCGGGCTCGGCGCCCGTGCCCGTCGCGTCGAGCCCGACGGCGTCGCGCCGCCACACGAGCGAGACCGGCACCTGCGTCCCGTCCTCGGCCGTGGCCCACTCGCGGCGCTGCACGTAGTCCGCGGCGTCGTACCCGCCGAGCACGGGCTGCTGCTTGAGCAGCGTGAGCTCGTCGGTCTCGACACGCAGGTCGTAGACCGTCGACGGCGTGACGAAGCTCGCGTAGGACAGGCGCACGTTCGGCTGGTCCCACTCGGGGTTCCCGGCGAGCGCGGCGGTGTACAGCGGCTCGTCGAACGGCACCTCGTGCACGTGCCAGCGGTCGGCCGGGGGCGCCGGCGTGTCCCCGGTCCGGATCGGGGTCGGCAGGCCGGCGGGGCGCGGCGGCTCGGCCGACGCGAGGTCGATCACCCCGACCCGCGACAACGCGTCCCGCCGGTAGGAGACGACGAGGTGCGAGGCGAAGGCGTCGACCCCTTCCAGCCGGGTCTCGGGATCGTGCGGCACGACGACGGTCGCGTCGCTCGGGCCGGCCGGCCCGCCGGCGGACGCACCGCCGTCGGGCACCCGGGTCACGACGAGCTCGAAGTTCTCCGCACCGTCGTTGTGCAGCACGAGCAGCACGTCGCGCTGCTCCCCCGCCGAACCCGACGTTGCTGTCGTCCCCCCGGCCTTTCCGCCATCTTCGTCGTGCTCGACCGCAGGGAACCACGTGCTCGGCAGGACGGCGTGCTCGACCGTGTACTCGACGCCCTCTCGGCGGGGCCACACGACCTGCGGCTCGGCGGTCGGGTCGGCGGCGTCGATCAGCCAGGTCTCCGACGTGATCTTCGAGCCGACGTCGATCTGCACGAACCGCTGCGAGCGCGAGACGCCCACACCGACCCAGTAGCGCTCGTCGGGCTCCTCGAAGACGACGACGTCCTGCGTCGCCGGGGTGCCCACCTCGTGGCGCCACACGCGCCAGGGCCGCCACGCGTCGTCGACCGTCGGGTAGAAGACGTACCGCCCGTCCGGGGAGAAGACGGCGCCGGGGAACGTCCCGGGGACCTCGTCGACGAGGTCCGTGCCCGTGTCGAGGTCGCGGATCCGCAAGGTGTACCGCTCGTCGCCGACGACGTCGACCGCGTACGCGAGCCGCGTCCCGTCGACGGACACGTCGAACGCCCCGAGCGAGAAGAAGTCGTGGCCCTCGGCCTCCACGTTGTCGTCGAGCAGCACCTGCTCGCCCGGCACGGGCACGCCCGGCTCCAGCACGGGCGGCACCCAGGACGACGGCGCGTCGCTGCCCAGGCTCGCGTCGATCGGCGCGCGCGCCCGGATCGGGTACTGCGAGCCCTCGACCGTGCGCGCGTAGTACCAGTGCGCACCCTGCCGCACGGGCACGGACAGGTCGGTCTCGAGCGTGCGCGCCTTGATCTCCTCGAAGATCCGCTCGCGCAGCGGCTCGAGGTGCGCGAACCGCTGCTCGGTGTACGCGTTCTCGGCCTCCAGGTGGGCGACGACCTCGGGCGACTCCTTGTCCCGCAGCCACTCGTAGTCGTCCTCCACGGTCTCCCCGTGGTGCGTGCGCGGCGCCGGGCGGCGGGGCGCGACGGGCGCCTGCGGCTCCTCCCGCTCCGCGGGGGTCGGCGGCGTGGCGGTCTGCGTGAGGTCGTCAGGCATCTGGCCAGGGTAGTGCCGCCCGACGGCGCGCGGTCGCCGTGGCGCGTCCCGCACCGGTCGTTACGCTCGACGCGTGACGGAGGAGCAGGGGGCGCGCCGGACGACGACGTCGCTCACGAGCGGCGAGATGGTGCGCGCGTCGGGGCTGTCCATCAAGGCGCTGCGGCTCTACGACGCGAACGGGCTGCTCGTCCCGGCCCGCGTCGACGCCCGCACGGGGTACCGCGCCTACGCGCCCGAGCAGGTGGAGCGGGGCCGCGCCCTGGCGCTGCTGCGCCGGATCGACGTGCCGCTCGCGCGCGTCCCCGAGGTGCTCGACGCCGACCCGCGCGACGTGCGCGACGTCCTCCTCGGGTGGTGGGACGAGCAGCAGCGGTCGCTCGCGGAGCAGCGCGCGACCGCCGAGGAGCTCGCGCGCCGGCTCGCCGTGCGGCGCGGGGAGCCCGAGGTCCGGTGGCGCGACGTCCCGGCGTGCACGGTCGCGACGATCACCTCGTCCACGACCCAGACCGACCTCGTCCCCACGTTCAGCGCCGACCTGCTGACGATCCGCGCGCACCTCGCCGCCGCGGGCGCCGAGGCGGGGGCCGCGCACTGGGTGGTCTACCACTCGCCCGTCGGCCGCGACGTCCCCGGGCGCGTCGAGGCCTGCGTCCCGTACCGCGGGGCGGTCGTCCCGGCCGGGCCGGTCGTGCTCCGCGAGGACCCGGCCCGCACGGAGGCGTACGTCGAGGTGCCGTCGCGCGACTGCCGGTTCCCGCAGATCGTCGGGTACCTCGACGCGCTGCGCGTCGCGACGGGGCAGCCGCACGCACCGTCCCGCGAGGTGTACGCCGTCCCGTGGTCCGACGAGCCGGACGCCGTCGTCGCGGACGTCGCCCTCGCCGTCGGGCCCGGCCCCGCGCGCTAGCCCGTCAGTCCTCGACGAGCTCCAGGTCCCCCGGGAGCCACGTGCGGTCGAACCACGGCTCGAGCGGCCCGTACAGGCGCAGCATCGGGAACCACGACCTGCCCGGGACCGTCCCGACCCAGTTGGACTCGCGCCCTGCCGGCGGCTCCGGACCGAACCACAGCACGGTGCTCCCGTCGGGCTCCGTCGCGACCGTGCCGCTGAGGCTCATGACGCTGGGGTACGGGTTCGCGGTCTGGAGGAGCGACCGGGTCTGGGTGTCGTAGAGGTCCACCGACCAGAAGTTCTTCGCGGGCGGGTTCGGCGGCAGCACGAGCCGGTACGTGCGCGCCCCGTCGAGGATCCGGCCCTGCGCGTCGTGGGCGGTGTACGCGTAGGCGGAACCGGCCCCGACCTGGGCGTGCGCCATGGCGGGGGTGATGACCGTCGCGAAGAAGTGGAACTGCGTGCGCGCGTCCAGCAGGCGCGCACCGTCGGCGAGGAACTCGTAGGAGCCGCCGAGGAACGCCTGGAGCCAGCTCGACCCGGGCGCGACGCGCGCCTCCGGGTCGCGGGGCGAGTACACGAGCGCACGGCTGATCGCCGCGCCGGCGTGCGCGGCGGTGTCGAGCGTCGCGCGCAGCTCCGGGCTCGGGGCGAACGGGCGGCCGGGCGCGATGCCCACGGCGCGCAGCAGGCCCGCGCGCTCCGGGTCGAGCGCGCTCGTCGGCTCCTCCGCGACGATCTCGGCGACCTCGTCGAAGAACGAGGCGTCGTTGGCGTGCACCGTGTTGACGCGCGACCCGGCGATGTTGACGAACTCGGTCGGCGCAGGGTCCGCCGCGTCGGCGAGCGGGTAGATCCGCGTCTCCTTCATGGCCGGCACGCCGCCCAGCGCGCGCAGCACGACCCAGTTGGTGAACGTCGGCGTCCGGTAGACGAAGTAGCCGTCCGGCACGTCGCCGTCGTAGCCGGGCGGGAGGAACAGGTAGCGCCCGCCCTCGCCACGGTCCGGCCCCGCGATGCCCATGTCCGCGACGTAGCGGAACCAGAAGTCGTCGACGACGCACAGCGACTGCTTCGGCGGCTCGATGACGAGCGGTCCCGTCTCGCGCAGGTCGACGAAGAGCGACCCGTACGTCGTCTCCGTGTTCGGTGTGAGGAAGATGCCGCCCGAGTCCGCCCGCGGGTCGGTGTACCCGACCTGGTTCGACCGCAGGAGCCCGAGGCTGCGGAACCCGCGCCGCATCGCCACGAGCGAGGCGCCGGGCACGGTGCTGAGGAACGCCTCGACCCCGCGCAGGAAGTCCAGCGACCCGTAGAGCCGGCCGACCGACTCCTCGGTCGGCACGCCGTCGACCAGCTCGAACCGCCCCAGCGGCGTGTCCAGCGGAGACGGGGTGCTCACCGCGGCCAGCGCCGCGGCCAACGCGTCGTCGGTCGAGGTGCTCGTATCGGTGCTCGCGTCGGACATGGCTCAGGCTCCTTCGTCGGTCGGTGCACGGCGCGCGCGCTCGACGCCGAGCGGCTGCGCCGACCGTAGGGCGGGCGCGACCGCACCGCCACCGGAACGCGGCTTGACCCTGCCCCTGGGGCGGGCCCGAGGCTCGCGGCATGGACGTCTCGCGCTACGCCGCCCACAGCCCCTACTCCGACCCGCGCCACCACGCCCCGCTCCTCGCGGCCGTGGCGCCCGACCCGGCGAGCCTGCACGCGGCGGTGAACCACGCCGTCGTGCACTACCGCGCCGGGGAGACGGCACCCACCCCGGCCCAGTGCGCGGACGTCGACCGACGCTGGGTCGCGTCGATCCTCGACGCCGCGACGGAGCGGGCACCCGGCGCGCCGCTCGCCGCCACGCGGCCCGCGGACGCGCAGGTCGGGGGATGCTGCCGCGACCACTCGCTCCTCGCCGTCGCCGTGCTCCGCGAGCACGGCGTCCCGGCCCGGACGCGCCTCGGGTTCGCGGACTACCTCGGGGCGGACGGGTTCCACCACGACCACGTCGTGGTGGAACGGCACGACGGCGCACGGTGGGTCCGGTCCGACCCCGAGATCGCGCCCGCCGGCGTCGCGTTCGACCCGTTCGACCTGCCGACGGGCGAGGGGTCCCCGTTCGAGACCGCGGCCGAGGCCTGGACGGCGTACCGTGCCGGGCGGCGCGACCTCGCCGACCACGGTGCCGGCCCCGACCTGCCCTGGCTGACCGGGCCCGGGTTCGTGCAGCGGTACGTGCTCGCCGACCTCGCGCACCGGCAGCGGCACGAGCTCCTGCTGTGGGACGTGTGGGGCGCGTCCGCCCTGCCCGGCGCCACCCCGGACGACCGCGCCGTCGCGCTCACGGACCGGGTCGCCGAGCTCACGCTCCTCGCCGACGCGGGCGACCGGACCGCCGAGGCGGCGCTCACCGTCCTGTGGGCCACCGACGACCGCCTGCGGCCGGGACGCTACGTGACGACGTGGTCGCCCACCGGCCGACTGGGCTGGACCGACCTCACGGCGCGCCGGACCGGCTGGGCCGCCGTCCCGCGGGACGCGGTGCTCGTCGGGTGAGCCCGGCCGAGCCGGGGCGCGGCTCACCCCAGCAGCGTGACCGTCTGCCCGTCCCAGCGCAGGAGCCGACCCTGCACGGGGACGAACGACGCCTGCTCCCCGTCCAGGTCCTGCTCCCAGACGACCGAACCGGACGACAGCTCGAGCGCGACCACGCGCGGGTGCGTCCCCGTCGCCGGGTCGACCAGCACCAGGATCGCGCACCGCCCGTCCGTGAAGGCCTGCGTCACCATCGCCGACCAGCCCTCGTAGCCCCCGAGGTCGTCGAGGAACCGTGACCACGTCTGCTCGCCGGACAGCGCGTCCAGCCCGAACACCGTGCTCGCCGTCCCGACGACGGCCGTGCCCTCCGCGAGCACGTAGACGGCCTCCGGGACGCGCGCGCCGTCGTACGTCCACAGGCGCGCACCCTCGTCGTCGTACGCGCGCAGGTCGATCCCGTCGCGCACGAGGAGCACGCCGGGCGCCGGGTCGTCGGTCGCCTGCGGGTCGAGCAGCTCGCCCGGGACGTCGAGGACAGGCACCCCGGCGGCGTCCAGCACGCGGTCGGCGCGCAGCGCCCCGGTCGTGCCCTGCCGGTCCGCGTCCACGAGGAACCGACCGCCCGCGAGCGGCACCGCGCCGTCGGTGGGCAGGTCGGGGTCGTCCAGGCGCACGCCGTCCGGGAGGAACGACGCCGCGACGCCGCAGCCGCCGACGTCGACCAGCGTCTCCGTCGAGACGAGCGTGAGCCGCTCCGGGTCGATCTCCTCGCCGCCCGTCTCGGGGTCCCACGTGGTGCACGACCACGGCACGTCCTGGAACGGGAGCTCGCTGCGCCAGCGCACGGCGCCGGTCAGGGCGTCCTCGACCGTCACGACGACGTCCCGCCCCGCGACGCCGTCGACCGACTCCCCGGCGCCCGGGTCGACCGCGACGGGCGGCCCGCTCGGCTCCCCCGGGTTCCCGACGCGCTCGGCCCGGACCAGGCCGCCGTCGGGACCCGGCGCGAGGACCGCGTCGTCCACCTCGACGTCGCGCTCCCCCACGACCTGCCCTGCCGCGCCGAGGACGGTCACGTGCGCCGGGGGGACGTCCGCGCCCGGCTCGGCCTGCGACGGCGTCCGCGGGTCGTACCAGTAGGGACCCACCCCGGACCCCGCGACGCACACGACCTCGCGCGACACCGCGCTCGTCAGCTCCCACGGGCTCCACGACCCGCACACGGCCTCGTCCCCGCCGAGCGGGACGCGCCACGCCTCGGCGCCGGTGGCCAGGTCCAGCGCGACCGCCTCGTCACCCTCGACCGTCACGAGCAGGCCGGGCAGGAACCCGGCGCCACGGTCCGTCGACGCCGGCGCCGTCCACCGCTCTGCCGGGGCCTCGTCGAGCGCGTGGACCGCTCCCCGCGCGCTCTCGAGCCGCTCCTGCGCGTCCCGGCTCGTCACCGCGTCGACGACGAGCATCCCGCCCACGAGCGCGGCCACGACACCCGTCACCACGGCGGCGGCGACCCACCGCCGTCGCCGACGGTCCGCGCCGGGCGCGCGCGGTGCGGCACCCGGGACACCGACGCCGGCGTCGTCAAGGTCGTCGCCGAGCCGCGTCGGGTCGTGGTGCTCGAGACCGGGCGGGGCGTCGCGCGGGAGCGCACCGAGCAGCACGGGGTGGGGCACGTCGAGGAGGTCGGGGTCCACGTCGACCCCGGCCGACTCGACGAGCTCGAACGTGCGGCGGTCGTCACCGCCGTCTCGTCGTCGGAGCGGCACACGCCCAGAGTAGGACGGCCGTCAACCGAGCCGGGCGATCTCCGTCTCGCTCATCCGCAGGAGCCGACCCTGGAGCGGCGCGGCCCAGGAGCCCCCGTCGGCCGACACCTCCGTCGTCCACGCGACGTGGCCGTCGGACAGGTCGAGCGCGACGAGCGTGGTCCTCCCGGCGTCCCAGTCGGAGACCGTGACGATCGCCCGGGTGCCGTCGGTGTACGCCGTGTCGGTCCCCCAGCCCGACCCGACGTCCAGCGCCGCCTCGGCCTCCTCCCTGCCGAACGACCAGCGCTCGCGGCCCGTGGCGGCGTCGAGCCCGATGAGGACGCCGTTCCCGTACCCGTTCGAGATCACCAGCGTGTCGCTCGCCGCGACGAGCACGCTCTCCGGCGTCCCGACCTCGTCCGTGCGCCACAGCTCCGCGCCCGCCTGGTCGTAGGCGACGATCCCCAGCCCGTCGCGCACCACGCGCGGGCTCGGGCGCCCGTCCGTCGACCGGGGCACGACGACCGGGCCGGGCGCCTCCCAGCGCACCGACCCGTCCGGCGCGAGGATCGCGGGTGCCGCCGTGACGTCCCCGCCCGCCGGGTAGCCCCAGCTGTAGTCGTTGCTCGTCGGGTCGCGGTAGTAGGTGCCGTCGCCGAGCGCCACGACGCCGTCCGTCGGGACGCCGACGTCGTCGAGCCGGGTCCCGTCGGGCGTGAACCACGAGGTGACGCCGCAGCCGTCGACGCGCACGAGGCGTGTCTCGACGGCGACCCACAGGTTCTCGAGCTCGGCGCGGGTCGTCTGGGTGCCGTCGGTCTCGCTCCACTCGACGCACTGCCCCGACCGTGCGACGAACGGGAGGTCGGCCTCCCAGCGCAGGTCACCCGTGAGGGCGTCCTCGACCCGGACGACGGCCGGGCGTCCGACGGGCATCTCGCTGATCTCGCCCGTCACCGGGTCCTGCTCGACCAGGGCACCGTCACCCTCCGGCACCTCGCCCACGCGCTCCGCCCGGACGATCGTCCCACCGAGCCCGGGCGAGGGAGCGCCGCCCTCCGAGGTCACCTCCCGACGGCCGAGCACCTCGCCGTCCGCGTCGACCACGGTGACCGTCCACGCCGAGGCCTCGACGCGCCCCGTCATCGGGTCGACCGGCAGCTCGTCCTCGGGGAGCGGTGCGCCCGCCGCGTCGAGGGAGGGGGCCAGGCACACGAGCGTGTCGTCCGGCTCGCCGAACGGCAGGGACCAGACGAGCGCGCTGCCGCACGCCGCGTACGCGCCGACCTCGACGCGCCAGCGCTCCTCCCCCGTGTCGAGCGAGCGCGCGACCGCGGACTCCCCCTCGAACGTCACGAGGGCGCCGGGGACGAGGGAGAAGCCGCCCGGGAGCGTGACGTCGGCGGTCCACTGCTCCCGCGGGGCGTCGGGGAGCGGCTCGACCCCGCCTGGTGCTGCGCGCAGGCGGTCGAGGTCGGCACGGCCGTGCCACGCGTCGACGGCGAGCATCCCGCCGAGCACGAGGGCGACCCCGGCGGCGACCGCGCCGACCACGGCCGTCCGTCGGCCGGAGCGGGACGCCCGGGCACCGCCGGAAGGGGCGCCGTCCGCGGGCTCGGCCGGGTCGGGAGCGTCCTCCGGGCCCGGGACCGGCACGCCCTGTCCGGGTCCGAGCGCGTCGAGGTCGACCAGCGACGCGGCGCCCGACCGGGAGGCGCCCGCGGTGCTGCCGCGAGGAACGGGCGTGGTGCCGGCGGCGGAACCCCAGGCCGGCGAGTCGTCCTCGAGGTCCGCGTCCGCGTCCGCCGACTCGACCAGCTCGAAGGTCAGTCGGTCCCGGGCGTCACGACGGCGGAGCGGCACCCTGCCAGCCTAGGGGCTCCCGCGCTCCGACCTCGCCTCGCACGTGACCGTGGGACGGCCCTCACGGGCCGCGCGGTGACGCCCGGCGACGGCCGCGTGACACGGCCGTGAACTCTCGACGAACTCTGTCCTCGACCTCGGCCGTGACGGTCGCGGCGCCGCCACACTGCCCGTGTGCACGACGAACTCACCGAGCTGGCCCAGCACACCGCGATGCGCCCGCCCGCGCGCGCGAGCGGCACCGTCGCCGACCTCGCGCGGCCGGTCCTGTCGGTCGGCTCCTCCATGCCGGTGGGCCAGCTGGAGGTCGTGTTCCGCAATCCCGACGTCACGTGCGTCGTCGTGCACGACGACGCGGTCCCCCCGCCGGGCGCTCCGGCCGCCGACGCCCACGGTCGCCTCGGCGTCGTGGTGCGCTCGAGCCTCGTCGCCGCGCTCACGGGCCGGCTCGGCTACGGCCGCGCGGTCCTGGAACGCCGACCGGTCGCGAGCGTCACGGACTGGGCGCCGCTCGTCGTCGCGCCGACGGCGGCCGTCACCGAGGTCGCGACCCTCGCCATGTCCCGGCCCGACGACCACCGGTACGACGACGTCCTCGTCCGCGGCGGCCGCTGGGCGAGCGTCGGCGCGGCGGAGCTCGTGCGCTCGCTCGTCGGGACGCTCGCGGAGCGGTCCACGCACGACGCGCTGACGGGCCTCCTCTCGCGCCGCAGCACGTGGCACTCGCTCACCCGGCGCTGCCGGCTGGTCGCGCACGGCGGCACGCGTGTCGCGCTGCTCCTGCTCGACGTCCAGGACATGGCCGGGGTCAACGCGCTCCACGGGCAGGACGCCGGGGACGCGCTGCTGGCCGGTGTGGGCCGACGGCTGCGGTCGTGGCTCCCCGGGGGCTGCGAGGCCGGTCGCGTGGACGGCGACCGGTTCGCGGTGCTCGCGACGCTGCCCGCGATGGGTGACGTCGAGGCCGCCGCGAGCGCCGAGGCCCTGCGCCAGGAGGTCCTCGCCCGGCTCGGCGCGACGGACGGCCCGGCACGGCCGACGTTCCGCACCTCGCTCACGTGGTCCGTCGCCGGAGCGGCGGACGCCGACGAGCTCGTGCGCGAGGGCGAGGCCCGCCTCGCGGCGGCCCGCGTCCCGCCGACCACCCCCACCCCGCCGAGAACGACATGGGTGCCGATATCCGTCGGATAACGGCACCCATGCCGTTCTCGGCAGCGCGCAGAGGCGTGCTCGACCAGGTTGCGCCGGGGGGTCAGGCCACGCCGAGGTACGCCTCCTTGATGCTCGAGTCGGCCAGCAGCTCCTTGCCGCCGCCGCTGCGCACGACCTCGCCCGTCTCCAGCACGTAGGCGCGGTCGGAGCGCGACAGCGCCTGCTGCGCGTTCTGCTCCACGAGCAGGACCGTCGTGCCCTGCGCGTTGATCTCCGACACGATGCGGAAGATCTGCTGGATGACCATGGGCGCGAGACCCATCGACGGCTCGTCGAGGAGCAGGAGCCGCGGGCGCGCCATGAGCGCGCGCCCGATCGCGAGCATCTGCTGCTCGCCGCCGGACATCGTGCCGCCCACCTGCTCCTTGCGCTCGGCGAGGCGCGGGAAGAGGTCGAACACCCGGTCGAGGGTCTCGTCGTGCTCGGCCTTCGACGCGAACGTGCGCGCGTAGGAGCCCATCTCCAGGTTCTCGATGACGGTCATGCCGGGGAAGATCCCGCGCCCCTCGGGCGCCTGCACGATGCCCTCGAGCACGCGCAGGTGGGCCTTCATCTTGGTGATGTCCTTGCCGTCGAAGAGGACCTTGCCGCGCGACACCGGGCGGATGCCCGAGATCGCGCGCATCGTCGTCGTCTTCCCGGCGCCGTTCGCCCCGATGAGGGTGACGAGCTCGCCCTCCTCGACGGTGATCGAGATGCCCCGCACCGCCTCGATGCGCCCGTAGGCGACCGTCATGTCCTGCAGCTCAAGCAGTGGCATCGCCGCCGCCTCCCTCGGTCGTCGGCCCGGCGGGACGGTCGGGTCCCGTGCCGCCCTCGTCTGCGGTCAGCTCGGAGTCCGGGACGCCCAGGTAGGCCGCGATGACCTTGGGGTCGCTCGTGACCTCGTCGGGCGTGCCGTCCGCGATGACGCGCCCGAACTCGAGCACGACGATGCGGTCGGTGACCCCCCGCACGAGGCGCATGTCGTGCTCGATGAGCAGGACGGTGTACCCGTCGTCGCGGATGTGGCGGATGAGGTCCATGAGGGACTCCTTCTCCGCCGGGTTGAAGCCCGCCGCGGGCTCGTCGAGGCACAGGAGCTTGGGCTCGGTGGCCAGGGCGCGCGCGATCTCCAGACGGCGCTGGTCGCCGTAGGACAGGTTGCGCGCCTTCTCCGTCGCCCGCCCGCCCACGCCCACGAACTCGAGCAGCGCGAGCGCCCGGTCGATGGCGTCGCGTTCCTCGCGCCGGTGGCGCGGGGTGCGGAACAGCGCGCCCGGGACGGACGTGCGGTGCCGCGCGTCCGACCCGACGACGACGTTCTCGAGCGCCGTCATCTCGTTGAACAGGCGGATGTTCTGGAACGTACGGGCGATGCCGCGCTGCGTGATCCGGTAGCGCTTGAGCTTGCCGACCGGGGAGCCGTCGAACACGACCTGCCCCTTGGTGGGCCGGTAGACGCCGGTCATCGCGTTGAACGCCGTCGTCTTGCCCGCGCCGTTCGGCCCGATGAGGCCGAGGATCTCGCCGCGCCGGATGTCGAACGTCACGTCGTCCAGCGCGACGAGGCCACCGAACTGCACGGTGACGTTCTGCATCTGGAGCAGCGGCTCGCCGACCTTCGCGTGGACCGTGCGGTCCGGCGCGACCATCGCGTCGACGAGCTCCGGGTTCGCGAGCTCGGGCCGCACCTCGGCGACGTCGACGATCGCGGGCTCCTCCAGGACGGCGCCCGGCATGTACAGGTCGGCGCGCGACGAGTCGGCGCGGCCCGACGACGCGAGGTGCTCGTCGCCGTGCTCGCCGCCCGCCCCGATGCCGCCGGGGTCGTGGGTGCTCATCGGGTCTCCTCCCCGTCCGTCGTGCTCTCTCCCGCGCCGGTCCCGCCCGTCGTCGGGCGCGAGCCGCCCGACGCCGTGGCGACGGCCGGGGAGCCCGGCCGCGCACCGCCGTCGGACCCCGACCGCGTGGCGGCCTGTGCCGCGCGGCGCGCCGCCACGTAGAGCTCGCGCCCGTAGGCGAGCAGCTTCTGCCGGACGGGGATCAGGCCCTGTGGACGGAAGATCATGAGCACGACCAGCGCGATCCCGAAGAACAGGTACCGGTAGCTCGCGATCTCGTTGCCGTTGATCGGGATGCCGAACAGCTCGGTGCGGCCGAGGAAGAAGTTCGGCAGGTACACGATGATGAACGCGCCGAGGATCACCCCGAGCTTGTTCCCCTGGCCGCCGAGCACGACCGCGCAGAGGAAGAGCACAGAGTTGATGACGTTGAAGTTCGTCGGGATGACGAACTGGACCTGGCCCGCGTAGAGCGCGCCCGCGACGCCGCCGATCGACGCGCCGATGACGAACGCCCACAGCTTGAAGCGGAACGTGGGGACGCCCATGATCTCCGCCGCGTCCTCGTCCTCCCGGATCGCGACCCAGGCGCGCCCGACGCGCGAGCGCTCGAGGTTCCCCACGAGGAGCAGCGAGATGACGATGAACACGAGGCTGAGCCAGTACCACCACACGCCGGAGTTGAACGTGCCCGCCGCGTTGCCGGCGGAGAAGACGCCGTTGGGCAGCTCCTCCGTGACCCCGACGCGCGGGTAGGCCACGCCGCGCAGGCCCTGGCCGCCACCCGTGAGCTCGTCGAGGTTGTCCGCGAGGAGGCGGACGATCTCGCCGAAGCCGAGGGTGACGATGGCGAGGTAGTCGCCGCGCAGGCGCAGCGTGGGGGACCCGAGGATCAGGCCCGACAGCGACGTGATCGCGACCGCGACGGGGAGCGCCGCGAGCCAGGCCCAGTCGCTCGACAGCCACTCGTCCGTCTGGTTCCACGGGCTGTCGGGGCTCGTGAGGATCGCGACCGTGTACGCGCCGATGGCGTAGAAGCCGACGTACCCGAGGTCGAGCAGGCCGGCCTGGCCCACCACGACGTTCAGGCCGATGGCGATGAGCGCGATCATGCCGAACTGCGCCATCACGCCGCCGAAGTTGGTGCCCACCGTGGTGAGCACGGGGATGTTGAGGACCGGCACGAGCGCGATGAAGATCAGGAACGGCACGCCGATCAGCCACTGCGTGGGTCGCGCCTGGGCGTCCCACCACAGGCGGAACCGGTCGCCGACGCCGCCGTGCGGGCGGTCCTTCGTCGCCACCCGTCCCACCGGGGGCATGGACGTGGGGCGGCCCTCGGGCGCCGGCTGGGGAGCGGGGGTCGAGGTGCTCATGCGCGGGCCCTCCCCAGCGACTCACCGAGGATGCCCGTCGGGCGGAACATGAGGACGATGATGAGGAGCGCGAACGCGACGACGTCGCGCCACTCCGTCCCGAACACGACCTGTCCGTAGTTCTCCATGACGCCGAGCAGCAGGCCGCCGAGCAGCGCGCCGCGCAGGTTGCCGATCCCGCCGAGCACCGCGGCGCAGAACGCCTTGATGCCGAGGATGAAGCCGCCGGAGTAGATGATCCCGTTCGGCACGCGCAGCGTGTACAGGAGCGCGGCCGCGCCGGCGAGGATGCCGCCGATGAGGAACGTCAGCATGATGACGCGCTCGCGCGAGACACCCATGAGGGTCGCTGTCACCGGGTCCTGCGCGACCGCGCGGATACCGCGGCCGAACTTGGTGCGGTTGATGAACATGTCCGTCGCGAGCGCGAGCACGAGGGCCGACAGGATGATGACGATGGTGATGTTCGTGACCGGCGCGCCACCGATCGTGAACTGCACCTCCGGCTGCACCAGCCGGATCGGCTGCTGGGCGTTGACGCCGCCGAGCGTGCCACCCGTGAGCTTCGGCAGCACGAAGTGCACGAACTCCTGGATGATGAACGACATCCCGATCGCGGTGATGAGGAACACGAGCGACGGCGCGCCGCGCCGTCGCAGCGGTCTGTAGGCCACGCGTTCCAGCCCGACGGCGGCGCCGCCCGCGACGAGCATCCCGCCCAGCATGGCGATGCCCAGGTAGAGGACGGTGAGGGCGATGCCCTTGTCGTACGCGTTCCCGCTCGGGGCGAAGCCCAGGAGCATGAGAGTCGCGTACTGCCCGAACATGCCGAGCATGAAGACCTCGGAGTGGGCGAAGTTGATGAGCCGCAGCACGCCGTAGACGAGCGTGTAGCCGACGGCGACGAGCGCGTAGATCGCGCCGTAGGTGAGGCCCTCGATGGTGAGGCCCCAGAAGTTCCGGGCGAGGCCCGCGATGTTGAAGTCGATGAGGGACTGGTGGACGAGGGGACCGGCGGTCGCGCTGTGCATCAGCGCGTCAGCAAGAGCGGGCATGACGCTCCCTGATTCTTTCTCTGGTGTACGAGGTCGTGGTCCACGACGGGCGCCCCACCCGCCGGCCCCCGCGCGGTGCGGGGGCGTCGGGGCAGGGCGCCCGTCGTCGTCGGACTACTGGACCTCGTAGATCCAGATGAGCGCCGAGGCGAGCTCGCCCGTGTCGTCCCACTCGTAGGTGCGGGCCAGGCCCTCACCGGAGTAGTTCGCCACGTAGTCGATCAGGCCCGCGCGGTCGGTCACGCCGGACGCGATGCCCGTGAGCATGATCGTCGCGAGGTCGTAGCCCTCGACCGAGTACACGCCCGGCGCCTGGCCGGCCGACTCCTCGTAGGTGGCTGCGAAGTCCTCCGGCGCGGGGCCGCACGGGCAGGACAGGATCGCGCCCTTCGACGACGCACCGGCCTGCGAGACGAACTGCGGGTCGTTCGTGCCGTCCGCCGAGACGAACGGGATCTCGACGCCGCCGTCGCGGAGCTGCTGCACGAACGGTGCCGCCTCGGCGTAGTAGCCGGCGTAGAAGACCGCGTCGGCGTCGGCACCGGAGATGATCTGGACGGCGGCGGAGAAGTCCTTGTCGCCCGTCTTGACCTCGGCGGCGCAGTCCTCGTTCGCGGCGTCGCCCAGGCCCTCGGTGATCTGCTGGGCGAGGCCGATGCCGTAGTCCGAGTTGTCGGAGACGACGCAGACGCTGCCGAACTCCTTCGTGTTGACGAGGTACTTGGCGACCGACGGCCCCTGGACGGCGTCGTTGGCGAGGCCGCGGAAGAAGTTCGTCCACCCGTTCGTCGTCAGGTCGGGGTTCGTGGCCGACGCGGTGAGCGACAGCAGGCCGGCCTGGCTGAAGACGTCGCCGGTCGCCGCGGTCTCGCCCGAGAACGCCGGGCCGAGGAGGCCGAGGACCGTGGCGTCGCCGACGATCTGCGGCGCGACCTGGGTGGCCTTCTGCGGGTCGCCCTCGGTGTCGAACGGCTTGAGCGTGACCTGGCAGCCGGGGTTCGCGGCGTTGAACGCGTCCACCGCGACCTGCGCCCCGTACTGGATGTTGAGGCCGAGCGCGGCGTTCGGGCCCGTGAGGGCACCCGCCATCGCGATCGACGTGCCCTCGGCGCACTCGGCGCTGCCGTCGCCGGCCGGGTCGACCGGGTTGCCGGCCTCGGCCGCGGGGACCTCCGCACCGTCGATGTCGATCTGGACCGACGGGACGATGCTCAGGTCGGCCGAGCCACCGTCGTCGGTCTCGGTCGACGTCCCGGTCGTCTCGTCGTCTCCGCCGCCCTGGGACTGGGGACCGCAGGCGGTGAGGACGAGAGTGGCCGCGAGGAGCAGAGCAGCACCCCCGCTCGCCCGTCGTGCTGTGCGATGCATGCCAACCTCCGTGGTCCTGATCCCCGCGGAGGGCAGCCAAGCCGCTTCTCTCCGCGGTCGATCGCTGAATTCAACACTGAATTGCGTGCTGAATAGTGACACAGGTCACCCGGTGACGAAACCTCCCCGCAGACGTGTCGCCCGGAGCCCTCCGCGGCATCTCGGAGGGCTCCGGACCCACGAATCCGCGGGAGGTGGCGCCCTCCGCGTTCCTGGGTGACGCGAACGTAGGCGGATCGGATTTCGTGGGACGCAGGGAGTTGTTACCGACTCGTAACGTAAGGGTCTCGTTTCGTTCCGTGGACGGTACGAATGTGCCGATTCCGGCGTCGGCCTACGGTGGGGCGATGACCCTCGCGTCGCGCCTCCTGCACACCCGCTGGTTCGTCCGGGCCCCGATCGTTCTCTTCCGCTCCGGCCTCGGCTTCCTCGCCGGCGGGCGGCTCCTCCTCCTCGGGCACCGCGGTCGGACGTCCGGCGAGGCGCGGTACGTCGTCCTCGAGGTGACCGACCGGCCCGCGCCCGGGTCGTGGGTCGTCGTCGCGGGGCTCGGACCCCGCTCGCAGTGGTACCGCAACGTCGTCGCGGACCCGCGTGCGCTCGTGTGGGTGGGGCGGCGCCGGCAGGTGCGGAGCACCGCCCGCACGCTCCCGCCCGACGACGGCGCACGGCTCCTGCGCGAGTACGCCGCCCGGTACGCGCGGGGCTGGGCCGTGCTGGAGCCGGTGCTCCGCGAGTGGGCCGAGCCCCTCGCCGCCGAGCGCGGGGAGGCCGACTGGCGGCGGGTCGTACCGGTGGTGGAGCTGACCGCTCTCGGGGCGTGACCTGCGGCGTCGCGCCGTCGTGAGGTCGTCGCGACACTCGCGGGGCGAGCCATGGCCAAGAAGGGGCATACCCTGTACGGTTGACCCCGAGATTGCAGTGCCTCGCTTGTCCTCGCGTCGATGTGACCGCCACCCGGCGGGCGCCCGGCGGACCTTGTTACCCAAGAGTTGACGACGAACACCGTGATGTACTCCCCTGCGCCCGCGGGGGGTGTTTCCACACTCTTGAAGGAGTAACAATGGCTACCGGAACCGTGAAGTGGTTCAACAGCGAGAAGGGCTACGGCTTCATCGCCCCCGAGGACGGCTCGGCCGACGTGTTCGCGCACTACTCCGCGATCCAGTCGCAGGGCTTCCGCACGCTGGAGGAGAACCAGCGCGTCGAGTTCGACGTGACGCAGGGCCCCAAGGGCCCGCAGGCGGAGAACATCCGCGCGATCTGATCCGATCTCCCCGGTGACGACCCTCACGGGTCGCGCCGACCGATCGTTCACCGAGTGCCCCCGACCCTCCGGTCGGGGGCACTCGTGCGTCCGAGGCTGGTTCGTCCGTCGGGTGACGTGCCGAACCCGTGGTTACTGGTCACGCGCCGGTCGACATGACGCGTCACCCCGGGTTCGGCGGAGAGCGCGGCCCTGCGAACCCGGGGTCGCCGGGTACGGGAGGGCGCAGGTGGCGCCCAACCCCGGGTTCGGCGGCGTGGGCGGAACCGTGGGGCGTGGCTTCTCGTTGGTCCGGGAGTGAGCCGCACCCGGCCACGAGCCACGCGCGAGCGCACGACGCCGCGCCACCGAACTCGGAGGACGACCCATGGGATTCCTGGACCGGCTCCTCGGCCGCGAGCCGCGCGACCCGTACGGCCCCCCGCAGGCGGGCCCCCACGGCTCGCCGGCGCAGCACCCGACGCAGTACCCGACCCAGTACCCCGCCGCGCAGCACCCCGGACAGCCCGCCTACGGGAGCGCCCCGCAGGACGCGCGCGCCGGGGCGGCCGCGCCCCGCACACCCGACCAGGTCGCGGTCGACCGCTACCGGTACCTGCTGCGCACCGCGCCCCCGGACCAGGTGGAGCAGGCGCACGCGGAGGCGTTCGCCCGCCTGACGCCCGAGCAGCGGCGGCAGGTGCTCGCCGAGCTCGGCGAGCAGGTCCCGGCGTCGGAGCGCGCGACGTCCGATGCCCCGCAGGACCTCGCCCGGATGGCGACGCGCGCCGAGATGCGCCAGCCCGGCACCCTCGAGCGCACGTTCGCCGGCCGCGGCCAGGGCGCACCCGGCTTCGGCGCCATGGTCGGCTCGAGCCTGCTCGGCACGATCGCGGGCGTCGTCATCGGGTCGGCGGTCGCGAACGCCCTCTTTGGGCCCGCGTTCGCCGACCCGACGCAGCCCGTCGCGGAGGACGCCGCGGCCGAGCAGGGCGCCGAGGACCCCGGCGCTGCCGAGGGCGGGGACGGTGGAGCGGTCGAGGCGGCGGGCGAGGACCCCTCGGCCGGTGGCGACTTTGGCGGCGGCGACTTCGGCAGTGGCGACTTCGGCGGCGGCTTCGACGACTTCGGGGGCTTCGGCGAGTTCTGACCCGGCCGCACCGCCAGGTCCCGACCCCGCACCGCCAGGTCCCGACCTCGTGACGACGGGCTCCGACCCCGTGACGCCGGATCCGGCACCCCCTGGCCGCGGTCCCGATCCGTGACGGCACCGCCGTCGGCCTGCGCCCAGCGTCGGAGCAGGTCGACGGCGGGTCAGACCAGAGGCGCGGAGCCCGTCAGCCCGAGGAACGCACCGAGCTCTTCCACGCCCCGCGGCGAGTGCGGCAGCACGTCGGTGAGCGCGGGCGACCGCACGACGACCGCGCGCCACTGCGCCCGCGAGACCGCGACGTTGACGCGGTGCCGCGACAGCAGGAACCCGAGGCCGCGCGAGGCGTCCCGGCCCGAGGACGCGGCGAGCGTCACGACGACGACCGGCGCCTCCTTGCCCTGGAACCGGTCGACCGTGCCGACCTCGACGTCCGGGTGGCCCGCGGCCCCGAGCGCCGCGCGCACCGCCCACACCTGCGCGTTGTACGCCGCGACGACCAGGACGTCGCCCTGCTCGAGGGGACGTTCCTCCGTGGCCCCGTCGACCGTCGTCGTCCACGACCGACCGAGGACGGTCTCGACCTGCCGGACGACCTCTGCCGCCTCCTCCGGAGACCGCACCGAGTTCCCGGTGTGCTCCACGAGCACCTGCTCGACCCCGGGTGGCACGCCGTCGAGGTGCCGGGCCGCGGTGAGCGGGTGCGCGTGGAGCTTGTCCTCGTACGCGAGCGTCGAGACGGCGCGCGCGAGGCGCGGGTGCAGGCGCCACGTCACGGGGAGGAAGTAGCCACGCCGTGCGGGCAGCACCCCGTGACCGTCAGCGAGCCACCCGAGCGCCGACCGGTCGACGGGCTCCGGGTGGCGGCCCTGGCTCACCTGCGGGAGCTGCTGCGGGTCGCCGAGCAGGAGGAGGCGGCGCGCGGCGCGCGACACCGCGACGGTGGTCGCGAGCGAGAGCTGGCCGGCCTCGTCGACGACGAGCAGGTCGAGCGTGCCGGCCGGGAGCCGGTCCGCCGCGAAGTCCCAGGCGGTGCCGCCGACGACGCGCGGCCCCGGCTGCGTCGCGAACGCCGCGAGGTGGGTGCCGTCGAGCTCGTCGTACACGGCGCGCGCCGACGGGCCGTCCGCCGCGACCTTCTTCGCCACGACCTCGCGCGGGACGCCCGCCCCGAGCACGATCGCCCGCAGCATGTTCTCGACGACCGCGTGCGACTGCGCGACGACCCCGACGCGCCAGCCCTGGGCGACGAGCCGGGCGACCACGCGCGACCCCACGTACGTCTTGCCCGTCCCGGGCGGCCCCTGGACCGCGAGGTACGAGTCGTCGAGCCGTTCGACGGCGGTCGTGACCGCCGTGACGACGTCGCCGTCCACGACGGGCGGGAGCCCGGGACCGGCCGGTCCGTCGGCACCTGCCGGGACGTGCGCGCCGGCTGATCGTGCGGCGGTCTCCGGCGCGAGCCGTGGGGGTCGTCGCAGGAGCACGTCGGTCGCGGCGTCGAGCGGCAGCGTCCCTGTCGTCCGCCACGCCTGGAGCGCGCCCCGGGCGGCGGCCTCCGCAGCCGCCTCGAGCGGCTTGGCGCTCGGGCCGGGCGACGGGGTGAGCGCGACGGGGGTCGCGTCGAACGGCTCGGCGCCGGTCGGGAGCTGCTCGCGCACGACCAGCACGTCCCGCTCGCCCGCGGGCGTCGCGCGACGTGCCGCGTCGACGACCGACGCCCCCGTGAGCCAGCCCCGCACCCCGTCGGCGGCGGTCTTGGCGCACGGCGGCAGCGGCGGGTCGTAGAGCAGGTACGGCGCCACGCCGACGCGCAGGTCGCTGCCCTCGGGCAGCCGGCCCACGAGCGCCAGGCGGCGCGACCACGTCCGGCGCCCCGGCTCGACCTCCCAGCCCGAGACGACCTCGGCCTGCTCGACGAGGAACGCGTTGCGGCGCCCCAGCCACTCGTCCACCGGGAGCGAGAGCCGCGAGTAGTGCTCGTGCCAGAACGGCTTCGCCTCACGCCGGAAGTACCCCGCCGCCGCGCCGTACAGCGCGAGCGCCCCCTCGCCGGCGCCGCGCCGGGCCCGGTCCTCCCCCACCACCTCCCGGATCTCCTCCTCCAGCACCACCGCGGACGGCCGCTCCCGCACGGCGACCCCGTCCGCCGAAGCCTCCCCACGGCCGTCAGCCGCGGACTCGCCCCAGGGAGAGGCGACGGACGCAGCGGGGTCGGGGGAGACGCGCGCCGTCGTGGCGGGCCTGGCGGGAGCATCCGAGGGACGAGGATGCGGATGGTAGACGGCGCGCGTCTCCCCCGACCCCGCACCCAGGCCGACCATCGCGTCGTCACGAGCAGCGACCGCACGCCGCAACCACTCCCCCAGCCGCAGCGTCGACACGCAGTCGTACCGGTTGTAGTCCGCGATCCCGCGGAGCAGCTCGTCCGCCGCGTCGTCGCGGCCGGCCTCGCGCAGCGCGGTGTACTCCGCGTACGCGACGACGGACGCGGCGGCGGTGGTCACGTCGCCGGTGCGCAGCTCGTCGCCCATGTAGAGCGGCTCGAGCTTCTTGATCGACCGGGACCTGTCGGAGACGTGGAGCGCCTGGCGCACCACCGCGTACAGGTCGACGAGCACGCCGTCGCGCAGGAGGTCGTCGACCTCCTCCTCGTACACGCCGTGCCGCGCGGCGATGGCGAGCAGGTGCGCGCGCTCGTAGTCGGCGTAGTGGTAGACGTGCAGGTCCGGGTACGTGCGGCGGCGCGCGTTGACGTGGTCGACGAACGCGACGAGGGCGTCGCGCTCCGCCGCGAGGTCGTGCGCCCACAGCGCGTGGAAGGGCGGGCGGTCCGCGGGCGCCGCGGGACGCTCGACCCAGCCGAACAGGTAGTCGAGGCCCCAGCTCGTGCCGCCCTCGTCCGTCCACAGCGGGTCGCCCTCGAAGTCGAAGAAGACGTCACCGGGGCTCGGCGCGGGCAGCGCGAGCACGGGCGCCGGGTCGTCGATACGCCACGAGAGCTCGTGCGGACCCGAGGCGTCGGCCCACACGACCGTCCCGTCGGAGGGCCCGGTGCCGAGCTGGAGCGCCGCCTGGCGTCGGACCTTCGCGAACGCGGACCGGCTCATGCCGTCGGGCACGGGTGTCTCGTCGGTCGCGGCGGCGAGCTGGTCGATCGTGCGGATCCCCGCGGCGTGCAGCCGTGCGCGCTGCGACTCGTACACCCCGCCCACGAGCAGCACGTCGCGGTGGGCGTCGATCTGCGCCCGGCAGTCGTCGCAGCGCCCGCACGCCCGGACGGCGGGGTCGTCCCAGGGGGCGCGGCCGTCGCGCGCGACGTGCTCGGCCGTGAGCCGCACGAGCCGGTCGCGACGGTCCCGGAACACGGGCAGGAGGTCCGCGAGGCGGTGCGACGTGCGCTCGCGCGTGCCGAGGACGAGGGAGACGTCGGGGTCGACGGGAACGCCCGCAGCCTGGAGCTGGTCGCCGTACGCGGCGAGCTGGAGGAGCGCGGGGACCTTGGCGCGCCGTGCGAGCTTCGTGTCGACGACGGCGTAGCGGGCCGTCCCCGCGTCGTCGGTGCCGGTCCGGACGAGGAAGTCCGCGCGCCCGTGGAAGGAGCCGTCGAAGAAGGCCGCCTGGTGCACGACGTCGGCGCCGGCCTCGAGCGCGGCGAGCGTGCGCGCCTGCGCGGCCACGAGTTCGTCCCAGGAGACCCCGCGGGGCGGCTCGAGCCGGACGACGCCGCGGCCCGTCGTCGGGTCGAACGCGCCGTGCTCGGTCTCGAAGCGTGCGAGGACCTCGCGCTCGTGCCGCGCGCCGAGCGCGGCGGTGCGCGCGAGCATCGCGTCCTCTCCCGCGTCGTGGCGCGGCGCCCGGCCGAGCTGCTCGTCGAGACGGCACAGGAGCCGGTACTCGCAGTCGGCGGCGACGACGAGGTCGCTCGCCGAGTGCACGAGGACACGCTCGCGCGCGGGGGCGCCGCCGGGGGCGGTCCGGCCGGGGTCTGCCGCGGCGGTCCGCAGCGCCGGCTCGTCGACGAGGAACACGCGCACCTCCGGGTCGGGGACGATCGCCGCCGGGGCGGGAGCGGGGCCGCCTCGCCGGTCTGCCTCCGTTCTACCAGCGACCACCCACGTCGCCGCGCGGCCGGACGCGGTGCTGCCCGGGCCACGGCCGGGTCACGACGGGTTCAGGCGTCGGCCCACGGCCGGTGCGATTCGTGCCGGAGGCCACGACTCCCCTACTGTTCCCGTCGAACCCGGAGCCCCGTCGAGACCCCGCGTCCCCGTCGACCGCGCACCGGGCGCTACCGAAGGAGGACCCATGGCCGTGCGGTTCGTACCGCCCCCGGGGTGGCCCGTCCCCGAGGGCTTCACCCCCACGACCGACTGGCACCCGGACCCGTCCTGGCCGGCCCCGCCCCCGGGCTGGGTGTTCTGGGAGGACGCGGGGGCCTCCGCGTCCCCGCTCCCCGTGCCCCTCCCGGACGCGCCGGTGCTCCGCTCGACCGAGCCCCTGCCCACGGGGCCGACGCGCTCTGAGCCCGTACCCTCCGCGGGCGGGGCGCCGACCCGCCGGTCGCTGCGGGAGCGCTCGTCCGGCGCGACCCCGGCGGTGAGCGTGACCGGGGTGGTCGGCGCGCACCCCGCGGGCCCTGCGGCCGACGCGACGCACGTGGCGACGCTCGCCCCGGTCGCGACGGGCGCCGTCGACGACCACCCGGTCGCCAGCTCGACGATGATCCTCCCCGCGCTCGGGGCGCTGCTCGACGACCCGGCCGCGCGGCCCCCGGTCGCCGGCGTGGCCCCGACGGTCTCAGCCGGAGCCGCGCGCTCCGGCGTGGTTCCCGTCGGCCCGACGCCCGCCGGCCCGGCCACGGCACCGGCGCGCGCGACGGCGAACCCGACGCGCGCCCCCGGCGGCGTCGGCCCGCTCGCGCTCCCCGGCGCCGACGACGACGAGGACGCAGCCCCCGACCGCGGCCGCCGATGGCTCGTCCCGACCGCCGTCGGCCTCGCGGGCGTCGCCCTCGGCCTGCTCGTCGGCATCGGCCTGACGCTCTCCGCGCAGGGGGAGGCGCAGCGCGAGAAGGCCGAGGCGCAGCGCGTGCAGAGCGAGGTCGCGGCCGAGCGCGAGCAGCTCGAGTCGGAGCGCGCCGACCTGGAGGCTCAGCGCGCCGAGCTCGACGCGGCGACGACCCAGCTCACCGAGCGCGAGGCGGCGATCACGAAGGCCGAGGAGGACGCCGCCAAGCGGTCGCAGGAGCTGGACGACCGGCAGAAGAAGCAGGACGACCGCGACCAGCAGGACCAGCCCGGCAACGGGAACAACGGCAACAACGGGAACAACGGCAACACCGACGACGGCAGCTGGGACTGGGGCGACTGGGGCTGGTGAGACCGCGGTGGTCCCCGCGAGCCCGGGGCTCACTTCTCCGGGTCGGGGTGCTCGGCGAGGTGCGCGTAGCGGCTGAGGATGCGCGGCCACCCCGTGAAGCGCGACCGCACGCGCTCGCTGCCGGGCGCCCAGCCGCCGTGCTCGAACCGCACGGCGGTCCCGCTCGCGCTCGGCCGCAGGTCGACCCGGACGAGCGATGCCCGGCCGGGCGGCTGGCCCGGGGTGAACGTGTGCGCGAGGTGGGTCGCCCGCTCCCACAGGGTCACGCGTCCCCACACCTTTTCGTCGGTGCCGTGGGACGCGACGACGCGGCCGCCGACCACCGGTTCGACGACGAGCCCGGAGAACGACCCGGCGTCGTCCGTGTAGCCGGGCGGCCACCACTCCGCGATCCGGTCGACGTACGTGTCGAAGGCGACCTCGACGGGGCATGCGAGGCGGAGCTCGTGGACGATCGGGGCGAGGCTCATGCGGTCCTCCCGGGGACGGCCCGGACGCGACGACGAACTCGGGTCAGCAGCATTGAACTGCGCCGCTCCGCGTCCCGCCACCGGTGACCCACGGCGGCCGGATCTTCACGAACGTCTCCACGAACGCCTCACGGACACGTCACCGCTTCCGGTCGCGGAACGCACGTCCCTCACAGAAGGTGGGAGGCGTGCTGACGCGATCCCTCTCCCACACCCGCTCCCACGCCTCGGACGACGAGACCCCGATCTACGACGCGCTCGTGGTCGAGCACGAGAACATGCTGCCGCTCGTGCACCTGGGCCGGGCGCTCAGCGGGGAGATGGTCACGGTCGCGCGCCCCACCGGTCTCTCGCCCCGGCTCCTCGCGGCGCACGACGCCCCCGCACTGCCGCGCCGCCGTCGCGCGGGCTGAGGGCCCCCCTCCCTACAGCACGTGCGCGAGGAACGACCGCGTGCGCTCGTGCTGCGGGTCGCCGAGCACCTGGTCGGGCGTGCCCTGCTCGACGATGACGCCCTCGTCCATGAAGACGACGGCGTCCGCGACCTCGCGCGCGAACCCGATCTCGTGCGTCACGACCATCATCGTCATGCCGGACCGCGCGAGGTCGCGCATGACGGCGAGCACCTCGCCGACGAGCTCGGGGTCGAGCGCCGACGTCGGCTCGTCGAACAGCATGAGCTCGGGCTCCATGGCGAGCGCCCGCGCGATCGCCACGCGCTGCTGCTGGCCGCCGGAGAGCTGCGCCGGGTAGTGGTCGGCGCGGTCGGCGAGGCCGACGCGCTCCAGGAGCTCGGTCGCCCGTGCGCGCGCGGCCGCCTTCCCGAGCCCCTGCACCTGCACCGGCGCCTCCGCGACGTTCTCGAGCGCGGTCATGTGCGGGAACAGGTTGAAGCGCTGGAACACCATGCCGATGCGCGAGCGCTGGCGCGCGACGACCTTGGGGTGGAGGCGGTGCAGGCGGGTGCGCCCGTCCTTGGTCACCTCGCGGTAGCCCATGAGCTCGCCGTCGACGCGGATGCGCCCGCCCGTGATCTCCTCGAGCTCGTTGACGCAGCGCAGGAGCGTCGACTTGCCCGAGCCCGACGGCCCCAGGACGACGCACACCGACCCGCGCGGGACCTCGAGGTCCACGCCCCGGAGCACGTGCAGGTCGCCGAACATCTTGTGCAGGCCCTCGACCTGCACCATCGGCGTGCTCGTGCCAGCCTGCGCCCGGTCGTCCGTGCGGCCGGCCGCCGAGGATGCCGCGTCGTGCGTCCCGCTCACGGGGTCACCTCCAGGAAGGGGTCGTCCTTGGTCGTGCCGGACGCCGCGATGAGGTCCTGCTTGCTGGGCTTCCGGCGTCCGCCGCCCGTGCCTCTCGGCCCGCGCCCACGGCGTCGGGCCGCGGTCTGCGTGCCGAACCCGCGGCCGTAGTACCGCTCGATGTAGTGCTGGCCCACCATGAGGACGCTCGTGATGAGCAGGTACCAGATCGCGGCGACCATGAGCAGCGGGATCGGCAGGAAGAGCCGGTTGCCGATCGCGTTGGTCGAGTACTGCAGGTCGAGCGTGAACGGCACCGCGAGCACGAGCGACGTCGTCTTGAGCAGGGAGATCGTCTCGTTGCCCGTCGGGGGCACGATGACGCGCATCGCCTGCGGCAGCACGATGCGCCGGAGGATCTTGCCGTCCTTCATGCCGAGCGCCTTGGCCGCCTCGGTCTGGCCCGGGTCGACGGACCCGAGGCCCGCACGGACGATCTCCGCGAGGTACGCGGCCTCGTTGAGCGAGAGCCCGATGAGCGCGCACACGAACGCCGTGAACAGGTCCGCCGTGCGGAACTCGAAGAACTCGGGGCCGAACGGGATGCCGAGGCTCAGACGCGGGTAGAGCACCGAGACCAGGCCCCAGAACACGAGCTGGGTGTAGATCGGGGTGCCGCGGAAGAACCAGATGTAGCCCCAGCTCACCGACTTCATGACGGGGTTGTCCGACCGTCGCATGATCGCGAGCAGCACGGCGAGCACGATCGCGATCGCCATCGAGCAGAACGTCAGCACGAGCGTCCAGCCCACGCCGCGCACGACCGTCACGTCGCGGAAGTAGAGCCAGACGACGTCCCAGCGGAACTTCTCGTTCGTCAGCAGCGCGTTCGCGGCCATCGCGGCGAGGACCAGCAGCACGACGGCGGAGATCCACCGGCCGGGCCGCGGGACGGGTCGGGCGTGGATGCGGTCGGGGACCGGGTCGTCGCCCGGTGCGCCGGCGGCGTCGCCGCCGGGTGTCCTACCGGTCATGGTGCACCTCGGGGTGTCGGGGCTCGGGGCACGAGCCGGGCCGCGCGGACGGCGTCGTCCGTGCAGGCGTCCAGTGTGCCGGTCGCGGGCGCCGGGTGGGCGCCCGCGACACGGCGGGGACTGGGAGGAGGGATGGGCTGAGGCTGCGCGGGGGCGTCAGCCGACGGACGGGTTGATCTCCGCGGTGTCGAGAGCGGCGTCCCCGCTGCCCCACGCGCCGAGGATCTCGACGAGCTGGCCGCTGTCCATGAGCGACTGCAGCGCCGCCTGGATCGCGGCGGCGAGCTCGGTGTCGTCCTTCGCGACGACGACGCCCTGGGGCGCGCTGTCGAACACGTCGCCGAGCTGCTCGAGCTGGCCGCCGGTCTGCTCGACCGCGTAGCCGATGACCGGCGAGTCCGCGTAGAGGACCTGCGCCTTGCCGCCCGCGACGTTCGTCGTGGCGTCGGACTGCGACTCGTACTGGAGGATGTCGATCTTCTCCTCGCCCGCGTCGGTGCACGCCTGGCTCTGCACGGCGATGTCCTCGTCCTGGATGGTGCCGGTCTGGACCGCGACGGTCAGGCCGCACAGGCTCGCCGGGTCGACGTCGTCCGGGTTGCCCGCCGCGACCGCGTACGCGGAGCCCGCGTTGAGGAAGGAGATCATGTTGGCCTCCTGCATGCGCTCCTCCGTGATCGTGAAGGAGGAGATGCCGGCGTCGTACTTGGTGCCCAGCGCCGGGATGATCGCCGGGAAGTCGGCCGACTGGACGTCGACGTCGAGGCCGAGCGTCGCGCCGACGGCCTTGATGACGTCGATGTCGAAGCCGATCGGGGTCGTGCCGTCCGCGTCGATGAACTCGGCAGGCGCGTACTCCGTGTTCGAGGCGACGACGAGCGTCCCCGCGGACGCGACGTCCTCGGGCAGCAGCGCCGCGGCCGCGTCGTCGACCTCGATCGTCGAGGGGTCGAACGACGGCGCGGACGACGTCTCGTCGGATCCTGCGGTGCTGCCGTCCGTCCCGGTCTGGGAGGCGTCGGTGCACGCGGTGAGCAGGAGGGCGCTCGTCGCGGTGAGCGCGACGAGGCCGAGGGGGAGCTTGCGCAGGGTCGTACGCATGGTGTTCTCCGATCGGGTGGGGGCCGGGCAGGGGCAGCGTAGACACCGATCGTCTCCGTCGTGTTACGTCAGCACCCGGCCCGGAGGCCGAGGAACGTACGGGGAACAGAGGACCCGGCGGTGCGCAGCACCTGCGCACGAGTGTGAGGCCGCACCGCTCCACTCACCAAACCGGCAGGAACATCGACGCCGAACCGTGACGAACCACCCCGCCGAACACGACCTTGCTGTCGGAATAGCCCGCATTCCGACAGCAACGTCGTGCTCGACGGGGTGCGGGGTCGTGGTCGGCGGGGGGGGCGGGGGGCGGGGGGCGGGGAGGGGGGGTCAGGATGCCAGGAGGCGTTCGACGTAGCCGCCGAGGAAGCGTGCGTCGGGGTCGCAGCGCTGGACGAGGTCGCCGAAGTCGTCGAAGCGCGGGTAGAGCGCCGCGACCGAGCCCGGGTCGTGGACGAGCGCGTGCGAGAGCTTGCCCCAGTGCGGGCGGGCGCCCAGGGAGAGGAGCGCGGCCTCGACGTCGGGCAGGACGCGCGCGACGTCGTCGGGCAGGGGCTTCCACGTGAGGTGGACGCCGACCGCCGCGCCGTCGAACGGGCTCAGCCACAGGGGCTCCGCGTCGGCCGCGACCGTGCGGACCTCCCCCACCTGGAGCAGCGGCGTCACGCGCGGGCCGAGGTCGCGCATCGCCGCGAACGCCTCCTGCGCCCGCGCGCGCGGCACGAGGTACTCCGACTGGAGCTCGGCGCCGTTGCTCGGCGTGAAGTCGAGCCGGAAGTGCGGCAGCCGCTCGTTCCACGGCCCGGGCTCGCCGAGCTGCGGCGTGCAGTGCCGCGGGTCGACACCGGGCAGCGGGTGCAGCATCGTCGCGGCGGGCGTCGCCCCGAAGAGCTCCTCGCGCGCGGTCCCGGTCTCCCCCGGCGCGAGGCGCGACTTGCGCCAGACCTGCTGCACGCCGTCGGGGCCCCAGTCCGTGAAGAGGCTCACCGAGTACGCCGACGCCGTGAGCTCGTCGTAGTACGCCGTCACCGCGTCCCACGGCAGCCCGACGTGCACGTCCTGGCGCACGTCGAACGTCGGGACGGTCTCGAGCTCGACCCGCGTCACCACGCCCAGCGACCCGAGCGCGACGACCGCTCCCGGGAAGTCCGCGTCCCCGCGCCGCAGGAGGCGCCGCTCGCCGTCTCCCGCGACCAGCTCCAGCCCGACGACGGCGCTCGCCAGCGAGCCGACCGCGTCGCCCGAGCCGTGGGTCGCCGTCGCGACGGACCCCGCGACGGAGATGTGCGGGAGCGACGCGAGGTTCGCGAGGGCGCGGCCCGCCGCCTGCACGTGCCGCGTCACGTCGCCGTACCGCAGCCCCGCCGCGACCGACGCCACGCCCGTGGCAGGGTCGACCACGACGGGCGGGCGTCCGTCGTCGTACCGGTCGAGGACGACGTGCGTCCCGGTCGTGTCCGCGACGTCCCCGAACGAGTGCCGGGACCCGAGCGCCTTCACGCGGCGCGAGCGCCGCACGACGTCGGTCAGCGCGTCGGGCGTCAGGGGATGCACGACCTCGACGGAGGAGTAGGTGAGATTCCCGGCCCAGTTGCCGGATCGGGCGGGTTCGGCGGTCGTCGTCACGCCCCCACCCTGCCACCCCCTCCCCGCCGAACACGACGTGAGCGTCGCTCTGAGGCCCAGAACGATGTCCAGGTCGTGCTCGACGACGGGCAAGCCCGTGCTCGGCCAGCCGGACGGGGGTTGTCCCCACCCGCGGTCGGGGGCGGCCCGGGGTCCCCGGAACGGGACGAAGCGGTGAGATCGAGACATGACGACCAGCGCACGTCCTCTCCCGGCTCCCGCACGGTCCCGGCACGCCTCGCCCGCCTCGTCCCGGGACGCCTCAGCCCTGTCCCCGGACGGCCCCGAGCGGCCCCTCCGCGGCGGGCTCGCCGCGTTCTGGACGCTCGCGTTCGCGCTGTCCTGGACGTCGTGGGGCGCCGCGTGGCTGCTCGGCGGCGACCTCGCCGACCCGCTCGTGTTCGCGCTCTTCGCGCTCGGCGGCTTCGGCCCGAGCCTGGCCGCGCTCGTGCTGCGGGCGGCGGGCCGCACCAGCCCGCGGGCGGCGCGCTGGGGCGCGGCAGGTCGATGGCTCCCGGCCGCGGTCGGGATCGGGGCCGCGCCCGCGGTCCTGACGGCGCTCGTCGTGCCGTTCCTCGGCGGCCCGACGACGGACCTGTCGGCCGGGGCGGCGGCCGTCGCCGGGTCGGGCGGCCCGCTCCTGTTCGCCCTCGTCTCGCTGTGCGCGGGGCCGCTGTCGGAGGAGTTCGGGTGGCGCGGCTACGCGCAGCCGCGCCTGCGGCGTCGGCGCTCGCCGCTCGTGACGTCGGTCGTGCTCGGCGCGGTGTGGGCGGTCTGGCACCTGCCGCTGTTCGCGCTCACCGGGACGTGGCAGTCGTCGCTCGGCCTCGTCAGCGTCGAGGCGGTGCTGTTCCTGCTCGCGATGATCCCGCTCTCGAGCGCGTACTGGCTGGTCAGCGAGCGCCTGCGCGGCGGGGTGCCGGCCGCGGTCGCGCTGCACCTCGTGGGGAACGTCGCGCTGACGGTCCTCGCCGTGACGTCGCCCGTCGCGATGGCGGTGTACGTCGGCGTGATCGTGCTGACGTCGGTGCTGGTCCACCTCGTCACGCGCCCCGGCGCTCCCCGCCCCTGACCGCCCGGCACGGGGTGGGTGCCACCGCGGTCCCGGCGCCCACCCTGTGGCCGACGCGCGGGTCAGCGACCGAGCGGCGTCATGTCCGCGTACCGGTCGCCGACGACGGCGCTCGCCGGCACGGCGTCCGCGAGCGCCGCGAGGTCCTCGGGGCTCAGCACGACCGCCGCGGAGCCCACGTTCTCCTCGACGCGCGCGACGCGGCGGGTCCCCGGGATGGGGACGACGTCGTCGCCCTGCGCGAGGACCCACGCGAGCGCGAGCTGGCCGGCCGTGACGCCCCGCGCGTCGGCGAGGGCGCGCACCCGCTCGACGAGCGCGAGGTTGGCGTCGAGCGCGTCCCCGACGAACCGCGGGTTGCTGCGGCGGAAGTCGTCGGGCGCGAGGTCGTCGGCGGACCGGATCGCGCCGGTGAGGAAGCCGCGGCCCAGCGGTGAGTACGGCACGAGACCGATGCCGAGCTCGCGCAGGGTCGGCAGGACGTCGGTCTCCACGTCGCGCGACCACAGCGAGTACTCGGTCTGGAGCGCCGTGACGGGGTGGACGGCGTGCGCGCGGCGGACCGTGTCGGCGCCCGCCTCGGAGAGCCCGAGGTGCCGCACCTTGCCCGCCTGGACGAGCTCGGCCATCGCGCCGACGGTCTCCTCGATCGGGACGTCGGGGTCGACGCGGTGCTGGTAGTAGAGGTCGACGTGGTCGAGGCCGAGGCGCCGCAGGCTCCCGTCGAGGGCGCGGCGCACGTTCTCGGGGCGCGAGTCGAGGCCGCGCGAGCCGTCGGGCGCGAAGCGGAAGCCGAACTTCGTCGCGACGACGACCTGGTCGCGGTCGACGCCGGAGGTCCGCACGGCCTTCCCGACGAGCTCCTCGTTCGTGTGCGGGCCGTACACCTCGGCCGTGTCGAGCAGCGTGACGCCGAGGTCGAGGGCGCGGTGGATCGTCGCGACGGACTCGGCGTCCGTCGCGGAGCCGGCACCGCTCGTCGCGCCGTAGTAGGCGGACATGCCCATGCAGCCGAGGCCGAGGGCGCCGACGTCGAGCGCGGTGCCGTTCCGGGCGCTGCCGAGGGTCCGGGTGGGGAGGATGGACGAGCTCGTGGTGGTCACGACCCCAGGCTGCTGCTTCGAGCGCGCTCGAAGTCAAGGGGTGCGCGCGGGCCCCTCAGCAGTCCCCGCGCGCGGCGCGGGCCTCGTACACGTCGATCTTGTGCTCGATCGCGTCGAGGTGCGTCCGGACGGCCGCGAGCTCGGCGCGCACGCGCTCGCGGTGGGCGCGCAGGAGGTCGAGCCGCTCCGCCTCGTTCCCCTCCCCGGCGCGGACCAGCTCCGCGTAGGCGCGCACCTCGCGCACCGGCATGCCCGTCGCGCGCAGGCGCGTGACGAGCGTGATCCAGCCCAGGTCCTGCTCGCGGTACCGTCGGTGGCCCGACGACGCGCGCTCGACCGGGTCGGGCAGCAGCCCGTCGCGCTCGTAGTAGCGCAGCGTGTGCGTGGTGAGCCCGGTCGCCTCCGCCGCCTCGGCGATCGTCAGGCCGCGGTCCGTCGCGAGAGTCGTCATCCCACCAGTGTGCGCGCTCAGGACGTCACGAGCTCCACGGGGTGCTCGGCCAGGACCTCGCCCGTCTCGGCATCGAGCACGACGACGGTCGACGGCGGGAGCGCGGACAGGTCCGGCGGGACGTAGCCGTCGACGCCCGAGCAGGTACGGCGGTCGAAGGTCTCGAGGACCGTGCTCGTGGTCGTCTCGACCTGGGCCGTCGCAGGGTGGTCGAGGATCTGCTGCGGCCATTCCTCGACCGGCAGGACGCCGCCCGCGTCGTCCGCCGGGATGCTGGTCCACCAGCCCTCGAGCCCCCCGAGCTCCATCGGCGCACCGTCGTCGCCGCGGACCGTGATCGCTGGGCCGTCCGGCATCACGACGTCCCAGCAGACCTGGACGCCGTTCGTCTCGACGGGTGCCGGCGCCGGGGTCTCGGCGGCGAGCGCCGGGTCGTCCCCGGGCGCCTCCGCGGCCGGCGCACCGCCGACGGCGTCGCTCGGCTCCGTCCCTGCCGCGCGCCCGGTCAGGGCCGCGGCGACCCCGACCGCGAGGACGGCGACGACGAGCGCCCCGCCCACGAGCAAGGCGCGCGCACGTGGACCGCGTCCTGTCCGTGCGTCGTCCCCCGGACCCTCGGTGCGGACCTCGTCCTCCGGCGCTGCCTCGTGCATACGTCCCCCTGTCCCCCCTGCGCGACCCGCCGCTCTGCGGGTGTCCGCACCCTACCGGCGTGCGGGCGCGGTGTCAGCGGGTCGGGACCAGTGCGCGGAGACGGCGGCGACCTGCTCGTCGAACGCCGCCGTCTCCGCGGGCGTGGGTTCGCGGCGCCACTGCGGCTCGACGACGACGCCCCGCGTCCCGACGACCCAGCGCCACCGTCCGACCACCACGCCGTCGACCGCGAGCCCGTGGATGAACGAGCCCAGGCGGTCGCCCAGGTCCACCCCCGCCGCGACGACGAGCGCACGGGTCTCGCCGTAGGACATGAAGAGCTCGTCGTAGCTCTGCAGCAGGTCGACGACCGGGCGGTCCGGGTCGCCGTCGGGCGCGAGGTGGCCGACGAACGGCCCCGGCGCGAGGACGCGCTCGTCGGCGTCGGCGAGCCGCCACAGGGCCGCGCCCTCGAGGACACCCGCTCCGGGCACGGCCACGACCTCGTCCCCGAGCAGGTCGAGCGCGTGCCGGACGTCGGTGAGCGTGAAGCCCGACCACTGCGCGACGTCCTTGACCGTCGCGTACGCGCGGCCCGCGAGGTAGCGGCGCAGCAGCTCGACGAGCGCGGCGTCGCGGTCGAACCGCTCGCCGAGCGGCCCGTAGCCCGCGGGGACGCGGTCGTCGAACGCGGCGTACGTCTGCTGCTTGCCGTCGAGCGGCCCGCTGACGAGCTGCCGGTCGAGCTCGGCCTGCATGAGCACGTAGCCGAGGGCGATGCCCTCGAGCGGGCGGCCGTGGGCGGCGAGCAGGCCCGCGAGCTCGCGGCGCGTCCGGGGCCGCTCCTGCACGGCGGTGACGACGAGGTCGATCTCGGCCGCGTGCCCGTCGGTGCCCACCTGCCGGTACATCGTGCCGTTGGCCCGGTGCACGCGGGGCGCGCTGAGCTCGACGAGCCAGCGGGCGTCGTCGGACCGGACGAGGTGCCACGTGGGTCGCAGCACGTGCGTGCGCAGCACCTCGCCCTGGTCGCACGCGGCGACCGCCCCCGACGCACCGGGCCGCGCGCCGGGCCGCAGCCGGCGCGTGAGGCCCCACAGCGCGGGGTGGAACTCCTGGCCCTGCACCGCGACGAGGTGCCCGACGGCGGTCGGCACGTCGGGCAGGTCGGGCGACCGCAGCCGGTGCGCGGCGAGGCGCGCCGCGAGCACGTGCCGCTCGTCGACCGCCGCCTCGCTCACCGTGCCGCCCCCGTCCCGCCCGCGCGGGTCACGACGCCACCAGGTCCTCGGCGACGACGTCGGTCCCCGTCACGCCGACGCGCACCCCGCCCTCGACGACGGACACGGAGTCGAGCGCGACGCCGTCGGGCAGGTCGAGCGGGACCCGCAGGTCGGACAGGGCGCGGGAGATCCCGGACGGGAGGTCGTCGACCGACACCGTCCCCAGGCCCGTGCGGACCGCGACGACGTCGACAGCGAGCTCGGCCGGCCCGGAGACGCGCGGCGTCACGTCGACCGTGATCGTCGCGCCCAGCAGGTCGAAGGCGAGCGACAGGACGTCGTCGGAGGCGGTGATCCCCACGTCCAGGCCGGTCTGCTCCGCGACGATCTGCTGCAGCGACTCGGCGGCGATCACGCCCGACGCGGTGCCCGACGCGATCCGGTACGGCGTCGACGTGCTCACGCCGTCGGCCTCGACCTGGAGGTCGGAGATCGCGTATCCGCCGAACGACGCGGTGTCCGCCGAGCCGGTCACGTGCGTCAGCTCGCCGCGCGCGAGCTGCGTGAGGAACGGGAACCCCGTGATGTCGAGCTGCGCCCCCGTGACGTCGTCGGCCTGCTCCTCGAACGCCGTCACCGCGCCGCGCTCCGCGGCACCGACCGCGACCCGGTCCGCCACGACGGCGACCGCCACGATCACCACGAGCGTCACGAGCAGGCCCACCAGTCGCTTCATGCGCCCACCCTAGGTCCGCCGACCACGACCTTGCTGTCGTTCTGACGCTCGTGGCGACAGCAACGTCGTGCTCGACGCGGGGTGTCGTCGTTCTCGACGGGGCGTCCGTCGTCAGAACAGCGCCCGCGCGAGGTTCGACAGCGCCGCGTGGACCTCCGAGCGCAGGCCGTCGTCGGCCACCACCACGGCCACGCCGACCCCGATCACGACGAGCAGGACCCCCGCTCGCCACCACCAGGGCGACCGCACGATCAGTAGGCCAGCGTCCGCCACGGCGACGACTCGGTGTCGAGCAGTCGCCGCGCCGCGCGCTTGAAGTCGGGCAGGTCCTGGTCGATCGGGGTGCGGTTGCCCGCCGACCAGAACGCGCGTCCGGCGAGGAACCCGTCGCCGAACTGCTCCCACGACGCGTACGCGGGGCGCGACATCACGACGGCCTCCTCGATCGCGGCCCACGCCCGCTCGGGCGTGACGAACCCGGCGTCGACCGCGAGGCGGCTGACGTGCACGACCCGCGCCGCGTCCCACGCCGCGATCGACGGCGGCAGCGGGTCCGCGAGCTCGCCGTGCCCGCCCACCTGCGCCGACGCGCTCCAGCCCTGGTAGAACGCCACCGCGCGCTCGGGGTCGAGCCCGCGCGCCGTCGCCTCCTGCCGCGCCTGGGCGGCGTGCTGCTCGGCCGCGCCCTTCGCGTCCCGGCGGCTCAGGCGACCCGAGTACAGCTCCTCGACCTTGGGCATCGCGATCGCGTAGTAGCCGCGGTGGCCCTGGGTGAGCAGGAACTCGTACGTGCGCTCGACGTCGTCCGCGCCCCGCACGTCCCACCCCGCCGCGAGCGGCTTCGCTGCCGTGCGCGCGTCCGCCTCCACGGTCAGCGCGTTGATGGGCAGCACGCCCTCGACGGCGTAGACCGCGCCGAGCGCGAGGCCCCGCTGCTGCGCGGGCGCGAGGACGGGAGCGTCCTCCTTCGCGTACAGGTCCGCGGTCCCCGAGAACATGTCCTTGAGCTTGTCGAACAGGCCCACCGTCGCTCCTTCGTCTCCCCGCGCCACCGACGCGGTCCGTCGCGCCGCGGTCGTCGCGGCCTCCGGCGAGCCTGACGGCGTGACCGTCCCACGGCACGCCTCCCGAACGATCCCGAACGGCACCGGGGCGTTCTTCACCCGCTCGATCGCGTCCGGCGCCGCGCACGGTCGCGGTCACGCCGCGCACCGGTGGGTGGCCGTCGCTAGCCTGGCGCGGTGCCCCTCGACCCGCCGCCGTCGCCCGTGGGCGCCGGGTCGGTGGACGAGCTCGCGACCCGTCTGCGGGCGCTGCGCGCCTGGGCCGGCGACCCCTCGTACACGGAGATCGCACGGCGCGTCGGCGCGCTCCGCACCGCGCGGGGCGTGCCCGCCGCGGAGGCGCGCCCCGGCCGCGTGACCGTCTACGACGTCTTCCGGGAAGGCCGGTCCCGGCTCGACGTCGACCTCCTCGCCGACGTCGCGCAGGCCCTCGGCGACGCGCGCCCCGCCGGGTGGCGCGCGGCGTACCGGACGGCTGCGCAGGCCGCCACCGCGCAGGGCACCGCCGTGGACGCGGCGGTGCGCACCGAGCCGCGCGCCGCGGACCGACCGCACGCCGCGGCGCCGACCGCGCGGCGGGGGCCGGTCGCGCCCGACCGTCCGCTCGTCGGCCGCGACGGCGAGGTCGCCCGGCTGGTCGCGGTGCTCGCGGAGCCGCCGGACGAGGACGCGCCCGGCAGCGCCGCGTCGCGCGTCGTGACCGTCACGGGTCTCGCCGGGACGGGGACGACGAGCGTCGCGCTCGCCGTCGCGCGCGAGGTCCCGGCGGACGTGGTCGTGCGGGTCGACCTCCACGGGGAACCGGGCGGCGCGGCGTCGTCGGCCGCCGTCGTGCTCGACGCGCTGCTCCAGGCGCTCGGCGCGCCGCCACCCGCGGCGGACGCGCGCAGCCTCCCCGCCCTCGCCGCACGCCTCGCGACCGCGCTCGGCGGGCGTCGCGCGACCGTCGTCCTCGACGACGCAGCCGACGCCGCGCCCGTCGCGGACGTCGTCGCGCACCTGCCGGCCACGGCGCGCGTCGTGGCCACGGCGCACCGCGTGCTCGACCTCCCCGCCGCGATCGGCACGACCCTGGACCCGCTCCCCGAGGACGACGCGCTCGCGCTCCTCGGGTCGGTCGTCGGCGCGGACCGCGTGGCCGCCGAGCCGGAGGCCTCGACCCGGCTGGTCCGTGCGTGCGGGGGTCTCCCCGCCGCGCTGGTGCGCGTCGCCGACGACGTCCGTGCGCGGCCCGGCTGGTCGCTCACCGACCACGCCCGCCGGGTGGAGGACCTGCCCGGACCGGCCCTCCACCCGGCGCTCGCCGCGGCGCACCGCGGCCTCCCCGCCGACCACGCCCGCGCCCTGCGCCTCCTCGCCCTCGTCCCGGTGCCGCTCGACGCCGCGTGGGTCGCCGTGCTCCTCGGCGTCTCGACGAGCGAGAGCCACGGATCGCTCGCCGCGCTGGGTCGCGCGCACCTCGTCACGCACGGGCCGCACGGCGAGGTCGTCGTGCCCGACGCCGTCCGCACCCTCGCCGCCGACCTCGCCCGGTCCGACGACCCGTTCTCCGCGCGGGCCACCGCCGTCGGGCGGCTCGCCGCCCGGCTGATCGACGACGCCCGGCCCGCGGTGCGCGCGACGTCGCCCCACCACGACGCTCCAGGGCGCACGGCCGGGCCGGGCTCGACCGGGCCAGGGGCGACCGGGCCCAAGGCGAACGGGTCGGACTCGACCGGGCCCGGCGACGCGGCGGCCGCACGCACGACCGACGTCGCGCTCGCGTGGCTCGATGCCCACCGGGACCTGCTCGTCGCGACGTCGGCGCTCGCCGCGGAGCACGAGCTCGCCGACGTCGTGACCGAGCTCTCGGCCCTCCTCGCGCCCTACCTCGACTCCGCGGGTCGCTGGGACGACGCGGTCGCGGTGCACACCGCGGCGGTCGAGCACGGGCGGGCGCCCGGGCGGTCCCAGGCCGGGCGCGACCTCGGGCGGGCGCTCGAACGGCTCGGCCGGTACGACGAGGCGCTCGCCCAGCTCGTCCGCTCGCTCGAGCGCGGCGACGACCCGCGCCCCGGCCAGACGCTCAACCGCGTCGGCAACGTGTACAAGCGGCTCGGGCGCTTCGACGAGGCCGAGGCCGCGTACCGCGACGCGGCGGCCGGTGCGCGGACCGCAGGCGACCCGGTCAGCGAGGGCCGCGCCGTCGGGAACCTCGCGGACGTGCACCGCATCCTCGGACGGCACGACGACGCGCGCGCCGGCTACGACCGGGCGCTCGCGCTGTCGCGCCGCGTGGGTGACGTCCTCAACGTCGCCATCGTGTCGAGCAACGCCGCGATCCTCTCCGAGGCCGAGGGCAGCCTCGACCGTGCGCTCGCGCAGCACCGCGACGCGCTCGCCAGCGCGACGTCGCTCGGCGACGCGGGGCTCGCGACGCGGGCCCGCGTGCACGTGGGTCGGCTCCTCGTGCGCGCCGGCGAGACCGGGTCCGGCGTCGCCGAGCTGCGCGAGGCGGTGGGGGCCGCCGTCGCGCTCGGCGATCCCGACGCCGAGGCCGAGGGCCGCAGCGCCCTCACGACCGCGCTGCTCGCGGCGGGCTCCGTCGCCGAGGCGGTGACCGCGGGCGACGCCGCGGTCGAGCTGGCGCGGCGCGTCCGCGCACGCCTCGTCGAGACGGAGGCGCTCAACGCGCTCGGGGAGGCCGTGCTCGCCGCGGGCGACGCCCGCCGCGCGGCAGACCTGCACGACGAGGCGCGCACGCTCGCCGTCGAGCTCGACGACGCCGCCGAGGAGGCCCGTGCGCGGCGTGGTCTCGCAGCCACGGGGCACGGGGTCGGCACCGACGACGGGGACGGCCAGCACGACGGCGAGGCGCGCGGCAGGGCCTGAGACCGCTCCGCCGTCTCAGCATCCGATCACGTACGGCGTCCGGGAACATGTGACGCCCCGCCCGCGGTTGCCCCTCTCATGGCTTCCACCCCACCCGCGACCCCGGCGCCGACCGCGCCCGTCGCCGCCCAGCCGGGCACCGGACCTTCCACGAGCCCCGCCGCTCCGGCCCGACCCAGGCGCATCAGCGCGGGCCTCGTCCTGCTGCTCTCCGCGCTCACCGCGATCGGCCCGCTGACGATCGACCTGTACCTCTCCGCCTTCCCGCGCATCGTCGACGAGCTCGGCACGACCGAGTCCCGCGTCCAGCTCACGCTCACCGCCACGCTCGCCGGGCTCGCGCTCGGCCAGCTCCTCATCGGGTCGGTCTCCGACGCGATCGGCCGTCGCGCACCCCTGCTGGTCTCGCTCGCGGTGTACGTCGCCGCGTCCGTGGGGATCGTGTTCGCCGGGTCCGTCGCCGCGCTCACCGGCCTGCGATTCGTCCAGGGTCTCGCCGCGGCCGCCGGGATGGTGCTCTCCATGGCGATCGTGCGCGACTCGTTCGAGGGCTACCAGATCGGCAAGGTCATCGCGCGGCTCATGCTCGTCGTGGGCGTCGCGCCGATCCTCGCCCCGACCATCGGCGCCCAGTTCCTGCGGCTCGGGTCGTGGCGCGGCATGTTCGTCGCGCTCGCCGTCGTCGGGGCGGTGCTGTTCGTGCTCGTGCTGCTCCGCCTGCGGGAGACCCTGCCGGCCGAGCGGCGACGTTCCGGCGGGACCGTCGCGGCCCTGCGGTCGTACGGCTCGCTCCTCACCGACTGGTCGTTCATCGGGCTCGCGCTCATCGCGGGCTTCTACATGGCCGCGATGTTCACCTACATCTCCGCGTCGACGTTCGTGTTCCAGGACTTCTTCGGCATGTCCGCGCAGCAGTACGCGATCGTGTTCGGCGTCGGCGCGGTGTCCGTGACCGCGGGCAGCCAGATCAACGGCGCGCTCGTGGGCCGCGTGGCGCCCGAGCGCATCCTCCAGGGCGCGGTCGCCGCGGGCTTCGTCCTCTCGGGCGGTCTGCTCGTCGCGGCGCTGGCCGGCGGCGGGCTCGCGTGGCTGGTCCCGCTCATCGTCCTCACGCTCGGCACCGCAGGCTTCGTCATGCCGTCCGTCCCCGCCATCGCGCTCGAGCGCAACGCGCACCGCGCCGGCAGCGCGGCAGCGCTCATCGGGGCGTTCCAGTTCGGCGTCGGCGCGGTCGTCGCGCCGCTGACCGGCCTGCTCGGCGGGTCGCCGCCCGTGACGATGGCCGCGGTGATGTTCGGCGTCGTCGTCATCGCCGGGGCGGTCCTGCTCGGCCTGCGGCACACGTTCGGCGCGCCCGTCCCGGACGATGCGGCGGACGCCCTCGGCACCCGGGACGCGGCAGAGGTCGGCAGCGCCACCGCCGCGTCCGGCGCGACGGTCGACGGATCCCGTACCGCGGGCGCCGTCGACCAGCCCGGCCACGAGGCGACCGTCGCCGTCCCCGACGACGCCGCAGCGCTCGCCGAGGCGACGGTGCTCGCCGACCGCGGCGCCTGACCCGCTGGTCTGCCCGCCGAGAACGACACCACGCGCCGTCGAACACGACGTTGCTGTCGTTATGCGCCGGATAACGACAGCAACGTCGTGCTCGGCGCGGAGAATGGGCGGGTGACGCCCGACGAACCCGACTATCCGCTCGGCGCGCGCGGCGCGCCGACGCTCGCGGCGCTCGACGCGCACCTCGTCGCGTGCCGGGCCTGCCCGCGGCTCGTCGCGTGGCGCGAGCACGTCGCCGAGGTCAAGCGTGCGTCGTTCCGCGAGGACGACTACTGGGCCCGCCCCGTGCCCGGGTTCGGCGACGAACGCGCGGGGATCCTCGTCGTCGGGCTCGCGCCCGCGGCGCACGGGGCCAACCGCACCGGCCGCATGTTCACCGGTGACCGCAGCGGCGACTTCCTCTTCGCGTCCCTGCACCGCACGGGCCTGGCCAACCAGGCGACGTCGGTGTCCGCGGACGACGGGCTGCGGCTCACCGGGATCCGCGTCACCGCCCCGGTGCGGTGCGCCCCGCCCGACAACAAGCCCACGCCCGAGGAGCGCCGCCGGTGCGGGCCGTACCTCGCGCGCGAGGTCGAGCTGCTCGGGGAGACCGTGCGCGTCGCCGTCGTGCTCGGCGGGTTCGGGTGGCAGGCGCTGCTGTCCACGCTCGCCGAACAGGGGTGGGACGTCCCTCGGCCCCGGCCACGGTTCGCGCACGGCGCGGAGGTGACGCTGCGGCGTCGGGCACCCATCCCGGCCGGCGCCGCGGCGGGACGTCCCGCGAGCGCGGTGCCCGACGTCGGGCAGGCGGCCCCCGCGCCGACCCTCACCCTCCTGGGGTGCTTCCACGTGAGCCAGCAGAACACGTTCACCGGACGGCTCACGCCGCAGATGCTCGACGACGTGCTCCTCCGCGCGCGCACCCTCGCCGGCCTGGGTGCACCGCGCTGAGCACCCGCGCGCCGAGAGAGGCGCTCCGGAACGAGGGATGCACCCGGACGTGCAGCGCTCGGCCGCAGACGCAGCTCTCGGCCGCGGGTACGACGCTCGGCCGACGTGCGCCCGACGGGGCGGTCTACCGGGTCGCGGTCGTCGGGGACTGACGCCGCGGGGCGTCAGCCCAGCGGCGGCGCTCGGCCACGCGGGGCAGGACGCGACCCACGAGCCGGAGCTGCTCGCGGCGCGCGATGACCTCCATGCGCCGCAGCTCGCGCTCGAGCGGGGACGATGCTGCTGACATTGCTGCTCTCCTTCGACGGCACCGGGCGACGGTCCACCCGCCGCGGTCGCGACGGTCCCGGTGATGACGCGCGACGACCGCGGTCGGTCGTCGCCCTGCCCCCGTAGGAGGGACGGACGCGGTCCGGGTTCGTGACACCCGCCGCCGCGCCCGTCCGGTCCGCTACGCCGTCGGGAGGGCGGACTCCTCGTACTGCTCGACGAACTCGCCCGTCGGCGGGATCGGCGTGATGACGTCAAGGAGGACGCCGTTCGGGTCGGCGGTGATGAAGTGCCGCTGGCCGAACGCCTCGTCGCGCAGCGAGCGCAGGATCGGCAGGCCGGCCGCGACGAACCGGTCGTGGACGGCGTCGACGTCCTCGACCTCCAGGTTGAGCAGGAGCCCGTTCGCCCTCCCCCGCCCGCTCTCGGGGATCGTCTCGTGGTCGCCGTCGAGCACGGCGAGGTTCACCGCGTCGTCGTGCACGGACTGCAGGTGCACGTACCAGTCGCTCGTGAAGAGCGGCCGGAGGTCGAGGTGCTCGACGTAGAACGCCGCGGTCGCCGCGACGTCTCCGGTCATGATCACCGGGTACCAGCTCGTGATGCGCACGGTTCTCCTCCTCCTGGTCATGGGCAGCCGCTCGAATAAACAAACAGGCTGTATGTATCTAAGAATGACCTACAGTCTGTCGGTATGCAAGAGACCCGTCGCACCAACGCCGAGCGCACCTTCGCCACCCGGACCGCCCTCGTCGCCGCGGCGCGCGAGCTGTTCGTCGACCCCGGGTACGCGGAGGCGTCGACGCCGCAGATCGCCGCGGCCGCGCACGTCACGCGCGGCGCGCTCTACCACCACTACGCGGACAAGCGGGACCTGTTCCGGGCGGTCGTCGAGGCCGAGGCGGAGGCCGTCGCGCGCGAGATCGAGGCGCGGACCGGCCCGCCCGCCAGCGTCCGCGAGACCGCGGCCGCGGGCGCAACCCGGACGGCACCCCGCACGAGCGACGCGGCCCCCGGCCCCCGCTCGCAACGCGCGCCCGCGCCCGCGCCCGGAGCACCCGACGCACCCGACGCCCGCGACGCCCGCGGGATGCTCGTGGAGGGCGCGCGGGCCTACCTCGACGCGATGGCGGTCCCCGGCCGGACGCGCCTGCTGCTCGTCGACGCCCCGGCAGTGCTCGGCGCCGCCGAGGCCGACGCCCTCGACGCGCGACACGCCCGTCGCACGCTGCGCGCGGGCCTCGCCGCGGCTCTGGACACCGCGCCGGACCAGGAGCGCACCCGCGAGGACAGCGCGCGCGACCACGGCACCAGGGGGCCGACGGCGGGACCGCGCCACGCGGCGGACCCCGCGCCCGAGCGTCCGAGCCCCGTCCCCGCGCGCGAGCACGGGCCGACCGCACCGCGCGTCACGGACGACGTCGCGCTCGACATCGCGCACGACGACCGGCTCGACGCGCTGACGCTCCTGCTCTCCGCGGCGTTCGACCGCGCGGCGCTCGCGCTCGACGGCCGCGCGCCGCCACACCCCGTGCGCGCGGCGGTCACGGAGCTCGTGGACCGGGTGTGCGCGCCGCGAACCACTCGATGACCCCTGCCCGCGTGCGCTCGTGCCGCTCGACGGCGAGTCCCGCGTCGAGCACCCAGCGCAGCGGGCGGCGGCGGAAGTGCTCCCCGGCGAGCGGGACGCTCACGACGTCGCCCGCCGCCTGGAGCGCGCGGAGCAGCCACGACGTCGACTCGACGTGGTCGGCGAGGACGAGCAGGCCGCCGGGCCGCAGCACGCGGACCATCTCCGCGAGCGCGGCACGGTGGTCGGGGATCGCGCAGAGCGAGAAGGTGCAGACCACGGTGTCGTAGGCGTCGTCGGGCAGGTCGAGCCGCTGCGCGTCGCCGAGCCGGAGGTCGACGTCGATCCCCCGCTCCGCCGCCCGACGTCGCGCGTGCGCGAGCATCCCCGGGCTCCACTCGACGCCCGTCAGACGGCCGTCGAGCACGTGCGCGGGGTAGTGCGCGAGGTTGAGGCCCGTGCCGATCGCGACCTCCAGCGTCTCGCCCGTCGCGAGCCCGCACGCCCGGGGACGGACGTCCGGGAAGAAGCGGCGCTCGGCGACGGCCATGCCACGGTCGTAGGCGCCCGCCTCCCGGTCCCAGCGCCGCCGCAGCCGGGCGGCGCGCGGGGTCACCGCGCCGTCGTGCCCGGTCGGTCCTGCCATCCGCACCACCCCTCGCCGCCCGTGGGCGGCCCGCTGCACCCGGCCGCGTCGACCGGTCGTCGGCGCGCCCGGCCGGCGTCGTGCCCCCGGCGTCCCGGGCCGGCGTCCCGGGCAGGCACCGCCGTCCTCACGCTCGCACGGTGAGCGTGCTCCCGCCTCCGGGCACGCGCCGCACCTCGATGCGTTCCGCGATGGACTGCTTGAGCGCCTCCACGTGCGACACGACGCCGACGACGCGCCCGCCCGCCCGGAGCCGCCCGAGGGCGGCGAGCACGGCCTCGAGCGTCTCGGGGTCCAGGCTGCCGAACCCCTCGTCGACGAAGAGCGTCCCGAGCTCGACGCCGCCCGCCTCCGCCGTGACGACGTCCGCGAGACCCAGGGCCAGGCACAGGGACACGTAGAACGTCTCGCCGCCGGACAGGGTGCGCGGGTCGCGCTCGCGCTCGGTGACGTGGTCGAGGACCTTCATCGCGAGCCCGCGCTTGTGCGCGCGCACGTCCTCGCGGGTCGCGCTGCGCACGAGCTCGTACCGGCCCGACGACATCTCCGCGAGGCGCTCGTTCGCGGCGGCGACGACGTCCTCGAACCGCTGGACGAGGACGAACGTCGCGAGCGTGAGCGCGTGGGCGTTGTCCCCGGAGCCGGACGCCAGCGCCGCCATGCGGGCGACCGGCTCGGCGGCGGCCCGCGCCCGGTCCCAGTCGTCCGCCGTCGTCCCGATCCCCTCCGCGGCGACGCGCGCAGCCTGTGCCTGACGGGCGACGAGCTCGTGCCGACGACCCGCGGCCCGGGCCGTCGCCTCGGCCTCCGCGACGCCGGCCCGCGCCGCGGCGACGTCGGGCTCGGCGTCCGGGGCGAGGTCCGTGAGGGTGGGGTCGGCGAGCCCCGCGACCGTGGCGGCGCACGCCGCCTCGTGCTCGGCGACGCCGCGCGCGAGGGCGAGGCGGACCGGCTCGTCGAGGACGGCGTCCAGCGCCTCGGCGGCGTCCGCGAACCCCGACCGTTCGACGAGCGCACCGAGCTCGGCCGTCCGCTCCTCGACGGCCCGTGCCGCAGCGGCGACCGCGGCCCCCGCGTCGGCGAGCGCGTCGATCGTGCGGAGCCGCTCCTCGAGCGCCACGGCGAGCACGGCGACCGGGTTGCGGGTCCCGCCCTCGTCGGCGAGGGCGTCGGGCAGGTCGGCCAGCTCCACCAGCGGTCCGGCCGCGGCGACCTCCGCGCGGATCTCGGCCCGGTCGGCGCCGAGCGCCGCCTCGAGCTCGTCGAGGCGGGCCGTCGTGCCGGCGATCTCCTCCGCGAGCGTGGCGGCACGCTGCTGGAGCGCGACCGTGGCCACGTCGAGGGCGTCGAGCTCGCGCTCGGCGTCCGCGCGCTCGTGGGCCGCCGCCCGCGCGCCCGCGACGAGGGCGTCGACCTCCGCGACCCGCTCCGCAGCCTCGTCCGGCGTCAGGCCCTCGGCGTCCCGACGGCGCGCGCTCAGCCGCTCGGCGAGCACCTCGACCCGCGCGGAGGCGTCGTGCAGCGCCCGCTCCGCCTCGGCCCGGCCGCGCTCCGCGTCCTCGACGTCCTGCGCCGAGGGGTGGCCGTCCGCGAGCGGCGCCGGGGCCGGGTGGTCCGTGCCGCCGCACACCGGGCACGGCGACTCCGCGGAGAGCCCCGCGGCGAGCTCGCCCGCGAGCCCCGCGATGCGCGCCGCACGGGCCCGCGCCTCCTGCTCGACCGCGGCGCGCGCGACCGTCGCGGCCTCCGTGCGCGCGGCGCGCGCGGCCTGCTCGTCCACGGCGAGCGTCGCGGCCTGTCGCGCCGCCTCCTCGACCGCACGCGCGCGCAGGGCCCGCTCCTGCAGGGCCCCGAGCGTCGCGGCCGTCTCGGCGAGCGATGCGAGCCGCAGGCGCAGATCCTCGCGACGCCCCGGGCGCGCGGCGAGCTCGTCGAGCGTGCGCGCTCGCTCCTCGGCGGCCTGCACGACGTCCTTGCGTCCGTCCGCGACCTCCCGGTCCCGGGCCGGGAGCGAGGCACCGACGGGGAGCAGGCGGGTCACGCGCACCCCGGCCGTCGCGACGTCGGCACGCAGCGCCTCGAGCGTCGTCGGGTCGGCGTCGGCGAGGGGCGCGGGCGCGCCCGTCCGGGCGAGCGCGAGCCGGTCGTGCGCGGCGGTGAGGAGCCGCTCCGCGCGGACGAGGCCCTGCGCCGCAGGAGCGACGACGGCGGCCCGGGTCGCGGCGTCGACGCGACACCGGTCGACGGCGACCTGGAGCTCCTCCTCCGCGAGGCGCGCTTCCTCGGCGCGCAGCCGCGCCCGGCGCTCGACGGCGTCGGCGAGCGCCCGCTCGGCGTCGAGCCGGTCGCGTGCCGCGACGAGAGCCGCGTTGGCCGTGACCTCGCGCTCGGCCAGCACCTCCGCCTCGGCCTCCAGCCCCGCGACGCGCGCGAGGGCGAGCGCGTGCACGCCCGCGACCGGGGCGGCTGCCTCCTCGATCACCGCCGCGGGTGCGGCGGGATCCCCCACCGTGACCCGTCCGTCGTCGAGCGGCGCGGGGGACGGCGGCGCGGTGTCCGCGGCGTCGAGGCCCATCGGCCTCGCCGCCTCCCGAGCGATGCCCGCCTCAACCCGAGCGTCGTCCGCCACACCCCGACCGATGTCCGCCACGGCCCGGGCGACGTCCGCCTCGTCGGCACGTCGCAGCCGCGCGTCGTCCTGCGCGGCCTCGCGCAGTCGCCGGGCGTCGTCGGGCACGAGCCCCGCTGCCCCGGTGAACCGCTCGACCGCGCCGCGCACGCCCTGCCGCGCGCCGTCCGACCGTGCCCGCGCCGCGCGCGCGAGCTCGGCGAGCCGCACCGCCGCGCGGTGGTAGAGCTCGGTGCCGAAGACTTTCTGCAGCAGCACGGCCCGGTCCTCGGGCTTCGCCCGCAGGAACGTCGCGAACTCGCCCTGCGGCAGCACGACGGTCTGCACGAGCTGGCGCCGGTCGAGCCCGACGATCCGGCGGATCTCGTCCCCCGCCTCGTCGAGGCGCGCCGAGAGCAGCTCGCCGGGCGAGCCGTCGACCCCCGCGAGGGCCTCCGCGGACGGCGCGCCCGCCAGGCGCCAGAGCCGCACCGACGCCTGCTGGGTCGTCGTGCCGGTGCCGCGCTTCTTGGGCCGCCGGTACTCGGGCGTCCGGCGCACGCGGTACACGCCCGACGGGACCTCCAGCACGAGGTCCACGAACGACTCGACGTCGGGCCCCGCGAACGCCGAGCGGAGGCGGTCGTCGCTCGCCGCGTCGGAGGCGACCTTGCCGTAGAGCGCGAAGACGATCGCGTCGATGATCGTCGACTTGCCCGCGCCCGTGGGCCCGTCGAGGAGGTAGATCCCGGACGCGCCGAGGGAGGCGAGGTCGACGTGGTGGAGGCCCGCGAACGGTCCGATCGCCTGGAAGGTCAGCGAGTGCAGGTGCATCAGGCGCTCCGCTCCTCCGCCAGCGCGAGCTCGAACGCCTCGCGCAGCACGGCGACCTCGGCGTCGGTCGGCGCGTGGCCCGCCACGTGCTCGACGAAGTCCCGCGCGACGTCGAGCGGGTCCCGCCCCGGCCCGACGGCGGTCACGACCTCCCGCTCGGCGGGGCGCGGTGGGCGGTGGGTCACCTGGAGCGCGTGCGGGAAGCGTCCCCGGACGCGCGCGTAGAGCTCCGCGGGGCGCACCGCGTCCGTCACGACGACGCGCAGCCAGTCGTCCACGTGCGGCTCGCCCGCCTCCCCGAGCAGGTCGTCGAGCGTCCCCGTGACCTCGGCGAGCCGCCGCGGCACCGGCGCGGGGACGAGCTCGACGGCCGCGTCCGGGTCGCCACCGGCACCGAGCCCGTCCAGGTCGACGAGCGCCGTGGACTTGCGCTGGTGCAGCTCGGAGAAGGAGAACGCGAGCGGCGATCCGGAGTAGCGCGCGACCGTCACCGGCCCGCTGGCGTGACCTGCGGTTTCACGTGAAACGTCCGGCACCGTGACGCGCTGCGGCCCGTGCAGGTGCCCGAGCGCGACGTAGTCGACCCCCCAGCCCCCGAACGTGGCCGCGGGCACGGCGTCGACCCCGCCCACACGGATGTCCCGCTCGGACTCCGACGCGAGCCCGCCGACCACGAACGCGTGGCCGACGACGACGGCTCGGGCGGTCGGGTCCTGCGCGCGACGACGCGCGAGGTCGGCCCCGACGCGCCGCATCGCCGCGGCCATGACGGCCTCGTGCGACCGGGCGAGCGGCCGCCGGCCACTGCCGATGCTCGGTCCCGACCGCTCGGGCGCGGCGGCGTCGCCCTCGGCCAGCGCGTGACGCGCCGTGTCCGGGTCGAGGTACGGCAGGGCGTAGACGAGCAGCGGCGCGTCGTATCCCCCGCCGCTCCCCTGGCGCGGCGCGAGGACGACGGGCGTCCCGACGTCGGACAGCCGCGCGCGCAGGTGCACGCCCGGACGCATCACGCGATCCCCGAACCCGAGCCGCACCGCGGAGTCGTGGTTGCCCGGCGTGACGACGACGTGCGCGTGCTCCGCGAGCCGCGTCACCGCGTCGGACAGGAGCGAGACGGCGTCGACCGGCGGGATCGCGCGGTCGTACACGTCACCCGCGACGACGACGGCGTCGACGTCCTCCGTGCGGGTCAGCTCGACGAGGTGGTCGAGGTGCGCGGCCTGGTGCTCCAGCAGGTCGACCCCGTGCAGCGTGCGCCCGAGGTGCCAGTCGGACGTGTGCAGGATGCGCATGTCCGCACCGTACCGACCGCGTCCCACAGGCCGAAGGACCGACGGCGGTGCGGTCCGACCTGCGGCGGGGCACCGCGGCACAGGCCGGGCCCCCGGTAGGGTCGAGCCGCACGGTGCCCGCGCGGCACCCGACCGACGGAGGACCCATGGACCGACGCACCCTCGACCTGGCGGTCCCGATGGTGTACGGGGCGCTCCTGGCCTGCTCCGCGCTGTGGTTCAAGGACGCGCTCGTGCCGATCGCCGTCGTCGGCGCCATGCTCACCGGGCTCTACTGGGCGGCGCTGCGCCAGAAGCTCCCGGCGCAGAACCCTCCCCGCGGCACCGGCACCCAGGACGCGCCACCGCCCCGCCACGACGACCCGCCGTACGGGTCGGCCTGAGTCAGACCGCCCCGACGACCTCGATGGGGCCGGTCGTCGCGCCGCTGCGCTCCACGGGGATGCGTCCGCCCATGCCGATCATGTCGAGCAGCTCGACGATGCTGGTCGACGGGTCGCGGAGCACCACGTCCCGACCGTCCTCCTCGCCGAGCATGTAGAGCTGGATGATGAACGCGATGCCCGACGAGTCGATGAAGGTCACGTCGGCGACGTCGACGACGACGCGACCTCGCGTGTCCAGCACGTAGGACATCGCCTCGCTCGCGCGGTCGCGCAGCGCCGCGTCGATCTCTCCCCACATCGTCACGACCACGCCGCCGTCCGCCGGGGCGTAGACGATCCCGCTCGTCCGGTCGATCGCGCTGCCTGTGTCCACGGTTCCCGCTCACCGTCTCTCTCGAGTCGTCCTGCGTGCTGTCGGCCGCCCCTCCGGACAACGTCCGGTGGTGACGGCCTGTTCCCCGCGCGCCCCCGCGAGGCTCCGTCCGGTCGCGCGCGCCACCGTCGAGCGACGGACCGCGCCGGGCGACCGTGACCGGAGCAGAACGAGTCTGCACCCGACGCGCTGCACGCACCAGCCCCCGCGGGGGTGGTCCTCGACCTTTCTCCGAACCCACACAACCGCCGCGCCGCGGCCGGACGGACGCGCTACAGGGGCTCGGTGACGTCCGCGACCTGCGCGCCCAGCGCCCCGACGAGCGCCTGCCCGTCCACCGTCGCGGCGACGCCGTGCGCGCCCCCGCCGATCGAGACGAGGCGCGCCGTGGCCTCGGACCCCGCGCCCTGCCCGTCGGCGTCACCCGCGACGTCGACGTCGTCGCCCTCCCCCGCTCCGGCCACGACCCGGACGTCCGCGACCACGGGCCACGGGTGCGTCGAGCCGAACGGGGTGATCGTGCCGCGCTCGTAGCCCGTGACGTCGCGCGCGACCTCCTTGTCCGGCATCGACAGGCGCGAGACGCCGAGGAGCGCGCGCAGCTTGGGCCAGGAGATCTGGCGGTCGCCGGGGACGAGGACGAACAGGTAGTCGTCCTCCGCGCGCCGCACGACGATCGTCTTGAGGACGCGCGACGGGTCCACGCCGCGGGCCGCGGCGGCCTCTTCGAGCGACCCCACCCGGCCGTGCCGCGTGACGGTGTAGTCGATGCCCGTCGCCTCCAGCGCCGCCAGGGCGCGCTCGCTGCTCATGGCACCGACCCTAGCCGCCGCGTCCGACGCGCGACCCCCGGGTCGCGGGCTCGCGCGGCTCGGACGTCAGACGTCGTCGAACTCCGTGACGACCGTGCGCCAGTACTCCGCGCCGTCGCGCGTGCGGTGCACGAGTCCGGCGTCGACCATCGCGCGCCGCAACGACACGGGGTCTGCCGCGCGCTCCGCGAGCCGCTTGGTCAGCGTGAGCTCGGTCACGGGCTCCTCCAGCGGCAGCACCCGCGCCGCGAGGAACCGCACCACGAGCTCGCGGTCCCGCAGCCGCTTGGGCGAGCGCAGCAGCCGGCCGTCGACGAGGAACCGCTCGGGACCCGTCGGCCGGGGAGCGGGGACCGTCGCGAGCAGCGCCGCGAACCGCTCCGGCGCGGCACGCAGGAACCCGGTGTCGTCGCGCACGACCACCCCCGCGGCGAGGAGCGGGGCGAGCCGCCGCCGTTCGTCCGTCGACAGCACCGCCTCGGCGGGGCCCTCCGTCACGACGCGCGCGAGCACCTCCAGCCGCCCCGCGTCCGCGAGCGACGCGACGACCTGCCTCCACGCGTTGTCCGGTGCCATGGCACCGGTCTGCTCCTCGTCCACCCACCGACACTAGGCACCCTCCGGCGCCTGGGGCCAGCGAGTTGTCGGCACCCCACGGGTCACACGACGCGTGGGGCGCCGACAGGTGCAGGGCTCACGCGAGGTGCACGACGTCGCCCGTCCAGCGCTGCCGCAGCCACCGGTCGTGCGACGCGACGACGACGGCGCCCGGCCACTCGTCGACGGCCTCCATGAGCTCCCCCGCGAGCGTGAGCGACACGTGGTTCGTCGGCTCGTCGAGGAGCAGCACGTCCGGCGCCTGCGTCACGAGCATGGCGAGCACGACGCGCCGCCGCTGGCCCACGGACAGCTCCGCGAGCGGGCGCCCGAGGTCGCGCGGCGCGAGCAGCCCGTGCGCGTCCACGGCGGCCTCGCGCGCGCCCGCCCGGTCGGCCGGGTCCCAGCCCTGCGCGAGGGCGAGGAGCTCGCGCGGCGTGCGGTCGTCGTCGTGCAGGTGGACGTCCTGCTCCAGCAGGCCGACGCGCACCCCGCGCGCCCGCCCGACCGTGCCCGCGTCGGGCCCGAGGTCGCCTGCGAGGACGTGCAGGAGCGTCGACTTCCCCGCGCCGTTGACGCCCGTGACGAGCAGCCGCGTGCCGCGAGCGACCTCGACCGAGGGCACGCCCGACGCCGTCATGTCGAGCCGGTCTGCGCGCTCGCCGGGCGCGCCCGTGCCCGCCGGTCGGTGCACGACGACGCCCCGCGCCCAGGCGACGACGTCGCCCCCTCCCGGGGTGACCGCGCCGTCGCCGCTCGGCGGGGCGAAGCGCAGCGGCGGCGGGGGCTTGCGGACCTGGTCGCGATCGAGGGTGTCGAGCCGCAGCTGGGCGTTGCGCACGCGCCGCGACACCTGGCTCTGGACGCGCTCCCCCTTGAAGTCGTAGAGGATCTTCGCCTGGTTGCCGCGCTCACGGTTCTTCGAGACGTCGCGCGCGGTGACCGCGACGGACCGGCGCAGCTCGACGAGCTCCGCCTGCTCGGCCTCGAAGCGCTGCTCCCAGCGCGCGCGCTCGACGCGCTTCGCGTCCAGATAGTCGCTGTACGTGCCGCCGTACAGCGTGGCTGCGCCCCCGGGTCGCGACGCACCGTCCGCGGCGCCCCGCAACGGCTCGGCCACCGGGTCGAGGTCGAGGATCTCCGTGCACACCTCGTCGAGGAAGACCCGGTCGTGGCTCGCGAGCACGACGGCGCCCGGGAGCGCACGCAGCGCCGCCGCGAGGAACTCGGCCGCGTCGTCGTCGAGGTGGTTCGTCGGCTCGTCCAGCAGCAGGGCGCCCGGCTGCCGCACCAGCAGCGCGGCGAGCCCGAGCCGCGTCCGCTGCCCGCCCGAGAGCGAGCCGACCGCACGACCGGCGACGCCGTCGACGTCGAGCCCCAGGCCCGCGAGCGTGCGCGCGGCCCGCGCGTCGGCGTCCCACACGTCCGCGAGCTCGGCACGGTCGAGGGCGCGCGCGTACGCCTCGTCGGCACCCGCGACGGGCGACTCGGCAGTCACCGAGCCGGCCGGACCCGCGAGGGCGAGCGCCGCCTCCTCGAGCTCGCGCTCGATCGCCCGGACGCGCGCCAGCGCGTCGTCGACGACCGCGCGCACGGTCGTCGACGGCGGGTACGGGAACTCCTGGTGCAGGAACCCGAGATCGTCGGGCCGGGTCACCGCACCGTCGTCGGGCGCGAGGGTGCCCGCGAGCACGCGCAGGAGGGTGGACTTGCCGACGCCGTTCTCGCCGACGAGACCCGTGCGGTGGCCGGGGTCGACGGCAAGGTCGACGCCGCGCAGGACGGGACGACCCGCGAACGACACGCGGACGTCGGACGCACGGAGGACAGGGGTGGAACGGGCCATGGGTGATCACCTACCAGGGTGCCCGGGCGGCACGCACGCGCGCCGAGGACGGCGCGGGGGCCACGACGACGGGCTCGACGGGACGGAGCGGTCGGGGCTGGTGAGGATCACATCGTCGACGAGGCTACGCGGTCGCGCCGCACGGCGCACGGGATTTATCGCGCGCGCCGTGAGCTCGGGGACCCGACGACCTTCCGCGTCTCGATGCCGTCCCGCGTCAGGGTGCGGCCGTCTCCGTCACGTCCGCGGTGGGCTCCTCGGTCGGCGCCGACGTCGGTGCGGCGGTCGGCTCGTCGGTGGGATCCGGCGTCGGCTCGGGCTCGGGCTCGACGACCGCGGGCCCGGTCGAGACGACGATCGTCACCGTGCTCCCCGGCGCGACCTGGGCACCGGAGCCCGGGTCGACCGCGATCACCGTGCCCGCCGCGGCGGCGTCCTCCCTGGTCGTCACGCTGACCTTGAGCCCTGCCTTCGCGAGCGCTGCCTCGACGTCCGCCTGCGTGCGCCCGACGAGCCCGGCCGGCACGGCGATCTTCGCGGGCTCCTCCGGCTCGGTCGGCGTCGTCGGCTCGGTCGGCTTCGTGGGCTCGGTCGGCTTCGTGGGCTCGGTGGGCGGGGTCGGGGTGGGCTTCGGCGCCGGGGGCGCGGTCGGGGTCGACGGCTTCTGCGGGGTCGTCGGGGTCGAGCCCTCGGACGGCGTGTAGCGCGTCGGCATCTTGCCCGCGGCGAAGAACTCGAAGTGCCACGGCTCGGGCTTGGACCCGTTCGGTCGTGCCCAGGCGGGGTTGTCCCAGCCGTAGTCCGGGCCGTGCGTGCGCAGCCACACGTACTCGCGCGACGTCCCCGACGGGACGTTGCCGCCGATGTCGATCGCGAGGCCCCAGCCGTGCTGGGACGTCCCGGGGACCGCGGCGAGGTAGGGCTTGATGGCCTTGAGCCGCACCTGGTCGTCGTACGGGCGGTAGGCGTCGGTGATCTTGAGCGCGTACCCGAACTCCTTCTGGAACTCGGCTGCGAGCGCCTCGAGCTGCACCGCCGCGTCGCAGCGCAGCGTCTTGCCCGGCGCGAAGTCGAGCGCGCACAGCGCCTCGGGCGGGATCCGGCCGTTCTGGTACTGCGCGGTCGAGCCCGCGTATCTCTCCACCACCTCGGCGAGCCGCTCCGCGAGGGTCGTGCCCGCGAGCGCCGTCACGCCGGCCGCGGGGACGACGCCGACGGGAGAGAAGTCGGTACCGAGCAGGTCCGCGAGGTGCGTCGCCGAGACCACGACGTCCTCGAGCGTCACGTCGCCGTGGGCGTGGTCGTCGTCCTCGGCGTGCTCGCCGTCACCGCTGTCACCCGACGGGTCGGCAGCATCGCCCGAGGTGCCGTCGAGCTCCCCCGGAGCGACGCCGTCGGGAGCCGGCACGGCGTCCTCGGGCAGGGTGCGGTCCCCCGGGGTCCTCGTGCCGTCGGTGGAGCCCGGCGTCGTCGGACCCGTCGGCGCGTCGCTCGACGGCGACGGGCTCGGCGACCCGCTCGGGCTGGGGGACGCGCTGGGGTCGGGGCTGCTCGTCGGGCTCGGGGACGGGGCGGTGCGGGTGGCAGACGTGCGCACCACGTCCACGTCGCCCGCGGCGTCCACGGACGCCGGCTGCTGGGCGGGGCGCCCGGCGGGCGTCGTCCCCTGGTCGTCCGTGCCGGGGACGGTTCGGTCCTCGGAGCCCGTGCCCGGGTCGAGCGGCTCCGGGAGCTCGGGAACCTCGGCGTCGTCGAGCGACTCGTCGAGGTCGAGCCCGCCGTCGGGAACCACCTGGACGGGCACGCGGCGCGCGGCGTCCTGCTGGGCGAGGTACGTGGCGAGGAGCATGCCGAGCTCCGCGCGCGCCTGCTCCACGGGGGCGGTGACGTCACCGTCCGCGAGCGCGTTGGCCGTGGCGAGGACCTCGATCGCGCCGTCGAGCTGCTGGTCCTCGTCGAGCCCGGCCCCGAGCGTGCTGGACAGCGCCGAGACCTGCGTCGCGGTCGTGCCCTCGGCGGAGAAGAACGACGCGCCCGGTCGGGGCTCGACGCTCCCTGCGAGCGCCGCGGCGAGCGTGATCGCGAGCGCCGAGGAGATGAGGACGTGGGAGACGGTGCGAGCCCGTCGCGCGAAGGTCGGCGACGGGGCGGCCGCGGGCACCGCAGGCTCAGGCGTCTCGGGCACGTCGTCCGTCGCGCCCTCGTGCTCCGCCGTGGTGCTCACCGCTCACTCCCGTGCTTCGTGCCCTGCCACGGACCTGCGGTCCCGCGCGCCGGTTCAGCGCGTCGTCGCGCCCGACGTCACGGCTGCGCGCGCCCACCGGTCGGTGTGCTGCACGCCACAGTGCCCTCGTCCGCTTACCGTACACCGCCTCCACGCGGCTCTCACCCCCGTCTCATGTTTGCGAGGGAGAATGCCGCCATGAGTTCACCGACGCGTCACCGCAGGTCAACGTCACGCTCGTTCGCGCTCGGCGCGGCGGTCGTCGCGGCCCTCGCGCTCTCCGGCTGCGCGGAGGACGGCTCGGTGAGCGTGCCGGAGTTCACCCTCACCGGGGACCAGGTCCAGCAGTTCCTCGACGACGCCCGGTCCCAGGCGGAGACGATCGGCGACGACGTCCGGGCGCTCACCGACGACCTCGGGTCCCTGTCCGGCGACGCCCGCACGCGCGCCGAGGACGCGGTCACGGCCGCGCAGGAGGCGGCGGACGAGGCCCGCGCCGCGGCGGACGAGGCCGCCACGGCCACGGAGGACACCCGCGCCGAGGCCGAGCAGCGCCTCGCCGACGCGGAGACCGCGCTCGAGGACGCGTCCACCGAGCTCGACGCGGTCGCGGACTCCCTCTCCGGCGCGGACGCCGCGGTCCGGGACGCGATCGAGAGCCTGCGCGCCCGCGTCGACGAGCTCCGCGCCGACCTCGAGGAGTCCACCGGCTCCTGAGCGACCCCGCCGGAGGGCGCGGCGAGCGATGCGTCGGCGCCCGAGCGCTGCGTCCCCGGACGCAGCGCTCGGCCCGGGACGCATCGTTCGCGCTGAATCGCCCGGCTCACCGGTGACCTAGGTCCCCGTGGGCGGCGACCTTTGCCTGACGTCCACCCTTCCTTCACAGGGGTTTGCTTGGTCTCAGGAGCCCGACCGCACCGGCCGGGTCGATGAGAGGGGACAGTGATGAAGGGGACGATCGAGCGGAACGCCAACGCGCCGCTCCCTACGGTCGAAGGCAACGAGCCGGAGACCCTCAGCCTCGCGGAGCGCGCTCCGCGACACACCCAGGTCGTCCTCGGCGTCCTGCGGATCGTGCTCGGCTTCTACTTCCTCTGGGCGTTCCTCGACAAGACGTTCGGGCTCGGGTTCGCGACCCCCGCCGAGCGGTCGTGGATCAACGGGAACAGCCCGACCACCGGCTTCCTGTCGAACCTCGAGGGCACGTTCTCGGGCTTCTTCGGCGGCCTGGCCGGCAACGCGTTCATCGACGTGCTCTTCATGGTCGGCCTGCTCGGCATCGGGCTCGCCCTCATCCTGGGCATCGGCATGCGGGTCGCCTCGGTGAGCGGCACGCTCCTGCTCCTGCTCATGTACCTGGCCGAGCTCCCGCTCGTGACCAACCCGATCATCGACGACCACATCACGATGGCCCTGACGATCATCGCGCTCACGCTCCTCGGGGCAGGCAGCGTGCTCGGTCTCGGCAAGACGTGGAAGAAGATCCCGTTCGTCCAGCGCAACGCCTGGCTGGTCTGACGGTCACGACAGCCCGCCGTGTGCGGCGGGCCTACGGGGCGACCGATACCGCGCGACGATTCTGAGGCCGTCGCTGCAGGGAGTCGCTCCCGGGGGAAGAGGGACGTGCGGGCGGTGGGGAGACCACCCGCACGTCCCGCCCTCCGCGCCCGGCAGGGCGACCGACGCTCGACGGAGCGGGTCGCCCGCCGGGCGCCTTTCTGTCCCCACCCGCGTGGCCCCCGGTGTCAGCCGAAGCGCGCGAGCAGCTCCGCCGCCTGGGCGTCGCCCTGGCCGGCGGCCTCGCTCCACAGCGTCATCGCCTCGGCGACCCGACCGGCCCGCAGCCGCAGGACGCCGAGGCTCGTGCGCGCGGTCGGCTCGCCCACGAGCGCCGCCTGCTCCAGCAGGTCCTCGGCGTCGAGGCCACGGCCCGCACGGACGTAGAGGTCCGCCAGCGGCGCCGCGACACGTGCCTCGCCCGCCTCGGCCCAGCCTTCCAGGAGGGCGACGGCGTCGTCCCCCGTGAGCGCGCCGCTGCGCGTCAGCTCGACGGCGGCCTCCCAGCTCTCGCCCGACGTCGCGGCCAGGAGGTCGGCGGCGGCGTCCTGCTCCCCCAGCTCGGCGAGCACCTGCGCGAGCCGCACGGAGGCGCCCTCGACCTCCTGCGCCTGCTCGAACCACCGGCGGGCGGCGTGCAGGTCCCCGCGCTCGGTCGCGACCTGCGCGGCCATGAACGCGCCGAGCACGTCGCCCGCGAGGCCCGCGAGCTCGAAGCAGCGGAACGCCTCGGCGGCGTCGCCCGCCTCGTGGTGAGCGACCCCCAGCCGGTACACGGCCCCGGGGACGCCGTGCTCGACGGCCGACTCGTAGAACGGCACCGCGGCGGCGGGACTGCCGAGGGCGCGCAGGTCGTCGGCGATGGCGACGAGCTCGGCGGGGTCGTCGGGGTGCAGGTGCCCGACGGCGGCCCGCAGGTCGGCGAGCGCGGTCGCCGCGGCGGGGCCCGCGCTCTGGTCGGTGGTCGGCATGCGGCACCGCGTCCCTTCGGCCCCCTGCGTCGACGGCCTCGGTCGGCCCGTGCCGGGCCGGGAGCGGTGCGCGACCGGCAGGACGGCGACGGACGTCCCGAGATGTGGACGCACGATAGCGCGGGGGTGTCGCCCACGTCACACCTCCAGGTCAGGCGGGGTGCTGCCCGGCGCCTCTCGTCTGGGAGACTGGCTCGGGTGAGCGGAACGACGGACCTGCCGGCCACCGCCGGGCAACGCGTGCTGGACGCGGTCGTGGCGGTGACGAGCGACCTCGACCTCCCGCAGGTGCTGCGGCGCATCGTCGAGGCGGCGATGGAGCTGACCGGCGCCCGGTACGGGGCGCTGGGGGTGCTCGACGCCTCGGGCCGCGAGCGCCTCGCGCAGTTCATCCCGCTGGGTCTCTCGGACGACGAGGTCGCCGCGATCGACCACTGGCCGCACGGCGAGGGCCTGCTCGGGGAGCTGATCGACAACCCGGAGCCCATCCGCGTCTCGGAGATCGGCGACGACGTCCGCTCGGCCGGGTTCCCCGAGGGCCACCCGCCGATGCACACGTTCCTCGGCGTCCCGGTCCGGGTGCGCGAGACGGTGTTCGGCAACCTCTACCTCACGGACAAGCAGTCCTCTGCGGGAGACCGGGAAGAGTTCACGGCGGAGGACGAGGCGGCGGTGATCGCGCTCGCCGCGGCCGCGGGCGTCGCGATCGAGAACGCGCGGCTCTACGGGCGGGCCAAGCAGGTGGGCGTCCTCGAGGACCGCGACCGCATCGCGCGCGACCTGCACGACGTCGTGATCCAGCGGCTGTTCGCGTCCGCGATGACCCTCATGAGCGTGCAGCCGCTCGTGGCCGACCCGAACGCGCGGACCCGCATCGAGGAGACCGTCTCCGACCTCGACGAGACGATCCGGCAGATCCGCTCGACGATCTTCGCCCTGCACACGGCGACCGACCCGGACGCGCCCTCCATCGAGGACCGGTTCCGCGCGCAGGCGGAGGCCGCGACGACGGTGCTCGGGTTCGCGCCGGAGGTCAGCGTCGAGGTCGCTTCGGAGGGGTCGGGCGCGGGCGTGTCCGACGGCGGCCCGAGCCTGCCCGCCGAGGTCGCCGACCAGCTCGTCGTCGTGCTCGGCGAGTCCCTGACCAACGTGGCGCGGCACGCGCAGGCGAGCCACGTCGTCGTGCACCTGTCCGTGACCGCGCACGAGGCGCGCCTGGCCGTCACGGACGACGGCGTGGGCATCCAGCCCGGCGGGCGCCGCTCGGGCCTGCGCAACATGCAGGCGCGCGCGGCGGCGCTGGGCGGGTCGAGCACGGCGACCGCGCTGCCCGACGGCGGCACGCGGCTCGAGTGGTGGGTGCCGCTCGTCTGACGCGGCGCGCCGTGCTCCTCAGAGCGCGCGGTGCATGACGTGCAGGCCGACCAGGCCGTGCACGGGGTGGTCGAACGCCTCGGGCACGGTCGCGAGGATCGCGAAGCCGAGCGACTCCCAGAGCCGCACCGCACGCTCGTTCGTCTCCACGACGGCGTTGAACTGCATCGCCCGGTAGCCGTCGGCGCGCGCTCCGTCGAGCACCGCGCGGGCGAGCGTCCGGCCCACGCCCCGCCCTGCGCCGTCGGGCCCGACGACGAAGCTCGCGTTCGCGACGTGCGCACCCGCGCCCGGGTGGTTGGGCAGGTACTTCGCCGTGCCGAGCACCGTGCCCGGTGCCGCGCTCGCGCCGCCGGACGCGGCGACCGCGACGAGGACCCGCGCGCCCGGCGCCCGGGTCCAGGCGGCACGCGCGTCGGCCTCGCTGATGTCCCGCGGGTACGTGTACGTCTCCCCGGCGCGGAAGACGGGCTCCAGCGCGCGCCAGATCCCCGGCCAGTCGTCGGGCGTCGCGTCGCGCACCTCGGTCGCCTCCGTCATGCGGCGAGCGTAGCCGCGCCGGGCGACCGCCTCAGCGCAGTATCCGCCGCCCGGTGACGATGCGCGGGACGACCTTGATGACGCGGTCGCGCACGCCCGGCACGAACGTCACGAGCGGGAGCGCGAGCAGCCGTGCCCGCTCCACCGGCTCGGTGACCTCGAACGTGCGGCCCACGAGCACGACGGACCAGCCGGAGCGCGCCTCCGCGTCGAACTGGTCGACCTCGAACGCGACGACCGCGCGGCTCGCGGCGACCGCGAGCTTGGAGCCCTCGGCGGTGCGGAACACGACGTCCGGCCCGTCGAGGACGAAGTTCACCGGCTGGATCGCCGGCAGCGCGTGGTCGGTGTAGACGATCCTGCCCACGGGGACGGTCGCGAGGAGCGCGTAGCTCTCCTCCGGCGTGAGCTCCGAGAGCCCTGCCGAGGCGCGCGGACGCTCGGCCGTCATGGCCCCCGCTCCCGCCACCGGTGCCCCTGTCCCGGTCCGCTCGACTGTGTCCATCTCCACATCGTCGCGCCGCGGTGTCAGATCGGCGAGAGCCGAAGGTCCCGACGCCGCGCGGTCGCCCGGACCCTCGCCGTCGGCCCCCGGTCCGTCCGGCGACGAGCCCTCGGACCCCGCGGGGCGCACCCCGGCGTCGCCTTCAGGGACGGAAGGGCTGGCCACCGTGCTGCCGGTCCCCCGCCGGCGCGCCCGCGCCCGGGGTGCCGCCCTGGCGCGTCGCCTCCTCCTGGCGCATCTCGGTCGCGAGCACCGCGACCTGGGTGCGCCGCTGGAGCCCGAGCGTCGCGAGGACGTGCGAGACGTAGTTCTTCACCGTCTTCTCCGCGAGGTAGAGACGCTTGCCGATCTCGCGGTTCGTCAGCCCCTCGCCGATGAGCGCGACGATCTGGCGCTCCTGCTGGGACAGGCCCTCGAGCCGGTCCGGGATCTCGTCCGCGGCGTGGCGCAGGCGCTCCAGCACGCGCGCCGTGCTCGCCGGGTCCAGCAGCGACCCGCCCGCCGCGACGGTACGGACCGCGCCGACGAGGTCGGACCCGTGGATCTGCTTGAGCACGTACCCCGAGGCACCGGCGAGCACGGCCTGGAACAGCGCCTCGTCGTCGGCGAACGACGTGAGCATGAGGCAGCCGACCTCGGGGAGCTCGGAGCGCACCTCGCGGCACACCTCGACGCCGGAGCCGTCGGGCAGGCGTACGTCGAGGATCGCGACGTCGGGTCGCGTCGCCTTGATGCGCGCGAGCGCGGACGCGGCGGTGCCGGCCTCGCCGACGACGGTGATGTCACCGGCCGCCTCGAGCAGCGCGGCGACGCCGCGCCGGACCACCTCGTGGTCGTCGAGCAGGAACACACGGATCGGGTGGGGAGAGCCCATGCCCTCAACGTAGCCCGTCGGGGGCGGATTCTCGCGCGCGCGAGGGTGCGACGCCGCAGGTGCGGGACCTTCGTCCCACCACCTCGAGCCGTGGGTCCCCGCGCGCGAGGGCGGTCGCAGGGTGCGCACGCCCGGTCTCGGGGGGTATCCAGGAGGTGTGCAGGCGGCGGGCACGACCCGCCGCGAAGGGGACGAGGGACCGAGGTGGGAACCGTGAGCGGATCGACGCAGCAGGTCGTGCTGGTCGGTGTGGACGGCAGCGCGACGAGCGGCAAGGCCCTGGACTGGGCGGTGCGCGAGGCGGCCCGGCGCGGCGCCCAGCTCCGCGTGCTGCACGTCGCCTACGTGCCGGTGGTCGCGACGCCGTTCGTCGGCGGCGCGTACTACCCGAGCGTCGAGGAGCTCGGCGAGATCGCCGGGCCCATCCTGTCGGCCGCCGCGGAGCGCGCCGCGCACGTCGACCCCACGGTCCCCGTGCGCACCACGCTGCGCTCCGGCCCACCCGCGGAGGCGCTGCTCGACGAGGCCAAGGACGCCGACCTCGTCGTGGTCGGGTCGCGCGGCCTGGGCTCCGTCGGCTCCATGTTCTTCGGCTCCGTCGGGACGCGGCTCGCCGCGCGCTCGCCCGTGCCGGTCGTCGTCGTGCCGCCGGTCGTGGACCGGGCCGAGCGCACGACCGACGTGGTCGTCGGCGTCGACGGGTCCGTGCACGGCGACGCGGCGCTGCGGTTCGCGCTCGACGAGGCGGCGCGCACCCGGTCGCGCGTCGTCGCGGTGTGCGCGTGGCGGCTGCCGGCGGGGCCCCTGTGGGAGGAGAACCCGTCGTTCTACACCGCGGCCGAGCGCGACGCGCGGGCCGAGGCGTCGCGCACCGTCGAGGCGGCGCTCGCGCGCGTGCGCACCGCCGAGCACGACGACGTCCTCGTCGAGACGTTCGTCGTGGACCGCGAGCCGTCCGTCGCGATCCGGGAGGCCGCGGCGGGAGCCGCGCTGACCGTCGTCGGCTCGCGCGGCCGGGGTGACCTGCGCGGCATGGTCCTGGGTTCCGTGAGCCAGCAGGTGCTGCACCACGCGACGCACCCGGTCGCCGTCGTGCACGCCGAGAAGGCGTAGCCCCCACGGCGGTCACCACGCCCGGCACGGACAGGTGGTGGTGCGCCCGCTGCCGGACGGGCACACCACCCCTGAGAAGTGGGGCAGCATCGGCCGCCGCCCCACGTGGCGCCCCGGTGACGCCGGGCGAGACGGTGTCGGACCCCCGTCTCACCCGGCGCTCGGGTCACGTCAGCCGCACGACCGCGCGGCGTACTCGGCCGTGACCGTCTCGGTGCCGCCGTCGGCATCCGTCACGGTGACGGTCACCTCGCCGGCCTCGATCTCCGTGGCACGGGTGCTGAACGACTGGTAGGCGTTCTTGCCCGGGGCCACGTCCGCGAAGGTCTTGCTGCCGAACGGCGTCTCGATCGCGACGTCCAGCGCGGAGTCGTCCGCGTTGAGCGCGCGCACCGCGACGTAGACCTTGCCGGCCAGGCAGCGCGGCTCGACCGTCACGTCGACCTCCGGGGTGTCCGCACCGGCCTCGAGGCCGGTGAGGTACTCGAAGCCCTCGACGGAGAACACGTCGTTCGCCGGCGAGCCGTCGTACTCCATGACGAAGTACGCCACGTCCGCGTCGAGACCGGCCCGCAGGATCTCCTGCAGCGGCATGTCACCCTCACCGAGGTTGGTGAACGTCGGACGCCCACCCTGGTTGAGGTTCGTCGCGTCCTTGATGTGCAGGAGCTCGATGCGGTCCGCGTGCTCGTCGATCAGCGCCGGGACGTCCACGCCGGCGTTCGCCGCCCAGGCCGTGTCCAGCTCGAACGCGACGAACTCGGGGTTCGTCTCCGCCACGAGGATCTCCCACGCGGAGGTCAGCACACCGTTGTACTCGTACTGGGTGTTGAACTCCTGGTCGTGGTTGTGACCGAACAGCTTGCCGGTGCCGTTCGCGACCGATCGCTCACCGAGACGGTCCATCGCCTCGGCCGTGGCCAGCACGTTCTCCAGGCCACCACCGATCCCCGGGGCCGGGAAGCCACCCGAGCCCACATACTCCTGACCCATCGTCTTGACGTACGCGAGCGTCGCGTCGAAGGTGCCCTCGTTCACGGTGTAGTGCGAGGACGGGACACGGAGACCGGCAGCGTCGAACTGGGCACGAGCCTGCTCCGCCGTGAGGCCGGAGTAGTTCGACCCGAAGGGCTCGACGTTCTCGAAGCCGATCTCGCCCAGGCGGTCGTAGACGCCCTCCCAGCCGATCTGGCGGCTCCACGAGCTGAGCGAGAACAGCTGCATCGAGACCTTCTCCACCGGGATGGTGACCGGCTCGGTCGGCTCCTCCGAGCCGCCCGCGGCCTCACCGGTGAGGTACTCGAACCCGGTCGTCGCGAAGGACTCGCCGTCGGCGGCCATGTCGTACTCCATGACGTAGTACACGACTCCGGCCTCCTTCGCGGCAGCCAGGATCTCCTGGAGCGGCACGTCGCCGTCACCGAGGTTGGTGAACGTCGGACGGCCACCGGCGTTGAGGTTGACCGCGTCCTTGATGTGCAGGAGCTCGATCCGGTCGCCGTACTGCGCGAGCAGCGCGGGGACGTCGACCCCGGCGTGGGCGGCCCACGCGACATCGACCTCGAACGTCACGTACTCGGGGTTGGTCTCGGCCACGAGGATCTCCCACGCGGACATCTCGACACCGTCGTGCACGTACTTCGTCCGGAACTCGCTGTCGTGGTTGTGGCCGAAGAACTTCTCGAAGCCGGCAGCCACAGCCCGCTCACCGAGACGGTTCATCGCCTCGGCCGTGGCCAGCGTGTTCTCGTACGTGCCGATCCCCGGGGCGGGGAAGCCGCCCGAGCCCACGTACTGCTGGCCGACCGCGCCCACGTACTCCAGGGTCTGGTCGAAGTCGCCCTCACCCACGTTGTAGTGCGAGGACGGGGCCTTCAGGCCTGCCGCCTCCGCCATGTCGTGGAACTCCTGACCCGTCAGCCCGGAGTAGTTGCCGCCGAAGGGCTCGATGTTCTGGAGCCCGATCTCGCCGAGACGCTGGAGCACCGCCTCCTGGCCGTCCGCACCCACCCACGGGATGAGCGAGAACATCTGGATCGACACCTGCTCCGCCGGGATGATGACGGACTTGCCGAAGAAGACGTTGTCGACGTCGACGCCGCCCGTGCTCGTCACGACGACCTTGCCCGAGCCCTCCGGCACGCTGGTGAGCGTCCGGGTGACGTCGGTCCAGCCCTCGCTGGCGAAGCGGAGCTCGGCGAGCGACTCGTCGGCCGTGCCGTCGGCGCCCTCCCAGCCCAGCGTGACGGTGCCCTCGCCGCGACCGAGGACGGTCACGCGGTTGATGGCGTCGCCCGACGGGGCGTGCTCGAAGGCCACGGGCTCGTACGCGAACGAGTCGCCCGCGTCGAGGGACGTGACGTAGCCACCGGCGTCGGCGGTCTCGTCGACGACGACCTCGATGCCCTCGGCCTCGTCGTACCACTCGGCCTGCTGCTCCTCGGGCTTGAAGATGCGCGTGAGCTCACCGGTCGTGGCCGGGACGTCGCCCTGCGCCTTGTCCTTGTAGGTGACGACGAGGGTGCCGAAGATCTTCTCGCCCTCGCCGTGCTCCACGGCGTCCGCGTTGGTCTGGATCGTGATACCGCACCCGTCGGCCGTCGCGGCCGCCGACCCGGTGACCTCCGGGTGGGCGTGGGTGTTGTGCCCGAGGCCGAACGTGAACTTCACGTCGGTGCACGTGACCTGGTCGCCGTCCTCGGCGTCGTGGACGGAGACGCCCAGGTCGATCTTGTCGCCCCAGTTGAAGATCGCCCCGTCCGCGACGTCGACGCTGATCTCGGGTGCCGTGTTGCCGACCGTGATCTGCTTCGTCGAGAGCGTGAACAGACCCTCCGGGTCCGTGACCCGCAGGATGACGTTGAACTGCCCGAGCTCGGTGTACTCGTGCGTGACCCTCACGCCGGTGGCGTCGGTCTGACCGTCACCGTCGAAGTCCCACTCGTAGGTGAGCTCCGCACCCTCGGGGTCGCTCGACCGCGAGGCGTCGAAGGTGACCTCGAGCGGAGCCTCGCTGCTCGAGATCGCGCTCGCGGTGAATGATGCCTGCGGGTGCTGGTTGCCCTCGCTGTAGGACACGCGGTACAGGCCGGCGTCCGGGTTCTGGCGGAAGAAGCCGTCACCGTACTCCAGCACGTACAGGTTGCCGTCCGGACCGAACTCGAAGTCCATGACGTTGTCCCAGATGGGCTGTGCGGCGCTCGTGAGGTGCGCGTTCGGCAGGAAGTCCTCCACGGCCGTCACCACGCCGGCGCTGCTCAGCTCGTCGAGCGTGAACGCGGCGACGTAGTCCTGGGAGAACTCCGCCATGAACGGCTTGCCGTCCCAGTACGCGGGGAACTTGCCCGGTGCGTCCGCGTAGTCGGCCGAGCGGAAGATCGGGCCGCCCATGGGGGCCTGGCCGCCGCCGCCCCACTCGGTCAGCGGGTCGAGCAGCTCGGGCTGGTCGCCGGGGTTGTCCCCGTAGTAGACCTGCGGCGCGGTCGCGGGCGGCAGGACGTCCAGGCCGGTGTTCCACGTCGAGTTGTTCTCGGCGCCGGCCTCGCAGTCGAAGAACTCGCCCGGCGTCGACGTCGCGTAGTCCCACTCGTTGTAGTTCGCGTTGGGACCGTGGCAGTACGGCCAGCCGCCGTTCATCGGCTCGGTCGTCAGGTTCCACTCGACGTAGCCCATGGGGCCACGGTCGGGGTTCGCGGTGGCTGCGTCGGGGCCGTAGTCGCCCCACACCAGCGCGCCGGACTGAGCGTCGTAGTCGATGCGGAACGGGTTGCGCAGGCCCATGACGTACGTCTCGTCGCGCACGAGGTCGCGGACGTCGTCGTACTGCGGGTCGTCGAAAAGGTTGCCCTCGGGGATCGTGTACGTGCTCCCCGGGCCCACCTCGGTGTCTGCGGCGAGGTCCTCGATCGGGTTGATCCGCAGGATCTTGCCGCGCAGGTCGTTGGTGCTGCCGGCGCCGCGGCGGTCGTCGAAGCCGGGGTTCATGCCGGGAGCGTTGTTGTTCGGCGCATACCCCGCCGCACCCGGCGCGCTCGCCGGCGTGTTGTCACCGGTGGAGAGGAACAGGTTCCCGTCCTCGTCCCACGCGATGTCCGCACCGACGTGGCAGCACTGCCCGCGCTGCGCGTCGACCTTGATGATCTCGCGCTCGGTGGACAGGTCGATCGCGGCGGTCGCCGGGTCCCAGGTGAACCGCGACAGGACGTTGTAGCCCAGCCACTGGTCCCAGTAGGAGTCGTCCGCGCCGGCCGGCAGGGAGTTCGGCGCGCTGCCGCTCGGCGTCGTCTCCGGGTAGTCGACCCCGGACGGCGACGTGCCCGACATCACCCGGGGCGCGTACACCATGTAGACGAAGTGGTTCTCCTCGAAGCCCGGGTCCAGGGAGATCCCCTGGAGGCCGTCCTCCGAGTTCTTGTAGACGTCGAGCTGCGCGATCTGGCTCGTCAGACCCGTCGTCGGGTCCGTGAGTCGCACGACGCCGTCACGGGCCGTGTGCAGGACGCGCGAGTCGGGCAGGACGGCGAGGTCGATCGGCTCGCCCGTGTCCTTGCTGAGCAGCACCTTCTCGTAGTTGTTCCAGTCGAGCGCTGCTGCGGCGGCGGTGTCGCCGCCTTCCTCGTGCCCGGGGTGGGCATAGGCGCCGCTGACCGTCAGCGGTACCAGCACCGCGGCTGAGACCGCCGCAGCGACGTATCGGGACCACCTGCGGTGGCCTGGGGAAAATCTGTGCACAACGTCCTCCTCGACGCACTGGGGGAAGCAAGCAGCCCTGCACCGTGAGGGCGGGGCACAGGGTCTCTGGCCGCGCTCCTCCGTGGCTCGCGCCGGTCGACGCATGCGAGCACTCGACGCTGAGGCTGCACGTGCGACCGACCGGGGATGCCCGAGTCGGCCGACGAAACCCGACCGTACCTTCGGGATCTACTTTTGTCGATGTTTAGTCGAAAGATGCATGTCGTGGATCTTTGTTATGCGCGCTTGCTATGCACAAGTGGAGTCGTGCGCTGGCCAGTCGCTCGGCAGTCCGGGTTCGGGCTGGCGACGCTCCTCGGGACCCTCGCGTCCTGACGCGCGCCGCTCGTCCGGTCCGGGGCGTTGCTACGGTCGCGGTGTGAGCAGCGCCGCGCAGCCCCTGTCCCACGACCCGTCCTGGCCCCGGGCGGGCGACTGGCCCCCGCCCGGCGGGGACGCCCACGTCGACGTCGCGATCCTCGGCGTCCCGGCCTGGCGCACGTCGCTCTCCCCCACCGGCGCGCACGCGACGCCCGCCGCCGTGCGCGACGCGCTGCGCCGGTTCAGCCCCGCCCTCGCTCCCGACCGTCCCCTGCCCGACGGCGGGCCCTCCGCCCGCGTGCGGCCCGCCGCTACGACCGGGCCGGACGCGACCGGGGCTGCCGGGACCGGGGCGGACACGACCGGGGCCGCCGCGACCGGGCGAGGGGCGGCGTCGGGCCGGGCCCGGCCCGACGACCTCGCGGACCTCGCGTTCGCGGACCTCGGCGACATCGACGAGCCGGACGGCGCGGAGGGCGAGACACGGACGCGCACGGCGGTCAGCGCCGCCCTGGAGCGCGCGCGCCTGCTCGTCGCGCTCGGCGGCGACAACTCCGTGACCGTCGCGACGGCGCTCGGCGCGTGGGGTGACGACCTCGCCACCGCGGGACTCGTCACCCTCGACGCCCACCACGACCTGCGTGACGGTGTCTCGAACGGGTCGCCCGTGCGGCGGCTGGTCGAGGCAGGGCTCGACCCGGCGCGGGTCGTGCAGGTCGGGATCGCGGACTTCGCGAACTCCGCCGAGTACGCGCGCCGGGCGGTCGAGCTCGGGATCACCGTCGTGCACGTCGACGAGCTGCGCCGGCGCGGCCCGGAGGACGTGATGCGGGCAGCGCTCGAGATCGCCGGTTCCGCGGGCGGGCCGGTGCACCTCGACGTCGACGTCGACGTGTGCGACCGGTCCGTCGCCCCCGGGTGCCCGGCGAGCGTCCCCGGCGGCATCGCGGCGTGGGAGCTCCGCGCCCTGGTCCGCGCGGCGGCCCGTGACGACCGCGTGCGGTCCGCCGACGTCGTCGAGGTCGACGCCACCGCCGACGCCCCGGACGGCCGCACCGTCCGCCTCGCCGCCCTCTGCGTCCTGGAGCTCGCCGCCGGCCTCGCCCTCCGCGAGGTAGAGCGTCCGGTCGCGACGTAGAACGCGGCGGGCTCTATCTCGCGACCGGACGCTCTATCTCGGCGGGAGGCCGACGCCGTTCCGCCAGACCGCCGCGACGAGCGGGACGCCCGGGCGGTAGGCGAGGTGGACGCGGCTCGGGGCGTCGAGCAGCACGACGTCGGCCCGCGCGCCGGGGGCGAGGTGCCCGACGTCGTCGCGACGCAGCGCGAGGGCGCCGCCCGCGGTCGCGGACCAGACGGCCTCGGCGACCGTCATGCGCATCTCGCGGACCGCGAGCGCGACGCACAGCGCCATCGACGACGTGTAGCTCGACCCGGGGTTGCAGTCGCTCGCGAGCGCGACGACGGCGCCCGCGTCGAGGAGGCGCTGCGCGTCGGGGTAGGGCTGGCGCGTGGAGAACTCGACCCCCGGGAGCAGGGTCGCCACGGTCCCGGCGACCGCTCCCGACTCCGCCCCGCTCCTGGGCGCCGGGGCCGCGGCGGCCCCCGACCACGAGCCCGCGAGCGCCACGACGTCGTCGTCGGCGAGGTAGGTGCAGTGGTCCACCGCGGCGGCGCCGAGCCCGACGGCGAGGCGCACCCCCTCCCCCGGCCCGAGCTGGTTGGCGTGCACGCGCACGCCGAGGCCCGCCGCGGCCCCGGCCTCCAGGACGCGGTGCGACTGGTCGGGCGTGAACGCGCCGGTCTCGCAGAACACGTCGACCCACCGCGCGTGGGGCGCGCACGCGGCGAGCATCTCGCCGCACACCAGGTCGACGTAGGCGTCGGCCCGGCCCGCGTACTCCACCGGCACGACGTGCGCCCCGAGGAACGTCACCTCCGGGGTGACCTCGCGCGCGAGCCGCACGGCGCGCGCCTCGTCCGCGACCGTGAGCCCGTATCCGCTCTTCACCTCGACCGTGGTCGTACCCTGCCGGGCCGCCTCGTCGAGGTGCCGCGCAAGGCCCGCGCGGAGGACGTCGTCGGACGCCGCGCGCGTCGCCGCGACGGTCGACCGGATGCCTCCCGCCTCGTACGGGCGCCCGTCCATGCGCGCCTCGAACTCGGCGGCACGGTCGCCCGCGAACACGAGGTGCGTGTGCGAGTCGACGAAACCCGGGAGCACGGCACGCCCGCCCGCGTCGACGGTGACGTCGGGCTCGCGCCCGCCCAGCGCGTGCCCGACGGCGTCCCGCGCCTCCCGGGCCGGCCCTGCCCAGGCGACCCGGCCGCCGTCGAGCAGCACGACCGCGTCCGTCACGAGGCCGGTCGGGTCGCCGTCACGCGTCCCCGGCCCGCCGGGTACGTTGGTCGTCAGCTCCCCGATCCCGACGAGGAGCGTCGACCCACCGGTCGAACCCGGGGTTTCCGGCCACCGTGCGGCTGCCGAACCCGGGGTTGCGGGCCACCAGGGCGGTGAACTGACCGGTAACCCCGGGTTCGGCAGCGGGGGGTGACCCGTCGGCCGACGCTCCATCACGACTCCCGCGTCGGGACGCGGAGGCCGTTCCGCTCGGCCGTGGCCATCGCGTCGTCGTAGCCCGCGTCGACGTGGCGCAGCACGCCGAGGCCAGGGTCGTTCGACAGCACGCGCGCGAGCTTGGCCGCGGCGAGCGGCGTGCCGTCCGCGACGGACACCTGGCCGGCGTGGATCGAGCGGCCCATGCCGACGCCGCCGCCGTGGTGGATCGACACCCACGTCGCGCCCGACGACGCGGCGGTCAGGGCGTTGAGCAGCGGCCAGTCGGCGATCGCGTCGGAGCCGTCGGCCATGGCCTCCGTCTCGCGGTACGGGGACGCGACGGACCCGGCGTCGAGGTGGTCACGGCCGATGACGACCGGCGCGCGCACCGCGCCCGACGCCACGAGGTCGTTGAACGCCAGGCCCGCGCGGTCGCGCTCGCCGTGCCCGAGCCAGCAGATGCGCGCGGGCAGGCCCTGGAAGGCGACCCGCTCCTGGGCGGCGCGGATCCAGCGGTGGAGGTGGTCGTCGTCGAACAGGTCGAGCACTGCGGCGTCCGTCGCGGCGATGTCGCGCGGGTCGCCGGACAGCGCGGCCCACCGGAACGGGCCCTTGCCCTGCGCGAAGAGGGGCCGGATGTACGCGGGCACGAACCCCGGGAAGTCGAACGCGCGGTCGTACCCGCCGCGGCGCGCCTCGTCGCGGATCGAGTTGCCGTAGTCGAACACCTCGGCGCCCGCGTCGAGGAAGCCGACCATGCCCTCGACGTGCCGCGCCATGGACTCGCGGGCGCGGTCGGTGAACTCGTCGGGCTTCGCGGCGGCATAGTCAGCCCAGTCCGCGACGTCCACCCCGAGCGGGAGGTACGACAGCGGGTCGTGCGCGGACGTCTGGTCCGTCACGACGTCGATCTCCACGCCGCGACGCAGCAGCTCCGGCACGACCGCAGCGCTGTTCCCCTCGACCCCCACCGACAGCGCCCGGCGCTCGCGCCGCGCGTTCTCGACGAGCCGGACCGCGGCGTCGAGGTCGTCCGCGACGACGTCGAGGTACCGCTCCCGGACCCGGCGGTCGAGGCGCGCCCGGTCGACGTCGACCACGAGGCACGCCCCGCCGTTGAGCGTCACCGCGAGCGGCTGCGCGCCGCCCATGCCGCCGCACCCCCCGGTGAGGGTGAGCGTCCCGGCGAGCGAGCCTCCGAACCGCTTCGCCGCGACCGCGGCGAGCGTCTCGTACGTGCCCTGGAGGATGCCCTGAGCACCGATGTAGATCCACGACCCGGCCGTCATCTGCCCGTACATCGTCAGGCCCATCGCCTCGAGCCGCCGGAACTCGGGCCACGTCGCCCAGTCCCCCACGAGGTTCGAGTTCGCGAGCAGCACGCGCGGCGCCCACTCGTGCGTCCGCAGCACCCCGACGGGCTTGCCCGACTGCACGAGGAGCGTCTCGTCGTCGGCCAGCGTCGTGAGCGTGCGGACGATCGCGTGGTAGCTCGGCCAGTCCCGCGCCGCGCGGCCCGTGCCGCCGTAGACCACGAGGTCGTCGGGACGCTCCGCGACCTCCGGGTCGAGGTTGTTCATGAGCATCCGCAGCGGCGCCTCGGTCTGCCACGACCGCGCGGTGAGGGTCGTGCCGCGCGGCGCGCGGACCGGGACGGGGGTGCCGAGTCGGTGGGGCTCGTGGGTCATGGTCGTCTCGCTCCTTCGGGGTCGGGCGGGCGGGAGGTCAGGCCAGGTACCCGACGGCGCCGCTCGCCGCCGCGGCCACGGCACCGGTGGTGACGAGGTGGGTCACGGCCTCGATGTCGGGCGACAGGTAGCGGTCCGGGCCGGGACCGTCGACGACGGTACGCACGAGGTCCCGCACGGCCCCGGTCCCCCGCGCCGGCGCGAGCGACCGCTCCGGGCTGTCAGCGGATCGTCGCGGCATGGCGCGACCTCGTGCTGACAGCTCTGGGCCTGACACGTCGGCGGTGCAGCGGAGGTCGAGGGCGCGCGTGGCCGTGAGGAGCTCGATCGCGAGGACGCGCGCGAGGCCGTCGACGGCGCGGCGGAGCTTGCGCGCCCCGGCCCAGCCCATCGAGACGTGGTCCTCCTGCATGGCCGACGACGGGATCGAGTCGACGCTCGACGGCACCGCGAGCCGCTTGAGCTCCGAGACGATCCCCGCCGCGGTGTACTGGGCGATCATGAGTCCGGAGTCGACGCCGGGGTCGTCGGCGAGGAACGGCGGCAGGCCCTCGTTGCGGGCCTTGTCGAGGAACCGGTCGGTGCGGCGCTCGCTCATGCTCGCGACGTCGGCCGCGACGATGGCGAGGAAGTCGAGCACGTACGCGACCGGGGCGCCGTGGAAGTTCCCGTTCGACTCGACGCGGCCGTCCACCGTGACGACCGGGTTGTCGATCGCCGCCGCGAGCTCCCGGCGCGCGACGGCGGCCGCGTGGTCGAGCGTGTCGCGCGCGGCGCCGTGCACCTGCGGCGCGCACCGCAGCGAGTACGCGTCCTGCACGCGCGTGCACTCGGGTCGCCCCTCGGCGTCGAGCGTGCGGTGGCTCGCCACGACGGGCGAGCCGTCGAGCAGGGCGCGCAGGTTCGCGGCCGACGCCGCCTGGCCGGGGTGCGGGCGCAGAGCGATGAGGTCCGCCGCGAACGGCGCGTCCGAGCCGAGCAGCGCCTCGACGCTCGCCGCCGCCGCGACGTCGGCCGTCGTGAGCAGGGACCGCAGGTCGTGCAGCGCGAGCGCGAGCATGCCGAGCATGCCGTCGGTGCCGTTGATGAGCGCGAGGCCCTCCTTCTCGCGCAGGGCGAGCGGGGAGATCCCGGCGGCGGCGAGCGCGTCGGCGGCCGGCGCGAGGGCACCCGTCGCGTCCCGGACCTCGCCCTCGCCGAGCGCGGCGAGCGCCACGTGCGCGAGCGGCGCGAGGTCGCCCGAGCAGCCGAGCGACCCGAACTCCCGCACCACCGGGGTGATCCCGGCGTCGAGCATCGCGGCGTACGTCTGCGCGACGACGGGGCGCGCCCCGGTCCGCCCGGTCGCCAGGGTCGCGAGCCGCAGGAGCTGGAGCGCCCGCACGACCTCGCGCTCGACCTCCGGGCCCGACCCCGCCGCGTGCGACCGCACGAGGCTGAGCTGGAGCTGCGCGCGCCGCTCGACCGGGATGTGCCGCCGGGCGAGCGCGCCGAACCCGGTCGAGACGCCGTAGTGCGGGCGGTCGTCGTCCGCGAGCTCCTCGACGACGGCCCGGCTCGCGGCCATCGCCTCGACCGCGGCGTCGGCGAGCCGCACGCGCGCGCCGTGCCGCGCGACGTCGACCACGTCGTCGATCGTCAGCGGACCGTCGCCCACCACGACCACGCGCGCGGCGCGGGCCGGGTCCGTGGCGAGGGCCGCCGTCGCGCCGGGGACGGCCGGGGAGTGCGTCGTCGCTGTCATGCCCCCAGGACACACCGCCGCGCGTCGTGCGGGCAGGCCGCCGACCGAGGTTCAGTCTGGTATCCCAGACTCGCGCTCCAGCGGTGCCGACCGACCCCGACCCTGCTCCGGGCCGAGAACGAGGTTGCTGTCGTTATCGGGCTGATAACGACAGCACCCTCGTGTTCGGCGTCAGGCGTTCACGTACGTCGCCAGGTGCTCGGCCGTGAGGGTGGATCGGGCCGCGACGAGGTCGGCCGGGGTGCCCTCGAAGACGACGCGACCGCCGTCGTGGCCGGCGCCCGGGCCGAGGTCGATGATCCAGTCCGCGTGCGCCATGACCGCCTGGTGGTGCTCGATCACGATGACGGACTTGCCCGCGTCGACGATCCGGTCGAGCAGGCCGAGGAGGTTCTGCACGTCGGCGAGGTGCAGGCCCGTCGTCGGCTCGTCGAGGACGATGACGCCGCCCTTGTCGCCCAGGTGGGTGGCGAGCTTGAGGCGCTGGCGCTCGCCGCCGGACAGCGTCGTGAGGGGCTGGCCGAGGCTCACGTACCCGAGGCCGACGTCGTCGAGCCGCTCGAGGATCGCCTTCGCCGCCGGGACCTTGGCCTCGCCCGACGAGAAGAACTCGCGGGCCTTCGAGACCGGCAGGTCCAGCACGTCGGCGATGTTCAGCCCGCCGAGCGTGTAGTCGAGCACAGCGGCCTGGAAGCGGCGGCCACCGCAGTCCTCGCACGGGGTCGAGACGGTCTCCATGAAGCCGAGCTCGGTATAGATGACGCCCGCGCCCTTGCACTCGGGGCACGCGCCCTCGGAGTTCGCGCTGAACAGGGCGGGCTTGACGCCGTTGGCCTTCGCGAACGCCTTGCGGATCGGCTCCAGCAGGCTCGTGTAGGTGGCGGGGTTGCTCCGCCGCGACCCGCGCACCGCGCCCTGGTCGATCGTCACGACGTCCTCGCGCCGCGACACCGACCCCTCGACGAGCGAGCTCTTGCCCGACCCCGCCACCCCGGTCAGGACGACGAGCACGCCGAGCGGGATGTCGACGTCCACGTCCTGGAGGTTGTGCGCGTCCGCGCCGCGGACCTCGAGCGTGCCCGACGGCGTCCGCACCGCGTCCTTGAGCGTCGCCCGGTCGTCGAGGTGGCGGCCGGTCACCGTGTCGCTCGCCCGGAGCCCGTCGACCGTGCCCTCGAACGTCACGTGCCCGCCGGCGGTGCCCGCGCCGGGGCCGAGGTCGACGACGTGGTCCGCGATCGTGATCGTCTCCGGCTTGTGCTCGACGACGAGGACGGTGTTGCCCTTGTCGCGCAGCTGGAGCAGGAGGCCGTTCATGCGGTCGATGTCGTGCGGGTGCAGGCCGATGGTCGGCTCGTCGAAGACGTAGGTGACGTCCGTGAGCGACGAGCCCAGGTGGCGCAGCATCTTGATGCGCTGCGACTCGCCGCCCGAGAGCGTGCCCGACGGCCGGTCGAGGCTGAGGTAGCCCAGCCCGAGCTCGACGAACGACGCGAGGTTGTCGCCGAGCGCGTTGACGACGGGCGCCATGTTCGGGTCGTCGAGGTCGCGGATCCACGCGGCGAGGTCGGTGATCTGCATCGCGCACAGGTCCGCGATGTTGACGCCCCGGATCTTCGACGAGCGCGCCGACTCCGAGAGCCGCGTCCCGCCGCAGTCGGGGCACGGCGCGAAAGTCGCCGCGCGTTCGACGAACGCCCGGACGTGCGGCTGGAGCGAGTCGACGTCCTTGGAGAACATCGACTTCTGGATCTTGGGGATCAGGCCCTCGTACGTGACGTTGATGCCCATCGCCTTGATCTTGGTGGGCTCCTTGTAGAGGAAGTCCTGCATCTGCTGCTCGGTGAACTCGCGGACCGGCCGGTCGCCCGGGAAGAACCCGGACTCGGCGAACCCGCGCACCATCCAGCCGTCGGCCGTGTACCCCGGGACCTTGATCGCTCCGTCGAGCAGGGACTTCGAGTCGTCGAAGATCTCCGTGAGGTCGAGGTCGGAGACGGAGCCGCGCCCCTCGCACCGCGGGCACATGCCGCCGTGGTAGATCGCGTTGCGGACGATCGTCTTCTCGCCCGTCGCCGACGTCATGATGCCGCTCGCCTTGCGCGCGGGGATGTTGAAGGAGAACGCCGTGGGCGGGCCGACCTGCGGCTCGCCGAACCGGCTGAACAGGACCCGCAGGATCGCGTTGGCGTCGGTCACCGTGCCCACGGTGGAGCGCGGGTTCGCGCCCAGGCGCTCCTGGTCCACGACGATCGCCGTGGTCAGGCCCTCGAGGACGTCGACGTCGGGGCGGTCCAGCGTGGGCATGAACCCCTGCAGGAACGCCGGGTACGTCTCGTTGATGAGGCGCTGCGACTCCGCCGCGACCGTGTCGAACACGAGCGAGCTCTTGCCGGAGCCGGAGACCCCCGTGAACACCGTGAGGCGCCGCTTGGGGATCTCGACGCTCACGTCCTGGAGGTTGTTCGACCGTGCCCCCTGGACCCGGATGACGTCGTGCGCGTCGGGGTCCTGGGGTACCGAGGCCTGCGTTTGCGTCGTCGTTGCCGTGCTCATCGTGTCTCCTCGTCGTCGTGCCTCGTCGCGCGGCCCCCGCTGGTCCGGTGGACGGGCCGGTCGACGGCGCCGGCCGCCCGGCCTTCGCAGCCCGGTGAAAGTCTGCCCGAGCAGTGGTCGGTTCGGCGCGTGGTCTCTCCCGCGCCGCGCGGCCGCCCCGTGTCAGGACCGTCCCCGCGGGCGCGACTCATCGCGGCGTCAGCCGCACGAGCGGGTACTGCCGCTCGGCCTTGCCCTGGTACTTGGCGATCCGCGGCTGCGCCGTCGCGACGCGCTGCCACGCGCGCTCCCGGTCCGCGCCGTCGAGCTCGTGCGGCGACGCCGGGACGGGCGCCCGCCCGGGCAGCTCGATCGCGACGTCGTCGGGGTGGGCCGCGAGGTTGGCGTGCCAGTCCGGGTTGCGGCTGCCGCCTCCCGAGGCCACGACGAGGACGGCGTCGCCCTCGTCCGGCAGCCACATGAGCGGCGTCTCGCGCGGCGCGCCGCTGCGGCGACCGACCGTGTGCAGCACGAGGACGTCCATCCCCATGAACGTGGCCTTGCCGCCCCGGACCTTGCGCACGAGCCGCGCGTTCGAGCGGCGCTGCATCCAGCGCGAGAACCGTCCCGGCGTCCCCGGGGTGCGGCCCGCGCCGTTCGTCGTCCGTCCTTCGGTGCTCATCGTCCTGCTCCTCCTGAGTCGGTCCAGCCCTACCTGGCGTGCCGCGTCGGTCGCGGCCGCCCGTCCGGGCCGTCGTCCCCGCCGTGACGACCGGGGACGACGGCGGTCCTCACCGCTCGTCCAGCACCTCGCCGTCGAGCGCCTCGTGGTCGGTGGTGAGGCCGAGCGTCGCCCCGACGAGCGGGACGTCGCGCGCGGCCTGCGCCGCCGTCTGCATCGCGGCGGCCGAGTCCCACCGCCAGATGTCGAGGTACGACCCGTCCTCCAGCCGGACGAGCGTGGCCGCGGTGAACGCGGGGTTCGCCGCGCGCAGCCCCTGGATCAGCGCGCTGCGCTGCTCGAGCATCTGGGCCAGCCGGCCCGTCTCCACCGTGTACCGGTGCGTCCTGACGACGGCCATGGTCGTCTCCTCCCGATCGCGCCCGGCGCCTCTCGCCGTGCCCTTCCAGGCTCGGGCCGGGGGGCCGCGCGAACAACGGCCGATCCCGCAACGGTGGTTGCGCGCGGGGTTAACGAACGCGACGATCGTCAGGTGGAGCTGCGCGACATCGAGATCTTCCTGACGCTCGCCGAGGAGCTGCACTTCGGGCGCACGGCAGAGCGCCTGCACGTGTCCGCGCCCCGGGTGAGCCAGGCGATCGCCAAGCAGGAGCGCCGGATCGGCGCGCCCCTGTTCGAGCGCACCAGCCGGCGCGTCACGCTCACGCCCCTCGGGGAGCAGCTCCGCGCCGACCTCGAGGCCGGGTACCGCCGGATCCTCGAGGGCGTCGAGTCCGCCGCGAGCACCGCGCGGGCCGCGCGCGAGACCCTGACGTTCGGCGTCATGGGACCCCTGTGGCAGGAGCTCGCCCCCGTCACGGCGCTGTTCCGCGCCCGCAACCCGCACGTCGACCTGCGCATGCGCGAGGTCCGCATCGACGAGCCCTTCCGCCTGCTGCGCGACGGCGAGGTCGACGTCGCGCTCCTGTGGCTGCCCGTCGAGGAGAAGGACCTCGCCGTGGGCCCGGTGACGTTCACCGAGCCGATCGTGCTCGCCGTCGGGCGGACGCACCCGCTCGCCACGCGCTCGTCGGTGTCCGTCGCGGAGCTGGCCGACGAGAACGTCCTCCCGTCCGGGCTGCCCGTCCCCGACTACTGGGAGGACGCCGTCAGCCCCGTCCCCCGCAGCGAGCCCGACCGCGGCGGCACCGCCCCGACGCGCGAGGAGGTGCTGTGGCGCGTCATGTCCGGCGACGGCGTCGCCGTCGCGTGCGCCCAGGGCATCCGCTACCTCGAGCGCTCGGACGTGGCCTACGTGCCGCTCGACGAGCGGCCCGTGCTGCGCTGGGGGCTCGTCCGGCGCGCCGGGCCGATCCCCCCGCTCGTCGCCGAGTTCTCCCAGGTCGCGGCCGAGCTCGGGCCGCTCGCGCTCACGTTCGACCTCGAGGCCGCGGGGTCGAGCGGCCGGGTCTGACGACCCTCAGCGGCGCTGCTGGATCCGGATCTCGTTGCCCGCCGGGTCGCGGAACGCGCAGTCGCGGACGCCGTAGGGCTGGTCGATCGGCTCCTGCACGACCTCTGCGCCCGCCGCCTCGATCCGCGCGAACGTCTCGTCGACGTCAGGGGTCGCGAGATTCACGCCGAAGTAGGCGCCCTTCGCGACGATCTCCAGGAGCGCGCGCTTGTCGTCGTCGCTGAGGCCCGGCGTCGCGGCCGGCGGGTGCAGCACGATCGCGGTGTCCGGCTGGTCGGCCGGGCCCACGGTGATCCACCGCATCCCCTCGTACCCGACGTCGTTGCGGATCTCGAAGCCGAGGACGTCGCGGTAGAAGGCCAGCGACGCGTCGGGGTCGGTCTGGGGCAGGAAGCTGGAGTTGATGGTGAGGTTCATGGGATCGACGCTAGGCGCGTCGCCCGGCCCGCGCTTCTCGATTCCTGACCGGTCGCGTAACCCGTCGCGCGACGCACGCCGGTAGCCCGTCGAGCCGCTCCGCCCCGGGGTCGGTGCCCGTCCCGTCCGGACGCGCCCGCCCGGTGTCGGTCGCTGTGTCGGCCCGTGTGTCGGCCCCGATGCCGCGCGACGCGGCCGCCCCGGCCCTCTGGGACTCCGCGGGCGCCGGGGACACGGCGTCGGACTCCGCCGCACGACGTCGGTAGACGCTCGGCGGCACGCCGACGAGCTCGGTGAAGCGCGTGCTGAACGTCCCGAGCGACGAGCACCCGACCGCGAAGCAGACGTCCGTGACGCTCAGGTCGCCGCGACGCAGCAGCGCCTTCGCGCGCTCGATGCGCCGCGTCATGAGGTACGCGTACACCGACTCGCCGTACGCGGCCTTGAACTCGCGGCTCAGGTGCCCCGCCGACACGTGCACGCCGGCCGCGAGCGCCGCGACGTCGAGGGGCTGCGCGTACTCGCGGTCGATCCGGTCCCGGACGCGCCGCAGCCGCGCGAGGTCGCGCAGGCGCTGGTCGTCGGGGAGGGTCGTCACGCCTCGATCGTGCCACGCGCCTACCGTGGTCTCCATGCCGAGCGACGTCCCCGCCGCGCGCCAGGCCGTCCGCGTGCTCACGTACCTCGCCGCGCAGGCCGGCCCGTCGCCCGCGGCCGCCGTCGCGCAGGGCCTCGGGCTCCCTCGCTCGACCGTCTACCACCTGCTGTCCGTCCTCGTCGACGAGGGGTTCGTGACGCACCTCCCCGAGGAGCACCGGTACGGGCTCGGCACGGCGTCGCTCGCGCTCGGGTCCGCGTACGCGCGCCAGGCGCCGCTCGCCCGGCTCGCGCGGCCCGTCGTCGCGCGCCTCGTCGAGTCCACCGGCGAGAGCGCCCACCTCGCCGTCCTCAACGGGCGCGAGGTCCTCTACCTCGTCGAGCAGCGCGCACCGCGCCGCCCCACGCTCGTGACCGACGTCGACGTCCGCCTCCCCGCCCACCTCACCGCGAGCGGACGCGCCGTCCTCGCGGGCCTGCCCGCCGCCCAGGTCCGCGCACTGTTCCCCAGCGCCGCCGCGTTCGCCGACCGCACCGGCGTCGGACCGCAGTCCCTCAGCGCCCTGCTCGAGATCCTGCGCGGCGTCCGACGGCGCGGCTGGGCCGAGGAGGACGGCGAGGTCACGCCTGGTCTCGCGTCCGTCGCCCATGCGGCGGTGGACCACACCGGCCTCCCCGTCGCCGGCATCGCCCTGACGTTCTGGGCCGACGACGCGCCGCCCGCCCGCCGCGCCGAGCTCGCCGCCGCCGTCGGCCGCGCCGCCACCGAGGTCAGCCGCCGCCTCGGCGCGAGGTAGAGGCCTACCAGGGCTCTACCTCGGCGGTCGGGTGCTCTCGTGGGTGGCGCGGGCGTTGCGTTCAATGGTCGTCCGGACTAGATTCTTCGGTGTGCCGAACTTTGCTTCCCGGGTGACCGGAGGATCCCTCGTTCGTGCGGCCGTCGCGGCCGGGGTGGCCGCGCTCGCCGTCGCGGGGTGCTCCGCCGGGACCGACGCCGGGGGCGGGGCGACCGTCGACGACGGGCGGCCTGTCGTCCTGACGACGTTCACCGTGCTCGCGGACATGGCGCAGAACGTCGCGGGCGACCACCTGCGCGTCGAGTCGATCACCAAGGTGGGCGCAGAGATCCACGGCTACGAGCCGACGCCGGGCGACCTCCGGAGGGCGGCGGACGCGGACCTGATCCTCGACAACGGCATGGGCCTCGAGGCGTGGTTCGGGCGGTTCGTCGACGGGCTGGACGTGCCGCACGTCGTCGTCAGCGAGGGCGTCGACCCGATCGCGCTCGGTGACGACACCGCCGAGGAGTACCGCGGCAAGGACAACCCGCACGCGTGGATGTCGCCCGTGAACGGCCGGCTCTACGCGCAGAACATGGCCGACGCGTTCGCCGAGCTCGACCCGGCGCACGCGGACGACTACGCGGCGAACGCCGCGGCCTACTCGGCCGAGCTCGCCGCGGTGCACGACGAGCTGACCGACGCGCTCGACGCGCTCCCGGAGGGTCACCGCGCGCTCGTCTCGTGCGAGGGCGCGTTCTCCTACCTCGCGCGCGACGCGGGCCTCGCCGAGCAGTACCTGTGGGCGGTCAACGCGGAGCAGCAGGCGACTCCGCGGTCCGTGGTCGGCGCGATCGAGTTCGTCGAGGAGCACGACGTCCCGGCGGTGTTCTGCGAGTCCACCGTCTCGGACAAGGCGATGCGGCAGGTGGCGCTGGAGTCCGGGGCGGCGTTCGGCGGCACGCTCTACGTCGACTCGCTCTCGGAGCCCGGCGGCCCCGTGCCGACGTACCTCGACCTCCTGCGGCACGACACGGAGACCATCGTCGCGGGCCTCGCCGGGACGACGGCGGAGGGCGACGCGTGACGCCGGGCGAGCGGACGCCGTCGGTCACGCCCGCGATCGACGTGCGCGACCTCACGGTCCACTACGGCGACGTGCTCGCGCTCGACGGCGCGACCCTCGCCCTGGGGTCGGCGGGAGGGCCGGGCACCGTGTGCGGGCTCGTGGGCATGAACGGCTCGGGCAAGTCGACGCTGTTCAAGGCGGTCATGGGCATGGTCCGCCCGGACCGCGGGACCGTCCTGGTCGACGGCGCGCCGCCCGCGCGCGCCCGGCGCGCCCAGGCCGTCGGGTACGTCCCGCAGAGCGAGGACGTCGACTGGGCGTTCCCGCTGAGCGTGCGTGACGTCGTCATGACCGGCCGCTACGGCTACCAGGGGTTCACGCGGCGCACGCGCCCCGCCGACCGGGAGGCCGTCGCGCACGCGCTGGAGCGCGTCGAGCTGACCGACCTCGCGGACCGCCAGATCGGCGCGCTCTCCGGCGGGCAGCGCAAGCGAGCGTTCGTCGCGCGCGGGCTCGCCCAGGGCGCCACCATCCTCCTGCTCGACGAGCCGTTCGCCGGTGTCGACAAGCGCACCGAGGCCACGATCACCGCGCTGCTCCGCGAGCTCGCGGCGGCCGGGGCGACCGTCCTCGTCTCGACCCACGACCTGCACGCCCTGCCCGAGCTCGCGGACGAGGCGGTGCTGCTCCAGCGGCGCGTGCTCCTGCACTCGACGCCGGACGAGGTCCTGCGGCCCGAGAACCTCGCGCTCGCGTTCGGTGTGGAGGTGGCGCCGTGAACGACGCCCTCTCCGTGCTCCTCGAACCGCTCACCGAACCGCTGTCGTTCGAGTTCCTGCGCACGGCACTCGCGGTGACGGTCACCGCCGGGATCGTGTGCGGCGTGCTGTCGTGCTGGCTCGTGCTCGTCGGGTGGTCGCTCATGGGCGACGCCGTCTCGCACGCCGTGCTGCCCGGCGTCGTGCTCGCGTACGTCGTGGGGGCGCCGTTCGCGCTCGGTGCGCTGGTGTTCGGCCTGCTCGCGGTCCTGCTCATCGGCGCGGTCCGGGACACGAGCCGCGTGAAGGAGGACGCGGCGATCGGGGTCGTGTTCACGACGCTGTTCGCGCTGGGCCTCGTGCTCATCTCCGTCACGCCGAGCCAGACGGACCTCAACCACATCCTGTTCGGCAACCTCCTCGGGGTGTCGCGCGCCGACCTGCTCCAGGTGCTGGTCCTCGGCGCGGTGACGCTCGCCGTCGTCGTGCTCAAGCGGCGCGACCTCACGCTCTACGCGTTCGACCCGACGCACGCGCACGCGATCGGCCTGTCCCCGCGGCGGCTCGGCGCGCTGCTGCTCGGCCTGCTCGCGCTGACCGTCGTCGTCGCGCTCCAGGCGGTCGGGGTCGTGCTCGTGGTCGCGCTGCTCATCACGCCCGGCGCGACGGCCTACCTGCTCACCGACCGGTTCTCGCGGATGCTCTGGATCTCGCCGCTCGTCGCGGCGGTGTGCGGGGTCGTCGGGATCTACGTGAGCTACTACCTCGACACGGCCTCGGGCGGCACGGTCGTGGTCGCGCTGGGCGTCGCGTTCGCCCTCGCGTACCTGTTCAGCCCGCGCCACGGCCTGATCGGGACCCGCGTCGCCGCCGCACGACGCCGGCGCCTCGTCCGGGTCTGACTCTGCGCCCGCCGGGGCCGCGGACCGTTCCGGACGTCGGGCGACGTGTCGCCCACGTGCGCTGTGTGCGAAATCTCCATGAATTCGCCCACGATTCCCTGGCTCTTCTCAGGTTCGACCGGGAGACTAGGTGCCATGTCAGCGAGGACGAGCGAGCCCACGACGCCGCAGCGCACGCGCACGTCTGCCCGGTTCGCCGCGGCGAGCCTGCTCGCGCTGGCCATGATGCTCCCGATGTGCGCCACGGCCACCGCCGCCGAGGTCCAGCAGCTCATCGCCGACGCGCAGGTCCAGACCGAGACGATCGGTGACGACCTCGACCGGGTCCACGCCCAGCTCCCCGCCCTCCACCCCGTGCTCCGCAACGACGTGCTCGACGCCGTCGAGTCCGTCCAGGCGGCGACGGACGAGGCCCGTTCCGCGCTCGACCGCGCGACCGACGGCGACGAGGCCGCCGACGGCCGGGCCGCCGTCGCGCTGGCGGACGCGCAGGTCGCGCTCGACGCGGCGTCCGCGCAGCTCCGGTACGCGACGGACCTCGCCCACGACGCGGGCGAGGGTGTCGCCGTCGCGCTGGAGCGGCTGCAGGCCCACATCGACGTGCTCCGCGGCGAGACGAGCCGCGCCGGGGTCTGACCCCCGTCGGGTAGATCTCGCGGAGAACGACCGCCGCCGCGCGGTCCGTCGCGACGCTTCCTACGATGGCGGGATGCCGCGCGTCACCGGGATCGTCAAGCCGCACGAGGCGTTCCCCGGGATCGCGCGGCTCGATCGTGCCGTCAACGACTGGACCAACCGTCGCGCGCTCGGCCCCCCCGCGGACGCCGCGCTGTCGCGGCTCTCGACCGTGGCCGACCACAGCGTGCTGTGGGCGGGCACGGCCCTGGGCGTCGCCGCGACCGGCCGGCGCGGACGCGAGGCGGCGCTGCGCGGCTTCGGCTCGCTGCTCGTCTCGAGCCTCCTGGCGAACGTCGTCGGCAAGACCGTGTTCGGCGGCGAGCGCCCCTCGCTCGAACCGCTCCCCCTGTGGCGCCGGCTCGCCGACCCCCCCACGTCGCCGTCGTTCCCGTCCGGCCACTCGGCGTCCGCGGCGGCGTTCGTCACGGGTGTCGCGACCGTGTGGCCCACGCTGGGCCTCGCCCTCGCGCCGCTGGCCGGCGCGGTCATGTACTCGCGCCTCCACACCGGGTCCCACTGGTTCTCGGACGTCGCAGCGGGCGCCGCGCTCGGAGCGGGGGTCGCCCTCGTGGGTCGTGCGCTCGTGCCCGGCCGGGCCGAGCGCGGCCCGGACGTCCCCGCCGGGCCGCCCGCCGTCGTCCCCGCGCTCGACGACGGGGTCGGGCTGTTCGTCGTGGTCAACCCGGCCGCGGGGTCGGGGCGCATGCTCAAGGAGGACCCGCTCGTCGCGCTGCGCGAGGGCCTGCCGCGCGCCGTCGTGCACCTGCTCAGCGAGGACGACGACCTGCGCCGTCTGTTCGACGACGCGGCCGCGGACGGTGCCCGCGCCCTCGGCATCAGCGGCGGCGACGGCACCGTCTCCACCGCCGCGGCTGCGGCCCGCGCGCACGACCTCCCGCTCGCGGTGTTCCCCGGCGGCACGCTGAACCACTTCGCGCGCGCCGCCGACCTCACCTCCATGGGCGCGACCGTCGCCGCCGTCCGCACCGGCTCGGGCGTGACGATCGACGTCGCGGACCTCGAGGTCGACGGGGACGACGGCCCGCCGCGAACCGTGCTCAACACCTTCTCGGCGGGCGTCTACCCGGAGCTCGTCACGGAGCGCGAGAAGCACGAGCACCGCCTCGGCAAGTGGCCGGCGGCGGTGCTCGCCGCGGCGCGGGTCCTGCGTCGCGCGCACCGCGTGCGGATGACGGTCGACGGGCACGAGGGCGAATACTGGTCGTTGTTCGCGGGTGTCAACCGCTACTACCCGCAGAGCCTCGCCCCCGTCGAGCGGCGCCGGCTGGACGACGGCGTCCTCGATGTCCGCACGGCCCGCGCGGAGCGGCGCGCGAGCCGGCTGCGCACGTTCCTCGAGGTCGCGGCGGGCGACACCGGGACCCGCGTCGCGCGCCGGGTGCCCGGCGTGCGGCGCCACCTCGTGGTCGACGCGACGGCCGTCCCGACGCTCGAGCTGCGGTTCCCCTCCCGGGGCGCCGTGGTCGGCCCGGACGGAAAACCCGTGCCCGACGGCGGGGCCTCGCCCGAGGCTGCCGGGCCGCCGCCCGTGGTGCTCGCGCACGACGGCGAGACCCTCGCGCTCGACGGCGCCGGGAGCGGCGACACGGTCACCGTCCGTCTCACGATGCGGCCCGGCGCCGTGCGGATCTACGCGCCACGCGACCCCACCGCCGGGTAGGACGTCACGCCTATCCCTTTTGTCACGCTTTCACGGACATCGGGGAGAACTCCCCCTGTTCAGACACACACGACATGGCCCACAATGAGCCCCGCACGCGCGCGGACGGCCCGTCCGCGCCGCCACCGGACCCGGCCACGTCGGCCCACCCCAGAAAGCAGAAGAACCATGGCCCAGCAGTACCCCGCCGCCCCGCAGGCCCCCGCCGGCTACGCCGCCCCGATCGAGGACCCGGGCAAGACCCTGGGCATCGTGGGCTTCGTGCTCGCGTTCGTCTTCGCCATCGCGGGCATCGTCGTCAGCGCGATCGCGCGCAAGAAGAGCAAGGAGGCGGGCTTCGACAACCAGCTCGCCAAGTGGGGCCTCATCCTCAGCATCATCTTCACGGTGCTGGGCGCCATCGGGACGATCATCTACATCGTCGCGATCGCCGCGCTCGTCGCGAACGGCGCCGTGACCTCGACGTACTGACGTCGCCGCGCCGCCAGCCGGCGCCCCGTCCGACGGCCGTCGTCCCACCCGGGACGGCGGCCGTCGTCGTGCTCGGGGTGGGCTGCACGCGACCGCGACCGGTCGCGGAAGATCCTGCGGCCGGGCACGGTTGAGACGGCGCACGACCGCGCCGCCGGTGAGCCCCACCGGTCCCCCGACGGTCGCCCGACCGCAGGAGCAGACGATGACCGACGACACGAGCACCCCGACCACCCCGGCGAGCGCCCCTGTCGGCCAGCCGGACCCCGCGACCGTCGAGCTGGGCCTCGACACGTTCGGCGACGTCACCTCCGACGCGGGCGGCGCCCTGCTCAGCGGGGCGCGCACGATCCGCGACGTCGTCGAGGAGGCGGAGCTCGCGGACCAGGTCGGTGTCGACTTCTTCGGCGTCGGCGAGCACCACCGCGCGGACTTCGCGATCAGTGCGCCGGAGGTCGTGCTCGCGGGGATCGCGACGCGGACGTCGCGCATCCGCCTCGGCTCCGCGGTGACCGTGCTCAGCTCGGACGACCCGGTGCGGGTCTTCGAGCGGTTCTCGACGCTCGACGCGCTGTCCGGCGGGCGCGCGGAGGTCATCCTCGGGCGCGGGTCGTTCATCGAGTCGTTCCCGCTGTTCGGGTACGACCTCGCGGACTACGAGGTGCTGTTCGAGGAGAAGCTCGACCTGTTCGTCCACCTGCTCGACGAGGGCCCGGTCACGTGGTCGGGCACGACGCGCGCCGGGCTGGCCGACCAGGAGGTCTGGCCCAAAACGGAGGGCGGGCGCCTGCGCACGTGGGTCGGCGTGGGCGGGTCGCCCGAGTCGGTGGTCCGGACGGCGCGGCACGGGCTCGGTCTCATGCTCGCGATCATCGGCGGCGAGCCCGAGCGGTTCCGGCCCTACGTGGACCTCTACCACCGCGCCGTCGAGGAGCTCGGCAACCCGGTGCTGCCGGTCGGCGTGCACTCCCCCGGCCATGTCGCCGAGACCGACGAGCAGGCGCAGGAGGAGGTCTACGAGCACTTCGCGGCCATGAACAACCGCATCGGCCGCGAGCGCGGCTGGCCCGCGTACCACCGCGGGCGCTTCGCCCACGACGTGCGCGACGGCTCGCTCTACGTCGGCTCGCCCGAGACCGTCGCGCGCAAGATCGCCCGCACGGTCCGCCTGCTCGGCGCGGGCCGGTTCGACCTCAAGTACTCGACCGGCACGCTCCCCCACTCGGCCATGCTGCGCAGCATCGAGCTCTACGGCACCCAGGTCATCCCCCGCGTCCGCGAGCTCCTCGCGGAGTCCTGACCCCCGGCCCCACGCCCGCCGTCGAACACGAGGTTGCTGTCGTTATCGGGCTGATAGCGGCAGCAACCTCGTGTTGGGCGGCGGGCAGGGTCGTGTTCGACGACGGCCGGTCCCCGGGGGTCGTGGGCGGCCGGGTCGGCGGGTCAGTCGGTGGCGGCTGCGCGGAGAGCGGCAGCCTCGAGGTCCGGCGGGAGGCCGACGGCGGGACGGTCCGCGCGCTGCGGCGTCGCCTCGCCCGCGACGTCGAGTTCGCGGAGCCACGCCCAGGTGTCGCGCACGGTCTCGTTCACGTCCCGCGGGTGGAGCCCGAGAGCGTACGCGTGCGACGTGTCGGAGCCGTGGAGCGCGTCGTGCAGCTCGCCGGGCGGGAGCCAGACCGGGAGCTGCGTCCAGGGCGCGATCCCCGCGGCGAGCACCACCTCCGGCTCGACCCACACGAGCTCGGCGGGCGGGTTCCCGGCCGCGGCGGCGTCGTCGGCCGTCACGGCGACGCACGCGGCGAGCAGCTCGCCCGTCGTCGTGTGGCCCGGTGCGCTGACGACGTCGACCGGTCCCGACGCGCCCGCGAGCGCCGCACCCAGCGCGAACGCCGCGAGGTCGCGCGCGTCGACGTACTGCAGCGGCAGGTCCGCCGGCCCGGGCGCGAGCACGGGCCCGCCCTGCGCGACGCGCCGGAGCCACCACGGCAGCCGCCCGACGTTCTCCCGCGGGCCGAGGATCAGCCCCGCGCGCAGCAGGACGGCCCGGTCGCCGAGCGCGTCCACGGCGGCGATCTCCGCCCCTCGCTTGGCGCGGGCGTAGTCGTCGTGCGTCGTGTCGTCCGGGTCGCCGTCGACGACCGACGCCGTCTCGTCGGCTCCGCGGGGCTTCGGGAACGGGTACACCGAGCGCGACGACACGTAGACGTACCGGCTGTCGCCGGGGATCCTGCCGGCGAGCAGCCGCGCGGCGTCGCGGACCGCCGCGGGCGCCCACGACCACGTGTCCACCACGACGTCCCACGTCTGCGGGACGTCGTCGGCGCGCAGCGCATCCAGGCCGTCCGCGCGGGTGCGGTCGCCGACGAGCTGCCGGACGCCGTCGGGCGCGGGCGTGCTGCCGCGGTTGAGGACGGTCACGTCCCAGCCGCGGGCGAGCGCGTCGTCGACGACGGCACGTCCCACGAAGTCGGAGCCGCCGAGGACCAGGAGTCGGGTCATGGACCCACTCTGGTGCGTCGTCGACTCGCCCGCAGGCGGTTTCGCCGCGGGCAGACGGCCGGAGGCGCGCGCGCTCGGACAGGCCCTCTCGGCCCGGGTCCCGCCCGACCCACCTGGCAAGGTTTCCTGGCCATGACGCCCGACACCGAGGAGGCACCGTGCATCTACCTCGACTCGTGTCTCGTGATCTACCTGGTCGAGGACGCGGAGCGCGGGTCCCACGTACGCGGGCTGCTCGCCCGGCACGGCGAGGAGGAGTTCGCGATCAGCCCGCTGGTCCGGCTCGAGTGCCTCGTCGGGCCGCTCCGGTCCGGGGACGTCGAGCTCGAGGACCGGTACCGCGCGGCACTCGGGCTGTTCGCCGAGGTGCCGCTCGACGCCACAGTCTTCGAGCGTGCCGCGCGTCTCCGCGCCGCCTCGTCGCTCCGCACGTCTGACGCACTCCACCTCGCCGCCGCGCAGGTGCACGGGTGCACCGCCCTGTGGACGAACGACGCGCGGCTCGCCGTCGCCGGACGCGGGCTCGCCGTGGACGTGCTGCGCGGCGCCTGACCCGGACCCCCGGGTGCGCGCGCAACGGCCGACGCTCAGTCAGGGTCGGTCGGGTCCAGGGGTGCGTCGGGGTCGAGGTTGACGACGCCGCGGCGCCAGTAGCCGTGCACCTCGACCTGGTCGGGCCGCGCCCCCGTCCGTCGTAGGTCGCGACGCACCGGGACGAGGTCGGTCGCCTCACCGGCGCCGAACACGTACTCGTCGGCGTCGAGCGGGCCCAGGGCGCGGACCGCCTCCGCGAGCTGGCCGGGACCGTCCGTGCGGTAGAGGATCTCGAGCGTCGCGCGACCGAGCTCGTCCTCGACGAACGACTCGTCCACGTCGTCGCCGACCTCCACGATCGCCGTCACCGGGACGTCCGTCGCGACGGCGTCGACCCACCGCGCGAGCGCGGGCAGCCCCGACTCGTCCCCGACGAGCAGCAGCCGCGCGACGCCGTCGGGCACGCCGCGGCTCGTCGTCGGGCCTGCGAGCACGACCTCGTCACCGACCTGCGCCCGAGCCGCCCACGCCGATGCCGGACCGCCCTCCCCGGTGGGCGGCGCGCCCGGGTCGGCGCCACCGTGCAGCACCCAGTCGACGTCGACCTCGGCGACCCCGTCGACCGTCCGCGTCGCCCGCACGGTCATCTCGCGCGAGATCGACACGACGCCGGTCGGGCGCTGGAGCGCGCCGTCCGCCGTCAGGGTCGGGGCGTGCAGGACGCCGCTCGCCGGGTCGGGCAGGAAGACCTTGACGTGGTCGTCCGGGCCCGGAGCGCGCAGCGCAGCGAGCGAGGCCAGGCGCGAGCCGTCGACGTCAGGCCCGGCCGCCCGTCCGTCGTGCGCGGTCGGGGCGGCATCGCGGAACGTGATGCGCCGCAGCGCGCCGGACGTCTCCTGGACGCGGTGCACGCGGGCGCGGCGGGGAACGAGGTCGAGGGTGGTCCGGGCTCGGGTGAACACCGCCCCATTCTGCGCCGAGCACGACGTTGCTGTCGTTATCCGGCCGATAGCGACAGCAACGTCGTGGTCGAGGGCGCGTCGCCCCGTTCTCGACGATCGCGGGGTGTCAGGCGAAGAACACCCGGAGGTCGGCGACGACGTCCTGCGGGACCTCGAGCGAGGCGTAGTGGCCGCCGCGCGGGAACTCGGACCAGTGCTCGATCCGGGCGTTGTCCCGCTCGGCGAACGCGCGGATCGTCTGGAAGTCGTCCCGGAAGACGGCGACGCCGATCCGGCCGCGGCTCACGACCGGCTCGGCACCGGAGCGCTGCTCCGCGTAGTGGTAGCGCGCGGCGGTCGCGTAGGAGTTGGTGAGCCAGTAGAGCGTCGCCTGCGCGAGCACCTGGTCGGCGCTCACGAGGCTCGTCCCGTTGCCGAAGCTCTCGAACAGCTCGTGGTACGCGAGGACGGCGACGGGCGAGTCGGCGAGGCCGGCGGCCATGGTCTGCGGCCGGGACGCGTTCATCGTGTTGTAGGCGCCGACGGACTGGAACCACTGGAGGTGGCCGAGCGCCGCGAACTCCTTCTCCCCGAAGCCGTCCATCTCCCCCGGCGCGCCGGACGGGAAGGAGAAGAGCTGGAGCACGTGGGCGCCGCGGAAGCCCTCGGGGTCGAGGATCGCGAGCTCGCGCGAGACCATCGCGCCGCCGTCGCTGCCGTGGATCCCGTAGGACGCGTAGCCGAGGTCGCGCATGAGGACGTCGTACGCGCGGGCGACGCGCGCCATCGTCCAGTCCGTGTCCCCGACGACCGGGGTGGAGAACCCGAACCCCGGCATCGACGGGATCACGAGGTGGAACGCGTCCTCGGCGCGCCCGCCGTGCGCGACGGGGTCGACGAGCGGCTCGATCATGTCGAGGAAGTCGAGGAACGAGCCCGGATAGGAGTGCGCGAGCAGCAGCGGGGTCGCGTCCTCGTGCTGCGAGCGGACGTGCAGGTAGTGGATCGGCTGGCCGTCGATCTCGGTGCGGAACCCCGGGTAGGCGTTCACCCGGTCCTCGACGGCGCGCCAGTCGAACGCCGTCCAGCGCCCGACCATGTCGCGCAGGTAGGACTCGGGCGTGCCGTAGTCCCAGGAGTCGCCGGGCGCGGCCGGCGCGAAGCGGGTCCGCTCGAGGCGCTCGCGCAGGTCGTCCAGGTCGGCCGGCGGGACGGCGACGGAGAACGGGCGGTGCTCGAGGGTCGTGCTGCTCATGATTCCTCCTCGGTCGGAGCGGGCCTCGTGCCCTGCTCTGATACCGACGCTACGCACGGTTCAGGAACAGTTTCTTCCGCTATTCTCGCTGGGTTCCGACGTTCTCCCGACGACCTCTCGGAGGGACCTGGTGGCCTCGACCTCGGCCCGCATGCTCGCCCTGCTCGGGCTGCTCCAGTCGCGTCCCGACTGGTCGGGCGCCGAGCTCGCCGCGCGCCTCGACGTCACCGACCGCACCGTCCGCAACGACGTCGCGCGGCTGCGCGAGCTCGGCTACCCCGTCGACGCCGTGCGCGGGCCGGGTGGCCGGTACCGCCTGGGCGCGGGTGCGCGGCTGCCCCCGCTCCTGCTCGACGACGCCGAGGCCGTCGCGGTCGCCGTCGGGCTGCGGGCCGCGACCGGCACGGCGGGTTTCGAGGAGTCCGGGTCCTCCGCGCTCGCGAAGCTCGAGCAGGTCATGCCCGACCGGCTGCGCCGCCGCCTCGTCGCCCTGCGGTCCGCGAGCGCCGCCGGGCCGGCCAACACCGACTCGAACGTCGAGGACCCGGTCGTGGACCCGGACACGCTGACCGCCCTCGCCGACGCCGTGCGCGACCACCAAGGCCTGCGCTGCTTCTACCGCGACGAACCGCTCGAGCTCGAGCCGTACCGCCTCGTCGCGTGGCAGCGCCGCTGGTTCCTCGTCGCCCGCGACCCGGCGACCGGCGCGTGGGCCCCGTTCCGCGTGGACTGGCTCGTCCTCCGGGTCCCGGGCGGGCGACGGTTCGCGCCGGTCGACTTCCCCGGGGACCTGACGGACTTCGTCGTGCGCGAGGTCGCGCGCACGGGATGGGCGGTCCACGCGCGGATCGTCGTCGACGCGCCCGCCGACGAGGTGCTGCGGCGCATCAACCCGACGGTCGGCACGGTCGAACCGCTCGACGACGACCGCTGCGTCCTCGTCACGGGCGGCGACAGCGTCGAGGTCGTCGCGGTGTGGGTCGGCATGCTCGGCCTGGACTTCCACGTGACGGAGCCCAAAGCGCTCGTCGACCACGTGCACGCTCTCGCCGCCCGCTACGCCCGAGCGACCCCACCCTGACCGGGCCCTGCCTGGCCCGGTAGCCGAACACGACGTTGCTGTCGTTCTGGCTCTCGTTCCGGGACTGGGGTCGTGCTCGACCGGGAGCAGGGTCGTTCTCGGCGCCGCCCCGGCGTGGGGTCCGACGGCGGCGCTCGCCGGTGTGGGCGGGCGCGCCTAGCGTGGCGGGATGGACGTGGAGGTGCGCTCCGCCGTCGGGCGCTACGACGACTTCGCCACCGTGGTGGGCCCGCGGAAGGAGGGCGTGCGCGGCTGCTGGTGCATGTCCTACCGCGACAGCCGGGTCAGCGCGGAGGACCGCCCCGGGTTCATGGCCGACCTGTGCACGACCGACCCCGGGCCGGGCGTGCTCGCGTACGTCGACGGCGAGGTCGCGGGCTGGTGCTCCGTCGCGCCGCGCAGCACCTACCGCCGGTTGATGAACGCCCGGACCATCCCGTTCGTCGACGACCTCGACGCGTGGAGCGCGGTGTGCTTCGTCGTCCGGGCCGGGTACCGGCGCCTCGGGCTGATGCACCACCTGCTCGCCGGCGCGGTCGAGCACGCGGCCGCGCACGGCGCGCCGGCCGTCGAGGGCTATCCCGTGGACACGGGCGGCGAGCGCGTCGACGTGATCTCCGGGTACGTCGGCACGGTCGCGCTGTTCGAGCGGGCCGGGTTCGAGCGCGCCGCCCCGACCACCGGCGTGAGCGGCGGCGTGCCGCGCGTCGTCATGCGCCACGCGCTCGGCTGAGCGCGCTCGGTCAGGACGGCCCGGTGCCCCACGGGTCGACGACGGCCGCACCGGTGCCGACGAAGTCGCGGACGTTGCGCGTCGCGAGCGTCGCGTCGTGCACACGACAGATCGCAGCGATCTGCGCGTCGGCCATGCTCATCGGCCGCCCCGCTCGCTCGCGGAGCGCGAGGAGAGTGCCTCCGACGCGCGCTGCGTCGGCGTCGTACGCGAGCACCCGGCCCGAGAAGGTCGTGGTGACGTGCTCCTCGATGAGCGCGGCGAGACGGTCCCGGCGCCGCCCCTCGGGCAGCCGAGCCACGCCGTGGACGATCTCGCCGACCGTGACGGCCGTGATCCACAGCGCCTCCGGAGCCTGCGCGTCGAGCCAGCGGAGCACGCGCGCCTCGGGTACCGGGCGGATCACCTCGGACACCACGTTCGTGTCGAGGACGATCACGCGTCTGCGACCTCGCGGTCCGGCCCGCCCGGCTCGTCGGAGAACTCGACGGCGCGCCCGTGCTCCGAGCGCGGGGGCAGGTCGAGCTCGACCGTCAGCCCGGCGTCGGCGAACGAGCTGTGGATGAACGTGCCGAGCCCACGTTCCAACCCGCTCGGTGCCGTCACCGCAGACGTGAGGATCGCGCGGATCTCCGCCTCCATCGACCGTCCGTGCTCTGCGGCCCGCGCACGCAGCCGTTCGCGCACGTCGTCGTCGAGCCCTCGGATCGTCAGCGTCGCCATCTCGACCACCTCCGAGGACAACGCTAGCAAAATGACAGCATCGTCCGCCAGGGTCGACCCCACCCTGGGCGCAATGAAGTTGCGGCGGGTTGAGAGAATGGACCGTCGTGAGTACCGAGCCCGCAGCGAACCAGCCTGACGCGCGCCCTGCCCAGCAGGGCGGCGCCGCCGAGGGCACCCCGCGCGAGGGTCGTCGGCGCCGCGGGAACCGCCGCGGCCGCGGGCGGGGTGACCGCCCGACGTCGGGCACCTCGACGACCACGGAACCGACGCGGCGCGGGCGGGGCGAGCGGACGCCGTCGGGCCCGCGGCAGGTGAGCCGCGCGCAGCTCGAGCGGGCCGCGCAGGCGCGCGAGTCCGTGACGGTCCCGCCCATCACGTACCCGGAGCAGCTCCCCGTCAGCGCCCGACGCGCGGACATCGCCGCCGCGATCCGCGACCACCAGGTCGTCATCGTCGCGGGCGAGACGGGGTCCGGGAAGACGACGCAGCTCCCCAAGATCGCGCTCGAGCTCGGCCGTGGCCGCAAGGGTCAGGTCGGGCACACCCAGCCCCGCCGCATCGCCGCGCGCACGGTCGCGGAGCGCATCGCGGAGGAGCTCGGCACGGAGCTGGGCGGCGTCGTCGGCTACCAGGTGCGGTTCACCGACACCTCCAGCGAGGACACCCTCGTCAAGGTCATGACCGACGGCATCCTGCTCGCGCAGATCCAGCGCGACCCGGAGCTGCTCGCCTACGACACGATCATCGTCGACGAGGCGCACGAGCGGTCCCTCAACATCGACTTCCTGCTCGGCTACCTCGCGCGCCTGCTGCCGCGCCGCCCCGACCTCAAGCTGATCATCACGTCGGCCACGATCGACTCCGAGCGGTTCGCGCAGCACTTCTCCCCCGCGCACCTCGCCCAGCTCGGCGGCGCGCCGGACTACGTGGTCGACGCGCTGCCCGACGCCGCGCCCGTCGTCGAGGTGTCCGGCCGCACCTACCCGGTGGAGATCCGGTACCGGCCGCTGTCCCCCGACGTCGACCCCGGCGCCTCCACCGGCACCGGCACGAAGGCGAAGGGTCGCGCGGGCGCCGAGGAGAAGGACCTCGTGACCGGCATCGTCGACGCGTGCGACGAGCTCATGCGCGAGGGGCACGGCGACATCCTCGTGTTCCTCTCCGGCGAGCGCGAGATCCACGACGCCGCCGACGCGCTCACCGGTCACCTCAAGGACCGCGTGACCGACCCGAAGCACCCGCAGCGCGTCGAGATCCTGCCGCTGTACGCGCGGCTGTCGTCGGCCGAGCAGCACCGCGTGTTCCAGGCGCACTCCTCGCGGCGCATCGTGCTCGCGACGAACGTCGCCGAGACGTCGCTCACCGTGCCGGGGATCCACTACGTCGTCGATCCGGGCACGGCCCGCATCTCGCGCTACTCCAAGGCGACGAAGGTCCAGCGCCTGCCCATCGAGCCCGTCTCGCAGGCGAGCGCGAACCAGCGCTCCGGCCGGTCCGGGCGCGTCGCCGACGGCATCGCGGTGCGCCTCTACTCCGAGGACGACTTCCTCTCCCGGCCCGAGTTCACCGAGCCCGAGATCCTGCGCACGTCCCTCGCGTCCGTGCTGCTCCAGATGATCTCCGTCGGCGTCGTCGAGACCCCCGACGAGGTCGCGCGCTTCCCGTTCGTCGAACCCCCGGACACGCGCGCCGTGCGCGACGGCGTGCAGCTCCTCACCGAGCTCGGCGCCCTCGCCACGTCCGACGGCGTCGCGCGCCTCACCGAGGTCGGGCGGGTGCTCGCGCAGCTCCCCATGGACCCGCGCCTCGCCCGCATGATCTGGGAGGGCTCGAGGCTCGGCGTCGCGCGCGAGGTCGCGATCATCGCCGCCGTCATGTCGATCCAGGACCCGCGGGAGCGCCCCGCCGAGGTCCGCGCGCAGGCCGACCAGGCGCACGCGCGCTTCACCGACCCGCACTCCGACTTCCTCACGTACCTCAACGTCTGGGAGTACGTCCGCGAGCAGCAGCACGAGCTCTCGTCGTCGGCGTTCCGCCGCCTGTGCAAGGCCGAGTACCTCAACTTCCTGCGCATCCGCGAGTGGCAGGACGTCGTCGCCCAGCTCCGCGAGATGTCCAAGCCCCTCGGTATCGACATGTCGTACAAGCCGCGCGCACGCGGTGCGGCCGGTAGCCCGAGCACCTCGGGGGCAGCCGCCGCGGACCCGACCACCGCTCCCGACGCAACCCCCGACAGCCAGGCCTACAAGCGCGCCTGGGACGGCGACACGATCCACAAGGCGCTCTTGTCCGGCCTGCTGTCGCAGATCGGGATGCAGGACACGGGCGACGTGAAGGCGTCGTCGGTCGCGCACCTCAAGGGCGAGGCGCGTGCCAAGGCGCTGCGGCGCGCGCAGAAGCAGGCGCGCAACGAGTACACCGGCGCGCGCGGCGCGCGGTTCGCGATCTTCCCCGGGTCGCCGCTGAGCAAGAAGCCGCCGGCGTGGATCATGGCGGGCGAGCTCGTCGAGACGTCGCGGCTGTGGGCGCGCGACGTCGCCCGGATCCAGCCCGAGTGGGCCGAGGACCTCGCGGGCGACCTCGCGCGGCGCACGTACTCCGAGCCGCACTGGTCGACCAAGCGCGGCGCGGCGATCGCGACCGAGAAGGTGCTGCTGTACGGCGTGCCGATCGTCGCGGACCGCAAGGTCCTCTACGCCAAGGTCGACCCCGAGGCCGCGCGCGAGATGTTCGTGCGGCACGCGCTCGTGCAGGGCGAGTGGACGACCCACCACCGGTTCTTCCACGACAACCGGAAGCTCCTCGCCGAGGCCGAGGAGCTCGAGGCGCGCTCGCGCCAGCGCGGGCTCGTCGTCGACGACGACGTGCTGTTCGACTTCTACGACGAGCGCGTCCCGGACGACGTGGTGTCCGCCGCGCACTTCGACCGCTGGTGGAAGACGGCGCAGCGCCGCGACCCCGACCTGCTCACCTTCACGCTCGAACAGCTCGTGCCCGACGCCGAGCAGATCGACACGTCGCAGTTCCCCGAGACCTGGCCGCAGGGCGAGCTCACCCTCCCGCTCACCTACCAGTTCCAGCCCGGGACCGACGCCGACGGCGTCACCGTGCACGTCCCGATCTCCGTCCTCAACCGCGTCGTGCCCGACGGGTTCGACTGGATGGTGCCGGGCCTGCTCGACGAGCTCGCCACGGCGACGATCCGCTCGCTGCCCAAGCCGGTCCGCGTCCAGCTCGTGCCGGCGCCGGACGTCGCGCGCGACGTCGTCGCCTGGCTCCGCGCGCACACCCCCGCCTGGGAGGACATGGCCCGCGCGGGCGACATGGCCGAGCCGTTCCACGTGGCGTTCACGCGCGGCGTCCGGGCGCTGCGCGACGTCGTCATCCCTGACGACGCGTGGGGCCCCGAGCAGGAGGCGCGCCTCCCCGCGCACCTGCGCATGACGTTCCGCGTCGAGGACCCGCGCGACCGCGGCGGGTCCGTCGTCCTCGACGAGTCGAAGGACCTGCTCGCCCTCCAGCGCCGACTCGCCGCCCAGAACCAGGCGGCGGTCCGCGCCGCGGTGAAGGGCGCGGTGGGCGCGGCGTTGCGCGAGGCGGGATCTCGGGCGGGGACGGGCGCCGCGGGTGCGGGGCCGGGTCCGGCGGCGGAGGGGGCGTCGGTGCTCGGGCTACCATCCGCGCCGCTCGTTCCTCACGGCGCTCCCGCCAGTCCCACCACGCCCTTCGCATCCGACGCCCCCTCCCCCGCCTCCGCGTCCGGCTCACCTTCCCGCAACGGACAAGCCGCAGTGCGCGACGGCGCGGGTCCGGCCGTGGCGACCGGCTCGCCCGGGCGAGCCGACGTGCGGGCCGATCTGGCGTCGTCGGACCTCGACGAGGCGACGACGCGACGGGCAGCCGCCGCGGACGCGACCACGGCCGCCCTGGTGACCGAACGCGCGAACCTGACCACCTGGCCCGACGACCTGAGCGACGGCCGACTCCCGGCGACGGTGTCGACAGACCTCGGGAGTGGGGTCGTGGTGCGGGGGTACCCCGCGGTCGTCGAGGAGCAGGACGCGAAGGGGAAGCCGGTCGTCGCGCTGCGCGTGCTCGCCGACGCGAACGCGCAGGCGCGCGAGCACGCGCGCGGCGTGCGGCGTCTGCTGCTGTCCGAGACGGCGCTGCAGACCGGGCGCATCACCAGTCGGTGGAACGGGACGCAGTCGCTCACGATGGCGGCCAGCCCGTACCGGAACACGGACGCGCTGGTCGCGGACCTGCAGCTCGCCGCGGTGATCGCGCTGACGAGCGGCGGTAGCGGGCAGTACGGAGCGCAGCCGGACGCGACGACGATCCGCGACGCGGAGGCCTACGCGGCCGCGAGGGCGTTCGTGCGGGCGCACCTGGAGGAGCAGGTGCACCAGGTGGTCGGGCACGTCGTGGCGGCGCTGACGGCGTCGCGCAACCTCGACGCGGAGATCCGCGCGTCGAACAGCCTCGCGCTGCTCAACACGCTCACCGACCTGCGCGACCAGGCCGCGGGCCTGATCCACGACGGGTTCGTCTCCCAGACCCCGCCCCGCCGGCTGCCGCACCTCACGCGCTACCTGCGCGCGGCGTCGTACCGGCTGGAGAAGGCGCAGTCGAACCCGAACCGCGACGCCGAGCTCGCGTGGCGCGTGCACGACGTCGAGGAGGCGTACCAGCGCGCCCGCGCCGCCTACGCACAGGGCCCGGCCGACCCGGTCCGCGCGGCGGACCTGGCCGAGGTCCGGTGGCTGGTCGAGGAGCTGCGCGTGTCGCTGTTCGCGCAGCAGCTCGGCACGGACGGCCCGGTGAGCGAGAAGCGCATCCGCAAGCTCCTCACGCCCGACGGCTGGTGACACGAGGCGGCGCACGGCGCGGGCGCCGCCCGCCGCCTCGCGGTCAGCAGGTCTCGAACACGTACGAGTACGGCTCGCCCGTCTCCTCGACGGGGTCGAACCCGCTCACGTCCGTGTCGGGCGTGACGAGGTAGAGGTCGCGCAGCACGGTGAGCGGTGCGCGGTCGGGCAGGGCGCACGCGTCGGCGAACGTCAGCCCCTCGCCCGCGAGCGGGCCGGGGTACTCGACCTGCAGCACGTGGTCGCCGTACACGTCGGTGTACGCGGCGCACTCGTCCCAGACGGCGCACTCCTCGGTCACGGCGAAGTCGAAGCCGAGGTCGTCGTGCGCGACCTGCGTGATCTCCGCGGCGTTCTTCTGCGCGATGGCGAGCCCGGCGTCGTGCGCGAGGTCGACGTACGCCGTGGCGAGCGCGTGCGCGCCGGCCTCGTCGATCTCGGCGAACCGGGTCCAGGTGTCGAGGTTGTCGATCTCGACCGCGTCGAACCCGTCGTCCGCGCAGCCGGTGACCACCGGACCGAGGACGTCGAGGATCCCGTCGCGCTGCGCGGCGGTCGAGGGGTCGAGCACGAACTCGTCCGGCCAGTCGGGGTCGATCACGAGCTCCCCACCTGCGTCGTGCAGCAGCAGGTCCTCGTGGGCGAGCCACAGGTCGGCGTCGTCGGGCTGCGTCTGGAAGCCGTTCACGTAGCAGACGTTGTACGCACCGGAGAGCGGCGTCGCCGTCGCGTCGCGCACCACGACGTCGGGGGTCACCGGACCGGAACCGGCGTCGACCTCGTCGTACGCGCCGCCGAGCTGGTAGTCGAGGACCCCGCTCGTGGGCGGCAGCTCGACCACCGCCGCCGTCGTCGCGTCGGTCGTGGTCGTGCGTGCCGTGTCCGGGACGGGGCTCGTGCCGCCGACGGCGGGGCCGCCCGCGCACGCGGTCAGCACCAGCGCCGAGCCGAGTGCCAGGCCGGTCGTCGTTCGTCTCATGTGCTCGTTCCTCTCGTCGTGACGCGCTGCCCGCGCGCCATGGTGGGGGTGCCGATCAGGAGATGCAGGACGGTCCGAGGTGTCAGGCGAACACCTGCGTGCAGAGCCGGTCGACGGCGTCGCGCACGGCCCCCCGCGCCGGGGCGAGGTACTTGCGGGGGTCGGTGACGGCGTCGTGCGCGTCGAGGAAGTCTCGCACCTGACGCGTGTAGCCGACGTTGAGCGCGGTCCCGACGTTGATCTTGCGGATCCCGCGCGCGACGGCGTCGCGCAGCATCGGGGCAGGGACACCGGACGACCCGTGCAGCACGAGCGGGACGGGGACCTCGGCGGCGATCCGCTCGACGAGGTCGAGGTCGAGGTCCGCGGTCGCGCTCGTCATCGCGTGCGAGCTGCCGACGGCGACGGCGAGCCCGTCGACGCCGGTCGCCGCGACGAACGACACGGCCTCGTGGGGGTCGGTGCGCACGCCGGGTGCGTGCGCACCGTCCTTGCCGCCGATCTCGCCGAGCTCGGCCTCGACCCACAGCGTGGTGTCGTGCGCGGACCGGGTGAGGTCGCGGGTCGTGGCGACGTTGTCCGCGTAGTCGAGGTGGGCAGCGTCGACCATGATCGACGTGATCCCGAGTCGCCACGCCTGGTCGACGACCTGACGCGCGAGGTCGACGTCCTGGACGTGGTCGAGGTGCAGCGAGACGGGGACGCGTGCCGCGACGGCGATCTCGCGACAGGCCGCGACCAGGGCCGTCATGCGGCCCTCGTGGTAGCGGACGGCGTTCTCGCTGATCTGCAGGATGCCGGGAGCCCCGGCGTCCTCGAGGCCGGCGACGATGCCCTCGGCGTGCTCGAGCGTGATGACGTTGAACGCGAGCACGGCGCCGCCGTCGCGCGCCGCCGCAGCGACGAGGTTCCCCGTCGCGGCCAGGGTCACAGGGCACCTGCCGGGACGACGGCGCGGAGCGGCTCGGGGAGCAGGTCGCCGTGCGCCGTGACGAGCTCGTCGCACAGGGCCCAGATCTGCTCGGGGGTGAGGGTCGAGGACGCGTTCGGGTCCATGAGGACGGCCTGGCGCACGAGCCGAGGGTCGCCGGTGCGCGCCGCCTCGACGGTGAGCGCGCCGACGGAGACGTACGGCTGGTTGAGCGCCGCGCACTGGGCCGGGAGCGAGCCCATCGGCACGGGACGCAGGCCGTCGCCGTCGACCGCCGCCGGGACCTCGACGACCGCGCCCTGGGGCAGGTTGTCGATCAGCCCGTGGTTGGGGACGTTGACGTGCACCTCGCGCGGCGTCCCGGTGACGAGCGAGTGGATGATCTGGGGCGCGTACTCGCTCGCGCCGTCCTCGAGCGCGAGGTCCTCGCCGGCGGCGAGCGCACGCCGCGCCGCCTCGAACTCCGCGACGTTCTCCCGGCTGATGCCGACGTACTCGAGCGGCTGCAGGCGGTAGCGCTCGATCTGCTCGTCGGAGCGGAGGAACCACGGCAGGTACTCGGAGGAGTGCTCGCTCGTCTCCGTCGGGTAGTAGCCGAGGCGACGGAAGATCTCGACCCGGACGCGACGCTCGAGCCCGGGGTCGCGGCGGATCGTCTCGCGCAGCCGGGGGTACAGCGACTCGCCCTGGTGCTCCCACTCGAGCAGCCACGCCTGGTGGTTGACGCCCGCGGCCCGGTACCGCGTCTCCTCCACCGGGACGCCCACGAGCTCCGCGAGGTCGTGCGCCGTCCAGTAGACGGAGTGGCAGAGCCCGGCGACCTGGAGGTCGGGAGCGACGGTGGAGACCCACCACACGTTCATCGCCATCGGGTTCGTGTAGTTGAGCAGCCACGCCTCGGGGCACAGCTCGCGCATGTCGGTCGCGATGCCCTCCAGCACCGGGAACGTGCGCAGCGCGCGGAACACGCCACCGACGCCGGTCGTGTCGCCGATGGTCTGGCGCAGTCCGTGGCGCGCGGGGATCTCGAGGTCCTTCAGCGTCGCGTCGATGCCGCCGACCTGGATCATGTTGACGACGAAGTCGACCCCGTCGAGGGCCCGGCGACGGTCGGCGTACGCCTCGACGGTGGCCGACGCCCCGAGCTGGCGGCTCACCTGACGCGCGGTGCCCTCGGCGACGCGGAGCCGCTCGGGGTCGATGTCGTGCAGCACGAGGCGGGCGTCGGCGAGCTCCGGGTAGCGCAGGATGTCGGCGACGAGCTGGCGGGTGAAGACGACGCTCCCGGCGCCGACGAACGCGATGCTGACCATGTCGACGATCCTCGGCGCCGTCGAGCGCACTGTGCAAGAATACGATCAGATTTCGCTGATAACACTCACTTTGAATGAGCGATTTGCCTCGTCCGGGCGCCGAGGGCCTCGGGCGTCCGCCCCACAACCGCCGGAAGGAAGCGCATGTCCGTCGCACCCGACGCCGCGCCCCGCGCGATCTCCCACAAGCGCAGCGACCGCATGATGCGGGCGCTGACGTACGTCAACGAGCACGGCACGGCACGCCTCACGGAGCTGGTCCACGAGCTCGGCGTGTCCTCGGCCACGATGCGGCGCGACCTCGCGGACATGGAGGAGCAGGGCCTCGTGCTCCGCACGCACGGCGGGGTGCGCGCCCTCGACCCCACGACGGAGGTCCCGGTGCTCCTGCGCGACTCCCGGTTCCGCGAGGCGAAGCTGCGCATCGCCCAGCACGCCGCCGGGCTGCTCCCGCCGGGGCGCTACTCCGTCGCGATCAGCGGCGGCACGACGGCGGCCGCCGTCGCGCGCGCCCTCGCGACGCGACCCGACCTCGCGATCGCCACGAACGCCCTGACGACGGCGACCGAGCTCGCCGCGCGCAGCAACCTGCAGGTCATCATGACCGGCGGGTTCGTCCGCTCGAGCTCGCTGGAGGCCGTCGGCGTGCTCGCCGAGCACACGTTCAACGCGATCAACGTCGGCACGGCGTTCCTGGGCACGGACGGCATCAGCGTGCGCGGCGGCGCGACGACGCACGACGAGACCGAGGCGCGCACCAACCACGCGATGGTCGCGCACGCCGAGCGCGTCGTCGTGGTCGCGGACGGGTCGAAGGTGGGGCGCGTGACGCTCGCCAAGATGGCGGACCTCGAGGAGATCGACGTGCTCGTGACGGACTCGTCCGCCGACCCGGAGGCCCTCGACGCAATCGCGGCGGCCGGTGTCGACGTCCAGGTCGTGCCCGACGACGGTCCGGTCACGGCCGTGCAGCCGGCCGAGGGGCCGACCACGCCGCTCTGACCCCGCAGCGGGTCTACGGCACCGGGAGCGCCACGGCCTCGACCTCGACCTCGCCGACGAGACGGCGGGCCAGGTCCGCGTCCAGGACGGCCGCACCGGGGACCTGGGCGTTGGCCGTGCCCGCGGCGGCACCGAGCGCCACCGCCGCGGCGAGGGAGGCCCCCGTGTCGAGCGCGACGAGCATCCCGCCCAGGAACGAGTCGCCGCTCCCCACCGGGAAGCGGCCGACGTGGCCCCCGAGCCGCACGCGCAGGACGCTCGTGCCGTCGCTCGCCCACGCCCCCTCCGCGCCGTCCGTGACGACCACGAGGCCGCCCGACCGGTCGCGGATCCCGGTGACGAGCGCTGGCCCCGGGGTGTCCTCGGGGACGCCCAGCAGCTCTGCCGCCTCGACCCGGTTCACCTTGACCAGGTCGGGCCCCTCCCCCACGGCACCCGCGAGCGCCGGACCGTGGCTGTCCACGGCGACGCGGGCACCCGCCGCCCGCAGCCGACCGACGACGGCGCCGACCACGCTCGGCGCGATGGTGCCGGGGAGGCCGCCGGACAGCAGCCACCACCCGCCGTGGTGCGCGGCGAGGTCGAGCGCGAGCCCGACGGCACGGTCGAGCGTGTCCGGACCCACCGGGACGGCACGCTCGTAGATCTCGGTGAGCGCACCGGTCTCTGCGGCCAGGACCGAGACGCACGTGCGCGTCGGGTGCTCTCCCGGCACGACGCGCAGGTCTACGCCGTCGGCTCTCGCCCCCGCCGCGACGTCCTCGCCCGATCCCCCGGCGAGGACCGCGACGGCGGTCGTGCGGGCGCCGAGCGACGCCGCGGCGCGGACCGCGTTGAGCGCCTTCCCCCCACCGACGCGACGGACCTCGCGCGGGCGCTGGATCCCCTCGAGCGCGTCGACGACGTACGTGACGTCGAGCGACGGGCTGAGGGCGAGCGCGGAGATCATGCGAGCGCGGCACGCAGCGCGGCCAGCGTGGCCTGCGCCCCGGTGCCCCCCGGGCCGCGCGTCGACAACGAGCCGGCGCAGGCCGCCCAGCGCACGCGTTCGGTCTCGTCCTCGATCCCGTGCGCGAGGGCCGCGAGGTAGCCGGCGTCGAAGCTGTCTCCGGCGCCGGTCGTGTCGACCACGTCCACGGCGAGCCCCGGGGCACGCACGACGGCTCCGGCCGGTCCCACGGACCACCCGCCGCGCGCACCGTCCTTGACCACGACGCGGGGGCCGCGCGCGGCGACCGCCCGGGCGAGCGCGGCGTCGGGATCGCCGGTGTGCGGCGCGTCCCGCACGCCCGCGCCGAACGCCGCCGCGACGGCGCGCAGCTCGTTGCGGTTCGGCAGCAGCACGTCCACGTGGGGCAGCAGGTCCGCGAGCCCGGTCCAGCGCTCGGCGGGATCCCAGTTCGTGTCGAGGCTCGTCGTCCACCCCCGCGCGCGTGCGGACGCGAGGACCGCGGGCAGGTCCGCGGCGAGACGCGGCTGGAGGAAGAACGACGCGACGTGCACGACGCCGGGCGGCCCGTGCCAGCCGTCGAGCACGGCGAGCGCGTGGGAGCCGGTGAGGGTCGGGATCGTGCCCGGGACCGTGAGGATCGCCCGGTCGTCGGGCGTGGAGAGGATGACCGAGAGCCCTGTCGGCTCGTCGTGGGCGACGTCGACGGCGGAGACGTCCACCCCGGCGGCGCGCAGCGCGTCGAGCGTGAAGGTGCCGAACGTGTCCGCGCCGACGCGCGCGACGAGCGTCGTCGGCACCCCGAGGCGCGCGACGCCGGCCGCCGCGATGCTGGCCGAGCCGCCGAGGACGAGGTCGCCGGAGTCGGCGAGCTGCTCGGCCTGGCCGAAGCGCGGGACGACGTCGCCGCGCAGCACGAGGTCGACGTTCGCGTCGCCGACCACGACGACGGGTCGTGAAGCGGTCCGGTCGGGTCCGTCGGGCAGGGTGTGGGGCGTGGTCATCCCTTGACTCCGGTGAAGGTCATGGTGGCGATGAACTGGCGCTGGGCGAACAGGAAGAACAGCACCAGCGGCAGGGTCGCGACGACGTTGCTCGCCATGAGCAGCGACCAGTCGGTCCGGCGCGCGCCCTGGAAGTTCGTGATCCCGAGCTGGAGCGTGAACGACGACGGGTCGTTGATCGCGATGAGCGGCCAGACGAGGTCGTTCCACGAGCCGAGCAGCGTGAAGATCGCGAGCGTCGCGAGCGCGGGCCGCGCGAGCGGGAGGATGATCCGCCAGAACGTCGCGAGCCGGGAGCACCCGTCGAGGACGGCCGCCTCCTCGAGCTCGGGCGGGAGCGACAGGAAGAACTGGCGCATGAGGAAGATCCCGAACGCCGACGCGAGCCACGGGACCATCGCGGCGGCGAGCGTGTCGATGATGCCGATGCGCGCGAAGAGGACGTACGTCGGGACCATGAGGAGCTGGGTCGGGATCATGATCGTCGCCATGATCGCGAGGAACCCGAACGTGCGGCCCGGGAACTTGAGGCGCGCGAACCCGTACCCGGCGAGCGAGCACAGCACGATGTGCGACGCGACGGCGACGACCGAGACGAGGACGGTGTTCGTCGTCCAGCGCAGCACGTCGGTCTCGGTGAAGAGCTTGACGTAGCCGTCGAGCGTGAGCTGCGAGGGCCAGAACCGCGGAGGGAACCGGTTGATCTCCGCCTCGGGCGTGAGCGACGTGAGGAACATCTGCACGAACGGCGTCGCGAACAGCGCGGCGACGGGGACGAGCAGCAGGTGCCACAGCCAGGCGCGTCGCCGCCGGCGCCGCGGTGCGGGGGTGGCGGTGGTGGTGGCGGGGAGCGGGCCGTCCGGGGCGCCGGGCGGCACCGCCTGCGGTCCGCCGGGCGCCGCGGCGTAGGCGGCAGGTCCGGGAACGGTCGTCGACATCAGAGTCCACCAACCTTCGTGCGGCGGGAGTAGAGCGTCACGGCGATGGTGATGAGCAGGGTCACGGCGAACAGCCCGTACGCCACGGCCGAGGCGTACCCGAACTCGAGCTCCTTGAACGCCGCCTTCCACAGGTAGTACACGATCGTCTCGGTCGACCCGAGCGGGCCGCCGCGCGTCGTGGTGTAGACGAGGTCGAAGAGCTGGATCGCCTGGATCGTCTGCCAGATGGCGACGAACACCGTGACCGGGGCGAGCTGGGGGAACGTCACGTGCCAGAACGACTGCCACCGGTTCGCGCCGTCCACACGGGCGGCCTCCGCGAGCTCGACCGGGATGTCCTGGAGCGCGGCGAGGTAGATGACGGTCGTGAACGCCGCCTGCCCCCACAACGACATGATCGTGATGACGACCATCGCCTGCGACGGGTCCTCGAGCCAGCCCTGCTGCGGGAGGCCGAGGACGCGCAGCACGTTGTTCACGAACCCGAACTGCGGGTTGAACAGGTAGGTCGTGAGGATGCCGGTGGCCGCCGCGGAGACCACGAACGGCAGGAACACGAGGGTGCGGTAGACCCCGACCAGGACGAGCCGGCGGTTGAGCGCGACCGCGAGACCGAGCCCGAGGAAGAGCGACGCCGGGACGAACAGCGCGGTGTACAGGAGCGTGTGCCCCACCGCGGCGCCCAGCTCGGCGTCGGTCAGCATGCGCCGGTAGTTGTCCGCGCCCACCGGTTCCGGGGTGGAGAAGCCGTTCCAGTCCTGCAGCGACAGCAGGAACGCCCAGACCGCGGGGAAGATCGACAGACCGACGACGAGGAGCGTCGCCGGGGTGACGAAGCCCCACCCGGCGAGCGCCTCCCCCGTCCGGCGGCGCCGCGGGGGCCGCCGGACGGGGGTGGGCGCGATCGTCGTCGTCACTGGTCCGCCAGCGCTTCGTCCGACCGGTCGGCGGCCCGCTCGAGCGCCTCGCGCGGTTCTCCCTTGCCCTGGAGGACCTCCGAGACCGCCGTGCCGACCGCCTCGGAGAGGTTCACGTACCCCGGCACGGTCGGGCGGGGGATCGTCGCGTTCTCGCTGTTCTGCGCCATGACGTCCAGGCCGGGCATCGCCGCGACCTGTGCCTGGAACTCCGGCGAGTCGATCTCGCTCTCGCGCAGCGGGAGGTTGCCGTAGACGACGTTCCAGCGCACGTCCTGCTCGGGGTCGGTCAGCCACCTCGTGAACTCGTACGACCAGTGCTCACGGTTCGCGTCCTGGTGGTCGAAGAGGACCCAGAGGTCGGCGCCGGAGATCGTCGTGTGCTCGCCGCCGTAGGCCGGCAGGGGGACGACGCCGTACTGCGTGCCCGCGACCTGGAGGTCGTACAGCGTCCACGGCCCGGACGTGACCATGCCGATCTGGTCGCTCGCGAAGATCTGCGTGAACTTGGTGTCGGTCTGGTCGAGGTAGACCGACCCGTCCTCGACGGCCATGTCGCGCAGGAACGTCAGCGCGTCCACGCCGGCGTCGGAGTCGAACCTCGCGGTCGTGCCGGACTCGTCGAGGATCTCCCCGCCCCGCTGCCACAGGTGCGGCCAGAACTGCCACGTCGTCTCCTCGGAGCCGGAGACCCCGTAGGCGTAGCCGTACGTGCTCGTCGCGGGGTCCGTGAGCTCCTTCGCCGCGGCGCGGAAGTCGTCCCACGTCCAGTCCTCGGTCGGGTAGTCCACGCCGGCGGCGTCGAACACCGTCTTGTTGTACAGGAGGGAGAGGTTGTCGACGACGGCCGGGAAGCCGATCGTCGTCTCGCCGTCCGGCTGGGCGGTGGCGCGAGCGGCGCCGGAGAACTCGTCCCAGCCGACGTCGGGGTCGCTCACCTGGTCGGTGATGTCGAGCGTGCGCTCCGACTCGGCGAGCTCGCTCGCCCAGGAGCCGAACGCGTAGGAGATGTCCGGGTAGGTCCCGCCGGCGAACGAGGACGACAGCTTCTGCAGCAGGTCCTCCGTCGACGGCGCGCCCGACGACACCTCGATCGTCACGTTGGGGTGGAGCTCCTCGAACTCCTCGGCGAGGCCCGTGAGGATCGTCTGGGCCTGGTCGGCCTGGCCGGTCCACCACGTGAGCGTGACGTCGGCCTCGGGGTCGAGGGTCGTGGCGCCCTGCGTCCCGGACGAGCACGCGGCGAGCAGCAGCGCGCCGGAGACGACGGCCGCTCCGGCGGCTCCCCGGGCCACGGTGAGAGGACGGTCGGGACGGCGGCGGGTGGGATGACGGAACATTGTCGGCCTTGTCTCTTGGGCGGTCTCTTCGTCGAGTGTCCGGGTACTGCGTCCCCGTCGGTGACGGGCTGTCGCGGGTCGTCCTCAGCCGAGGACGACGGAGCGGGTGAGGTGGCGCGGCGCGTCCGCGTCGAGGCCGCGGTCGGTGGCGAGGGCGACGGCGAGGCGCTGGCACTGCACGAGCTGGACGAGCGGGTCCCCCTCGAGGTGCACGACGGTCGCGCCGGTACGCCGCACGTCGTCGGCGAGCGCCGGGTCGTCCTCGCCCAGCAGGATCACGAGCGTCGCGTCGGTCGCGACGGCGACCGGCCCGTGCCGGTAGTCGAGCGCCGGGTACGACTCGGACCACGCCTGCGCCGCCTCGCGGATCTTCAGCGCCGCCTCCTGCGCGAGGCCGTAGGCCCACGAGCGGCCGAGGAACACGAAGTGCTCGAACGCGCCCGGTTCGACGGGCAGCGGCGCCGCGAGCGCCTGCTCGGCCTGCTCGACGAGGTCGGAGAGGTCCTCGCCGAACGCCTGGCGGGCGACGGCGAGCACGGTGGTCGGGAACCGCGTCTGGACGACCGACTCCTCGTCTGCGAGGTCGAGCACGAGGACGTCGTCCGCCGCGAGGGCGACGGGCGTGCCCGCGACCCCGACGACCGCGGCGGTGCGCGTTCCCGCGGGGACGGCCGCGAGCGCCTCGAGGCACTCGCTCGTGGTCCCGGAGCGGCTGATGACGACCACGCGGTCGTAGGGACGCGTCGGGTGCCACTCCGACGCGTACGCGGCGTCGGTCTCGCCGAGGCCCGCGTCCTCACGGAGGACCGCGATCGCCTCGGCGACGAACGCGCTCGTCCCGCACCCGAGCACGAGGACGCGCTCGCCGGGCGCGCCGAGCACGGAGCCGGTGGCGGGTCCGCCCGCGAGGGCCTTGGCCCACACGTCGGGCTGGCTGTGGATCTCTCGCTCGGTGACGGCGCTCGGGCTCACGTGCTTGTCCTGTCGTCGGCGGGGTCGTGACCCCGGGTCCAGCGGTGGTGGGTGCCGCGCGGCGCGGACCCGATGCCCAAGATCCTGCTCATCGTCTGCGCGATAGTCACGCAGAGTGGCACATTCACTCACTCTGGATGATCGGTTCGCGTAACATCCGTGAAATCTGCGCGCGCGGGGCAGATGCTCGGGGACGTGACCGATCCTCTCCACCACGCCACCCCGCCCCCGGTGCCGCCCGCACCCGACCTGCGGCTCGCCGACTGGGAGCCGCGTGCCCGCGTGCGGCTCCCCCGGACCGACGTCACCCGGGCCGCGGTGCCCGCCGTCGACGTCCACAACCACCTGGGCCGCTGGCTCACCGCCGACTGGTGCGCGCCGGACGTCCCCGCGCTGCTCGACCTGCTCGACCGCACGAACGTGCGCACGGTCGTCAACCTCGACGGCCTGTGGGGCGACGAGCTCGAGGCCAACCTCGACCGGTACGACCGCGCGCACCCGGGCCGGTTCCTCACCTTCTGCCAGGTCGACTGGAGGGCGCTCGCCCACGCGGGCGGCGAGCGCGAGGTGCAGCGGCAGCTCCGCGACGCCGCGGCGCGCGGGGCGCGCGGCCTCAAGGTGTGGAAGGACCTCGGCCTGACCGTCACCGGCCCCGACGGCGCGCTCGTCGCGCCCGACGACCCTCGCGTCGTCGAGACGCTCGCGCTCGCGGGCGAGCTCGGGCTGCCCGTCCTGGTCCACGTCGCCGACCCGAAGGCGTTCTTCGACCCGCTGGACCGGTACAACGAGCGCGTTGACGAGCTCGCCGCGCAGCCGTCGTGGTCGTTCGCCGACCGGTCCCGGTTCCCGTCGTTCGAGCACCTGCTCGACGCGTTCGAACGCCTGCTCGTCGCGACGCCGGGGACCACCTACGTCGGCGCGCACGTCGGCTGCGTCGCCGAGGACCTCGACCACGTCTCCCGGCTCCTGCGGGCCGCGCCGAACCTCGTCGTCGACATCGCGGGCCGGCTGGGCGAGCTCGGGCGTCAGCCGCGGCGCTTCCGCCGGCTCGTCGAGGACTTCCCCGACCGGGTCCTGTTCGGCACCGACGCGTTCCCGTTGTCCCACGAGCAGCTCGAGACGCACTTCCGGTTCCTCGAGACGGCCGACGAGCACTTCGCCTACTCCCCCGGCGACCCCGTGCCGCCGCAGGGTCGGTGGGCCATCTCGGGCGCGGACCTCCCGGCGCACCTCCTGCCGGCGCTCTACGCGGGGAACGCGTGCCGGGTGCTCGGGCTCGACGAGGCCTGACCCGCCGGGTCAGGGCAGCACGACCTCCCGCGCCGGGTGCACCGACGCGTCGAGCACGACGCGGTCGCCCAGCGGTTCGTCGAGCTCGACGACGAACGGCGTCGGCGGGTTCGACGGGCAGTCCGCCACGCCCGTGCGCGGCTCGACGCCGACCGTCACGGCGATCGCGTCGTCGCGCACCGCGAGGTCGGAGAGCCGCACCCGCCCCTCGGCGTCCTGCCCGCTGTTGCAGGCCATCTCCGTGACGAGCAGGTGCACCTCCCGCGCGCCCGATGCGGGCGGGTGCTCCGGGTCGAGCGTGAGCGTCGCGGTGCCGAGCCCGCCGAGGTCGGCGCGCAGGGCGCAGGTCTGCGCGGCGGTGAGGGACCACGTCGGCACGGGGTCGACGTCCGTGGCGTCGGTCAGCTCGATCACGAGCATCTCGTGGGTCCGTACGTCGCCGGAACCCAGGTCCTCCGGCTGGTCGAGCGCACGAAGCAGGGCGACCCGCTCGGCCCCGTCCTCGACGACGGACCACTCGGCGGGGTCGATCGGAGGCACCTCGAGTCCGTCGAGGGCGGCCCGGCCCTCCTCGCTGAGACGGTCCGCCGTCACGCCCGACTCCAGCACGCCGTCGGGGACCGCCGTCTCCCAGCACCGGTACGCGCCCTCGCCCGCGGTCTCGCCCGCGGGCCTGTCCGCCGTCGCGCAGCCTCCGAGCACCAGGACGGCCGCCAGCGCGGCCCCGACCGCTCTCCCCGTACGAGCCACGCGGCTCTCCCTCATGTCCCGAATGTGTGCCGACCGGACGCGTCCTTGCGGGCCCACCGTGGTCGGATGACCGACCCGCCGCTTCACTCGTGGTGAGTGACAGCGTGCGCACTGTCACACTGTCGGACAAGACAAACCCCATACGGATGTCTTGAAATGGGACCCATCGACCACATCCGTCGTCCGACGAGGCGACGCCCGCAGGTAGGGGGACACCATGACACGAGCCGTCGTCACCGGCTACGGGGCGGTGACCCCGGTCGGGCTCACCGCGAGCGACACCTGGGACGCGCTGCTGCGCGGAGAGCCCGGGGTGCACGCCATCAAGGAGGACTGGGCCGCCGACCTGCCCGTGCGCATCGCGGCACGGGTGGACGACGCGTTCGCGGAGGGGCTCGCCGTGCGCGAGGCGCGCCGCACGGACCGGGCGGAACAGCTCACGCTCGTCGCGGGCCGCGAGGCCTGGGCGTCCGCGGGGTCGCCCGACGTCGACCCCACGCGCCTCGCGGTCGTCGTCGGGTCCGCGAACGGCGGCATCGCGACGACGCTCGACCAGTCCCACGTGCTCGACGAGCAGGGACCCCGCCGCGTCTCGCCGCACACGGTCACCATGCTCATGGCCAACGGTCCCGCGGCGTGGCTGTCGATCGACCTGGGCGCCAAGGCGGGCGCGCGTGCGCCGATCAGCGCGTGCGCCGCGGGGTCCGAGGCGATCACGATGGGTCGCGAGATGATCCTCGCCGGGTCGGCGGACGTCGTCGTGTGCGGCGGGGTGGAGGCGGGCGTCCGGCCGTTCTCCCTCGCCGCCTTCGCCGCGGCGCGCGCCATGTCGACCCGCAACGACGAGCCCGAGCGAGCGTCGCGCCCGTTCGACGTGCACCGGGACGGCTTCGTCATGGGCGAGGGGGCGACGCTCCTCGTCCTCGAGAGCGAGGAGCACGCCCGGGCGCGCGGTGCCGCGGTGCACGGCGTCGTGGCCGGGGCCGCGCTGACGTCGGACGCGTTCGACATCGTCGGCGGGGACCCGGAGAACCAGGCGCGGACGATCGGGATGGCCCTGCGCTCGGCGGGCCTCTCCCCCGGTGACGTCGGCCTCGTCCACGCGCACGCGACGTCGACCCCCGTGGGCGACGTCAACGAGTCGGACGCCCTGCACGCGGCGCTCGGCATGCCCCCGCCCGTGACGAGCACCAAGGGCGCGACGGGCCACCTGCTCGGTGCCTCGGGCGCGCTGGGCATCCTCGTCGCGCTGCTCGCCGTGCGGGACGGACGCGTGCCGCCCACGCTCAACCTCGACGCGCTGGACCCGGCGATCGACCTCGACGTCGTCCACGGCACCGCCCGGGACACGACCGCCCGCCACGCGCTGGTCAACGCGTTCGGCTTCGGCGGCCACAGCGCGAGCGTGGTCGTCTCGCGCGACTGACCCCTCACGCCGAGAACGGGGTTGCTGTCGTTCTCGGCGCCAGAACGCGAAGAACCTCGTGCTCGACGGCGAGCAACGTCGTGCTCGCGTGAGGATGGGGGCATGGACCTCGACGCCCGGCTCGCCGACATCACGACGCTCACGGTCGACGCGATCGTCAACGCCGCCAACTCGTCGCTGCTGGGCGGCGGGGGCGTGGACGGCGCGATCCACGCCGCGGCGGGGCCCCGGCTCCTGGAGGAGTGCCGCCGGATCCGACGCACGACCCTCCCCGACGGCCTGCCCGTCGGCGACGCCGTCGCGACCGGCGCCTACGACCTCCCCGCCCGCTGGGTGATCCACACGGTCGGACCGGACCGCCACCGCGGCCAGACCGACCCCGCGCTGCTCGCGTCGTGCTTCACGCGCTCGCTCGACGTCGCCGCGGGCCTCGGCGCCGCGACCGTCGCCTTCCCGGCCGTGAGCGCGGGCGTCTACGGCTGGGACGTCGACGACGTCGCGCGGGTCGCGGTCGGGGCCGTGCGCGGGTGGTCCGCGGTCCGTCCGAGCGCCGACCCCGGCGCCGGCGTCACGGCGGTGACGTTCGCGCTCGCGTCGCCCCGCGCCCTGGCCGCGTTCGAGGCCGCACTCGGGAGCTGAGCCAGGCCCTCCGGGTGCTGAGCCAGGGGTCAGGGTCGGCGCCGGGAGGATCAGGGTCGGTTCGGGGGACTTCCCGATACCGCCGCGACGAGCGTGCTCCTACCGTCGAGGGATGAGCACCTCAGACGCCTCCGCAGCCTCGTTCCGGCCGACCCTGTCCCGGCCGCGCCACGGTCGGATGATCGCGGGCGTGTGCGCAGGGATCGCCCGCCGGTTCGGGTGGGACCCGACCGTCGTGCGCATCGTCGCCGCGGTCTCGATCCTGCTCCCCGGCCCGCAGGTCATCGCCTACCTCATCCTCTGGGCCCTCATGCCCGACGACCGCGACTGACCCGGTCGCGCCGGTCGCCCGGACGGTCGAACCCGGGGTCGCGGGTGGTCTCGGGCTCGAGACCACCCGCAACCCCGGGTTCGGCGTGGTGCGGCGCCCGCTAGCCCGGGAGCCCGCGCATGCGGCGCCGGGCGACGACGATCGTCGCGCCGCCCGCGACCAGCACGACGGCGAGGCCCACCAGGGCACCGACGTGCGCGCCGGTCGTGGCGAGCCCGTCCGGCCGGCCCGGCTGCTCGCCGTCCGACCCGCCGGGCGCGCCGTCCGTCGCGAGGACCTCGAGCTCCGTCCACAGGACGCGGCCGTCCACCTGCCCGACGAGCGCGAACCGGTGCAGGCCCGCCGCGGCGTCGGCCGGGACGGTCACGGTCGCCGTGAGCGTGCCCGACGCGTCGGCGCGGTACATCCCGAGGTCCGTCGGCGTGGAGAAGAGGGTCGCGGAGACCCACTCGCCGGGCACGAAGCCCTCGGCCGTCGCCGTGACCTGCGCGCCCGCGCGCACGCGCGCCGGGGAGAGCGTGACGCCGCCGTGGTTCGCGTCGGTGAGGTCGTCGGCACCCACGGTGTGCCGCGGGGACGACGGCGGCTCCTCGCCCGCGCCGGGCGTCTCGCCGGGCTCGCCCGGACCACCCGGGTTCTCGCCGTCGAGGTGAGCCTCGAAGACGTCGGTCGCCGCGCCGAGGCTCAGGAGCACCGTCTCGCCCGTCGCGTCGGCGAGGCCGTCGTTGTCGGTGATCGCCCAGACGGTGCCGTCGCCGCCGACCGTGAGGCCCTCGAGCTTCTCCTGCGTCCAGCCGCTCGTGGCGCGCAGGTCGGGCAGGACGTCGTGCGCGAGCGTCTTGGTCACCGCGACCGGCGTCGTCGACGCGGCCCCGACGGCGACGGCCGGCACGTCGACCGCGTAGACACGCTTGACCGTGGCGGCGGGGCCGTTGAGCTTGTCGCGCTCGATCACGGCGAGCGTGTCGTGGTCGACGACGGTCACCTCGCTCAGGCCCATCCAGTCGCCGCCCGTCGTGGTCTGCTCGAGCGGGTACGCGAACCAGTCCCACGTGCCCGAGGCGACGTCGTAGCGGCCCAGGCGCGCGGTGCCCGCCGTGCCGCCCTCGTCGGTGGTCAGGCCGCGCTGGAGCGCGACCCACACCTGCTCGCCCGCGCCCGCGGCTCCGTCGGCCGTCGAGACCGCCGGAGCGACCGCGACGCCCTCGATGCCCTGCTTGCCGAGACCCGCGGCGACGCCCTCGGGGAGCGCCACGGACTCGACGACCGCGCCCGCGGCGTCGACGCGCACGATCGCGTTCTCCGCGCCCTTCGCGCCCTCGACGCCGAGCCAGAACCCGCCGTCGGCGCGCGCCGCGACACCCTCGACGTCGAGGCCCACGGGGGCGCCGTCGCGCGTGAGGGGCACGGTCCGGTCGATGACCGCCGGGGAGCCCTGGCCGTAGCCGCGCACGTCGAGCGACAGGAGCTGCGTCGTGGAGTACGCGGCGTCGGTCGCCGTCCACAGGCGCTGGGGATCGGCCGGATCGGCGGTCAGCGCGCCGAGCGCGCCCCAGCCGATCGGGGCGCCGGCCTGCGGACCCTCGGTCGCGTCCGCGGAGACGACGCTGGGGAACTGCGGCGACCCCGCGCCGTCGGCCCACTGCGCGCCGAGGCCGAACACCGTGACGGCCGACCGCACGCCCGCACCGGCGTCGTCCTCCTCGCTCGACACGACGAGCAGGTCGCGCCCCGGCACGACGAGCAGGCCCTCGGGGCCGTTGGTCGTCGCGAGCACCTGGACGAACCGCGGGGCGCTCGGGTCGGAGACGTCGTAGACGGCGACGAAGTTCGAGCGCTCCGAGCCGACGAACGCGTAGCGCGTCCCGCCGAGCGTCGCGACGGCCAGGCCCTCGGGCTCGACGCCCTTCTTGGCCGCGCGGTCCTCCGTGTGCAGGCCGACGCGGACCGCGAGGCGCTCGAGCTCCGCGCCCGCGTCCCACACGACCTCGCCCGACGCCGCGTCGAACACCGACCAGCCGCGCGAGCCGCCCTTCCAGTCGCCCTCGTTCGCGGTCGCGACGTGCGCGTCGTCGAGCCAGCCGATCGCGTCGGGCTCGCGCGGCGTCGCCGGGATCGACCCTGTCTGGTCGATGACGCCGTCCTTCTTCACGTCGATCCCGGACACGGCGACCGCGCCCGCGGAGAAGACGGTCTCGACCTCGCCCGTGGCGAGGTCGACGACGGCGACGCCGTTGTTCTCCTGGAGCGTCACCGCGACCTTGGTGCCCGCAGGGTTGACGGCGACGTACTCGGGCTCGGGGTCCTGCGGGGTGTCGAGGCCGGCGGCCTCGACGACCGGGAGCGGCGCGCCGGCCTCGTCGAGGAAGGAGACGGCGCGGGTCGACCAGGCCGCCGGGTCGTCGCCGGGCAGGTCGAGGATCTGCAGGAAGCCGCCGGGGAGCTGCGGGAGGTCGCCCTCGTCGCCACCCTCGGGCGTCGCCTCCTCGTCGCGCTGGTTCTCGATCGCGACGACGGCGTGCGTGCCGTCGGGCGTGACGGCGACGGAGTCGGGCTGACCGCCGAGGTCGAGCGACCGCACGCGCTCGCGCGTCGCGAGGTCGACGACGTCGAGGCGCCCGCTCGGCTCCGTGAAGCTCACGGACGTGTCCACCACGACGAGGACGTACCCACCGACGATCGCGACCGACGTCGGCTCGTCGTGCTCCGACCCGAGCTCGGCGAGGCTCAGCGTGCCCAGGCCCTGCGGTGCGCTCGGGTCCGTGATGTCGAGGAAGCCGATGCGGCGCGCGAGCGCGTCCGTGTGGACGACCGTGCGTCCGTCCTCGCTCACCGCCGAGATCTCGGCGACCGTCTCGCTGGCGGCGTCCTCGCCGGCCGGGCGGTTCTGGAACACGGGGTACGTGGCGAGGCGGTGGAACGTCTCGTCCGCGGCGGGGGCCGTCCAGGCGGCGTCCGTCGCGAGGCCGAGCGCCGCCGTCGGGGCCGACGCCACCGCGCCGGCCGGGTGCGCGGGCGCCGCGGCGAGCGCGGGCAGCGCGCCCAGGCCCAGGGTGAGCGTCGCGCCCGTGGCGACGAGCGCGGCGAGGCGCGTGCGGCGGGCCCGGGCGCGCACGGGGGTGCGCGCCGTGGTGCGCTGACGAGCCTGCTCAGGGATGGCTGACATGTCTCTCCTTCGACGAGGGTCGAGCAGAGGGTGGTGGCCCGCGGTGGCGTGGCGGCGACCGGATCCGGGCCGACGGGTGGCCGTCGGATGAACAGTGCGCGGCACCGCTCGCGAGAGCCCGCGAGGGCCCCGGCGCGGGCGCCAGTTGCTCCGGGCGACAAGTCCGGCACCGGAGTACCTGATACTTCGGCCCCGTGACCGAATCGTGACGGCGAAAGTACCTAGTACTCGCTGTCCGCCCTGTCATGGCGGTTGCTAGCGTCGTTCGGGATTTACCTGCTACTCCACGTCCCGCCAACGTTGGCGGGCGTGGTCCCGACGCCCTCCCGCGGCGGGCACGCACGTGACCCCGCCTCTCTCCCGCTCCTCTCCCCTCTTGCCGACCGCCCCGCGACGACGCCGGGCGCGAGGAAGGACGACCGATGACGCAGCACGCCTCTCCCCGACCGTCGCGCACGCACACGGTCCTCACGTCCGTCGCGCTCGCCGTGCTCGCCCTCGCGGTGGCCGGCCTGATCGCGTTCCTGCTCGTGTACAACAGCAAGGTCGCCGACGGCGCGACCCGGCTCGACGACGGCGCCGCCCAGCTCTCCGACGGCGCGTCGACGCTCGCCGACGGCACCGCCGAGGCGCAGGACGGCGCCCAGCGCCTCGCCGACGGGGCCGGCGACCTGCGCGACGGCGCCGGCGACCTCGTCGCCGGGGCGCAGCAGGCGTCCGACGGCGCGGCCCAGCTCGCGACCGGTGGCACCACCGCGCTCGACGGGGCGACCGAGCTCGCCGCCGGAGCGGACGAGCTGAACGCCGGAGCCGCCCGCCTCGCCGCGGGGACGGGCGACGCCGCGAGCGGAGCGGCACGCCTCGCCACCGGCAGCAAGGACCTCGACGCCGGGGCCGCCCGCCTCGCCGCCGGCAACGCGCGTGCCGCGGACGGCGCGTCGCAGATCGCCACGGGAGCGGGCGACCTCAGCACGGGCGCCGGCGACCTGAGCGCCGGGGCCGCCCGCGCCGCGACCGGCTCCGCCGACCTCGCGTCCGGTGCCGGTCGGCTCGCGACGGGGGCCGGCACCCTCGCCGCAGGGACGACCGAGCTCCGGGCCGGCGTGCGCGAGAGCCTCGGCGCAGGTGTCCAGGCCCTCGACCAGGGCCAGGCGCAGCTCTCCGGCGGTGCAGCACGCCTCGCCGGCGGTGTCGCCGCGGCGCGTGCCGGGGTCGACACGATCCAGGCCGGGGTCGACCAGCTGCGGGGAGGTGCGACCCAGGTGCGCGGCGGCGCGGTCACCCTCGGAGGCGGCGCCGACCAGCTGCAGGGTTCTGCCGGCGAGCTCCAGCGCTCGGCCGTGACCGTCGGGACCAACCTGGACGGCCTCGCGGCACAGCTGGACAAGATCGCGCGCGGCGAGGTCGCGGCGACGCCGGAGACCCTCGGGACGATCGCCGCGAACCTCCGCGCGCTGGGCAACGGCACCGAGTCGTCGCCCGGCGCCTCCGCGCAGATCGCGGTCGGCGCGGGGCGGCTGGCGACGGGCGCCCGCGGGCTCTCCGTGGGAGCGGGCGAGGTCACCGCCGGCATCGACCAGCTCTCGGCCGGACTCGCGACCGGCACCCCGGAACGGCCCGGGCTCACCGCGGGGCTCGCGCAGCTTCGCGCGGGCCTCGGCGAGGGCACTCCCACGCAGCCGGGCCTCGCAGCGGGGGTCCAGCAGCTCCGAACGGGCATCGACGTCCAGCTCGCGGGCGGCATCGACGCGCTGGCCACCGGCGCCACGACCCTGGACGGCAAGATCGGCGAGCTCGAGACCGGTGCCGCGACGCTCCACGGGAAGGTCGGCGAGCTCAGCGCCGGCGCCTCGAAGGTCGCGGACGGCAACGCCGACCTCGCCGCGGGCGCCGCGCGCGTGAGCGGCGGCAGCGCGCTCCTCGCGACGAAGACCTCCGAGCTCGCGACCGGCACGTCCGACCTCGCCGCCGGCGCCGCCGACCTCCGGGCCGGGACGACCAGGGCCGCCACAGGGGCCGCCGACCTCTCCGCGGGCACGGTGAGGCTGCGCACGGGCGCCGGTGACCTGTTCGCCGGGACGACGCGGCTGGAGGACGGGACGCTGCGCCTGCAGAACGGCCTCACGACGCTGTCGACCGGCGCGACGGCCCTCGCTGCGGGCAACGCCGCGCTCGCCGAGGGCTCGACGACGCTGCACGCCGGCACGACGACGCTCGCCGACGGCGCGTCGAAGCTGCACGACGGCAGCACCCGCATCGCGGACGGCGCGGCGGCGCTCTCCGACGGCACGGGAACCCTCTCCGACGGCACGACGGAGCTCAAGGACAGCGTCGAGAACAGCCCCGTCGGACGGGTGTCGCTCGGCATGTCGGCGCTCGTCGGCGGGACCGTGCTCGCGGGCGTCGCGGGCGTCGGGCTCGGGCTGCGCCGTCGGCTCGCGGCGGTCTGACCGACCGTCGCGCACGGCCGGGCGGCCCCTCCTCACCGCCCGGCCCTCGGCTCGAGGGCGGCTTCACGTCGACGGTGTCGCCCTCGCGGGCGGCGGCCCCGGTGGACAGGACTCCGGGACCGCCGCCCTTCTTCGTGCGCGCCGACCGCGGGCCCGGTCCGGTCCCCCGGCGCGAACCCGGCACGGGCCACCGGACCGGCACGGGCTACCGTAACCGCGTGACGCTGCTCCTCAAGCTCGTGCTGGCGCCTGCCCTGGTGGTCGCGTCCACGCTCGCCGGGCGGCGCTGGGGATCCCGGCTCACCGGTGTGCTCGTCGGGCTTCCCGTCGTGGCCGGGCCGATCCTGCTCATCACCACGCTCGACCACGGCACCGCGTTCGGCGCCGCCGCCGCCTCCTCGGCGCTCCTCGGCCTCACGTCCCTCGCGCTGTTCGCCGTGGTGTTCGGCTGGTGCTCCCGCCGGACGAGGTGGCTCGGTGCGCTCGCGGCGTCCTGGGCCGCGTGCCTCGTGGCGGACGTCGCCCTCGCCCGGCTGACGCTTCCCGCCGGGATCGCGTTCGTGGTGGCGCTCGCGTCGTTCTGGGGCGCGTCCCGCGTCATGCCGCCCGATGCGCCGGGTCCTCCGCCGTCGGCCGTCCCGTCGCCCTGGTGGGACCTTCCCGCCCGGGCCGCGACGACGGCTGCGCTCGTCCTCGCCGTCACCACCGCGTCGGGCGCGCTCGGGCCGGCGATGACGGGCGTGCTCGCGCCGTTCCCGATCGCGTCGAGCGTGGTCGCCGCGTTCGCGCTCGCGCAGCGCGGGTCGGCCGAGACCGTCCGCCTCCTGCGGGGACTGCTCGCCGGGCTCACCGGGTTCGCAGTCTTCTGCCTCCTCGTCGCGCTCCTCGTGGAACGCCTCGGTGTCGCCGCGGCGTTCTCGGTCGCGCTGGCCGCCAGCCTGGCCGTCCAGGCCGTCGTCCCCCTCGCCGGGCGGCTCGCCGCACCGGCCGCGGTCACGACGCGACGTCCCGGGCGCGGCTCATGGTGACGTACGCCGAGAACCCCGCCCGTCGGGCGAACCGCACCGGGCGGCGCCCGGTCTCCACGAACCCGAGCTTGCGGTAGAGCCCGAGCGCGGGAGCGTTGGTGTCCTTGATGTCGCGCAGCACGAGCTCGTCGTACGGCAGCTCCATCAGGTGGCGCACGAGCGCGGTGCCCACGCCCCGGCCCTGGTGCTCCGGCGCGGTCGTGACGAACCCGACCTCGGCGAGGCCGTCCCGCGCGCCGTCGTACGCGCCGAGGAACTGGCTCCGGACGATCCGGTAGCTGATCGCGCCGTGGACACGACCCAACGCGTCCCGGAAGGGACGTCTCTCGGGGGCGAAGCACTCCTGCGCGCCCTCGGTGACCGAGGCGACGGCGGCGGGCTCGCCGTCGACGACGGCGACGTAGAACCGTTCGAGGACGAGCATGTGCGCGAACGCGTCCGCCAGCACGCGCGGGTCCTTCGAGAAGTACGCGAAGTCGTCCGCGAAGCCGCGTACGAGCACCTCGGTGATCCGCCGCCGGCTGCTCTCGCCGAGCTCGTCGCCACGCCTGACCTCGATCATGCGGTCCCTGCTCTCCGGGTGTGGTCGTCGCACGGGCGGTCTACCCACGACGACGGCGCGCGAACACGGCGGCCGCCGCGCCGAGGAAGGCCAGGACCAGGCCGGCGCACCACGCGAGGGCGAGGGCCGCCGTCGGTCCCAGGTCCGTGACCGGCGCGCCCGTCGAGTCCAGGCCGACGAGCAGGCCACGGATCGTCTCGATCACCGGCGTGACGGGCTGGTGCTCCGCGAACCCGCGCAGCCACGACGGCATGGTCTCCGGCGGCACGAACGCGCTCGACACGTACGGCAGGAACAGCATGAAGAAGCTGAACCCCCCGGCCGCCGCGGGCGAGCGCACGAGCACGCCCACGAAGGCCGCGACGCTCGTGATCGCGAGCACGTACGCGGCGACGACCCCGACGGCTCCCAGCCACTCGAGCGCGTCCGCGTCGGGCCGGAAGCCGATGAGGAAGGCGACGCCCAGCACGACGGCCGTCGTCACGAGGTTCTTCACGACGCTCGCCACGACGTGACCCACGAGCACCGTCCAGCTCGCGTTCGGCATCGACCGGAAGCGGTCCATGATGCCGCCGGACATGTCCTGCTCGACGGCGATCGCCGTGTTCGACGCCCCGTACCCCGCGCACAGCAGGATGATCCCCGGCGTCGCGTACGTGACGTAGTCCGTGCCGACGCTCATCGCGCCGCCGAACACGTACACGAACAGGATCATGAGCATCACCGGCAGCACGAGCGCGAGGACCAGCTCGTCCGGCTCACGGCGCACGAGCCTCAACGAGCGCGCGACCATCGTCCCGGCGTCGGCGAGCACGTGGCGGCCCGGCCTGGGCGCGGGCGCGGGGAGCCGCGCGGCCGTGCCCGACGGCGCGGTAACGGTCTGGGCGGTCATGCTGCGGTCTCCTCGTGCGCGGTCTCGGTCGTGCCGCCGTCCCGGTCGCGCGTCCGCGCGGCGTGGCCCGTCAGGGTGAGGAACACGTCGTCGAGCGTCGGCTCGCGCACCTCCCACCGCACGGGCTCGACGCCGGTCGCGGCCACCGCGGCGAGGACGCCACGCACGTGCTCGACCGACCCGTCGGTCGGCACGCGGAGCGTCGCGGAGGTGACGCCGAGCGCGTCCGTCCAGGGCCCAGCGGACGCGACCGACGTCGCCTCGGCGACCGACGCGAAGGTGAGCTCGATGCTCGCGTCGCCGACGCGGCGCTTGAGGTCGGACGGCGAGCCCTCGGCGACGATGCGGCCGTCGTCGACGAGCGCGACGCGGTCGGCGAGCTGGTCGGCCTCCTCGAGGTACTGCGTCGTGAGGAACAGGCTCGTGCCGTCGGCGACGACGCCGCGGATCACCTCCCACATGGTCTGGCGGCTGCGGGGGTCGAGGCCGGTGGTCGGCTCGTCGAGGAACATGACCTGGGGGCGGGTGAGGAGCCCGGCCGCCAGGTCGAGCCGACGGCGCATGCCGCCCGAGTACGTGCCGACGCGGCGGTCGGCGGCGGCGGCGAGGTCGAACGCGTCGAGGAGGCCGTCGACGCGGGCTCGTGCGGCCCGGCGCGGCAGGTGCGCGAGGCGACCCATCATCGTGAGGTTCTCGCGGCCCGACTGCTTCTCGTCGACCGCCGCGTACTGGCCGGTGAGGCTGATGGTCCCGCGCACGCGCGCGGCGTCGCGCACGACGTCGTGGCCCGCGACCGTCGCCGTGCCGCCGTCGGGGCGCAGGAGCGTGGCGAGGATGCGGACGGTGGTCGTCTTCCCCGCACCGTTGGGGCCGAGGAGGGCGAGGACCTCGCCGCGGTGCAGCGTGAGGTCCACGCCGTCGAGCACGCGCACCGACCTGCGGGCGGAGCCGTAGCTCTTGCGTAGGCCCTCGGCACGCACGAGCACGTCGGGTGCTGGCATGGGGACTCCCTGGGACGTGGTGAGAACGGTGTTGGAGAGAAACTGTTTATGAGCGCTGCTATTCTGCTGACGGTAGACACAGTTTCGCGAGCGGTCAAGGCCCGCGGGAGGATGACGACATGACCGGGACCGACGCCGACGACCGACCCAGCACCGACCGACCGGACGCCGGGACGGAGCTCCCGCCCGTCATCGCGCGCCTGTGGGGCCGCGGCACCGCCCCGCGGCGCGGCCCCAAGCCCGCGCTGACGGTCGAGCAGGTTGTGCGCGCCGCCGTCGACCTCGCCGACGCCGAGGGTCTGCCCGCCGTGTCCATGGCGCGTGTCGCCGAGTCGCTCGGGTACTCGTCGATGGCGCTCTACCGCTACGTCGAGAGCAAGGACGAGCTCCTCGTCCTCATGGCCGACGCCGCCGCGGACGTGCTCGAGCTGCCGCCCTACGACGAGGGCGACTGGCGCGCCGGGCTGGAGGCCTGGACGCGCGCGCAGATCGCGGGCGTCCTCGCGCGGCCCTGGTTCCTCGACCTGCCGCTGACGACGGCGCAGGTCGGGCCGAACCGCCTGCGCTGGATCGACCGCGGGTTCGCGATCCTCGCGCCGCTCGACCTGACGGTGGACGAGAAGCTGCAGATCGTCGGGCTCCTCGCCCAGCACGTGCTCGGCGAGGGCCGCGTCCAGGTCGAGACCCGGCGCGCGGCCGCGGAGGCCGTGCGCCGCGCCCAAGGCCTCCCCGCCGACACCCCCGAGGCCGACCTCGACGCGGACGCGGTCGCCGCCGCCAACCCGTACGCCGACTACGAGCTCGTGCTCACGCGGCTCGTCGACCCCGAGACCTACCCCGCGCTCACCGGGGCGCTCGCCAGCTGGACGCCGACGGCGGTCCAGCCCGACGACTGGGAGAGCGACATCGGCTTCGGCCTCGACATCCTCCTCGACGGGATCGAGGCGTTCGTCACCCAGCGCGCCACCGCCCGCGGGACCGCCGACCACGGCTGACCGCCGCACGGTGCCGGGTCCACGAGCGGGACGCCATCCCGCCCGCTCGCCCGGAGGCTCATCGGGTCAGGAGGTCGGCCAGGCCGGGGCGTCGGGCACCTGGACGTCGGGGAGGTCGGGGAGGTCCGGCACGTCGAACGTCGGGACGTCGATGCTGGGGATGTCCATGTCCTCCATCCGGTCGCGCAGCTCCTCCTGCCGGGTGCGGTTGTTCTCCTGGATGCAGGTGAGACGGGTCACGGGCCGGCCGGTGCACTCCTGGACGTCCGAGTCCGGGTCGCGCGGGGCGTCCGGCGCCTGGACGTAGCGGCCGTCGGCGTCGTGCTCACCCGGGCTCACCGGCAGCGCGGCGAGCGCTGCCACGCCGCCGAGCGCGAGGAGCAGCGTCGTGACGAGGAGGACCGCCGCGCCCAGCCCGGCACGGACGGCCGCTCCGGCGCCGACCGCCGGGCGCTCGTCCGACGCCGCGCGCTGCTGGGAGGCCACGCGCCAGGCGATCCACAGGCCCACCGCCACAGGCAGGACGAACGCGACGGCGGCGAGCGCCGCGACGGGTCGGGCGTCGCCGCGCGCGAACCCGCCCGGACCGATCGCGGCGACCACGATCGCGACGAGGCCCATGACCACCGTGCGCCGCACGACGGCGCCGCGCAGGCCGGACCGCAGGCCGGCGATGCGGGCCGCCCCCGTCGGGCCGGGCGGGAGGTATCCCAGGTCGCGCGTCTGCGTGACCATGGCGGCGTGCAGGACCGCGGAGGTCACGGCCGTGCCCGCGAGCACCACCCCGAGGCCGACGAGGAACCAGCGCACGACGACGGCGTCGCGCACCACGTAGAGCAGGGCGAGCCCCGCGAGCACGCCCACCCAGCCCACGACGACCGCCACGACGGTCCCGCCCCGGAACGGCGTCCGGCGCAGCGTGCGGCGCAGCAGGCCGCGCGGCACCCGGAGGAGGACGGGCAGCACGCGCAGGGCGGTGATCCCGGTCCACAGCAGGACGACGATCCCCCAGAGCGGCACGCTGCCGACGGAGGAGTCGCTCATCGAGAAGGCGACGACCAGCGCGACCGCCCCGACGAGCAGCACCGGCATCTCGACGAGGCGCAGGACCTGCTGCCACACGCTGAGGTGCAGCAGGTAGCCGGCCTCGGCATGCTCGGGGTTCATCGCGAGGACGCCGCTGTACCCCTTCGCGCTGCGCCCCGCGTCGAGGGCGAGCGCCGCGTCGAGGTAGAGCAGGTCCTCGTGCTCCGGGGCGACGGCGAGGCCCTGGCGCACGAGGGCGCGCGCCCGGTCGTCGTCGCCGAGCCGCGACCACAGCCGCGCGGCCTGCGCGAGCCGGTCGGGGTTCTCGGGCGCGAGCGCGAGCGCCGAGTCGATGCGCTCGCGCGCGAGCCTCCGGTCGGCGCCGCGCACGCGGCCCGACAGGTGGGTGTCGGCGAGCTGGAGGTGGTACCGCGCGTCGTCGGGGTCGAGCTCGAGCGCCCTCGCCGCGGCGTCGCGCGCGCCCGGCACGTCGCCCGTGTTCTGGCGCGCGACCGACAGCAGGTGGAGCGCGCCGTCGGCCGCGGGCTGCGCGCCGACGACCTGCTCCAGGAGCGGCAGCGCCTCGGCCGAGCGCTGCAGGTGCAGCCGCACCCAGGCCGCGGCGAGGAGCAGCCGCGGGTCGTCGGGCACGCTCGCGAGCGCGTCGTCGACCTCGTCGAGCGCGCGCTCGGGTCGCCCCATCTGGACGAGCAGCTCCGCGCGCGAGGCGACGGCGCGCGGGTCGGTCGTGGTCGTCACGGTCCGGGCCTCCGCGGCTCAGAGCATGCGCCGCGCGCGCAGGTACGCGGCGAGGTCGTCGTAGCGGCCGTCGTTGTTCGCGAAGGTGACGACGTTGCGCGCGGACTGGAGCCACGCCGTCGTCGAGGGCCGCACGTCCGCGAGCGCGGCGTCCAGGTCCGCCATGGTGATCGGTCGCACCTGGCCCGACGCGATCGAGTCCATCATCGCCTTCTCGGCCGCCGTGGCCGCGAGGTGCTCCAGGTCGGCGCCGGAGAAGCCGTCGGTGCGCTGCACGACCGAGCGCAGGTCGATCCCGGCGACCGGGCGGCCGGCGAGGTGGTGGCGCAGGATCGCCTCGCGCGCCGGCTCGTCGGGCGGCAGCACGAGCACGACGCGGTCGAACCGCCCCGGCCGCAGGAGCGCCGTGTCGACGTCCCACGGGTGGTTCGTGGCGCCGAGGACGAACAGCCCGTCGTTGTCCGACCCGATGCCGTCCATCTCCTGGAGGAGCTGGTTGACCACGGTCCGCATGCCCGACGACCCGGAGTACTGCGCGCGCTTGCCGCCGATCGCGTCGACCTCGTCGAGGAAGAGCACGGCGGGGGCGAGCTGGCGTGCCCGCTGGAACAGGGCGTGGAGGTTCTGCTCGCTCTCCCCGATGTACTTGTCGAGGATGTCCGCGAGCGTCACGGTGAGGAAGCGCGCGCCGAGCTCGCCCGCCACCGCGCGGGCCATGTAAGTCTTGCCGGTCCCGGGCGGCCCGTAGAGCAGGAGCCCGCCGCGCAGCGACTTGCCGAACGCCTTGGCGATCGCCTGGTTCCGCATCGGCTCCAGGAACGCCTCGCGGATGCGCTGCTTCACCGGCTCCAGGCCGCCGACGTCCGCGAGCGTCACCGTCTCGCGCGAGATCTCGAGCAGCCCGGACCCGTCGTCAGGGGCGTCGTCGCGCGCGGGGACGAGGAACGGCTCGCCGCCCGGCGCGGGCGCGACGACGTCGTCCTCCACGCGGGGCGCCGCGCCCGGCCCGGCGGGCGGGACGGCGGGCGCCTGCCCGGGCGGCGCCTCGGCGCCCGGTGTCTCGACGAACGGTGCCGGGACGTGGACGCCCACCTCGTGCTCCAGCCGGTCCCAGTCGATGCCCGACGGCGCCGCAGAGCCCGGTGCGGCGGGCGAGACGGGTTCCGCGGGGGCCTCGGCGGCCGGGACGCCGGGTGCGGCGGCGCCGGGCGCGCGCGGGACGGTCGCGTCGGACGGCGCGCCCGTGATGAGCCCGTCGCCGAGGCCTCCCGGCGCGGACGTCGGAGCGTGCAGCCCGGCGACCGGGGCCGACGCCGTGGCGGAGCCCGTCGCGGACGGGTCGGCCCCGGTCGCCGCGGCGCGGGCTCCCGTCGCCGCGGCGACGGCCGAGTCCTGGACGAGGCGCAGCGCCTCGCCGTCGGCCGGGTCGATCCGCAGCGCCGCGCTCGCCTGCTCGAGCGCCTCGACCGGGCGCCCGGCGGCCAGCAGGAGGCTCGCGTAGTGGACGCGCAGCGGGGCGCTCGACGGCGCCGCCGCGACGGCGGCGGCGAGCGCGGCCAGGGCGTCGGACATGGGGGCTCCTCGGTGGCGCGGACGGGACGACGGCGCGGGTGCGCCCGTGAGCGCGACCGGCCGGGAACAGTGTGCCCCGGACCGGTGACGCCCGACCATCGGCACAACTCCCCGAGGCAACTAGTTGCCATGCTGGAAAGTAGATGCTTGGATGGCATCCATGAGCACCGACGAGACGACCGCCCGCCCCGCCCCCAGCCCGGCCGAGGCCTCCTCCGCGCTGGAGCACGCCGCGCGGCTCGCCACGTCGACGCGGACCCGGGGCTGGCGCTGGGTCCGCCTCTACCTCACGGGCTGGGCCGCGGCGGGCGTCGGCCTCGTGCTCGCCCTGGGCCTCGGCGGGCAGATCGGGTTCGTCGTCGGCATGAGCGCCTGGGCCGTGATCGTCACGGCGGGCGTCACGTGGGCCGCGCGCCAGGGGAGCATGGCCGCCGGGACGCGCCGCCGCCTGGTCCTCGGCGCCGGCGGGTGGGCCGTCGTCTACGGCGCGACGCTCTTCGTCGGGCTCGACCGGTTCGCGGGCGACGTCGCGTTCTGGGTCCCTGCCGCACTCGTCAGCGCGGTCCCCCTGCTCCTCGCGGCGTGGCTGCCCGCGCCGCGCGACACCGTGGCGACCGCATGACCGCCGAGCGCGACGTCGCCGCGGGCGACGCCGTCGAGCACCACCCGCGGCACACGCTCGACGAGGTGATCCACTCCCCCGTGCGCCTGTCGGTCGTCGCGGCGCTGTCCGGCGTCGAGAAGGCGGACTTCAAGACCTTGCGCGACACCATCGAGCTCTCCGACCCGACGCTGTCCAAGCAGCTCACGGTGCTGGAGGCCGCGGGGTACGTGGAGATCTCCAAGGAGCGCTCGGGCCGCCGCGCACGCACGTGGGTCCGGCTGACCGGCACAGGTCGCGACGCCCTCGTCGCCCACCTCGACGCGCTGCGCGCCATCGCGGACCTCCGGCTGCCTCCCGCGCCGTCCCCGGGAACCTGACCGTGCACAGGCCCGGACACCGCGGTCCCCGTCCACAGGGGGCACCGGAGGGTGCCTCCGTGTCGGCGGGACCGGGCAGAGTGGACGCATGACGACCGACACGACCGCGTCGACGCCCCTCGCGGTGCCCGACGACGCGCCTGCCGCCCCGCGACCGGGCGCCCGCTGCTTCGGCGACGGGGACCCGCTCTACGAGGAGTACCACGACTCCGAGTGGGCGGTCCCGGTGCACGGGGACACGGCGCTGTTCGAGCGCCTGGCGCTGGAGGGGTTCCAGTCCGGCCTGTCCTGGATCACCGTGCTGCGCAAGCGCCCTGCCTTCCGCGAGGTGTTCGCGGGGTTCGACCCGGAGGCCGTCGCCGCGTTCGGCGAGGCCGACGTCGAGCGCCTGCTCGGCGACGCGCGCATCATCCGCAACCGGCAGAAGATCACCGCCACGATCGACAACGCGCGCGCCCTGCTGTCGCTCCAGGAGAGCGGGCGCACGCTGGACGAGCTGATCTGGTCGTTCGCACCACCGGCCCGCCGCGAGCGCCCCGCGACCTGGGGCGACGTCCCGGGGCTCACCCCCGAGTCGACGGCGCTCTCGAAGTCGCTCAAGAAGCTGGGCTTCCGGTTCGTCGGGCCGACGACGGCCTACGCCGCGATGCAGGCGTGCGGCCTGGTGGACGACCACCTCGCGACCTGCCCGGTCGCCCTGGCCACGCCGGGCCGACCGAGCGCCCCGGCGCCGTCGCTATAGCAAGAACCGCCCGCATCGTGGGACGAGGTGCGACCATGGTCCCCATGAGCGCGTACGTGTCGGTCCTCGACCTCTTCTCCGTCGGTGTGGGCCCGTCGAGCTCGCACACCGTCGGGCCGATGCGGGCCGCGAGGGCGTTCGTCGCGATGCTGGACGACCGCGGCGCGCTGGGTGACGTCGTCGGCCTGCGGGTCGTCCTGTGCGGGTCGCTCGGAGCGACCGGCGTCGGCCACGGCACGCCGGACGCCGTCGTCGCCGGGCTGCTCGGCCTCGACCCCGAGACGTGCGACCCAGCCCGGGTCCCCGGCTCGTGGGAGAAGCTGGGCGACGGCGCGCCTGTCGCTCTGCTGGGCCTCCACCGCATCACCATGACGAGCGACGACGTGCGCCTCGCGCCGCTGACCCGCATGCCCGGCCACCCCAACGGCATGCGGTTCACCGCGCTCGACGCGAGCGGCGCCCCGCTGGCCGAGGAGGCGTACTACTCGGTGGGCGGCGGCTTCGTGCTCACCGCCGCCGAGCTCGAGTCCGCGGCCGCGAACGAGGCGGCGCAGGTCGGCGCCGAGCTCGCGGGCGAGGCGATCGACCCCGGGACCGAGCCGTCGGGCGTGCCGTTCCCGTTCGCCAACGCGGCCGAGCTCCTCGCCCTGTGCGAGCGCGAGCGCACGTCCGTCGCGGCCGTCGCGTGGGCGAACGAGTCCGCCCTGCGTCCCGCCGCCGAGGTCGAGGCGGGCGTCGACCGGATCTGGGACACCATGAGCGCGTGCGTCGACGCCGGGCTCGAGCGCGACGGCGTGCTGCCCGGTCGTCTCCAGGTCCGCCGTCGGGCGCGGGCGCAGCGCGAACGCCTCGAGCTCGCGGACGAGCGCGGTGCCGACACGACGATCGAGTGGCTCCAGGCGTTCGCCATGGCCGTCAACGAGGAGAACGCGGACGGGCGCCGCGTCGTGACCGCGCCGACGAACGGCGCCGCCGGGATCATCCCTGCCGTCGGGCGCCACTTCCTGCGCACCCACCCGGACGTCGCCGCCGACCCCGCGCGCCGGCGCCGGGCCATGCGCACGTACCTCCTCACCGCCGCGGCGATCGGCGCGCTCTACAAGCGCAACGCGTCCATCTCCGGCGCGGAGGCGGGCTGCCAGGGGGAGGTCGGCTCGGCGTGCTCGATGGCCGCGGGGGCGATCTGCGCCGTGCTCGGGGGCACCCCGGCCCAGGTGGAGAACGCGGCCGAGATCGCGATGGAGCACAACCTCGGGCTCACGTGCGACCCCGTCGGCGGGCTCGTCCAGGTCCCGTGCATCGAGCGCAACGCCATCGCCGCGTGCACCGCCGTCTCCGCGGCGCGCCTCGCCCTCCAGGGCGACGGCTCGCACGTCGTCTCGCTCGACACCGTCATCGAGACCATGCGCCAGACCGGCGTCGACATGTCGACCAAGTACAAGGAGACCTCGACGGGCGGCCTCGCGGTCAACGTCATCGAGTGCTGAGCCGGAGCGCAGCGAAGCAAGCGCAGGCTCCGGCACGACCGGCGGGTCGAGTGCTCACCGCACCTGCCCGCCGGGGTTGACTTCGAGCGCGCTCGAAGGAGAACGATGCGAGGCATGCGACTCGGTGCACACCTCATGCGATTCGACTCCGTCGAGCCCTCGGCCCTGCGCCGGGAGCTCGGGGACACGGCCGCCGCGGCGGAGGAGGCCGGCCTCGGCTGGATCTCCGTGATGGACCACTGGTTCCAGATGGAGCCCGCGGGCCTCCCGCCGTCGGACCCCATGCTCGAGGCCTACACGACGCTCGGCTACCTCGCGGGCCGCACCGAGACCGTGCGACTCGGCGCGCTGGTCACCGGCGTGACGTACCGCTACCCGGGCCTGCTCGCCAAGACCGTCGCGACGCTCGACGTGCTCTCGGGCGGCCGGGCGACGTTCGGGATCGGCGCGGCCTGGTACGAGCGCGAGCACGCGGCGCTCGGTGTCCCGTTCCCGCCGCTCAAGGAGCGGTTCGAGCGGCTGGAGGAGACGCTGCAGATCGCGCGGCAGATGTACGACCCCGCGGCGAACGGCCCCTACGAGGGCGTGCACTACCAGCTCGCGGAGACGCTGTGCTCGCCGCTCCCGCTGAGCACGCCGGAGATCATGGTGGGCGGGTCGGGCGAGCGCAAGACGCTGCGGCTCGTCGCGCAGTACGCGGACGCGTGCAACCTCTTCGCGACGTCGCCCGAGGACGTGGCGCACAAGCTGGACGTGCTCCGCCGGCACTGCGACGACGTCGGGCGCGATCCCGCCCAGATCCGGGTGACGGTGCTGCACGGCGGTGAGGCGCTGCTGCGCGGCGACGTCAGGGCGTTCGTCGACGACGTCCGCCCGCTCGCCGGGCTCGGCGTGGACACCGTGATCCTGCGCCCGCCGACGACGCCCCTCGCCGCGTGGGTGCGCGGCGCCGTCGCCCCGGCGGTCCCGCACGTCGCCGACCTCTGAGTCGCCCTCCGACCCAGGACGACCGCTCACCACGTGCGCCGCACGACCGCCTTGGTGCCCGTGACGAGGCTGCGCGCCGGGACGTCGTCGGCCACGACCGCGCCGGCGGCGACGACCGCGTCGCGACCGATGGTCACGCCGGGCAGGATCGTCGCGCCGGCGCCGATCCACACGTTCTCGTGCACGTCGATCGGGCCGCCCGTCAGCCAGACCTTGCGGTCGTCGGTGTCGACCGGGTGCCCGACGGTGACGAACGTGACCCGCGGCGCGACCATGACGCGCTCGGCCAGCCGGATGCCCGCGTAGTCGAGGAACGTGCAGTTCTGGTTGACGAAGACCCGCTCCCCCAGGTCGAGGCGCAGCCCGTGGTCGGTGAAGAACGGCGGGTAGATCGTCACGCGCGGCGGCAGGGGGCGGCCGAGGATCTGCTCGAACAGCCGCGCCCGACCGTCCTCGTCGTCGAACGGCAGGACGTTGAGCCGGGAGGTGAGCTCGGTGGCCCGCAGCACCCTCTCGGACATGGCGCGGAACTCGGGACCGTGGATGCGCATGAGCAGGTCGCTGGGCATCCCCCGATCCTGCCTCCGGGTCAGCGGGCGGCGCGCGCCGCCTCGCGGGCCGCGACGACCTCCTCGACGACGTCGACCACGCCGGTCTCGCCTGGCGAGGCGGCGATGCGCTCGCCGAGGCGCCGGCTCGCGCGGGCGTACGACGGGTCGGCGAGCAGCTGCCGCACCGCGCGCCGGACCTGGCCGGGGCGCGGGGTGCTCGTCCGCAGCCGCACGCCCGCACCGGTCCACGCGACGCGCGCGGCGACCTCCGCCTTGTCCTCGGTCTTGCCCGCGACGACCACGGGGACGCCGTGCCGCAGCGCGTGGTGCACCCCGCCGTAGCCGCCGTTCGTGACGAGGACCGAGGTGCGCGGGAGCAGCGCGTCGTACGGGAGGTACTCGGCCGCGCGCGCGTTCGCCGGGAGCGGCCCGAGCGCTCCGACCGGACGGCCGCCGGTCGCCGCGACGACCAGCACGTCCTCGGCCGCGAGCGCGCGCAGCGTGGGGACGAGGAGCTGGGTCGGGTCCTCGTTCGCGACGGTCCCCTGCGTGACGTGCACGACCGGCCGGCGGGTGTCGAGGTCGCCCCACCACGCCGGGAGGTCGTCGTTCCCCGGCGCCGGGCGCGGCGGGCCGACGAACCGGACCGGGGTCGCGACGTCGGGCCGCGGGTACTCGAGCTCGGGGACGGTGAGCTGCACGACGGCGTCCGCGTCGGCGGGCCAGCCGAGGAAGAAGGTGCCGCTCGGCTCCCCGCCCGCGGCCCGGACCATGTCCTGCGCGGCGCGCTGCGGGGCTGCGAACGCGACCCGCTCGACGAAGGCGTGGAGCGCCCGGTTGCGCAGGACACCGAGGGGGCCCCGCGCGGGCAGCACCCCGAGGCCGAACGGCGCGGTGTGGTCGCTCGTCAGCCCGAGCGGGAAGATCCCGAGCGCGAGCACAGGAGGACGGCGGTCGGCGGGCACCGAGACGAGCGGCATCGCGCCGAGGAACAGGGGCTCGACGAGCACGACGTCGGCCGGGCGCTCGGCGAGAGCCGCGAGCACCGCTCGGTGCTGCGCCGCGCCCGGCGCCACGAAGATCTCCAGCATGTCGTGCCGGATCGCGTCGAGCCCGGTGCGCCCCGCGCGGCCGGGGAACGCCGCGGCGAGGTCGCGGTCGTCGAAGTCGGCCGCTGCCGGGAGCGGGACGTGCTCGGCCCCGGTGGCCTCGACGGCGGCAGCGAACCGGGCGCCGGTGAGGAACCTGACGTCGTGGCCGCGGGCGACGAGCGCCCGGGTGACGGCGAGCAGCGGGGTGACGTGGGCGTGCACCGGGGTGGAGCAGAGCAGGACGGTGGCCATCGGTGGGGCCTCTCTCGTGGCGGCGCGCGGGCGCGCCGGTCGGACGGGAAGGCGCAGGACCGGGCCGTCTGCGCGGGCGACGCCGGAGGGGAGACGGCGTGTGAGAAGATCGAACAACCGTCAGGAGTATTCATCACCTTGAAGGGGTAGTCAATAGTGGTGCCTCGCGTCTACACGTCCGACCTCCGCGCCGAGCAGGCCGCACGCACGCGCGAACGGGTCGTGCGCGCCGCCGCGCAGGAGCTGACCGAGCGCGGCTACGAGCGCACGACGCTCGCGCGCGTCGCCGCACGCGCAGGCGTCTCGCTCGAGACGGTGAAGGCGCACGGACCCAAGCGCGCTCTCCTGCTCGCCGCGTTCGAGCTCACGTTCGCCGGGTCGGAGGGCCAGGAGTCCCTGGGCGAGCGGCCCGAGGGACGCTCGGTGGCCGGCACCACCGACCCCGAGGAGTTCCTCGACGGCCTCGTCGCGCTCGTCGCGGCGGCGAACGAGCGGGTCGCCGGCCTGTGGTCCGCCTTCACCTCGGCGGCGCGCTCCGACGACGCCGTCGCCGCGGAGCTCGACGCGCTCCTCGAACGCCGCCGCGCAGACCTGCGTGCGAGCGTCGACGTGCTCGCCTCGCACGGGTTCCGCCCCCGGGCGCCGCGGGACGAGGCGGCCGAGTCTCTGTCCTACCTCCTCGCGCCCGAAGGCTGGACCCACTTCGTCGCGGGCGCCGGCTGGCCGGGCGAGCGGTACCGCGCCTGGCTGCGCGACGGCGTCGTGCGACTCGTCGCGGCGCCTCCGGAGCGCGACGCCGACGCCTGAGCCCTGGCGCGCCGTCGGGCACCGCGCCTACCGTGTGCCATGAGCACCCTCACCCCCGGCTTCCACGGCCGGCCGCGCCCGCAGGGCGTGGCGCTCCCGCCGGGCCAGTACGTCGAGACCGGGTTTCCCGTGCTCTCGGCGGGGCCCACACCGCGCGTCGACACCGCGACCTGGCGGCTCGACGTCACGACGGAGACGGGCACGACGCACGCGTGGTCGTGGTCGGACCTCATGGCGCTCCCCCAGGACGAGCCGACCGTCGACATCCACTGCGTCACCCGGTGGTCCAAGTTCGGGACGTCGTGGCGCGGCGTCTCGCTCGACACGCTCCTCGCCGACGTCGAGTCGACCGCCGACTTCGCGATGATCGGCTGCTACGGCGGGTACACGACCAACCTCCCGGTCGCGGAGCTGCTGGGCGGCAAGGCGTGGGTCGTGCACACGTTCGACGGCGCCCCGCTGCACCCCGTGCACGGCGGTCCGGCGCGGCTGCTCGTGCCGCACCTGTACTTCTGGAAGTCGGCCAAGTGGGTCAACAGCATCACGCTCATGCCCATGGACCGCCAGGGCTTCTGGGAGCGCCTGGGCTACCACGACCTCGGCGACCCGTGGCGCGAGCAGAGGTACCAAGGTGATTGAGGTTTCACGATGACCGAGGCGCCGGTCCGCCTCGGCGCCCGGTACGCGACGCCGTCGCGCTGGCAGGTCGCGACGCTCGTCGACGCGTGGGAGGAGAGCCCGTCCGCGCGGACGCTCGTCCTCGAGGTCCCCGCCTGGCCCGGACACCTGGCAGGTCAGCACGTGGACCTGCGCCTCACCGCGCCGGACGGCTACACCGCCGAGCGCAGCTACTCGATCGGCAGCGCGGCGACGCGCGCGAGCGTGCCCGACGACGGCTCCCCCGCGCGCGTCGAGGTCACCGTGCAGCGCGTCCCCGGCGGGGAGGTCTCCACGTACCTCACCGACGGCTTCGCGGTGGGGGACGCGATCGAGCTGCGCGGGCCGGTCGGCGGCTGGTTCGTCTGGTCGCCGGAGCACGACGCCGGGACACCGGTCCTGCTCGCGGCCGGCGGGTCGGGGCTCGTGCCCCTCATGGCGATGCTCCGCACGCGCCGCGACGCGGGCGACCGGACGCCGTTCCGGCTCGTCTACTCCGTCCGCCGCCCCGAGGACCGGCTGTACGTCGCGGACCTCGACCGGCTCGCCGCCGCGCACGACGGGCTCGACACCCAGGTCGTGTTCACCCGCTCGGCCCCGCTCGGCGCGATGCGTGGACCCGGCCGCCTCGAACGACGCGACCTCGCGGCGTGGGGCTGGCCCGCCGAGATCGAGCCCGCGTGCTTCGTGTGCGGGCCGACGGGGTTCGTCGAGGCGGTCGCCCGCCAGCTCGTCTCGCTCGGCCACGACCCGGCGCGTGTCAAGACCGAGCGCTTCGGGCCCGCCGGGGACTGACGGGCGCGACTACGCCGGCGGCGGCGTCCAGCCGCCCTGGGCGCGCGCCTCGCGCTCCGCGAGCACGCTGCGCAGCAGCCGGATCGTGAGGATCAGCGCCCAGATCACCAGCACGGCGACCGTCGCGACCACGGCGACGTAGAGCAGCATCAGCAAAGGGTAGACCGGCCCGAGTCCCATGCGCGGACCCTACCGGTGCGCAAGCCCGGCCCGCGGTACGACATAGTCAGGTCGTGAGCGTGGCGGGTACGCCACGGCAGTTCCACGAGGGGGCGGCATTGACGACCTGGACGCGACATCGGCCCGGCAGGCGGCGCGAGACCGCTCTGATCGGGGTCGCGACCTTCGCGACGCTGGTGCTCGGAGCGTGCGCGACGACGTCGAGCGAGCCGCCCGCGGTCACGACCGCGGACGTGGAGCGCCGGGTCGTGACCGTCGCCGACGCGGACGCCACGCCCGACGTGGTCGGCGCGACCGAGGAGCTCGGCCTGACGATGCTCGACGCGGCCCCGCGCGAGGGCAACGTCGTCGTGTCGCCGGCGAGCGCCGTCGTCGCCCTGTCCATGCTCGCGGAGGGCGCGCGCGGCGAGACCGCCGCGTCCCTCGACGCCGCGCTCGGCGCGAGCGGCCAGGACCGGACCGACGCCGTCAACGCCCTGCTCGCAGCGCTGCAGGACTACGACGGCGACCCCGCCCTCGTGCAGAAGGACGAGCTCCCGAAGACCCCGCTCGTGCACGTCGCGAACCAGGTCGTCCTCGACGACCAGGCACAGGTCCACGACACGTACCTCGAGGCGCTCGCCGCCGGGTACGACGCGGGGGTGCTCGAGACCGACCTCGGCTCGAAGGCAGGCCTCGAGCCGCTGGACCGGTGGGTCCGGCACCACACGGGCGGGCTGATCGAGGAGTCCGCAGTCGAGCCCGACACCGACTCCCGCCTCGCGCTCCAGAACGCCGCGCTGCTCGCGGCGCGCTGGTCGTCGCCGTTCGAGGAGCAGGCGACCCGCCCGAGCCCGTTCGTCCTGGCGGACGGGACCGACGTCGACGCCGAGGCGATGCACCAGAAGCACGACTGGTCGTACGCCGAGGTGGACGGGTGGCAGGCCGTCCGGCTCCCGTACACCGAGGGCTTCCACGCCGACGTCGTGCTCCCGCCGGACGGCGTCGACCCGGCGACGCTCGCGCCGGAGACGAGCGCTGCCCTGCGCACGGCGCTCGACGCCGCCTCGCCCCGCAGCGTCGCGCTCACGCTCCCGACGCTCGACATCGACGCCGACGCACCGCTCGACCTGACGCCCGCGCTCGTCGCGGCCGGGCTCGGCGACCTGCTGGAAACGCCCGACCTGACCGGCATCAGCGACGAGGACGGCCTGAAGGTGACGCAGGCGTGGCAGCAGGCGGTGCTGCGCGTGGACGAGGAGGGCACCGTGGCGGCGGCGGTGACGGAGGTCGTCGCCGGCGTCGAGTCCGCGCCCATGATCGAGGACGTCGTCGAGCTGCGCGTCGACCGGCCGTACGTGTTCTCCGTGTCGCACACGGACACGGGCTGGCCGCTGTTCACCGCTGCGGTCCGCGACCCCCGCCACTGACGAGAGGACGGCGACAGCACCATGGCTCCCCGGACGAGCATGGCCCGGACCGGTGCCGGTGTCGCAGCGGCGGCAGCCGTCGTCGGGCTGGTCGCCGCGTGCGCGAGCGGTGTCCCGGCCGGGCCCGACCTGCCCCTCGCGACCGCCGATGCGGCACGTCACGTCGTCTCGGTCTCCGACGCGCCCGCGACGACCTCCGTCGTCGAGGCGACCGATCGGCTCGGCCTGACGATGCTCGACGCGGCCCCGCGCGAGGGCAACGTCGTCGTGTCGCCGGCGAGCGCCGTCGTCGCTCTCTCGATGCTCGCGGAGGGCGCGCGGGGCGAGACCGCTGCGTCCCTCGACGCCGCGCTCGGCGCGACCGGCCAGGGCCGGACCGACGCCGTCAACGCCCTGCTCGCAGCGCTGCAGGTCTACGACGGCGACCCCGCTCTCGTGCAGAAGGACGAGCTCCCGAAGACCCCGCTCGTGCACGTCGCGAACCAGGTCGTCCTCGACGACCAGGCACAGGTCCACGACACGTACCTCGAGGCGCTCGCGACCGGCTACGGCGCCGGGGTCCTGCGCACGGACCTCGGGGCGGCGTCGGGCATCGCCCCGCTGAGCGACTGGGTCCGGTTCCACACGGGCGGGCTCATCGAGAAGAGCGCGATCGAACCGGACGTCGACCTCCGCCTCGTGCTCCAGAACGCCGTGCTCTTCGCGGCGCGGTGGGAGGCGCCGTTCGACGAGGGCGAGACCCGGCCGTCACCGTTCCGGCTCTCGACCGCCGAGCAGGTGGACGTCGAGTCGCTGTCGCTCACCGAGTCGTGGGCGTACGCCGAGCACGACGGCTGGCGCGGCGTGCGCCTCCCCTACGTCGACGGGTTCCACGCGGACGTCGTCCTGCCTCCGGAGGGAACCGACCCCGCGGCGATCACGCCGGCACGTGCGACCGCGCTGCGCGAGGCGCTCGACGCCGCGACGCCGCAGCGGGTGGCGCTGACGATGCCGACCCTCGACGTCCCGGTCGAGCGCGCGACGGACCTGCGCCCCGCGCTCGCCGCCGCCGGGCTGGGCGGGTTGTTCGACCCCGTCGACCCACCGGACCTCGGCGGCATCAGCGACGAGGACCTGTTCGTGTCGCAGGCGAAGCAGCAGGCGATGCTCCAGGTCGACGCCGAGGGCACCGTCGCGGCGGCCGTGACGGAGCTCGGCGCGCAGGCGATGTCGTCGGAGGCAGAGGTCGCTCCGCTCAGCTTCCGCGTCGACCGCCCCTATCTCTTCGCGGTCTCCCACGCCGACACCGGCTGGCAGCTCTTCACCGCTGCGATCCGCGACCCCCGGCACTGACCGGGCTCTTCCCTCACGCGACCGGGATCGACCCCGGTTCTCCCGCGACGAACCGGGCGCATCGGGTGCTTGCGACATCTCTTGACGCCTCCTTCACCCGGCAGTAGCGTTCTTGCGTGTTGATGCAAGAAATCAACACTCCGTTGTGCGGTGCGGCACAGCGGGACCGCAATTCTCGAAGGTACCGACCCGAGCCAGCCGGCCCCGCCGGACGTGCGCCGTGGCCCGTCCTCCGACCCGGGCGTCCGGTCCGGTGCGGGGTCGCGCTCGGCGCGGCCTGACGCCCGTCGACGACGACGGGAGATCGAGGACATCGATGAGACATCGACCCAGCACGTCGAACCGCACACCCGCCGGGGCGCCGCAGCGCCGGCTCCGCCTGCTCGCCGCGACCGCGGCGGCGACGGCCCTGCTCGTCCCGCTCGGCCTGACGACCACCGCGACGGCGGCGCCCACCGTGCTGTCCGCCGGGAAGCCGACGGCCGCGAGCAGCAACAACTCGCCGTACCTGTCCGGCAACCTCACCGACGGCAACCAGGGCACCTACTGGGAGTCGACCAACAACACGTTCCCGCAGTGGGCGCAGGTCGACCTCGGCGCGGCCGCCACGGTCGAGGACCTCGTGCTCAAGCTCCCGACGGGCTGGGAGACGCGCAACCAGACCCTCAGCGTGCAGTCCAGCACGGACGGCTCGAGCTTCTCCACGATCAAGGCGTCACAGGCGTACGCGTTCAACCCCGCGTCGGGGAACACCGTGACGGTCGACGTGCCGGACACGTCCGCCCGCTACGTGCGCGTCCAGATCACCGCGAACACGGGCTGGCCCGCGGGCCAGCTCTCCGAGCTGGAGGTGCGCGGCACGGCCGGCAGCACCGACCCGGGCGGCCCCGGCGACCCGGGCGACCCGGAGCCCCCGACCGGCACCAACCTCGCGCTGAACAAGCCGATCGAGGGGTCGTCGACGGAGTGGCAGTTCGTCGCGAAGAACGCGAACGACGACAGCACCTCGACCTACTGGGAGGGCGCGGGCGGCCAGTACCCAAGCACGCTCACCGTGTCCCTGGACTCCGCGACGCAGCTCACGAACGTCGTCGTCAAGCTTCCGCCGGCGTCCGCGTGGGGCCCGCGCACCCAGACCTTCGAGGTCCAGGGTCGCGCGACCGCGACCGGCGCGTGGCAGACGCTCAAGCCGTCGGCGGGCTACCCGTTCTCCCCGACGTCGGGGAACACGGTGACGGTCCCCGTCACCGGGACGGCCAAGGACGTGCGCCTGCGGTTCACCGGCAACACCGGCTCCGGCAACGGCCAGGTCGCCGAGCTCCAGGTGTTCGGCACCGCCGCGCCCAACCCGGACCTCGTCGTCACGAGCGTCACGGCGACCCCCGCGTCGCCGCTGGAGTCGCAGGCGATCACGCTGTCGGCGGTCGTCAAGAACATCGGCACGCAGGCGTCGGCCGCGACCGACGTCGCGTTCACGCTCGACGGCCAGACGGTCGCGACGAAGCCGGTCGGCGGCCTCGCGGCGGGCGCCCAGGCGACCGTCACGGCCGACGTCGGCGCCCGTCCCGCCGCGAGCTACGCGATCGGCGCGGTCGCCGACGCGGGCGGCACGGTCGCGGAGCAGAACGAGGGCAACAACGGGTACGCGAACCCGACCCCGCTCGTCGTCACCGCCGTCCCGAGCTCCGACCTCGTCCCGACCCTCACGTGGTCGCCGAGCAACCCCGCCGCGGGCAGCACGGTGACGTTCTCCGCGACGATCGCCAACCAGGGCAACGTCGCGACCTCCGCGGCCGCGCACGGCCTCACCGTGACCGTGACGAACAAGGCGACCGGCGCCGTCGTGCGCACCCTCACGGGGTCCGCGAGCGGCGCGATCGCCGCGGGCGCGAGCAGCGCGAGCGTCAACCTCGGCACGTGGACCGCCGCGAACGGCAACTACGACGTGAAGGTCGTCGCCGCGCCGGACTCCACCGAGGTCGCCGCGAAGCAGGCCAACAACACCGCGACCCGACCGCTCTTCGTCGGGCGCGGCGCCAACCTGCCGTTCGACACGTACGAGGCGGAGGACGGCGTCACGGGCGGCGGCGCGACCGTGCTGGCGCCCAACCGCGTCGTCGGCGACCTCGCGGGCGAGGCCTCGGGCCGGCGCGCGGTGACGCTCAACCAGACCGGCGCGTACGTCGAGTGGACCACCAAGGCCCCGACGAACACCCTGCTGACCCGCTTCTCGATCCCCGACTCGGCGGGCGGCGGCGGGACGAACGCGACTCTCGCGATCTACGTCGACGGCCAGTTCCTCAAGAACATCGACCTCACCTCGCGCTACGCGTGGCTGTACGGCAACGAGACCAACCCGGGCAACCAGCCGGGCCAGGGCGCGCCGCGGCACGTCTACGACGAGGCGAGCACGCTGCTCGGCACGACCGTCCCGGCGGGCTCGAAGATCCGCCTCCAGAAGACGGCGAGCAACACGAGCCAGTACGCGATCGACTTCGTCGACCTCGAGCTCGCGACGCCGCAGGCGAACCCGAACCCCGCGCAGTACACGCAGCCCGCGGGCTTCACGCACCAGGACGTCCAGGCGGCGCTCGACAAGGTCCGCATGGACGCCACGGGCACGCTCAAGGGCGTCTACCTGCCCGCCGGCGACTACCAGACGTCGAGCAAGTTCCAGGTGTACGGCAAGGGGGTCGACGTCGTCGGCGCCGGGCCGTGGTTCACGCGGTTCTTCGCGCCGCAGGGCCAGGAGAACACCGACGTCGGCTTCCGTGCCGAGGCGAGCGCGAACGGCTCGACGTTCCGCGACTTCGCGTACTTCGGGAACTACACCTCGCGCATCGACGGCCCGGGCAAGGTCTTCGACTTCGCCAACGTGAAGAACATGACGATCGACAACATCTGGGTCGAGCACATGATCTGCATGTTCTGGGCGTCCAACATGGACGACTCGGAGGTCACGAACTCGCGCATCCGCAACACGTTCGCGGACGCGATCAACATGACCAACGGCAGCGCGAACAACCACGTGCACAACAACCAGGCGCGCGGCACGGGCGACGACTCGTTCGCGCTCTTCGCGGCCACCGACAACGGCGGCAGCGGGCAGCGCGGCAACGTGTTCGAGAACCTCACGTCGACCAACACGTGGCGCGCGGCGGGCCTCGCGGTCTACGGCGGCCAGGACAACACGTTCCGCAACATCTACATCGCGGACACCCTGGTCTACTCGGGCGTCACGATCAGCTCGCTCGACTTCGGCTACCCGATGGAGGGCTTCGGCCCGGCGCCCACCGTGTTCGACGGGCTCACCGTCGTGCGCTCCGGCGGGCACTTCTGGGGCGACCAGGTGTTCGGGGCCGTGTGGATGTTCTCGGCGTCCAAGTCGTTCGGGAACATCCAGGTGAACAACCTCGACGTCATCGACCCGACGTACTCCGGGATCATGTTCCAGACGAACTACGTCGGCGGGCAGCCGCAGAACACGTTCCAGAACCCGACCTTCACCAACGTCACCATCACGGGGGCGAAGAAGAGCGGCGACCAGTACGACGCCAAGTCCGGCTACGGCATCTGGGCCAACCCGATGCCGGAGGCCGGACAGGGCCCGGCGGTCGGCACGGCGACGTTCACCAACCTCACGTTCTCGGGCAACTTCCGGGACATCGAGAACACGACGTCGACCTTCACCATCACGCGCAACTGACGCCCCTCCGCACCACGCCTGACGCCGCAGCCCGCCTCACGAGGCGGGCTGCGGCGCGCGCGCCGCGCCCAGTCCGGTCGACGGCGCGTCGGCACCGAACCGCCACCGCATCGCCGTGTGCTCGGCGCCGCGCGCGTACGCGAAGACGACGTCCGGCCGCACGGCGAACACGTACGCCTCCCCGCCGCCGCCCGGCGTGTCCCAGAACGCGCCGTCGCGCACCTCGAAGTGCCAGTCGTACTTGCAGCGCCACCGCTCCGCGAGGCGGTGCAGGATCGCGTCGTCGGTGACGCGCACCGCGTCGCCCTCCACCACGACGTCCATGCCCTCCTCGTACCGGTTGGCCCCGGTCGTGAGGACGACGTGCGGGTTCGCCGCGAGGTTGCGCGCCTTGCGCTCGTCGGGGCCCGTGCAGAAGAACAGCGCCCCGTCGGCCGTCACGGTGAGCAGCGGCGTGACGTGGGGCCGCCCGTCGGGCCGGACCGTCGACACCCACGACACCCCCGCGCGCTCGAGCGCCTCCCGGACGGCGGACCACGGCACCCGTGGCGCCTCCGGCGTGCTGTAGGCGGCGAGCAGGTCGCCGTGGTCGACGGTCGGGGCGGGCGTCTCGGTCATGGGTGCTCCTGTCGAGGCTCGTCGGACGTCGGGGTCGACCGCCCGCTGGCCCGGAACTCATCGGTCGTCCCCGTCGGGCCCTCGCGCGTTCGACCAGAGCCCCGTGCACCGTCCCAGGGACCCGTGCCCGCGCCGAGTACGGGTCGACGAGTTCACCCGCTCGCACTGAGAGCCTCGTCCAGCGGTCCCGGTAGAGTTCCGAGCAACAGCGGCGGGGGTCCTGGAAAGAAGTGCACACCATGCGTACCCCTGCGCGCGTCGGCCTCGTCGCCGCGCTCTCGCTCGTCACGTCGACGTTCGTCGGAGTCCAGCCTGTCGTCGCCTCGACCATCGCGGCCGCAGACCTGCCTGGTCTGCTCACGGTCGCCACCGAGACGACCTCCCCGTCGTACGACCGAGACCGGTTCGAGCACTGGATCGATGCCGACGGGGACGGCTGCAACACTCGCTACGAAGTGCTCGTCGCCGAGGCCGTGACCCCACCGACCGTCTCCGGCTCGTGCACGCTGACCGGCGGCTCGTGGGTGTCGGTCTACGACGGTGTCACGACGACCAGCATCGAGGACCTGCAGGTCGACCATGTCGTCGCGCTCGCCGAGGCCTGGCGATCCGGCGCTTCCGCGTGGACGGACGAGCAGAGGCAGGCCTTTGCGAACGACCTCGACGTCCCGTACGCGCTCGCAGCCGTCTCGGGTGCGTCGAACCAGGCGAAGTCGGACAACGACCCGGCTGAGTGGCAGCCCACCGACGTCGGGAACCGCTGCGAGTACGTCACCGCGTGGGCCCTGGTGAAGTACCGGTGGTCGCTCGCCGTGGACCAGCGGGAGATGGACGCGCTCACGTCCGCCCTGTCCGGAGGCTGCGGAGCGCAGGTGGTGACGCTCCCCGCCACGATGATCAGAGCGGTCCCGGAGCCCCCGGTGGATCCGGGGCAGACCGTGATCGCCCCCTTCGCCGACGGGACGACCCGTCTGTCCGGTTCGACACGGTACGAGACCGCGCTCCAGGCGTCGAAGCGATACGCGGCCGGGGTGCCGGCGGTGTTCGTGGCGACCGGGTCGGACTTCCCCGACGCCCTGTCCGCCGCGTCGGCGGCCGCCCGGGTCGGCGGCCCCCTCCTGCTGACGCCGCCTGGCTCGCTCCCCGCGGCGGTACAGACCGAGATCGTGCGGCTCGCACCGAAGAAGATCTACGTCGTCGGTGGTCGTGGTGCGGTGAGCGACGCGGTGCTCTCGACGCTCCGCAGTATCGCCCCGGCCACTCGGCTGGGCGGGGCGTCTCGCTACGAGACCGGCCTGGGCATCGTCGACGCGACGTTCCCGACCTCGGCGCACGCGATCATCGCGACCGGACGGTCCTTCCCGGACGCGCTCGCCGCGACCGGAGCAGCCGGAGCGCGCCAGGTCCCGGTGATCCTGGTCGACGGTCTCCAGCCCCGCGTCAGTCCCGCGACGCTCAGCACGCTGCACCGGCTCGGCGTGACGAGTGTCGCGATCGCCGGAGGTTCCGGTGCCGTCAGCACGGGCATCGCGGACCAGCTCCGCGCCGACGGGATGGCCGTCTCCCGCTACGGCGGAGCGTCTCGGTACGACACCGCGGCGCTCGTCAACCAGGCGTACTTCCCGCCCGGGTCGACGACCACGGTGTTCCTCGCGACCGGCACCGACTTTCCCGACGCGCTCGCCGGGGCCGCCCTCGCGGGCCGTCTCGCCGCCCCGCTGTACGTCACCTCGCGTGCATGCACTCCCGAGGCGACGCGCAACGCCGTCGCCTCGCTCGGCGCGTCGAAGCGGGTCGTGATGGGCGGTGCCGGTGCGGTCAGCGACGCCGCGGCGGCGAACCTCGGATGCATGTCCTCGTCGGCGCCTACCATCGCGGGCTCGGCCGTCGTGGGGTCCACGCTGACCGCGCGGCCGGGCACGTGGACCGCCGGGACGTCGTTCTCCTACCAGTGGCTCGCGAACGGCGCCACGATCTCCGGAGCGACCGCATCCACGCTGGCCGTGACCGCAGGACAGCACGGCAAGCGCATCTCGGTGCGTGTCACGGGTGCGAGGTCCGGGTACGTGTCCGCGTCGGCCACGTCCTCCTCCACGGCGACCGTCGTCTACCCGCAGCGGACGCCCCCGGTGGACATCCGGAACTGCCCGTCCTGGGCTCCGATCAAGGGAAACCACTCCTCCTCCGGCGAGTGGATCTACCACGTCCCCGGTGGGCGGTCCTACGCCGACACGAACCCGGAGGAGTGCTTCACCACGGAGGCTGCCGCGGTCGCGGCCGGGTACCGCAAGTCGAAGGTCTGACGAGACGGCGCTCACGGCGCACCGGGACGCGGTCGCGTCCCGACGGTGCGGCGTCACCGGGGTGTGACACAGTGGGAACCAGCCCCCGACGTCGACCGGAGACCGCCGCGCCCCCATGACCTCGACCCCGACCGAGCACGCCGTGACCCAGCGACCCCACCGGGCGGCCCGGATCGAGGACCGGTGGCGCGCCGTCGTCTCCCGGTTCCAGAAGGCGCGCGGGTGGCGCCCCCGCGTCGAGCCGTTCGCGGGGTACGGGACCCCGCGGCGCGTGCGCGTGCTGGCGCGCGTGCTCCTCGCGAGCCCCGCGTTCGACCCCGCGCTGCACGAGCGCGAGTCCGCCGACCGGCGCGGCTGGCGCTACTTCTTCACCGCCCCCGCGCCGCGCGAGGAGGTCCGCGTGCACGTCGGCGACGCGACCGTCGACCTCGTCTCCGACCGCAGCGGCTACCTCGACGCGACGATCGACGTCGCTCTCGCCCCCGGCTGGCACGACGTGACGTTCCGTCCGTCGTCGGGAGCGGTCGCGACGGGTCGCGTGCTCGTCGTCGCGGACGGGCGCCGGCTCGGCGTCGTGTCCGACATCGACGACACCGCGATGGTGACCGCGGTCCCCCGTCCCCTCATCGCGGCCTGGAACACGTTCGTGCGGCACTCGAGCGCGCGCGTGCCCGTGCCCGGGATGGCCGCCCTCTACCGCGGGATCGCGACGACGCGCCCCGGCACGCCGTTCGTCTACCTGTCGACGGGCGCGTGGAACACCGCCGCGAACCTGCGCCGCTTCCTCCAGCGCCACGGGTTCCCGCCCGGCCCGCTCCTGCTCACGGACTGGGGCCCGACGAACACCGGCTGGTTCCGCAGCGGGCCGGAGCACAAGGACACGTCGCTCGACCGCCTCTTCCGCGAGCTGCCCGACGTCGACTGGCTGCTCGTGGGCGACGACGGCCAGCACGACCCGGACATCTACGCGCGCGCCGCGCGCCGGCACCCCGACCACGTCGCGGCCGTCGCGATCCGCGAGCTCACGCCCGCGCAGCAGGTCCTCGCCCACGGCTCGCCGCTGCCGGCGCCCGGCAGCCTGTCCGGCGAGGTGCGCGGCGTCCCGACGGCGCACGGCCCCGACGGCGACGCACTCACCCGGGCCCTCGCCCGGGCTCTGCGCCGCTAGGACGCGCCGACGAGTCCTCGCTCGCCGGGCCGCCCGGCGCGCCGGGGTGCCACGCGTCGTCGCGGGTGATTGCCTGAGGGGATGACGACGCCCGACCTGCCCTTCCCCACTCCCGACCCCGAACCCGAGCGGCCGCGGCGGACCTGGCCGTGGATCGTGCTCACGATCGTCGCGGTGGTGGTGATCGGTGTTGTCGTGTGGCTCGTCAACCGCCCGACGGAGGACGCGCCCGCGGCGGAGACCCCGACCGCGACGGAGTCACCGAACCCGTCGCCGACGGACACGGGCACCCCGACCGACGACACGTCGACGCCCGCCGCCGAGGGCTGCCCCGCGGCGGGCGACGGCGTCCCCGCGGGCGCGGGCACGCACGAGATCGTCGACGTGGACGGCGACGGCCGCCCGGACACCGCGTGGCTGACCGGCGGTACGGACCGCGCGTTCGGGATCACGACGGCGTCGGGCGCGACGTTCTCCGCGCCGATCGAGTCCGCGAGCCCCGTCGCGGCGAGCGCGATCGTCCAGCTCGTCGCCGCGGGCGACGCCACGGCACCGATCGCGCTCGTCGACACGGGCCGCGAGGTCCTGCTGTTCTCCGCCGCCGACTGCGCCGTGACCCCGACGCAGAACGCCCAGGGCGAGCAGTACACGTTCGACAAGGGATTCACCGGGTTCGGCACGGGCGTCGGCTGCACGGAGGTCGACGGGGAGCTGCACCTCGCGGGCCTGAACGCCGTGTCCGACGACGGCACGTCCTTCACCGTGTCGCGCACCTTCGTCGACCTCGACGCGGGCGCGCAGACGGCGACGAACGGCGAGGAGGAGACGGTGGCGCAGGACGCCGCCGCGGACGACCCGGTCGTCACGACGGCCCAGGAGACCACCTGCGGCGACCTGGTAGCGGGCCACGACGGCCCGGTAGAGCCCCAGTAGCCGCCGAGCACGACGTTGCTGTCGTTATCGGGCTGATAACGACAGCAAGGTCGTGCTCGACGGGGAGCGGCGTCGTGGTCGGCGGCGAGCGGTGGAACGGCGTCGGGCGCCGGACGGCCGCTAGCCGCGGCCACAGGCGCGGCAGGTGCCGCGGCGGCGGAGCCAGTAGGCGTAGGTCGCCGCGCCGAGGGCGAGGGACCACACCGGCCACAGGAACGTCGGGCCGACGGCGCCCCACGAGTCCGCGGTCAGCGCCAGCCGGCTCTCGCCGAGCCCGATCACGATGAGCGAGAGCCCCGCGGGGAGCACCGCGACCGCCACGATCGTCGCCGGGACGACCGCCAGCCCGACCGGGACCCTGCGGCCCGCGAGCCCGACCATCCAGCGGGGGAAGACCTCGCCCCAGCGCTGGAACAGTCCGAGCGTGAGCACCGCACCGACGAGCGCGAAGCCGCCCAGCCCGAGCGCCGCGACCAGGCCGTCCTGCCCCGCGAGCTGGGCGACGTTCTCCGCCGAGAAGCCGAGCGGGATGCCGAGGACCCAGGCGATGCGGGTCACCGCGTAGAACGTCGGGATCGCGGCGGCGACGAGCGCGGCCGTCCGGCCCCAGCGCGCCGCGGCGGCGGGCGTCGTCCAGGCCGGGTCGTGGCCGTCGTGCCGACGTCCGCACGACGCGCACGCACCGACGCCGCGGCGCACGAACCGCCACGTCGAGGCGACGAGCAGGGCGGCGCCGGCCAGGAGCGCGAGCTGCGTGAGCGGGCCCGCGCCGAGGAAGTCCTGGAACGCGGCCCGGATCACGGGGTCGAACGGCGCCATGACGAGCGTGACCGGGAGGTACCCCAGCCGCGCCAGGATGGACGCGTCGGTGAGCGCGAGCACCCCGGCCGAGACGAGCGCGGTCGCCGCGACGGTCAGCGCACGGTCGGCCCGGGCGACGGGGCCGTGCCGACCCCCGAGCCACGCCCGCAGCGCGGTCGCCGCGCCGACGAGGGCGAGGACCGCGACCCAGGGCGTGAGCGCCGCGCCCGCGACCCCGCTCAGGGCGCCGAACGACAGGTCGTTCGCGTCGCCGACCGCGAGCGTGCCGCCCGTCAGGGTGACGACGAGGGCCGCGACGCCCCCGACCACCCACCACGCCGCGGCGGTCGGGGCGATCCACCGCCCGCGGGACGCGTGCGCCCCGGGACCGGGCGGCGCACCGGAGAGGGAACCGACGTCGACCGTGCGCGGGCCGGACGGCGTGGTGACGGAGGACGGGGGCGGGGTTCGTGTGCTCATGACTCGACCCTCGCGTCCGGCGGTGCGCGCCGGATCACCCGCGACGACGACGTCGCTCCCCCGCGCGGGGGAACGCTCGCGGCCGGTCAGCCGGCCCGCACGAACCCGGACTCGTAGGCGCGCACGACGGCCTGCGTGCGGTCGCGCACCCCGAGCTTGGCGAGGACGTTGCCGACGTGCGTGCGCACCGTCTCGACGCCCAGGTAGAGCTCGCCCGCGATCTCCGCGTTCGACAACCCCTGCGCGACGAGCCGCAGCACCTCGCCCTCGCGCTCGGTGAGGTGCGCGGCGCGCAGCTCGTCACCCGCGGGCGGGCGGGCCGTCGCGAGCCGGCGCACCGCGTCGGGGAACAGGAGCGACTCGCCCCGCGCCACGACCCGCACGGCCTGCGCGACCTCCTCGGGCCGCGCGCGCTTGAGCAGGAACCCGTGCGCGCCCGCGCGCAGCGCGTCGAGCACGTGGTCGTCGTTCTCGAACGTCGTGAGGACGAGCACGCGGGGTGCGTCGCCCCGCGCGAGGAGCGCGCGCGTCGCGGCGATACCGTCGACGCGCGGCATGCGCACGTCCATGAGCACGACGTCGGGGCGCGCCCGCGCGACGACCCCCGGCACCTCCGCCCCGTCGCCCGCCTCGCCGACGACCTCGAGGTCGGGCTCGGCGTCGAGGATGACCCGCAGTCCCGTGCGCACCAGAGGCTCGTCGTCCACCAGCACCACGCGCGTCGTCCCGTCGGTCATCCGCCCGATCCTGCCAGCGGGAACGTCGCGCGCACGACCCACGCGCCGCCGTCGGGCGCGGGACCCGCCGAGACGTCCCCGCGCAGCAGGTGAGCCCGCTCCCGCATGCCCGCGAGGCCGCGGCGCTCGCGACCGGGGGCGTCGGGTGCCCGACGGCGCGTGCCCGGCACGAGCGGGTTGCGCACCTCGACGACGAGCGCGCCGCCCGGACCCGAGGCCACGCCGACGGCGACCGGCTCGCCCGGGGCGTGCCGGAGCGCGTTCGTGAGCGCCTCCTGGACGACGCGGTACGCCTCCTGCGAGACCGCGCGCGGGACGTCGACCCGTGCGTCGCCGCCCGTGCGCCGGACGTCCGCCCCGGTCCGGCGCGCGTCGTCGAGCAGGGCGTCGAGGTCGTCGAGCGTGCGCGCCGGGCTGCGCACGGGCGCGGGCGGGGCGCCGCCCGTGGCCGAGGCGCCGTCCGCGCGGAGCAGCCCGAGGACGTGGTCGAGGTCCGCCATCGCGGTGCGGCCCGTCTCCTCGATCGCGGCGAGCGCGGCACGCGCGGCGACCGGGTCGCGGTCGAGGAGGCGGGCGGCCGCGGCGGCCTGCAGGGTCGTGACGGTCAGCGCGTGGCCCACCGAGTCGTGCAGCTCGCGTGCGAGCCGGCCCCGCTCGGCGTCGCGGTCGGCCGCCGCCTCGAGCTCCGCGATGCGCTCCGTCTGGTCGGGCCCGAGGAGCGGGAGGGCCGCCTGCCGCAGCATCGCGCGCGCGAGCGCGACGACGTACGGGACGGCGAGCAGCGCGAGCACCGCGGTGACCAGCCACGTCCACGCGGGCAGCGCCTCCCACGGCCGCCAGTCGGTGAGGAGGACCGGCTCGACGCCCGTCGCGGAGAGGACGAGCTGCGTCGCGACCGGGACGAGGAACAGCACCACGACGAGCACCGCGGCACCGAGCGTGAGGTGCAGCCCGTACCAGGCCGCGGCGCGCCAGCGCGTGGCCGCACCGGGCGCGGGCGCTCCCGGCGCGGGCAGCGGCACGTCGACGTCGAGGAACGTCCGGGCCGCCGCGATCTCCAGCGAGCGCACCGTGGCCAGGAACGGCGGCGTGCTCACGAGGACCGCGGAGACGAGGGCCAGGACGAGGATCGCGACGCGCGGCGTCTGCAGCGAGGCGAACATCTGCACGAACCCGGCGACCAGCGTCACGTACGCGCCGGCGACCACGCCGCCGACCACGAGGTAGACGCCCGCCCGGACGGTGGTCGCGCTGCGCAGCGGTGCGACCACCCGTCCCCACCCGCCCGGCCCCGGCGCGGTCGCCGCACGGGTCGGGCGGGCGTCGTCGGGCGTCATGGCCCCAGTCTCCCGGGACCGGGCAGGGCGCGCCTCCCCCGGCCGGGGGAAACCGTACGAGCCGACCGCCCGTCCCCGCGCGGTCCCGCCCGGCCGCTGGTCCAATGGGCGCATGCTCGGGTTCTGGTGGGGCCTCGTCGGCGCGTCGTCGCTGCTCCTCGGCGCGGCGCTCGTCTTCTGGCGGCCGCCGGGCCAGCGGCTCGTCGGGCTCATCATGGCGTTCGGGTCGGGCGTGCTCATCAGCGCGGTCGCGTACGACCTCGTCGAGGACGCGTCCACGCACGCGAGCGGCCTCGTCCTGCTCGCCGGCCTCGCGGGCGGCGCGCTGACGTTCTTCGTCGGCGACCGCATCATCGACCGGATGGGCGGCGAGGGCCGCAAGCGGTCCACTGGCGTGCAGGCGGAGTCCGTCCAGGCGGCGGGCGGGACCGGGGGCGCGGCGATCGCGCTCGGCACGGTGCTCGACGGCATCCCCGAGTCGGTCGTCCTCGGAGCGACGCTCATCGGCGGCGGCGGGGTCAGCGTCGCGATGCTCGCCGCCGTGTTCGTCTCGAACCTTCCCGAGGCGATGTCCGCGACGTCGGGGCTGCTCAAGGCGGGCACGAAGCCCTCACGGCTCTGGGTGCTGTGGGGGTCGACGACCCTGGTCTCGGCGCTCGCGGCCGGGATCGGCTACGTCGCGCTCGACGGCGCGTCGCCCGCGGTCGTGGCGATCACGCAGGCGTTCGCCGCCGGGGCGCTGCTCACGATGCTCGTCGACACGATGATCCCCGAGGCGACGGAGTTCGGCGGCCCGGTCACCGGACTCGTCACGGTGCTGGGCTTCGCGACGGCGTTCGGGCTGAGCTCGCTCTGAGCGTCAGGCCGCGAGGTCCTGGCCGCTCATGCGGTGGATCGACGCCATGACCTCGTCCGTGAGCTCGCGCCGCGCCTGCGCGGGCTTGGTGCCCGCCGTGATCTGGCGCTGCGGGTCGATGGGCTTGCCGAAGTGCACCTGGACGCGGTGCAGGCGCGGGATCCGCTTGCCGATCGGCTGAACCTTGTCCGTGCCGCGCACGGCGACGGGGACGACCGGGGCGTGGCCCGCGAGCGCCAGCCAGGCGACACCGGTGCGGCCCGCGTGCAGCTTGCCGTCGCGCGAGCGCGTGCCCTCGGGGTAGATGCCGAACGCGCCGCCGCGCTGGAGCACCTCGAGGGCGTCCTCGAGCGAGCGCTGCCCCGCGCGCGGGTCGTCGCGCTGGACGGGGATCATGCCGATCGTCGTGAAGAACCAGCGCGAGAGCCGGCCCTTGAGCCCGCGGCCCGTGAAGTACTCGGCCTTGGCGAGGAACGTGACGTGCCGCGGCGCGACGATCGGGATGAGGATCGAGTCGATGAACGACAGGTGGTTGCTCGCGAGGATGACCGCCCCGTTGCGCGGGATGTTGTTGCGTCCGGTCACCTGTGGTCGCAGCAGCACGTAGGCGAGCAGCGACAGGATGAGCCTCAGGACGCGGTAGGTCATCCGTTCATTGTGCACCGTCGTCGGCGCACGTCCGTGCACGCGGTGTTCGGCCCCGGTGTCCGCGCAGGTCACCTCGGGTCACCTCCGGTTCACGTGCCCCGGCGCGCCTCCGCCGACGCGACGCGGCGTGCACGGCCGCCGCGTGTCACCGCGTAGAGGGCCAGGACGACGATCACCAGACCGGCCGTGGACAGGAGCTGGGCGCGCGCGGCGTCGTCGGTCAGCATGAGGACGGCGAGCGCCGCGAGGCCCGCGAGCACGGCCCACGTGAGCCACGGGAAGCCCCACATGCGCAACGTCATCGGCTCGCCCGACGCGCGCGCCTGCGACTCGATCCGGCGGCGCAGCCGGAGCTGCGACACCGCCACGAGCACCCACACGACGAGCAGCGCCGCGCCCACCGCGTTGAGCAGGATGCCGAGCAGCGCCTCGGGCAGGAGCCAGTTCAGCCCGACCGCGACGAGCGCGAAGAACACCGAGACGAGCACCGAGACCCACGGCACGTCACGACGTGACACGCGCCGCAGGGCCCGCGGCCCGTCGCCGCGCCCGGCGAGCGAGTACGCCATGCGGGACGTGCCGTAGACGTTCGCGTTGAACGCCGACAGGAGCGCGATCACCACGACCACCTCCATGACGCGCGCCGCCCCCTGGAGCCCGGCGAGGTCGAGCACCGCGACGAACGGGCTCTCTGCCAGCAGCGGCGAGTCCCACGGCAGGACGAGCACCATGATCGCGACCGAGCCCAGGTAGAACACGAGGATCCGCCACACGATGCTGCGGGTCGCGCGCGCGACGGCGGTGCGCGGCTCGCGCGCCTCCGCGGCGGCGATCGTGACGATCTCGATGCCCCCGAACGCGAAGACGACGACGAGCAGCCCCGCGGCGATCCCGGCCCATCCCTCGGGCGCGAAGCCGCCGTGGCCCAGGAGGTTCGACGTGCCGACGGGGTCGGTCCCGGGCAGCAGGCCGAGGACCAGCAGGACGCCGACCACGAGGAACCCGACGATCGCCGCGACCTTGACGAACGCGAACCAGAACTCGAGCTCGCCGAACTGCCGCACGCCCCACAGGTTGATCACCGCGAACACGACGACCACGACGAGCGCGACGCCCCACTGCGGCACGTCCGGGTACCAGCCGGTGACGATGCGCGCGGCGCCGGTGATCTCCGCGCCGAGCACCATGACGAGCATGAACCAGTAGAGCCAGCCCAGCAGGAACCCGGCCCAGGGCCCGAGCGCCTCCTCCGCGTACACGGAGAACGACCCGCTCGCGGGCCGCGCGCTCGCCATCTCGGCGAGCATCCGCATGACGAGGATGACGACGACGCCCGCGATCGCGTACGACACGAGCACGGCGGGCCCGGCGGTCGCGATCCCGACGCCCGAGCCGAGGAACAGGCCCGCGCCGATCGCGGAGCCCAGCCCCATCATCGTCAGGTGCCGCGTCCGCAGCCCGTGCCCGAGGTGGTCGGCCGCCGGGCTCTCGGTCGGTGCGTCGTTCGCGGTCGGTGCCGGGTGCTCGGGCGTGGGGGCGCTCATGGTGCGGTCCTGCGGTCGGGGTGCCGGTGTCGTGCTCGACGCCGACCCACGACGCTACACGGCCCGGGCACGACGGCGCCCCGCACCCGGCGCGAGGGGGTCGCTCGGGTGCGGGGCGGCGTCGGGCACGACGCTGTGCCTGCTCGCCGGGTGCGCCTACGGGGTCGCGGTCCGCGGGAGCGGGGCGACCGCGTGCTGCCGGGGAGTCGTGCTCTCGCCGTCGGCGGCACCACCCGCGGGCGCCGCCTCGGGCGCCGGGGAGGGCGCCCCGTCGACCTGCTGCTCGCCCGCGACGGGCGCGGGGTTCGCCGCGGGCTCCGCCGGCGGGACCGTGTCGGTGGCCGCGGGCCGGCGGGTCGATCCGTTGATGACGCCGTCGTCCTCGAGGTCGTCGAGGTCGTCCTCGTCCACCGAGCTCGCGCCGTGCTCGGCGCCCGCGGCGAACACGGACGGGTCGGGCGGGTTGCCGAGCTTGACGTGGTTGAACAGCAGGTTGAGCAGGATCGCCATGACCGCGGCGGAGCTGATGCCCGAGTGGAAGATGATGCCGAACCACGTGGGGAACTGGTCGTAGAAGTCGGGCTTGGCGATGGGGATCATGCCGAACGAGATCGACGCCGCCACGATGATGAGGTTCATCGGCCGGGAGTAGTCGACCTTCGCGAGCGTGCGGATGCCGGATGCCGCGACGGAGCCGAACAGCACGACGCCCGCACCGCCGAGGACCGGCGTCGGGACCGCGGCCACGACGCGGCCCAGGACCGGCAGGAGGCCGAGGACCACGAGGATCGCGCCGCCCGCCGCGACGACGAACCGCGACTTCACGCCCGTGATGGCCACGAGCCCGACGTTCTGCGCGAACGCCGACTGCGTGAACGAGCCGAAGAACGGCGAGACGACGGACGACGCCATGTCGGCGCGCAGGCCGTTCGCGATGCGCTTGCGGTCCACCTTGGTGCCGACGATCTCGCCCACGGCGATGATGTCCGCCGTCGTCTCGGTGAGGGTCACGAGGATGACGATGAGCATCGAGATGATCGCGGCGATCTCGAACGTCGGGGCGCCGAAGCCGAGGAACGACGGGAACGCGGCGACCGGGCCGTCGCCCACGCCGGAGAAGTCCGCCTTGCCCAGCGCGAGGGCGATGAGGGTGCCGACGACGATCGCGATGAGGATGGACAGGCGCGAGATCGTGCCGCTGCCCACCTTCGACAGCAGGATGACGATCGCGAACGTCAGCGCGGCGAGGCCGATGTTGCTCACCGAGCCGTAGTCGGGCGCGCTCGCGTTGCCGCCCATGGCCCAGTTGGCGGCGACGGGCATGAGCGTCAGACCGATCGTCGTGATGACCACGCCCGTGACGACCGGGGGGAAGAACCGGATGATCTGCGCGAAGAACGGCGTGATGAGCAGGCCGACCGCCGACGCGACGAGCACCGCGCCCAGCACGCCGGGGATCCCTCCCCCGCCGTTGACGATCGCGACCATCGTCGACACGCCCGCGAACGACACGCCCTGCACGAGCGGGAGCTGCGACCCGAAGAACGGGATGCCGAGCGTCTGCAGGATCGTCGCGAGGCCGCCCATGAAGAGGGACGCCGCGACGAGCGTCCCGATCTCGGCCCCGGTCAGCCCGGCGGCGCCGCCCACGATGAGCGGTGGGGCGATGATGCCGCCGTACATCGTGAGCACGTGCTGGAACCCGTACCCGAACGTCGACCCGATGGGCAGCCGCTCGTCCTCGGGGCGTACCGGACGCCGTTCTGCGCCGTCCGTGGCCCTCGTGGCTCGCGCGTTCATAGCGGACCTCCTCGTCAGCTATCGTTCCGCTTGGCGGAAAACTACTTCCACTATTCGAACGCCAAGTGTGACGCGTGTCAAGCCCCTCCCGGCAACTCGCACGTGGCCTGCGGCGACGGCCTGGTACGACGTCGACGTCAAAGCACTGGCCCCGGCCCGCCCGGCCTCCGTAGCCTCCAGCGGTGACCACGACGCTCCGCCCCTACCGCTCCACGGACCTCGACGCGGTCGCCGACCTGTCGCTGCGCGCGTGGGAGGACGCCTTCGCCTCGTGGCGGGAGATCCTCGGCGAGCGCCTCTACGGGCTCGCGTACCCCGACTGGCGGCGCAGCCAGGAGGCGGAGGTGCGCGGCACGTGCGAGAAGCACCCCGCGACGACGGTCGTCGCGGAGCGGGCCGGCCGGGTCGTCGGGTTCGCGACCGCGGTGATCGGCGAGCCTCCCGCCGAAGGAGCCCGCACCGGCGACGTCGAGATCATCGCCGTCGACCCCGACGCGCAGGGCGAGGGCGTCGGGAGGATCCTCGTGGACGCCGCGCTGCAGCTCCTGCGCGACGCCGGGTGCGCGTACGCCAACGTCTGGACCGGCGGCGACCCGGGGCACGACGCCGCCCGCGCCCTGTACGAGTCGAGCGGCTTCACCGCGCTCCCCGTCGTCCACTACTACCGCGAGCTCTGAGCCGGCGGGGACGCGCCGGTCGGCGACCGGGCACGTCCCCGCCCGGCAGCGGGTTCAGCCCGCGACGAGGCGCCGGGCCGCGGCCGAGTGCTCCGCGACCAGGGCGTCGAGGTCGAGGCCCGGGACCGCGCCGTCGACGACCCGCCACTCGCCGCCGACCATGACGCGGTCCGCGCGGTCGGCGCCGCACAGCAGGAGCGCCGCGACCGGGTCGTGGGAGCCGGAGAAGCGCAGCTCGTCGAGGCGCCACAGCGCGAGGTCCGCCTGCTTGCCGACGGCGAGCACGCCGACGTCATCCCGGCCCAGGACGCGCGCCGACCCGCGCGTGCCCCAGCCGAGCGCGCGGGTCACGGGGATGTCCGCGCCGTACCTGAGGCGCTGGAGGTAGAGGGCCTGGCGCGCCTCGAGGATCATCGTCGAGGCGTCGTTCGACGCCGAGCCGTCGACCCCGAGCCCGACGGGCGCACCGGCGTCCTCGAGCTCCACGGCCCGGGCGATCCCGGACGCGAGGCGCATGTTCGACGTCGGGCAGTGCGCGACGCCGGTCCCCGCGGCCCCGAGGCGGCGCACCTCGTCGTCGTCGAAGTGGATGCCGTGCCCCAGCCACGCGCGGTCGGTGAGCCAGCCGACCGACTCGAGGTAGTCGACCGTGCGCATCCCGAAGCGCTCGCGGCAGAAGTCCTCCTCGTCGATCGTCTCGGCGAGGTGCGTGTGCAGGCGCACGTCGAGGTCTTCCGCGAGCGCCGCGCTCTCGCGCATCGCGTCGGTCGTCACGGAGAACGGCGAGCACGGCGCGAGCGCGATCTGGACCTGCGCCCCGGCGCCCCGCTCGTGGTAGCTCTCCACGAGGCGCTGCGAGTCGGCGAGGATCACGTCCAGGTTCTGCACGACCGACTGCGGCGGCAGGCCGCCGTCGTCCTGGCCGAGCGTCATGGACCCGCGCGTGAGGGTCGCGCGCATCCCGAGCCGCTTCACCGCGGCGACCTGGAGGTCGATCGCGTCGTCGAGCCCGGCCGGGAACACATAGTGGTGGTCGGCTGCCGTCGTGCAGCCGGACAGCAGCAGCTCGGCGAGCGCGACGGTCGTCGCGAGCTCGTGGTCGCGCGGCGTGAGCCGCGCCCACACCGCGTACAGGCGCTGCAGCCAGGGGAACAGCGGGGCGTCGGCGACCGGCCCCCAGGCGCGCGTGAGCGTCTGGTAGAAGTGGTGGTGCGTGTTGATCAGGCCGGGCGTGAGCACGTGCTGCGACGCGTCGAACGTCTCGTCGACCGGGGCGGACGGCTGCGCTCCCGCCGCGACCACCTCGACGATCACCCCGTCCTCGACGACGACCCCGCCCCGCGCGTCCGGCGCGTCGGGGGAGTCGTCCGCGGTGAAGACGCCGAGCGGGTCGCGGACCCAGGTGCGGGTGCTGGTCATGGTGCCTCCTGGTGGCTCGTGCTCACCGGGGCGCGGCTCCGGCGCCACGGTGCGCCGGCTCAGTGGTCCTGTCTGCCGATCCAGGGCCGCGGGAACCCGCGGCTGCGCCGACCGTAGGCCGGGGCGCGACGCGTCGTCAACCGGCACGACGGCGTCGGGCCCGTCCCGCCGCGCGCGAGCCGGGGCGCTGCGGGATCCTGGGACCCGCCGTCCACCGACCACCCGGAGCCCACCCGTGAACGTCTACGCCCCGCTCGTCCCGGTGTTCGTCGTCGCGCTGCTCGCGCCGCTCCTCGCGGGCCTCATGCCGGTGCGGTCGCGGGTGCCGCAGGTCGTCGTGCTGCTGCTCGGGGGCATCCTCATCGGGCCGTCGGCGCTCGACCTCGCGACGCCCGCCGACGTCACGCTCCTCTCCGACCTCGGCATGGGCTTCCTGTTCCTCCTCGCCGGGTACGAGCTCGAGCCGAACCTCCTGCGCCAGCGCATCGGGCGACGCGCCGGGGCGGCGTGGCTGACGTCGCTCGTCGTCGGCGCGGTGCTGGTGCTCGTGGTCGTGGGCGACGGCTCGCCGCACAAGGTGGCGGCCGGGGCGATCGCGCTCACGACCACCGCGCTCGGCGTCGTGCTCCCGATCCTGCGCGACGGCGGTCAGCTCGGCTCACGGCTCGGGCGGGCCGTGCTCGTGGTCGGGGCGGTGGGTGAGCTGGGGCCGATCGTCGCGATGGCGGTGCTGCTCGGCACGCGCGAGAGCGGCGTCGCGGCGATCCTGCTGGTGCTGTTCGCCGTCGTCGCGATCGCGCTGTCCGCGCTGCCGGGCCGGCTGGGGCGCATCAAGGCGCTCGGCGGCGACCGCCTCTTCAGCGCGGCCGAGCACGGGACCGGCCAGAGCACGCTGCGCCTCACGGTGCTGCTGCTCGTCGCGCTGCTCGCGCTCGCCGCGGGGCTCGGGTTCGACGCGGTGCTGGGCGCGTTCGTCGGCGGCATGGTGCTGCGCCGCTGGGCGCCGGGCGACGTCGAGGCGCTGGAGAAGAAGCTCGACGCGGTCGCGTGGGGCGTGTTCGTGCCGGTGTTCTTCGTCAGCTCCGGCATGGGCCTGGACATCGACTCGATCGTCGCGTCGCCGTTGCTGCCGCTGACGTTCTTCGTGCTCATGGTGGTCGTGCGGGGCGGACCGGTGCTGCTGTGGTTCCGACGCGAGCTGCCGTCGGTCGAGCGCGTCCAGACCGCGCTCTACGCCGCGACCGCGCTGCCGCTGCTCGTCGCCCTCACGGAGATCGCGGTCGAGCAGGGCGCGATGACGTCGCGCGTCGGCGCGGCGCTCGTCGGCGCGGGCGTGCTGTCGGTGATCGTGCTCCCGATGGTCGCGAGCCGGCTGGGCCCGCGCCCCGCGGAGGTCGCGGACCCGTCGACCGGGGAACGCGGCGCCGGATGACCCGGCGAGAGATGCGTCCGCGCGCGAGGGATGCGTCCGGAGACGCAGCACTCGCACGCGGACGCATCGCTCGGCTGCGGACGGGTCAGAAGGTCCACTGCTGGTTGGTCGACCCGTGGCAGTCCCAGATCACGAACCGCTGGCCCTCGTAGAGCGGGTTGCCGCCCTCGGCGTCGAGGCACTTCCCCGCCTGCGGGTTGCGCAGCGTCTTCGCCCCCGCGTCGTAGGTCCACTTCTGCGCGTTCGTGCCGTTGCACGTCCAGAGCTGGACCGCCGTGCCGTTCGCCGTGCCGCTGCCGCTCACGTCGAGGCACTTGCCGAGCGCCCTGATGGTCCCGTCGCTCCCCCGCGTCCACGACTGGGCGGCGTTGCCGTTGCACGGGACGATCTGCACGCGGTTGCCGTCGTGCGTCTGGCCCCACGGGACGTCGAGGCAGTACCCGTTCGCGATCCGGATCGTCCCGGTCCCGGTCGGGAGGCCGCCGCCGGGGTTCGGCGGGTTCGAGGTTCCCGAGCCGTTGTCGTAGACCCGCACGTAGTCCACCTTCATCTGCTGGGGGAGCTGCGTCGTGCCGTCGGGGTACCCGGGCCACTGTCCGCCGACCGCGACGTTGAGGATGAGGAAGAACGGCTGGTCGAACACCCACGCGTTGGCGCCGACGCTCGCGCGCGTGACGCGGTGGAACTGCTGGCCGTCGACGAACCAGGTGATCTCGCCGGGCTTCCAGTCGACGGCGAAGGTGTGGAAGTCGTCCGCGAACGACCAGCCCTGCGGGTGCTGGTACATGCCCGTGATGCCGGCGCCGCCGGAGTACCCCGGCCCGTGCACGGTGCCGTGCACGCGGTGCGGTTCGAAGCCGACGTTCTCCATGACGTCGATCTCGCCCGACGTCGGCCAGCCGACCCCGGGGAGGTTGCCGCCGAGCATCCAGAACGCCGGCCAGATGCCCTGGCCGCGCGGGATCTGGATGCGGGCCTCGACGCGCCCGTACTGCGGCTGGTACTTCCCCTGGGTCGTCATGCGCGCGGACGTGTACGACCCGTCGGCCTCGCGCCGTGCGGTGATGACGAGGTGGCCCTGCCCGTCGAGCGCGGAGTTCGCGCGCGACGTCGTGTAGTTCTGGAGCTCGGCGTTGCCCCAGCCGCCGGCGCCCGTCTCGTGGTTCCAGCGGGCGGAGCTCGGGGCCGAGCCCGCGGCGCCGTCGAACTCGTCCGACCAGATGATGTCGCCCGGCGCAGCGGTCGCGGCGGGGGCCGCCACGAGCGCTCCGGCGCTCACGGTGAGCGTCGTGACCGCGACCGCGACGACGCGGCGCGCGGTCTCGCCGAGGCGCGGGGCCGGACGACGTCGTGGCCGACCGGGTCGTGGGCGGGCACCCCGCCGGGGCGTGGGACGGGGTGAACGCTGACGTGCGAGGTCCATCGATCCTCCAGGTCCGGCGGCGGCTGCCGCCTGCGTCTCGCCACGGTGCGCGACGTGCTCTCGGCGCGACTCTGCACCGGGGCGGGGGCCGTTCCTCGGCCCTCCGTCCGTGAACCTACGGGCGCGGGAGGTCGCCGAGCAAGCGCTCTCTCGGCGTGTCGTGGAATCGCTCCCACATCCATCCTCAGGAAGTGCCGTGCGCCGACGCCGGGGTCCCCACGCGCACGCGCCCGCGGGCTCAGGCGGTCGCCGGGACCGCCGCGTCGAGGATCGCCTCGGCTGCCCGGCGTGCCTGACGTGCGACGTCGACGTCCTGGGTGATGGCCGCCGTCGTCTGCGCGCCCTCGGCGAGCAGGACGACCTGGAGCGCGACGTCGTCAGGCAGGCCGGCCTCGCGCACGACGTCGCGCGCGTACCGCTGGAACGACTCCTTGTGCTCGCGCACGGCCGCGGCGACGGCGGGCGACGTCGCGCCGAGCTCGCCGAACGAGTTGATGAACGCGCACCCGCGGAACCCGTCCTCGCGGAACCACGCGTCGAGGAAGTCGAACACGGCGAGCAGCCGGTCGCGGGGCGCGGTCGCACCAGCCGCCGCGCGCGCGATCCCCGCGTCCCACTGCTCGGTGCGGTGCCGCAGCACCGCGACGACCAGGTCGTCCTTGGAGGGGAACAGCGCGTAGATGCGCTTGAGCGACACCCCGGCCTCGGTGCGGACCGCGTCCATCCCCACGGACTGGACGCCGCGCGCGTAGAACAGCCGGTCGGCGGCAGCCACGACCGCTGCGCGTGCGCTCGCGTCGTCGAGCATCGTCACCTCCCGTTCACGTCACCCCACTTGCGAGGAGAACCATCGTTCTCTAGTGTAGCGACCATCGGCGAGAACGATCGTTCTCAGCACTCCGCGAAGGGAGCACGACCATGGGGTACATCACCGTCGGGCAGGAGAACTCCACCGACATCGAGCTCTACTACGAGGACCAGGGGACCGGCCAGCCGGTCGTCCTCATCCACGGCTACCCCCTCGACGGGCACAGCTGGGAGCTCCAGAAGCGCGAGCTGATCGATGCCGGCCACCGCGTCATCACGTACGACCGCCGCGGGTTCGGCGCGTCGAGCAAGGTCGGCAGCGGGTACGACTACGACACCTTCGCGGCCGACCTGAACACCGTCCTCGAGACGCTCGACCTGCGCGACGTGATCCTCGTCGGGTTCTCCATGGGCACCGGCGAGCTCGCCCGCTACGTCCACAACCACGGGCACGAGCGCGTCGCCAAGCTCGCGTTCCTCGCGTCCCTCGAGCCGTTCCTCGTCCAGCGCGACGACAACCCCGAGGGAGTCCCGCAGTCCGTGTTCGACGGGATCGTCGACGCGGCCCGTGCCGACCGGTACGCCTGGTACACCGACTTCTACAAGAACTTCTACAACCTCGACGAGAACCTCGGGACGCGCATCAGCGAGGACACCGTGCGCGCGAGCTGGATCACCGCGATCGGGTCCGCTCCCGTCGCCGCGTACGCCGTCGTGCCCACGTGGATCGAGGACTTCCGGGCCGACGTCGAGGCCGTCCGCGCGGCGGGCAAGCCGACGCTCATCCTCCACGGCACGAAGGACAACATCCTCCCGATCGACGCGACCGGGCGTCGCTTCCGGCAGCTCGTGCCGGACGCCGAGTACGTCGAGGTCGAGGGCGCGCCCCACGGGCTGCTCGTCACGCACGCCGCCGAGGTCAACGAGGCGCTGCTCGCCTTCGTCGCCCGCTAGGCGACCGACACGCGGTAGTCGTCGGCGTCGTCGTCCCAGGCCAGGTCGACGGCGCCGGCGGCCTGCGCCGCCTTGCAGAACTGCAGGAACCCGCGGTAGCCGAGCGCCTTCTCGCTGAAGTCCGGGCGCTTCTTGCGGATCGCGTTCTTCAGCCCGGACAGGACGGCCGAGCCGCCCTCCTCCTGCACGACCTCGCGCACGAGGGCGAACGCCTGGTCGGTGTCGCCCTGAGCCGGCAGGGACACCTCGGGGTCGCCCGTGGCCGGCCCGGGCGCGAGCTCGACAATGCTCCGGTCGGCCAGGAACCGCAGGAACTCACCGAAGTTGCGGAACCCGTAGTCGGCCTCGCTGAACGTCGGGTCCTTGCGCAGCAGCGTGCGCTTGAGCACGGACGCCGTCACCGCGCCGCTCGTCGACGCCTCCAGGTCCGCGAGCGTCTGCGCGACACGCACCTCCATGGGAAGGTCCTCGCCGGACGGCGCCTCGTCGTCGGCCTCGGGGGCGGGCGCCGGGGTCTCGACCGCTTCGGGCACCTCGGTGACCGACGTCGTCGTGACCTCGACCTCGTCGCTCTCCGTCACGACGGGCTCGCCGCGGCGGGTCGTGCGCCCGACGGCCTCGCCCAGCTCCGCGAGCGCCGCCGCGGCCGGCGTCTCGACCTCCGGCTCGGCGATCTCGGTCGCCTTGCGGCGCCCGGTCGAACGCCCGCCGCCGCGCTTCGCCTTGCCCGCGCCCGACGTCGTCCCGCCCGAGGCGCGCCCGCCACGCACGGACCGGGGCTCCGGCTCGTCGGGGACGTCGACACCCTCGAGGCGGTCGTAGAAGAGGAACTCGTCGCACGCGGGCGGCAGGAGCCGCGACGTCGACTTCTCGACCCCGACCCCGATGACGCGCTTGTTGAGCTCGCGCAGCTTGTGGACGAGCGGGGAGAAGTCGCTGTCCCCCGTGCACATGACGAACGTCGAGATGTAGTCGCGCTCGAACGCCATCTCGATCGCGTCGACGACCATCTTGATGTCGGCCGCGTTCTTGCGCGACGCGCCCATGCGCTGCGGCATCTCGATGAGCTCGACCTGGTGCCGCGTGAGCGAGCGGCGGTCCTCGTCGAAGTACGACCAGTCGGCGTAGGCGCGCCGCACGACCACGCGCCCGCGCACCGCGAGCGCGTCGGCGATCGGCCCGAAGTCGAACGTCATGCCGCCCAGGTGCTCGCGCGCGCCGAGCGCGAGGTTCTCGTAGTCGATGAAGACGGCCAGGCGTTCCTCGGTGTCCATGCGCGCCAGCCTAGGTGCAGACGCCGCCCCCGGCCCCGCCGAACCCGGGTTCACGCGGTACCGCACCCCGCCGAACCCGGGGTTCTTCCCCACCTCGGCGCCGATCCGGGGAACAACCCCGGGTTCGGCACCGTCCGCGGTTGTGTACGGGCGTACGCATCGTGTGTACGATCGTCCGCATGTCGTCCTCCGCCCTCGCTCGACCTGTGCTCGACGTCCGGCGCGCCCGCGTCGCCGTCGCCGCGCTGTTCCTCACGAACGGCGCCCTGTTCGCGAACCTCGTGCCGCGCTACCCCGAGATCAAGGCCGGGCTCGACCTGGGGAACGCCACGTACGGGCTCGCCGTCGCCGCTTTCCCCGCAGGGGCCATCACCGCGGGGCTCGCCGCCGCGGCGCTCGTGCGCCGCTTCGGGTCGGCGCGCGTCGCGGTCGCCGGCACCGTGCTCACCGCCGCAGGGCTGCTGCTCGCGGGCCTCGCACCCGCCCTGCCGCTGCTCGTCGTCGCGCTGTTCGCGGCAGGCGCGATGGACGCGTTCACCGACGTCGCGCAGAACGCCCACGGCCTGCGGGTGCAGCGCCGCTACGGCCGCTCGATCATCAACGGCTTCCACGCGCTCTGGTCGGTCGGCGCCGTGGTCGGCGGCGGCATGGCCGCCGCCGCGATCGCGCTCGACCTGCCGCTCGCCGTGCACCTGGCGATCACGGGCGCGCTGTTCTCCGTCGTCGCCCTCGTGGCCCTGCGCTCGTGCCTGCCCGGGCTGGACGGCGAGGTGCCCGACGACGTCGCGGGCGAGGCCGGGGCGCTCGCCACCCCGGGCGTCCCGACCAGCGCCGAGGCCGCCGCTGCGGCCGCCGCGCGCACGTCCCGCACGCGCACCGTCGCCGTCCTCGCGGCGCTCGTCCTCGTCGCCGTCGCGGGCACGCTCGTGGAGGACGCGGGCAGCACGTGGGCGGCGGTCTACCTCTCCGGGTCGCTCGGCGCCCCGGCGACGCTCGCCGCCGCCGGGTTCGTCGCGCTCGTCGGCGCACAGTTCGTCGGTCGGCTCGTCGGCGACCGCCTCGTCGACCGCTTCGGCCAGCGCGCCGTCGCCCGGACCGGGGGCGCGCTCGTGCTGCTCGGCACGGGGCTCGCGCTCGCGTTCCCGTCCGTCCCGGGCACGATCGCCGGGTTCGCCGCCGCCGGGTTCGGCGTCGCGACCCTGGTCCCCGCCGCGATGCAGCAGGCCGACGAGCTCCCTGGCCTGCGCGCGGGCACGGGCCTCACCCTCGTCTCATGGCTCATGCGCCTCGGGTTCCTCCTGTCCCCGCCGATCGTCGGGCTCGTCGCCGACGCCACGAGCCTGCGCGCCGGGCTGCTCGTCCTGCCGCTGGCCGGCCTCGTCGTCGTGCTCCTGGCCGGCGTGCTCGCCCCGCGACGGCGCTCGACGGGCAGGCCGGGCCGCGTCGAACACGACGGTGAGCCGTCCCCCGCCCGGCATGATGACCACGAACGCCGCACGACCGCGCCCGAGGAGGCCACCACCGCATGACGACCGACTACTTCGCCGGCGACGACCGCACGAGCTACGAGCGCATGGCCGCGGGCGACCTCTACGTCGCCGACGACCCGGAGATCGCGCGCGGCGTCCAGCGCGGTCTGCGCCTCGTCGACGCGTTCCACCGCGCCGTCCTCGACGGCGACGGCGACGACGCGCAAGCCCGCGAGATCCTCGCCGACCTGCTCGGGTCGCTCGGCGAGGGGTCGTGGGTCAAGCCGCCGCTCGCGGTCGACTTCGGCAGCAACGTGCACCTCGGCGCCCGGACCTTCGTCAACTCCGGCCTCACCGCGCTCGACGTCGCGGCGATCACGGTCGGCGACGACTGCCTCATCGGGCCGAACGTCCAGCTCCTCACCCCGACCCACCCCGTCGATCCGCAGCCCCGGCGCGACAAGCTCGAGGCGGCCGAGCCCATCACGCTCGGCGACAACGTGTGGCTCGGCGGCGGCGTGATCGTGTGCCCGGGCGTGACGATCGGCGACAACACGGTGGTGGGCGCGGGCTCCGTCGTGACGCGCGACCTGCCCGCGAACGTCGTGGCGGTGGGCAACCCGGCCCGGGTGATCCGCGAGAACATCTGACCATGAGCGCCCCTGAGGCCCCGTCCGGGACGACGCCCCGAGCCCGCCGCCACGACCCGGAGCGGCGCGACCGCATCATCGACGCGTGCCTCGACGTCATCACCGAGCACGGCGTCGCGGGCACGTCGCACCGGCGCGTCGCGGTCGCGGCCGACGTCCCGCTCGGGTCGATGACGTACCACTTCGCCGGGATGGACGAGCTGCTGCGCGAGGCGTTCGGTCGGTTCGCGCGCGACGCCGCCGCTCAGTTCGAGCGCCGCATGAGCGACGCGCGCACGCCCGAGGAGGCCGTGCAGGCGGTCACGACGCTCATCACGCACGACGTGTTCGCGACCCAGCGCGACCTCGTCCTGTCGCACGAGCTCTACACGCTCGCGGCGCGCGACCCCGCCTACCGGACGCTCACGAACGACTGGATGCGCCGTAGCCGCGACGCGCTCGGCCGCCACTTCGACGCCGCGACGTGCCGCGTGCTCGACGCGTTCATCGAGGGCATGACCATCCACCGCGCGCTCGACACCGAGCCGCACGACGACGTCGACGTCCTCGGCGCGGTCCGACGCCTCACGCGGGTTCCCTGACGGGGCGCTCCCGTCAGAGCGCGCTCCCGTTAGGCGGCGGTCCCGTCAGGGGGCGGTCCCGTCAGGGCGCGGTCACGTCGAACAGCTCGCAGGTCGCGTCGTAGTACGCGTCGGTCGTCCCGCGGTGGGTCATGCCGATCCGCCGGCACACCGCCTGGGACGCCGCGTTGTCGGGGTGCGTCACGGCGACGACACGCTCGAGCCCGCGCTCGAAGGCGTGCGCGAGCACCGCGGCCGCCGCCTCCGACGCGTACCCGCGGCCCCACACGTCGGGGTGGAAGTGCCACCCGATCTCCGTGTCGCCCGACGGCTGCAGCGGGTCGCCCGTGCCCGACGCCGGGATGGGCTTGAGCAGGATGGTCCCCACGGGCGCGGCGTCGGGCAGACCCCCACCCTCGCCCTCGCGCGGGACGACCGCCCAGACCCCGTGCGTGCCGTCGTCGGCGGCGGCCCAGCGCTCGACCCGCTCCAGCGCCTCGTCGCGGTGCTCCAGGACGCGCGGCGTCACGCCGATGAACCGCATGACGTCCCAGCGCGAGTAGATGTCCAGGATGGCGTCGGCGTCGTCGGGCTGCCAGGGGCGGAGGGTGAGCCGGGCTGTCGTGAGGGTCTGCATCGCCCCAGGCTACGAGGCCCGCAGGTGCCCGGGGACCGCGGTGTCAGATGATCTTCGGAAAGGTCACCAGGAAGCCGATGCCGACCACGAGGACCACGCACGCGAGGCCGACCATGGCCCAGGAGGCGCGCTCCGAGCGGAACCTGCCCGCGAACGCGCCGAAGAACAGCACGAGCGCGAAGAGCACGGTCGTCAGCGTGTAGTTGTCGCCCCGCTGGTTGTTGACGAGCGCCTGCGCGAAGAGGGCGTCGGCCCGCTCGTCGGCCTCGACCGCCTCGACCGCTCCGGGCGGGACGTAGGCGTCGAGCGCGAACGGGCTCGGGGCGGCGTCGGGGTTCTGCAGGGGGCGCGACGCGAGCCACTCGTCGAACGCCGGCTGGAAGTGGGGCGTGAACCGCGCGCGCGTGAACTCCTCCAGCTCGGTGTCCCCGGTCGCGTACGCCTCGAGCCACAGGCCGAAGACCTGCAGGTCGATCGACCGGGCGGTGTCGGCGTGCGCGCGCTGCGTCGACGCCTCGATGCGCTGGGTCGACGCGCGCGAGAACGCGATCGACATCTCGCCGCCCCACTTGCTCGCCTCGAACCCGCTCCAGGCCGTGAGGACGGCCGTCACCGCGAGCAGCACGACGGTCACGGTCTCGCGCCACGACCGTCCGGCGTGCCCGCGGTTCTCGGCCTGCTCGCCGTCCGCCGCCTGCCGGACCTGCTCGACCTGCTGGACCTGCTCGCCCTCGTCGGCCACGGCAGGACCGTAGCCCGCGCCGCGGGATCGCGCGCGGCGGGCGCCGTTCGTCGCACGCGGGCCACCGTTCGTCGCACACCTCGACCGCCGGTCGACGTGACCTGGATCACCCCCGCACGGGCTCCCTAGCCTTCCGAGGTCGGACGCAACGACGCGACCCTGGAGAGGCTCGATGACGACAGACACCCGCGCGGCGCGGAACGCCGCCCCCGACGAGCCGGAGATCGTGCCGGACCCGTCGCTGCCCCCCACCGCAGTGCCCGACTCCGTCCCCGGAGCGCAGACGCGGACCCGCTGGACGCCGCAGAAGATCGCCCTGTGGGCCGCGATCTCGCTGCTGGGCGGCATCGCCTGGGTCATGCTCGCGGTCGTCCGCGGCGAGACGGTGAACGCGATCTGGTTCGTGTTCGCCGCCGTGTGCACGTACCTCATCGGGTACCGCTTCTACTCCAAGGTCATCGAGCGCTACATCACGCGCCCCGACGACCGCCGGGCGACGCCTGCCGAGTCGCGCGAGGACGGCAAGGACTACGTCCCGACCGACCGCCACGTGCTGTTCGGCCACCACTTCGCGGCCATCGCCGGCGCGGGCCCGCTCGTCGGCCCGGTGCTCGCCGCGCAGATGGGCTACCTGCCGGGCACGATCTGGATCATCGTCGGCGTCGTGCTCGCGGGCGCGGTGCAGGACTACCTCGTGCTGTTCTTCTCCATGCGCCGCGGCGGGCGGACCATCGGCCAGATGGCGCGCCAGGAGCTCGGCCGCGTGGGCGGTACCGCCGCGATCGTCGCGTCGCTGCTCATCATGATCATCATCGTCGCGATCCTCGCGCTCGTGGTCGTCAACGCGCTCGGCGAGAGCCCGTGGGGCGTGTTCTCCGTCTCCATGACGATCCCGATCGCTCTGTTCATGGGCGTGTACCTGCGCTACCTGCGCCCGGGCAAGATCACCGAGGTCTCCGTCATCGGCTTCGTCCTGCTGCTCGCCGCGATCATCGGCGGCGGCTGGATCGCCGACACCGCCTGGGGCGCCGACCTCTTCACCCTCGACCGCACGACCATCGCCGTCGGCGTGATCGTCTACGGCTTCGTCGCGGCCGTGCTGCCCGTGTGGCTCCTGCTCGCGCCGCGCGACTACCTGTCGACGTTCATGAAGGTCGGCGTCATCGTCGTCCTCGCCGTCGCGGTGATCGTCGTGCGGCCGGAGATCACCGTCCCCGCGATCAGCGAGTTCGCGAGCGGCGAGACGGGTCCGGTCGTGTCCGGCGCCCTCTGGCCCTTCCTCTTCGTGACGATCGCGTGCGGTGCGCTGTCCGGGTTCCACGCCCTCATCGCGTCGGGCACGACCCCCAAGCTCGTCGAGAAGGAGCGCCAGACGCGCTTCATCGGCTACGGCGGCATGCTCATGGAGTCGTTCGTCGCGATCATGGCGCTCGTCGCCGCGATCTCGATCGACCGCGGCATCTACTTCGCGATGAACTCGTCCGCCGGCGCGACCGGGGGCACCGTGGAGGGGGCCGTGGCCTTCGTCAACGGGCTCGGGCTCATGGGCGTCAACCTCACGCCGGACATGCTCACGTCCACGGCCGAGGCGGTCGGCGAGCCGTCGATCGTGTCCCGCACGGGCGGCGCCCCGACGCTCGCCCTGGGCCTCGCGCACATCATGCAGCAGCTCGTGGGCGGCACCGCGATGATGGGCTTCTGGTACCACTTCGCGATCATGTTCGAGGCGCTGTTCATCCTCACCGCCGTCGACGCCGGCACCCGCGTCGCGCGGTTCATGCTCCAGGACACGATCGGCAACGTGGCGCCGAGGTTCCGGGACGTGACGTGGCGCCCCGGGGTCTGGTTGTGCACCGCGATCATGGTCGCCGGGTGGGGATCGATCCTCTACCTCGGGGTCACCGACCCGCTCGGCGGCATCAACACGTTCTTCCCGCTGTTCGGCATCGCCAACCAGCTCCTCGCGGCCATCGCGCTCGCCGTCGTGCTCGCGATCGTCGCCAAGCGCGGGCGCAGCTACCAGCGCTGGCTGTGGATCGTCGCGGCGCCGCTCGCGTTCACCGCGGTCATCACCATCTGGGCGTCGATCGAGAAGATCTTCTCGCCCGTGCCCGCGGTCGGGTACTGGGCCAACCACAACGCCTTCAAGGACGCGCTCGCCGCGGGCGAGACGTCGTTCGGCACGGCGGGCTCGGTCGAGGCCATGGAGGCGGTCGTCCGCAACACGTTCGTCCAGGGCACGCTGTCGATCGTGTTCGTCGTGCTCGCGATCGTCGTCATCGTCGCCTCGGTCCTCGTGACCGCGAAGGCGCTGCGCGACGGCGGCGGCACGAACCACGAGGACCCGCCCGTGGCGTCGCGCCGGTTCGCCCCGGCCGACCTGGTCGCGACGAAGGCCGAGAAGGCGATCCAGAAGGAGTGGGCGGCGCTGCCGCCCGAGAAGCGTCCTGCCGCGACGGGGCACCGGTGACGGTGCGGCAGGTCTCGCAGGGTCCCGCCACGACGGTCCGCGCGACCGTCGTGGCGGGGCTCCGCGCCGTCCGCTGGTACGTGCGGCAGGTCATGGGCGACGACGCGTACGCGACCTACGCCGCGCACCAGCGCGCGGTGCACCCGGGCGGCGTCGTGATGACCGAGCGTGAGTTCTGGCGTGTGCGCCACGCCGAGCAGGACGCCAACCCGGGGTCGCGCTGCTGCTGACGGCCTAGGCTCTGCGCCGTGCTCCGCGTCCCCCTCGACCTGCTCCTGCCGCGGGTCTCGACCGCCGACGTCCGGCGCCGCGCCGCGGAGCTGCCGCGCCGCGGGCAGGAGGTCCGGGTCCGCGTGCGCGGCGACGTGCTGGTCGCGCGGCGCTGGGCCAGCGGCGCGCACGCGAGCGGTCACAGCGTGCTGCGGGCCCGTCTCACCCAGGAGCCCGACGGCGTCCGGGTGCGCGGGGCGGTCGCGCCGAGCGGGCTGGACCTCCTCCTGGTCGCGATCTGGCTCGCCGCGGCCTGCGGGCTCGCGACGCTCGGCGCCGTCTACCAGAACGGGGTCGCGTGGTGCGTCGCGCTCCTCCCGCTCGCGTTCGGGGCCGTCTTCGCCGCCTGGCTGCCCGGGGCCGCGCGGGCCGGTCACGCCGTCCTGCTCCGGGCGCTCACCGGCCTCGGCGAGAGTCCCGACCCGGACCGGCTACGGTGACGGGCGTGGCTCGCCCTCCCGTCCCCATCACGCTCGACCCGCCGCGGGGTCAGATCCCCACCGTCTCGGTCGTGCTCGCGACCGACCCCTCGACCGCGGCCGGTTGGGTCGCCGAGGCGTTCGGCGCCCAGCGCTGGAAGCGTCGCGCCTCGGACGCCGCCCACCAGGACGGTGCGGCGCTGTGGGAGATCGGGGGCGCCGGTCGCGCCTTCTTCCTCGACGACCTCGACGTGCTGCGCTGGGTCACCCCGCGCGCGACGGCGTTCGTCTCGCACGGCCGGGCCGTCGCGACGGTCGGGCGCCTCGACCCGGGAACGGGTCAGGCCCCCGCCACGGCCGTCGCCCTGTCCCTCGTCGACGGCGTCTTCTCGTGCCGCGAGAGCCTCGGGGCCGTCGCGCGCGGCCTGTGCGACCGCGCCGTCCGCGCCGGGGCGCTGCGCCCCGACGACGTCCCGGTCTGGGCGAACGCCGTCGAGATCCCCGCCGGGTCGCCCCTGCACCCGGCCACCGGGCGAAAGCTCTTCCGCCGTGGCTGAGCCGACCGCCGGGCGCGCGACGGCCCCGCCCCTGATCGAGCTGGCCATGGGCGACGCCGCGAAGCGTCAGGTGCTGCGCTCCAACATGGCGCTGATCTCGATCCTCGCGCCGCTCGTGGGTCTCGCGCAGCTCCCGGCGGCGATCACGAGCGGGAACCTGGCGCTCGCCGTCGGGTTCCTCGCCTTCGCGCTCGCCATGATCCCGCTGACGTACGCGATCGGGCGTCGCATGGTCGACCGCGCGCGGATCGTCCTGGGCGACGGGACGTACACCGTGCACGGCTGGGGCCGGACGAAGCGGTTCACGGTCGCGGACGTCGACCGCGTCGTCACGGTGGACCGCATGGCGTTCGGCATGGCCGGGGCGACGCACCACCTCATCGTCCTCGGCCCGACGAAGCGCCTGCTCCTGCTCGTCGGGCAGATGTGGGACCGCGACCAGCTCTCGACCCTCGCGCTCGACCTCGCGCGCCGCGGCGTCCCCCTCACGCCCTGGCACCAGCCGGTCACGCCGGCCCAGCTCCGCGCGTTCGACCGGCGGCTCGTGCCCTGGCCGCAGGCCCACCCGGTCGCGCTCGCCCTGCTGGTCGGGCTCGGCACGCTCCTCGCCCTCGTGGTGCTGTTCGTCGTCGTGGTCGCGATCATCGTCTGAGCGTCGCGAGGGCGCGGTCCCGGAGGACACGTGCGGTCCTCAGGCGCGCGCCTCGCCGCCCTCTGGCTCCGGCCGACGCCGGGCCCGGTCGTGCCAGTAGCCCTGCGCGTGCACGCGCGACCTCTCGATCCCCGCCGCCACGAGCTCGGCGCGGACCCGCGCGACGGTGGCGCTCTCGGTCGCGCACCACGCGTAGAAGCCTGCGCCCGCGTCGGCCGCGGACCGGCCGTGCTCCACGGCCCAGGCCCGGACCGCGCCCAGCACGGCCCGCTCGCCCCCACGGCGGCGCCGACGCACGTGCGCGACGCGCACGGTCCCGGGCACGTCGCCGACCGGCGCGTCCGCCGGGTCGTCGGCCTCGACGAGCACGTGCGCCCGCACGTCGGGACGCAGGCTCGCGAGGATGCCGCGCACCGCGGGCGCCGAGGTCTCGTCGCCGACGAGCAGCACGTGCGCGACGTCGGGCCCCGGCTCCCACTGCGTGCCGTGGTCGGTCACGCCGAACCGGACGTGCGGCGCCGAGAGCAGCACGCGGTCCCCGCGCGCCGCGCGGCGCGCCCACGCGCTCGCCGGTCCCGCGGGCTCGTGCAGGTACAGGTCGAGGTCCACCTCGGCGTCCCGGGGCCGCACGGCCACGGGCGTGTACGAGCGCATCACCGGCCGTACGTCGTCGTCGAGCGCGGACCACTCGCGCCGCCACGCGCTCTCGCCCGCGAGCCCCGCACGCCGCGCGAGCAGGTCCGTCCCCGGCCCGGGGAGCAGGATCTTCACGCGCTGGTCGAGCCCGACGTCGGCGCACCCCGCCAGGTCCGGGCCGGCGAGGGTCACGCGCACCAGGCGCGGTCCGACGTCGTGCACACGCGCGACCGTCGTCGGGAAGAGGACGTTGGGCGACCGGTGGAACCGGCACCCGGCCTCGCTCCCGACCGTGCTCCCGGCCGGCCGGTCAGGACCCGGCACGGTCCTGGAGGAACCGCTCGACGTCGTCGAGCACGGCCTGGCCGCCGAGCGGGCCGACGCCGCTGATCCAGGACGACTGGTCGACGACGCGCACGTCGGGGAACGACGACGCGTTGAGCGGGATCTCGGCCGGGACCGCGGCCGGGTCGGCCGGGTCGGCGGCCGAGACGAGGACGAGGTCGGCGGCGGCCTCGGTCACGCGCTCGGGCGACAGGTCGACCGAGATGTCCTCGCCCCAGTCCTGCTCCGGCGTCGAGAACCCGACGCACTCGAGCGTGCTGCCCGCGAACGACCGCGGACCGTAGGCGGACACGATGCCGTCGCGCGGGCGCAGGAGCTGCGCCGTCCCGCTGACGTCGTAGTCCTCCTGGAGCTGGGCGCACCGCGCGTCGTAGGCGTCCAGCAGGGCCTGGGCGTCGGTCTCCCGGCCGAGCGCACGACCCACGAGCAGCACGTTCTCCTGCCAGGGGTCGGTCTGCGTCGCCATGAACACCGTCGGCGCGATGCCCGCGAGCTGGTCGTAGAGGTCGGCGTGGCGCGACTCCGTGCCGAGGATGAGGTCCGGCTCCAGCGCGGCGATGGCCTCGAGGTTCGGCTCGGGCACCGTGCCCACGACCTCGATCGCCTGCGCCTCCTCGCCGAGGTAGGCCGGCACGCCGGCCTCGACGCTGAGCACGGCCGCTCCCACCGGGACGACGCCGAGCGCGACGGCGGTGTCCGTCTCCACGGGCTCCAGCGTCACGACGCGCTGCGGCGCCGCCGCGAGCTCGGCGGTCCCGCGCGCGTGCTCGACGGCGTACCCCGTGGGGGCAGCCTCCGTCGTGGTCGGCGCGGGTTCCGGCGCGGACGAGCACGCGGCGAGCAGGGCGGAGGCGAGCACGAGCGCACCGGCGAGGGCGCCGCGGCGCCCGCGGAGGCTGGACGATGAGGTCCGGGAGATCGGCACAGGGGGTTCCTTCGTCTTCCGTAGGGTTGCCTCACCTTATCTTCGAGGGTCACGGGGCGGGACGTGACGCTGGTTACGATCGCTGCATGTCCGGGCCCGTGTTCGCCGGCGCCGTCGCCGGTCTCGTCGTGGGCGTGCTGCTCACCCTCGGGCTGGTGCTCGCGTGGCGGCTCGCGCGCGGGTCGCGCGAGCTCGGGAGCGACTCGGACCGCGCGACGTTCCGCACCCTGCACCTCGCGTCGCGCGCCGCGACGCACCTGCGGGGCGGGCTCGACGGCGACGACGTCGGACGCGCGGCCCGCTCGCTGCGCCAGCTCCTCGGCGCGGACGCGCTCGCCGTGGTCACGGCCGAGGGCGCGGTCGCGCTCGACGGCAGCACGACCCTCGAGCCCGACGCGCGCCGGGTCGCCGAGCGCGTGCTCGCCACCGGCCGCCGCCACGTCGAGAGCCGGGACCACAGGAACGGCGACGAGGCGGGCGGCGACGTCGCGGACGCCGTCGGGGCCCCGGTCGTCGCGGGCGGTCGCGTCGCGGGCGTCGTCGTCGCGTTCGCGGGCACGGTCCGCCCGCCGCTCGTGCGCGCGACGGGCGAGGTCGCGCAGTGGTGCTCGGCGCAGCTCGAGCTCGGCGAGCTCGAGGCGTCGCGCACCGCGCTCGCGCAGGCCGAGCTGCGCGCGCTGCGCGCCCAGATCAGTCCGCACTTCGTCTACAACGCGCTCGGTGCCATCGCGTCGTTCATCAGCACGGACCCGGAACGGGCGCGCGACCTCGTGCTCGACTTCGCCGACTTCACGCGCTACTCGTTCCGCGGCCGCGGCGACTTCACGACGCTCGCCGACGAGCTGGGCTCCATCCATTCCTACGTCGAGCTGGAACGGGCCCGGTTCGGGGAGCGCCTCGCCGTGACCCTGCAGATCGCGCCCGAGTCGCTGACCACCGTCATCCCGTTCCTGTCGGTGCAGCCGCTCGTCGAGAACGCGGTCCGGCACGGGCTGGAGCCCCAGGAGCGCGGCGGGACGATCGTCATCACCGCGCGCGACGAGGGCACCCAGACGGAGATCACCGTCGAGGACGACGGCGTCGGCATGGACCCGGCCGTCGTGCGCGAGCTCCTCACGTCGCGCGGGAGCGAGCACGTGGGCCTGCGCAACGTCGACCGGCGCGTGCGCCAGCTCTACGGCGACGACCACGCCCTCGACATCGAGACCGCCCCCGGCTCCGGCACGCTCGTGCGCCTGCGCGTGCCCCGCTCCCAGCCCCTGCACGAGACGGAGGTGAGCGTGCCGTGACCGGCACCGACCCGACCCCCGGCCCGGCGTCCGAGGACCCGGCCGCCGTCGGGCTGGACGTGCTCGTGGCCGACGACGAGCGCCCCGTGCTCGACGAGCTCGTCGCCCTGCTGCGGCGCGACCCGCGCGTGCGGACCGTGCTCGGCGTCGCGACCGGCTCGGAGGCGCTGCGCGAGCTCTCCTCGCGCACGGTCGACGCGGCGTTCCTCGACATCCACATGCCCGGGCTGACCGGCCTCGACCTCGCCCGCGCGCTGTCCCGCTTCGCCGACCGGCCCGCCGTCGTGTTCGTCACCGCCGACGAGGCCCGCGCGCTCGAGGCGTTCGACGTCGAGGCCGTCGACTACGTGCTCAAGCCCGTGCGCCGCGAGCGCCTGACCCGTGCCGTCGACCGGGTCGTGGAGCGCGTCGCGGACCGCGCCGGGCGCGGTGCCGGGCCCGGCGTCGGGGGCGGCGTCGGGGCCTGGGGCGTGCCCGACGGCGGAGGGTCACCGTCCGCGAGCGCCGCCGCCCCACCTGCCGCCCCGGGGCGCGAGGCGCCGGAGCACGAGACGCTCGTCGTGACGGTCGGGACGACGACGCGCCTCGTCCGCCGCAGCGCGGTGCGGTGGGTGCAGGCGCAGGGCGACTACTCGCGCCTCGTGACGGACACCGAGCAGTTCCTCGTGCGCGAGCCGCTGTCCGACCTCGAGGAGCGGTGGGCCCCGGCCGGGTTCCTGCGCGTGCACCGGTCGTACCTCGTGGACCGCGCGGCCGTGACCGCTGCGCGGTTCGGCGGGGCGCAGCCCGCGCTCGTCGTCGCAGGCCACGAGGTCCCGGTGAGCCGCCGCATGGTCCCGGCCGTGCGGGAGGCGCTGCTCGGCCCGCACCGGGGTCCGTCGTGAGCGACCCGGACCGGTCGTCGGCCCCGACCCCGCCCGCCGACGGATGCGTCCCTGCTCCAGTGCTGCGTCCCGGGACGCAGCACTCGGACGCCGACGCAGCGCTCGGCCGGGGACGCGTGCGCGTCCGGTCGACGGACCCGCGGCCCGACGCCCCGGCCGGTGGTTCACCGTCGGGCACCCCGCGAGGTCGTCCCGACGAACCCGACGACGCCGCAGCCCACTACACGCGCGGCCTCGTGCGAGCCCAGCTCCGGCTCGGGCTCGCGTGCGTGGTCTCGTTCCTCGCGGTCGTCGCGCTGCTCACGGTGACGATGAGCGCGGTGCCCGCGCTGGACTCCGTGGTGCTCCTCGGCGTCCCGCTCCCGTGGCTCGTGCACGCGTACGGCTTCTACCCCGTGATCGTCGCGTTCGCGGTCGTGTTCGCCGTCGCGGCGGCGCGCAACGAGCGCCGGTACCGCGCGCTCGCCGAGGGATCGGCCGGGGCCGCCGAGGCCGGCCCGGCGGAGGCAGGACCCGACGACGGCGGCGTCCCGTGAGCGCGCTGCCCCTCGTCGCGATCGGGCTGCTCCTGCTCGCGACGGGGCTCATCGGGTTCTACGGCCTGCGCATCTCGCGCACCACGAGCGACTTCTTCGTCGCGTCGCGCACGGTCCGGCCGGTGTGGAACGCGTCGGCGATCAGCGGCGAGTACCTGTCCGCGGGCACGTTCCTGGGCCTCTCGGGGCTCGTGCTGCTCTCCGGCGCCGAGGCGTTCTGGTTCCCCGTCGGGTACGCGGCCGGCTATCTGCTCGTCCTGCTGTTCGTCGCTGGCCCGCTCCGCCGCAGCGGCGCGTACACGATCCCCGACTTCGTCCACGCCCGGCTCGACTCCGTCGTCGCGCGCCGCGTCACGAGCGTGCTCGTGCTCGTCATCGGGTGGCTGTACGTCGTGCCGCAGCTCCACGGCGCGGCGCTCGTCATCACCAGCGTCGCACCCGTCCCGCCGTGGGTCGGGTCGGTCGGGATCGCGGTCGTCGTGAGCGCGGTCGTCGCGGCGGGCGGCATGCGCTCCATCACGTTCGTCCAGGCGTTCCAGTTCTGGGTCAAGCTCACGGCGCTCGCGCTGCCCCTCGTGTTCGTGCTCATGGCGCTCGGCGGGGCGTTCGAGCCCGGCGGCGCGATCGTCACGTTCGACCCCGCCGCCGTGTTCCCGCACGACGCCGGTCCCGGCGGCCTCGACGCCTACGCGACGGTGTCGCTCCTGCTCGCGCTGCTGCTCGGCACGACCGGCCTGCCGCACGTCCTCGTGCGCTTCTACACCTCGCCCGACGGCGGCTCGGCCCGCCGCACGACCGTCGTCGTGCTCGTGATGATCAGCGTGTTCTACATGGTGTCGAGCACGCTCGGGCTCGTCGCCCGGGTCGTCGCGCCCGACCTCGCGACGCCCGGCGTCGCCGACACCGTCGTGCTCACGCTCCCGACCCGCCTCGTCCCCGGGCTCGGCGGCGAGCTGCTCGCCGCGCTCGTCGTCGCCGGGGCCTTCGCCGCGTTCCTCGGCACGTCGTCCGGGCTGGTCGTGGCGCTCGCGGGCGTCGTGAGCCAGGACCTGTTCGGCGGGACCGTGCGGTCGTTCCGGTGGTCGGCGGTCGCGTGCACGCTCATCCCGCTCGCGTTCGCGCTCGTGACCATCCCGCAGGGGCTCGTGACGAGCGTCGGGACGGTGTTCGTGTTCGCCGCCTCCGCGCTGTCGCCCGTGATCCTGCTCGGCGTGTGGTGGCGCCGCCTCACCGCGCGCGGCGCGGTGGCGGGGATGGTCGTGGGGTCCGTCCTGTGCGCGACGGCGCTGCTCGCCTCGTCCGCGCTCGTCGCCGCGGGCTACGGGACGGGCTCGTCCGGCACGACGGCGGACGGCGTCCCCGGCGTCGTACGCGCCCTGCTCGCCCAGCCCGCGGCCTGGACCATCCCCCTCGCGACCGCCACCGTCGTCGTGGTGTCGCTGCGCGACCGCCACGGCCCGCCGCTGCGCACCGACCGGTTCCTCCGGCGCCTGCACGTCCCGGAGCTCCGGCGCCGTTGACGACGGTGTGAAGCCTGAAATCTGTCGCGCAGAGAGCGTGAAATCTGTAGCGCAGGAGCCCTGACCTGGTCAGATCCAGCGTGCGCCGATCTCGTCGTGGAGCTGCTGGGTCTTCTGCACGCGCAGGACGCCGTCCTCGACCGTGGCCTCCAGGCCGACCTCCCGTGCGATCGCGACGATCGCGTCGCGCTGCTCCGGGTGGTCGTCGGCGTCGCCGCCGTCCCAGAGCTCCAGCCACCGGTCGGTGGGGTCGTCGCTGCCGCAGTCGGCCCACACCCGGCAGATCCGGTCGAGCTCGTCCTGCGTCATCGGGCGGGTCGGGGTGGCGTACACGGCGGTCTCCTCGGCTGGGTGTCGTGCGGACGGTCGGACCTCACCCTAGGTGCGCGCGCCGCGCGTCGACCGCTCGGCACGTGCCCGGGCCATCTCACCTGGCGGGCGCGCTCGACCGCATGTCGGATGGGTCGTAGGATCGTGGCAACCATCCAGAGCGGTCGAGAGTCCTGGCTCGACGACACCGCAGCAACCCGCCGACGGAAGCCTCCCGAGGACAAAGGTGCTAACGCCAGGGTCGATGGAGCGACTAATGGTCTCAGAGGCATCCTTCGCGCACCGTCCGGGCAGCACGTGCCCGACGGCGGTCGCGCACGCACCCACCCCGGCCGGGGCGACGTCGTGAGCGTCGCGGACGCCGTCGGGCAGGCCCACGGCGGGGCGGCACGGCCGACGGTCTCGTTCGAGCTCATGCCCCCGCGGCGCCCGGACGCGGCACCCAAGTTCTGGGAGACGGCGCGCCGTCTCGTCGCGACGCACCCCGACTTCGTGTCCGTCACGTACGGGGCGGCCGGCACCGACCGCGCGACCGCGCGCCAGGTCGTCGGCCGTCTGCTCCAGGGCACGCCGGTCCTGCCGATCGCGCACCTCACGTGCGTCGGGGCGTCGCGCGAGGACGTCGAGGAGGTCATCTCCGACTTCCTCGACGAGGGCGTGCGGAGCTTCCTCGCGCTGCGGGGCGACCCGCCGCGCGACCAGCCGGACTGGCAGCCCGCGCCCGACGGCGTGCGGTCGTCGACCGAGCTCGTCGCGCTGCTCCGCGAGGTCGAGGCGTCGCGCTGCGCGGCCGACCCGGCCGCGGCCCTGCGCGGTGCGGCCCGGCCGCTGACGATCGCCGTCGCGACGTTCTGCGACGGCAACCCCGCCGCCGGCACGACGCGCACGCAGGAGGTGCGCCGCCTGTGGCAGAAGCAGCAGGCCGGCGCGAGCTTCGCGATCACGCAGCTCTTCTACGACGCGTCGTCGTACACCGACTTCGTCGCGGAGGCCCGCGCGGCCGGCGTGACGATCCCCATCCTCGCCGGGCTGCTGCCCACGACGGAGCCCGCGCGGCTCCGCCGCGTCGAGGAGCTCACGGGCGTGCGCGCGCCCCAGCACCTGCTGGACGCGCTCGACGCCCTGCCCGACCCGGAGGCGCAGCACGCCTACGGGATCGCGTACTCGGTCGACCTCGCGCAGCGCGTCCTCGACGCGGGTGCGCCCGGTCTGCACGTGTACACGTTCAACAAGCACCGCGCCGCTCTTGACCTGCTCGAGGGTGTCCACCTCGGCGGCGGGTCGGCCGGGACGGGAGGCAGCGCCAGCGCTGCCGCCGCCCCGCTCGTCCCGGACCTGGCCAGCGGGCCGTGGGTCACCGGCACCTCCCTGCCCACGACGAGCGCCGCCACGCACGGCACGCCCGTCTGACCGGTCCTCCGGACCAGCAAGAGGTTTCGATCATGGCCACTTCCGTACCCTCCCCTACCCAGATTCAGGCCGGCTTCCCCGCCGGCACCGTGCTCGGCTACCCCCGCATCGGGCGTCGCCGCGAGCTCAAGAAGGCCGTCGAGGCGTTCTGGGCCGGGCGCACGAGCGCCGACGAGCTCGAGGCCACGGCCCGCGAGCTGCGTCTCGCGACCGCGCGCCGGCTCGTGGACCTCGGCCTCGGTGCCGACGACGCGTCGGTCCCCGGCTCGTTCTCCTTCTACGACCAGGTGCTCGACGTCGCCGCCTCCCTCGGGGCGGTCCCGTCGCGGTTCGCGTCGCTCACCGACGACGCCGGTCGGCTCGACCTCGCGGGCTACTTCACCGTCGCGCGCGGCCAGGGCGACGACGCCCCGCTCGAGATGACCAAGTGGTTCGACACGAACTACCACTACCTCGTGCCCGAGATCGGCCCGGACACCCCGATCCGGTTCGTCGACGACCGCGTCGTGCGCGCGTTCGTCGAGGCGAAGGAGGCGGGCGTCGTGACGCGGCCCGTCGTCGTCGGGCCCGTGACGTTCCTCGCGCTGTCCAAGGCCGCGGACGACGCGCCCGCCGGGTACTCGCCGCTCGACCGCCTGGACGACGTCGTCGCCGCCTACGCCGACCTGCTGCGCGCGCTCGCCGCCGCCGGTGCGCCGTGGGTCCAGCTCGACGAGCCGATCCTCGTCACCGACTCGGTCGACGTGCCGTTCACGGAGCTCGCAGCAGCGGTGGAGTCGGCCTACCGCACCCTCGCGACGACCCTCCGCCCGGTGCCGAGCCCGGGGTTGGGCGCTACATCGGCCGCCGACTGGCCCGAAACCCCGGGCTCGGCAGTCGGGGTGCGGCCCGCGATCCTCGTCGCCGCGCCGTTCGGCGGGCTGCAGGCCAGGCCCGAGACCGACGGCGACGACGCGCGGGACGGGCTCGCGCTCCTCGCGGGCACGGACGTGGAGGCGATCGCGATCGACCTCGTCAAGGGCGCCGTCCCGACGGCGGCCGACGGCGGCGTCCCCGGTCTCGCGAGCAAGACGCTCGTCGCGGGCGTGATCGACGGGCACAACGTGTGGCGCGCGGACCTCGCGGCGAAGCTCGAGGTCGTCGAGGCCGTCGAGGGCCTGGGTGCGGGCGCGGTCGCCGTCGGGACGTCGACGTCGCTGCTGCACGTGCCGCACGACGTGGAGGACGAGACGTTCGCCGAGGCGGGGACGGCGTCGGGCACGACGCTCGACCCGCGCCTGCGCGACTGGCTCGCGTTCGCGGACCAGAAGGTCGGCGAGGTCGCGACGCTCGCCCGGGCCCTCACGGAGGGTCGCGACGCCGTCGCGGCGGAGATCGAGGCGTCCCGCGCGGCGGTGGCGTCGCGCGCCGCGGCGACCGGCGTCGTCGTGCCGGCGGTGCGCGAGCGCGCCGCCGCGCTCACCGACACGGACTTCGCGCGCGGCGACTACGCCGAGCGCGCGGCCGCGCAGCAGGAGCGCCTGAACCTGCCGCCGCTGCCCACGACGACGATCGGCTCGTTCCCGCAGACGCCCGAGATCCGCCGCGCCCGTGCGCTGTGGACCAAGGGCGAGCTCGCGGACGCGGACTACACGACCGCGATGCGCGAGGAGATCGCGCGCGTCGTCACGCTCCAGGAGGAGCTGGGCCTCGACGTGCTCGTGCACGGCGAGCCCGAGCGCAACGACATGGTGCAGTACTTCGCGGAGCACCTCGACGGGTTCGCGGTCACGGCGAACGGCTGGGTGCAGTCGTACGGGTCGCGCTGCGTGCGGCCGCCGATCCTGTGGGGCGACGTGACGCGCCCGGCGCCGATCACGGTCGAGTGGTCGTCGTACACGGCGTCGCTCACCGAGAAGCCCGTCAAGGGCATGCTCACCGGGCCGGTGACCATCCTCGCGTGGTCGTTCGTGCGCGACGACCAGCCGCTCGGCGACACGGCGAACCAGGTGGGCCTCGCGCTGCGCGACGAGATCGCGGACCTCGAGGCCGCGGGCATCGGGATCGTGCAGGTCGACGAGCCTGCGCTGCGCGAGCTGCTGCCGCTGCGCAAGGCCGACCAGCCGGCGTACCTCGACTGGTCGGTCGGCTCGTTCCGGCTCGCGACGTCGGGCGTGGAGGCGGCGACGCAGATCCACACGCACCTGTGCTACTCGGAGTTCGGCGAGGTCATCGGCGCGATCGACGGCCTCGACGCCGACGTGACGTCGGTCGAGGCGGCGCGCTCGCGCATGGAGATCGTGCCGGAGCTGCGCGACGCCGGGTACGCGCGCGGCATCGGGCCGGGCGTCTACGACATCCACAGCCCGCGCGTGCCCTCCGCCGAGGAGGTCACGGAGCTGCTGGAGCTCGCCGTGAAGTCGATCGACCCGAAGGTCGTGTGGGTCAACCCGGACTGCGGCCTCAAGACCCGCCGCTACGAGGAGACCGTGCCGTCCCTCGAGCACCTCGTCGCGGCGGCGCGGGCGGTTCGCGCGACCCTCGCGACGAAGTAATGCAGTCCGCGAGGTAGTACCGGGTCCTGACCCCGGTACTACCTCGCGTGGCCGGAGTGCTCCCTCGGCAGGTGGGTCAGCGCTCCGCGGCGCCCGACATCGGGAGGGCGAACGCGAGCGTGCAGGCGGCGAGGCCGCCGACGAACAGCCACACGCCGCCGTCCACACCCGACATGCCCGAGCCCATGAGCACGAGCCCGCCCACGAACAGCGCGAAGGCGACGACGAACCGGGCGACGGCGCCCGCACGGTCCGCGACGTCGCGCCCCTCGGTGCCGGTGGGGATCTGCTGCGTGTCCTGCGTGCTCACAAGGGCTCCTTCGGTGCGGGTCAGTCCAGGTACCCCTCCACGGTACCGGGGTCGCGCACGGTCGCGGCATCCGGGTCGCTCCCGAACTCGCGGGCCGCGTCGCGCTGGCGCAGCAGGTCCCAGCACTGGTCGAGCTCCACCTCGATCGCGCGCAGCCGCTCGTGCTCCTGCCCCCCGGTGATCTCGCCGTGCGCGAGCTGCTCGCGGAGCTCGCGCTCCTGCGCCACGAGGTCGCCGATCGTCCTGCGGATGCCGCCGTCGCTGGTCATGCGCACCACGGTATGCCCGACGGCGGACGCGCGCCCGGGCGGTCGGGCGGCACGTCCGACGTCCTAGGCTCGGGCCCATGACGACGACGATCGGCCGCACCGTCCTGCTGTGCCACGACCTCGACGCGAGCGCTGCGTTCTGGGCGGACGGGTTCGGGTTCGGGACGCTGTTCCGCGGCGAGACCGACGGCTTCCCGCTGCTGCACGTCGGACCGGGTCGCGTCGACGAGCCCGGGCTGTGGCTCGTCCCGCTCCCCGCGGGCGGCGCGCCCCTCGTGCGCCACGGGCTGCCGAACCTCGTGCTCTACGTCGACGACCTCGACGCGACCCTCGCGCGGCTCGCCGCCGTGGGGGTCGAGCCGTTCGTCGGGCCGGACGCCGACGCCGAGTCCGGGGACCGGTTCGCGCACGTCCACGACCCCGACGGGCACCGGATCGTCGTCGTACAGCTCGGCCCGGTGGCCGACCCCGCGTAGGGCTACCGCGCCTGCACCCAGGTCGCGTCGTCGGCGAGGATCGTCACCTCGTCGTCGTCGACCACGACGAAGCCGCCGCCGATGCGCAGCTCCGTCGTCGGGCTGTCGGGCGTGCGCAGCCGCACACGTCCCGCCGTCAGGGTCGCCGCGACCGGCTGGTGCCGCGCGAGGATCCCCAGGGTCCCGGACACCGACGGCACCGTCACGCTGCGCGCCCGGCCCGACCAGAAGACCCCGGACGGCACCACCACCTCGACGGACACCAGGCGCTCCTCCACGGGTGCGGCGGTCTCGGACGGTGACGACGCGACGGGCACGGAGGATCCTCCTCGACGACGGGTGGCGGAGCCTCCGAGTCTCGCGCCCGCGAGCGTCCGGACCGGCCGTCTTTCGTCCCTTCCCGGTCGCCGGAGGTCACCGGGCGCGGCCCGCGGTGCCGAACCCGGGGTCGCTCCCCATGCGGGGCGCACCCTGGGGAAGAACCCCGGGCTCGGCGGCCGGGCGGCGCCGCGCGACCGGAATCACGTTGACGACCGCGGTGCGCGAGGCGCACCATCGAGGGTGACGGTTGCCGAGGGCAGCCGTTCGTCGTGCCGGACGGGCACGACCACGGATCAGGTCGCGCCGGACGGCGCACCGCACGGGACGAGGAGACGCGGATGCACGGCACCGCAGGCTGCGAGGTGGCCATGGCGGCCTGCTCGGGCGCCCTCCCCTCCCGCACCGTCACCCGCTGAGCCCCTCGGCCGGACGCCGACCCGGCGCCCCGCCCCCGTTGAGTGCGGCACGTTCGTCGTCATCACGTGTTCCCGACGACTGATATCCCGCACTCAGCAGGTCTGGCGACGACGGTCGCGGGCATGCCGTCATCCCCGCCCCGCCCCCGAGCGAGCGGCGCCGTCGTGCGCCCGGCGACCCTGCGTCGTCGTGAGCCGACCGCCTGCGCCGCAGCACGCCGTCGGGCAGGGTGGGACCGTACCGACACGGAAGCCGTGAACCCATGATCCCCCTGACCGAGAAGCAGATCCGCGCGTCGTTCGTCAACGCCTCCAAGCGGGAGGCCGCGCAGGCGACCCTCCCCGACCTCGACACGCTCGACTGGGACCGCCTCGACTACCTCGGGTGGCGCGACCGCAAGGCGCCGCTGCTCGCGTACGCCGTCGTCGTGGTCGACGGCGAGCCGCGCGGCATCCTGCTGCGCTCCACGGACGCCAAGACGGGCGGCATGCGCAAGCGTGCCGTGTGCGCGTGGTGCGAGGACGTCGTCGTGACGGACGACGTCAGTCTCTACGTCGCGCGGCGTGCCGGCGCCTCCGGGCGCCGCGGCAACACCGTCGGCACCCTCATCTGCACGCAGTTCCTCTGCTCGCAGAACGTGCGCCGCACCCCGACCCGCAGCGAGATCGGCGACGACGAGTCGATGCGCGAGCTGTTCGTCGAGCTCCGCGTCGACGGTCTGCGCGAGCGCTCCGCCCGCTTCGTCACCGAGGTCATGCGCGACGCCTGACGCACCACAGCTCTACCTCGGCAGGTGGGGTACCACCTGGCCGTCCCGCGCGGGCACCGGCCGACCCGACCCCTCCTCCCGCCCCGGGACCGGCGAACCGGAACCGTCCCGCCACGAGGGCCACCAGTTCCACCGGCCCAGGAGGGTCATCGTGGCGGGGAGGAGGAGGCCGCGCACGACGGTCACGTCGAGCAGCACGGCGACGGCCATGCCGACGCCGACCTCCTTCATCGCGACGAGCTCGCCCGCCGCGAAGCCGAGGAACACGATGCCGATGGCGACGGCCGCCGTCGTGACGACCGGGCCGGTCGCGGTGATGCTGCGGAGCACGGCCCGGTCGTTCGCTGCGCGCGGGTCCTCGCCGGGCGTGCGGGCGCGCCACTCCTCGGCCGTGCGCGCGAGGAGGAACACCTCGTAGTCGGTGGACAGGCCGAACACGAGCATGCCGATGAGCAGGGGTGTCGTGACGTCGAGCGCGCCCCACGGCTCGAACCCGAGGAGCGAGGCGCCGACGCCGTGCTGGAACACGGAGACGAGCACGCCGAGCGTCGCGGCGAGCGTGAGCAGGTTGAGCACGAGCGCCTTGAGCGGCACGACGAGCGAGCCGGTGAGCAGGAAGAGGAGCGCGAACGTCGCGAGCACGACGACGCCCGCGGCGAGCGGGAGGCGCTGCGCGAGGTGCCCCTGGGTGTCGACGACCTCGGCGGCCGGACCGGCGACGTGCACGTCGAGGTCGCCGGTGTCGATCGCGCGGATCGCGCGCAGCAGGTCCTGGGCCTCGGCGGCGGTCGCGTCGCCGCCCTCGCCGACGTCGGGCGTGACATCGACGACGAGGACCTCGGACGGGAAGTCGGTGTCCTGCATCGCGTCCTCGACGCCGGGCAGGGCCGCGACGCGGTCGAGGTAGGCGGACGCGGCCTCGTCACCGCGGGGCGCCTCGACGAGCACGGTGATCGGGGTGACGCCGAGGTCGGCGAAGCGCGAGGTGGACGCGTCGGCGGCGAGCCGCGCCTCGGCGTCGGCGGGCAGGGAGTGGACCTCGGAGCTGCCGAGCGTCATCGAGCCGAGCGGCGCGGCGAGCGCGAGCAGGAGGGCCGTCGCGCCGAGCGTGACGAGCACGGCGTGCCGCTGGGCGGTGCGCGCGAGGCGGCCGAGCGTCCCGGCGCCACCGCGACCGGTCCACGGGTGGGACCAGGTGCGGGCACCCGGGGCGGGGATGGCGCGGTGCCACGTCGCGACGAGCGCGGGCACGAGCGTGAGCCCGGCGGCGGTCGCGACGAGCACGACGATCGCGCCGCCGACGGCCATGCCGGAGAGCAGCGAGTCGCCGAGCAGGAGCAGGCCGGTCAGGGCGACCGCGACGGCGAGCCCCGACGCGAGCACGGCGCGCCCGGCGGTCGCGAGGGTCCGCCCGACGAGCTCGTCGAGCGGGAGGCCCGGGCTCTCGGCGCGCTCCTCGCGGAAGCGCGCCAGGACGAGCAGGGAGTAGTCGACCGTGAGCCCGAGGCCGAGCAGCGTCACGACGTTCACGGCGAACTCGTTGACGGGGACGATCCCCAGCAGGCCGCTCAGCACGAGGAGCGCGACCGCGATGGCGGCGAGCGCGGACAGCAGCGGGACCAGGCCCGCGCGCAGGCCGCCGAGGACGACGACGAGCACGATCAGCAGGACGGCGATCGCGACGCCCTCGCCCACCGCGGCGTCGGTGATCGCCTGGTCGACGAACGCCTCCTCCGCGAGGAGCGCGCCCCCGACGAGGACCTCGGGGGTGTCGACGGTGTGGAGCGCGTCGGCGACCTCGTGCGCGAGGGCCAGCGCGTCGTCGTCGGACAGCGCGGGGTCGAGCTCGACGATCACGAGCGAGCCCTGGCCGTCGTCGGCGATGAGACCGCCGCCGGTGTAGGCGTCGAACACCTCGACGACGCCCGGCATCGCGCGGATGCCGTGCATCACGTCGCTCGCCTGGGCGATCAGATCGGTGGAGAAGTAGTCGCGCCCGGACAGGACGGCGACGACGGTCTCGCCCTCGGGCGAGAGCTCGTCGAGGCGCTCGGCCGCGAGGGCGGAGGCGCTCCCGGGCGGCGCGGGCTCGACGTCGGTGGTCTTGTCGAAGACGGCGCCGCCGAGCACCGCGCCGAGGACGAGGAGGACCGCCCAGACCCCGAGGACGACGCCGCGGCGGCGCGCGGCGAACCGTCCGGTCCGGTGCAGGAGGCGTCCGAGCGCCATGGGCAGTCCTCCTCGTCGAGGGACGTCGTGCGGAGAGAGTCGCGCAGGGGGACGTACCAGGGTTCGTGCCGGCCGCGCGAGTCCGCGGGGCCGGGGGGTGAGGTGAGCACCCTACGCGAGGGTGGGAGCGCCGTCGGACCACGCTCCGCCCGTGCGAAGGGCGCGCCTCGGGGAGACCGAGGTGGAGAAGGGGTGAGACGGGACGGGCGGGGACGGCTCGTGCTGCCGCCCCCGCCCGGTCCGTCCCGGGGCGGACGGCTCGCGCCGCCCGCCCCGGGGTCTCACGTCAGCCGCAGCTCGCGGCCTCGTAGGCGACGTCCGCCTGGAACGTCAGGTCGCCGCCCGTCGCGGACACCTGGGCGGTGCCCGCCTCGACCGAGGCCGAGCGCGTCGCGAACGACTGGTACGCGGAGGCACCCGGCTGGACGCCGGTCACCGTCTTCGTCCCGAACGGCGTCGTCAGCGTGATGTCCGCCGGCACCGTGTCGTCGTTCGTGGCACGGACCGCGACGTAGACCTTGCCCGCCATGCAGCGGGTCTGGACCGTCGTCGAGATCGCGAGCTCCTCGACCGGCTCGTCGGTCAGCGCCTTGAACCGGATGTTCCGGTAGTTGACCATCTCGCCGCTGCCGTGGTTCTGGATGCCGACGAAGCTGTTCACCAGACGGGCCGGGTCGGTGCTCGTGAAGTCGTTGACGAGCACGTCGTTGAGGTAGATGCGGATGCGGTCACCCTCGACCCGGATGTCGTACGCGTTCCACTGCCCGACCGGCTTGAGGGCGGCGTCCCGGGCTGCCTCGTCGGCGCCCTGGAACGTGTAGACCGCGCCGGTGGTGCGGTCGTCGGCGTCCGTCGCGTCGATCTGGATCTCGTAGCCCTTGTTGACGGCCACCCACGGGTCGTCGCCCGGGTTCGGGAACCCGACGAACACGCCGCCGTTGTCGTCCTTCGTGAGCTTCCAGTCGAGCTTCAGGCTGTAGCGGTCGCCGAGCTCCTGGTCGTACCAGAGCAGGCCCATGCCACCCGCACCGCGGATCGAGCAGTCGTCCTGGCGGCCGAAGCCACCCGGACCGGCCATGCGCCAGCCCTCCTGCAGGCTCGCGAGCGTGCCGTCGTAGATCGCGGTGTAGCCGTCCTCGACCTCACCCGGGCTGCAGATGTCCGGGTTCTCGCCGATCGACAGGACGTCGAGGTTGATGTTGCCCTCGTCGCCGGTCTCGTACGCGAGCGTGATGGTGTTGACTCCGGCCTGGAGCTCGAGGTTGCGCGTCAGCACACCCCAGTCCTTCCAGCTCCCCGTCGTCGGGAAGTTCCACTGACCGAGGTCAGCACCGTTCACGTGGAGCGAGACGTTCTTCGCCCGCAGCGTCGTGTACGGGTGGATGCCGTTGGCGTAGCGCACGTTGACCGGGTAGGTGCCCGCCTCGGGGACGGTCACGGAGAACGTGCGACCGGCGCCGACGCTCGTCATGCCCGCGGCGAAGCCGGAGCCCGAGTAGTTGCTGTGGTCCGAGCCGATGCTCGAGCTGCCGAGGGGCTGCGCGAGCTCCGCCTCGTACCAGCCGCGGTCGGCCGGGGCGACGTAGCCGGGGAGCGAGTTGAGCGTGTACCAGGCCTCGGTGCTGAGGAGCTCGGTGCCCTCCGCGGACGCGAACGGGCGCGGCGAGCGGATGTAGACGACGTGGCCGGGCTTGAGGCCGTCGATCTTCAGCGTGACGGTCGTGCGGTCCTCGGACACCGTGGCGTCGGTGACGAAGAGGGGCTCCTCGTCGACCTTCGGGCCGCCGTACTGCTGCGTCGGCACGTAGCGCCACTGCTTGACCTGGTAGGCGTCGGCGAGCTTCTCGACGACCTCGTCGGACACCGGGTCGGTGTACTCGATCTCGAAGCCGCCCTCGACCACGCGCATCTCCTTCATGTCGAAGGAGTCCTCGTTGACGGGCACGAGCTTCTGGAGGCCGAACCGGAGCTTGCCGGACTCGCCCCAGTTGCCGCCCTCACCGGTTCCGCCGACGTAGATCGCGCCGTCGGGCCCGTAGATGGTGCGGTTGGCGCCGACCTCGAGGCCCGCGGTGTGGCGGAAGACCGCACCCTGGAACTCGCCGTCGACCTTCTCGAGGAACGTGCGCTGGATGCCGCCGTACGTGACGTCGCCGACGAGCATCTGGCCGGCGAACTCGCCGTCCTGGATGAGGACCGGGTTGCCCGGGGAGTTGGCGATCTCGTTCTGCGGGAGCCACACGGCCGGCGGCGACACGGGGTTCGCGTCGAACAGGCCCGCGGGGTTCGTGTAGTGGTTGAAGAACTTGTCCTGCTCGATGTGGACCAGCTTGTTCGCCGGGAGCCACGCACCCTGGTTGTCCGTCCCGAAGATCGCGCCCTCGGGGCCGAAGCCGATGCCGTTGGGCGTGCGCAGGCCGCCCGCCACGTACGAGACCTCACCCGTCTCGCGGTCGATCTTGATCGACGTGCCGCGGTTCTGGCCGGGCTGCGGGTTCGTCGTCGCGCCGCCGTTGTCGATGGCGACGGAGAGGTTGACGTAGAAGTAGTCCTCGTCGTGGATCAGGCCGAACGCGAACTCGTGGAAGTTGCCGCCGTCGGGCCACTCCGCGATCTTCGTGTGCTGGTCGTAGAAGCCGTCGCCGTCGGGGTCCGTGAGCTGCGTGAGCTGGTACCGCTCCGAGACGAAGATCGAGTCCTCGACGACCTCGATGCCCATCGGGTTGAGCAGCTCGTCCGCGACCAGGGTCGCCGTGACGTCCTCGGGACCGTCGGCCGTGGTGACGCCGTCGAGGAGGTACACCTCGCCGGACACCGGGTCGGGCCGCCAGCCGCCGGAGCTGACCTCGCCCGTCGTCACGACGGCGAGCTTCTCGTCCGGCGTGAACGCCAGGCCCGAGACCTTGGGCTCGAAGCCCGCGGGGCGCAGGTCGACCAGGTCGTAGTTGGGGTTGACCGCGTCGAGGCGCAGGCCGTCGCCGGCCGTGTCGGTGGCGCCCTCGCAGTACTTGTAGCCGGGCGCGGTCACGCGCACGACGCCCGCCTCGGTGCTGAGCGCCGATGTCGGGATGACCTCGAACGTCGAGCTGCCCGGCGTCTTCCAGGCGAGCGTGAGGCGCTGCTTGTCGCTGCCCTCGTAGTAGTCGACCCGCAGGTCGTGGACGCCCGCCGTGAGGGTCGCGGTGCCCTCGACGGAGGTCGAGTCGTTCGGGCCGTCGTTCTCGACGACGAGCTGGCCGTCGATGTAGACGAGCGCCCCGTCGTCGTTGGTGACGCGGAACTGGTACTGGCCGTCGGCGGGGACGTGCAGGTTGGCGAGCGCCTGCGAGATGAAGTTGTCCTCCGCGCCGAACTGCTCGGCGGTCGACCAGTCGATGGTCGGCATCAGCTTGTCGACGTTGGGGGTCTGGCCGGACTTGAGGGTGCAGACGCCCCCGGGGTTCTGCGCGAGCTGGAAGGTGCGCAGCGTGACGCCGGGCTCCTGCTCGGGGAGGTCGGCGGCGGCGGGAACGGCCCAGCCCGCGACGACCACGGCGCCGAGGGTGAGGGCGGCCGCGCCGCGTCGGTACCTGATCCGGCGGGACACCGGCAGGCTGGTGCGTTCGAGCATCGTTGCTCCCTAATACTCGGTCGGACTTCGAGTCCACGGAGCGTAACCCCTGCCCGGCTCCGTCGATGACAACGCTGGACAGGCTAGTCCTCGTTCTATCGATGTGTCTACAACTTCCGACTCACCGTCGACAAAAGTGCCCTGGCCTGCCCCGACGTACGCTCGGAGACATGAGCGCACGCCACGGCGACATCGCCGACAGCACCGCGTCCCGGCCGTTCGCGCAGGTGGACGTCTTCACCGAGGCCCCGACCCTCGGCAATCCCGTCGCGGTCGTGCTCGACGGCGACGGGCTCACCGACGAGCAGATGGCCTCGTTCGCCCGCTGGACGAACCTCTCGGAGACGACATTCCTCCTCCCGCCCAGCAGCGAGGGTGCGGCCGGCGGCGCCGACTACCGCCTGCGGATTTTCACCCCCGGCGGCGAGCTGCCCTTCGCCGGGCACCCGACGCTCGGCTCCTGCCACGCGTGGCTCGAGGCCGGCGGGGAGCCCCGGGCGAGCGACGTCGTCGTGCAGGAGTGCGGCGTCGGCCTGGTGACGATCCGGCGCGGGACGTCGGACGCCGTCGGGCCGGACGGGCACGCGGAGGACGCAGCAGCCGCGCCCGGCCGGCTCGCGTTCGCCGCGCCCGACCTGCTCGCCGACGAGCCGGTCCCGGCCGACGACCTCGCCGCGATCGTCGCCGCGCTGGGCGTCCCGGACGACGCCGTGCTCGACCACCGCGTCCTCGACAACGGGCCCGGCTGGCGCGTCGTGCTGCTCGACTCCGCCGATCGCGTCGCCGGGCTCGCGCCCGACTGGTCGCGGCTCCGCGTCGAGCACCCCGACCTCTCCGTCGGCGTCGCCGGGCTGTACGGCGCCGACGGCGGGCCCGACGGCGCGGCGGTCGAGGTCCGCGGGTTCGCGCTCGCCATGGGCATCCCCGAGGACCCGGTCACCGGGAGCCTCAACGCCGTCGTCGGGCAGTGGCTCGTGCGCGACGGCCGCCTCCCCGACCGCTACGTCGCGACCCAGGGCGCGGCGCTCGGTCGCGCCGGGCGCGTGCACGTCGAGCGCGACGGCTCCGGGACCGTCTGGGTGGGCGGCGCGAGCGTCACGTGCGTCGCGGGGACCGTCCGGCTCTGACCTCGGCCGGTCCGTAGACTGGGGCAAGTGTCAACAACCCCACCAGTTTCCGGGTCCGACCGCGCCCTGACGGACCGCGCGGTCGTCGCGCGCGCCCGCTGGGCGCTCATGGTGCAGTTCGGGCTGTTCGGGGTCATCGGCGCGTCGTGGATGAGCCGCCTGCCCTCGGTCCGCGAGGCGCTGGGGATCAGCGCGAGCCAGCTCGGCCTCCTGCTCGTCGTCGGCGGCCTGGGCTCGCTCGTGTCCGTGGTGTCCGCGGGCGCGGTCGTGGCACGGTTCGGCAGCCGCACGACCCTCGTCGTCGCGACGGTGGGGAACGTCGTCGGGTTCGGGCTCGTCGCGCTCGGCACCGGGACGGGGGGCGTCGTCCTCTTCGCGGCCGGCGCGTTCCTCAACGGCGTGTGCGGCGCCCTGACCAACGTGCCGATCAACATCTGCGCCGCGTCCGTGGAGCAGCACGTCGGGCGGGCGATCCTGCCCCACTTCCACGCCGCGTTCTCCATCGGCGCCGCGTGCGGCGCCCTCGTCGCCGCCGTGTTCTCGTGGGCGCACGTCGGCATCACCGCGCAGATCCTCGTCGTGACGCTCGCCGTCACGGTGACGCGCGCCGTCCTCATCGCCCCCGCGACCGCGCTCGCTCCCGACCGGGTCGACGACGGCGCCGCGCCCTCGGCCGCCACCTCGCCCCGCCGCGGGGCCGGGGTGCGCGCCGCGCTCGCCGCGTGGCGCGAGCCGCGCACGCTCCTCATCGGGCTCGTGCTGCTCGCGTCGTCGCTGTCGGAGGGGTCGGCGGGCAACTGGCTCTCCATCGCCGTCGTCGACGGGTTCGAGGTGCGCGAGGCGCTCGGCGCGGTCGCGTACGGCACGTTCGTCGGCGCGATGACGGTGTTCCGGTTCGCCGGGACCAGGCTCATCGACCGGTTCGGGCGCGTCGCCGTCCTGCGCGCGTCGGGCGTCTCCGCGCTCGTCGGGCTGCTCGTCTTCGGCCTCGCGCCGAGCCTGCCGCTCGCGTGGGTCGGCATCGTGCTGTGGGGCTGCGGCGCGGCGCTCGCCAACCCTGTCGCCATCGCCGCGGCGTCCGACGACCCGGCCCACGCCGCGCCGCGCGTCGCGGTCGCGACGTCGTTCTCGACCGTCGCCATGCTCACCGCGCCGCCGCTGCTCGGCCTGATGGTCGACCAGGTCGGGGCACGGCACATGCTCCTCGTGATCTGCGCCGCGACCGTCCTGTCGCTCGCCGTGGCCGGCCAGGTGCGCCCGCTCCCCCGCCCGGCGCCTCGGCCCGTGGCCGCGGTGCCCGTCGAGGACCCCGAGCCCACGAGGTAGCACCCCCGGTCCACGAGGGAGCACCGTGGTCCTCCGGCCCCGGCCCGCGACGTCGGGTGCGATGACCGAGAATCGGCCCGTGGAGCTCACCGAGAAGGTCGCGACGCTGCGACGCGAGGCGCGCGAGCGCGCCCTGGCCCGGCCCCGGCACCCGTTCGTGGGGACGGTCCGGGACGAGACGCGAGAGGGCGTCGGGCTGCGCCGCTACGTGCCCAGGGACCACGACGCCGAGGTCGTGGTCGTGTTCCTGCACGGCGGGTACGGGCTGTTCGGGGACCTGGAGCTGCAGGACGCCTCGTGCCGCCGCGTCGCGACGGCGCTCGCGACGCCCGTGGTCTCGGTCGACTACCGGCTCGCGCCCGAGGGCTCGCTCGCCGAGGCGGCCGGGGACGCGCTCGTCGCGCTCGCGCTCCTCGCCGCGGAGGGCGTCGGCCGCCTCGCCCTGTTCGGCGACTCGGCGGGCGGGGCGGTCGCCGTCGCCGCCGCGCACCGGGCGCACGGCACGCCGCTCGCCCCGGCATGGCTGGCGCTGACGAACCCCAACCTCGACCTCACGCTCGGGTCGTTCGACCCGGACCGGCCGGGCGGGCCCGACGCCGCGCTGTCCGCGGAGTCGTTCCGCGCCTGGACCCGGGTCGAGGACCTCGCGGACGCGCCGCGGCTCGACCTCGACGCGTCGCGGCTCCCGCCGACGTTCCTCGCGGTCGGCGACCAGGACGCGCTGCTCCCCGAGGCACGGACGCTCGCCGCGGCGTGCGCGCGCGACGACGTCCGGTGCGAGCTCGTCGAGGTGCCCGGAGCGAGCCACGGGTTCCTCGGCGGCGACGCCGCGCCCGGGGTGCTCGCGGGCCTCCGGGCGTTCGTCCGCGACGTCTGACCGCGCACGAGGGCCCCGCCCGCGCAGCCGCGGACGGGGCCCTCGAGGCCGGGTGCCTCAGCCGCGCAGGCCGAGGATCGACGTGTAGCTGCGCCGGGCGTTGCCGAACGAGTCGACCGGGTTCGGCGGGACGGCCGTCGTCGGGGCGTTGTCCTGCTCCCAGATGCCCCAGCGCGTGCCGCGCGCCTTCGTCGCACGGAGGAACTCGCGGTAGGGCAGGTCGCCCGCGTCGAACTCGATGATGTCGAACCCGTTCGGGTTCGCCTCGTTGCGCGCCCCGTCCTTGAGGTGCAGGAGCGGGTAGCGGTGCGGGTTGTTGCGCACGTAGTCGATGGGCTCGAAGCCGGGGAAGCGGTACTGGCCCACGAAGGCCCAGTAGACGTCCATCTCGAGGAACACGTCGCGGGGGTCGGTGTTGTCGAAGAAGACGTCGTACAGACGCACCTCGGGCCGGTCCGTCGCGAACGCGAACTCGCCCGCGTGGTTGTGCTGGTAGAGCTTGAGTCCAGCGGCGCTCGCCTGGGCGCCCCACGCGTTGAACTCGTCCGCGGCGGCGCGGTACCCGTCGACCGTGTTGACGTTCGACGGGGCGTTGGCCGTGCCGACGTGCGGCATGCCGAGGATGTTCGCGATCTCGAGCTGGCGCGGGAGGTCCGTGCGCAGCGCGTTGATGCCGACGTGGGAGCCGACGGCGCGCAGCCCGTTGTCGTCGAGGAGCTGGCGGATCTCCTCCGGGGTGATCGCGCCGACCTGACCCTGGGTGTAGCCGGCGAACTCGATCTCGGAGTAGCCGATGTCGGCGAGCTGCTCGAACACCGTCCGGAACCCGAGGCTCGAGACCTTGTCGCGGATCGAGTAGAGCTGGATGCCGATCTTGCCCGGGGGCACCAGGCGACCGTTGCCCGCGGCCGCGAGCGGCCCGGCCGCGGTGGGAGCCGGGGCTGCGTTGGCCACCGGGGCGACGGCGGCACCGAGGCCCACGGCCACGGTCGACGTCGCGAGCGCCTTGATCAGGCTGCGGCGCGTCATCTGAGACTTGCTCATCGTCTCTCCTTCGAGGGATGTGACGGTGCGGCTCGGGCGAGTCGCACCGCGGTGGTGCAGGTCGGCAGCGAGTCAGCGGCACACGTGCTCGTCGCCGCCGACGACAGGTCCTCGGGCGGCCCGCTTCGTCGTCCGTCCTGGTCAGGGCCGAACAGCGCCCTGCGACTGGTCCTCCTCGTCTCGTCCTCGAGCGAGTCCTCCGCACGTCGTCGTGCCGGAGGAGCGCGTCCACACCGTTTCGTCGGGCGGGCTCTCACCTACCACCCGGTCGTCATCCTACGAGCCTTCTGTCGGGTGTCAATCAAAAGTCGAATGTCTATCGATCGTCGGTCACCGGCTGCTGCGCGCGGAGCGCGGGGACGAGCGCGGTGTGGACGCAGCGCCACGCGTCGCCGCGACGGACGAACGTGTCGACCGACCACTCCTCGTCGCGGAACGGCGTCCCCCGCCACGTGCCCGCGGACACGCCGCGCGCGAGGGTGACCGCGACGTCGTCGTGCACGCTCACCGCGACGAGCTCGGACGACATCTCGGTGTGCACCAGCTCGCCCGACGCGACGACCGCGAGAAACCCGGCGCGGGGCTGCGCGTTCCCGTCCGTCCCCACGACCACCCAGCCCGGGTCGACGAACGCGTCGATCGCGGCGGGGTCGTTGGCGACGAGCGCGTCGCCCCACGCGCGCAGCAGCGTGGCGAAGGCGGCGTGGGTCTGCCGGTCGTCGGTCATGGCGTCGCTCCTCCGTCCGTGCGCGCCCGGTCAGCGCGCGAGCCACTCCTTGCGCTCCGCGGGCGGCAGCTTCTCCACGGCGGCCCGCAGGACGTCACGCGGCATGGTCGCGGCGTGCTGCTCGAGGAACGTGCGCAGCCGCTCAGGCTCGACGTCGCCCGCGTGGCGCAGCATCCACCCGACGCCCTTCTGCACGTAGGGCTCGGGGTCGTCGACGAGGACCTCGGACAGCCGGAACGTGTCGTCGACCTGGCCGCGCCGCAGGAACGCGGCCGTCGCGACGATCGCGGTGCGCCGGCGCGGCCAGTCCGGCGCGCGGGCGAGGTCGTCGAGGACGTCGCGCGGCCGGTCGAGGAGCCACGACCCGAGCACCTGGTAGGCGGTGAGGTCGACGAGGTCCCACGTGTCGATCCGGTCGTGCCGGCGCAGGAAGAGCTCGACGAGCTCCGCGTGCCGCTCGACGGTGACGCGCCGGGCCGTCGCCGACTTGCCCATGATCGAGCAGCCTCCTGCCCGCACCTCGTGCACGCGGTCCTCCAGGAGCAGCTCGATCTGGTCCACCGGCAGGTCGAGCGCGCCCTTCGCGAGCGTGAACACGTCCCCCATGCGCACCCCGGCGAGCGTGTCGTCGCCCGGGAAGTACCGCGTGTAGGCGCGGCGCTGGGCCGCGCTCGCGCGCGCGAGCAGGTCGGCGCGGAAGTCGGTCGCCGTGGTGTACGGCGGCATCGTCCTTCTCCTCTCGTGCGGGCGGTCGCCCACGGTCCGTGCGTTCCACGCCGCGGCGCGGCCCGTGCGCTCAGCGCGGCGCCATGCGGATCGCGCCGTCGAGGCGGATCACCTCGCCGTTGAGCAGCGGGTTCTCGACGATCGCGCGCACCAGGTGCGCGTACTCCTCCGGCCGCCCGAGCCGGCTCGGGTGCGGCACCTGCGCGCCGAGCGACTCCTGCGCCGCCTCGGGGAGCGACGCCATCATGGGGGTGCGGAAGATGCCCGGCGCGATGGTCATGACCCGGATCTGGTGCTGCGCGAGGTCGCGCGCGAGCGGCAGCGTGAGGCCGGCGACGCCCGCCTTGGAGGCCGCGTAGGCGGCCTGCCCGACCTGCCCGTCGAACGCCGCGACCGACGCGGTCTGCACGACGACACCACGCTCCTCACCCTGCGGGTCCGACCCGTCGGGCCCCAGCGGGTCGAGCGCGAGCATGCGCTCGGCCGCGAGCCGGACGACGTTGAACGTCCCCACGAGGTTGACGTCCACGACCCGCCGGAACGCGTCCAGGGCGTGCACGCCGGACTTCCCGAGCACGCGCTGCGCGAGCACGATCCCGGCGCAGCTCACGACGACGCGCGCACCGCCGAGGGCGTCCGCCGCGTCGAGCGCCCGCGCGACGTCGTCCTCGCTCGTCACGTCCGTGGGGACGAACCGCGCGGCGTCACCGAGCGCACCGGCGACCGCGACGCCGTCGGACGACGCGAGGTCCGCGAGGACCACCCGCGCTCCCGCCGCGACCAGGCCCTCCGCCGTCGCGCGCCCGAGGCCCGAGGCCCCTCCCGTCACCAGGGCGACCGTGCCCTCGATCCGCATGTCTCACCCTCCGTCACCCGCGCGGGCGCCGTCACCCGCCTCGCTGACCGTACCCAGGTCGACCCGCAGGTCGCGAGATCGACCCACCGAAGGTCGGTCTCGAACGCACGGGCCGATCTCGCGGGGGAACCTCCGAGGGCGTCAGTGCGTCGGCATCTCCAGGCACCCGCCGTCGGCGATCGGGCCGCCCGCGTCGAGCGTCACGGCGTCGGGCGCGACCGCCCCGTACACGCAGCCGCCGGGGACCGCGACCCCCACGCCGACGACCGGCACGACGTCACCGAAGGCGTTCCTGTCCACGACCTGCACGTTGTCGAAGCCCGCCGCGACGAGCGCGGCCGAGACCTCGTCGCCCCCGACGGCGGACCCGTCGGCGACCGGGTCGAGCGCGGCCTGGACGGCGGGCACCGAGAGCGCCGCCTCGGCGTCGCTCTCGGGCGTGCCCGCCCGCTGCCGGTACGCCTCGTTGGACGCGTCGAGCCCGGTCTCCTGCCCGACGGCGGTCGTGTCCTCGGCCGTCTCGGTGACCTCGGGCGCGGACGCGTCGTACGACTCGGCCCACCGCTCCATGGCGACCCCCACGAACAGGAAGTACCCCACGACGCCCACGCACGCGAAGATCACGAGCCCCACGACCACGCCGACGACCGCGCTCCCGAGGCGCGACGTGCCGTCCGTGCGGGAGTCGTCCAGGTCGGGCGTGGCCATGTCGCGAGTCTGACGGGCCGGGTGGTGGGCGGCGACCGCGGGCGCGACCTCGACCCGAGATCTTCACATCTCGGGCGTCGTCGGGTGCAGGATGGGAGGCGAACCATCCCCGCCCGCCTGTCAGGAGATCCCCGCATGAGCCTGTACGACATCCCGTTCGACGCCATGGACGGGACGACGCACACCCTGCGCGAGCACGCGGACGACGTCGTGCTCGTCGTCAACGTCGCGTCGCGGTGCGGCCTGGCGCCGCAGTACGCGACGCTCGAGGCGATGCAGGAGAAGTACCGCGACCGCGGGTTCACCGTCATCGGGTTCCCGAGCAACCAGTTCCTCCAGGAGCTCGGCACCAACGAGGCGATCCAGGAGTTCTGCTCGCTGACGTACGGCGTGACGTTCCCCGTGGTCGACCGCGTGCGGGTCAACGGCCGCCACGCCCACCCGCTCTACCAGGAGCTCAAGAAGGCCGAGGACGCCGAGGGCAAGGCCGGGCGGGTCACGTGGAACTTCGAGAAGTTCGTCGTGCTGCCCGGGGGCGAGGTCCACCGCTTCCGACCCCGCACCCTCCCCGACGACCCGGCGATCGTCGACCTCGTCGAGACGCACCTGCCGCGCTGAGCGCGCGCCATCCCGCGGACGGGCGTCAGCGCACGACGAGCGCGGGGTGCCGCGCGTCGTCGACCCGCGCGACGACGTCGGCCACCTCCGCGGGCCGGACCTCCCGCTCGTAGCGCGCGTACGCGGGGAGCGTCCACGCGTCCGCGGGCGCGGTGCGGCGCGCGAGGGTCGTGTCGCGCAGCGCGAGGTGGACGGAGAGGTCCACCGCGAGACCGCGCCCGAGGGCCAGCGCGCCGTCGAGCACGACGACCAGTCCCGGCTCCGCGGCGACGTACGCCGCGCGCGTCGACCGGCTCGTCGCCGGGTCGCGCAGGCTCGGCACGTAGCGCCCGGACCCGCCCGGGCCGACGGCGTCGAGCACCTCGCGGTTGAGGCCCGCCACGTCGATCCACGCGTCGAGCAGCGCGTCCGGGTCCTCGCGGCCGTGCTCGAGCCGCAGCGACGCGGGTCGCCAGAAGTCCTGCACCCGGACCCGCGCGACCGGTCGCCCGGCCGCGCGCAGCGGTGCGACGAGCAGGTCCGCGAGCGCCTCGGGTCGCGCCGACGGGTGGCCGTCGACGAGGAGCCGCACCGCGCCGTCGGGCGCCGTCGCCCGGTCGCCGCGCCGGAACCCGAGGACGAGGTCCACGACCCGGTCCACGAGGACGTCCTCGGTCACCGGTTCCACGCGCACGGCGTCAGGATGCCAGATCGCGCGGCAGCGTCTCCGGGGACGTCGGGCAGGTCGGGCTCCTAGGGTGGACGCATGCTGCGGACCGTCGCCCTCAACTACCCTGCTCCCCTGCCCGTCGGGCACGCCGTGGAGGTCACCGAGTTCGCCGACATCCGGCCCGAGCGCAAGCGCAAGGGCTTCAGCCAGTCGGAGGCGTTCGCGCACCCGGTCGTTGTCGACCTCGACACCGGCATCCGGTACATGAACCACGTCCACGCGTCCCCGCACGGCAACGGGGGCAACAGCTTCACGGCCAACCGCTACCCCCTCGAGCCGCGCGCGGACCTCGAGGTCGCGGCGCGGTGGAAGGGCCGGGTCACGGCGTGCACGATCGTCATGGTCGAGGGCCTGGAGAACCCCCACACGACCCTGCAGGTCGAGACGGACGCATGACCGCGTCCTTCCGGCCGGGCACGGTGCGCGAGGCCACGGGCGGCATCGTCGCGCTGGGCCTCGCGACGTTCGTGGCGATCACGACCGAGCTCGTTCCCGTCGGGCTGCTGCCGCTCCTCAGCGCGGACCTCGACGTCACCGAGTCCGTCGCGGGGCTGCTCGTCACGGCGTACGCGGTCATGGTCGCGGCGCTCGCGGTGCCGCTGACGCTCGGGACGGCCCGGCTCCCGCGCAAGGGACTGCTGCTGACGACGCTCGTGCTCTACACCCTGAGCAACGTGCTCGTCGCCGTCGCGCCGACGTTCGGCATCGTCGCGGCGGCGCGGGCCCTGGGCGGCGCGTCGCACGCGGTGTTCTTCTCGGTGAGCATCGGGTACGCGTCACGGCTCGTGCTGCCGCACCTCACGGGGCGCGCGCTCTCGCTCGTCACCGCGGGCGCGGCAGTCGGGTTCGTGCTCGGCGTCCCGCTGACGACCACGCTCGGCACCGCGATCGGCTGGCGCCCCGCGTTCGGCGTGCTCGCGGGCGCGTGCGCGCTGGCCACGGTGCTCATCGCGTTCCTGCTGCCCCCCGTGCCCGGGGGCGGCGCCCCGCCGTCGGACGCGACGAGCTCGAGCCGACGCTCGGCGCTCGCGGTGGCCACGACCACCAACGCGCTCACCTACCTGGGCCAGTACACGGTCTACACCTTCGTCTCGCTGCTGCTCCTGGGCGCGGGCCTCCAGGAGTCGGCACTCGGCCCGGCGCTCCTCGTGCTCGGCGCGCTCGGGCTCGTCGGGACGGCGTTCGCCGCCGCGCGCCTCGACCACCGGCCGCGGCGGACGACGGTCGTCACGCTGGTCGCGGTGGTGGCGGGCATGCTCGCGGTCGGGCTCGCGTTCCCCGGGACCGTCGGGGTGCTCGTCGCGATCGGGGTGTGGAGCGCGGGGTTCGGCGCCGTCGCTCCGGTGTTCCAGGCGGCGGCGATCCGCGCGCACGGGGCGTCGCCAGACCTCACGGGAGCGCTCGTCAACGCGTCGTCGAACGTCGGCATCGGCGGGGGCGCCGCGCTCGGCGCGCTCGTCCTCGCCCGCTCCGGGCTCGACGTCGTCCCGTTCGTCGGGGCGGGGATCGTCGCCGTCGCGCTCGTCGTGGTCCTCGTCGCGCGGCGCACGTTCCCTGCGGCGCCGACCACGCTGGTGACGGACGCGCCGGTGACGGACGCGCCGGTGACGGAAATGCCCTCCGACCGGGAGGGCCCGCACGCCTAGGGTGGCGGGATGACGACGACGGTCAGGCAGGTCCAGGTCACGTTCGACTGCGCGCAGCCGGAGCGCGTCGCCCGGTTCTGGTGCGAGGTGCTGGGCTACGTCCCGCCGTCGCCCCCGGACGGCTTCGCGACGTGGGACGACGCGAACGCCGCGCTCGCGCCCGAGCGGCGGGACGCGTGGTTCGCGTGCAGCGACCCCACGGGGGTCGGCCCGCGCCTGTTCTTCCAGCGCGTCCCGGAGGGCAAGGTCGTCAAGAACCGGGTGCACCTCGACGTGCGCGTCGGCACCGGGCTCGTGGGCGCCGAGCGGCTCGCGACGCTCGAGGCCGAGCGCGACCGCCTCGTCGCCCTCGGCGCGACGTGCGTGCGCGTGATGGTCGCGGACGAGGAGGACGAGTCGTGCATCGTCATGCAGGACGTCGAGGGGAACGAGTTCTGCCTGGACTGATCCCGAGCCGGCCGACCGCGGAGCCCGCTCGCCGCGCCGCGGCTCAGCGCAGGAACGGGTCCATGATGGCAGCCACCGCCGCGGCGGCGCGGCCGGCGTCCGCGTCGGCGATCGCCTCGACCAGCTCGTGGTGGTGCCGGTGCGCGGCGTCCTCGTCCTCGTTCTCCTCGTCGCGCATGTGGACGGCGAAGACGTCGAGCATGCTCGAGTAGAGCGTCACGTACAGGGGGTTGTGCGTCGCCTCGACGATGGCGCGGTGCAGGTCGAGGTCCGCGCTCGCGCGCGCGTCGGGGTCGTCGGTCGACCACGTCGCCTCCCGCCGGTCGCGCAGCACGCGCAGCAGCACGACGTCGGCGTCCGTGCGGCTCGCGGCGGCGAGCGACGCCGCCGTGCTGTCGAGGGCGAGGCGCAGCTCCAGGTAGTGGCGGCGGCTCCCTCCGGCGAGCTGGCGCTCGAGGGTCCCGGTCAGCTCGGAGCGGGAGATGACGAACGTGCCGCGCCCCTGCTCGCGGCGCAGCAGGCCCGCGTGCACCAGCGACTGGAGCGCCTCGCGGACCGTGTTCCGCCCGATGCCGAACTCCGCCACCAGTGCGACCTCGGTCGGGATGCGCTCGCCGACGGGCCAGCGCCCGGAAACCACCTCGTCGCGGAACCGTGCCGCCGCCTGGTCGATGAGCCCTACTCGACGCAGCGGCTCGCGCGTGTCAGACTGCTCAGGATTCATCCCATGATCCTATCGTCGGCCGACCTCGCAGCGGAGCTCTTCATGGCCACACTCTCCCCCACCCGCGTCCCCGCAGGGCGAGTCCGCCTCACCCTGTGGGCCGGGCTCGCCGTCGCGCTCACGGCGATCAACCTCCGGACGGCCGTCACGGGGTTCACCCCGCTCCTGGAGATCATCGGCGCGGACCTGGGCTACGGCGTGGCCGTGGCCGGGCTGCTCGGCACGGTGCCCGCGGTGTCGTTCGGCCTCTTCGGGTTCCTCGCCCCCGTGGTCACGCGCAGGTTCGGCCTCGAGCGCACGGCCACGGTCGCGCTGGGGCTGACGGCCCTGTCCCTCGTCCTGCGCGCCGTCTCCCCGTCGACCACCTGGCTGGTGGCGTCGACCGTGCTGGCCCTCGCCGGGATCGGCGCGGCGAACGTCGTGATCGTCCCCCTGGTGAAGGCGTGGTTCCCGGACCGGATCGCCCTGTGGACGTCGCTCTACCTGATCCTCATGCAGACCGGTCAGTTCGTGGCCCCGCTCCTGGCCGTGCCCGTCGCCGAGGCGACGAGCTGGCGGTTCTCCGTCGGGATCTGGGCGGGACCCGCGGCGCTGGCCGCCGTCGTCTGGCTCGTCCTGGCGACCCGGACGCCCGCCGACCACCACGCGCCCGGCGCCACGACCGCCGTCGGCGCGAGGCTGCGGATCGGCCGGTCCTCGACCGTCTGGGGCCTCGTGGTCCTGTTCGCGGCGATCTCGTGGTCCAACTACGGGATCATCACCTGGGTCCCGGCCGTCCTCACCGACGCGGGCGGCAGCGCGGCGCTCGGCGGCACCATGGTCGCCCTCTACTCCGCCTGGGGGATGGTCGCTGCGCTGGTCGTCCCGCAGCTGGCCACGCGCCTCGCGAACCCGTTCGTCGTGGTCGTGGTGTGCGCGGTCGTCCTCGTGACCGGGTACCTCGGCCTGCTCCTCTCCCCGCTCGACGGCACCGTGCTGTGGATGTGCGCGCTCGGGATCGGGGTGAGCACGTTCCCCCTGTGCATGACCCTCATCAACCGGCGGACCCGGACGCCCCAGTCCGCGTCGGCCGTGTCGGGCTTCGTCCAGGGTCTCGGGTACGCGCTGGCGTGCTTCGGCCCGATCGGCCTGGGCCTGCTGCGCGAGGCGACCGGGTCGTGGTCGGTCCCGCTCCTCGTGCTCGCCACGACCGCGATCCCCGGCGTGGTCGGCGGCTGGTTCGCCTGCCGCCCCCGTTTCGTGGAGGACACGGTGCCCCCGGAGCCGGTCGCCGACCGGCTGCCGCCGCGCTGAGCGCCGGGCCGCGGGCCCCGGGTCGTTCGCGGGGTGGGCGGCCTTCACCGGCGTGCGGTACCTCGCGGGCCAGCCCAGCGGCCCGCCGTCGACCACGACCTTCCCCCGCGCCGAGAACGAGGTTGGTGTCGTTATCCGGCGGATAACGACACCAACCTCGTGTTCGGCGAGGCCTTACTGGCCCGTGAACGTGAACTGCGAGCCGGGCTCCTTGGCGACGTCGCCGTCACGCGAGTTTGTGACGGTCACGTTCGACAGGATCGCGTTGCCGCGGGCGCCGCCCATCGCGAGGATGCCGGAGCCGTTGTTGGACTGGTCGATCCGCACGTTCGTGATCTTCACGTCCGGCATGTTCCCGCCGCCGTTCTTGAACTGGATGCCGTCGTACGTGGAGTCGACGATGTCCGTGTCGCGGATGGTGACGCCGACGATGTCGTGCGTCTGCGGGAAGATCGTGATCGCGCCGAACTCCTGGTCCTCGTTCCAGAACGCCCCGCCGGTGCGGTAGAGCCCGTTGTTGGCGATGAGCGTCGTCCCCGAGAACGGCAGGGGGTCGTGGTCGGTCGCCAGCATGATGCCGGGGTAGTTCATGGTGTCGGAGATCAGGTTGTTCTCGATCTTGTTGCCGTAGCCGCCGTAGATCGCGATGCCGTTGGCGCGCCACGGGAGCTGGACGGTGTTGTTGCGGAACGTGTTGCTGTGCCCGATGTCGACGTTCCGGTCCTTGACGTACGGGTTGGCCCAGACGGCGAGCGCGTCGTCGCCGGTGTTCCGGAACGTCGAGTTCACCACGAGCGAGTTGCGCGTCCCGTTGCTGAAGTTGATGCCGTCCGCATAGGTGTTGCGGATGCGCATGCCGGAGAACTCGACGCCGTCGCCGGGTCCCCACAGCTCGGGGATGTTGGTGTAGTCGCGCCCGACCCACACGCCGACGTTCGCGTGCTCGATCCACACGTTGCTGATCTTCGTGTCCTTGCCGAACCGGCCGTTGAGGCCGACGCCGCCCTCCTCCTGCGCGTTGTTGCCGCGGATCGTCCCGGAGCCGAAGATCGCGAGGTCGGAGATCTGGACGTTGTCGTCGATGTCGAACCCGAAGTTGCCCTCGTGCGGGTGGTTGATGACGCCCGGGGCGAGGTGCGGCGGGATGAGGCTGTAGAGCTGCGAGTGCCACATGCCCGCACCGCGGATCGTCACGTCGCTGATGCCCACCTGGTTGTGCATGCCGCGGTTGAGCGGGTCGTCGGTGAGGATCTTCTTCTCCTGGCGCCACTGCCCCGCCGGGATCCACACGCAGTCGATCTCTCCGTTCTGGTTCGCGGTGACGGCGGCCTGGATGGCGGCCGTGTCCTCGAGACCGTCGTTCGGCACCGCGCCGTACTCGGTGATCGACGTGCACTGCGCGGGCTTCGCCAGCGGCGGGGCGACCTGCTCCAGCTCGACCAGGTCGATGACGTAGAACGCCGCGTCGTCGCCCGCGTCGCGCTGGAGCCTGAAGACCGTCCCGGCCGGGAACGACCGGCCGAGCAGCGCGTGGGACTCGTCGAAGAGGCGGCGTGCGTCGCCGCCCGGGGTGTTGACGAGGCCCTCGGGCTGGTCGGTCGTGCCGTAGAGCCAGGCGTGCTTGGAGGAGAGCGTCAGCTTCTGCACGAACTGGCCGTCCGCGTAGAGGCTGATCGTCTTCTCCTGGCCGCCACCGCCGGGGGCGTCGGGGATCGAGTTCCGCACGACGATCGAGTTCGTCGCGTTCGTCGACGTGAACTGGACGTACTGGCCCGTGCTGGTCAGGCGCACGGACTCGCGGCCAGACGACTCGGTCGCGAAGTTCGTGTGCCCGAACGTGCGCAGGGCGTCGGTCTGGAGCAGCGTCCCCGTGTACTGGCCGTCCTCGGCCTCGTACGTCGTGTACGGGACGGCGGCGCCGCGCCCGACGGTCACGGCGAGCGTGCCGGTGTTGTTGTCCTCGTTCGTCTCGGCGACGACGCCCGTGGCGTCGGCCGTCGCGGTCACGGTGACCCCGCCGTTCGTCGCGGTCCACGAGCCGCTCGGCGTGACGGTGACGGTCGCGCCCGCGGGGACGGCCGGCGTCGTGCCGTCGAGCGTCGTGGTGCCGGCGACGACGCGTGTCACCGACCCGGCCGCGACGGGCTGGTTGCCGCGGTTGCGGACCTGGACGGAGAACGTCACGGCCGAGCCGACGGCCGGGTTGGCCGGGTTCGACGTCACGGAGACGACCTCGAGGTCCGGCCCGGGCGCCTCGCCCACGACGAGCTTGGCCGTCGCCGTGAACGCGTTGTCCGTCTCGTCCTGCTCGACGACGGTGTTCGCCGGGTCGACGACCGCACCGACCGTGTACTCGCCCGCGGGCCGGGTGCCCGCCGCGACCTGGACCTGCGCGCTCGCGCCGGGCTGGAGCGCGGCGACGGCGGCCGAGCCCGCGGTCGACCCGCCGAGCTTCCCGTCGAGCGTGGTGGCCGACGACGCGCGGTCGCCCGTGTTCTTCACCGTCGCCGTGAGCGTCACGGGGGTCGTCGCCGTGGGCGACGCCGGGGACGCGGTCACCGCGGTGACGGTGAGGTTGGGGTTCGGCGCGGGGGCGCCGTAGACCTCGAGCTCGGCGACCTGGCCGTTGCCCGCGCCCGTGTTGCCGGTGAAGCGCAGGCGCACGTCGGTCGCCGTCCCGGTCACGGGGACGTCGACGAGGTTGCCGCTGCCCGGCGCGAACGCGTAGCCGGCGGACGCCTTGAGCTCCTGCCAGGTGCCCGTGCCGGTGCGGCCCCACACGGAGAACGTCTGCGTGCGCGGGCCCCACGCCGCGTCGGGGTTGAGCCGGACGCGGACGCTGCTGAGCTGCGTCGGCGCGGCGAGCGCGACGTCGAGCGTCGACGGATACTGACCGCCCGCGCCCTCCCAGTACGTGGTCGCGCTGCCGTCGACCGCGTTCGCCGCGACGAACTGCCACTCCGTCGACGACGCCGTCGCGGGGCGGCTCTTCGCGTAGTTGGTGCCGGTCGGGTCCGTCGGGTCGGTCGGGTCCGTGGGGTCCGTCGGGTCGGTGCCGCCCGTGGGCGTGCCCCACACCTGCAGCTCGGAGACCTGGCCGTTGCCCGCTCCGGAGTTGCCGGTGAACGCGAGGCGCACCTCGTCGACCTCGACGTCGAGGGGGATCTCGACCTTGTTGCCGCTCGCCGGGTCGAACCCGTACGCCGCCGACGCCTTGAGCGTCCGGAACGACGTCTCGCCGTCGGAGCGGCCGAGCACGCTGAACGTCTGGGTGCGCGACGACCACACGGAGGGCGGCGGCAGCGTGACGACGACGCGGTCGACGTCGGCCTCCGCCCCGAGGTCGACGGTGAGGTGCGACGGGTACTGGCCGCCCGCGCCCTCCCAGTAGGAGCTCGCGTTCCCGTCGTTCGCGTTGCCCGCGACGTACGTCTGCGTCACCGACGACGCGGCGATCGGCTTGCCGAGCGCCAGGTTGGTGGCGTCCGCGGCGTGCGCCACGGCGACGACGCCGAGCGGCGCGACGAGCGCCACCGCGGCGCCCGCCACGACCGTGTGCTTCCAGGGGGTTCTCATGAACGTCCTCGTTCTCCCGCCGGGGCGGGCTCGTCCACCCGCGGGCAGCGGTGCCCGACGGCGGGCGCGACCGTGCTGGTGCCGCGCCGCCGTCACGGGTGGGTCGGGTCAGGGCTGGTTCAGGGTCGGACCGGGATCGACCCAGAGGTCGAGACCGGTCAGCCGGGTGTGCCACGAACGACCCGTCAGGGATGGTCACCGGTCGGACCCGTGGCGGCATTCGAGAGTTGCAGCGTGTGCACTGCTTTGTGCTGGACTTCTGTCAACTTCTTGCGTCGTGCAGTACGGACGTTACGAGACGGACATCCGGGGCGTCAAGGGTGGACGCGGAGCAGGTACCTCGCGCGACGATGGACCGGGATCCCCGGAGACGAAGGAGTCGTGCGATGGCGAAGTACCTGATCTCGTTCCCCAGCGGCGAGATGGACCTCGGTCCCGGCGGCCTCGAGGCGGCCGCGGACGCGGCGCACGCGGTCGTGCGGGAGGCCAAGGAGGCCGGCGTCTGGGTGTTCGGCGGCGGGATCGACGAGAGCGTCCCGCCGGTCCTCGTCGCCGGGGACGGCACCGTCACCGAGGGCACGTACCCGCAGACAGCCCGGCTCGAGGGCGGCTACACCGTGCTGGAGGTGCCGACGCGCGACGAGGCGCTCCGGTGGGCCGCGAAGATCGCCGTCGCCTGCCGGTGCCGGCAGGAGGTGCGCGTGTTCCAGGACGACCCCGAGAGCTGACGGCGCCCCGGCGCGGCCGTGCGCACCGGCGCCGTCGATCCCTGTGCTGCTACCCGGTGGTGCGGCTGAGCCCGGCGGCCGCCACGGCCGCGTGCAGCGCCTCGCGTGCGGCGGCGACCTCCGGGTGCGACCGGGACCCGCGGCGGTAGGCCAGCGAGGTCCGACGGCGGATGGCGAGCGGCGTGAGGACCACGCCCGTGGGAGGGTTCCCGGCCGCGAGGTCCGGGACGAGCGCGACACCCTGCCCGGCGGCCACCAGCGCGAGGACCGCGCCGAAGTCGTCCGCGTGGTGCCGGATGGCGGGGGCATAGCCCGCCGCCTCGCAGGCCCTGACGGTCAGCGTGTGGCACAGGGTCCCGGGCGTGCCGGCGATCCAGGGTGCGTCCCGACGGTCGGCGAGCGACCCCGCGTCCAGGGCGGCCAGGTGGACCGTCTCCTCCAGCAGCGGCTCCGTCTCGACTCCTGGCCCGACCGTGAGCGGGACGTGGTCGTACTCCTGGACCAGCGCGACGTCGACCGCGTCCCCGCGCAGCGCGGCGGGGACCGTGGCGGGATCGAGCTCGGAGACCAGGAGCCGCAGCCCCGGGTGGTCGGAGCTCAGGCGCACGACGGCGGGCGTGAGCAGGGTCGGCACGGCCGTCGGGAAGACGCCGATGCGCAGCGTCCCGCGGAGCGTCGTGGCGGCCGAGGCGAGGTCGGCCTCGGCCTCGCGCAGGACCTCGAGGATCCTCTCCGTGTGCTCGACGAGCGTCACCGCGGCCGCGGTGAGCCGCACCCGGCGGCCCGACCGCTCCAGGAGGGTCACCCCGGCGTCGCGCTCGAGCACGGAGAGCTGCTGCGACACGGCCGAGGGAGTGTAGGCGAGCGCCTCGGCCACGGCGGCGATGGTCCCCCGGTGCGAGAGCTCCCGGAGCAGCCGGAGCCTGCGGATGTCGAGCATAAGGAGAACTTACGGCACCCGACAGAAACATGAACTGGACCCGACGATAGCGACGGGCCCAGAGTGGCCGCCATGGAGCTCTCCGGCCTCTACGTCCCCCTGGTCACCCCGTTCACCGACGACGACCGCCTCGACCTCGACGCGCTCGCGACGCTCGCCGCCACGGTCCTCGACGAGGGCGCGGCGGGCGTCGTCGCCCTGGGCACGACCGGGGAGCCGGCGGCCCTGACCCGCGCCGAGGCCCGCCAGGTGGTCGACGTCTGCGCCGGGGTCTGCGCGGGACGCGACCGGCAGCTCGTCGTCGGCACGGGGACGAGCAGCACCGCCGCGTCCGTCGACCTGATCGCGGACCTCGACCCCCGGGCGTCCGCCGCGCTCGTCACGGTCCCCGCCTACACGCGCCCCTCCCCGGAGGGCGTCGTCGAGCACTTCCGGCGCCTCGCTGCGGCGACCCCCGTCCCGCTGGTCGTCTACCACGTCCCGTACCGGACGGGCCTCAGCCTGACGGCGGACACGCTCCACCGGCTCGCCGACCTGCCCGGCGTGGCCGGGTTCAAGCACACGGTGGGCTCGATCGACGACACGACGGTCGCGTTCCTGAGCACCCTGCGACCGGACGTGTCGGTGCTGGCCGGCGACGACCTGTACATCGGCCCGCTGATCTCCCTCGGGGCCCGGGGGGCGATCACCGCGAGCGCCAACGTGGCGCCGCGCGCCTACGCGGAGCTCGTCAGCGCCTGGCGACACGGCCCGGCAGGACGGGCCCGCACGATGCACGACGCGCTGGTCCCGCTCACGCGCGCCCTGTTCGCCGAACCCAGCCCGGCGGTGATCAAGGCCGTCCTCGCCGCCGACGGCCGGATCGCCAGCCCGCGCGTGCGGCTCCCGCTCCTCCCGGCATCCCCGGCCGCGGTCGCGGCGGCCCTCGCGTCCCGCGAGGCTCGACCGGCAGCCTCGGCGTAGCGGACCCGCCGGTCCGTCCGGCACCGCCTCGGCACGACGGCGCCGCACCCGGCCCGGTGACGGCGCCGTCGTCGTGCGTGGGTGGCGAGGGTCAGCAGTCCTCCCAGGAGCGGCAGTGGCTGTCCTCCAGGCGCGGTTCCTTGGGCAGCACGTCGACGGGCCCCTCCTCGAGGTACGTGTCCCACGAGGTGAACACGACCTCTCCGGCGTCCTCGGGCGGCCCGGAGGTGACCGCTCCCGAGACCTCCAGGAGTCGGCGCTCGACGGGGTCGTACACGTACCGAGCGAACTGGGTCTGGACGGTCTCGTCCCCCTCGCCCCCGGTGGTGATCACCGACTCCAGCCCCACGCCGACGCGTCCTTGCCTGTCGCGGACCTCACCGAGCGCCGTGGCCGTGGGCTGGTTCGTCATCACGGTCCACAGCGCGTCCCGCAGGGCAGGAGGAGCCGGGGTGCGCCCGATGAAGGAGCCGGCGAGCTGGAGCACCGCGTCCTCGCGCGGGTTCGGCTCCTGGTACAGGACGGCGACGTTGTCGCGCAGGACGGCCTCGAGCTCGGCGGGGTCGGTCGGGAGCGCGTAGAACGTGCCCCAGCCGAGATCGACGCGCTCACCGTCCAGGAGCATCTCCCGCCCCCAGGGGTGCAGGCCGACACCGATGGCGGACTCGAGGTCGCCGTCGTTCATCGCCAGCCCCGGCCGGTCGTTGCCGAACCACTCGTCGAGGACGTTGACGTGCTCGTCCCCGTTGCTCTCGACCTCGTGGATCTCACGACGAAGGTGCCAGTACGGTGCGTCGGGCCAACCGGGCCCGAGCGTCGGGGCGGCGTCGCCCGGGGCCGGCGAGGCGTCCGGCGGGGTGGACGGCGGGTCCGTGGCGGGCAGGATCTGGGGTTCCCGATCGGCCCACGGCTGGGCGACCCACCCGACCCCCGCCGTGAGCACGGTGGCGCACGCGACGAGAGCGGTCACCCGCCGCCGACGGCGTGCGCGCCGCGCAGCCGGGACGACGCGCGACGTGTCGACGAGGACCGTGGGTGCGACGGCGTCCAGCCGGTCGCGCAGGGTGCGGGCGAAGTCCTCGTCGGGGCGAGGCAGCGTGGCGTTCACGAAAGGCTCCCCTCGGTGGGTTCGACGCGCGACGACGACGGGCGGCGAGCGCCGCTGACACCGGCGGACCGGTGCCGGACGTCGACGGCGTCCGCCGCGGACAGCACCGACCGGAGCTGCGCGAGCCCGCGGGACGCCGTCGACTTCACGGTGCCGACCGACACGCCGAGGTCGTCCGCGACCTCCCTCGCCGACATCCCGACGAGGTGGCGCAGCACGACGATGCGGCGCTGCCGGAGCGTGAGCGTCGCGAGAGCTCGGACGAGACGGTCCCGCTCGGCGTGCGTCTCCACGGGCGCCGACCGTTCCGCGTGCTCGGGGACGTCGTCGGTCGCGACGAGCACCTCGCGCCGCCGCCGCCTCCACTGGTCGATGCGCGACGTCGCGAGAGCCTGCCGCGCGTAGGCGAACGGGTCCCGCTCGCGGGCCGTCCTCCAGTGCAGGTAGGTCTTGGTCAGCGCCTGCTGGACGAGCTCGTCGGCGACGTGGGCGTCCCCGCACAGCAGCCAGGCGGTGCGGCCCAGCCGGGGTGCGGCATCCGCCATGAAGGCGGCGAACTCCTGCTCGGGGTCGGCCGCCACCCGGACGAGGGTGATCTGGTCTGGTGGCCCGACGTCGGGTGCGTCGTCGTCCTCGGAGACGGCGAGTGCGTTCACGGTCATGACTGTGACACGTCCACCGTCACCGAAAGGTTGAGTCAGGCAGCGCGTTACCTCCCGCAGTGGCGACGCAGCGGCGACGACGGGCCGGCAGCATCCCCGATGCCGAGCCCGCCGACAGGGGCGCGGTCACGACGGGGGGATCGCCCCAGAGACCTGATACCTCGGAAGGACGACGGTCGGCGATCCGCCGGCGAATTTCCGTTGCCTCCCGGCGCGCACCCGTCGAGTGTGTCGGCATGCTGATCAGACGCGAGCGCCCGTCCGACGTCCAGGCGATCCGGGCGGTCACCGCAGACGCCTTCTCCGCGGTCGAGCACGCCGCCCCGTCCGTCGAACCCGACGGCGCGCCCGGCGAGGCCACCCTGGTCGGGTGGCTGCGGGAGGACAGCGGGTGGATCCCGGAGCTGTCGCTGGTCGCCGAGACCGGGCGCCCTGACCCGCAGGTGGTCGGGCACGCCGTCGCCACCCACGGGCGGCTCGCGGACCGGCCGGCGCTGGGGCTCGGACCGCTCAGCGTCCGTCGCGACCACCAGCGGCGCGGAGTCGGTGCCGCGCTCGTGCACACGGTCCTCGGTGCAGCGGACGCTCTCGGAGAGCCCGTCGTGGTGCTGCTCGGGGAGCCGGCCCTCTACTCCCGGTTCGGGTTCGTGCCCGCCGCCTCCCTGGGGATCGAGGCTCCCGAGCCGGCGTGGGGGGACTACTTCCAGGCGCGCGCCCTGAGCGCCTGGCGCGACGAGTACTCGGGACGGTTCACCTATGCCGCCCCGTTCGACCGCCTGTGACGTGAGTCCGCGCGCCGCGCGCACGACGGCGAACCGTCGACCATGCACCCGGGCGAGCTCGCGCTCTGCCTAGCTGAGCGCGACGACCGCGACCCCCGCAGCGACGGCGAGAGGTGCGAGCACGAGGCCCTGCCGGACCACGTGCCACGCGGGCGGGGGACCGTGCTCGAACGCGTGGCGGCGGTACTGCTGCCACCACAGCACGGTCGCGAGGGACGCCCACGGCGTGATCAGCGGCCCGGCGTTCACCGCGACGAGGAGCGTCGCGAGCCGGTCGACGCTCTCCCCCGCCGCGGGCAGCAGCGCGAGGAACGCGGGCAGGTTGTTCACCAGGTTGGCCGCGACGACGCCGGTCGCGGCCAGCTGCGCGAGGTCGCCCGGCCCGTCGCCCGTGCCTGCGACGGTCGCGAGCAGGTCGCCGAGCCCGTGCGCGTGCCACGTCTCGACGAGCACGAACAGCGCCGCCACGACGAGCGCGGACCGCCACGGCAGCATCTCCCGCACCGGCACGAGCGGTCGCACGCGCCGCCACCACGTCGCGAGCGCGAGCACCGCGGCGCCCGCGAGGGCCGTCGGCGCGACGGGGATCTCCAGCGCGAACGCGACCGCGAGGAGGACGACGACCGCGGCGGTGAGCCGCAGGAGGAGCCGGTCGGGCGGCGTCGGGCCGGCACCCGCGAGCGTGAAGCGCCCGCGCAGGTCGCGGCCGTGCAGCACCAGCAGCACGACGACGGTCACGGTCAGGACGGCGAGCGCCGGCGCCCACATCACCGCGACGTACCCGGTGCCGAACCGGTGCGCCGCGAGCAGGTTGGTCAGGTTCGAGACGGGCAGGAGCAGGGACGCCGTGTTGGCGAGCGCGAGCACGGTGAGCGCGAGGGGCAGCGGCCGCGTGCCCGTGCGGCGTGCGAGGGCGAGCACGACGGGCGTGACGAGCACCGCCGTCGTGTCGAGCGAGAGCACGACCGTGCTCGCCGTCGCGAGGACGACGACGAGCCCCCACAGGACGATCCGTCTGCCCCGGGCGAGCCGCGCAGCCCGGGCCGCGACGGCGTCGAACAGGCCGGCGCCCGCGCACAGCTCGGCGACGACCGTGATCGCGAGGAGGAACACGAGCACGGGTCCGGTCCGGACGAGCAGCTCCCGCGCGTCCGTCGCGGGGAGCAGCCCGGTCGCGGGCAGCACGACGACGACCACCGCCGCGACGAGCCACAGCGGCACACGGCGGCGCGCCGGTGCTCCCGAGGCGTTCACGTCGCGATCGTAGAGCCCGCGACGGGCGCACGAGCGCTCAGGGGCGCCACGTCGGCCCGTCGTCCTGGGGTGCGCAGCACCCGTCGGCGCAGGTGTCTGCATCGCCCTCGCCGACGAGCGCCGAGACGGGGGCGCAGCACGCGTCCCCGCGCCAGGCCTCGACGCCCTCCTTGACGGCGACGGCCGCGATGACGAGCGCGGCGAGCGGGTCGGCCCACGACCAGCCGAGCGTCGCGTTGAGCACGAGCCCGACGAGCAGCACCGCCGACAGGTACGTGCACAGGAGCGTCTGCTTCGAGTCCGCGACAGCGGACGCCGACCCCAGCTCGCGACCCGTGCGGCGCTCGAACCACGACAGGAAGGGCATGACGGCGAGGCTCACCGCGGCGAGCCAGATGCCCACGACGGAGTGCGCGGGCTCGGCCGCGCCGAGCAGCGACCGGACGGCGTCGACGGACACGAAGACGGCGAGGCCGAAGAACGAGACGGCGATGACGCGCAGCGCGGCCCGCTCGCGCCGGTGCGGGTCGGGCGCCGCGAACTGCCACGCGACCGCGGCGGCGGACAGCACCTCGACGAGCGAGTCGAGCCCGAACCCGACGAGCGCGGCCGACGACGCGATACGGCCCGCGGTGATCGCGACGACCGCCTCGACGACGTTCCAGGTGATCGTCGCCGCGACGACCCACCGCACCCGGCGCTCGAGCACGGCGCGGCGCGCGGCGGTGAGGGCGGCAGGTCCGGACGGCGGGGGCCCGATCGAGACGGAGGTCATGAGCACGTGCACCCGTCAGGCCCGCAGCAGGTGGGGTCGACCTGGACGACGAGGCGCAGCAGGTCGTCGAGGGCGGGGGCCAGGTGGGGGTCGGCGAGGCGGTACCAGGTGCGACGGCCGTCGGGGATCGCCTCGACGAGCCCGCACCCGCGCAGGCACGCGAGCTGGTTCGACATGACCTGCCGCGAGACGCCGAGCGCGTCCGCGAGGTCGGACGGGTAGGCCGGGGCCTCCCGCAGCGCCAGGAGGACGCGCGTGCGCGTCTCGTCCGACAGGGCGTGCCCCAACCGCGCGAGCGCCGCGGTGTGGGTGAGCGTGACCGTCTCGACCATGCGCCCGAGAGTACACGCTCTCCTGTATTCAGGAAACCCTGTACCAAGCAGGGGCCACCCTCACCGCAGCCGCAGCCCCGACCCACCCGACCCGAGCCGCCGAACCCGGGGTTGCTCCTCAGGGCGCGGCGGCCGTGGGGAACAACCCCGGGTTCGGCGCCGTGGTGGCGCAGGCTCCGTTAGTATCTGCGTATGCGTGAAGATACGAAGGTCTGCACCTTTGGCGTGGAGAGCCAGTACGTCGAGCTCGCGGCCGAGGTGTTCTCGCTGCTCGCTGACGCGACGCGCGTCCGGATCGTCCTCGCCCTGCGCGACACCGAGCTGCCGGTCAACGCGCTCGCGGAGATCGTCGGCAAGTCCCCGACGGCGGTCTCGCAGCACCTCGCCAAGCTCCGCTGGGGCCGCATCGTCCGCGCCCGCCAGGAGGGCAACCGCGTGTTCTACTCGCTCGTCGACGAGCACGCGCGCACGCTCGTGACCCAGGCCGTCTTCCAGGCGCAGCACGCCGTGGACGACCACCCCGCGCACCACGCCGACGATGCGCACGGCGCGCTCGACGGGTCCTCCCCCACCGCCGGGGACGCCGAGGCGCGGCGTTGAGCACGACCCGCCCGGCCGCCGTCGACCACGACCACGACCACGACCACGACCACGACCACGACCACGACCACGACCACGACCACGACCATCCTCACCCGAGCGGGCTGCGCGGCTGGCTGCACGAGGTGTTCGTGCCGCACTCGCACGACGCGGCCGACTCGATCGACGACGAGCTCGTCGCGAGCGGGCAGGGCATCCGGGCGGTCAAGGTGTCGCTCGTGGTGCTCGGCGCGACGGCGCTGGCGCAGCTCGGCATCGTCGCGGTCAGCGGCTCGGTCGCGCTGCTCGCGGACACCGTCCACAACCTCTCCGACGCGCTCACGGCCGTGCCGCTGTGGATCGCGTTCGTGCTCGGGCGCCGCGCCGCGACGCGCCGGTACACCCACGGCTACGGCCGGGCCGAGGACCTCGCGGGGCTGTTCATCGTCGCGATGATCGCCCTCTCGGCGGTCGTCGCGGGCGTCGAGTCGGTGCGACGCCTCGCGGATCCCCAGCCTGTGGACAACCTGGGCTGGGTGATCGCCGCGGGGGTCGTCGGTTTCGCGGGCAACGAGGCGGTCGCCGTGTACCGCATCCGCGTCGGGCGCCGCATCGGCTCGGCCGCTCTCGTCGCGGACGGCGTGCACGCGCGCACCGACGGGTTCACGTCGCTCGCAGTCGTGCTCGGTGCGCTCGGCGTCCTCGCGGGCCTCCCCCTCGCGGACCCGCTCGTCGGGCTGCTCATCACCGTCGCGATCCTCGTGCTCCTGTGGGGCACCGCGCGCGACGTCGGGCGCCGGCTCCTCGACGGCGTCGACCCGGACCTCACCGACCGTGCGCGCCAAGCGCTCGACGGCGTGGACGGGCTAGAGGGCGTGGACGACGTCCGCCTGCGCTGGTCGGGGCACCGCCTGGCCGTCCAGGCGCGCGTCCTCGTGCCGCCGCAGACTCCGGTCGCCGCCGCCGACCAGGTCACGGCCGCCGCCGACACGGCGCTGCGACGTGCACTGCCGTCGGTCGGGACGGTCGACGTCGTGGTGGCGCCCACCCGCTGACCGGCTGCCGCCCCGGCCGGCACAGACCCGCGCCTCGCCGCCGAGCCCGGGGTTCACGGCTACGCGTTGCCGCCGAACCCGGGGTTGCGCGTGATCGGCGACCCGACGTGCCACACAGACCCGGGTTCGACGCCGGGCGGGGGCGACGGCTCCCGGCAGAGATCCGGGTTCGGCACCGTGGGAGCGCGGGCGTGGGTGGTCGGCGTGAGGATGGAGCATGCTGCTCGCCGAGGTCGCCGCCACGTCCGACGCCGTCGCCGCCACCCGCTCGCGCCTCGCCAAGCGCTCTGCCATCGCGGACCTGCTGCGCCGCGTCGCCGACGACGCCGGCCCGGCCGGCATACCTGACGACACCGACGGCGCAGACACCCGCGACGAGGTGGAGATCGCCGTCGCGTACCTCGCGGGCGAGCTGCGCCAGCGGCGCACGGGACTCGGGTGGCGCTCGCTGCGCGACCTGCCCACCCCGGCCGAGGAGCCGAGACTCACGCTGACCGCGGTCGACGCCGCGTTCGCGCGCATGGCCGGTCTCTCCGGTCCCGGCTCGGCGACGGCCCGCCAGGCCGAGGCCGGCGCGCTGTTCGGTGCCGCGACGGCGCGCGAGCAGTCGCTCCTCGCGGGGCTCGTCTCGGGCGAGCTGCGGCAGGGCGCGCTGGACTCCGTGGTGGTCGACGCGGTCGCCGAGGCGTCGGAGGTCCCCGCCGACGCAGTGCGCCGCGCGGTCATGCTCGCCGGAGCCACAGGACCGGTCGCGCGCGCCGCGCTGACGGCCGGGAGCCCCGATGCTGCGACCGAGGCCCTCGCGACGTTCCGGCTCACGGTCGGCCGTCCCGTCCGGCCGATGCTCGCGCAGTCAGCGCCCGACGTCGGTGCCGCGCTCGAGAAGCTCGGCGCCGGACCCGGCGAGGGAGCCGCAGAGGGCGAGCACCCGCCGTCGGGCACCGCGGTGGCCGTGGACGTGAAGCTCGACGGGATCCGCATCCAGGTGCACCGCGACGGCGACGACGTGCGCGTGTTCACCCGCTCGCTCGACGACATCACCGAGCGCGTCCCGGAGATCGTCGCCGCGGCGCGGGCCCTGGCCGCCCGGGCGCTCGTGCTCGACGGCGAGGCGCTCGTCGTCGGGCCCGACGGCGTCCCGCGCCCGTTCCAGGAGACCGCCGCCCGCTCCGCGACCCAGGGCGAGCGCAGCCCCGCCGAGGAGGCCGAGCTCGCGGCGTCGCTCGAGCTGTCGCCATTCTTCTTCGACGCCTTGCACGTCGACGGCCGCGACCTGCTCGACGAGCCGCTGCGCGACCGGCTCGCGGTGCTCGACGACGTGGCGGGCCCCCACGCCGTGCGGCGCCTCGTCACCGACGACCCCGACGCCGCGACCGCGTTCTTCGAGAGCGCGGTGGCCGAGGGGCAGGAGGGCGTCGTCGTGAAGTCGCTCGACACCCCCTACGCGGCCGGGCGGCGCGGCGCGGGCTGGGTCAAGGTCAAGCCCCGGCACACGCTCGACCTCGTCGTGCTCGCGGTCGAGCAGGGCTCGGGCCGCCGCCGCGGGTGGCTGTCGAACATCTGGCTCGGTGCGCGCGACCCCGACGGCGGGTTCGTCATGCTCGGCAAGACGTTCAAGGGCATGACGGACGAGATGCTGGAGTGGCAGACGCGCCGGTTCCGCGAGCTGGAGACGTCCGACGACGGGTACGTCGTGCACGTGCGACCGGAGCAGGTCGTCGAGATCGCGTTCGACGGGCTCCAGCGGTCCACCCGCTACCCCGGCGGCCTCGCGCTCCGGTTCGCGCGCGTGCTGCGCTACCGCGACGACAAGACCGCCGACGAGGCCGACACGATCGACGGGGTGCGCGCGCTCGCGCGGTAGGGCGCGGTCAGCGCGGGCGGGCCGAGGGGTCCGGCGCGACGAGCCGGACGGTGCCGACCCGGTCGACGCGCGCCCGCCGGCCGGTCGCGTGGTCGAGCACGTCGACGACGTCGTCCTCCGGCGGCACCGTCACGGTGAACAGCGGCCGGCTCCCGCCGAGCGCCGGGTACGGCTGGAGCGCACTCACCCCGACCTCGGCGCGCGACCTCTGCTCCGACGTCAGCCGCGCCCAGGAGAGGCGTTCGCGCAGCCAGGTGGGCTGCGTCTCGACCGACCGGGGGAACCGCTCCAGGTCGCGGGCGAACTCGGCGGGCCTGGCCGGGGGCAGGAAGCCGGGTTCGGTGTCGAAGTCGTACGACGCGTCGACCTCGCCGTCGGCGCGCACCGTCAGCGAGAGTGTGAACCAGGCGCCCAGACCGGTCGGCGCGGTGACGGTCCGCAGCTCGGCGAGCGCCGCCGCGAACGCCGAGGAGGTCGGCTTCTGCGCGGGTGGGGGTGGCCATCCGCCGACGACCGACACGTGCTCTTGCGTCCGGTCGGCCACGACGAACGCGCGGCAGGACAGCTCGTCCCAGGGCGCGGTCTGCGCCGCTGCCAGCTCCCGCGCCAGCACCGTCACCAGACGCCTCTGCGCCTCGACCGACATCGCACGCCTCCCGTCCCGGTCCCTGGACCGGGACCGACCTCCGGGAATTCTGCCGCACCCCGCCAGGGCACCCGGAGACGAGCGTGCCCGCGTCACGGCACGAGGCCGTGACGCGGGCACGTCGGGTGCGGTCAGCAGGTCGGGACGGTGACCGTCTGCTCGACCGTCTGCTCGCCGTCCGCGCCGGTGGCGGTCACGGTGACCACGAGGTCACCAGTCACGCCGCGGGCCGCGAACGACTGGTAGGCGTTCGCCCCGGGCGCGACGCCCGCGAACGTCTTGGTCCCCACCGCCGAGGCGATCTCGACGTCGACCGCCTCGCCCGAGACGTTGTCCGCGCGGACCGCCACGTAGGGCTTCCCGGCGAGGCAGCGCGGGCTGAGCGTGACCTCGACGAGCTCGACGTCGGCCGGCTCCTCCAGGGCGTCGATCGCTCCCTGCAGCGCGAGGCGTGCGTCGCGCAGCGCCTCGTCCGACGCCGCGGCGTCGTCCCGGGTCTCGGTCGCCGCGGCGAGCGCCGTGCGGAACGCCTGCCACGACTCGGGGCTGTACCCCTCGTCGGTCAGGGCCTCCGCGCTCGTCACGAGGTTCTCGAGCCGACGACGCTCGGCCGGCACGAGCTGGTCGGTCGCCAGCCCGAGGCGGCGCGCCCGCTCGTCGACCTGCGCCTGGGTGGCGCCGTCGGTACCGAGCAGCGTGCGCGCGGCGGCGAGCTCGCGCGAGAAGACGCCCGCGTCGATCCGGCCGTAGCGGTCGATCTCCGCCTCGAACGTCGCGGCGTCCTCGACGGACGCGGCGAGCGCCCCGGTGTCCGTGGAGGGAGCCTCGACGTCGTACGCGTCGGTGAAGAACCGCATGCTGTCGAGGTTCGCGACGTACGGGTGGTCGGCGTACGCCTCGGTGGACAGGCGCACCCACACCTGGTGCTTGCCGCGCACCGTGCTCGGCAGGTCGACGACGGCGGTCCCGTCCGTCGTCCAGCTCGACCCGGTGTTCGCCAGCGGGACGGTGACGAACGGCTCGCCCGGGTTCGCCGGGTCGAACGCGTCGAGGTACACCGACAGCGCGGAGTTCCGCCCGGACCGGTTCGAGTTGTGCACGTAGTGCACGGAGAGCTGGTCGAGCGCGGCGGAGCCGAGGTCGATCTCGCCGTACGCGAGCCAGTCGCCGTCCGCGGTGCCGCCGACGTTCGTCACCGGACCGCTCGTCCACGTCGAGCTCTCGTTCTTCAGCCCGCGGCCGGAGTTCGACGTCCAGGCCTCCGACTCGACGACGACCGACGTCGGGCCGCCCGGCGCGAACGTCAGGCTGTCGAGGTTCGCGACGTACGGGTGGTCGGCGTACGCCTCGGTCGACAGGCGCACGAACACCTCGTGCGTCCCCTGCACCGTCTCCGGCAGGACGACGGTCGCCGTCCCGTCGGCGGTCCAGCTCGAACCGGTCGTCGGCAGCGGCACGGTGACGAACGGCTCGCCCGGGTTCGCCGGGTCGAACGCGTCGAGGTACACCGACAGCGCCGAGTTGTTCCCGGACCGGTTCGAGTTGTGCACGTAGTGGACCGACAGCTCGCCGAGCGGGAGCTCGCCGAGGTCGACCGCGCCGTAGGCGATCCAGTCGCCGTCCGCGGTCCCGCCGACGTTCGTCACCGGCCCGCTCGTCCACGTCGAGGACTCCTTCTTGAGCCCGCGACCGGAGTTGGCGGTCCAGTCCTCGGCCTCGATCGTCACCGCCGGCGACTCGCCCGGCTGGCCCGGGGCCGCCGGGTCCTCGGCGCTGAACCGGAACCAGTCGAAGTTGCCGACCCAGCTCCGGCCCGACGGCGCGAGCAGCTCGAACGTGACGGCCTTCGCGTCGACGAGCGCCTGGACGTCGCCGAGCTCCGCCGTCACCTCGGTGTACTTGCCCCAGCCGCTCGTGCCCTTCAGGTCGACGGTCGCGACCACGGGGCCGGTCACGTCGCCGGCGTGCACGCGCACGGTGCTCGGCGTGTCCGTCGGGGCGAAGCTCGTGTCGTACCGGACCGTGAGGAAGCGCGGCGGGGTGTCCCCGGCGGCGGTCTCGAAGGTCATGTCGCGGTACTGCACCCACGACCCGGAGCGCACGCCGCCGAGGTTGCCGGACGAGCTGTTCGCCTCGTTCTTCAGCTCGCCGCCCGACCACGCCTCGGACTGCTCGGCCTCGAGCGTGCGGTAGCCGCCGCCCGTGAGGTCGAGCGCGTCGATCGCCGCGCCGAGCCGGTCGGCCGCGAACCGCAGCGCGATGCTCGTCGCGGCCTCGTCCGCGAGGGCGTCCTGCGCCTGGGTCAGCGCGGTGGAGAACCGGTCGAACGTCACCGAGGAGTAGTTGCCGTGCCGCACGAGCACGGCGTCGTCGACGAGCCCGGCGAGCGCGTCGCGCTCGGCGGACGCCACGGACAGGCGCAGCGGGGAGAGCACGGAGACGCCCTGCCCGCGGAGCGACGACGCGGCGACGCCGTCGTCGAGCACGCCGTCGCCCAGGTGGACGTAGAAGCGCGCGTCGGCGGACGCCGTCCCCGTCAGGGAGACGGTGAGCGCGGTCGGCGACGCGACCGTCACGGCCGCCGTGACGCCGTCGGGCAGCCCGACGACGCTCGCCGCCCCGCTCGCGACGAGGTCCGCGCCCGCGGACCCGGCGAACCGGGCACCGTCGAGCGTGAGCGTCACGGTCGCGTCGAGCGCCCCGCCGTCGCCGGTCTGGACCGTCGTCGGGTCGGCGCTGACGCGCGGGCCCTCGGCCGGCTCGTCCGTGGCGGTGCTCATCGAGAACGCGGGCTCGGTGTCCGTGCCCCAGTCGCTCGGCTGCTCGCCCATGCGGAACGCGAGATCCGCGCCCCCGATCACGGTCTCGTAGTCGACCCACGTGTTGCCGAACGGCGCGCCGTCGAGCGTCGCCGACTGGACGTAGAACGCGTCCTCGGAGACGCCGTCGGCCGTCACGGTGAAGGCGCTGCCGTCGTCGTAGGTGATGGTCGTGGAGTCGAAGAACGGCGACCCGACCTGGAACTCGGACGACCCGGCGGTCACCGGGAACAGCCCGACGGCCGCGGCGACGAACATCGTCGACATCGTGCCGGCGTCGTTGTCCATCGTGGGGAGCATGCCGCGCGGGTCGAGCTGGTAGACCTTCGTCTTCACGGGCGGCGTGAACTCCCCGCCGCCGCTCGGGACCGCGCTGGAGGAGCCGGTCGCGATGTACCGGTTCCAGGTCTCCTTCGTGTAGATCGCGCGCGCCCACTTCTGCGTCAGGCTCGGCTCGCCCGTGTAGTTGAAGAGGTACGGCGCCTGCAGGTCGATCTCGTTGGCGTTCGAGTGGAGCATCGCCTTGCCGTCGTCCGGCGCGTGCTCGCCGAACATGTGGCGCATCGCGAGGCGGGCCGCCTCGGGGCCGCCCATCGCCTCGATCAGCGCGTCCATGTCGTACGCGTCGTACCAGTGGTACTGCCAGAGCGTGCCCTGGTAGAGGCTCGCGGCCTCGAACTTCGCGTAGTCGGCGGTCTGCCACGATCCGTCGGCGGCGCGCGGCGTGAGCAGGCCGACCTGCGTGCCGTCGGCCGCGGTCCACGCGCCCGGCTTGGTGAGCTTCTCGATCGGCCACGACGCCTGCTCGCGCATCGTCTGCGCCTCGTCCGTCAGGCCGAGCTCGTCCGCGATCACGGACAGGCCGTACTGGTCGTAGCCGCGCTGCACCGACGCGCCGGGGTTGCCCGCCACGTACCCGCGCTGGAGCTCGTCCGCGCTGTACTGCCCGGCGAGCCGCTTGAGCGCCGGGTACGCCTCGTCGAGGCGGTCGAACCCGTCGAAGCCCTTGGCGATCGCGTCCGCGACCACGAGGGACGACCGCTCCCAGCGGACCGTCGGGACCGAGTGCACGAACCCGCCGAGGCCGCTGCCCGTGCCGGTCGCCTCGGCGTCCGCGAACAGGTAGACGAGCGACTGCACCATGTCGCGGTACAGCGCCGGGTCGATGTAGGCGATGACGGAGAACTTGCGGAAGTCGTCCCACGTGGCCCACGAGTCGTAGTACGTGAAGCCCTGCGCGGCGTGCACCGCGCCGTCGACGCCACGGTACGTGCCCGACGTGCTCGTCGCGTTCATCGGCATGGCGAACATGCGGTAGAGGTGCGTGTAGAAGAGCTTCTGCAGCTCGCCCGTCGGGTCCGTCGCCGTCGAGGCGTCGATCGCGACCCGCCCGAGCGTGGCGTTCCACTCGGCCCGCGTGCGGTCACGGATCGCGTCGAAGGACAGCTCCCCGAGCTCGACCTGCTGGTCGATCCGCGCCTGCTCGACGCTCACCGGCGACAGCGTGACCTGCAGGCCGACGTCCCCCGCGTCGGCCGGGTCGAACGTGAGGACCGCGCCGGTGTCGACGCCGTCCTGGGCCGTCGCGTCGACGAGCTTGTCGTCGTCGCCCCACGTCTGCACCGTCGCGGGCTGGAGCGTGCGCGCCGTGTAGTACAGCGTGTAGGCGGCGTTGTAGAAGTAGCCGGTGACCTGCCCGGACAGCTCCACGGTGCCGTCCGCGCGCGTCTCCACCTGCACCGAGGACGACCGGCGGCTCGTGTTGTTCGTCTCCAGGTCGACGACGAGGCTCGGCGTCGAGCCCTCGGGGAACGCGTAGCGGTGCGCGCCCGAGCGCGTGGTCGCGGCGACCTCGGCCTCGATGGTGCCCGGCGCGGCCGCGATGGCGCCGTCCTTGCCCGCGGTGTTGCCGAGCCCGACGGAGTAGAAGCCCGGGCCGGCCTGCTCGTCGTCGTGCGAGAAGGTGTGCGCGTACGTGCCCGTGCCCGGCCGCGCGGTGTACGACCCGGAGGTCGGGACCACGAGGATGTCACCACCGCCGCCGGAGCCCCCCACCCCGTCGAGGTTGGTGTGCGTGAAGCCCGAGATCTTCGACTGCGCGTAGTCGTAGCCGGTGTTGTTGCGGCCCGGGGTCGTGCGCGGGTTCACCTTGGCGAGGCCGTTCGGTGCCTGCGCGGCGGGCATGTCGTTGCCGTAGTCGCCCTCGGTGCCGACGAACACGTCGACGAGCGACGCGAGGTCGCTCTCGGCGGCGGGCGCCGCGGGGGCCGCGACCGCGGCGGCGGGCGGCAGGACGCCGACGGCGAGGGCGGCGGCGAGAGCCCCGGCGAGGGCTCCGCCGAGCCGGCTGCGGCGGCCTCGTCGGGGGTGGGGGTCGGACGTCGGGCTGGCCCCGCGTCGTCCGACAGCGCTGTCAAGACGCGCGGCAGATGGTCTGGCCACGAAAGATCTCCTTGGGGGGGTCGTGCCGAGGCTGCTCCGCCTCGCCGCCCTCACGGTACGTGCCGCACCCACCGACCTCAAGACCCCGGCGCTGAAGTTCACCTGCCCGACCGGTCCGCGTCTCCGGGTCGACACCCCGCCCGACCCCACTTGAAAGTGGCCCTCACAAAGTCTTGTCATGTGGTCCCGCTGGCCGCCATCATCATCCCTGCCGCCCAACGAGGGGCGGCGACGAGAGATAGGCAGATTCCTCGATGAAGAAGAAGTTCCTCGGTGTGGTGCTCGGCCTCGGCCTCGCGCTCGGCGCCACCGTCCTCCCTGCCGGCGCCGCCAGCGCGAACGCCGGCTTCACCTGCACCGCGGGTCGCACGGCGACCTTCACCTCCGCGAAGCCGTTCACGGTTCGCGTCATCACGTCCACGACGAACCGCCTCTACACGGCGCGGCTGATCGGCTCGCAGTACAAGGTGTACTCCGGCGTGTCGACCGTCGCGCAGTGGAGCGTCCCGACCGGCGTCGGCCCGGTCACGGCCTCCTGCTCGTACTGACGCGCGAGCACGCAGGGCACACCGCCCTGCGTGCCCGTCAGGCTGTGGTGCCGGTCATCGGCGCGGTCGACCCGAGCCCGCAGCGGGCACGAGCGACACCGCCACGCACCCCCGACGCGGGTGGCGAGCCGACGGCGACCATCGACCACGGCGACGTGCTCGCCTAGGTCCGACGACCGTCGATCCGGTCGAGCCACGCCCGGACCGGGCCGAGCGACACAAGGCCCGAGCCTCCCCCGGCGAGCTCGTCGGGCACTCGCGCGAGCGCGTGCCGGGCACGCCGCGCGAGGCCGGCGTCCCCGAGCCGGACGGCGGCCTCGGCCACGAGCGCCCACCGCAGCTCGCGCAGGTGGTCGGCCGGGGGCTCGGGGGCTGCGCGGACCAGGTCCGCGGCGGCCTCGCGGTCACCCGCGTCGAGCGCGAGCAGCGGCGCGACCCACGGCGCGTACGGCCCCGGGTCGCCGAGCCCGGCGAGCGGGCGGCCGTGGCGGAGCCGCACCGTGAGCAGCGCGAGCGGGAGCAGCCCGTCGCGCACGCCCGGCATGCGCACCCCGGCCAGCAGGTCGTCGGCGGCCCGGTACGCGCGCGCCGCGGCGTCGGGCGGCGCGGTCTCGGCGTCGCGCATCGCCCGGTACCAGGCCGTGAGCATGGGGACCACGGGCGACTCGTACCCGGCCGCGACGTCCTCCGCCGCGGCGGCGTGGGCGTCGGCGTCGCCGAACCGCCCGTCTCCCGCGGCGGCCTGCATCCGGACGAGGTGCCCGAGGATCGCGAACGTCGGCAGGTCGTGGGCGGCGGCGAGCTCGACGAGCTCGGCGCCGGTCGCCTCCCGCTCGGCGCCCGCGCCCGGGCGTTGGAACGACTGGAGGAACCGGGCGTTGAGCGCGAGCGCGAGCGTCCCCGGGTCGCCGACGTCGCGCGCGACGCCGACCGCGTCCTGGGCCGCGGCCCACGCCCACGCGTCGCGCGTCCCCCGGTGCTCGATCCCGACGACGGCGAGCAGCCGCGCCCGCAGCACGGGGCTCGCCGCGGGGCCCAACCGGTGCAGCGTGCGCCGCGCGACGCCGACGAGCGCGGCGGCCGCCTCGGGGTCGTCGCTCCGGGTCCAGACGGCCGGGACGTCGTACGCCGTGACCGTGCGCGCGGTGAGCACCGGGTCGCCCGTGGCCTCCGCAGCGAGCGCCGCCGCGACCCGCTGCTGCTGCGCGGTCGCGAGGTGGTCTCCCCCGGCGATCGCGAGCGTGCGCGCGACGTCGACCGTGGACCGCAGGTGGGTGCGCGAGGTCGGGGCCGTGACCGCGAGGCGGGGGCCCGGCGTCGGGCCGTCGAGCGACGGCGCCTGGTCGAGCACGTCGCGCTCGAGACGCGCGAGCTCCGGTCCGGGGTCGAGGCCGAGCTCGTCGGCGAGCCGGCGGCGCGCCCGGCGCACGACGTCGAGCGCGTCGGACTGGCGGCCCTCGCGGTACAGCGCGAGGACCAGCAGCGCCCACGCGTGCTCGCGCCACGGGTGCGCGGCGGCGTGCGGGTCGAGCGCGGCGACCGCCTCGCCCGGGCGCCCCTCCGCGAGCAGCGCCTCGGCGAGCAGCTCGACCGCCCGCGCGTGCACCTCGGCGAGGTGCCGCCGCTCCGCCCGCACCCACGCGCGGTCCGGCAGGTCGGCGAACGGCTCCCCGCGCCACGCCGCGACCGCGTCCTGCAGCGCACGCGTGCCCGACGGCGCGTCCCCGGCCCCGGACCCCGGCGCGGCGCCGGGTGCGGCGGCGGCCCGACCGTGCGTCGTGCGTCCACCGACCGGGGCGACGGCCGACTCCAGCCGCGCCGCGTCGAGCGCCCCGTCCGGGAGCCGCAGCGCGTAGCCGCCGTGCTCGGTGACGAGCAGGCGCGGCCGTGTGCGCGGTGCGCGCCCGGGTTCCAGGCGACGGCGCAGGTCGCCGACGAACGTCGCGAGGGCACCGCGCCGGGCGCGGAGGTCGTGCTCCGCGGCGTCGTCCCACAGGTCCGCGGCGAGCCGCTCGAACGACACCGGACGCCCGCGCGCGGCCGCCAGCCGCGCCATGAGCTCGCGCTGACGCGGCCCGCCCGGGTCGACCTCCGCGCCGTCGCGCAGCAGCCGGACCGGCCCGAGCACCTCGACGCGCAGCTCCACCACCCGGCCATTCTCGCCGCACGTCGACACGACGGCGAAGACGACGGCGCGTGCGCGCGGCCCCGCGGCACGCGGCACTGATCGGACGCTGATCCACCGCTCCGAGGATGGTCACGAGCCGCCCGGGCACGACCTGCGGCGGCTCGCACCACCCCGAGAGAGGACCCACCCATGCACATCCCCGGCTTCGAGACCCGCACCGTCGAGGTCGCGCCCGGCGTCGCGCTGCGCGCGGAGACCGCGGGCGAGGGCACGCCCGTCGTCCTGCTGCACGGCTTCCCCCAGACCCGCCACATGTGGCGGCACGTCGCCGTCGACCTCGCGCGCGACCACCACGTCGTCGTGCCCGACCTGCGCGGCTACGGCGACAGCGCCAAGCCCGCCGCGACCACGCCCGACGTCTACGCCAAGCGCACCATGGGCGCCGACGTCGTCGCGCTCGCCGACGCGCTGGACGTCGACCGGTTCGTCCTCGTCGGCCACGACCGGGGCGCGCTCGTCGCGTTCCGCGCCGCGCTCGACCACCCGGACCGGGTGAGCAGGCTGGGCATCCTCGACGTGGTGCCCACGCTCGACACGTGGGGCGTGCTGCACGGCGTGGACGCCGCGGTCGCTTTCCACCTCTACCTCATGGCGCAGCCCCCGGGCCTGCCCGAGGTGATGATCCGCCACAGCGCCGACGCGTTCTTCGGGTCCTTCCTCGACGCGTGGACCCGGAACCCTGCGGCGATCCCCGCCGACGTCAGGGCCCACTACCTGGAGGCGAGCCGGGACGCCGTCGACTCGATCGTGGCCGACTACCGCGCGACCGCCACGATCGATATCGAGCACGACCAGGCGTCGCTCGACGCCGGCGACCGGCTCGCCATGCCCGTCACCGTGGTCCAGCAGGACTGGGGCGCGCAGCTCGGGTACGACGCCGCGGGCGTCTGGCGCCGCTGGGCACCGGACCTGGAGCACCTCACGACGACGGCCGGGCACTTCATGGCCGAGGAGGCCCCGGCCGACGTCGCGGCGGTTGTGCGGGCGCTCGGCCGGCGCTGACCGTCCGGCCCCGCGGTCCCACCGCGGCCGTGCTCAGCCGCCCGTCACGGCGGCGCGCCCCGGGTGCAGGAGGAGCGTGACGAACCCGAGGCCGCCGCGGTACCCGTGGAGCCAGCCGTCACGGTGCTTCTCGACCTCGGCCAGCACCTCGCGCGCCTCGGGGTCGTCCGGGTGCTCGACGGCCCACCGCGCGGGCGCCCCGGTCCACGCCCACTCGTAGCCGTCCCACTCCTCCTGCGTGCTGACGTGCCCGTGCACCGTCGCCCAGCCGCGCTGCGTCGCGAGGTCGACGGTGCCGGGCAGGTCGAGGTACTCGTCCGCCGACGCCCCGCCCAGCCCGTCGAGCACGGCCTGCGTCGGGGGCGCGGGCCAGAAGCAGTCGCCGAGCAGGAGGAGGCCGTCGGTCGCGAGGTGGCCGCGCGCGGCGTCGAGCGTCGGGCCGAGGCCCCCGAACGCGTAGGCGGCGCCCACGCTGAGCACGGCGTCGAACGGCGCGTCGCCCGCGTACTCCTGCGCGTCCCCCTGGACCAGCGTCAGCCGGTCCGCGACGCCTGCGGCGACGGCCTGGGCGAGCGTCTGCTCGAACCCGACGTCGGACGTGTCCACCCCGACCGCGGTGAGCGAGGGGTGCTGCCGCAGCGCCCGCAGGAGCCAGGTCCCGTCACCGCACCCGAGGTCGAGGACGGACCCCCGACCCCCGACCGCCCGCCGCAGCAGGTCGTCGACGCGCGCGTCGCTCAGCGGCGACGCGATCGGGTGGTCGGAGTGCGCGAGCCGTACGAGCGTGGATCGTCCCATCGCAGCACCGTAGGCCGGACGCCGGTCCGCGTCAGCACGTTTTCGGGCGCCCCCTGCTCAGCGGTACCAGTCCTCGTCGATCGTCGCCAGGCGCGACGGGTGCGCCTCGGGCCCGAGGCCGTAGAACCGCTGGAAGCTCATGAGGAGCGGGCGCCAGCGGTCGGGGTCGACGCGGTGCGCGGCCCCCGGCACGCGGATGCTCTCGTGGACGTGGACCCGCGTCACGCGGACCTCGAACGCGACGAGCGACCCGGCGCGCGCGGCGTCGTCGCGACCGAGCGGGTGCGCGTGCACGAGCCGCGCCTCGACCGCGACGGGGCACTGCGCGGCGCGCGGCGGCGCGACCGTGTCCGACGCGACGGGTGTCAGCCCGGCGCGGGCGAACTTGTCCGGCTCGTAGCGGTAGCCCACGGACGCCTTGCGGTCCGGGACCGGGTCGCGCCCGGTCGTCAGGGCGAGGCGGTCGACGGCGTCGACCTCGGCCGTCGAGGGCAGGTTCACCACGACCTCACGCGTCGCGAGGAGGTTGAGCGCCGTCTGCGAGCGCGCGCCGAGGCCGAGCACCGCCGTCCGACCCAGCCAGAACACGGACGACATCGGGGCGAGGTTCGCGCGACCGTCCGCGCCGACCGTGCTGAGCAGCGCGACGGGCGTGCCGAAGTACAGGATCCCCGGGTCGATCACGACGTGCGACGGTGCGGGGCGGGTCGAGGTGGTGGTCATGACCCCAGCCTGACCGGGCGCGTGCACGCCGTCTGGCGGCCGTCGGACGTCGCGTCCGAGGCCCGACGGCAGCGTCTCCGACGGCGGCGCCTCCGACGGCAGCGCCTACGACAGCAGCACGGCGACCCGGTCGGCGCGGTCGTCGTCGGGCCGCGTGCCCTCCTCGACGACCTGCCGGGCGAGCTCGCGCAGGCGGACGTTGCGCTCGTTCGACGCGCGCTTGAGGAGCGCGAACGCCTGCTCGGGCCGGACGCCGAACGCCGCGGCCACGACCCCCTTCGCCTGCTCGATCGGGCCCCGGCTGTCGGCCGCGGCGGCGATGTCCCGCTGCGCCTGCCGTCCGCCCTGCGCACGGACCGGTCGGGTCACGTCGACGAAGTACCCGAGCAGCTCGACGACCCGACCCGTGCCGGGGTCGCGCCGACCCTGGCCGACGACGACGAGGACGCGCTCCCTCCCCCGCGCGTCCATGATCCGGTGCAGGCTCGAGAAGGGCGCACCGTCGCGACGAGCGCGCTCCAGCACGTCCCGGACGCGGTCGCGGTCGTCGGGGTGCTTGTGGGCCAGCACGAGCGACGTCGTCGGCACGACGTCGCCCGGCTCGAAGCCGTGCAGGCGGTACGTCTCGGCCGACCACCACCAGGTGTCGGTCGCCAGGTCGACCCGGTACTGCCCCAGCGTCGTGTCGTCGCCGAGGGACAGCGGGTGCAGGGTTGCGTGATCCTCCAGGGACATGGGTCGTCTCCGTCGTCGTTCAGCGGGTCGTGAGCCAGGTCCAGACTCAGACCGGGACTCTAGTCCGGCGCGGCGTTCCTGCAACCCGCCGCCTGCGCGGAGCGCCGACGCTGCAGGTCGCGTCGCCGAGCGAGCGCCCGGTGGTGGAAGGCTGGACGAGGAGCACGAGGACCGGACCGAGCGGGCCAGGGCGGGCAGTCGTAGGCTCGACGGCGTCCCGTCCGCCGCCGAGGGAGCCACCGTGCGCGCGACCGTCATCCACGCCCCGTACGACGTCCGCGTCGAGCAGCGCGACGACCCCCGCCTGCTCGCACCGACCGACGCGATCGTGCGCGTCGAGGCCGCGTGCGTGTGCGGCTCGGACCTGTGGACGTACCGCGGGGCGAACCCGATCGAGCACCCCGTCGCGATGGGCCACGAGTACGTCGGCACCGTCGAGGAGGTGGGCGCCGACGTCCGGAGCGTGCGTCCGGGGCAGCTCGTCGTCGGGTCGTTCTACGCGTCCGACAACACGTGCCCGATCTGCCGCGCCGGCTACCAGACGTCGTGCGTCCACCGCCAGCCCGTGCGTGGCGCCCAGGCCGAGCTGCTGCGCGTCCCGCTCGCCGACGGGACGCTCGTCGCGACGCCCGAGCGCCCCGACGACGACCTCGTGCCCGGGCTGCTCACCGCGTCCGACGTCCTGGGCACCGGCTGGTTCGGCGCCCGCGCGGCCGAGGCGGGACCGGGCCGCACGGTCGTGGTGGTGGGCGACGGCGCCGTCGGCCTGCTCGCGGTCCTCGCCGCCGCGCAGCTCGGGGCGGAGCAGGTCATCGCCATGAGCCGGCACGCGCCCCGCCAGGAGCTCGCGCGGGCGTTCGGCGCGACCGAGGTCGTCGCGGAGCGCGGCGACGAGGGCGTCGCGCGCGTCCTGGACCTCACCGACGGGCTCGGCGCGCACGGTGTGGTCGAGGCCGTCGGCACGCCGGAGTCCGTGGCCCAGGCGCTCGGGTCGGTGCGTCCCGGCGGGTACGTCGGCGTCGTCGGGCTGCCGCACGGCGTGGAGCTCCCCGTCGTCGACATGTTCTACCGGCACGTGCACTGGTCGGGTGGCCCGGCGCCGGTCCGCCAGTACCTGCCCGAGCTGATGGACCTCGTCCTCGACCGGCGCATCGACCCCGCGCGCGTGTTCGACCTCGAGCTCTCCCTCGACGACGCCGCCGAGGGCTACGCCGCGATGGACGAGCGCCGCGCGATCAAGTCCCTGCTGCGCCCGTGACGACCCGGCCCGCGCGGGCGCGGGTCCGGCGTCAGCCGAGCCACGACGGGTCGTCGACGAGCTCCTGCAGCTCGGTCACGAGGCGCGCGGTGTGGAACCCGTCCGCCGCGGCGTGGTGCACCTGGACCGCGAGCGGGAGGAACGTCCGCCCCTCCCGCTCGACGTACCGCCCGAGCGTGACGATCGGCGCGAGGTGCCGCCAGCCGTCCCGGATCGCGAGCGTGAAGCCCGTGAACGACGCCCAGGGCAGGCTCGACACGTCGAAGGCGTTCGGCGGCGGCGCACCCTGCGGGAAGAACGTCGTCGCGGTCCGGTGCTCGGCGAGCAGCGCCGACGCCGCGGAGTGGAACGCGTCGAAGTCGGGGTCGTAGGGCGCCCAGACGGCCGAGAACGTCTCGCGCTCCGGGTTGAGGACCGTGAACGCCGGGTGCACCACCGGCCAGACCGCCGGGGCGCCCGCGTCGTCGAGGCACAGGCGGAACTCCTCGTGCCGGTTCACGACGGTCGCGAGCGCCCAGACCTGCGCGACGTAGGTCTTGCGGGACGATCCGGCCAGCGCGGCCGCGAGCGCCGTCACGTCCAGCTCGACGGTCATCGCGTACGTGCACGGCGACGCGTGGAGGAAGTGCTCGAAGTGCTCGCGGCGGGGCCAGGTCTCGAGGTCGACCGGTACGGGGTGCTCCATCCTGCGAGCCTGTCAGCGCGACGCGCCTCCGGCACGGGCTTTTCGGCTCGGCACGCGCACCGACGCCGCGCCTGCCCGTGCACGACGACGCCCGGCCCCGCACCGTGGGTGCGGGACCGGGGCGGGCGGGCCGAGGGGCCGTGCGTCGTCGTCAGCGCGCGTCCGTGGACCGACGGCGACGCGAGGCGAGGACGAGACCCGTGCCGGCGAGGACGATGAACGCCCCGGCGGCGAGGACGCTCGCGTCCGCGCCCGTCGTCGCGAGCGCGTCACGCTGCGCCGCGGCCTGCTCGACCTCGGCGACCGGCTGCGCGTCCGTCAGACCGAGGTTCGCCGGGTCGGACGACGCCCCGGTCGTGACCACGCGGCCGGCGCCGTCGGCGTAGATCGGCGCCGTCGGCTCGACGGGCTGTCCCGGGTCGGTCGGGTCGGCCGGGTCGGCCGGGTCGGCCGGGTCCGTCGGGTCCGTCGGGTCGACCGGGTCGACCGGGTCGACCGGGGCCTCCGGCTCGTCCGCGAGGGTCACGCCGATCCAGTCCCAGGCCGTGGACGGGCTGTCCAGCTCGCCGAGACCGATGAACCAGTGCTGGAAGGTCGCCGCGCTCCACGTCCCGTCCTCGGCCGTGACGCCGTGGTTGTTGTGGTCCCAGCCGGTGTAGAAGTGCGGGCTGCCCTGCTGGGTGCCCTGGGCGGACCCCCAGAGCTGGAACGACGGGAGGTCGGTGACGCTCATGCCGGCGGGGACGCGGACGAACACCTTCTGGCCCGGCGTCACGCTGTCGACGACCCGGCCCTGCGCGTCCACGAGGACGACCCCGGCCGGCATCGGTGAGCCGTCCGCCGTGCGGAGCTCGACGTGCACGTTCCCGGAGCCCCCGGCCAGCGAGGCCGTGAACCCGTAGTCGGTCGAACCGTCGGTGTTGCGCACGAACCCGTTCGAGACGAACCCGGGCTGCGGCATGACGACGTTCGTGGTGAGAGCCTCCTCGATGAGCCACGCGGCGGTCTGCAGGGTCGCCATCCGGTCGCTGTTGTAGGCAGAGGCCCAGTCGCGGGTGTAGTCGAAGCCCTCCCAGTTCCCGTCCTCCGGGTACGGCATGGCCTCGAACTGCTGGAGCGCCTTCTGCGAGAGGGTGACGTGGTTGTCGGCGTCCACGTCGAAGAGCAGCCCCATGACGTCGTGACCCGTCGAGAAGTACCAGACCGCGAACTGCGTGGCCTCGTACGCCGTGTAGTCCAGGGTGCGGTTGAGGTACTGGTCCTCCCACATCTGCCGCACGTCGTCCTCGGAGTAGCTGCCGTCGTCGATGCTCCCCTGGTACCAGCCCAGGAACGTCTCCCAGCTCGTCGTCGGTGTCACGCTCACCCCGGCCCGGTCGAACAGCCGCTGGGCGTCCGCTGCGCGCGCGCTCGCGTCGTTGCCGCCCTTGTACCCGTTGACGAGGATGGTCTGCTGGGCCGAGGTGTTCTCCCAGTGGATCCCCTCGGGGTCGGGCGCGACCGACTCGTCACCGGACCACGCGTGGTACCAGTACCCGGCGATGTCGCGGTCGTAGACCATGTGCACGGTCCCGTCGTCGTCCACGAGGGTGTGGTGGAGGATGTGCAGCTGCGGCTGGCCGCCCCAGCCGGTCCAGTCCTTCCCGGAGCCGCCCTCGGCGGGCTCCATGAAGTACCAGTAGTCGCACGGGAAGCCGTGGTAGTAGCCGTCGTGCCAGTGGGGCTCGTACTCGGCGTCGGGGTAGGCGGCCTGCGTCGCGCCCAGCAGGCCCGCGGTGGCGGCCGTGGCGAGGGTGGTCGCGACGTCCGCGCCCGCGGGAGCGTCGGTCGACGCCTCGGCCGCCGCGCTCGCGTCCTCGGCCACGCCGTCCGGCACGACCGGGTCGACCGTGACGTCCTCGGGCAGTCCCTCCACGACGTCGTCGGTCACGGTCTCGCCGGCGCTCTCCGTGGCGGGCTCGTCGGTCTCGACGGCCGGCTCCGCACCGGCCGGAGCAGGCTCCGGTACGGCCTCGGCGGCCGGTGCCTCCGCGGCGGGCGCCACGACGGGGTCGACCGGTGCGGGGGCCGCGTCCGTCGTCACCGTGGCGGGCGCCTCGGGCGCGGGGGCCGGCTCCGGGGCGGCCTCCTCGGCGGGGGCGTCGGTGGCGGTGGTCTCCGGGGCGGTCGCCTCGGGGGCCGGGGCCTCGCCGTCGTTCGCGAACGCGGCCAGCGGAGCCCCCAGCACGAGGGCGGCGGAGACGGCGGTCGTGGTGGCGGTGCGAAGAACCTTCATGGTGGAGCTCCTCTGACTGTCGTGGCGGGTGTTTCCCGATGACTCCACGTTCCGCCCGGGGAGCACCTCTCCGGCACGCCCGAACGACGGCGACGACTACCTCCGAAAGTCGACTCCCCACGACCTCCTCGGCGAGCCCGGCCGCCCGGCCGTGGCTAGCCTGAGCGGCGTGGGGGTCCAGGTCTCGCGGGCCGACGTCCTCGTCGCGGTGTCCTGCGGGGTCGCCGGGGCGCTCCTCGTCGTGCTGCGGGCGGGGTCGGGGATCGGCTGGGCGCCGCTCGGCGCCGAGCTCGCCGCGCAGGAGGCCGCCGCCGCGCTGCTCCTCGTCCGGAGGCGGTGGCCGGTCGCCGTCCTCGCGGCGTGCGTCGCGCTCTCCTTCGTCTCCCCCGCGCTCGCGACCCTGGCCGCGCTCTACACGGTCGGGACCGAGGTCGCGTCGGCGAGGGTCAGCGGAGCCGTGGTGCTCGGCGTCGTCACCGCGGCGCTGCCCGCGTGGCGCCTCACCGCCGAGGCGTCCGGCCCCACCACCCTGTGGGTGAGCACGCTCATGCTCCTCGCCGCCTACGTCGCGGGACGCGCCGAGCGGTCCCGCGGGGAGACCGAGCGCCGTGCCGCCCTGCGCGGCGCGGAGGCCGCGCGGGCGGGCGAGCGCGCCCGCCTCGCCCGCGAGCTGCACGACGTCGTGTCGCACCGGGTGAGCTATGCCGTCGTCGAGGCGGAGGTGCTCGCGACGTCGACGGACGACGCCGACGTCCGCCACGCCGCGGAGGAGATCGGCACGAGCGGCCGGGCGGCGCTCGCCGAGATGCGGCAGGTGCTCACCGCGCTCACGTCAGACGTCCCCGAGCCCGCCCCCGGACCCGCGCCGGCTGTGGCCGGGGCCGCGGAGGTCGAGGCTCTCGCCGCCGACGCGCGCACGGCCGGGCAGCCCGTCGAGGTCCAGGTCTCGGCCCCGTCCACGTCTCCGCCCGACCTCGTGGACCGGACGGTGGCACGCGTCGTCGAGGAGGGCCTGACGAACGCCGTCCGGCACGCCCCGGGCGCCGACACCACCGTGGAGGTGGCACCGGTCGCGGGCGGCGTCCGCGTCACGGTCGACAACGGTCCGCCCGCCCGCCCACCCACCGGGCTCACGACCGGCGGCTTCGGCCTCACCGGGCTGCGCGAGCGCGTCGAGCTCCTGGGCGGCACCCTGGAGTCCGGACCCACGCCCCCGGGCGGATACCGGCTGCGGGCGACGCTCCCGAGGAGGACGCCATGATCCGCGTGGTCGTCGTGGACGACGAGGCGCTCCTGCGCGCCGGCGTGGTCCGCCTGATCGCGACGGCGCCCGATCTCGAGGTCGTCGGCGAGGGCGGCGACGGCGCCCGAGCGGTCGAGCTGGTCCGCGAGCTGTCCCCCGACGCCCTCCTGCTCGACATGCAGATGCCCGTCATGGACGGGCTGGACGCGCTCGTGACGGTCCGGCGCGAGCACCCCGAGACCGCGGTCGTCGTGCTGACGAGCTTCCTCAGCGACGAGTACGTGCTGCCGGCCCTGCGAGCGGGCGCGGTCGGCTACCTGCTCAAGGACTCGACCCCGGAGGAGCTGCACCACGGCATCCGGGCCGCGGTCGCGGGCGACGCGATCCTCTCCCCCGCCGTCGCGCGGCACCTGCTCGCCGCCGCGGGCGACGACGTGCCCGCCCGGCGCGCCGACGCGCAGCGCCGCCTCGACGCGCTCGCACCGCAGGAGCGAGAGGTGGTGGGGGCGCTCGCGGACGGGCTCTCCAACGCCGAGATCGCCCGACGGCTGTACCTCGCGGAGTCGACGGTCAAGGCCTACCTGGCGCACGCCATGACGAAGCTGGGCACCGTGAACCGCACGCAGACCGCGATCCTCGCGCACGAGGCGGGCCTCGGCGCACGGTGATGCGCGTCGCGACGACCGCCGCGACGGGTCGTCCGTGTGCGAGCGGCCTCCCCCGGCGGGAGCATCGCTGACGTGGGACGTCGCGCGCGCACCGCCCGGGCCGGGGCTCTGCTGAGCCTCGTGCTCGCGCTCGGGACGACGGGCTGCACCGTGAGCCGGCAGGACCCCGGGCAGGCGACGGCCGCCGTGGCCGACGCGCTCGCCCAGGCCGGGTCGGCGGTCGAGACGACGCGGCTCACCGTGCGCCTGCTCGACGCCGACCGCGTCACCACGCCCGTCGCGGACGCCGCGGTGCTGGACCAGGTGCGCGTGCTCGAGGAGTCCACCACGGCGCTCACGACCCTCGTCCCGCCCGACGACGTCTCGTCCGCGCAGCGCGACGCCGGTCTCGTGGCCGTCGCGGACGCGACGCGCGAGGTGGTCGCGGCGCGCGCGTGGGTCGCGCGCGAGGCGGGCGGCGACCTGTCGGAGGCGGGCGCCGTCCCGCTCACGGCGTCCGAGCTCGAGGCCGACCTCGCCCGCGCCGCCGACGACGTGGACACGGCGCTGGCCCTGGCGGGTGGCGCGTGAAGCAGCTCCTCGGCGTCGCGCTCGGCATCCTCACGGCGATCGGCGGCTTCGTCGACATCGGGGACCTGGTGACGAACGCCGTCGTCGGGTCGCGCTTCGGGCTGTCGCTGGTGTGGGTCGTGGTCGTCGGCGTCGTCGGCATCTGCCTGTTCGCGTCGATGTCCGGGCGCGTGGCGGCCGTGAGCGGGCGCGCGACGTTCGAGATCATCCGCGAGCGCCTCGGCCCCCGCGCGGCGGGCGCGAACCTCGCGGCGTCGTTCGCGATCAACCTGCTCACGCTCACGGCGGAGGTGGGCGGCATCGCGCTCGCGCTGCACCTCGCGAGCAGCGTCGAGCCGCGACTGTGGATCCCGGTGGCGGCGCTCGCCGTCTGGCTCGTGCTGTGGCGCGTGAAGTTCCAGGTCATGGAGAACGTCGCGGGACTGCTCGGGCTGCTGCTCGTGGGGTTCGGGGTCGCGCTCTTCCTGCTGGGCCCGGACTGGGGCGAGCTGCTGCGCCAGGCCGTGCCGCCGTCGCCGCCCGCGACGGAGCACGTCGCGACGTACTGGTACTACGCGGTCGCGCTGTTCGGCGCCGCGATGACGCCGTACGAGGTGTTCTTCTTCTCGTCGGGCGCCGTCGAGGAGGGGTGGACCGCGAAGGACCTCGCGCAGAACCGGGTCAACGTGCTCGTCGGGTTCCCGCTCGGCGGGCTGCTGTCCGTCGCGATCGCCGCGTGCGCGGCGGTGGTGCTGCTGTCGGCGGGGATCGAGGTGTCGTCGCTGTCGCAGATCGTGCTGCCCGTGGCGGAGGCCGGCGGGACCCTGCTGCTCGCGGTCGTGATCGTCGGGATCGTCGCGGCGACGTTCGGCGCCGCGCTCGAGACCGCGCTGTCGAGCGGCTACACGCTTGCGCAGCACCTCGGCTGGTCGTGGGGCAAGTTCCGCCGCCCGGCGCGCGCCGCGCGCTTCCACGTGACGATGGTGGTCGCGCTCCTGCTGGCCGTCGCGATCCTCATGACGAGCGTCGACCCGGTCGCCGTCACCGAGATGTCGGTCGTGTTCTCGGCCGTCGCGCTGCCCCTCACGTACGTGCCGATCCTCCTCGTCGCGAACGACCCGGAGTACATGGGCGAGCACGTCAACGGGCGCGCGACCAACGCGCTGGGCATGGTGTACCTGGTGATCGTGGTCGTCGCGGCCGTCGCGGCGATACCCCTGATGATCGCGACGGGAGCGGGGTCATGAGCCGGGACGCCTCCACGCCGACGGGGGTGCGCGTCGTGGACGCGCGCCTGCACCTGCTCAGCCGCCAGGTGCTCGACGTCGACGGCGAGCCGGTCACGACCGTCGACGACCTCGAGCTCGTCGCCGTGAGCGGCCCGGACGGCACCGGCGCGGACGACGGCCCGCGCGACGTCGTGCCCGGCGAGCCGGCGGAGGTCGGCGCGATCCTCACCGGACCGGTGCTCGTGACGCGCCTCCTCGGCGGCCGACCGCCCGCGTCGCGCTGGGAACGCGTGCCGTGGTCCGACGTCGGGCACGTGGGGACGGCGATCGAGCTCACCGTCCGCGCGGACTCGCTCGACCTGCACTGGACCGAGGACTGGCTGCGCGAGCACGTCGTCGGCCGCGTCCCGGGCGGACGCCACGATCCCGAGGAGGGGTCGTGATCCTCGGCGACCTGCTCGACGCGCGCGTCGTCGGGCCCGACGGCGAGGACCTCGGCTTCCTCGTGGACGTCCGGCTCGCGCTCGACAGGCTGCCCGACGACGCCCCGTCCGACGGCGACCCCGACGACGCGCACCCCGAGGACCGGGCGCTGAGCGCGAGCGTCCGGCGGCGGGACCGTGTCGGTCGGGCGCGCGTCGTCGGGGTCCTCGTGAGCCCGCGGACGGGCGCGTCGTTCCTCGGGTACGAGCGCACGGGCGTCACCGCGCCGTGGCCGGTCCCGCAGCTCGTCCGCCACCGGCACCGCGGCACGTTCCTCGTGCCGTGGGACGACGTCGCCTCCGTCGGGCGCGGCGAGGTCCGCCTCGCGCCCGGGTACAGGCAGGACGACGCCGCACTGCCCTGACGTCGGGCGCGACGGCCGGCCGGAGGGGCACGTCCGGTCGGGAGAGGCACCTCCGCGTGCAGCGCTCGGCCGGGGATGCAGCAGCGCTCGGCGCGTTGCGAGCGGGCCGTGGCCCCGTGACGCTGGACGGGACGGTGAAGCCACCCGCCGTCGGCCGTCCGGGCGGACGCACGAAGGACCCGTCGCCCCGTCCGGCGACACGGGAGGACCCATGAAGGCGCTGTTCGTGAGCTGCACGCTCAAGAAGTCCCCGGAACCGTCCAACACCGAGGCGCTCGGGCGGGTGGTCGCCGAGGCGCTGCAGGACCGCGGCGTCGAGGTCGAGCACGTCCGGCTCGTCGACCTCGACGTCCTGCCGGGCGTCGTCACCGACGCCGGCGAGGGCGACGAGTGGCCGCGCGTGCACGAGCGGCTCACGCCGACGTGGCTCGGCCGCCCGTCGTCGGTCGCCCAGCGCATGCTCGAGCGCATGGACGCGATGCTCTCCGAGGAAGGTCCCGACGGCACGCCGGTCGCCTACAACCGGGTGGCGGGCGTCGTGGTGACGGGCAACGAGGACGGCGCGCACCACGTCATCTCGGAGGTCAGCGGTGCGCTCGGCGACATCGGGTACACGATCCCCGGCCAGGCCTGGACCTACTGGAACCAGGGCCCCGGCCCCGGCCCGGACTACGTGCAGACCGGCCACGGCCACGAGTGGGCCCGGGAGACGGGCCGCCTCATGGCGCACAACCTGCACGCCGTCGCGACGGCGCTCGAGGCGCACCCGGTCCCGGCCCCCGGCTCCTGACCGACGACAGCTAGGACTCCGCGATGCGCTTGATCGCCGCGAGCCGGCGGTCCCAGGCCGCGCCGATGGCCTCGAGCGCGCGGGCGGTCTCCTCCAGCCGGGCGCCGACCGCGCGGTAGCGGACCTCGCGGCCCACCCGCACGGACTCGACGAGCCCGACCTCCGCGAGCACGGCGAGGTGCTTCGCGATGGCCTGGCGGCTCACCGGCAGGCGCTCGGCGAGCGCGGACGCCGAGAGGTCCGCGCTGCCGAGCTCCTGCAGGATCCGCCACCGGGTGTCGTCCGCGAGGGCCGAGAACACGGGCGCGAGCTCCGTGGCGGGTGCGCTCACGCGCGACCTCCGTCGACCGCGAGCGCCCCCTCGAGGAGCGCGACGAGCTCGTCGAGCTCGCTCGTCCAGCCCTGCTGGTGGCTCTCGATCCGCTCTGCGGTGTCCGTGACGAGGTCGAACCCGGTCTCGACGACGCGCAGGACGGTCGACGACCCCTGCGGCTCGAGCGTGAAGCGCGCGACGGTCGAGCTGGTCTCGTCCATGACCTGCCCGACCGGGGTCCCCCAGCGGAACGCGAACGTCGTCGTGGGGTCGTACTCCTCGATCCGCACCTGGACGTCGGGGACGTCGGGCCAGCTGAACACGCCCTCGCCGCCGACGCGCAGGTCGCGCAGCTCGGTCCGCTGGCCGAACCAGCCGCTGATGAGGTCCTCCTGCGTGAGCGCCGCCCAGACGCGCTCGGGCGTGGCCTCGATCGTCACGGTGCGGGAGACGGTGTACGCCTCGGTGTCGACGACGGCCGGCTCGTTGATGCTGGTCATGGTGCAACCTCTCCGTGGGAGGGAAACGGGCACATCTGCAACTTCAGAGTTGCACACTGTCCGACTGAACGCAACCCTTCGGTTGCGCAGACGGTGGGGGTCACCCGCTCACACTCCCCCGAGCGCGATCCCCGCCACCGCCGCCGCGAGGCACACGACGAGCATCCCGAGCGCGTGCACCAGCGCGACGACGCCGCGGCCCGCGAGCAGGAGGCGTGCGCCCTCGACCGACGCCGTCGAGAACGTCGAGTAGCCGCCCAGGAACCCGACCCCGAGCACCGCCGCGACGTCGCCGTGCCCCGGGTGCGTCCCGCCCCAGCCCGTGAGCAGCCCCAGCAGGAAGCACGCGGTGACGTTCACGACGACCGTCCCCAGCGGCGTCGACCAGCGGTTGTGCCGCGCCACGAGGGTGTCGAGCAGGAACCGGGACGCCGCGCCGAGCCCGCCCGCGACGGCGACGAGCACCAGCTCCGGGACACCCGTCACCGCGCCCCACCGCCCCGGGCGACGAGGCGGCGTCGGACCGCCGCGGCGAGCGCGACCCCGCCCACCGCTGCCGCGACGCCGAGCGCCACGCTCCCCAGCGCGTACGCGGCGCCGAGGGCGGCGTGCCCCCCGCTCGCGAGCCGCTCGGCCTCGACGACGAACGTCGAGTACGTCGTGAACCCGCCCAGCACGCCCGTCCCGCAGCCGAGCCGGACGCCCCGCCGCCAGCCGGCGTCCGGCCCCGAGCGCAGCAGCGTCTCGAGGAGCGCGCCGAGCACGGACGACCCCACGAGGTTGATCCAGAACGTCGTCCACGGCCACGACCCGGGCCCGGGGGCGAACGCCTGCTCGAGGAGCGCGCGCGCCGTCGTGCCGACGGCTCCGCCCAGCGCGACGAGGCCCGCGAGCGCGAGGAGCGGGGTCCGTCGTCTCACCTCTCCCACGGCGTGCGGAGCTCCTTCCAGTCCACGACCGCGAGCGGGACCGTGAGCACCGGCCGGTGCTGGTGGTGGGCGAGGTGCGCCGCGACGGACCCCTCGACGAGCTCGCGCAGGTGCGCCGTCGACCCGGGGGCACGCGTCCCCACGACGATCACCGCGGCGTCGACCGCCCGCGCGAGGTGCGTCAGCGCGCGGTCGGGGCGGCCCGCGAGGTAGCGCAGGTCCCACTCCACCGCGCCGTCGCCCGGGAGGCCCTGCACCCCCTCCCCCACCTCGGCCCGCAACCGCGCCTCGACGCCCTGCCAGGAGTCGTCGGCGGAGTCCGGGTCGAGCGGCGCGTGCGTCACCGAGCCGTCGGGGTGCTCCTCGACCACGTGGCGGGAGGTGTCGGCGTACGCGGCGACGACGCGGGACCCGGCAGCCACCGCCCAGGCCGCGGCCGTCCGGACGACCAGCGGGTCGCCGCCCGGCACGACGCCCACGACCACGGGGTGCCCGGCGAACGGGACCATGCGGTCGAGCGCGGGCTGCGGCACGGGTCTGGCTCTCATGCGGACCTCTTCCCGCGGGCAGCACCCTGCCCGCCGACGCGCGACGAGACAGGAACCATCAGCCCTGGCGGCGGTTCGGGCGGCTACGCCCCGGCGGGATCCATCACCGCCCCCAGGGTACCCAGCCCGGCCGTCGACCGCTCAGCCTGCCTTCGTGTCCAGCCACTTCTTCTCGCCGAACGACTTGGCGAGCTCGTGGTCCGTGATGACGAACCCGACGGCCTGCGCGACCGGCAGGATCTGGTCGCGCTCCAGCCCGTCGTCGATGCCGAGCCGGTACAGCATGACGACGGTCCCGGTGTTGAGCATGACCCCCGGCGAGTTCCCGTCGTCGAGCAGCGCGTACGAGCCCTGGAACCCCGGCTGCGGCACCGCGGCGGCGAGGGTCGGGTGCGCAGGTCCCGTGGTGTCGGCGAGGGGGTCGCCCTGCGGTGCGTCGTTGAAGGCGGCGGCCACGCGCTCGGCCTCCTCCTCCGACCCGACGTCCACCAGGACCAGGTCGAGCGCGAGGGTCGGGCCGTCGTCGGACACGACGCGCGCCTCGAACCCGGCCTGGCACGAGCCCGCGAGCGCCTCGATCGCGGGGATCGCAGGGAGGTCGTCGCACGCGAAGTCGCGCCGCGCCACGAGCGCGATGCGGTCCTCGTTGACGAGGTAGTCGTTGTCGGAGAAGTAGTCCCACGACATGGGCGCGAGCGCAGGGCCCGACTCCGGGTCCATCTCCGCCCCCGCGCGGTACTGCTGCTCGAGCCACGGGTCGTCGTCGGTGACGTCGGTGTCCACCGGCTCCTCGGTCGCCTCGGGCTCGTCCGTCGCCTCCGGCTCCTCCGGGGCGTCCGTCGCGGGGGCCTGCTCCGCGGTGGTCGGCTCCGGGGCGGGCGGGGCGTCGTCGCGCACGGCCAGCCACACGCCGAGGCCGCCCGCGACGAGGACGAACGCGCCCACGCCGGCGAGGACGGGCACGAGCCACTTCCGCGAGCCGCGCCCGGGCGGCGTCGCGTACGGGGAGAAGCCGTAGGGGTCCGACGGCGGGACCGGCGGCCCCGGCACGACCGTCGCGTCGTCCGGCGCGCCGTAGGCGGGGCCCGACGGGGTCGGGTACGGAGCGGTCGGGGTGCCGGACGGGCCGGGAGGAGGCGGGGGGCCCTGGTACGTGCCGGGCGGCGGGGGCGGCGCGTAGCCGGGCGCGGTACCCGCGGGCGGCCAGGTCGCCCCGGTCTCCGCGGGCGGGAGCGTCGCGTGGGGGTCGCCGAGCTGACCGGGCCCCCGGCGACCGCCCGTGCCGTAGGGGTCGGTGCCGTACGGCACCTGCGCGTGGGGGTACCCGTAGCCCGGCGGCGGGGGCGCCTGCCCGCCGGGGCCCGCCCCGCCGTCGTCCCCGTACCGCCGCGGCGGCCGCATGACGGTGTGGTCGTCGACCGATTCGTTCGGGTCGGTGGGGTGAGACATCGGACGGGTCCTCTCGTCGCGGGCGGCTCGTGCAGGGTAGCGGAGTCACGCTCGCGGTCGTGCTGGGCCCCGCTCCGCCGTCCCCACCGGTGCGCGGGTGCGGGCCACCCCTGGCGCGCGGGCCGTCGCGACGCGAGGATCGGTCCATGAGGAGACGACTGAGCGTGGTGCTCGGCGCGGTCTGCGCCCTGGCCCTCGGCCTGAGCCCCGCCGCCGCGCACCCAGGGGACGTCGGTGCCGTGACCGGGGCTCTGGACGGGGACGCCGCACGTCCCGGGGCCACGTCCCCGCAGCCCGGGGGCTACGTCTTCCGGCCAGGTGACCCCATGATCTTCAACAACGGGGGGACGGCGTCCGGCGGCTACGAAGGAGCCTGCACCGGCGGCTGGGCGGTCGCCGGGGACAGCGGGACGTTCCTCCTCGGTCCGCGGGCCTGCTCGGTGATCTACTCCTCGGTGCGAGGCAGCGACCGCCTCTACGGCTGGACGTTCTCCCAGAACTACCCGGACGGGAACGCGCTCGTGCGCGAGATCCCGGGCGACGACGCGTACCAGATCGTCCGTGACCCGCTCACCGGGAGGACGCCGGGCGACGGGCGCGTCGTGGGATGGACCGCGTCCGCGGCGCAACCGCTCGGGATGCTCGTGGGAAAGATGGGGATCGGGACCGGCTGGACCGAGGGCCGGATCACCGGTGCCGTCATGTTCCGCGGGGCGGCGCTGCTGTGCACGGACATGCGCACCGGCCCCGGCGACGCCGGCGCCCCGGTGTGGCGCTCCGACGCCACGGGACTGCGCGCGCTCGGCACGGTCCAGGCGTACGACCCGAGGACCGGGACCGGCTGCTACCGGCCGATCCAGGAGACCTTGGCGATCTACGGCGCGTACCTCCCCAGCTTCGGGCCGCCGCAAGGTCGCCCGGGGTTCGGCACTCTCGCACCGGGGATGCCGTGGCTCGACGGCGGGGACGCGCTGGCGGTCCCCGTGAAGAACATCCCGGTCGGCACGGACTGGCGGGCGCCCGTCACCCCGCTCGGTTCCTGACGCGTCCCGCCGCCGTGTGACGTGACCGGCGGGTGATCTCCTCCCCAGGGTGGACACGCCCGTGGGGCGGGCAGCGTACGCTGCCGGTGGGTCACCGGACGACGGACAGGGGGAACTACCGCTCGACCGACGAGAGACCGGACCGCCGTCCGACCCGCACCAGCGCTCATGAACATGCTCACCTGGACTGCCGTAGACGACGCGACCTGGCGTGCCCGCAACGCGTCGCGCGAGTACGTGATCCGGCGCGACGACGCCGACACCTGGACGCTCGACGGCCCCGAACGCACCTGGGTCGCGCTGCCGAACCTCGAGGTCGCCAAGGAGGTCGCCGCGCTCGCCGACGAGGTCCACCACGACGACGACAGCATGACCAGCTACCGCGTGGTCACCGCCACGGGCGCACGCCGCGGGGAGCCGTTCGGCGCGGACAGCGACGAGGACGCGATCGACGTGCTCCGCGCGCGGCGCCGGGCCGGCAACCTCCCGCTCGCGCCGTTCCGGCTCGAGACGAGCGACGGCCGGCTGGTCGGGTCGTGGGAGAAGGCGGTGGAGATCCCGGCCCGCCCGGCGACGTCGCACGAGGGGACCGCCGGACCCGTCTGATCCCGGCCCGCGACGCACGCCGAGGTCCGCGACGAGCGACCGGCTCAGTCCCCCGAGCGCAGCGCTGCGACGTGCGCGGAGCGCTGACGACGGCTGCTGTCGACGTGCGCCTCGGCCAGGGCGGCGGCACGCTCGCCGTCGCGCGACGCGACCGCCTCGAAGAGCTCCGCGTGCTCCTCGGTGACGTGCGCGAGGTCGTCGTGCTGCGACAACGCCCAGCGCACACGGCTGCGGATGCCCTGCATCATGTCCCGCAGGAGCTGGTTGTCGGCGAGGTCGGTCACGATCTCGTGGAAGTCGGCCGCGGACCGACGCGACCCGACGCTGTCGGCCGTGCGCGCGCCCTCCAGCTCGCTCGCGAGCGCGCTCCGCAGCCGGTCCAGCCCCTCCGGGCCGTGCCGCTCGGCCGCGAGGCGGAACGCCAGCGGTTCCAGCACCTCCCGGACCTCGTCGAGGTCGGCGAGGTCCGCGTCGGAGAACTCCCGGACCACGGCCCAGGTGTGCGGGCGCAGCACCACGAGCCCCTCCCCCTCGAGCGCCTTGAGCGCGTCGCGCACGGGGATGCGGCTCACGCCGAAGTCGGCCGCGAGATCCCGCTCGACCAGCCGGGAACCCGGGCGTCGCGCCCCGTCCAGGATCTCGTCGCGCAGCGTCGCCGCGACCCGTGCGGACTCCAGCACTCGCTCCTCGGCTCCGGCCACCGGTCGATTCTCCCACCGCGCCCGACGCGCGCACGCGGGTGCGGGGGCGCCGCGCGGCCCCGGGCGCGCGCTCGCTCCCCGTGCCGTGGAGAGCGCCCGGCATCCGTGCGAGGGTGGAGGGACACGCGTCGAACGAGGGAGTTCCGATGTCGAGCACCACCCGTCCCCCCGTCCTCCGCCGGGCGCACCGCGCCCGCCTCGCCGGGGCGGCCGCGCTCGCCGTCGGGGTCGCGCTCGCCGCGCCGGCCGCGGCGGTCGTGCCGGCGGCACCGGAGACCCCGGCGCCCGAGGCCTCGACGGCCGTGGCAGCGGTGCCCCGGGCCGCGGCGCCCGACGACGGGTACGACGTGATCTTCGACGGCACCGCGGAGTCGTTCGAGGCCTGGGAGTACGCGGGCGACGGCGGGTTCGACCTGCTCGACGACGGCACGATCCGCTCCCGGGCGGGTGCGGGCGGCGGGTTCGGGACGCTCTGGTACCCGGTCCGGCAGTACGGGGACTTCTCGCTCGTCGTGCAGTTCCGCGACGACGCGCCCGGGGACGCACGCGCCAACAGCGGCGTGCAGGTCCGGTTCCCGGACCTGTCCGGTCCCGTCGAGGGGTGCCCGACGACGTTCAACGGCAACGAGACGGGCAACCTCTCGTGGATCGCCGTCAACTGCGGGCACGAGATCCAGGTGAACGACTCCCCCGAGGGCGGGTCGAACGACCCCCGCAAGACCGGGTCCGTCTACGGGTTCGCCGACATCGGGCTCGACCGCGCGCGCCCCACCGCGAAGGGCACGTGGAACGAGCTGGAGGTGCGCGTCGTCGGGCAGCACTACACGGTGATCCGGGACGGGGTCGTCATCAACGAGTACGAGAACCTGCCCGGCGTCCCGTTCCCCGACCGCCCGCTCGACCCGGACTCGAGCAGCCGCGGCCTCGTCGGGTACGTCGGTCTCCAGGCGCACGGGTCCGCGCCCGACGTCGTCACCTACCGCGACGTGCGGGTCCGCGAGCTCCCGCCCGTCCACGTCGAGGTCGACGCGCGGTGCCTGGCGGGCACGGCGCACGTCGCCGTGCGCGCGCTCAACGTCGGGGAGGACGCCGTGGACCTCACCCTCGGCGCGGCCACGGGCGAGCGTTCGTTCGCCGACGTCCAGCCGGGCCGCAACGCCTACCAGGCGTTCAGCACACGGGCCGCGTCGGTCGAGGCGGGCGCCGCCACGCTGACGGTCGCGGGCGACGACGGCCCGGTCGTCGTCGAGACGCCGTACGCCGGGGTCGACTGCGGCTGAAAAGGGCGGGCGCCGACCGGTCCCGTCTGTGAGGGTGGGCCCGTGCGACCCTTCGACGAGCTGATCACCGAGGCCGAGCAGGCGGACGTCACCGGCTGGGGGTTCGGCTGGCTCGACGGCCGTGCCACCGAGGAGCGCCCGCCGTGGCGCTTCGTGACGCTCCTGTCGCAGCACCTCGGGCGGACGGACGCGGCGCTCGACCTCGACACCGGCGGCGGGGAGGTCCTGGCCGAGGCGCTGGCGGCCGCCGCCGACCGCGGCGACGCGACCCCGACGACGCTCGTCGCCTCGGAGGGGTGGGCGCCCAACGCCGCGCGCGCCCGCTCGCTCCTCGCGCCGTGGGGAGGGCGCGTCGTCGTCCCGGTCGACGGCGTGCTCCCGGTCGACGCCGGATCGTTCGGCCTGGTCACCGCGCGCCACCCCGTCGCGCCCGCGTGGCCCGAGGTCCACCGCGTGCTGCGCCCGGGCGGCACGTACCTCGGGCAGCACGTGGGCCCGGGCTCGGCGTTCGAGCTCATCGAGGCGTTCCTCGGCCCGCAGCCCGCGGCCCGCCGCGGCCGGGACCCGCAGGACGAAGCTCGGCAGGCACGCACCGCGGGTCTCGACGTCGTCGATCTCCGCACGGCGACGTGCCGCATGGAGCTCCACGACGTGGGCGCCGTCGTCTGGCTGCTGCGCAAGTGCGTGTGGTGGGTCCCGGACTTCACCGTCGACCGCTACCGCGGCGTGCTCGAGGACCTCGACGCGCGGGTGCGGGTGGGCGCGCGCGACGACGGGACGACGTCCACCCCGTTCGTGGCGCACTCGACCCGCCACCTGGTCGTGGCTCGCCGCGCGCGCTGACCCGGTCCCCTGACCCGGGCAGGCAACCTGATCGGCCCGCCCGGGTGACCGTCAGAAGTACTGGCTGGCCGCCTGGTACCCGCTGATCGCGCCCAGGACGAAGCCCACCGCGGTGCACGCGATCGCGACCGCGAGCGCGATCTTCGCCGTCTTCTCGTTCCGGCGGGCCGCGATCGCCGAGAAGACGATCGCGAGCACACCGAACACGATCGGCAGGAAGAACACCGCGATCGGGCTGAACACGTACGCGAGGATCGTGCGCCACGTCATCGGCTGCGGGCCGACGGGCGCGTACGCGCCGTAGCCGGGCTGGCCGTAGGGCGCGCCGTACGGCGGCTGACCCTGCGGCGGGTAGGGCGTCCCGTAGGGCTGCTGGCCCTGCGGCGGGTACGGCGCCGCGGGGGGAGCCTGCGGCGCCATCTGCCCGTAGGCCGGCTGGTGCTGCTCGGGCTGCGCGGGCTGGCCGTACGCCGGCTGGCCCTGACCGTACGGCGCCTGCGCGCCGTACGGACCGGGGGCGGCCGGCTGCCCGTAGGCGGGCTGGCCCTGCCCGTACGGGCCCGGGGCCTGCGGGGGCTGCTGGGCGTCGCCGCCCGGGTACGGCTGGTACGGAGGCTGGCTCACGGCGTGTTCCTTCGTCGCGGGTGGCGCCGTCCCGACGGCGGCGTGGTCCGAAGGCTAGCGCCTCCCGCCCCCGCGCGGGACCACGCGACGCGGCGACGAGACCCGGGGGCCTACGACCCCGCGGGCACCGTGATCTCGACCAGGTCGGCGTCACCCAGGTCGTCCGACGCGACGAGGACGCCGCGCTCGCGGTAGTCGCCGGCCCGCGGGGTGGTGGGGACGTCGACGAGCGCGCCGCGGTCGGACCCGGCGCGGACCCGGACGCCCTCACCGATCGTGGTGACCCGGTAGACCACGCGGCGCGTCCGCCCCGCGAGCTCGAGGTCGACGGCGAGGCCGTCGGCCGCCGCGGGCAGCACGGGGTCGACGACGAGCGCGCCGGTCGACCCCGAGCGCTCCGTGAGGCCGAGCACGCCCTGGACGAGCTGACGCAGGTAGATGCCCGGCCCGCTGGAGTACACGCGCCACCCGCCGCGCACGCCCACCGTGCCGTCGCGCAGCCGGTCGAAGTCGCGCGCGAAGCTCTGGCGGTCCGGGAAGTCGGCGTCGCTCGACGAGAAGTACGCGTTGCGCTGGCGCGGCGCGGCGTGCGCGAGGCGGCTGCCCAGGTCGACGGGGCTGATGCGCAGCAGCTCGTCGAGCGCTCGACCGCGGCCCAGGGCGGCGAGCGCCTCGACGTAACGGATGTGCGCGTGCACGTACATGAGGCCGATCTCGCGGCCGACGTTCGCCGCCTGCTCGGCCCGCAGGAACGTGTGCGGGACGCCCTCGTCGAACGCGGCGGGGTGGTCCATGAGGCGCACGCCGTCGGGGAAGTGCAGGTGCTCGACCACGAGGCGCTCGTGGTGCTCCGCCTCCTCGGGCGTGAGGATGCCCGCGATGATCGACTGGGTCATGGGGATGAGGCGGTACCGCATCCCGGAGACCGTGTCGGACGGGTGGATGACGAGCTCGTCGCCGTCGGACCCGTGCCGCACGTACCCGGCCAGGACGCCGTCGACGAGCGCGCGCTCGCGCAGGTCCGCGCGCACCTCGGCGGCCAGGGTCCCGGCGCGCGCCGAGAGGGCGGCGTGGTCGTCGCTGCCGGACGTGGTGCGGGCGAGCAGCTCGGCGGCCTGCACGAGCAGCGCGGACGTCCACGTGGACGCGAGGTCCGTGCGCATGCGCGGGTCGGCGGGCTGGAGCGTGTCGTCCCAGTCGCCCTCGCCGTACGCGGGCAGGGCGGTGCCGGGCAGGCGGTCGCGGTCGAGGTGGTCGAGCAGGCGCGCGACGTGGTCGCGCACGGTCGCCGCGGCGTCGGCCCCCGACGCGGCGGGGCGCCGGTGCGCGTGGTCCCAGAACGGGACCGGCTCGTCGAGGACCGCGAGGTCGCCGCTCGCGTCGAGGTACTGCGCGAGCGCGAACAGCGGCCACACGACGACGTCGCCGTGCGAGGAGTCGTTGTAGCGCTCGCCGTACGCGTCGAACATGAACCACTGCGGGAACTCGCCCCACGTGTGCTGGTGCGCGAGGACGCGCAGCACGATCGCGCGCGCGACGTCGTGCCGCCCGCCCGCGAGGGCGAGCTCGAACGGCCCCTGGCACACGTCGCGCGTGCCCCACGCCGCACCCGAGTACTGCTCCAGGCCGTGCGGGACGAGGAAGTGGACCAGGGCGTCGTGCGCGTACCAGGGCACGAGCAGGTCGAGCTCGTGCGTCTCGAGCTCTGCGTGCGGCGCGAACCGCAGTCCGCGCACGACCCCGCGGACGGTCGCGAGGTGGCCCGCGAGCGTCGCGTCGAGGTCCGCGAGCGGGTCGTGCGCCGACCCCGTGAGGGCGAGCGCGGCGTCGGGTCCCCGCAGCGAGGCGGTGATCGCGATCCGGAGCGCGCCGGAGTCGGTCGCGCTCGTGAGGCGGCGCGCGGTCCCGGCGGACGTGCCCGCAGGGGTCTCGGTGTCGAGCGAGACCGAGGCGCTCGACGCCACGACGTACCGCAGGTCCGGGTAGTGCGCGTCGACGTCGCCGCCCGGGACCGGGTGCACGACGACGGCCTCGCCGGCGTCCGCCGCCGGGGCGACGTGCTCGACGACCCAGCCGCCCGCCTCGTCGTCGAGCTCGAGGGTCGCGGTGACGTGCAGCGGTCGGTCGCAGCGCACGTCCACGTCGATGCGGTTCTCGCGGTCGTGCGCGACGGTCCGCACGTCGACGCGGCCGAGCGGCGTCTCGTAGACCCAGCGGACGCCGCCGACGTCGAGGACGAGCGCGGAGGGCAGGCCGAGCAGCCACGGTCCGCGGCCGTCGTCGACGAGCACGCGCAGCCCGCTGCTGCGCAGCAGGTTGAGGTGGTGCCGGTGCACCGTCGCGAGCCGGTTGGCCGTGGTGTTGCCGAGCACGACGTGCGAGGCGAAGACGCCGGGCGCGAACGCCGTCGTGGAGAGCACGTCGTCGGTGGGCAGCACGTCGTCGCCCGCCTTGAGCACGTGCCCGTGCGAGCGCTCGGTCACCGTGTCCTTGCGCGCGTCCACGACGTGCGTCCCGGTCGCGGTGAAGAACGACAGCAGCGTGCCGTCGGCGTCGCGCTCGGGCAGGAGCACGTCGTCGGGGCCGAGCCCGACGGCGGCGAGCAGGTCGGCCTCGCCGAGCTCGTCGCCCGCGAGGAGCGGCGCGTCGCGCAGCACGGACCCGGTCCGCGGCAGCGGGGTGGTCGCGCGCTCGTCCGCCGCGGCGGCGACCGCGGCCGCGGCCCAGCCGGCCACCTCGTCGAGGTGCGCGGCGAGCGGGCCCGGCGCGTCGGGGTCGACGACGGTCACCGCGTGCACGCGGGCGGTCCCGCCGGACAGGTCGAGCGGACGCGAGACGAGGGTCGGCATCGCGTACTCGTACTGGAGCACGCCGGAGTCCACGGGCCCGAGCAGCCCGTGCGGGACGCCGTCGCGCCGCGCCCGCGCCGTGAAGACCTGGAGCGAGTCCGTGAGGTGCGCGACCGCGCCCTCGACGAGGAACGCGACGGCGAGCGGGAGGCGCGGCTGGGCGGACATGGTCTGCCGGCTGACGAGCACGGTGCCCGCGTCGGGGTGCTCCATCGCACGGTGCAGCAGGTACTGGCACACGTACGGCTCGCTCGACAGCGCGGCGGCGGGCGGCGCGAGCGCGAGGTCCTGCGCGTGCACGACGTCGTAACGGACGTCCGCGGGCGTCGCGGGCCCGGCCGTGAGGTCGACCCGCCAGACGAGCGTGCGCCCGTCGAGCGTCAGCGCGACGCGCGTGGCGAGGCCGAGCGCCTCGCCCGACCACACGACGCGGTCGGTGCCGACCTCGACCGACGTCACCGCGGGCGCCGACCCCGTGAGGCGCGCGACCTCGACGCCGCCGTCCGCGCGGGTCGCGCGCAGCAGGACGCCGCCGGGCATGCGGTCGTGCTCGCCCGGCAGGTACTGGTTGACGAGCAGGCCGCCCGTGCTCACGGCGCGCACGTCACCCCCGCCGGTGAGCTCGACGGTCAGCTCGCCCGAGGCGAGCGTCGCGCCCGCGAGGGGGGTCGTGCGTGCGGGGCTGGCGGTGAGGGTCACGCGGTCTCCTGCTCGGTGGTGCGGGTCTCGGGTGCTGCGGGGGTCGTGCCCTCGGGGCGCAGCAGCGCGAGGAACTGGTCGAAGAGCGCGACCATGTCGACGTTGTCGGGGTCCAGCAGCCACTGGAGCTGCAGGCCGTCCATGACGGCGGAGAAGAGCTGGCCGATCGCCTGCGGGTCGACCTCGGGGCGCAGCTCGCCACGCGCGACGGCGTCCTGGAAGCGCGTGTCGTCCTGGTGGCGCAGGGCGCGGTACCGGTCGCGCACGACGTCGTGGGCCGGGTGGGCGGTGTCCGTCGCCTCGGCGGCGACCACGACGTGCAGGGACACGAGGCCGGGGGTCTCGGCGTTGCGCCGGACCTGGTCGCGGATGGTCGTGAGGAGGTCCGCGCCGGCGGCCTCGTCCTCGGTGCGGCGCACGAGGTCGCGCCGGTCGCGCTCCTCGAGCGTCGCCGTCAGGAGGCCCGCCTTGCTGCCGAAGTGGTGCAGGAGCCCGGCCTCGGAGATGCCGACGCGCGCCGCGATCTCGCGCAGCGAGCTGCCGCGGAAGCCCTGCTCGCCGAACACCTCGACGGCCGTGCGCAGGATCTCGCGGCGGCGCTGCTCGCCCCGGACGATGCGTCGGTCGGGCAGGCCGGCCGCCGTCGTGCCGCGGGTCGCGGTCGTCGTCGCTCGGTTCCCCACGGCCCCCGCCGTCCCCGTCGTGGCGCCGCCACCTGCGGAGTCGCTCTCGTTCATCACCGTCTCCTTCGCCAGTCTCTCGGCGCCAACGGTACGGCCTGGACGCCCCGGTTGAAAATACTAACCGAGCGCACGCTAAGGTAGTTTCCACAGCGGCTCACACCAGACGAGCCGACTGCTCGATGAGGAGGATTGCTCATGAAGCTCGGACGCAAGGCGGTCGCCATCGGCGTCGTCGGACTCCTGGCCCTGACCGCGTGCGGTCGCGCGGACGACGACTCGACGGGTGGCGAGAGCGCCGCCGGGTCCACCACGACGGTCGACGACGCCCCCGCGGAGGGTGACATCACGATCTGGGCGATGGGTGAGGAGGGCGAGAAGCTGCCCGACTTCGTCCAGGGCTTCACGGACGAGAACCCCGACGCGAACGTCGAGGTCACCACGATCCCGTGGGCCGACGTCATGACGAAGTTCCAGACCGCCGTCGCCGCGGGCACCGTGCCCGACGCCATCATGATCGGCTCGTCCTTCATGCCGACGATGGTCGCCACCGGCGGCCTCGCGCCCGTCCCGGACGGCCTCGTCGACAGCGCCGACTTCGTCGAGGGTGCGGCCGCGTCCACCGTCGCGGACGGCGTCGAGTACGGCGTGCCGTGGTACGTCGAGACCCGCGTCCTGTACTACCGCTCCGACCTGGCCAAGGCGGCCGGGGTCGAGGCGCCCACGTCGTGGGAGGAGCTCACCGCTTTCGCGCAGGCCATGCAGGCGAACGGCTCGACCTACGGCCTCCAGCTCCCCATGGGCGACGCGGAGGACTCCACGCAGGTCATCCTGCCGTTCTACTCGCAGGCCGGCGGCTCGGTCCTCGACGAGGCGGGCGACGCGTTCGACCTCGACAACCAGGCGATGATCGACGCGCTCGACTACTACGCGTCCTTCTTCGCCGAGGGCCTGTCGCCGCTGTCGGGCTACGGCGACTCGCAGAACAGCGCGTTCGTCGACGGCTCCGACCCGGCGTTCATCTCCGGCCCGTGGATGGTCAACGTGCTCGCCGACCTGCAGGGCGAGGACTGGGTCGAGCAGAACGTCGCGACCGTCCCGGTGCCCGCGGGCTCCGCGAACAACGACTCGTACATCGGCGGCGCCCACCTCGGCGTGTTCGCCGAGGCCAAGAACGCCGACGGCGCGTGGAAGCTCGTGCGCTGGCTCGCCCAGCCCGAGACGCAGCAGGCCTGGTTCGACGCGACGAGCGACCTGCCCGCCCTCACCACCGCGTGGGACTACGAGCCGCTGACGTCCAACCCGCGCACCCAGGTGCTCCAGGAGCAGCTCGACAACACGATCGCCCCGCCGACCGTGCCGAGCTGGGACGAGCTCTCCGCGACGATCGAGACCGAGGCCGAGAAGGTCGCGAACGGTCAGGTCACGTCCGAGGACGCCGCCAAGGCGATCCAGGCCAAGGCCGACACGCTCGGGCTCGGCTGGTAACAGGGCCCGTCAGTCATGACCACCACCACCGAGGGACGGCGCCGGCGTACGGCCGGCGCCGTCCACCGGCGACGGCAAGCGCTCGTCGCCTGGCTGTTCGCTCTCCCGTTCGTCGCGGTCTTCGCGGTCTTCATGCTGGGGCCGCTGCTCGCGTCGTTCGGGATGTCGTTCTCGGACCTCACGATCCGTGACATCAAGACGCCGTTCGCGGTGAACTTCGTCGGGCTCGAGAACTTCACCGGCGTCTTCCAGGACGAGCTGTTCCGCAAGGCGCTGCTCAACACCTTCTACTTCGTCCTCGTCGGCATCCCGCTGACGATGGTGCTCGGGCTCGCACTCGCCGTCGCCCTCAACTCGGGCATCGAGAAGTTCCGCAGCGTCTTCCGCGTCGGCTTCTACACGCCCGTCGTGACGTCGATCGTCGCCGTGGCGGTCGTCTGGCGGTTCATCCTCCAGGACTCCGGCCTCGTCAACACCGTGCTCGGCTGGGTCGGCATCGACGGCCCGGACTGGCTCAACGACAGCGCGACGGCGATGCCGTCGATCATCGTCATGGCCGCCTGGCGCAACATGGGCACGCTCATGATCATCTTCCTGGCCGGCCTGCAGGCGATCCCGCGCGACGTCTACGAGGCCGCCGAGGTCGACGGCGCCGGCTCGTGGCGCCGCTTCCGCTCCATCACGGTCCCGCTCATGCGCCCCACCCTGCTGCTCGGCGCGGTGCTGCTGTCCGTCGGCTTCCTCCAGGTGTTCGAGGAGCCGTTCGTCATGACCAAGGGCGGCCCGGTCAACTCCACGCTGACCATCAGCTACTACGTCTACAACCAGTTCGGCTACGGCAACTACGCGTTCGCCTCCGCAGCCGCGTACGTGCTCTTCGCGCTGATCGCCGCCCTCGCCGCCGTCCAGTTCCGCCTGCTGCGGTCGAAGGAGGATTGACATGACCGTCACGTCCTCGCGGACCACCTCCGCGACGTCGACGCCGGAGGGCGCGCCCCGCCGTCGGCCGCGACGCCCGATCCGCTGGTCGCGCGGCGCCACCTACACGGCGCTCGTCGTCGGGCTGCTCCTGACCCTCATGCCGTTCATCTGGATGGCCCTCGGCAGCTTCAAGACGCAGGGCGAGCTCCTCCAGCGCCCCATCACGTGGTGGCCGCAGAACCCCACGCTCGACAACTACGAGCGGTGGCTCTCCCAGCTCAACTACGGGCAGTACTTCACCAACTCGATCGTCGTCGCGGTCGCCGTGGTGCTCGGCAACATCGTGTTCTGCTCGATGGTCGGCTACGCCCTGGCGAAGATGAGCTTCCCCGGCAAGCGGGTGCTGTTCGCCCTCGTCATGCTCACGCTCATGGTCCCGGGCGTCGTCACGCTCGTGCCGATGTTCGTGCTCGTGTCCAACATGGGGCTCGTCAACACCTACCCCGCGCTCATCCTGCCGTTCCTCGCCGGACCGCTCGGCGTGTTCCTCATGCGGCAGTTCATGCTCGGCATCCCCGACGCGCTCATCGAGGCCGCCCGGATCGACGGCGCCGGCGAGTTCCGCGTCTTCTTCCGGATCGTGCTGCCCCAGTGCGGCCCGCCGCTCGCGACGCTGAGCATCCTCACGTTCCTCGGGTCGTGGAACAACTTCCTGTGGCCCCTGGTCGTCGCGCAGACCGAGAACATGTACACCCTCCCGGTCGCGCTCTCGCTGTACTCGGTCGGCTCGAACGGAACCTACTACGGCCTCCTCATGGCCGGTTCCGTGCTCGTCGTGACGCCGATCCTCATCCTGTTCCTGTTCCTGCAGCGCTACTTCGTGCAGGGCATCGCCATGACCGGCATCAAGTGACCGGCGACCGACGAGGAGTACCTGTGTCGATCACCTTCCCCGAGTCCTTCGTCTGGGGCGCCTCGACGGCGGCCCACCAGATCGAGGGCAACAACGTCAACAGCGACTGGTGGGCCCGCGAGGTCGACCCGGCCTCGACGCTCGCCGAGCCGTCGGGTGACGCCGCCGACTCCTACCACCGGTACGCCGAGGACGTCCGGCTGCTGGCCGAGTCCGGGCTCACCTCCTACCGGTTCTCGATCGAGTGGGCGCGCATCGAGCCCGCCGAGGGTCGCTTCTCGCGCGCCGAGCTCGACCACTACCGCCGCATGGTGGACTGCTGCCTGGAGCACGGCGTCACGCCGCTCATCACGCTGCACCACTTCACGTCGCCGCGCTGGTTCGCGGAGGACGGCGGCTGGACGGACCCGCGGTCCGTCGAGCGGTTCGCGCGGTACGTCGAGCACGTGCTGCCGCTGCTCGACCGCGCGTCGCACGTGTTCACCATCAACGAGCCGAACATCCTCGCGATGATGATCACGGCCGCCAAGGGCGCCGAGCAGCTCCAGGCGGGCACCATGCACGCGCCCGACCCGGTCGCGACCGAGCACCTGATCGCCGCGCACCGCCGGGCCGTCGAGCTCGTGCGGACCGTCGGGGTGCCCGTCGGGTGGCCCGTCGCGCCGCAGCAGTTCTTCGCCGACCCGGGCGCCGAGGAGGTCCTGCGCGAGTACGCCTACCCGCGCGAGACGGTCTTCCTGGAAGCCGCGAAGGGCGACGACTTCATCGCCGTCCAGGCCTACACGCGCACGCGCATCACGGTGGACGGCCCGCTGCCCGCCCCGGAGGACTCCGAGAAGACGCTCACCGGGTGGGAGTACTACCCGGCCGCCATCGCGGAGGCCGCGCGCCTCGGGCACGAGATCACCGGCCTGCCGGTCCTCGTCTCCGAGAACGGCATCGCGACGGCCGACGACGCGCGGCGCATCGACTACACGCGCGACGCCCTGCGCGCGCTGCACGCCGAGATGGAGGCGGGCCTCCCGCTGCTCGGCTACCTGCACTGGTCGCTGCTCGACAACTACGAGTGGGGCTCCTTCGCCCCCACCTTCGGGCTCGTCGCCTGGGACCCGGAGACCTTCGAGCGCACGCCCAAGCCCAGCCTCGCCTGGCTCGGCGGCGTCGCCCGCGGCACCGTCTCGCTCGACGACTGACGCGACGCGGTCACGGCCGCGCGCCGCACTCTCCTGCAGGTCACGACGCGGGGCGGGGACATCGTCCCTGCCCCGCGTCGTCGTCCGTCCGGAAGGGTGGTCACCCCGCCGCGCGGGCGTCGGTCTCGAACTGCGCCGCCGCGGCGACGGTGTCCGGGTTCTCCAGCAACGCCGAGCAGAGCGCGGTGGACAGCGTGAAGTCCTCGATCCCGCGGGCCGCGAGCGCCGCGACCTGGGTCGTGTCGCGCAGGCTCGCGGCGAGCACCCGGCACCCCTGACCAGACGCGCGCAGCGTGGCGTGGAGGTCGACCGTCTGCTCGACGCCGTCGAGCCCGAGGTCGCCCATCCGCCCCACGTAGGGCGCGACCCAGCCCGCGCCGGCCGCGTCCGCGAGGAGCGCCTGGGACGCGTGGTAGACGGCCGTGACGAGCACGGGCACCCCCTCGCGCGTCAGCCGGCGGGAGACGGCGAGGCCGTCGCGCGTCGCGGGCAGCTTGACGACGACGTCCGGCCCCAGGTCGACGAGCTCCCGGCTGTGCGCCTCCAACGCCGCCTCGTCCGGGCCGACGGCCTGGAGGAAGACCGTCCCGGCCCCGGCGGCGCGCGCCCAGCGGTGGACGGCGGGGACGTCGTCGACCGTGAGCCCCGACCGGTACAGGATCGTCGGGTTCGTGGTGACGCCGGCGAACAGGCCGGTCGCGAGGAGCCGCTCGACCTGGTCGCGGTCGGCGGAGTCGATGTACAGCATGCGTTCTCCCTGGTGGTGCGGTCAGGCCGCGGTGGTGCGGTCAGGGCGCGGTCGGCCGGGGCCGGTCCGCGACCGTGGCGAGCAGGTCGTAGTAGGGGGCGTCGATCGTCGCGGGCACGTCGCGGGGCGGGACGGCGTCGAGCACGGCGGGCGCCCACGACGCGGCGACGTCCACGACGGTGGCGCCCTCGAGGACGGCGACGGCCTGGACGCACGCGCCGCGCGCCGTCGCCTCGGGGGCCGCGCGACGCACGACGGGGCGGCCGAGGGCGTCGGCGAGGACCTGCCGGTACGCGAGCGACCGGGCACCCCCGCCGTTGACGACGACCTCGCCGGTCGTGTCGACGCCCACGCGCTCGAGCGCGCGGGCCGCCCCGACGAGGCCGGCCACGACGCCCTCGAACGCGGCCAGCGCGAGGTCTTCCCGGGTGGTCTCGCCGGTGATCCCGCCGAGCACGCCGGTCGCGCCCGGTCGCCGCGGGGTGCGCTCGCCGTCGAGGTAGGCGACGAGCGTCGGCCGCTCCCCCCGGACGGGGGCGGCGAGGGCGAGGCGCTCCAGGGTCGCGTGGTCGACGTCGAGGAGCCGTGCGAACGTGTCGGTGACCTTGGCGGCGTTGAGCGTGCACGCGAGGGGCAGGTACCCGCCGGTCGCGTCGCACACGGAGTCGACCGTGCCGAGCGGGTCGACGACGGACGTGCGGCGCGGGCTGAGGACGACGCCGGAGGTGCCGAGGGAGACCCCGAGGTCGCCCTCGACGAGGCCGAGCCCGACGGCGGCGAGGTGCTGGTCTCCCCCGCCCGGCCCGACGACGACCCCCGGCCCGAGCCCGAGCTCGGCCGCCACGTCCGGGCGCACGGTCCCGGCCGGGGTGTCGGGCCCGAGGACGGTCGGGAGGACGTCCTCCCAGCCGACGTCCGGCGAGACGAAGCGGTCCAGGAGCTCGGGCCGCCAGACGCCGCGGTGCACGTCGAGGTAGCCGGTCCCGGCGGCGTCGGACCGGTCGGTGACCGTCGACCCGGTGAGCCGGTAGGTGAGGTAGTCGTGCGGCACGAGGACGTGCGCGACGCGCACGAGGAGCGCGGGGTCGGTCTCCGCCACGTGCGCGAGCTTCATGATCGTCAGGGCGGACGACGGCGCCATGCCGACGTCGCGCATCCACGGCTCGAGCCCGTACTCCTCGGCGATCCGCGCCGCCGCGGGGCCCGCCGTCGTGTCGTTCCACAGCGGCGCGGGAGCCAGGGGCTCGCCGCTCCGATCCAGCAGCACGAGCCCGTGGCACTGCGCGCCGACGGCGAGCGCGACGACCTGCGTCGGGTCGGCGTCGGCGTCGCGCAAGGCGCCCGAGAACGCCGCCCGGAACGCGGCCCACCAGTCCCGCGGGTCCTGCCGGCTGACGGGCGGTGCGGTCCGGGGGTGAGGCGCGGAGGCGGTCCCGACGAGCGCGCCGTCGTCCCGGCGGCGCAGCTCGACGGTGCAGGACTGGGTCGACGAGTCGACCCCTGCGACAAGGTCCATGGCTACTTCCAGTAGGGCTCGAGGGGCGGCAGCTCCTGGGGCGCCTCGTCGATCTTGCCGACGGCCCCCGACGGGTGCGAGTGCAGGACGTTCGCCCACGAGTACCCGCGCATCCGCATGAGGACCACGGCGAGCGCGTCGCCCCACGCTGCCGTCACGAGGGTAGATCCCATCGCGATGACCTCGCCGGGGTCGATCCCGGGGATCATCGTCAGCTCGACCACGACGTCCGCGTTCCGCGCGAGGCGCGAGGAGGCGTCCGCCGTGACCGCGACGACGGTGTCGACGCCGCGCTCCTTGGCGCGCACGACCAGGTCGTTGATCTCGTCGCTCCCGCCCCCGCGGGAGATCGCGACGAGGATGTCGCCCGGGGCCATCGCGCCCATCGTGCCGTGCAGCGCGTCCGCGCCGGAGATGAACACCGACGGGGTGCCGGACACGGAGAGCAGGTGCGCCATGCGGCGCGCGACCGCGCCGGACGTGCCCGCCCCGGTGACGAAGACCTTGCCCGTGCACTCGTACACCCGCTGGACCACGTCCAGGAACACGTCGCCCAGGTCGGTCACGCTCGCCGCGACCCCCTGCGCCTCGTGCGCGACGACGGCCCGGGCGGTCTCGAGCACGGCGGCACGGCGTCGCGTCGTGGTGTCGGGGATGGTCATGGGTACTCCTCGTCCAGGGGTTCTCGGTGAGGTCACGCGGCGCTCCAGGCCGCGTGCCGCAGGTCCACGGAGGACAGGTCGCCGGCCGCGACGACGTCGCCGTCGCACCGGCCCTCCGTGAGGGTGACGACGTCGTCCGCCAGCTCGAGGATCTCCTCCTCCTCGCTGGACACGACGACGACCGTGAGCCCGTCGTCGTGCGCGAGCGAGCGCAGGAGCCGGTGGATCTCGGTCTTCACGCCGATGTCGACGCCCTTGGTGGGCTCGTCGAGCAGCAGCACGCGCGGCGCCTGCGCCAGGACGCGGGCGAGGAGCACCTTCTGCTGGTTGCCGCCGGACAGGCGCTCGACGGGGCCCTCGCGGTCCCCGCGGACCTGCATGCGGTCCATGAGGGCCGCCGCCTCGCGGCGCATCCGTCGCTTGTCGAGCAGGCCGAGCCGCCGGTACCGGTCGAGGACCGGGAGGACGACGTTCGTCGTCGCGTCCAGCCCGCCGACGATGCCGTCGACCTTGCGCTCCTCGGTGAGGTAGACGAGACCGCGCCGCTGGGCCTCGGCGGGGGTCGCGGGCCGGTACGGCGCGCCGTCGAGCTCGATGCTCCCGGCCAGGACCCTGTCGAGGCCGACGAGCGTGCGCAGCAGCTCCGTGCGGCCGGCGCCGATGAGCCCGTAGACCCCCAGCACGCGGCCGGGATGGGCCGTGAGGCTGACGTCGGCGAGCGCGGGCGTGCGCAGGTTCCGCACCACGAGCGACGGGCGGGCGCCCGCGTCGAGCGGGACGACGTCGGTGCGGTGCGCCGCCTCCGTGACGCCACCCGTCGAGGCGACGGCCTCGTCCCCGGCGATCGCGTGGACGACCGCCTGCCGGTCGACCGTGCCGGCCGGGCCGGCGATGCGGACCTCGCCGTCGACGAGCGCGACGACGTGGTCGGCGACGGCGTACAGCTCGTCGAGCTTGTGGTCGACGAGCAGGATCCCCAGGCCCTCGGTGCGGGCCAGGTCGCGCACGGTCTCGAGGAAGCGCTCGACCTGCCCGCCCTCGAGGCTCGTCGTCGGCTCGTCGAGCAGCAGGTAGCGCGCGTCGCGCGCCACGGCCACCGCGATCTCGAGGAGCTGGCGGGTCGCGACGGGGTAGGCGCCGAGCTTGCGGTCGACGTCCACCGCGAGGCCGAACCGGTCCGCGAGCGCGCGGGACTGGTCGCGCATGGCGCGGCGGTCGAGCGCTCCCCCGCGCGTCAGCTCACGACCGAGGAACACGTTCTGCGTGACCGTGAGGTTCGGCAGGAGCGACAGCTCCTGGTAGACGGTCGAGATCCCCGCGTCGAGCGCGGCGGTCGGGGAGCCCTGGGGCAGCGCGTGGCCGTCCACGGACACCGTGCCCTCGTCGGCGGGGTGCGCCCCCGCGAGGACGCGGAGCAGCGTCGACTTGCCGGCGCCGTTGTGCCCGACGAGCCCGGTGACGGTGCCCGCCGCGAGCGTCAGGTCGATGCCCTTGAGCACCCGCACGTGCGAGAAGCTCTTGACGATCCCGCTGGCCCGCAGGGCGCCGCCCTCGGCGGCGCCCCGCGGGACCGACGTCGTGACGTCGGTCATGTCAGCCGACCTCCCCCGGCGCGGGGGTCTCGCCGACGGTGAACGCCTTGAGCGGCAGGAGGATCTCCGGCTCGACGTCCTCGCCGTCGACGTACGCGCGGATCTGCTCGGTCACCTGGGTGCCGTAGCTCTCCGGCTCCTGCGCGACGCAGCCGCGGTACACCTCGGTGAGCGGCTCCTCGGAGGCGCAGAACCCGTAGAGCGCGACGTCGGTGCGGTTGCCCAGGGCCTGCAGCGCGCCGTAGACGGCGGGGCCGGTCGAGGCCCAGATGACGTTGATGTCCTGGTTGCCCTGGAGCATCTCGCCGGTGACGCGCAGCGAGTCGTCGGGCTTGACGTTGCCGTCGACCTTGGCGACGACCTCGGCGTTCGGGTTGGCCGACACCGCGTCGGTGAAGCCCTCGTCGCGGATGACGACCGGGCGCTCGTCGGGCTCGGTGATGAAGCCGATGCTCAGCGCGGCGTCGGCGCCGAGGTCCTCGAGGACCTTCTCGCCCATCGCGCGACCGCCCGCCTCGTTGTCCGCGCCGAGGTACTGGACGATCGTCGCCCCCTGGGCGGCGAGCGCGTCCTCGTCCACGATGACGTTCACGGTGAAGACGGGCACGCCGGCGTCGTTCGCCGCCTTGACGATCCCGGCGGCGGGCTCCGACTTCACGGGGTTCAGCGCGAGCGCGCACGGGTCCTTCTGCAGCATGGCCTCGACCTGGGCGAGCTGCTGGGCGTCGTCGTCGTTCGCGACCTGGACCTCGACGTCGAACCCGTTGGCGGCTCCGCCGTCCTCGAAGCCCTGCTTCATGGCCACGTAGTACGGGTTGGTGAGGTTCGGCAGGCTGACCGCGACGTACGGGTTCTCCCCGTCGCAGGACGCGGGCAGCGTGGTCTCGGCCTGGTCGGTCGAGCCGCTCCCGCTCGTGTCGCCGGTGCCGGTGTCGACGGCGGAGCAGGCGCCCGCGAGGGCGAGGGCGGTCACGGCGAGGGCCGAGACGATGATCTTGCGTCGCATGAGTACTCTCCTTCGAGCGGTGGGGGTCAGGACGTGGCGCGCGAGGCGCGCCGTGGTTGCAGGAGCTGGAGGAAGAGGCGACCCTTCCCTCCGGTGGTCGAGAGCGAGCGGCGGTAGGTGTCGAGGCTGACGCCGGCGAGGATGATCACGCCGATGACGAGCGGCTGCCAGAAGCTGTCGACGCCGACGACGTTCATGCCGTTCGAGACGGTCGCGATGAGCACCGCGCCGAGCAGCGCGCCGCCGATCGAGCCGACCCCGCCGAACAGGCTCACCCCGCCGACCACCGCGGCGGCGATCGAGTAGAAGAGCTCGTTGCCCGAGCCGGCGGACGGGTACCCGACCATGAGGCGCGAGGTCGTCACGACGCCGGCGAGCGCGGCGCACAGGCCGGAGACCGCGTAGACGAAGAGGGTCGTGCGCCCGGTGTGGATGCCCGCGAGGCGCGCCGTCTCCTTGTTGCCGCCGAGCGCGTAGATGTGGACGCCCGTGCTGGTGCGCGCCAGGAGGACGCTGAAGACGACGGCGACGAGCGCCACGATGAGGATCGGCGTCGGGATGCCGAAGACCCCGCCGCGCCCGAGGAAGGCGAACATCGGGTCGCGCACCGTGACCGACGCCGCGCCCGTGAGGATCATGGGGATGCTGCCGGCGATGCCGAACATCGAGAACGTCGCGATGAACGGGGGCAGGCGCAGGTAGTGCACGAAGATCCCGTTGACGAGGCCGACCGCGACGCCGACGACGAGCGCGAGGACCGTGGCGGCCCACCAGGGCAGCCCCGCCTGCATCCCGAGCGCCGCGGCCATGCCCGTCAGGGCGAGGTTGGACCCCGTCGAGAGGTCGATGCCACCGGTGAGCAGCACGAAGGTCTGGCCCAGCGCGAGCAGCGCCACCACGGCACCGTTCAGCAGCAGGACCTCGAAGTTCCCGGCGGTGCGGAAGTTCGGGGACAGCAGACTCATCACCACCACCACGAGGACCAAGATCCCCGCGATCCCGACCTCGTCGGGGACGCGTCGTCGCGACATGTACTTCTCGCCTCCTTGCGGGTGCTCATATGAGCACGCGATTGCTCGTATGTCGATAGTATGGACACCGCGAGGCCACAAGCAACGCGCCTCGATCACAGATCGGTAACACATGCGCAGACGAGCGCTCAGATGAGCAAGAATGGGTGACATGACGGACTTCTCGCGCCACGAGCTCGCACACGTGGCCCGCCGCTACTACGTGGACTCGGCCTCCAAGGTCGAGATCGGCGAGGAGCTCGGCGTCTCACGGTTCAAGGTCGCGCGGATGCTCGAGCAGGCGCTCGAGGCCGGGATCGTGACCATCACCATCGACGACGCCGGCGTCGTCGACCCGGCCCTCTCCGCGCGTCTGCGCTCGCACCTCGGCCTGGACGAGTGCCTCGTGGTCCAGGGCCGCGACACCGTGTCCGAGCTGCGCGAAGACGTCGGCGCGGCCGCCGCCGAGCTGCTCACCCGGTCCCTGCGCCCGGGGAACACCCTCGGCTTCGCCTGGGGGCGGACGCTCACCGCCATGACGGAGCGCCTCACCGCGCTGCCGCCCGTCACGGTCGTCCAGCTCACGGGCGCGGTCGGCTCCGACCTCTCCGACTCGCCCGTCGAGGTGATCCGCCGCGTCTCCCTGCGCGCCGGCGGCGACGCGCACGCGATCTTCGCGCCGCTGGTCGTCGAGGACGCCGCGACCGCGGCCACGCTGCGCCGCCAGCCCGACATCGCCCGTGCGCTCTCGCTCTTCGACCGGGTCGACGTCGCGGTCGTCGCGATCGGGTCGTGGGACCCGCCGATCTCCCAGCTCCGCGAGGTCCTCGGGCGCGACGAGCGGGACGACCTCACCGCACGCGGCGTCCGCGCCGAGATCGCGGGCATCCTCCTCACCGCCGAGGGCGACCTCGTCCCCGACTTCGCCGAGCGGTGCCTCTCGATCTCCGCGCGCCAGCTCGCCCGCGTGCCCAAGGTGATCGCCGTCGCCGCCGAGCACGAGAAGGCGGCCGCCGTCCACGCCGTCACCCGGTCCGGCCTCGTCTCCGCCCTCGTCACCGAGCAGCGGTGCGCCGAGGCCCTGCTCGACCTCCCGCCCGTCGCGCGCGGCACCGACCGATGAGCGCGCCCCGCACCCGGGTCGCCGCGTCGTTCTGGTCCACGCCGCGCGACCGCGTCGCCGCGGAGGCCGACCGGCTCGCGCGCGCCGGGCTCCGCACCGTCCACTGGGACCGCACCGACGGGCGCTACGCCGCGGCAGGCGGTTTTGACGCCGCGGAGGCGGCGGCCGTGACCGCCGGCAGCGGGCTGGCCGCCGAGGCGCACCTCATGGTCGAGGAGCCGCTCGGTGAGGTCGACCGCTGGACCGACTTCTGCGAGCTCGTCGTCGTCCACGCGGGGACGCGCGACTGGCGCGCCGCGCTCGACCGCGTCCGCGCCCGGGGCGCGCGTGCCGGCGTCGCGCTCTCGCCCGGCGTCGGGGTGCCGGAGGTCGAGCCCGGGACGGACGTCCTCGTCATGTCGATCACCCCCGGCCACGCCGGCTCGACGTTCCAGGTCGACGCGCTCGCCACGGTCGGGCAGGTTGCCGGCCCGGGTCACGCCGTCGGTCTGGACGGCGGCGTCACGCGCTCGATCGTCCCGCAGGCGCTCCGCGCCGGGGCCACGTGGCTCGTGTCCGGGACGGACCTCGTCGCGAGCGAGGACCCGCACGGCTGGCTCGCGGCGGCGCGCGCCACGGGGGTCGCTCCGCGGCGCGACGGAGACGAGGGAGCCGGATGAGCACCGCGCAGCCCGGTGGGCGGAGCGTCCCGCTCGCCGCCGTCGCGGCCGACGCCGGGGTGTCGGTCCCGACGGTGTCGAAGGTGCTCAACGCACGGCCCGACGTCTCGGCCGCGACGCGCGAGCGTGTCGCCGCGGTCCTGCGGCGCCACGGCTACGAGATCCGGCCTCCCACTCCCCGGCGGACGGGACTCGTGGACGTCCGCATCGTCGACTTCGAGGGTCCGTGGTCCGAGGCGGTGGTGCGCGGCGCGGTCGCCGAGGCGCGACGCCTGGGCCTCGACGTCGTGCTGTCCGTGGAGCTGGACCCCGACGACTGCGGCGCGTGGGTCCGGCACGCTCTGACCCGGGGCACCGACGGGCTCGTGAGCGTCGTCGCGGTCCCCGACGCCGAGGCGCGCGCGACGCTCGCGGCGGCCGGGGTGCCGCTCGTCGTCGTCGACCCGCGACGGCGCCCGCCCGAGGACGTGCTCAGCGTGGGCGCCGCGAACTTCCAGGGGGCGCTCGAGGCGACCGCGCACCTGCTGGCGCTCGGGCACCGGCGCATCGCGACGATCACCGGCGTCCCGGAGCAGGACAACGCGATCGCGCGGCTCGCCGGGTACCGCGCCGCGATGATCCAGGCGGGCGTGCCCGTCGACGACGACCTGGTCTGCCTGAGCACGTACGGCGTCCCCGCGGGCTACGAGGGGACGCAGCGCCTGCTCGCCCGCGACGACCCCCCGACCGCGATCTTCGCGTGCAGCGACGACACGGCGCTCGGCGCGCTGCGGGCGCTGCGCGAGGCGGGGCGGTCCGTGCCGGGCGACGTCTCGCTCGTCGGGTTCGACGACCTCCCCGTCGCGCCCTGGACCGACCCGCCGCTCACCACCGTCCGCCAGCCGCTCGTCGAGATGGGCGCGTCGGCCGTCGGGCTCGTGCACCGCGCGCGCACCGCGAGCGGGCACACGCTGCGCACCGAGCTCGCGACGAGCCTCGTCGTCCGCGAGTCCACCGCTCCCCCGCGGTCGTGAGCCTGCCCTGACGGCCCTGGCACGTGGCCCGGCGTGCGCGGCCCCGGGTCGGTCCGGACGCGCTGCACGACGCGCGGTCCTCACGCGGTCCTGACACGCGCCCCGGCGCGCGTCCCGGCTCGCGTCCCGGCTCGCGTCCCGGCGCGTGCCGGGGCCACGGCGGACGGGAGGGACGCGGTCCGCGCCCCTCCCGTCGCCGCGTGCCGGTCGACCGACGAGCCGGCGGCCGGTCAGCCGCAGGAGACGCCCGCGTAGCGGTAGGACAGCTCCTGGGTCGTCGACCCGTCGTCGGACGTGACCGTCACCGTCGCGGCGCCGGACGGGATCTCCGCCGTGCGCGCCGCGAACGACTGGTAGGTGCTGCGGTGCGGGACGACGTCGTCGAACGACCGCGACCCGTAGGGCGTGGCGAGCGCGACGTCCGCGCGGCCGTCCCCCGTGCTCGTCGCCCGGACGGCGACGGCCGCCCGGTGGCCGAGGCAGCGCGCCTGGACCTGGACGTCGGCGCCCACGCCGGGCGTGAGGTCGGCCGTGGCCGAGAACGTCTCCGCCTCCATGAGCGGCCGCAGGCGCTGCTCGAGCTCGTCGTCGACGAAGTAGTCCTTGAGGCGCGAGTCGTCGAGGACGTTGCCGATCGCGGCGACGATCATCGCCTGGTCGAGCGACAGGTAGCGCTCGGCGACCGTGCCCGACCGCACGGCGACGGAGTCGTAGAAACCGCCCGGCCCGTAGGCGCCGAGGTCGTCGGCGAGGTGGGCCAGGTTGTCGAGCACGCCGTCCGTGTCGTACGCGAGGCCGAGGAACGACGCGTGCGGCGTCACGACGCCGTCGCCGAACTCCGGCGCGGGGTTGGTCGCCTCGCGGCAGCCGTCGAACCCGAGGTCGACGTCGGTCTCACCGTCGGACAGGTAGCCGTCCGAGCGCAGCCCGATCGCGTCGACGCCGTACTCCGCGTACCCGCCGAAGGGGTTGCTCGCGGGCGAGAAGCCCCAGGCCCCGTAACCCGCCTCGTCGAGCCCGTGCTCCTTGTGCGCGCGCACGACGAGCGGGTGGTTGACGCCCCACGACGCCGGACCCCACTCCGCCTCGGGCACCAGCATGTCCGGCATGAGCGCCTCGAACATCGAGCCGCCCCAGCCCGGCACGACCGCGAGGTCGCGGTACCGGTACGCGCCCTCGAAGACCGGGACGCCCAGGTGCTCGCGCGTCTCGCCGATCGGCTTCTGCTCCTGCCACGACCAGTCGCACGTGTCCGGGAACGTCCGGTGGCTCGCGTAGTACGCCTCCGGAGGCACCTCGCCCTCCGCGATGCCGAGGTACGTCGCGATGCGCGTCTCCGAGACCGTCGTGTCGTAGTGGTGGCACGTGTAGAACACGTCCGTGCCCGTGCCGAGGTAGTCGCCCGCGACCGAGCAGCCGGGCGGCTCCTCGTCCCAGAACCCGCCGCGCAGCAGCCCGACGCCGAGGTCCGGACGCGCGTCCGGGTTGTAGAAGGCGCCGAAGTGCATGTCGTCGTAGATCGCGCGCGCCTCGTCCGCGAGGCGCGGCTCCGCCTCCGCGACGACGCGCAGGCCCGCGGCCAGCCAGCCGTTGTCCACCGAGCTGAGGAACTGGTGGACGACGTCGCCGCTGTCCGGCCACGTCTCGACCCGGTCGCCGGTCGCGGGGTCGTACCAGTTGTAGAACATCCCGCTCGCGTCGTGCCGGTCGAGCGACGCGACGGTGTCGAGCGTCGTCGCGAGGCGGTCGTGGGCCTCGTCGGCGTCGACCAGGCCCAGGTCGCGGGCCACGACGGTGGACCAGAGCCAGCCGCCGATGTTCGTCGGCGACGTGTACGCGCTGCTCGACGCCGGGTCCAGGTTGCCCTCGATGTTGTCCGCGGGCAGGCCGGTCCCCTCGTCCGTCATGGCCTCCAACGAGGTGTACGTGTCCTCCAGGTACGTCTCCAGCGTCGCGCGCTGCGCGCCGGTCAGGCCGTCGGGCCCGACGCCGGGCGTCGCCTTCGCGGGGACGCTCCCCGCCGCCGGGACGCTCTCCGCCGCAGCGGGTGCGGCGAGGCCGGCGGCCAGGGCCAGCCCGCCGACGAGTCCGCTCGCGACGAGCGCGGCTCCGCGGTGGCGGTGCACGCCGCTCCGCGCGGTCGTGGTCGTTCCATCCATCAGGCACTCCTTCGTGTCGTGACCCCCGAAATTTCGGGCGCACTTTCCGAATGGGGGCGCAGAGAGTAGCCCGGGTGCCGGACGGGGTCAACGGAGGCCGCGTCGGGCGGCGCCGCCGCGACGGGCGGACGTGCGCGCACCGCGCGAGCCTCTCCCTGCCGCATCGCGGCCAGCCGCGGTCAGGAGGCCCGGGCGAAGAGGTGCTCCAGGTGCTGGTCGATGGCGGCCAGCGCGGCCCGCGGCTCGATCACCTCGAGCTCGAGCAGCGGCGTGAACCCGGTCAACGCCAGGAGCAGGTCGGTCTCGACGTCCGGGTCGCGGTCCGGCGCGATCTGCCCCTGCGCCATCGCTTCGTGGACGAGCTGCGCGACCATCGCGCGGCCGTCACGGAGCCCGAGGCTCGCTCGCTCGCGCAGCGCCGGGTCGTGCAGCGCCTCCAGGACGTACGCGGCGCTCATGCGGCTCGACGCCCGCGCGTCGGGGCCCAGGGGGAGCATCTCGACGAGGACCAGCCGGAGCACGTCCCGCGGGTGCGGGGGCTGGTCGAGCGCGGCCAGTCCCCGCGCGACCCGGCCCGCGGTCTGCTCGGCGGCGTACTCCATCGCGAACGTCAGCAGCCCGGTCCGCGACGCGAAGTAGTGCTGCACGTGCCCGAGGGAGACCCCGGCCTCGCTCGCGACCTCGCGCATCGTGGCCTTGGTCCAGCCGTGCTGGTCGACGACCCGCCACAGCGCCCGCGCGAGCGCCTCGCGACGTTCCTGGTGATCCACCAGCTTCGGCACCCCGGGCTCCCTTCCTTCTGGCGGTACGCGTGACACAATACAGTTGTATGGCAAACCCTGGGAGGGAGAGACGATGGCCGACCCGCACCCGCCCCCCGCGTTCTTCAACCCGTACGCCGTCGCCATCGACCACGAGGTGGCGATCGCCCTGCTGGCCGACCTGCACGTCCGCAAGGCCATCGAACGCGGCGAGTTCGACGACCTGCCCGGCAGCGGCAAGCCGCTCCCCATGCCCGACCGCTACGACCCCGACTGGTGGCTCAAGAACCTCGTCAAGCGCGAGCGGCTCGTGGTGCTGCCACCCTCCATCGAGCTGCGCAGAGAAGACGCCGCGCTCGACGAACGCCTCGACGAGATCTGGGTCGAGGACGACGTGCGCCACGAGGTCGAGGAGTTCAACCGGCGCGTCCTCCGCGGCCGCTACCAAGCACCCGCCGGCCCGCCGCTCGTCACCATGCCGCGGGACGTCGACCAGACAGTGGCGGCCTGGGCAGAACGCCGCGCAGCGCGGGCGGCGGAGGCACGGGCGGCGGCAGCTGTGGAGACCAGCGAGAAGAAGCGCCCCCGCCGTCGGTGCTTCCGTCAACGGCGCCGGTAGCGCCGACGACGCGCGGCGGCACAGCGGCTCAGGGACATGCACAGTCGATCGTGATGCCGGTCGCGCCGACCGTCGTCGAAGCCCCTCTCGCATGTCCAAGGCACGTCGCCCAGATCGTGCCCCTCATCCCCGCCGTCGCCCTGGTCGTCTACTTGCGGCTGACGTTCACGGGCGAGGCGATCCCACCGCCACCGATCGAGCCGGTCTACGGCGCGCAGTCATCGTCACGGTGGTCGAACGGGTCGCCCTTCTCGGTCTGCCGGCGGATGTCGAGACGTGACGCCCGGGCGGCGTACCAGCCGATCAGGACGGCCAGGGCAATGATGCCGACGCCGAACAAGAGCCACCCGCTGCCGTTACCACTGCTGACCATGCGCCTGACCGTACCCCGCGCCGGTACCTCTGGAGACGCGGTCTGGTACCAGACGAGGCGCACGAGCCCGCAGGTGCCGAGGCGCACGAGCTCGCACGTGCCGAGGACGCACGCCTACCAGTGCGCTTCTGGCTAGATGAAGGATCGGGCAGAGCGGCCCGCATCTGGACAGCAAGCTCTGTGTCGACGTGCGGCGCAGATTGCAGGGACACGCCGCTCTGCCTTGCACGACCCCGGGCGTGTCGTGGGTCGTGCACACAGTAGGTCGCCTTCGCCTGACTACTACTCGGGTGAGCCACGCCCTAACTCCGCCGGGCTGGCCGGTCGGAGATCCTTCAAGGACCGGCGCTCACCGCCGCTCAGGACGAAGGACTCGGCAACGCCAAATGGCGCCGGTGGGCCTCCAGTTCGTAGCGGACACCACACCGTGGCTGGAAGATGGCACTATCCGCACGGCTTGATGCCTAGTACCTTCAGCGGGCGCCGGTAGCGTCCGACCGTGCAAAGACAAGATGACTCGAGCAAGGGGAGCGTGAGTCGCGTGCGGAGCGTCGTGGTTCCAGGCCTTTCCCTCCTTGTCGTGACCGCGATGGCCGCGGGCTTGCTGGGCGTGTTGCTTTCGCGTGTCGCGGATCGTGCGACTCCGGTGGCTTAGGACGCGCTGCAGGCAGGTCCGTCCTCGACGATCTTTCGGGCGATGACCTCGGGCACGGGCAGGTTGTCGCGGTCCTCCAAGGATCGTCTTGCAGCCACACCGGCCATTGCGGTTCGGCCCTCCGCACGCATGTTCGTCGGACACTCCGTCAGAGTTGCGGAGACGGGCCTGCGGACGGACGGCGGCGCCTCCGCAGCGAAACCACGGTAGCGAGCCGGACTGCGGCCTCGTTCGAGTCTTCGTGCTCCCAGACGCGAACGACAGCCCAGCCCGCTGCCTCAAGCCTCGCGTTCGTATCAGCGTCGCGTGCACGGTTCTGAGTGATCTTCGCCCTCCAAAAGGCGGCGTTCTGCTTGGCGTTGGTCCCGTGCTGCGGGCATCCGTGCCAGAAGCAGCCGTCGACGAACACCGCTACCTTCGCACCCGCGAAGACCATGTCGGCTCTTCGGTTCAAGTCGCGAACGGGTCTAGCGTCGACGCGATAGCGGAGCCCGAGTGCATACGCAGCTCTCCGGAGATCCATCTCCGGAGCCGTGTCTCGACGCCGGTTTGCTTGCATGCGTCGACGCGCAGCCGGCGACGATGCTCTCGAACCGGCCCTCGCGGCAGCCTTGGTCTCCTCGGCAGGGTCAGGAGTTGTCGTATGCCACCTGGATTCGGACTGTGCCCTGTGCGGTATGCAGCAGTGCGTCACCACGTCCCGCCAGCGACTCAGCTCCGGTCTCGTCGAGGACGATCCGGCTGTCTGTCGCCGTCTTGACCCGCAACGCGAGCTGCGCCGGGAAGTTGGACCTGATGGTCGTAGAGATGACGTCCGCGCTCGGGCGCTGTGTTGCCGCGATGACATGGATACCCGCCGCGCGAGCTTTCTGTGTCAATCGACGAAGAAGGTCTTCGATCGCTCGCTTGTCGTCTGGGTCGCTGGTCAGATCGGCGTACTCGTCGAGGACGATGACGATCCACGGTCTCCGCTCCACGGCCTCGACTTGCGCGTTGTACTCCACGAGCTTCCGCGCGCGGACGACCTTCATGGCTCGGTAGCGATCCTCCATCTCCTGAACGGCGGCCTCAAGGATCTCGATGGCGTCGTCTGCGTCCATCCCGATGGTGCCATCGACGTGCGGGTCGTCCTCGAAATCGACGAGTTCCGTTCCCTTGGGATCGACGAGTTGGAGCCTGACCGAGGAAGCGTCGTAGCGGATGAGACCTTTGAGGATCGTGTCGAGGGCGACGGATTTTCCGGAGCCCGTCGTGCCGGCGACGAGCAGGTGTGGCGAGTCGGGCGAGGAGAAGTGGATCTCGACGGGGGTCCCAGCGATGTCGGCGCCGACCGGTGCGATGAGGTCGTTCGAGTTAACCGGACAGAGCTGCCAGAGCGTGGTTGTGGGCACGCCGTACTTCTCGTCCTCGACCTTTGGGATTTCGAATACGACGGCACCGCGATCGCTGCGGGTGCGGATGCTGTAGCCGGCAGGCAGCCCAAGCGCGAGGAAGATCTCCTCGCGTCGGTTGACGACCTTGTCCACGGTGACGCCGGGTCGCGGGACGAATCGCAGCACGTAGAACCCGGGTCCCTCCTGCCAGGCATCGCCGGCCTCCGGTGGGCCGACCTGGACGTTGTGGAGCGAGAAGACGCTGAGCACCTTGTTGTACCGGTGGCGGAGCTCGTCGTCGCCGAGGCCCGTGGCGGGGAAGGACGACGGCGCCGGACCTTCGTCTGCAACTCTAGGCGCGCTCTCACTACGCGCATCGAGTCGCTCGCTTTGAGCGTCGACGTCGCGACCGGTGGATGTGCTGCGCTCCTGGTCGTCCGGGGCTTCGACGCTTCTCGAGACACCACGTGATCGCAACTCGTCGGATTCCGCGATCTCCGCGTCCGCCACCAACGCTGGGTCCGTCCGAGCGCGGAGCAGGGCGATGACCTGCTGAAGTTCGGGGCGGTTCAGGCGCAGGAGAGTGTGGCTCCCGAGCGCCCGGGGAGCGGGTGCCGAGTCCTCCTGCCCTGCCGCAACCGCGACGGCCACACCCTTGACGGAGTTGAGGACCACGTTGCCGGAGCGAAGCTCCTCGATCACACGTGCGGCCAAGCCCGGGCACATTGGGCCGACGTGCTTTCTGGACGGGAGCTCCGCCGCGGGGAGTTCTTTATTGCTCGTCTGCTCGATGGCGGAGGCAAGCTCCTGGAGCCAGAACTTGTGATCGTCGGTCGCGTCGTCGCCGGACGCGAACGCGAACCGGCACAGATCCGTCGTGCGGTTCAGTTGCTCCTCGGCGGATCCGTGGTCATAGGTCTGCCGGAACTTGGACTCGGCAACGAGGATGTCGAGCTTGACACTCCCGTCCTCGCTGAGGGCGAGCGCGAACCGGCCTAGGTCCGCCCGCGTCTTTGCCCCGCGACCGAACCATCGCTGCTGCTCGTCGAAGCTGAGCCAGACCACGAGGCAGCTCTGGTCATGTGGCACCGGCACCTGCCGCGCGATGACGTACCGCGTCGCGACCAGCCCCACGATCTCGTTGATTGTCGTACCGATGCCCAGCGAGCGAAGTACGGCACCCGGGACGACGTTCCGGCCAACCGAGTAGAACCTGGATGCAGTCGCTTCGGCCTCATCAGGATCCACGACACCAATGTCGACAAGCCTTCGCTGGAGGCGTCGCACGACCAGCTGTCGACCCGTCTGGGAGCTCACAATCAGTGTGTAGGCCTCGTTCTTGCCCACGCCGGGCTTCACCAGAATGACGTCCGGTCGGTCGCGCAGGTTGTCGATCTGGTCACGCCCGATAAAGGCGTCGAGCGTCACGACCCAGTGAGCAACTCGGTGAAGCGCCACGAAGAGGTCCTGATGTTGGTCGAACTGAATCTGCATCTCGAAGTAGTCGATGTTTCCTTCCGCCTCACGTGCAACTGCCGAGCGACGGTCGTAACGGACACACAGGGTCGACCAGGTCTCGAGGACTTCGTCTGGCGAAGTGGGCAGCAACTCGCGGACGACGTTCTCGCTGGACTCGGCAAGGTTGTGCGCTGCCGGGTGCGTCCACGGGTCGTAGCGTCCGGCCAGCGTGGCCGACGGGTCGCGCGTGCTGGCGTTGAGGCTTGTCTGTGTGCCGAAGAGTGCTGGTGCCAGGGCGACGTCGATCGAGTCTTCGAGCCCCGAGAAGTCGATGTCCCGTTCGGAGTTCCACGGTTTGAGGACGAGCTGAACGTCGGGGAGGAAGCGCTCCTCTGCCACGTCCGAGTCTGTGAACTCGAAGTCGAACGCCTGGATGATGCCGTGGTGCGTCTCGCGTGGAGCAAGGACGACCAGGTCCAAGCGGAGTTTGGGGTTCTTGGCACGCATGCGCTTCGCGACGCGCACGGGGAGAACCGGGTCACCGTTGCGGTCCAAGAGCAGTACGGAGAGCCCGTCCATCTTGTGCGGGTAAGTCGCCAGATAGTCGGTGATGACGCGAACCATCTCCTCGATAGCCGTCTCATCCACGGCCGCCAGCCAGTCCCGCGACTCATTGCCGCCCTGTCTGACCGGTGCGTACTCCTCATGCCCGGCGGACTCCCGCATCGGGATGGCCACGCTCTGGTTCGGCCCGACGATCATCGCCGGCGTCCCGTGCGGCGACACCCGCTCAAGCGTGTCGAAGAACAGGTCGCTGTTCTCCGAGTTTAGCCTGAGGCACTCGTTCAGGGCCTTTGTGATCCACCCGGTCACCTCTGCGTAGTGCCGTGCAAGCCAGCGCAGTCGCAGCGGATGAGTTGCGAGCATCATCAAGCGTCCGTCTGACAGCCGGACGACATCGCTGAGGACGACGTCGGCGAGATCAGAATCTGGCGCGTTCGCTGGAACCAGGCTTGCGCGTGCGCGGCCGAAGACCTGCTCCCACTCATCGACGTACGCGCCGATCAGCTGGGCGTCGACACCCTCGGTGAAGCCCTCGAAGTGGCTCCTGCGCAGGTCGAACAGTTCCGCGCCAAACTGCCCGCTCGGTTGCGCGACGCCACTTCGTTGCCAGTCGCGCGGGTCACTAAATCGCTCTAGGAACCCGTCGAAGCTGCCTTCGTGCACCTCGCCGGGCGAAGTCTCGAATCCGCGCAGGAGTGCCGCGACTGCGATCTGGCCCGGCGTGGTGAACGGATCCCACCGGAAGCGTCGTTGAGCTCCCCCTTGCATCTCGACGACGACGCGGATGGGTGCCCAAGCGTCTGCCGTATCGAACGGCTCGTCGTCATCAGGCAGCTCGGGCGCCTCACAAGAGAGCAGGCTGGCTTCGACCTCTAGCCCGAGACGAAGACCAGCCGAGGCCTGAACTTGCTTGAGCGACCTCCCGTAGAGGAACGCAAACAGCCATCGAGTCCATCCACCGCTCTCGACGGTACCCTCGACACGGACGTTGACCGTCCCCTCGTCCTCGTCGTCGAAGTAGGTGAGTTCACGAAGGAGCGCACGAAGGGGGTCGAGGACAACCTGCGAGTCGGGGAACGCGATCTTCTCGGCGCGTCGGCGAAGAATCTTGGGCAACAGATCGGCGAGCGTCTCGGCGTCCAGCGGCGGCTCCGCGAACAAGAACTGCTCAGCGGCCTCCTGATCGCTACGGTCCAGCCCGTCTTCGACGAGGAGTGCGTCGAACTCCTCGAGCCGGTCAGGGGCGACTCGCTCGAAGACATCGCGGATCTGGCGCCCGAGGCCGACCTTCGTCGAGCGCTTCTCGAAGATCTCTAGCCAAATCGGAAGGTCGAGCGCTCGGCGAGGATCTTCCGACCCCTCGCCCACCTCCATCACGAGGTTCCTCATGTGGGCTTTCGCAACGTCGCTCGAGAGGGCGACCTTTTCGAGTGCCGCCGAGGTCAGTTCCGCTTCATCGATGCGGGCAAGCAGATCCTCCTCAGAGAGCAGTGCACCGCTCGGTTGTCTGAGCCCCGCAACACGCACGTTCTTCTTGACGCGCGCCTCGACGGCGCTCTCGGAAGCGAAGAGGCCACTGTCGGGGAACAGGCCCAGGCTAGGCAACGCGCTGGAAGCGGCCTTCTGAATCACCTCGTCGGTGTGCACGCTGGAGGCAGTAACCGTCTCCGCGGACTCCACGAGATATCGAGCCAGTCGACGGAGCGAACGGCTCTCTTCCTGAGAGTCCGACACCGCGCGCCAGATCTGACGCTGGCATGCCACGAGCGCTGGAGGGGCTTTTCCTTCACCGCCGACGGCAAGCCACGCCTCGCGGGCAAAGAGTTCGAACCGGGCATCCTCGTCTGGCCCGGTGAGGAGAACGGCACCGTCGAGACGGTTGACGGCCGAAAGTCCTTCGGAATCTGGTGGCTGGCCCCAGTCGAAGAGCACGACCGACGCCCCTGTCCCGGGGACGTTCCGCCAGGCAGTGAGTTGCTCGCCGTCGTCCAACAGGAAGCCGTCCGGCACACCCTCAATGGGCTCAGTCGTGCCGACCTTCACGATGACGTCGGTTGTAGCCCCGTCGGCCAGCATCTCTGCGACCTCGCGCAACGCGGACTCCACGATCGGCTTCTCGAAGGCGGCGATGCGCAACGCTGCACGGGTTCCATCGGATCCTCGCGTGACCGAGTCCAATGCCACCCGCGCGACCACGCGTCCGAGAGTCGAGTCTGCCCTATCGGTCACCGGGGTTCTCCTCGCACGATGCTCGTGGCGTCCGAGTACTGGGTGAGAAGCCCGGTTGCCGCCAGGCGCGAGCGGAAGGCGTCCAAGTTCCGCGCGAGAATCGAGGCGTCAACGTCGACAGTCAGGTCGTGTTCGCCGGCCGTTCGGTCGTCGACGATGACGCGGTACTCATCGAAGACTCGGGAGCAGAAGCTGTACAGCTCCTCCTCCTGGCCCGGAGCAAGCGACGCGCAGACCATGGCCTCCAGCATCGGCGGCTTCAACGTGAAGTGCCGGCGTCCGGTCGTCGCATTGAGCGCGCCCACGGCGGCCAGCGACTCGGAGAAGAAGGCCACAGGAGATCCGGTCCCGGCTTTACTGGGGGTCATGTGTCGCGCGAACCGACGCGCCACTTCGTCGTTGCCGCGAGCCACTGCCTTGCTGTGAAGGTCGGTCGCGCGGTCGATGATCGCGTTCACGATGTTCTTTCGGAACCCATCGAGGCCGTCTTGCGACAGTCGACGCAGCGGAGAGCCGTCCTTCAGCATGTCGACGAAGACGGTCTCCAGTGACAAGCCGAGGGACGCGCGGGCGAGATGGAGCTGGTGGCGGGCGAGACAGTACGGCGTCCAGTGCATCAGGCTCTCGATCCGCTTCGCCCGCGGGACCTGGGTGCGCGAAACGATGGAGTTCACGCCACGTCTCAGATACTCGGGCCAGGGACTGAGGTCATCGAAAGTGTTGACCTCCGCTTCGGTCTTGTCCGGGAAGGCCTCGTCTTCGGTGTCGTAGTCGTGCGCCCGAAGTGCGCGCGCGATCTCTCCCAGAGACGTCTCACCGTCGTGCACTAGCTCAAGCAAACCCTCGCGTGTGCCGGCTCGTCGCACGCCGTCTGGGTCGGAGCGGAGGACGCGATACGCCCACCCACCGCCACCACGCAGGACGTAGCGCTCGATGTGCGGCACCTTGGTACCGCGAGGGAGTCCGGGCGCCCGCCGTTCTGCTGCGTCGTAGTGGATGAGTTCCCCCACGAAGGGGTACAAGTGCGAGTTGTACCAGCTAGGAGACTTGCGGCGCCCGGGGATCTGCACCAGTAGTGACGACGTCAATGCCTGAAGGGTCGCAAGTGTCTCTTCATCATCGACGGCCGCACGAAGGGCCTCGGGGTCTATGGCCGCGGCAGCAGCTACTCGCCTCGCGAAGTCGTGGGACGACCGCCGGTACGAGACGACGTTGACCGTCGGATCGAGAAGCTCCCACCGAGCTGATTCGTAGACGCCACGCGCAATCGCGAGGAGCTCAAGCGACACGTAGAACCCGCGTCCCTGCTGTTCGATGTTCAGACCAAACAGGTCGAGGACGACCTCGGCTTTCGACCTGTCCGCCATCAGACCCGAACCGATCTGATCTGGTCGCCGACGTCGATCGTGAGCTTTCGCGGCACAGCACCGACCAACACTTGAATTACCTCTCGTTCGCTCGCCGCATCCGCCAGCGCTGCCAGCGTGCTGGTCAGCCCACGGATCTCTGCCTCGTGCTGAGTGCCACTTCGCAGGCCGGCCGCCCACCGGTTGAGCAGCTCGAACCGCAGCAAATCGACCTCGACCGCGATGGGGGCACGCCCCAAGGGGGCCGGAATTCGGACGAAGATTGCGCGGTTGAGCCACTCGACTGCCTCGTGCAGCACCGGACCTGGAGCTCCAGGCTTCGTCTCGCGACGCCATTGGCTTACCTGGTCGACGACTTGGACGTTTCGATTGGTCACGGTGCGCGACACCACAGCTGCGCGCGTGCGGTGGGAGAAGAACGCTGGATCGAGCACGAGGAAGTCGGGGTTGCTACCGGTCCGATGGACTCCCTGAACTGCCTCAAGCCCCTTCAGGATGACGTCGCGGACCGAGGTCTTGCTCGCTTCAGAAGCGATTCCCGTGATTTTGACGAAATCGTCGCCGGCACTGAGCCCGAGACGGGCAAACTGGTCGGAAGCATCGCCGCTAAAGAAGTCGGCCCGGCGCAAGAACTTGTAGAGGTCACGCAGCGCGCTCGCCTCGCGCTGGGCGTCCTGGGCTGTCCTCACGGGCCGTCCGCTGGCACCCGGCGTCGGCGGGAGGAATGCGACCTTGGCTCCCTCGGGTTCGAGCATGTCGTCGACCTGGCGACGTGAGACCTTTCCAGGATCCAGGCGTCGCAATGCCGCGATCGCCGGGACCTGCTGGCGTTGCTGCGGGGAGAGCCGATCTCCAAACAACGCCTGGTGATACTGATACGGGTACTGCCACGAATCGTCCGTATGGGCGTTCCGGTACCGGCGGTGAACGTACTCGCAGGTGAGTCCACCTGTGATTGCGTAGGCGAGCACCGACAGCGCCTGGCGCGCGGTCACGATGGCACCAGTCCGCTCTGCCGCGCTGAACACGTCGCGGACTGCACGGCGCCTCAGCGGGCCACTGACGCCATCCGAGAGCGCCTCGTGATTCGCGAGAATCGGACAGGCGTCTCGCGCGTCGCAACGCTTGCAGATCTGCCACGAGCGCTTGTCACCGGACCATGTCCGTGTCGCCCAGTCGACGAGGCCGTCGTTCCCGTTGTCTGGCGCCACCGACTGGTAGTTGAGATTGATGACGACAACTGCTCCGTCGCTGCTCGCGACGGTCCCGAGCGCGATACCCGAACCGAGGGTGTCGACGACGACTTGAGCGCGGCCGGATTGATCCGCGGTGACGCAGTTTCGGAGCTGGCCTTCGTTCGCGCAGATGATCGCAACGCCGTCGTCCGATGGGTCCAGGAGATCGATGAGTCGCTGAGCCCCGACGCGCGCGGAGAAGTCGCTCAGGTCCTTAAGCATGTAGATGGGGCGCCCAGCCGCCGTCGCACCGACTGGCTCAAGACCGTGCTTGCCAGCTTGCTCGATCTGCCGCGCGGCGTCCTCTTTGCTCGCGCCGAGGTCCTCGAGGAGGCTGGCACAGAGGCTCGTCTTGCCGTGGCCCGCGTCACCCGTGAGGACGATGGTGCGCGTTCCAGGCAGTTCCACCATGGACAGCAGGTAGTCACGCGTCACGACGCGAAATGTCGGCTGGTTGTGGTCGGTCTGACGCTCGAACACGAGGTCGGCGCTGTCCGCATCGAAGGGCTGAAACCGTTGCAGGCGCCCGACATGGCCGTTCACCTCAAGTGCCATGAGCGAGTGTTCCTTCGCTGTCGAACGTCGTCGTCACGATCGTATAGCCGCACGTGGAGGGTTATGTCGACACTCTGCCAGTCCCCCCGAGAAGTCACCCGCTGCGTCGCCGAGAGCGCCCTGTCGGTGGCGGCGCGGGAACGATGGGCAGCACGCAGGCGACAGGCCCTTCGCCCGGCGTTCTCCTACCACGGCTCGCGGCGCACCTCGAGTAGGCTGGCCCTTCGACCGAACCGAGCGTACAGCCTGCGGAAGGGCATGGATGGCGACCGAGCACCCCCTTCAAGGCCAGCGTCGACCTGCGTTTGAGCGCGGCGACCGGAACTTGGTTGTCGTTGACCTCTTTGCAGGGTGCGGAGGTCTGACGCTCGGGGCCGCCCAGGCAGCAAGGGACCGTCGTCTCGCCCTCAAAGTGCCCCTCGCCGTGGACTTCGAGCAGGCACCCGTGACGGTGTTCAGGAAGAACTTCCCGAAGGCGAACGTTCAGGTTGCATCCGTGGAGAGCTACTTCGACGGTGCCCTTGGCGCTAAGCCCACGGTCACGGAGCTGAAGACCCGCAAGCAAGTTGGCGACGTCGATCTGCTCATCGGAGGCCCTCCGTGTCAGGGACATTCGAACCTCAACAACCGCACGCGCAGGGACGACCCGAAGAACCGCCTGTACCTGCGGATGGCGCGTGCCGCCGAGGTCCTGCGCCCTCGGGTGATGGTGGTCGAGAACGTACCCGCAGTGGTGCACGATTCCCAGCAGGTTGTCGCCCGCACGCGAACCCACCTTGAGCGGTTGGGGTACAAGGTCGCCGCCACCCGGGTGGAACTCGTACGACTCGGGATCCCACAGACACGGCGACGCCACATCCTGCTCGCGGTGCGAACGGATGCCCTGGCGGATGGGCAGTCGGTCGCCGACCTGCTTGAGTTCGCACCCCAACCGACGCGGGACCTCCGATGGGCTATCGGTGATCTTGAGCATGCCGACACCGAGCGTTGGTTCGATGCGCCCTCCAAGATGAGCTCGGCGAACCGGGAACGCATCCAGTGGCTCATCGACGAGAACGAAGTGAACCTGCCGAATGACCGACGCCCCAAGTGCCACCGCGGTGACCACTCGTACGTGTCCATGTACGGACGCCTCACTTGGAGTCAGCCCGCGCAGACCATCACCAGCGGCTTCGGAAGCTTGGGGCAGGGCCGGTACGGACACCCGTCGCAGCCTCGAACGCTGACGCCTCACGAGGCCGCTCGCATCCAGGGGTTCCCTGACTACTTCCAGTTCGACGCGACGGTGACGCGCACGCAACTGTCCGTCATCATCGGCAACGCGGTACCGCCAGCGCTCTCGCGAGTGTTGACAACGCGGCTACTTGAGACGGGGATTCTTGGGCACGAGGCCGTCGCTGGGCTGGAGGAATCCGCCTAGCGGCTAGGGATTCGTGCGAGAAATTGCTTCGCGTCCGGTGCTCGGAGGCGAACTAGTCGACGTGGGACTGCTGACTACTCCGCGGGGTGTTACTCGGGCGTCTCGTCCAGGTCACGCCGCAGCCGCTCGACTTCCGCCTCGGCCTTCGCGAGCTGGCCCGCCACCACCTCGACAGGTGGTAAGCCACCTGCCGGGCAGTGTTTGTAACTAATATGGAGGACTTTGCAATCTAGGTTGCACGTCAAAACTCTGGTTGCTACATCTGCATGTCTGCGAACCGTTGGTAATGGCCCTGGAACGCGACGGTGATCGTGTCGGTGGGGCCGTTACGGTGCTTGGCGACGATCAGGTCGGCCTCGCCCGCGCGCGGCGACTCCTTCTCGTAGGCGTCCTCGCGGTGGAGCAGGATCACCACGTCAGCGTCCTGCTCAATACTGTTGTGTGCGGCGATGCCGTTGGCGACGAAGTTGTGCCCGTCGAGGACGGTGGCGTCGTAAACCTGCTTCTCGCCCATCGGCTCTACGGAGACGACCTCATCCCACAGAAGGTCGTTCACGGCCATGATCTCGAGCTCCTCACTCTCGAGCACCGCCGCGATCTTGCCGAGGCGATGCCGTGACGGCGAGTTCTTCCACAGCGCGCTACCGCAGAACTGGGTCCCGATCGCTTCAGCGAACTCACGGTGCGTCATGCCGCGCTCGACGAGGATGTCGCGGACGTCGTCCCAGACCCGACGCGGAACGGTGTCCACGTTCGTGTTGGCGCGCGTCTCGCGGATGATCGTCAGCAGCTTCTCGGCGATATCGCCTCGGTCGCCGTGCACGCCGATCTCCTGGAGAAAGCGGCGCTGGTCGTCCACCCCGCTCACGTCCAGCGTGTACCCGGGACGGTACGACCCCTTGGGGGTCGCCGTCCGCACCCGCGTCGAGATGCCGAAGCGGAGCAGGAGGCGCGACAGCCCGTCGATAATCTCGCGCGACGTCGAGGCGTAGTAGATCCGCCCGCTGCGCCCGTTCTTGTTGATCGTCACCGAGCCGTCCGTGGCCCAGATGTGCTTGATGAAGAGCGCGATCTGGCGCTTCGGCAGGTGGAAGACGCTCGTCGGGATGAACTTCTCGTGGCTGCGTGCGCCGAACAGCCCCAGGTCGTCGAGCCACTCGGCGATGGGGTTCCGGCGGCCCCGGGCGAGGCGGTAGGGCGCCGGAAGGCGCAGGGTCGTGACCCTTGCGGCAGCGTAGTCGTCGCGGATCGGGGTGATGCCGAAAGCGCCTGCGGCCTCGGAGACGGTCGCAAGGTTCCGCTCGTCGATCGAGGCGTAGCGGATGGGCTGTCGCTTCACGAACGACCCGTCGCCGAGGAGGTGCGCCAGCATCACGACCTTGCGGTCGTCCCACTCGAGGTTTCGCTCCGGGCCGGGGACGTGGCGCGGCACGCCGATGCGCGAACCGACCTCCAGGTCACCGAGCGCCGTCCAGCCGTCGTACGTGAGGAACGGGTGGTTCGCCGTCGCCTCGATCTCCTTGCCCGACGCCAGTCGCATCCGGAACACGGGCTTCACGCCCGTGGGGAACACGTGCGTCAGGTGACGGCGGACGTATTGGAGCCGGTCGTTGAGCGCCCACACCGGGACATCCTTGGCGTTGAGCGCGAAGAGCTCGCCCAGGCTCGTCTCTGCGCCGGTGTCGGCGCGCAGGATCTTCGTGTCCTCGGTGAGGCAGCCCGACTCACGCAGGTCGCTCATCTGCGGCTTCTTGTCGCCGCGCTGCTCCGGACCACGGTTCAGCTGCGAGATCGCGATGACCGGAACCTCGAGCTCCTTCGAGAGGAGCTTGAGCGCACGCGAGAACTCGGAGACCTCCTGCTGGCGCGACTCGACGCGCTTGCCCGAGCTCATGAGCTGGAGATAGTCGATGACGACGAGCTTGAGGTCGTGACGCTGCTTGAGACGCCGGCACTTCGCCCGGATCTCCATGAGCGACATGTTGGGCGAGTCGTCGATGAACAAAGGCGCCTCCGCGACCTTTCCCATTGTCGACGCAAGCTTCTGCCAGTCCTGCTCGTCCATCTTCCCGGACCGCATCCGCGTCAGCGGCACGCGCGCCTCGGCAGCAAGAAGACGCATGGTGATCTCGTTGCGGCTCATCTCCAGGGAGAAGATGACGGACGCCATCTGGTGGTGCACCGCGGCGTGAGTCGCGACGTTGATGCCGAGCACGGAGTTGTGCGTCGGCACCATCGATCGTCCAGCCAGGTACAGGTGCGAGGGATGGTCGACCTCGACGCAGCGCACCGGCACCGACTCGACCCGGCGGACGTCGACGACGAACCGTGACGTGAGCCGCGCGGTGCCCGGACGGCGGCGCTCCTTGTGGACGAGGCGCTTGCGCTCCAGCCAGAACACGTCGTCCTCGGTCGTGAAGGTGATCGTGTACGCCGTCGACGACTCGGTCCGCCCCTTCACGGTCTTCGTCGACCAACCCGTGCGGTACCCGAGCGACAGGGTGAGTTCACGCGTCTCGCGCGCGAGACGCTCGTTCGTCAGGCTGATCTGGACGCTGCCCTGCGGCATGACGGTGCCGTCCGTGTCGAGCAACCCCGCCAGGAGCTCCCGGCGCTGGGACTCGCTCGCGCGGAGGTACGCAGCCGGGATGTGGTCGATTCCCGGCACACCGAAGGTGCGCAGGTCGTCCGCGCCCGGCCGCGCGACGGAGCCGAGCCCCTCGATCCGCATCGCGATCTCGGGGTCGGCGGACGTGAACTCGGCACGTCGGGAGCTGCCGTCACCCAGCCACACCCCGAGTGCGTACGGGTGGATCGGGAGGTCCGCGTCCGGCAGGTCGAGCGGCGCCGCGGTGGCGATGGAGTGGTTCGCGCGCTTGTCGGCCGTCGCGGTCCGGAGCGTGGCAGCAAGCTCCTCGGTCGTGCGCACGGACGACTCGGGCGTCTCGCCGGCGCGCACCGCGCGACGCTGGGCGCGGGTCGAGGTCACCCACTGGTGCTGCGCGTCCGCGACGATCACCGTGCCGTCGTCGAGCTCGACCTCGTAGCACGGGCGGTCGACCATGACCTCGGTCGCGGCGACGACGCGCGTGGGCGTCCCGTCCGCGGAGACGAGCAGGTCACCGACGGCGACGTCACCCATCGTCGTCCAGCCCGACGGCGTGGGGAGCGGCGTGCCCAGCGCGAGGGCCTTGCCGATAGCAGGTCGCGCCGCGACGACGATCATCTGGCCGGGGTGCAGGCCGTTGGTGAGCCGGTCGAAGTCGGAGTAGCCGGTCGGGACGCCGGTCATGCCCTCGCCGCGCCCCTGCGCGGCCTCGATCTCGTCGAACGTCGGGCCGAGGATCTCCGAGAGCGGGAGGTAGTCCTCGGTGGTCCGACGCTCGGTGACGGCGTAGACCTCGGCCTGGGCGTTGTTGACGATCTCGTCGACGTCGCCGCCGTCGGTCGCGTAGCCGAGCTGGACGATGCGCGTGCCGGCCTCGACGAGGCGCCGGAGCACGGCACGCTCGCGCACGATGCGCGCGTAGTACCCGGCGTTTGCGGCGGTCGGGACGCCGGCCATGAGGTCGTGGATGTACGGGGCGCCACCGATGCGCTGCAGCTCGCCGCGCTTGGTCAGCTCCGCGACGACGGTGATGGCGTCGGCGGGCTCGCCACGGCCATAGAGGTCGATGATCGACTCGTAGACGACCTCGTGCGCGGGACGGTAGAAGTCGGAGCCGCGGATCTGCTCGATGACGTCGGCGATGGCGTCCTTGGACAGCAGCATGCCGCCGAGCACGCTCATCTCTGCCGCGACGTCCTGCGGCGGCGTCCGGTCGAAACCTGACGGCCCCGGTCCCCCGTAGCTCTCCTCGAGCTCCTCGATCGACATGCGCCCCTCGCTCCCCCGAGCCCGTCACGACCCACCGAGGGACGCGCGACCGGGACAAACCTTCGTCGTACACGTGTTCTACAGCGGGCCACCCACACGACTGTCCCGGTGACCGCGCCTCCCGCCTCCGACAGGCACGACCCCGCGACACTAGATCGCGGTTCCACACCCCGCAAACGGCCCTGTGCACGCCCGGTGGACAGGGACCCCCGAACCTGTGGACACAGTCCCCGTCACTGTGCACACCCGGTGGATAACGGTGTGGACAACGTCACGATCTCCCTGTGTACATCAGCAGGAGCGGCCTCTGACCAGCCTCGTCACTACCCTCAGGGGTGTGGAAGAAAGAAAGTCCGACGACACGCCGACGACACGCCGGACACCGCCCGGCCACTCCGGCGACACCCGGACGCCACCCGACCCCGCGGCGTCGTCCACAGGTCGCCGCACCCGCTCCCTGCTCGACCGCGAGATCCTCGCGCTCGCCGTCCCCGCCCTCGGCGCGCTCGTCGCAGAGCCGCTCTTCGTCCTCGTCGACAGCGCGGTCGTGGGCCACCTCGGCACCGCGCAGCTCGCCGGCCTCTCCCTCGCCTCGACGCTCCTGGTCACGCTCGTCGGGCTGTGCGTCTTCCTCGCCTACGCGACCACGGCCGCCGTCGCCCGGCGCATCGGCGCCGGGCACACGCGCGAGGCGCTCCAGTCGGGCGTCGACGGCCTGTGGCTCGCCGTCGGGCTCGGCGTGCTCCTCGCCGCCGCGCTGTGGGCGACCGCGCCCTGGGCCGTCGGGATGATGGGCGGGACGGGCGAGGTCGCCGAGCACGCCGTCGTCTACCTGCGCTGGTCGGCCCTCGGCCTCCCGGGGATGCTCCTCGTCCTCGCGTCCACGGGCGTGCTGCGCGGCATGCAGGACACGCGGACGCCCCTGTGGGTCGCCGCAGGCGGCGCCACGTTCAACGCGGTCCTCAACGTCGTCCTCGTCTACGGCGCGGGCCTCGGGATCGCCGGCTCGGGCATCGGGACGGCCGTCGCGCAGCTCACCATGGGCGCGGTGCTCGTCGTCGTGGTCGTGCGCGGCGCCCGGCGCCACGGCGCGTCCCTGCGCCCCGCGGCCGGTGGCATCTGGTCCAACGCGCGCGCCGGTGCGCCGCTCTTCGTCCGCACGCTCTCGCTGCGACTCGCGATCCTCCTCACGGTCTTCGTCGCGACCGGGCTCGGCGAGGTGACGCTCGCGGGCTACCAGGTCGTGAACTCCGTCTGGGGCCTGGCAGCGTTCGCGCTCGATGCGCTCGCCATCGCCGCGCAGGCGCTCGTCGGCTACGGCCTCGGGGCCGACGACGTCCCGCGCGTCCGCGCCGTCCTGCGCCGCACCCTGCAGTGGGGCGTCGCGGCCGGCGCGGCCCTCGGGGTCGTCATGGCCGCGGGCGGTTGGTGGTTCGCGCTGCTCTTCACGTCCGACCCGGACGTGCGCGCCGCCGTCGCCGTCGGCATGGCCGTGTGCGGGCTGCTCCTGCCCATGGCGGGCTGGGTGTTCGTGCTCGACGGCGTCCTCATCGGCGCCGGGGACGGCCGCTTCCTCGCCTGGGCGGGCATGCTCACGCTCGTGGTCTACGTGCCGTTCGCGCTCGCCGTCCGCCACTGGGCGCCCGACGGCGCAGCAGGCCTCGCGTGGCTGTGGCTCGCCTTCGCGGGGGTCTTCATGGCCGCCCGCGCCGTCACCACCGGACTGCGCGCCCGGGGCAGCGCCTGGATGGTCACCGGGACGGCGTGAACAGCACGAAGGCCCGGCCCTCCGAGGAGGGACCGGGCCTTCGAGGACTGCTCAGCAGCAGATCAGGCAGCGACGACCTTCACCGCGAGGGTCGCGGAGACCTCCGGGTGGAGGCGGACGGAGACCGTGTAGTCCCCCGTCGCCTTGATCGGCTGGCCGATCTCGATCTTGCGCTTGTCGACCGACGCGCCCGCGGCGGTCACGGCGGACGCGATGTCCGCCGTCGTCACGGCACCGAAGAGGCGACCGGCAGCGCCGGCCTTCGCCTCGACGACGACCGGCTTCGACTGCAGCGAGTCGCGGATCGCCTTTGCGTCGTCGAGCGACGCGATCTCGCGGGCCTTACGCGCCTTGCGGATCGCGGTGATCTCGGACTCGGCGCCCTTGGACCACGGCGTGGCGAGCTTGCGCGGGACGAGGAAGTTACGGGCGTACCCGTCCTTCACCTCGACGACGTCGCCGGGCTCACCGAGACCGGTGACCTCGTGGGTCAGGATCAGCTTGGCCATGAGTTCTCTCCCTTCCCGCTCAGCGAGCCGTCGACGTGTACGGCAGCAGCGCCATCTCGCGCGCGTTCTTCACCGCACGGGCGATCTGACGCTGCTCCTGGACGGAGACGCCGGTCACGCGACGCGCACGGATCTTGCCGCGGTCGGAGATGAACTTGCGCAGCAGCGCGGTGTCCTTGTAGTCGACCGACTCGATCTTGGCCGACTTCAGCGGGTTGGACTTCTTCTTGGGCTTGCGCACCACAGGCTTCGCCATGGTGTTGCTCCTCTACAAGGTGCGATCCCCGCGCGCGGTCCGCGCCGACGAGCGGCGCGGCACCCGCGGGGACGGGTGTGTGTTCTGGGAGTGGCGGACGATCAGAACGGGGGCTCGTCGGAGAACGAACCACCGGACGACGCGGGGCCAGCCGTGGCCCACGGGTCGTCGCTCTGCTGCTGACCGCCGCCGGAGCTGAATCCGCCACCGGAGGCACCGCCGGAGTTGGCGCCACCTCCGTAGCCGCCACCGCCGCCGAAGCCGCCGCCACCGCCACCCGAGCGCTGGGCCCGGGTGACCTTCGCGGAGGCGTAGCGCAGGGAGGGACCGATCTCGTCCACCTGCAGCTCGACGACGGTGCGCTTCTCCCCCTCGCGGGTCTCGTACGAGCGCTGGACGAGGCGGCCCTGCGCGATGACGCGCATGCCCTTCGTCAGCGACTCCGCGACGTTCTCCGCGGCCTCGCGCCAGATCGAGCAGCGCATGAACAGGGTGTCCCCGTCCTTCCACTCGTTCGACTGGCGGTCGAAGGTCCGCGGCGTCGACGCCACCGTGAAGTTGGCCACCGCCGCACCCGAGGGGGTGAAACGCAGCTCCGGGTCTCCCGTGAGGTTCCCGATCACCGTGATGACGGTGTCACCTGCCATGGCCAGCTCCTTCGTGTGTCGTCAGCATCGTCGCGTTCGTGCTCGTAACGGGTCTCGCGTCGCTCATCCCATCACGCGGCGCCCACACGCGCTACGGCGTGGAGCGTCCCGGTGCGGGACGGTCGAACGGGGGACGCGGGGAGGATCAGCGAGCGTCCGTGCGCAGGATCTTGGTCCGCAGGACGACCTCGTTGAGGCCGAGCTGACGGTCCAGCTCCTTGGCGGTGTCGGAGGTCGACGTGAAGTCGACGACCGCGTAGATGCCCTCGGACTTCTTCTTGATGTCGTACGCCAGGCGGCGACGACCCCAGATGTCCACCTTGTCGACGGAGCCGCCGTCGGTCTTGATGACCGACAGGTACTTGTCGAGCGACGGGGCGACGGTGCGCTCCTCGATCTCGGGGTCGAGGATGATCATCAGTTCGTACTGACGCATGCGGATAACCCACCTCCTCTGGTCTTCGCGGTCACGGTCTCTCCGTGACAGGAGGGTTCATGCATTCGTGCTGCTGCCGTCCGACGAGCGGACGGCAGCTCCCCAGGGTACCCGCTCGGCGCGGACCCCTGGAAATCTGCGGTCGGCCGGGTCAGCCGCCTCCGCCCGGTCCACCGCCGTTCCCGTTCCCGTTCCCGTTCCCGTTCCCGGACCCGGGTTCGGTGGGCTGGTCGGTCGGCGTCTCGGTCGGGTCCGGGTCGGGCTGCTGGCCCGGGTCCGTCCCCTTGGAGACCACGAGGGCGATCGTCGACCCGGGCGGCACCTCGCTCATCGACGACTGGCTGATGACGAAGCCACGCGGCTGCTGGTCGGAGAACTCCTCGGTGATCCGCACCTTGAGCCCCGCGGCCTCGAGCTGGGCGCGCGCGGCCCGGCTCTCCATGCCGACGACGCTGGGCACCGTGACGTTCTCCGGCTGCTCCGGCTCGACCGGCTCCTCCGGCTGCGTGTCCTCGGTCGGGGTCTCCGTCGGGGTCTCGGTGGGGGTCTCCGTCGGCTGCGGCTTCGGCGGCGTGTACGCCGGGAACTCGCCGACGGGCAGGTTCGCCACCGCCGTCTGCATGTAGGAGGTCCAGGCCTCGACCGGCCAGGAACCACCCGTGATCTCGTCCCCGACCCACTTGCCGAACGGGGTGATCTGCTCCTGCTCGCCGTTCGGTCCGGACTGGTAGAGGCCGACGACCGTCGCGAGGCCAGGGGTGAATCCCGCGAACCAGGCCGACTTGTTGTCGGTCGAGGTTCCGGTCTTGCCGGCGGCCGGGCGGCCGATGGCCTGCGCCGGCTTGCCCGACCCCTTCTCGACGACCTGGGAGAGGGCGTACGTCGCGGCAGCCATGACGTCCGGAGCGAACTCCTGCTCGCGCTTGTCGGCGCCCGGTGCCTGGTACACGAGGTTGCCCCGGGAGTCGGTCACGGAGGCCACGATGTGCGGCGTCGACCGCATGCCCTGCGCGGCGATGGTCGCGTAGGCGTTCGTCAGCTCGAGCGGCGTCACCGTCGCGTCACCCAGCACGTTCGCCAGGTTCGACCCGACGTCGGCCTTGATGCCCAGACGTGCCGCGACGTCCGCGGTCTTCTCCGGCCCGACCTCGAGGTTGAGCTCCGCGTAGGCGGTGTTCACCGACTGCGCGGTCGCCTCGGTGAGGTCGATGTTTCCCCAGTCGTGGTCGCTGAAGTTGCGGACCTTCCAGTCGCTGCCGTTGTCCGCTCCCGGGAACGTCTTGGGCGAGTTGCCGTCGAACCGCTCGTCGAGCGTGTGGTCGTTCTCGAGTCCGGCGATGAGCGTGAACGGCTTGAACGTCGAACCACCTTGAGCCGCGCCGCGGGTGGCGTTGTTGTACTGGTTCTGCAGGAAGTTCCGGCCACCGTAGAGAGCCCGGATCGAGCCGTCGTTCGGGTCGATGGAGACGATCGCGGCGCGGATGTTCTCCGAGACGGGGTTCTCCTCGCCGCGCTCGGCGCGAGGGAGAGACTCGGCCGTCGCCGCCGCCGCGTCCTGCATCCCCTGGTCGATCGTCGTCACGACCTTGTAGCCCTTGCTCGTCAGGTCGGCCTCGGAGATGCCGATGCCCTCGCTCGCCAGCTCTTGCTCGACCATGGTGAGGAGGTACCCGGTCGGTCCGAAGTACTTGTCCGACTTCTCGTAGGGGTTCGCCGTCGGGAACCCGGCCGCGATCGCCTCGTCGTACTGGGCCTTGTCGATGTGGCCGTCGTCCCGCATGTTCTTGAGCGACCGCTCCCAGCGGTGCTGCGCCTGCTCGGGGTTGTTCGCGGGGTCCCAGTTCGTCGGGTTGGGGATGATGCCCGAGATCATCGCGGCCTGGGAGATCGTCAGGTCCGCCGCGTTCACGCCGTAGTACTTCTGCGCGGCCGCCTGGATCCCGTACGCGCCGCGGCCGAAGTAGATCGTGTTGAGGTAGTTGCCGAGGATGTCTTCCTTCTTCTGCTGCTGCGTGATCTTCAGCGCGAGGATGGCCTCACGAGCCTTGCCCGCGTAGTCCGTGACGGTGTCCGTGTAGTACCGCTCGACGTACTGTTGCGTGAGCGTCGAGGCACCCTGGCGGCCGCCACCCTTGAGGTTGTTGTAGAAGGCACGTGCGATGCCCCGGAAGTCCACGCCGGAGTTGGTCCAGAAGGTGCTGTCCTCCGAGGCGACGACCGCGTTGCCCACGTAGTCGGGCAGCGACGCGTAGTCGACGATCTCGCGGTTCTCGACCGCGTACGTCCCCATCTCGGTCGCCCCGTCGCCCCAGTACACCGTGGACGTCTGCGCCCCGACGCTCGGCAGCTTCGTCGGGACGTCGGTCGTGACCCACGCCGCGACGAGCACGCCCGCGACGAGCGCGACGCCGGTCAGCATGGTCCCGACGACGACGCGCCACGACGGCAGCCAACGGCGGAAGCTCTTGACGTGCGAGCGCGGGTAGTTGAAGAACCGACGGCGCCCGCGGGGGGTCGTCCGTCCGTTCGTCCTCGTGGATCGCGCCACGGTCTACCTTCCTCTGGGGGGCAACGGGAAGCCGGCTCCACGTCGTCCGCGGACCTGCTCGTGGCCCGCCGCGAGCGGACCACCTGCCCGACGGCGCGTCCCCGCCTCGGGCGCGGGACGTCGTCGGGCACGGGGTCGGCACACGCCGGACCACCCTGAACAATAGGGCGTCGCCCTGTCGGGACAAGGGTCTGCAGCACTGACAGCGCGATCGTGCGCCATTGATTCGCCGTGGCGTCCCGCCGCCTCCGCGGGTCCTTCACATCTGTGGCGCGATGCGCGACACTCCCCGAAGATTGCACGACGCATCGAGACGACCTAACCTGTCGATGTATCGACTCGATACATCGAGTCGATCATCAGGTCACAGCGAGCCCGCCGCGGCACGCCCGAGGTGCGTCAGGAGGTGGGTTCGTGCGCAGCAAGACACCGGTGCTCGAGACCGCGATCCTCGGCCTCCTCAAGGAGTCTCCGCTGCACGGGTACGAGCTGCGCAAGCGGCTCAACCTCATGCTCGGGTCGTTCCGCGTGCTGTCCTACGGCTCGCTGTACCCCGCCCTCAAGTCGCTGGTGGCCCGCGGGCTCATCACCGGCACGGAGCAGTCCGCGGCGCAGTCGACGCTCGCGCCCGCCCTCTCGGGCAAGCGCGCGCGGATCGTCTACGAGCTGACGGCCGAGGGCAAGGAGCACCTCCAGAGCGTGCTGGCCTCGTCGGGGCCGGCCGCGTGGGAGGACGAGAGCTTCGACGTCCGGTTCGCGTTCTTCGCGCAGACCGACGCCGAGACCCGCATCCGCATCCTCGAGGGCCGGCGCACCCGGCTCACGGAGAGGCTGGAGGCGGTCAGGGAGTCCGCGGCTCGCACCCGCGAGCGGCTCGACGAGTACACGCTCGAGCTGCAACGTCACGGACTCGAGCAGGTCGAGCGCGAGGTGCGCTGGCTCGACGGTCTCATCACCACCGAGCGCGACCGGAGCTTCGGGCACTCCCGGAGCACCACCCGTGCGCGGTCCAGCAGCACCCCGCATCCTGCGGAACCATCCGAGCAGGAGCCCGACGGCGCGAGGCGTCCCGAGGACCCTGGAACAACGAACACCAAGGAGCGAGGATGACCTCCATCCGCGTCGCCATCGTCGGCGTAGGCAACTGCGCATCGTCCCTCGTCCAGGGCGTGCACTTCTACCGTGACGCCGACCCGAGCGCCACCGTCCCGGGCCTCATGCACGTGCAGTTCGGCGACTACCACGTGTCGAGCCTGGACTTCGTGGCGGCGTTCGACGTCGACGCGAAGAAGGTCGGCTTCGACCTCTCGGAGGCCATCAACGCCTCGGAGAACAACACGATCAAGATCGCGGACGTCCCGCCGCTCGGCGTGACCGTCCAGCGCGGCCCGACGCTCGACGGCATCGGCAAGTACTACGCGCAGACGATCGAGGAGTCGGACGCGGAGGCGGTCGACGTCGTCGCCGCGCTGCGCGAGGCGCAGGTCGACGTGCTCGTCTGCTACCTCCCCGTCGGCTCGGAGCAGGCCGCGAAGTTCTACGCGCAGGCCGCGATCGACGCGGGCGTCGCCTTCGTCAACGCCCTGCCCGTCTTCATCGCGTCCGACCCGGAGTGGGCCGCGAAGTTCGAGGAGGCCGGCGTGCCGATCGTCGGCGACGACATCAAGTCGCAGGTCGGCGCGACGATCACGCACCGCGTGCTCGCCAAGCTCTTCGAGGACCGCGGCGTCGTGCTGGACCGCACGTACCAGCTCAACGTCGGCGGCAACATGGACTTTAAGAACATGCTCGAGCGCGAGCGCCTGGAGTCCAAGAAGATCTCCAAGACGCAGGCCGTGACCTCGAACCTCGAGGGCCCGCTCGGCGGCAAGAAGGAGGACCGCAACGTCCACATCGGCCCGTCGGACTACGTCGCGTGGCTCGACGACCGCAAGTGGGCGTACGTGCGCCTCGAGGGCCGCGCGTTCGGCGAGGTCCCGCTGAACCTGGAGTACAAGCTCGAGGTGTGGGACTCCCCCAACTCGGCCGGCATCATCATCGACGCCGTCCGCGCCGCGAAGATCGCCAAGGACCGCGGCGTCGGCGGCCCGATCCTCTCGGCCTCGACCTACTTCATGAAGTCCCCGCCGGTCCAGATGGAGGACACGAAGGGCCGTGCGCAGCTCGAGGCCTTCATCGCCGGTGAGGTCGAGCGCTGACCTGGAGCGCAGTGCAGGGTGAGGGCCGAGGAACGAGGCACTCGCCCGGAGCGGAGCGCAAGGTCAGCGCGACCGAAAGGGTCGAGCGCTGATCCGGAGCGCAGTGCAGGGCGAGGGCCGAGGAACGAGGCACTCGCCCGGAGCGGAGCGCAAGGTCAGCGCGACCAAGAACGTCGAGCGCTGACCTGGAGCGCATCGCAGGTCGAGACACGGGCGAGGCCCCTGCCGATGATCGGCAGGGGCCTCGCTCGTGTGCTCGTGGTGCTGTGCGTCAGACGCAGGGGCTGCCCGCGTCCCAGGCGCCGTACGCATCGGTGCCGGGCTGGGACCCGGTGGTCCACCACTGCGCGGTGTGGTTCACGCCCGCGCGGGTGACGACGTCGCCCGTGGTGTAGGTACGGCCGGCGTCCCAGGCGTCGCCGCACGCGGGTGCCTCTCCGGCGGGGGCGGTGCCGGCGCCGCCGATGGCGCGCCAGGGGCCGTTCGGCTGGCCGGGCTCCTGGTTCCGGGTCCACCAGGCGGCGCGGTACTCGACCCCGTCGTGGTAGACGACGTCTCCCGCGGTGTACACGCCGGTCGCGTACCAGGGGGCTGCCGCGTCGGCGGGGACGAGGGGTCCGGGGGTGGCGATCTCGAACGCGCCTCGGAGGGTCCCGAGGAGCTCGTTGTCGTCGTCACCGGCGAGGTCCCAGAAGTAGCCGCCGCCGTAGCCGTTGGTGGCGAGGTACTCGGCCTTGGCCGTCACGGACCGCGGGGTGTCCGCGGTCCACCACTCGCCGTCGCCGTAGAAGTAGCCCTGCCCGGCGACCTCGTCGTAGTACTCCGGGAGGCCCTTCGCCTTGATCTCCGAGTAGTACGTGAACGGGAGCGCGCCGTCCGCCGCGGCACCGGGCGTCGGGTCGGTGACGTTCTTCCAGCCGTAGCCGTACGCGGCCATGCCGAGCACGAGCTTCTCCTTGGGCCACCCGGCGGCGTGGTACGCGCCGAGGACGCCGTCGGCGGCGAGGCCCCAGTTGGCGGGCTCCCCCGTCGTCGGGTCCTCGTAGACGTGCAGGTTGCCCTGGTGACCCGTGCGGGTGGTGTTCCAGTCGCCGTGGTAGTCGTAGCCCTGGACGTTGATGAAGTCGAGCGCCTCGACGAAGCGCGGGTCGAGCCAGCCACCATAGGTGCGCGGGGCCCAGCCGGCCGGTGCGAAGCCGGTGAGGAGGTAGTCCTCGCCGGTCTCGGTGCCGAGCTCGTCGAGCTCGGCGCGCAGGAGCTGCGCGAACTGGACGAAGTTCTCCGCGTCCTCCTCGGGTCGCGGCGTGGGGTGCTCGCCTGTCGCGCCGGGCCACTCCCAGTCGAAGTCGACGCCGTCGAAGATGCCGGCGGCGACGCCGTCGCCACCCTTGGTGCCGTTCTCCGCGTCCTGGACGACGGGCAGGTTCCCGCGGAAGTACACGTCGAGGCAGGACTCGACGAGCCGCTCGCGGTTCTCCGGCGTGGACACGGCGTCGGAGAAGTTGTCCGACCAGGTCCAGCCGCCGAGCGAGATGAGGACCTTCAGGCCCGGGTTGGCCTCCTTGAGCTTCTTGAGCTGGTTGAAGTTCCCCGCGAGCGCCTGGTCGGCGGTGTCCGCGACGCCGTCGACGGCCTGCCCGGCCGGCTTGAGCTGCACGTAGTCGTTGAGGGGGTCGCCCTGGAGCCCGCCGTCGACGGGGTCCTCCCGGTCGGTGATGTCGCAGACCAGGTCGGTCGTGACGTTGCCGAACGCATAGTTGAGGTGCGTCAGGTCCGACGCCGCCCCGGTGGTCTGGAGGTCGGCCACCTGGTAGCCGTCCTCGTTGCCGGCGTCCCACGCGGGGTAGTAGCCGACGGTCTTGTAGCCGTTGGCGCCGTCTCCGCCGGCGGTCGCGGGTGCGGCGTACGCCGTGCCGACCGTGCCGGCGACGAGCGCCGCCGTCGCTGCGAAGGCGAGCCCTGCGGCTGCCGTCCTGGGGGTTCGTGTCATTCGAGAATGCCTCGCTGCTTCTCTGGGCCCGGCCACTGTGGCGGGTCGTGACGAAAACACAAAGGTAACCTTCCTAATGATTCTTGCCCAGACGTTCCCAGGATGCGAGAACGGGACGTCGTCGGCCGGGCCCGTCGATGACGTCCCGGCCGAGCGCGTCGACCGCCTAGGGTTGAGGGGTGAGTGTCGTCGCCGAGCTGCGAGCGCTGCTGCGGCTGCGCGGCTTCCGCAAGCTGTTCGCCGTCCGGCTCGTGTCGCAGGCGGGTGACGGCATGTTCCAGGTCGGCCTGGCGTCGCTGCTGTTCTTCTCGCCCGAGTCGCAGGGCACCGCGGCGGCGATCGCGGGCGCGTTCGCGGTGATGCTGGCGCCGTTCACGATCGTGGGGCCGTTCGCGGGCGTGTTCCTCGACCGGTGGCAGCGCCGACAGGTGCTCGCCTGGGGCAACGCGGTCCGCGTGGTCATCACGCTGGGCATGGCGGCGCTCATGCTCTCGGGCGGCGTGAGCGGGTGGATCTACGCCCTCGGGCTCGCGGCGCTGTCGGTGAACCGCTTCCTGCTCGCGGGCCTGTCCGCGGGCCTGCCGCGCGTCGTCGACGGTCCGCTGCTCCTCACCGCGAACTCCCTGACCCCGACGCTGGGCGCCGGTGCGGCGTTCGTGGGGGGCGGGATCGGGTTCGTCCTGGGGCTCGCGTTCGAGCCGGGCCGGGTCAAGGACTCGTCCGCGCTCGTGTGCGCGGCGCTCGTGTTCGGGATCGCGTCGCTGCTCGCGCTGCGTCTCGGCCGCACGCAGCTCGGCCCGGAACGCCCCGCCGAGTCGGCGATCCGGTCGGAGATCGTCAAGGTCGCGCGCGGCCTGGCCGACGGCGCCCGGTACCTCGTCGCGCGCCGCACCCCGGGCCAGGCGCTGCTCGCGATGGCCACGCACCGCTTCCTCTACGGCGTGGTCTTCATCGCGTCGATCCTCATCGCCCGGAACCTCCTCGACGCGGGCAGCCAGACGGCCGGCATGGCGACCTTCGCGATCGTCGTCGGGCTGACCGGCCTGGGCGGCGCCGGGGCCATGGTGCTCACGCCGACGCTCTCCCGGTACACGGGCCCGCAGGTGTGGATCGCGATCATGCTGCTGCTCGCCGCGGCGAGCCAGCTCCTGCTCGTCACGACGCCGTCGCGCGCGGTCGTGTACACGGGCGCCGCCCTGCTCGGGCTGGCCGCGCAGGGCACCAAGATCGCGGTGGACACGATCGTCCAGCGCGACACCGACGACGAGTACCGCGGCCGGGCCTTCGCGTTCTACGACGTCCTGTACAACGCGGCGTTCGTCGGCGCGGCCGCCCTGGCAGCGTTCACGCTCCCCGACACGGGGTGGTCGCGCGGCGTGTTCGTCGCCCTCGCGGTCGCCTACGCGCTCGCCGCGCTCGTGATCTGGACGCGCGGGGCACGGACCCCGGCCGGGGCGGGGGACGCCGTCGTGCCCGACGGCGCACGGCCCGTACCCGAGGCCGGCGCGCCCGACGAGGGGTCGGCCACCGACGACGTCCCGGCCGGGCGACCGGGCGCCTGACAGGGCCCGGCCGCACCATCGGGCTCAGCCGAGCTCGGAGACGAAGGCCCGGACGTCGTCGACGACGAGCTGCGGCTCCTCGAGCGCGGCGAAGTGCCCGCCGCGCGGCATCGTGGTGAACCGCCGGACGTCGAAGAACCGCTCCGCGTACTCGCGCGGAGGCTGCGAGATGTCGCGCGGGAAGACGGCGACCGCCGTCGGTACGTCGATGCGCTGCGACCAGCCGGCGTCGGCGCTCTCCTCGCCCGACCATGCGGCGTCGGCGCCCTCCCCGCCCGACCATGCGGCGTCGTCCCCTGCGTCGCCCCCCGACTCACCGCCCCAGTCGCCGTCGAGCCCCTCGTTGTAGAGGCGCATCGAGGAGCGGATCGAGTTGCCGAGCCAGTAGAGCATCACGTTGGTGAGCAGGTCGTCGTCGGACGGCAGGGTGTCGGAGAGGTGGCCGAAGTGGTCGACGAGCCAAGCGGCGAGACCGACGGGCGAGTCGCTCAGACCGTAGGACAGCGTGAGCGGGCGCGACGACTGGATCCCGACGTACCCGCCGTGCGTCTCGCCCCAGGCGTCGACCGCGGCGAACATCGCGCGCTCCCCCTCGCTCGCCGTGTCGCGGTCGACGAGGAACAGGTTGGGGAACGGGACGTCGGTGAGGTGGAGGCCGACGACGCGGTCGGGGTGGGCGCGCGCCACCTCCTGCGCGACGACACCGCCCCAGTCGCCGCCGTGCACGAGGTAGCGGTCGTAGCCGAGGCCCGCCATGAGGCTCGCGACGACCTCGGCGCTCTGCGCGCCGCTCACCGTCCCGGCCTCGGGCTGGTCCGAGAAGTCGAAGCCTGGCAGCGACGGGACGACGACGTCGAACACCGGCTCGTCGGGGCCGATCACGGGATCGCGGCCCGTGAGGCGGTCGACGACGTGCGCGAACCGGTAGAACGAGTCCGCCCAACCGTGCAGCAGAAGGATCGCCGGAGCGTCCGGGCGCACCGCACGCTCGTGGATCGCGTGGAGGTCGCGGCCGGCGATCGTGGCGACGAGGTGGTGGAAGCGGTTCAGTCGCGCCTCCTGCGCGCGCCAGTCGTAGCCGTCCACCCAGTGCGCGACGATGCGACGCATCGTCGACAGCTCGGTGCCGCGCTCCCAGCCCTGCTCCTGGAGCTCGGCGGGCCAGCGGGTGCGGGCGAGGCGCTCGCGCAGGTCGTCGAGCTCGGCCTGCGGGGCGTCGATCGTGAACGGTCGGAACTCCATCAGGGGCCTCCGGTGTCGGGGTGCGGGTCCGTCCTCGACGCTAGGCGGGGTAGCGGTCACCCGCCGTCCTCTTCTGGTCGCACCTCCCCCGATCACCTCACGCGGCACGACCACGGCTTCTGCTGTCGGCAGCACCGATGAGTCCGCGAGCGAAAAGAGGTCGTCACGTCGGACGGGAATAACGCAGGATGGTGGATGGTCGTACAGGGTACGGATCGACGTGGCTGGGCCGCGCCGATCGTCCCGGGTCACCCATCCCCCGTGGCCCGCCGACCGAGAACCGACACCGTCGTCGCGTGCACCGCACGCGACTCCCGTGCTGCCCCCACGCAGCCCGCCCTGCCCCGACCGGGTCCGAACCTGGGCCCGGGCCGCCACCGACGCGAGCGGAGACACCCCGTGACAGCCTCCCCCACCCACGACACCTCGGCGGCCCCCGTCGACCGGCTACCCCGGGCGGACTTCCTCGTCATCGCGCTGCTGCTCGGCTCCGCGTTCGTCGTGATCCTCAACGAGACGACCATGAGCGTCGCGCTGGCGCCGCTCATGGAGGACCTCGGCATCACGGCCAGCACGGGCCAGTGGCTCACGACCGCGTTCATGCTGACGATGGCGGTCGTCATCCCGGCGACCGGGTTCCTGCTCCAGCGCCTCGGGACGCGCGGCGCGTACCTGCTCGCGATGTCGCTGTTCAGCGCGGGCACGCTGCTCGCCGCCGTCTCGCCGGGCTTCGCGTGGCTGCTGACCGGCCGCGTCGTGCAGGCGTCAGGCACGGCGATCATGATGCCGCTGCTCATGACGACGATCATGACCCTGGTCCCGCCGACGATCCGCGGCAAGGTCATGGGGAACATCTCGATCGTCATGGCCGCGGCACCCGCGCTGGGCCCGTCGCTCTCCGGCCTCATCCTCAACTCGCTGAGCTGGCGGTGGGTGTTCGGGATCGTCCTCCCGATCGCGCTCGTCGCGCTCGTCCTCGGCTTCCTGTACATCCGGGACGTCGCCGACCGTACGCACTCGCGCCTCGACCCGTTCTCCCTGGTCCTCGCGGCGTTCGCGTTCGGCGGCCTGGTCTACGGGCTCTCCAGCATCGGTGAGGCCGCGCGCCACACGCCCGTCGTCCCGCCGGTAGTGCCGATCGCGTTCGGCGCCCTCGCGCTCGGCGCGTTCGTGTGGCGCCAGCTCGTCCTCCAGCGCGAGGACCGTGCGCTGCTCGACCTCCGCGTGTTCACGCACCGTGGCTTCAGCGTGCCGCTCGGCATCATGGCGGTCGGCATGGTCGCCATGTTCGGCTCCCTCATCCTCCTGCCGCTGTTCCTGCAGGACGCGATGGGTCTGGAGCCGCTCGCGACCGGCCTCATCGTGCTCCCGGGCGGGCTCCTCATGGGTCTGCTCGGCCCGACCGTCGGACGGCTCTACGACCGGGTGGGCCCGCGCCCGCTCGTCATCCCCGGCGTGAGCGTCGTCGCCGTCGCCCTCGCCGCGTTCACGACGATCCACGCGGACTCGTCGCCGTGGTTCGTCCTCGCGCTGCACGTGACGCTGAGCCTGGGTCTGGCGTTCATGTTCACGCCGCTGTTCACGTCCGCGCTCTCGGCGCTCGAGCCGCACCAGTACTCGCACGGGTCGGCGTCGATCGGCACCGTGCAGCAGCTCGCGGGCGCCGCCGGCACGGCCATGTTCGTCGCCGTCATGACGACCCGCTCCATCGCCTACGGCGAGGCGGGCGCGTCACCGCAGGCGGCGCTGGCCGAGGGGGTCGGCGACGCGTTCGTCTGGGGCACGGCCGTCATGCTCGTGGCCGTGGGCCTCTCGTTCCTCCTGCGTCGCAGCGCGCCGCAGGAGCACGGCCCGGGTCACGGCCCCGCGCAGGACCGCACGCAGGACGCGCCGGTCGAGGATGCGCGCATGGAAGACGTCACGGTCGAGGCTGCTCTCGCCACCGACGACGTCTGAGTCCTCGCCGGGTCGCGCGCCCGCCCGGAGGCGACGCGACCGCCGAGGGCGAGGCCGGAGGGGCGGTCGTGCCGGGTCGTGGCGGGTCTGGCGGGAGCGGCGCGAGGAACGAGCGGCGCGGATGGTAGACCCGGCACGACCGCCCCGGAGGTCTCGCCCGGACCGACCAGGACGCGTCGCCGCTCAGGAGGTGGACGACTCCGGTTGGGTCGACCACCAGGCCAGGAGGTCCGCTCGCGCCGTCTCCTCGTCGACCGGGCCGCGGTCGAGGCGTAGCTCGAGCAGGTGCTTGTACGCCTTCCCCACCACCGGTCCCGGCCGGATCCCGAGGATCGCCATGATCTGCTGACCGTCGAGGTCGGGGCGGACGGCGTCGAGCTCCTCCTTCTCCTGGAGGTCGGCGATGCGGCGCTCGAGGTCGTCGTACGACTCGCGCAGCCGCTGGGCCTTGCGCCGGTTCCGCGTCGTGCAGTCGGCGCGCGTGAGGCGGTGCAGCCGCTCGAGGAGCGGTCCGGCGTCGGTCACGTACCGGCGCACGGCGGAGTCGGTCCAGGCGCCGTCGCCGTAGCCGTGGAACCGCAGGTGCAGCTCGACGAGGCGGGCGACGTCCTTGACGACCTGCTTGTCGTACCGCAGCGCCCTGAGGCGCTTGGCGACCATCTTGGCGCCGACGACCTCGTGGTGGTGGAAGCTCACGCCTCCCCCCGGCTCGAAGCGGCGCGTCGGCGGCTTGCCCACGTCGTGCAGCAGCGCGGCGAGGCGGAGCACGAGGTCGGGGGCCGGGACCGCGCCGTCGGGCCCGGTCTCCTGGGCGATCGCCTGGTCGAGGACCGTGAGCGAGTGCTCGTAGACGTCCTTGTGCCGGTGGTGCTCGTCGATCTCGAGCTTGAGCGCGGGCAGCTCGGGCAGCACGTGGTCGGCGAGGCCGGTGTCCACGAGCACCTCGAGACCACGGCGCGGCGACGTCGCGCACAGCAGCTTCGACAGCTCGTCCCGCACCCGCTCGGCGGACACGATCTCGATGCGCTCGGTCATGAGGACGAGCGCGGCGAGCGTGCCGCCGTCGACGTCGAACCCCAGCTGGGCCGCGAAGCGCGCGGCGCGCATCATGCGCAGCGGGTCGTCGTCGAACGAGCGCTCGGGGGCGATGGGCGTGCGCAGCACGCGGCGCGCGAGGTCGTCGAGGCCGTCGAAGGGGTCGACGAACGTCATCTCCGGCACGCGCACCGCCATCGCGTTGACGGTGAAGTCCCGGCGCGACAGGTCGCCCTCGAGCGTGTCGCCGAACGCGACGACGGGCTTGCGCGACGTCGGGTCGTACTCGTCGGTGCGGTACGTCGTCACCTCGACGACGAGGTCGTCGCCCGGGCCACCACGGCCGAACCGCTTCGCCCCGATCGTGCCGAACTCCTTGCCGATGTCCCAGTGGGCGTCGCCCCAGCGCGCGAGGAGCGCCTCGGTCTCGTCGGGCGACGCGGACGTGGCGAAGTCGAGGTCGTTGCTCGCCCGTCCGAGGAACGCGTCGCGGACGGGCCCGCCCACGAGCGCGAGCTCGTGACCCGCGGCGCGGAACGCCTCGCCGAGCTCGATCGCCGCGGGCGCCATCTCGGTGAGGACGGCGAGGGCTCGACGCTGCAGCTCGAGCGACTGCGGCGTCGGCTGAGATGCCGGCGGAGGTGACGGCGGGGACGACGAAGGCTGGGGCACGACACCCAAGCCTGCCAGATGCGACGCCCGCACCGGGGAGCCGGTCCCGGGGAGCCGACGTCCACTCGGTAAAGTTGGGACATGTCCACCCCTGCGCACGCCCACGAGCCCCGGAGGGATCCGGTGGGCGGGCGTGACAGCGGTCGCGGGCAGCCTCTCCCGGTCCCCGCCCCGCCCGGCGGGCACGCGCTGCGCATCGACCCGCGCTCGCGCCCGGCCCCCGCGCCGCCGCCGCTGCCCGTGGTCGACGAGGTCTCGGCCGGCGGGCTCGTCGTCACGGTCGCGGGCGGCGACCTGTGCGCGGCGATCATCGCGCGGCGCAACCGGGGCGGGCGCCTCGAGTGGTGCCTGCCCAAGGGCCATCTCGAGGGCGACGAGACGCCGGAGCAGGCCGCGGTCCGCGAGATCGCGGAGGAGACGGGCATCCACGGAGCGGTGCAGGAGCCGCTCGGCGTCATCGACTACTGGTTCACCGGCGACGACCGCCGCGTGCACAAGGTCGTGCACCACTTCCTCCTGCGCGCGACGGGCGGGTTCCTCACGGTCGAGGGCGACCCGGACGGCGAGGCCGAGGACGTCGCGTGGATCCCCGTGGCGGACCTGCCCGACCGGCTCGCCTACCCGAACGAGCGCCGGATCGCCGTCGTCGCGCAGAGCGTCCTCGAGGGCAGACCGGCGCGGTTCCACGGGGTGGTCGAGAGTAGGGTGACCCGGACGATCGTCCGCTCGCCCGGCCGTCCGCACGACGGCCGCGGCGGCCCGGCACCGCCCGCCCCACGGAGCTCGACCGACCACTCATGACGCCCTCCCCCAGCAGCGGCGCGCGCCTCGGCGGCGCCGCGTCGGCCCCGCTCCTCGGCAGGTCCGCTCGCCTCCTCGTCGCCCTGGTCGTCCTGCTGGTCCTGACCGTCGGCGTCGTCCTCGGCGGGTCCCTCGCCGCGGCGGCCACGCCCCAGGGCACGACGGCGGGTGCCGCCACGGAGACCGAGGACGCGGTGACGCTCGAGGTGTCCTCGCTGCAGCCGACCGTCCTCGGTCCGGGCGCCACCCTCACCGTCACCACGCGCGTGACCAACGGGACCGCGGAGACGCTCGGGGCGCCCGAGGTGGCGCTCGGCGTCGACCGGCGCGTGCTGAGCACCCGGTCGGCGCTCGAGAGCTGGACCACGACCGGGCTCGACGGCCGTGTCGGGGTCGGCGTCACCAGCCAGGGCCTCGGGGCCCCCCTCGCGCCGGGCGAGAGCGCGGAGGTCACGCTCACCGCGACGGTCGCGGAGCTCAACCTGAACGCAGGCAGCGACTGGGGACCGCGCGGCATCTCCCTCACGGTGTCCGACGGCGGCGCGCGCCTGGCCGTGCAGCGCACCTTCGTCCTGTGGGAGCCGTCGAGCGAGGTGACCCCGCTGCGCCTGAGCGTGGTCGCCGCCATGACCGGTCCCCCGGTGGACCCCGACCCGCAGGCCTACGACGACGCGCTCTCCACCGCGATGGGGACGGACGGTCGCCTCGGGCGCCTGCTCGCAGCGACCGGCGGTACGCCGGAGGTCGCGTGGGTCGCCGACCCGGCGCTGCTCGCCGCAGCCGCGGCCGCGGCCGACCCGGCGGTGAACGGCTGGGCCGACGCCGTGAGCGCTGGCTCGGCGGGCCGGTCGACGTTCGCGCTGCGCGCCTACGACCCGGACGTCGCGGCGTTCGCGCACGCCGGTCTCGCGCTGCCGGCGGGGACCCCGCTCCCCACCGCACCCGACCTGACGACCGACGACGACGCGACGACGGACGGCACGAAGGCCACGAGCGCGAAGTCCGGCGAGCCGACCGACCCGGCGTCCGGGTGGCGGACGGACCTCGCCTGGCCGGGTGACGCCGTCCCCGACCTGGCCACGACGACGCTCGCCGCGGCGTCGGGCGCGTCCGCGACGGTCGTCGGTCCCGGCGGGCTCGTACCGGACGAGTCGCTGACCTACACGCCGTCCGGCGTCGCCGAGGTCGCGACCGCCGCCGGCCCCGTGAAGGCGCTGGTCGCCGACGCGGTGCTCACCGCCCTCCTGTCCGCCGGCGACGGGTCGGGCGTCACCGCGACGCAGCGGATCCTCGCCGAGACCGCGGTGATCGCCCGCGAGCGCCCGGCCGAGCAGCGCCACGTCGTCGTCGCACTGCCCCGGAGCTGGGAGGCCGAGCCGACGCTCTTCACGGCGCGGCTCGACGCCCTCCGGTCGGCCGCCTGGGTCGACCTGGCCCCGGTGGACGACCTCCTGGCGTCGGCGCCGCCCGCCGTCGAGCGCGCGCCGCTCCCCGACTCCGCCGCCCCCGAGGGCGAGATCACCGTCGCCCAGCTCCGTGCGCTCGACCGGTCGCGCACGGACCTCGCCGCGTTCGCGACGGTCGCCGCCGACCCCACGACGATCACGCGCCCGCTCGAGCCCGGCTTCGTCACGCCGACCGCCGTCGCGTTCCGCGCAGCGGAGCCCTCGCGCGCGCTCGCCGTCCAGCACGCGGAGCAGCAGTCCACCGCGGTCCAGGGAAGCCTGTCCGTCCAGACCCGCGCCCCGTTCCTCTTCGTCGCCGAGGAGGAGGACCTCCCCGTCCGGGTGCGCAGCACCCTCGATCAGGACGCGACGGTCGAGGTCGTGCTGCGGCCGGACGACCCCCGGCTGCGCGCCCCCGAGCGCAGGACGGTGACGATCCCGGCCGCCACCCGGGACGCGGACGGCGACCTGGTGGCGACCGAGACGAGCGTGGGGGTTCCGGTCGAGGGATTCGGGAGCGGGAACGTCACGGTCGAGGTCGAGCTCGTCAGCGCGGCGCAGCCCCAGGTCCGCGTCGCGGAGCCGCAGGAGTTCATCGTGCGCGTCCGCGCCGACTGGGAGTCGGTCGGCACCGCGGTCATCGCGGTCCTCCTCGCGCTGACGCTCGTCGCCGGTATCTGGCGCACCGTGCGCCGGGGTCGCTCGCCCCGCCGTCTGGCGGGCGCCACGGCGGACCAGCCGGCGCCGCCCACGCAGGACCGGGCGCACGCACAGGAGCCGCCCACGCCGCCCGCCCGCCGGGACGAGGAGCGCGTCGAGTGAGCCCCGACCAGCCCCGCCACGTCCGGCCCGCGGGCGCCGGGCACGGCACGCGGCCCGGCACGACGCGCGACGTCGTCCCGTCCGGGGCGCTGCCCGGCGACCCGGCGGCGCCCGGCACCCCGGACGAGACCGCGGAGGCCGGCGCCACGGAGGCGCCCGCCCCCCGCACGGGCGGGCTCGGCCGCTCGTCCGCGCTCATGGCGTCGGGCACGTTCGTCTCGCGCGGGCTCGGCCTCGTGCGCAACGTCCTCCTCGTGGCCGCGATCGGGACCACGGGCCTGGTCGCGGACGCGTTCGATGTCGCGAACAAGATCCCCAACGTCCTCTTCGCGATCCTCGCGGGCGGCGTCCTCAACGCCGTCCTCGTGCCGCAGATCGTCCGCGCCTACCGCGCGCACAACACGCAGGAGCGGCTCGACAAGCTGCTCACGCTCTCCGGCGTCGTGCTGGTCGCGCTCTCGGCGCTGCTCACCGCGGGGTCGAGCATCCTCGTCGCGCTCTACACGGGGCCGGGGTGGACGGCGCCGCAGACGTCGCTCGCGGTCGCCTTCGCCTTCTGGTGCACGCCGCAGCTCTTCTTCTACGGGCTGTACACCCTGCTCGGGCAGGTGCTCAACGCGCGGGGCCAGTTCGGCCCGTTCATGTGGGCGCCCGTGCTCAACAACGTGGTGTCGATCGTCGGGTTCGGGGCGTTCATCGCGATCTACGGCCCGGCGGCGGTGGGCAACGTCGACGACCTCACGCAGTGGGACGGATCCAAGATCGCGCTCCTCGCAGGGACCGCGACGCTCGGGGTCGCGGCGCAGGCGCTCATCCTCGTGGTCCCGCTGTGGCGGGCCGGCTTCCGCTGGCACCTGCGGTTCGGCCTGCACGGCATCGGGCTGCGGTCCGCCGGCCAGGTGGCGCTGTGGACGTTCGCCGCCGTCCTCCTCGAGCAGGTCGGGGTCCTGTTCACCACACGCTTCGCGAGCGAGGCGCCCCGCGCGGCGCTGGCGCAGACCTTCGGTCCCTACCGTGACGACCCCGGGACCCTCGGGGCCGTCACAGGCCTGATCACGGGCGCGCCCGACGCGTTCTCGGGGGCCCTCGCGGTCGCGGGCAACGCCGCCTACACGCAGGCGCTCATGATCTACCTGCTGCCCCACTCGCTCGTGACGGTGTCGATCGCGACGGCGCTCTTCACGGGCATGAGCGCCGCAGCCCACGCGGGCGACCTGGCGCGCGTCCGGCACGACCTCTCGCGCGGCGTGCGCACCGTCGGCGTCTTCACCGTCTTCGCGACCGTCGTGCTGGTCGTCCTCGCCCTGCCGATCACCAAGCTCCTCGTCCCCTCCGTCGACGCCGCGTCCGGCGAGGCCGTCTCCGAGGTGCTGCGCGCCATGGCGCTCGGGCTCGTCCCCCTGGGCGGCATGGTGCTCATGAAGTGGGTCTACTACGCGTTCGAGGACGGCCGGACCGTCTTCTGGATCCAGGTGCCGGGCACGCTCGTGCTCGTCGGCGTCTCCTGGCTCGCGACGCAGGTCCTGGCGCCCCAGCTCTGGGTCGTGGGCATCGGCCTCGCGATGAGCCTGTCCAACCTCGTGGCCGTCGCGCTGCGCACGGTCGGGCTGCGACGCACGCTGCGGGGGCTCGACGGCGCCCGGATCCTGCGCCTGCACGTCAAGGCCGGGCTCGCCGCGCTCGTCAGCGCCGTCGCGGGCTGGGGCGTCCTGCGCGGGTTCGTCGTCGTCACCGGCGACGGCCCGGACGGCATCTACGGGCTCTCGTGGTGGCAGGCCGTCGTCGTGGTGTCCGTCGCCGGGGCCGTGATGGCGCTCGTCTACGCGGGCGGGCTCAAGCTCATGCGGGTGCGCGAGCTCGACCAGCTCGCCGGTCCGATCGTGGGCCGCGTCCGCCGGCTCGTGCGGCGATGAGCGGCATGTGCCCACCGAGAACCAATCGGGTGATACGCGGGCAATCAGGGCCCGCGTACCATGGTGTGTCGACCACGAGTCCCACGGAGGAGGTCCGGTGAACGGCGTGGCCCCAGGAACACTGCTCGTCGCGCGCTACCGGCTCGACGAGCAGCTCGCGTCCGACCTGTCGGACGTCACGGCATGGTCGGCGCACGACCAGATCCTCGACCGACCCGTCCGGATCTCGTTGGTCTCCGGCGCGCACGTCGCCGACGCCCTCGACTCCGCCCGGCGTGCCGCGCTCGTCGTCGACCCGCGCCTGACGCGCGTCCTCGACGTCGGGACGGAGGACGGCGTCGCGTACGTCGTGACCGAGCGCTACACGGGCATCACGCTGAGCGAGGTCGTCGCGGGCGGCATCGTCGACCCGCAGCAGGCGCGCGCGATCGTCGGCGAGGCCGCGGCCGCGCTCGAGGTCGCCCGGAGGCGGGGGGTGCACCACCTCGCGCTCCGCCCCGACGCGCTCCGCGTCGACGGCAGCCGCGTCCTCCTCACGGGCCTCGGCCTCGACGCGGGCGTGGCGGGCCATGACCAGCACGACGCCGACCAGACGTCGCGCACCGACGCCGTCGGGCTCGTCGCGCTCCTCTACTACGCGATGACGGCGCGCTGGGCCGGACCGTCCTTGGACGTCCCCTGGATCGCCCCCGAGGCCATCCACCCCCTCCCGGCGCAGCGCGCGGGCGACGAGGTCCTCGCGCTCTCGGCCGTCCGCCCCGACGTCCCCACCGAGCTCGACACGCTCTGCGCGCGCGCCTTCGCGGGCACGCACGGCACGGCGGCGGAGTGGACGGCGCCGCCTGCCGGCGACGCGCCCCGCTCCCCCGCCGACGTCGTCGGCGCGGTCGAGCCCTGGGGCGAGGTCTCGGTCGTCGCGGCCCTGCCCTCGTTCGTGCAGCCCGCGACGGCGGGCGTGAGCCGCCAGTCGGTCCGCACGGCGTTCGACGGCGCGACGACCGCGCCTCCGGGGACGCCGCCGCCGGCGCCGCCGGTCCGACGCCCGACGACGGGCCGCATCCACCGCGTGGGGGACGTGCCGGGCTCCGCCGGTCCCGGCGTCGCGTACGCCACCGGGGTCGCCACCGGCGCCACGGCATCGGTCCCGCCGCCCGCGCCGGACCCCGCGACCGCGGCGTACGCGGTCCCGCCGCCCCCGGTGGGCTACGACGTCGGGACCGCGACCGTCCAGTACGCAGCCGCGCCACCGCCCGTGCCCCCGACCACGGACGCACCGCAGGCCTGGAGCGAGCCCGCACCGCGACGGCGAGGCCCGCGCCGGTTCAACGCCACCCCGATCGTCCTCGTGCTCGTCCTCGGCATCGTCGTCTGGGGCGTCGTCTGGGCGGTGGGCACCGCGTTCGACGGCTTCCGTCCGCCCTTGCAGACGAGCGAGCAGGAGACCGGCGACGGGTCCGAGGCCACGTCCGAGGGGGACGGTGGCACCGCAGAGGGTGAGCAGGCCCCCCCGGCGACGGACATCCGGCCCGTGATCGCGTCCGGCCAGGCCCTCGACCCCGAGGGCGACGCCTCCGGGAACAACGACGGGGAGCACCCCGAGCTCGCACCGCTCGCCTACGACCAGAAGCCCGACACGACCTGGTTCTCGCGCCGGTACAACGCCGCGGACTTCGCCGGCCTGCGCTCCGGGATCGGGTTCTCGGTCACGCTCGAGCAGAAGGCACCGGTCTCGACGGTCGTGCTCGACACCGCCGTCACGGGCGGCAACGTCGAGATCCGCGCCACGAGCCCGGACGCCCCGACCGAGGGCACCGTCCTCGCCTCCGGACCGCTCGCTCCCGGCGTGGAATTCACGTTCGACCAGCCGGTCGAGGCGGAGTCGATCGTCCTGTGGTTCACCGAGCTGCCACAGAACCCTTCCGGGGAGTTCCGCGCGGAGATCAACGAGATCCTCGTCTCCTGACGCCCACCGGCCGCCGCGACCGGTGGGCGGGCTCCCACGGATCGGGACCGTCCGCGCCGCGGTGCGTGGACGGCGCGCGCACCGTGCGCCTGGTCGCCGTAGCGTCGCGAACACCCGTACCGTGGAACAGAAGCCGCCCTGGCGGCGTTCACACTCTCGCGTGGTCGGCCGCCACGCACCGAGCACCGAGGAGAGCACGTGACCGAGCAGTCTGCCGTCCAGAACCTGATCGTCGTCGGGTCCGGTCCCGCGGGGTACACCGCGGCGATCTACGCGGCGCGTGCGGGGCTGGCCCCGCTCGTGCTCGCAGGCTCCGTCACCGCCGGTGGCGCGCTGATGAACACGACCGACGTCGAGAACTTCCCCGGGTTCCCCGACGGGATCATGGGCCCGGACCTCATGGAGAACATGCGCAAGCAGGCCGAACGGTTCGGCGCGCGCATCGAGTGGGACGACGCCACGCTGCTCGACCTCGAGGGACCGGTCAAGACCGTCGTGACCGGCAACGGCGAGACCTACCGCGCCCGCGCGGTCATCCTCGCCACCGGGTCCGCCTACCGCGAGCTCGGCCTGGACGACGAGAAGCGCCTGTCCGGGCGCGGCGTGTCCTGGTGCGCGACGTGCGACGGGTTCTTCTTCCGCGACCAGCACATCGCCGTCGTCGGCGGCGGTGACTCGGCGATGGAGGAGGCCACGTTCCTCACCCGCTTCGCGGACAAGGTCACCCTCGTCCACCGCCGCGACGAGCTGCGCGCCTCGAAGATCATGGCCGACCGTGCCCTGAACGACCCGAAGATCGAGTTCGCCTGGAACAGCGAGGTCGCCGCGATCGGCGGCGAGAACAAGGTCGAGGCGGTGACGCTGCGCGACACCGTGACCGGCGAGGAGCGCGAGCTCCCCGCGACCGGCCTGTTCGTCGCGATCGGTCACGAGCCGCGCACCGAGCTCGTCAAGGGGCAGATCGACCTGGACGACGAGGGCTACATCCAGGTCGTCGGGCGCACCACCGCGACCAACCTCGAGGGCGTGTTCGCGTGCGGCGACGCCGTCGACCACACCTACCGCCAGGCCATCACGGCGGCGGGCTCCGGCTGCGCCGCGGCGCTCGACGCGCAGCGCTACCTCACCGAGCTCGCCGACGCCGCCGGCCTGGAGGACCTCGTCGGCACCCCGGCGACGCCGAACCCGGACGAGCTGCCCGAGGCGCTCGCCGAGCTCCAGGCCTGACGCAGCGACCGTCCACACACCACCGAGTCCTACCGCAGGAGGTCACCATGCCGACCGTTCCGGTCACCGACGACACCTTCCGTGCCGAGGTCCTCGAGTCCGAGGTCCCCGTCCTCGTCGACTTCTGGGCGACGTGGTGCGGCCCGTGCCGCCAGGTCGCGCCGATCCTCGAAGAGCTCGCCGAGGAGTACGGCGGCAAGATCAAGATCGCCAAGCTCGACACGGACGCGAACCCCGAGACGACCGGCGCCTACGGCATCGTGTCCATCCCCACGCTGAACGTCTACGTGGGCGGCGAGCTCCAGAAGTCGATCATCGGGGCGCGCCCCAAGCGCGCGCTCACCGAGGAGATCGACGCCGTGCTGGCCACGGCCGTCTGAGCCTCACCCGTCCACCGCCCCGGAGGGCGGACCGCGAGCACCGCGGTCCGCCCTCCGGCGTCTTCACGGGATCCCCCGATGCACCGTGCCACACTGGGGGTCGTGACTGGACCGACACCTCCCCCGCAGCAGCCCGCTCCCAGCGGCACCCGCCTCGACCCGTGGTTCGGTGCCTACGCAGAGCGAGCGCACGGGATGCGAGCGTCGGAGATCCGGGCCCTGTTCGCGGTGGCGAACCGCCCCGAGGTCGTGTCGCTCGCCGGCGGCATGCCGTACCTCGAAGGACTCCCGCTCGACCAGATCGCCGACACCATGCAGCGCCTCGTCGCGACGCGTGGCGCGACGGTCCTCCAGTACGGCTCCGGGCAGGGCGACGAGACGCTCCGTGAGCAGATCCTCGACGTCGTCCGGCTCGAGGGCATCGAGTGCCACCCCGACGACGTGGTCGTGACGACGGGATCGCAGCAGGCGCTCGACCTCGTGACCAGGATCTTCGTCGACCCCGGTGACGTCGTCGTCGCCGAGGCGCCGAGCTATGTGGGAGCCCTCGGCGTCTTCCGTTCCTATCAGGCGGACGTCGTGCACGTGCCCCTCGACGAGCACGGTCTCGTCCCCGAGGCGCTCGAGGAGACGCTCGCCCGGCTCGCCGCGGACGGTCGCCGCGTCAAGCTGCTCTACACCGTGCCGAACTTCCACAACCCCGCCGGGGTGACCCTCGCCGCGGAGCGCCGCCCGCGCATCCTGGAGATCGCGCAGCGGTACGGCGTCCTGGTCATCGAGGACAATCCCTACGGCCTCCTCGGCTTCGACGGGCAGACCCTTCCCGCGCTCCGCTCGCTCGACGAGGACGGCGTCCTGTACCTCGGGTCGTTCTCCAAGACCTTCGCGCCCGGGTACCGGGTCGGCTGGGTGGTCGCGCCGCACGCCGTGCGCGAGAAGCTCGTGCTCGCGAGCGAGTCGGCGATCCTGTGTCCCTCCAACGCCTCGCAGCTCGCGATCGCCGCGTACCTCGACACGTGCGACTGGAAGGGTCAGATCAAGCAGTTCCGCGAGCTCTACCGGGAACGCCGAGACGCCATGATCGGCGCGCTCTCCGAGCACCTCCCCTCAGCGAGCTGGACCGTGCCCGACGGCGGCTTCTACACGTGGGTGCAGCTCCCCGAGGGCCTCGACGCGCGGTCCATGCTCCCCCGCGCCGTCACCGCACGCGTCGCGTACGTGCCGGGTACCGCCTTCTACGCGGACGGCACCGGCTCGAGCCACGTGCGCCTCTCCTACTGCTTCCCGACCCCCGAGCGGATCCGTGAAGGAGTCCGACGCCTCGCTGGGGTCGTCAACGCCGAGCAGGAGCTCGTCGAGATCTTCGGGACCAACGCCGAGCTCGACCCCGACGTCACGGACGTCGAGAACCCCTCGCCCAACCTGGCCTGAAGCACCTCACCACGACGCCGAGGCGGCCCTCACCGGGCGATGCCGGCACCGAACAGGAGTCCGTCAACAGTGGACACGACCACGGGTACCCCGGCGGCCACGGGCGAGGCTGCCACCGCAGCCAAGACCGACACGCAGCGCCCTGACCAGCACCTTCACCTTCTTCGTCCTGACGACGCCGTCCCCCCGGGCGGGCACGTCGCCATCCTCGCGGGCGGCCTCTCCCACGAGCGCGAGGTCTCGCTGCGGTCGGGACGCCGCGTCGCCGAAAGCCTGCGCGCCGCCGGCCTCGAGGTGACCGTCCACGACGTCGACGCCGATCTCCTCCCCTTCCTCGCCGCGTCCCGTCCCGACGTGGTGTGGCCGCTCCTGCACGGCGCGAGCGGTGAGGACGGATCGATCCGCGACGTGCTCGAGCTCGTCGGTGTGCCGTACGTCGGCACCGGGCCGCGGGAGAGCCGCGCGGCCTGGAGCAAGCCCGTCGCGAAGAGCGTCGTACTGGGTGCAGGCCTGTGCACGCCCGAGTACGTGACCCTCCCCCAGAGTCTGTTCCGTGAGCTCGGCGCCCAGCCCGTCCTGGACGCCGTCGTCGCGCGGCTGGGCCTCCCTCTCGTCATCAAGCCCACGCACGGCGGTTCGGCGCTCGGCGTCACCCTCGTCGAGCGTGCCGACCAGCTCCCGCGCGCCATGGTGGACTGCTTCGCCTACGGCGACGTCGCCCTGATCGAACGTGCCGTGCGCGGCGTGGAGCTCGCGGTCAGCGTCGTCGACCTCGGTCAGGGGCCGGAGGCGCTGCCGCCGGTCGAGATCGTCACGACCGGCCCGTACGACTTCGACGCGCGGTACAACCCCGGCCGGACCGAGTACTTCGCTCCGGCGCGCCTCGACGACGACGTGCTGGCCGTCGTCCGCGAGGTGGCGGTTCGGGCACACGTCGCGCTCGGCCTGCGCGACCTGTCCCGCACCGACGTCATCCTCGACCCGGACGGCGTCGTGCAGTTCCTCGAGGTCAACGTCGCACCGGGCATGACCGAGACGTCCCTCCTCCCCCAGGCCGCGCGCGCTGCCGGCCTCGACCTGGGTCATCTCTACCGCTCGCTCGTCAACGCCCACGTGCGCCACTGAGCCTCGTCGCGTGCCGCCATACTCGACGGCACGCCATGTTTCACGTGGAACGTCGGTTCGTCGTCGACGACCGCCCGGCTCGTCCGGCCGCCCTCGATCCTCGTCGTTCGCGCCGGTCCCTCGGGCGATACGTGAGGTGACGCGCCGTGTCGACTCACTGGCGAGAGGGCACGATCGGCGCATGACTGCGCTCACCCTCTCGGGCGAATGGTGGCTTTGTCCTGGCTCGGGACGACGTTCGGAGCGAAACTGTGACGCGGTGCTCCGCGAGATGGACCTGGAACTGAGCCCCGACCACGAGCTGGCGGGCAAGATCGCAGGTGTCGAGGCCCGGTTCCGGTCCACCGACGACGTCGTCGTCAGGCTCGTCGACGAGACGTTCGCACTGGTCCGCCCGACCTGGACGGGCCGTGTCGAGAGTCCACCGTGGCCGGCATGGACCCGACTCGGCGACGCGGCAGCGGCCTCTGAGGCGATCGCACGGTGGGAGAAGTGGCGTTGAGTCCTCGGCGATCCCTCCGTCGCGCGGTCACGTGATGAGGGCGGCGGGCCCCCCGAACGTCGGGCCATCGTGTTCGTGTCCTTGAGGCCATCTGTCCTCGCCACTGCGTGAACAGGTGACCGGACTGCCCGATCATGTCGCGCCGCGTGTCGGTCGCCCGATCTTGCCCCTGCAGGCGAGCGACCACGTGTGCGCGAAGCGATCAGGTCTACCTGCTGGTCGAACGCTGCAGAGGTCACGGCTCGGAGCCCGCTCCGAAGCAGCGTGCCCCGCTTCCTGACGAGCGGTCGTGCCGCCTCCCCGCACACCGATGTCGGGCATTCTCCGGGTCGCGCGACGCCGATTCGAGGAACTGCGATGCTTGGCAGGAATGAGCTCCACGGTTCACCCGTCGAGCGACGCGTCCGGGGAGGCGGCCAACCTGACGCTGATCTCTTCCGTCGACGGCGCCGTTGACGCCTGCCCGTCAGGCCGCCGTGCGGCCGTCCGATGCCGTCATGCGCGGGTTTCGGTGGATGAATCCCGGCCACACGATGCTCGTCCTACGACGACCACGGCCCCGAGTGCTGCGCCGGGCGGTTCGCGGGGTGGCGCGTTCTGTCCCGAACGGCGCCTGAGCGGCGTGTGCGGCACTCTCACGGAAGCAGGATTGCGCGCGGATGGCTCGCGGAGTTGCTGGAGCTTTCGGCACTCCGGCGTCTGTCGCGGTCCCACTCCTCAACCATGCCCGGGGCTCCCCGGCGGCGCTGGGAGGATGCCCGCTTCACGTGAAACACCGTGCCCTTGCTGGTACGGGCCGCTGGGGCGCGACGTTTCACGTGGAACATGCCGCTCCCTGCGCGTGGCCACTCGGTCTCGTGATGTGCGAGCGGTGCCCCGCGCGATAGCCCTCTTCGCCATTGCCCCCGAGTCGCGGGGCACTGCGATTGCGGCGCGCCGTCCGCAGGACCGGTGAGCGAAGTCCTCCGGGCCGTCGACACGCACGCGAGGCGATCGATGAGGTAGCCGATACCGCCTCGCGCTCCATGGACGTTCCACGTGAAACGTAGCCGTGCTAGAGGGCGCGGTGCGCATGTGTGCCGAAGAACCGGGCGGTCGGGGCCACCGATCGAGAACTCGGCTGGTCGAGAACTCGGCTGGTCGAGAACTCGGCTGGTCGAGAACTCGGCTGGTCGAGAACTCGGCTGGTCGAGAACTCGGCTGGTCGAGAACTCGGCCATGACGCGGCGCTGCAGTCCCGCGGGACACCTCACGAGTGCGCGTGATCGCCGTCGTAACCTCCTCGCACGGAGGGCGCCGCGACGCCCCTCCCCCGCGTACCGGTCACGTGTACCGTCGGTACCGGAATCACCGCCAGCGCGTGCCGTGGCGCACACGACATGCACGGAGCCCGCCTCCTGGCGGCGCAGCATGAGGCCGGGACCACCGCTGGTACTCACGAGCACCCCATGGCGGTCCCGGCCGGGTTCCGACGTCGCCTCACACGTCGGCAGTGCGCATCTGGCTACTTGCGCAGGAGGCCCGGGTCTTCCGGGGCCATCACGTCCAGGATCCGGTTCAAGTCCTCGACCGACGCGAACTCGACCGTGAGGCGCCCCTTGTTCTTGCCAAGATCGACCTTGACCCGCGTCTCGAAGCGGTCCGAGAGTCGATGCGCGAGCTCGTCGATCGCCGCAGACCGTTGACCCGCCCGAGGGGCGCGCGGCGCACGACGCTCACCGTCCAGTCCGCCCATCGCGACGATCTCCTCGGTCGCGCGCACCGAGAGCCCTTCGGCGACGATCCGCTGGGCGAGACGTTCGATGTCCGCGCCGTCAGTGAGGCCCAGGAGAGCGCGGGCGTGTCCGGCGGAGAGGACGCCTGCGGCGACCCGTCGCTGCACGAGGGGCGGCAGACGCAGCAGCCGGAGGGTGTTCGAGATCTGCGGGCGACTGCGCGAGATCCGCTCAGCGAGTTCCTCATGCGTGCAGCCGAAGTCGTCGAGCAGCTGACGGTACGCCGCTGCCTCTTCCAGGGGGTTGAGTGCGCTGCGGTGCAGGTTCTCGAGAAGCGCGTCGCGCAGCAGGTCGGCGTCGTCCGTCTCGCGGATGATCGCGGGAATGACGTCGAGGCCGGCAGCTTGCGTCGCGCGCCAGCGCCGCTCGCCCATGATCAGCTCAAAGGAGCCGTCCTCTCCGGGGACCGGTCGAACGACGATCGGCTGAAGAACGCCGATCTCGCGAATCGATCCGATCAGCTCGTCGAGGTCACCCTCGTCGAAGACGGTGCGCGGCTGACGGGGGTTCGGACGGATCGAGGCCGTCGGCACCTCGGCGAAGCGTGCCCCAGGGACGGGGACGAGGTCGGCAGCGGCGCTGCCTGCCCATTCCTCAGTGACGGCACCGTCGCCATCAGCGGGAGACTCCGAGGTCGACTTCGCGCCGGAGACCGCCGATCCGTCCCCGTTCTGGGCCTGAGGCGCCGTTTCACGTGAAACCACGTCGTCCGGGCTGTCGGCGGGAGGCGGCGCCGTGTCGCCACCACCTGGTGAAGTGACCTGCGTGCCCGACCGCTCGTCCTCAGCGTCGCTCGCACCAAGCGGTCCGCGCCCGCCCGCACTCAGTGCGTCCAGCTCGGCAAGGTCGTGTGCGGACAGCGACGTCAAGGAATCCAGATCTGCCGGGCCCGATCCGGCGTCAGCGACAAGCGTCACGACCGGAACGGGACCAGTGCCTTTCTCGGCCGCATCGCGGTCCTCCCCCGGCGCTGCGAGCGCGTCCTCGCTCGAGACGTCGTCGTGCACCGGCTCCTCGGTCGGGCTCGGGAAGAAGACGTCGACTGGGCGCTTCCCCTCCGAACTGGTCGGGATCAGAGCACCCAGCCCCCGACCGAGCCCTCGACGCTTCTCGCTCATCGCAGTTCCTCCTGCCGCAGGCCGGGACCACCGATGGTGCCGGCAAACTCGTGTTCGGTTCGGACCGTCGGGGACAAGCTGTCAGGCACAGGAGTGGAGCCCCGCTCCTGCGCCGAGTCCCGCCCAGACAGAGCGTCGAGGTCGCGATCGTCGGGCCTGTTCGCGCCGCGTTGCGTCAGCTCACGCGCTGCCTCCAGGTACGCGAGCGCACCCGTCGAGCCAGGATCGTAGGTCATGACCGTCTGCCCGTGACTCGGTGCCTCGGAGATCCGTACCGAGCGGGGGACTGTGGTCCGCAGTGTCTGGTCGGGAAAGTGCTCCCTGACCTCTGCCGCGACCTGCTGCGCAAGGTTGGTGCGCCCGTCGTACATCGTGAGAAGGATCGTCGAGACGTGCAGACCGGGGTTCAGATGCGACTTGATGAGCTCGATCGTCTTCAGGAGCTGGCTCAGGCCCTCCAGTGCGTAGTACTCGCACTGGATCGGGATGAGCACCTCGCGGCCGACGACGAAGGCGTTGACGGTCAGGAGGCCCAGGCTCGGGGGGCAGTCGACCAGGACGTAGTCGATGGGTGCCAGGCCCTCTCGTTCCCGCCCCGCCAGGTACTCGTCGAGCGCGCGACGGAGCCGTGTTTCACGTGAAACGAGCGAGACCAGCTCGATCTCAGCCCCTGACAGATCGATCGTCGCCGGCACGCACCAGAGCGTGGGAATGTCAGGGCACTGCTGGACCGCGCTGGCGAGGGGGTCTCCGTCGACCAGGACCTCGTAGACCGACGGTGTCCCGGCGCGGTGTTCGACACCGAGCGCCGTCGAGGCGTTTCCCTGGGGGTCGTTGTCGATGACGAGGACGTTGAGACCCGCCAGCGCGAGGCCTGCCGCGAGGTTGACGGTCGTGGTGGTCTTCCCCACGCCGCCCTTCTGGTTCGCCACGGTGATGATGCGCGTCGAGACTGGCCGTGGGAATCGCCGACCCTGGAGGTCGATGCGACGCCGAGCGTCTTCGGCGAGCTGAGCGGCAAGCGGTGTCGACTCGTCCGTGTCCGGCAAGCTCGCCATCAGCGCTGCTCGCCGGTCATCCTCGTTGCCAGAGCTTCGGGCCCCTCCCCTGTCCTCCGAGAGAGACGTCGCCGACCGATCCTGGAGCTCTCCAGGGTCGACAGGGCTTTCCGTCACGCGCCTCATCCTCTCCGTCGTCGCGTCCCAGCATGCGCCGTCCGGCCCACTCATCGGTGGATGTCGGGCGCACGTCATCCCCGTGTCGTCAAGACATCCGTGCTGACGTCAGGGGCGGTTTCAGCGTGCCCCAGTCTGCCGCACGATGCGCACGACCGTGGTGGTCTCCACACCAGGAATCGTGGGTGCGTCCACGATCTCGGGTTCGCCCCCCTTGAGCCGTCGAAGCACCTTCCGGGCGGGCTCGATCTCTCGCGCCACGTTGCGGCCCTTCAGGACGATCATCTCGCCACCCGGTCGAACCAACGGCAACGACAGCCGCGCCAGCTTGTCCAGTGCTGCCACAGCGCGAGAGGTCACGGCGTCACACTCGAACGCACCGTGATACTCCTCCGCGCGGCCCCGCTTCACCTCGACGTTCGCGAGGCCCAGATCCGCCGCGATCTCCGACAACCAGGCACATCGCCGCTCCATCGGCTCGACCAGGTAGACGGAGGCCTGCGGGCGCATCGCGGCGATCACGATCCCTGGAAGGCCCGCGCCCGATCCGATGTCCGCGATGAGACCGGTCTGCGGGAGGAACGGGACGACCGCCGCGGAGTTCAGGATGTGCCGGTCCCAGATACGTGGGACCTCGCGCGGTCCGATGAGACCACGCAGTTCGCCCTCCTCACGGAGGCGGTCCGCGAACCGTTCAACGGTCGGGAACGACGCGCCGAAATACTCGGTCAACGCCTCCCGCGAGATCTGCGGTTCGGCGTCGCCGTCAGCCAGGCCGTGCATCGGCTCCTCTGTCTCCTCGTGATGGGGCACGCCACATCGTTTCACGTGAAACGCCCGACGGCGTGCCCGATCACCAGGTGATCCCGTCGACCGTGCGACTCTCCAGGTCCCCGCGCGCCCACCCAGCGCCGCCAGGCCTCTGCCACCGGCACGACACCTGCTTCTCAGGTGCCGTACAAGACGTTCGCCCCCCGTTTCACGTGAAACGGGGGGCGAAGGGCGTCTGACACGCGACTGCGTCAGTCGGCGGGGTAGATCACCACGTAGCGCTGGGGCTCCACGCCCTCGGAGTCGCTCCGGAGACCGGCTGCGGCCACCGCGTCGTGGATCACCTTGCGCTCGAACGCGTTCAGGGGCTCCAGCGACACCTTCGCCCCCTCGGACCGAACGCGTGAGATCGCGTCCTCGGCCTGTGCGGTGAGCTCACGGCGCCGAGCAGCACGGAAGCCGGCGACGTCCAGCATCAGTCGACTCCGCTCCCCGGTCCGCGCCTGGACGGCGAGTCGGGTCAGCTCCTGGAGCGCGTCGAGGACGTCACCGTCGTCACCGACGAGGGAACGCAGTGCCGCGGGGTCGTCGGCGACGATCTCGACGGCCGCGCGGTCGTGCTCGACGTCGATGTCGATGTCACCGTCGAGGTCGGCGATGTCGAGCAGCTCCTCGAGGTAGTCCGCCGCGATCTCACCCTCCTCTTCCAGGCTGGTGGTCTCGCGCGTCGACTCGTCGGTGACGGCCTCTTCAGGCGCAGGGGTCTCTGTGGGGGTCATGACGGTGCTCCTCACGGCGGGCGCGCTCGGGCGCGGGTCTACTTCTGCTTCTTCTTCTTGGGCGCAGGCTTGGGCGTCTCGGTGGACGACGAGCCCTTCGCGCCGTCGTTCGTCCCGGAATCGACGTCGCTCACCGGTGCGTCCTCCACAGAGGCGTCGTCAGCACCCACCGCTGCGGACGTCTCGACCGGGCGCGCAGCACCCTTCTGACGGTCCTTGCGCTTCGGCTGCTGACGCTGGCCGCGGGGCTGCTCGATCACGGGCGTGGCGTCCTCGACGATGCCCTTGGCCGCCTTCTTGCGGGCCTGCCGCTCCTTGAGGAGTCGCTCCGCCTCGGAGCCCGGCGCGGGCATGCGTCGGATCGTGTAGAACTGCTGCCCCATCGACCAGAGGTTCGTCGTCGTCCAGTACACGAGCACACCGACGGGGAAGTTGACGCCCGACACGGCGAAGATGAACGGGAAGACGTAGAGCATCATCTTCTGCGTCGACGCCATCGGACCCTCGAGCGCCGCCTTCGGCATGTTCTTCATCGTGAGCTGGCGCTGCGTGAAGAACGTCGTCGCGCACATGGCGACGATGAGCACGGCGATGACGATCTTCGTCTGCAGGTCGTCCGTCTGAAGAAAGACGTCGGACAGCTTCGCACCGAAGACGGACGAGCTCTCGATGTCGCTCGCGACCGCGGAGTTGATCGGACCGATCGGGTCATCCGTACCGTTGGAGATCGGCACCAGGCCGTTCAGGACCCGGAAGAGCGCGAAGAAGATCGGCGACTGCAGCAGGATCGGCATGCACGACGCGAAGGGGTTCGTCCCGTGCTTGCGGTACAGGTCCATGGTCTCGCGGCTCATGGCCTCGCGGGACGCCGGGTCCGTCTTCCCCTTGTACTTCTTCTGGATCGCCTGCATCTCGGGCTGCAGCATCTGCATCCCGCGCGAGGCCTTGATCTGCTTGAAGAACAGCGGGATCAGCAGGATACGGATGATGATGACCAGGCCGACGATCGACAGCACCCAGGCCGGGCCCGGACCGTCGGAGAACCCCAGATACGTCAGGCCCTGGTGGCACAGGTACATGATCCAGGCGACTACCCACTCGATGGGGTAGAGGATCGCGAAGAAGTCCATCGGTGACTGCTCCCTCAACTTCGGACAAAGCTTGTGAATCGCCCGTGATCGGGCTGCGGTCTAGTGCGTGTGTCGTGCCGGCGGAACGTCGTCGACCCCACCGAGGCTCCAGGGGTTGCAGCGCAGCAGCCGCCAGAGGGCGAGGCCCGTTCCGCGCAGCGCGCCATGACGACGCACCGCCGTGAGGGCGTACTGGGAGCAGGACGGGTAGTACTTGCACGTGGGCCCCGTCATCGGGGAGATCACCGACTGGTAGGCCCGGATCATGCCGATGAGAGTGAGCGCGGGGACGCGGCGCAGGACGGCGACGACGCGGCGCACGATGCCGGGAGCTCCGCGGCCGTCGACATCCTCGGGGGACGTGACGCCGGGACCGTCGACCGGGTGCGTGGTCGTCATCGATCCACGCCCGAGCGCTCATGGAGGCGCTGCACGGCGCGATCGAGGCCGCTGTCGAGATCGGCGCTCAGGACGGCGAAGGGCGCGGCGGCGGAGGAGGGGAGCGCGCGGACGACGGCGCGCCCGTGCGCGGGCAGCATGTCGAGGCGTGACGCGGTCGCGGCACGCAGACGACGCTTCACGAGGTTGCGGTGCACCGCGTTCCCCACTGCCTTGGAGACGACGAAGCCGACCTGTGGCTGCGCGTCCCCCTCACGATCCTCCGAGAGGTGCACGACCACGGTCGACCTACCCGCACGCACGCCGCGGCGCACCGCCCGCTCGAAATCGACGGAACGGCGCAGTCGGTGCGCCGCGGGGAGCACGTGGGATCAGGCAGAGAGCTCGGTGCGGCCCTTGCGACGGCGGGCAGCCAGGATGGCGCGGCCGGCACGGGTCCGCATGCGCAGCCGGAAGCCGTGGGTCTTCGCCCGGCGCCGGTTGTTCGGCTGGAAGGTCCGCTTGCTCACGAGGTACTCCAAGAACGTCGGGGAGGTACACCGTCTATGTCCTCGACGATGCAGTGACAGGTTCCGGTTGGAGCCTGTCGGTGGTTCAGGTGGTGCGCCGTGCGGTCGCCCGCTCGGGTCGTCGTCCAGGCACGCAGATCGAGTGGGCCATTGCTGGGGGCACCGGATCCTTGCAGGCAGCTCACGACGCGAGGCCTCGTGTCGAGTCTCCTCCACGCGGGCGCGCCAAGATCACCTGGAACGGCTGTCTGACGTTACGCTGAGCGACCCCTCCAGGTCAAACCAGGACGGGTGAGGTGTGCCCCCGGACGCGCACCGCGGTGTCGAGTCGCCACCGGCAGCGGAACGGCGCTGAGACCATGCTCACCCTATAACCCACAGCCTGTGGACAACTATGTGGACGAGGGGTTCCCATGGCACGATCGACCTCAGCATCACCACACCCGTGACCTTTCTTCGTCGGCGCACCCCGCCCGGCCCGTCAGCGCGCGCTCGACGGTCGGCCCTGCGCGCCGACGCACACCCTCGACCTGTGAGGAACTGCCCGTGGCCAACCCGGACGAGAACATCGCCGACGTCTGGGCGCAGACCCTGAGCATCCTCGAGGCGAGCCCGGACATCACGCCGCGGCAGATCGCGTTCATCCGGCTCGCCAAGCCCCTCGCGATCCTCGACGACACGGTCTTCATCGCGGTGCCGCACGAGCAGACCCGGACGTATCTCGAGACCCGCGTGCGCGACGAGCTCGTGACGGCGATGTCCTCCTGCCTCGGCCGCGACGTCCGCTTCGGCATCACGGTCGACCCGGAGCTCAGCTCGGACCCGGTCGTGGCACCTGCCTCTCGCCCCGCCGTGGAGCGACCGTACATCGAACCGGACGACGGTCTGCCCGACCTCCCGCCCCCTCCCCCGCCTCGCCCGCAGGCCGAGCCGAGCCGGCTCAACCCCAAGTACGTCTTCGAGACGTTCGTCATCGGGTCGTCGAACAGGTTCGCGCACGCCGCGGCCGTCGCCGTCGCCGAGGCGCCTGCCAAGGCCTACAACCCCCTGTTCATCTACGGGGACTCGGGCCTCGGCAAGACGCACCTGCTGCACGCGATCGGCCACTACGCGCACAACCTCTACCCCAACGTCCGCGTGCGCTACGTGAACTCCGAGGAGTTCACCAACGACTTCATCAACTCGATCGGCGAGGGCAAGGCCGGTGCGTTCCAGCGCCGCTACCGGGACGTCGACGTCCTCCTCATCGACGACATCCAGTTCCTCCAGGGCAAGGAACAGACGATGGAGGAGTTCTTCCACACCTTCAACGCCCTCCACAACGCCAACAAGCAGGTCGTCATCACCTCGGACCTGCCGCCCAAGCAGCTCAACGGGTTCGAGGACCGGCTCCGCTCGCGGTTCGAGTGGGGCCTCATCACCGACGTGCAGCCGCCGGACCTCGAGACGCGCATCGCGATCCTCCGCAAGAAGGCGTCGAACGAGCGGCTCGCGGCCCCGGACGACGTCCTCTCCTACATCGGCTCTCGCATCTCGACGAACATCCGCGAGCTCGAGGGCGCGCTGATCCGCGTGACGGCCTTCGCGAACCTCAACCGCCAGCAGGTCGACCTCCCGCTCGCCGAGATCGTCCTCAAGGACCTCATCACCGACGAGGACAGCGCAGAGATCACCCCCGCCGCGATCATCGCCCAGACGGCCGCGTACTTCGGCCTGACGATCGACGACCTCTGCGGGAGCTCGCGCTCGCGCGTCCTCGTCACCGCGCGGCAGATCGCCATGTACCTGTGCCGTGAGCTGACCGACCTCTCGCTGCCGAAGATCGGCCAGCAGTTCGGTGGCCGCGACCACACGACGGTCATGCACGCGAACCGCAAGATCACGGAGCAGATGGCGGAGCGACGGTCCACCTACAACCAGGTCACCGAGCTGACGAGCAGGATCAAGCAGCAGCGCCGGGGCTGAGGCCCGTCGCCGTGGGGGCCCGTACCCACCGCCCGCCCATGGAGTCCGGTCCGGGCTGTCGACAGGCAGCCGTGTCGGGGACCACCCATGACCAGGACCACCGTGCCGTGTCGTCCTCCGCACAGATCCACAGAGATGCCCACCGGGGTGCATCATCCTGTGGATACAGCTCGCCAGAGCGTCTCCGCACAGTCCACGGCTCCTCCATCACCGTGTCGTACACAGCGTGTGGGTCGAGTTGTCCACAGTCATCCACAGGGCGCCTGTGAGTTGTGACATCCGCGTGATCCAGGGATCGACGATCGACCACAGCGCTCGGCGGCGTTCCGCAACCCGCGGAGTGACGAGGGTTTTCCCCGGAATGGCTGTGGAAACGATGCACCGTGCACAGTCTGTGGACGGCTCTCCGATGACACGGTTGTGCATGCGTCTGTGGATAACTGTGGACGACGGGCCCTCAGGTGTGGATGACATGGCACCCGTCGGTGGACGACGTGTGGGGACAGATCAGTTGCCCACAGGGCGTGCGACTTTCCCACAGCGGGACCACCAGCTCGTCCACACGCAGTTTCGCCCTCTGACCTGCGAGGACACCTGTTTTCCACGCATTCCACAACCCCTATGACGACGACGAAAGTGTTATCAAGGGGGAATTCCACACGCCTTCATCAGGCTCCGACGGCCGACGTGCGCGACCGCTCCGACCACCCTGCCCGACGGTCCCACCGGCGACCAGCGGATCGCCCGTCGGCACACCGCGGACGCTCGCGACGATGCCCTGACGACGTCGGTGCACAGGACTGTCCCCAGCGACGTCGTTCCAGTTCCTCCCGACCGCCTCCTCGCGTAGGGTTCATGCACGACACGTGTGCGCGGACCTGCGACCCGAGCTCCTCGCGTCCCCCGCCACGGGCCTTCCCTCGAGCGGTCAGGACGTCCTCAGCCCGACGACGAGCCGTGCGCCGAGGCGCAGCCGGACGGCACATGTGAAGATCGAGTCCGATCAGGACGTTGGGACGAGAGGGTGTGGGATGAAGTTCCGGGTTGAGCGTGATGTCCTGGCCGACGCGGTGACCTGGACGGCGCGGACCCTGCCGACCCGCCCGCCCGCCCCGGTGCTCGCCGGTGTACGGCTCGAGGCGGACGCGTCCGGGACGATCGGCCTGTCGAGCTTCGACTACGAGGTCTCGGCCCGCTCGGAGATCCCCGCCGAGGTGAGCGAGCCCGGCACGGTGCTCGTGTCCGGGCGTCTGCTCGCCGAGATCTCCCGTGCGCTCCCGGCGAAGCCGGTCGACGTCGTCCTCGAGGGCAACAAGGTCACGGTGACCTGCGGAGCGAGCCGCTTCACGCTGCTCACCATGCCTGTGGACGAGTACCCCGCCCTGCCCGCGATGCCCGAGCTCACGGGAACGGTCTCGGGCGACGAGCTGACGAACGCCGTCGCACAGGTCACGGTGGCGGCGAGCCGCGACGACACCCTTCCCCTGCTCACCGGGGTCCGGGTCGAGATCGAGGGCGAGAAGATCACGCTCCTCGCCACCGACCGCTACCGCCTCGCGCTCCGGGAGCTCACCTGGACGCCCGTCACCCCCAGCTACTCGGCGGTGGCGCTCGTCCGGGCCCGCACGCTCAACGACGTGGCCAAGTCGCTCGGCAGCTCGGGCCTCGTGAACGTCGGCCTGAACACCGGCGCCGGGGTGGACCTCGTCGGCTTCGAGGCGGGCGGTCGCCACACGACGTCGCAGCTCGTCGACGGCGACTACCCCGCCGTGCGCCGGCTGTTCCCCGACGAGACCCCGATCCACGCCGTCGTGCCGACGGCGCCGCTCATCGACGCCGCCAAGCGTGTGTCGCTCGTCGCGGAGCGCAACACCCCGATCCGGCTGTCGTTCACGGACGGGCAGGTCGTGCTCGACGCGGGCCAGGGCGACGACGCACAGGCGTCCGAGGCGCTGGAGGCCGTGCTCGTGGGCGAGGACATCTCGGTGGCCTTCAACCCGCAGTTCCTCCTCGACGGACTCGGGGCCCTCGGGACGGACTTCGTGCGCCTGAGCTTCACGCACCCGAACAAGCCCGTGGAGTTCACCGGGCAGGACTCGCTGGACGGCGAGGACTCGTCGCACTACCGCTACCTGCTCGTGCCGATCCGCTTCGCGGGCTGACACCGCGAGGACCGCTCTCGCACCACCGCCTCGACCGCATCACCGCACCCCGGAGGACTCGCATGGTCACGCGCATCGGACTCGTCGGCCTGGGCAAGATGGGCAACAACATGCGGGCGCGCATCCGTGCCGCCGGCATCGAGGTGGTGGGCTACGACCCGCGGCCCGAGGTGTCGGACGTCGCGACCCTCGCCGACCTCGTCGCGGCCCTGCCCGACGACGGTCCGCGCATCGTGTGGGTCATGGTCCCCGCGGGAGAGCCGACCCGGGGCGTGGTGACGGAGCTCGGCGACCTGCTCGGCGCGGGCGACTTCGTCATCGAGGGCGGCAACTCGTACTACGCCGAGGACCAGGCGCGCGCCGCCGAGCTGAGCGAGAAGGGCGTGGGGTACCTCGACGTCGGCGTCTCGGGCGGGGTCTGGGGCCTCGAGAACGGCTACGGCCTCATGGTCGGCGGCGACCGCACGCACGTCGAGGCCGCCATGCCGGTCTTCGACGCCCTGCGCCCGGAGGGTCCCCGCGAGGAGGGCTTCGTCCACGCGGGCGAGGTCGGCGCGGGCCACTTCGCGAAGATGGTCCACAACGGCATCGAGTACGGGCTCATGCAGGCGTACGCGGAGGGCTACGAGCTCCTCGCCGCGAAGAGCGAGCTCGTCACGGACGTGCACGGCACGATGAAGGCGTGGACGCGCGGCACGGTCGTGCGGTCCTGGCTCCTCGACCTCTTCGTCAAGGCGCTCGAGGAGGACCCGCAGCTCGCCGCGATCGACGACTGGGTCGACGACTCCGGCGAGGGCCGGTGGACCGTCGACGAGGCCATCGACAACGCCGTGCCGCTGCCCGTCATCTCGGCCGCGCTGTTCGCGCGCTTCGCCTCGCGTCAGGAGCAGTCCCCGGCGCTCAAGGCCGTCGCGGCGCTGCGTCAGCAGTTCGGCGGGCACGCGGTGAAGGCCGCCGACCCGGCCTGACCGGTCGGCCGACCCTCACCCGGCACGTCCTCCCGCGATGTACGTCTCCCACCTGTCCCTCGTCGACTTCCGCTCGTACGAGTCCGTCGACGTCGAGCTCGTCCCGGGCGTGAATGCCCTCGTCGGGCCGAACGGTCAGGGCAAGACGAACCTCGTCGAGGCGATCGGGTACGTGGCGACGCTCGCGAGCCACCGGGTCGCCGGGGACGCGGCGCTCGTCCGGGCCGGCGCCACGCGTGCCGTCGTCCGGACCCGGGTCGTCCGGGGCGACCGCGCGAGCACCGTCGAGCTGGAAATCGCCTCCGGCCGCGCGAACCGGGCCCGGATCAACCGGTCCCCCGCGAAGCGGCCGCGCGACGTCCTCGGCATCGTGCGCACCGTCCTCTTCGCCCCGGAGGACCTCGCCCTGGTCAAGGGCGACCCGGACGGTCGCCGCCGGTTCCTCGACCAGCTCGCCGTCCTCCTGGTCCCGCGCGTCGCCGCGCTCCTCGCGGACTACGAGCGGGTGCTGCGCCAGCGGGGGGCGCTCCTCAAGTCCGCGACCGCGCTCCGGGGTCGCCGTGCGACCCGCCGCACCAGGGCCGCGGAGCCACCACCCGACGACGACGCGGCCGAAGGCACGTCGTCCCCGCTGGCGACGCTCGAGGTCTGGGACGCACGGCTCGCGAGCCTCGGTGCCGAGATCACGGCCCTGCGTCTCCAGCTCGTCGCGGCGCTCACGCCGTACGTCGCGGAGGCGTACGAGCAGGTCAGCGCCGGGCAGGGCGAGGCACAGATCGCGTACCGCTCGTCGGTCGACGAGGCGCTCGACCCGGACGGGGCCGCTGACGGTGTCCCCCCGCGGGGCGAGCCGGGCACCGACGGCGACGGCCCGACGTCGGGCCTCCCCGACGCGCCGACGCTCGAGAAGCGCATGCTGGATGCCATGCGGGCGGTGCGGGCGAAGGAGATCGAGCGCGGGGTGAACCTCGTCGGACCCCACCGCGACGACGTCGTCCTCACCCTGGGCGGCCTGCCGGCGAAGGGGTACGCGAGCCACGGCGAGTCGTGGTCGTTCGCCCTCGCCCTGCGCCTCGCGTCCTACCGGCTGCTCAAGGACGGGGCCCCGGCGGGGCTCGACTCCCTCCTGTGGGCGGACCAGTGGGGTCCGGACGGCGAGCCCGTGCTCGTGCTCGACGACGTGTTCGCCGAGCTCGACGTCCGGCGCCGCGAGCGGCTGGCCGAGCTCGTCGCGGGCGCGGGCCAGGTCATCATCACCGCCGCCGTCCCCGACGACGTCCCCGCGCTCCTGGACGGGGCGCGTTTCGCCGTCCATGACGGGACGGTGAGCCGTGTCGAGGACTGAGGGTGGCGCGTTCTCGTCCCACCACGGCGACGACCGCACCGAGCACGATGCGGCCCAGCCGTCCGCCCCCGGTGACCCTTCGCGGCGTGGCTCCACGGACGGGGAGAGCGCGGCGCCTCGGGCGACGGGGCTGCCCGTGGGGGACGTCGTGGAGCTGACGCCGCCGGCGGAGGTGGCGCGGCAGGCGCTCAACCGGGCGAAGGCGGCGGCGCGGGCGAAGGGGCTGCGGCCGGGGCAGGAGCCGCGCCGCCGGATCCTGGCCGACCCCCCGACGTCGGGCGCCCGACCGGGCGGCCGCGACCCGCAGCTCCTGGGCGACGTCGTCGCGCGGCTGCTGCGGGAGCGCGACTGGGTCGCCGACGTGTCGGTGGGTGGCGTCGTCGGGCGGTGGCGCGAGGTGGTCGGCGACCAGGTGGCGGACCACTGCGAGCCGGAGACGTTCGAGGACAAGGTCCTCGTGGTGCGGGCGGACTCGACGGCGTGGGCGACGCAGGTGCGCCTGCTCGCACCACAGCTCCTCGAGCGTCTCGCGCGCGAGGTCGGCGAGGGCGTCGTGGAGACGGTGACGGTCCTCGGGCCGGCAGGCCCGAGCTTCCGGCGCGGCAAGAAGTCGGTCCGCGGACCCGGCCCGCGCGACACCTGGGGCTGAGTGCCCGACGGCGCGGCCTCGCGCCGTCCTGAGGGCCGCGCCCGGGCGCGGCGTGCTCGGACACGACGAGGCCCGCCGTGACCGGGGCACGGCGGGCCTCGCGGGTGGTGACGGTCAGGTCACCACGTCGGGGTCAGGACTGCACGCGGCGGCGCAGCCAGAACACCAGGACACCGCCGCCGACGAGCAGGGCGGCGAAGGCCGCGGCGCCCGCGACGGTGGCGCCAGTCGTGGCGAGCGCGGGGCCGCCGGGCTCGGCGGGACCGGCGACGTTCTCGACCGCGACCGGGGCGACGGGCGGGTTCGCGCAGGCGCTGGTCGCGGGCGGGTAGGTGACGACCGTCGAGTACGACGGGTTCACCTCGAAGAGGACCTCCACGCCGTCACGCGTCCACGCGAAGTTGCCCTCGGTCTCCGTGTACGAGCCGTCCTCGTTGCGGACGAACCCGGGCCACTGCTGGGGCTCCGCGGCCGAGGCGCCGGGCCACAGGAGCGTGCCGCTGAGCGGCTGGCCGGTCACGACGTGGTCCTCGCCGCCGTTGGGGTGCAGGAACGTGATGGTGAGCGGGTTCTCCTCGTCGACGGTGACGCCCTCGGGCAGCGCGACATCGTAGCCGAGGTAGGGGACGTCGCCCTGGCAGACCGCCTCGATCGCGCCCGGGACGAGCGCGCACGCCTCCTCCGCGGGAAGCAGGTCCGCCACCGGGAACAGGGCGCTGCGTCCGTCCTCGGCGACGACGTAGCCGAGCTGCGCCGTCTCCTCGGAGAACTCGACGGTGGCGTTCTTCGGCTCGGCGACGACGCCCTCGGCCGTCGCGGTGTAGCGGAACTGCTCGGACTCGGCCGGGACGTTCTCCCCGGTCAGCTCGGTGCCGCACACCTCGACGGCGGCGGGGACCTCCGGCGTCGCGGGGGCGACCACCTCCTCGTCGACCGGCCCGGGGGTGTCGCACGCGCCCTCGGGGAAGAGGTTGGCGAGGTCCTGGTGGTCCCACGAGATCAGCGTGCCGTCGGGGAACTCGCCGAGGTGCTTGCCGTCGGGCGAGTAGCGGATGTCCGTCGGGAGCTCGTCGAGCCCGCCGGGCAGGTCCACGAGGTCCTGCTGCACGGCCCACGCGGTGCACAGGTCCTCGGTGGTGACGTCGGGGACGATGGTGCGCGCGACGGCGCGCACCTCCTCCAGGTCGAGAGGCGCGACGAGCCAGGTCTTGTCCCACGGCTTCTCGGGCAGGGCGAGCTCGTCGCTCGTGACGAGCTTCTGCGGGCCGGAGTTCTCCCAGGCGGCGGGGCTCTTCGGGTCGAGCTTGGGGTAGACGTACACCCCGACCTGGACGGGTGCGTCGGCGGGCTGGCACGGCTTGGTGGTGCCCTCCCAGGCCGCGTCGTAGCGGTCGTGGTCGGAGGCGTCGACGGCGACGCTCCACGTGTGGGCCACGGTCGGGTCGAGCTGATACGTCTTCGAGAACCGGCCGTCGAAGTTGCGCGGCTCGAGCGTCTTCCCGTCGACGACGACGGTGAGCCCGTTCCCGGAGGCGTACGCCCAGAGATCGACCTTGAGGCTCTGGCAGTCGGCGACGGGCTCGCCGCTGTGGGCGGAGGCAGGTGCCGCGGTGGCCACGAGCAGGCCGCCGAGTGCGAGCACTGTCGCTGCAGCGCTCGCGAGGAGTCTCTTCACGAGGTGAGGGTCCCTTCGGGGTGAGGCCGCCCGCACGCGGATCACTCCTGCGCGGACGACGCGCGAATCATGATTGTGTGTGGTATTAGACCACTTTCCACGTGAAATGCCGATTCCCGACTTGTCACCGGAGGGAGCGTTCCCACGACCTGGACGGCGAGCCCGGCGTCCGGGCTGCGGCGCGCGTGCCGAGGCGTCTCTCCGAGCGGTGGACAACACCTGTGGACAACTTTGTGGAGGAGTCTCGACGACGGGGCGCGGATCGCGTCGTGATAGCCCGGGACGTCGTCCCCAGGAGGGCCACAATCCGCGGAATTCGGCTCGTGGCGGGTAGACTGGGGAGGTCATTCCGGGTCTGTTCACCACCCGTGCGCGCAGCCCTTCCGAGGAGGCGCGGCCAGCCGTCCACGGCCGACCGTCCGCCGTCGCGGAGGAGCCGACGCCGGTCGTGGTGCGGGCCCGGAACCCTTGAGCAGCGGCGACCGCTTCCGCACGAACGCGGGCGCTGCGTGCACGACGACGAGGAGCAGTCCTGCCCGTGGCAGACCACACCGACACCGCCATCTCCGACCCGACGGCGTCCGCGGAGGCGGCACCCTCGGCGGGCGGCGGCTACGACGCGAGCAACATCACCGTCCTGGAGGGCCTCGAGGCGGTCCGCAAGCGTCCGGGCATGTACATCGGCTCGACCGGCGAGCGGGGCCTCCACCACCTTGTGTACGAGATTGTGGATAACTCTGTGGACGAGGCCCTCGCCGGGCACGCGGACACGATCGACGTGACGCTCCTGGCCGACGGCGGCGTCCGCGTCGTCGACAACGGCCGCGGCATCCCCGTCGCGATCCACCCGACCGAGGGGAAGCCGACGCTCGAGGTCGTCATGACGATCCTCCACGCGGGCGGCAAGTTCGGCGGCGGCGGGTACGCCGTCTCCGGCGGGCTGCACGGCGTCGGCATGTCGGTCGTCAACGCGCTGTCGACGCGCATGGTGTCCGAGGTCCGTCGCGACGGCTACTCGTGGCGCCAGGAGTTCACCGAGGGTGGCAACCCGGTGGCCCCCGTCGAACGGCTCGAGCCGTCGGACGAGACGGGGACGACGCAGACCTTCTGGGCCGACCCCGGGATCTTCGAGACCACCGAGTACGACTTCGAGACCCTGCGGGCGCGCTTCCAGCAGATGGCGTTCCTCAACAAGGGGCTGCGCATCACGCTGACGGACGAGCGTCCCGCCCACCTCGACACGGGCGACGAGGTCACGGGGGGCGACGGGACGACCGACGCGGACGGCGTCTCCGAGGCGGACGGCGCGACGTCGGGGGCCTCCACCCCGGCCCGCACCGTCTCGTACAAGTACGACGGCGGTCTCGTGGACTACGTCAAGCACCTCAACTCGGCCAAGAAGGTCGAGCTCGTCCACCCCGACGTCATCGACTTCGAGTCGGAGGACACCGAGAAGCGCATCTCCGTCGAGATCGCGATGCAGTGGACCAGCTCGTACTCCGAGTCCGTCCACACGTACGCGAACACGATCTCCACGACGGAGGGCGGCACGCACGAGGAGGGCTTCCGTGCGGCGATGACCTCGCTGGTCAACCGGTACGCGCGCGACAAGGGCATCCTCAAGGAGAAGGACGACAACCTCACGGGCGACGACATCCGCGAGGGTCTGACCGCCGTCGTCTCCGTGAAGCTCGGCGAGCCCCAGTTCGAGGGCCAGACCAAGACGAAGCTCGGCAACACCGAGGCGAAGACGTTCGTCCAGCGCGTCGTCCACGAGCAGCTCACGGACTGGTTCGACTCGCACCCGAACGAGGGCCGCGACGTGATCCGCAAGGCGATCCAGGCGTCCCAGGCGCGGCTCGCCGCCCGCAAGGCGCGCGAGGCGACGCGACGCAAGGGTCTGCTGGAGTCGGGCGGCATGCCCGGCAAGCTGCGGGACTGCCAGTCGAACCGCGCCGAGGAGTGCGAGATCTTCATCGTGGAGGGTGACTCCGCGGGCGGCTCCGCCGTCCGTGGTCGCAACCCGCGGACGCAGGCGATCCTCCCGATCCGCGGCAAGATCCTCAACGTCGAGCGCGCGCGCCTCGACCGGGCCCTGTCCAACCAGGAGGTCCAGTCGATCATCACCGCGTTCGGCACGGGGATCGGCGAGGACTTCGACCTCACCAAGCTGCGGTACCACAAGATCGTCCTCATGGCCGACGCGGACGTCGACGGCCAGCACATCGCGACGCTCCTGCTCACGCTGCTCTTCCGGTACATGCGCCCCCTCATCGAGAACGGGCACGTCTACCTCGCGCAGCCGCCGCTGTACCGGCTCAAGTGGTCGAACGCCCCGCACGACTACGTCTACTCGGACAAGGAGCGCGACGCGTTCCTCGCATCTGGGCAGGCCGCGGGCAAGCGGATCCCCAAGGAGAACGGGATCCAGCGCTACAAGGGTCTGGGCGAGATGGACTACTCGGAGCTGTGGGACACGACCATGGACCCCGAGCACCGCACGCTCAACCAGGTCACCCTGGACGACGCGGCCGCCGCGGACGAGATCTTCTCCGTCCTCATGGGCGAGGACGTCGAGTCCCGCCGCAGCTTCATCCAGCGGAACGCGAAGGACGTGCGGTTCCTTGACATCTGAGCAGCTCGTCGCGCGGCCGCTCCCGCCAGACCCGCCACGACCCGGCACGGCCGCCGCTCCGGTCCCGACACCGGCGGCGACAGCAGCACCTGCACGAGACGACGAACGAGGTAGACCGTGACCGACGACCAGAACCCCGAGATCGAGCCCACGGCCCCCGGCGACGGGGACGAGGCGATCGTGCACGCGGACGGCACGGCGGTCGCGGTGCACCACGGGCGCATCGAGCAGGTGGACCTGCAGCTCGAGATGCAGCGGTCGTACCTCGACTACGCGATGAGCGTCATCGTCGGGCGCGCGCTGCCCGACGTCCGCGACGGACTCAAGCCGGTGCACCGCCGCGTGCTGTACGCGATGTACGACGGCGGCTACCGCCCCGACCGGTCGTACTCGAAGTGCTCGCGCGTCGTCGGCGACGTCATGGGCAAGTTCCACCCGCACGGCGACAGCGCGATCTACGACGCGCTCGTGCGCCTCGTGCAGGACTGGTCGCTGCGCTACCCGCTGGTCGCGGGCCAGGGGAACTTCGGCTCGCCTGGCAACGACCCGGCGGCCGCGCCGCGATACACCGAGTGCCGCATGGCCCCGATCGCCATGGAGATGGTCCGGGACATCGACAAGGACACGGTCGACTTCCAGGACAACTACGACGGCCGCACCCAGGAGCCGGCGGTCCTGCCGGCGCGGTTCCCGAACCTGCTGGTCAACGGCTCGGCGGGCATCGCCGTCGGCATGGCGACGAACATCCCGCCGCACAACCTGCGCGAGGTCGCCGAGGGCGTCCGGTGGCACCTGGACCACCCCGAGGCGAGCCGCGAGGAGCTCCTCGCGGCGCTCCTGCTGCGCATCAAGGGACCGGACTTCCCGACCGGCGCGACGATCCTCGGCCACAAGGGGATCGAGGAGGCGTACCGCACGGGGCGCGGCTCGATCACGATGCGCGCGGTGGTCAACGTCGAGGAGATCCAGGGCCGGGTGTGCCTGGTCGTCACCGAGCTCCCCTACCAGGTGAACCCGGACAACCTCGCCGCGAAGATCGCCGACCTCGTCAAGGACGGCCGCGTCCAGGGCATCGCCGACATCCGCGACGAGACGTCGGGCCGCACGGGCCAGCGCCTCGTGATCGTGCTCAAGCGCGACGCGGTGGCGAAGGTCGTGCTCAACAACCTGTACAAGCACACGCAGCTCCAGGACACGTTCGGCGCGAACATGCTCGCGCTGGTCGACGGCGTCCCGCGCACGCTGAGCCTCGACGCGTTCGTCCGGCACTGGACGACCCACCAGCTCGACGTCGTCGTCCGCCGCACGCGCTACCTGCTCGCCGAGGCCGAGCGCAGCATCCACATCCTGCGCGGCTACCTCAAGGCGCTCGACGCGCTCGACGAGGTCATCGCACTCATCCGCCGCTCCCCGGACGTCGAGCAGGCGCGCGGCGGGCTCATGGAGCTCCTCGGGGTGGACGAGGTGCAGGCGACGGCGATCCTCAACCTGCAGCTGCGCCGTCTGGCGGCGCTGGAGCGCCAGAAGATCCTGGACGAGCACGACGAGCTCGAGCGCAAGATCCTGGACTACGAGGACATCCTCGCCAAGCCGGAGCGCCAGCGGACGATCGTCGGCGAGGAGATGGGCGAGATCGTCGCCAAGTACGGCGACGAGCGTCGGACGACGATCCTCCCGTTCGACGGCGAGGTCTCGATCGAGGACCTCATCGCCGAGGAGGAGATGGTCGTCACGATCACGCGCGGCGGCTACGTGAAGCGCACCCGCAGCGACAACTACCGGGCGCAGAAGCGTGGCGGCAAGGGCGTGCGCGGCGCGCAGCTGCGCGAGGACGACATCGTCGACCACTTCTTCGTGACGACGACGCACCACTGGCTGCTGTTCTTCACGAACCTCGGGCGGGTCTACCGCGCCAAGGCGTACGAGCTCCCCGAGGGCGGCCGCGACGCCAAGGGGCAGCACGTGGCGAACCTGCTCGCCTTCCAGCCCGGCGAGAAGATCGCCCAGGTCCTCGACCTGCGCGACTACGACACCGCGGAGTACCTGGTGCTCGCCACGCGCCGCGGTCTCGTCAAGAAGACGCGGCTGTCGGAGTACGACTCGCCGCGCTCGGGCGGGCTCATCGCGATCAACCTGCGCGAGGACGAGTCGGGCACGCCCGACGAGCTCGTCGCGGCGCTCCTCGTGGACGCCGACGACGACCTCATCCTCGTCTCGCGCAAGGGCCAGTCGATCCGCTTCCCGGCCGGCGACGACACGATGCGACCGCTCGGCCGCGCGACGTCGGGCGTGACGGGCATGAAGTTCCGCGAGGGCGACGAGCTGCTCTCGGCGGACGTGGTGGAGGAGGGTTCCGACCTCTTCGTCGTGACCGAGGGCGGGTTCGCGAAGCGCACCCGGATCGACGAGTACCGGGTCCAGGGCCGTGGTGGTCTGGGCATCAAGGTCGCGAACCTGGTGGAGGCTCGTGGAGATCTCGTGGGGGCTCTGGTGACAGAGGCCGACGACGAGGTGCTGGTGATCATGGAACGCGGGAAGATCGTGCGGTCCGCGGTCGACGAGGTGAACCTCACGGGCCGCAACACGCAGGGGGTGACGTTCGCGAAGCCCGACAAGGGTGACCGCATCATCGCGGTCGCGCGGAACGTCGAGCGTCGCCTCGGAGAGGATCGGGATACCGTGGAGGGCGAGGACGGGACCGGCACGGCCCCGGTCGGCACCGACACGAGCAGCGCACCGATCATCGACCCGACCGCCTCGTCCGACGGGGCGAGCGGGACCGAGCCGGCCCCCGGAACCACCGAGGAAACCAGATGAGCAGCGAGAACAACGCACCGCCGACGATCACGCCCCGGCTGACCGTGCCGCGTCCCGACACGGACACGACGTCGCGCGCCGGGGGCGCGACCACGGCGAGCAAGCACGCGGAGTCGAACGGCGCGTCGAACGGTTCGGCGTCCGGCGCCGTCCCCCCGCCGCCCCCGCCACCGCCGCCGAGCCAGACCGGAGGTCAGGCCGCCCCGCAGCGGGGTGTCGACGACGACGGGATGGAGCGCGCGTCCGGCGAGAGTCGTGTCGCGGTCGCCCGCGCCGGCGCCGTGAAGGCTGCCGCTGCCGCCATCGCCGCGGCGAAGAGCGCGGCCAAGAAGGTGTCGGCCGCGGTCCCGGCCGCACCGGCGGAGACCGGCCCCCAGCAGCCCGGTCACGACGAGATCGACGACGAGACGGTGAGGCGCGTGCCCACGACCACCTCGACGGTCCCCAGCGCCTCGGCGGCGGCCTCGGCGAGCGCCCCGGCGCCGGCCGCGGTGCACTACTCCGCCGCGGGCGTGTCGGGATCCGCCACCCCGCTCACCGGTGCCACACCCGCCGTCGGCCCGGCGACGGGGGCGACGCCCACGGTCCGGAACGAGGGCGGCCCGCGACGCGTCCGGCTCGCGGTCTCGCGCATCGACCCCTGGTCCGCGATGAAGCTCGGCTTCCTGCTGGCGGTCGCGATCGGCATCATGACCGTCGTCGCGACGGCCGTGGTCTGGTACGTCCTCGACGGCATGATGGTCTTCGCGAAGATCGAGGACCTGTTCACGCAGATCGTCGGCACCGAGACCGACGTGGACATCCAGCAGTACGTCGCGTTCGGCCGCGTGATCTCCATCGCTACGCTGCTCGGCGTCGTGAACGTGGTGATCATCACCGCGCTGTCGACGATCATGGCGTTCCTGTACAACATCGTCGCCGCGCTGGTGGGCGGCGTGCACCTCACGCTCACGGACGACTGACCCAGCACGGCTCCCCGACCGGGGGCCACGGACCTCTCGGTTTGGGTCTGCGGCTCCCGGTGGGGTAACCTCAATCGCTGCCTGCGAGCGGAGCGGCCCCCTGGGGCTGTCCGGCGAGGCGCGTACGGGCCTATAGCTCAGACGGTTAGAGCGCTTCCCTGATAAGGAAGAGGTCAGAGGTTCAAGTCCTCTTAGGCCCACTGCCGAACCCACTCGAGGGGGAACGTCATGAAGAAGCTTCTCGTCCTGCTCCTCGCCGCCGGCGCCGGATATCTCCTGTGGCGCAAGTACACGGAGGACAACGCCGAGCGTGACCTCTGGGCAGAGGTCACCGACACCTTCGAGTGAGCACGTCTCACTCCTGACCGGCCCCAGGCCGCGTCACCCGGGGCCATGGCGCAATTGGTAGCGCACCTGCTTTGCAAGCAGGGGGTTGGGGGTTCGAGTCCCCCTGGCTCCACTCCGTCGACCAGCATCGAGAGCCTCGATGCTGGTCGTCTGCGTTTCACCGAACCCTCGAAGCCGTCCTGAGACGACGACGGGCCCCACCATGAAGGTGGGGCCCGTCGTCGTCCGTGCGCGACCAGCGCGCCGCTCCTGGCTGGGTCAGACGTCGTCGGCCTTCTTGGCGGCGTCCTCCGCGACGTCCTCGGCCGCCTCGCGGGCCTTCTTGCCGGCGTCGCCGAGGTCGTCCTTCGCGTCAGCGGCGGCGTCCTTGGCGGACGACGCTGCGCTGCGGGTGGTGCTGCGGGCGCGGCTGGTGGCCTTCTTGGCCGCGTCCTTGGCGTCGGAGACGGCGTCGCTGACGCGGTCGCTGACGTCGTCACGCACCTCGGCGGCGCGCTCGGCGAGCTTGTCGGTCGCCTCGCGGCCCTTCGCGACGGCGACGCCCGCAGCCTCGCCCAGCGACTCGGCGGCGTCCCCGACGGCGTGGCGTGCGTCGCCGACGACGTCGTCGAAGTGGACCTGCTGCTCCTCCTGCTCCCACGGCTCGGCCCAGGGGTCGGTGGTGGGCTGGGCACGGCGGTAGAGGACGTAGCCGACGCCGGCGGCGGTGACGCCTCCGGCGATCCACCAGAGGGTGCGACCCTTGCCCTTCGAGGCGTCGGCCTCGGCGGCCTTCGCCGCGGCCTTGTCGGCCGCGGCGGCGAGCTTGGCTGCCGCCTTCTCCGCCGCCTTGTCCGCGTGCTTCGCGGCCTTCTTGCCCGCCTTGCCCGCGGCCTTCTGGGCCTGCTTCGCAGCCTCCGTGGCAGCCTTCTGCGCCTCCTTGGCGAGCTTGCGCGCCTTCTTGCCGGTCGCCGCCGCCGTGGCCGCGGACGCGGCGGCGGTCGCCTCGGCCGCGTTGTCGGCCGCGCGCTGGGCGGAGTCGGCGGCGCTGGCTGCGGCGGCGTTGAAGCTCGCGACGATCTTCGGCAGCACGTCGTCGACGAGCTTGTCGTGCGCGGTGTCGATGGCGGGCGCGGCCTTGCCCGCAGCCTTCTCGACGCGCGGCGCGGCGGCCTGGATGCTGTCCTGCCACGCCTTCTCGACGCGCGGCTGGAGCCACTCGAGGAACGCCTCGACCTTGGGCGTCCCCCACTCCTTGGCCTGCACCGCCGCGTCCTTGGCCTGGTCCGCGAGCTGGCTCGCGGCATTCTGCGCGGTCACGGCGGCCTGCGCGGCCTGGTCCTTGAGCTTCTCGGTGTCGATCGACTCGAGCGTGTCCTTGACGGAGTCGCTCGCTGAGCGAGAACGGGTCATGCGTGCTCCCCGGGGTCGTCGTCCGACGGGACGAAAGGGCGGATGCGATGGGCGTTTCCGACCACTCTGCCACCACCGTGCCCGCCCCGCGAGACATCGCGCCCGACGGGTCGCGCGCGGGTCTCGTGGGAGGATGGTGCCCATGTTCGCAACCCTCCACACGACCGCAGGTGACATCCGGATCGAGCTCCTGCCGAACCACGCCCCGAAGACGGTGGCGAACTTCGTCGGGCTCGCGCAGGGCACCACGACGTGGTCCGACCCCCGCACCGGCGCAGAGCGCACCGAGCCCTTCTACGACGGCCTGATCTTCCACCGCGTGATCCAGGACTTCATGATCCAGGGCGGCTGCCCGCTGGGCACCGGCACGGGCGGTCCCGGCTACACGTTCAACGACGAGATCCACCCCGAGCTGCAGTTCGATCGCCCCTACCTCCTGGCGATGGCCAACGCGGGCCTGCGTCGCAACCCGGTCACGGGTGAGGCTGAGGGCACCAACGGGTCGCAGTTCTTCGTCTCGACCGTGCCGACGCCGTGGCTCAACGGCAAGCACACGATCTTCGGCGAGGTCGCGGACGACGCGTCCCGCGCGGTCGTCGACGCGATCAACGCGACGCCGACGCGCCCGGGCGACCGCCCGCAGGAGGACATCGTCATCACGTCCGTCACGATCGAGGACTGACCATCTCGACGACACCTCCCGGGCCGCCCGGCCCGCCGGCGTACGGGACGGCCGGACCGCACGACGGTCCTGCCGTCCCGCCCGTCTGCCCGCGGCACCCGGACCGGGTGTCGTACGTGCGCTGCCAGCGCTGCGGTCGGCCCGCGTGCCCGGAGTGCCAGCGGCCCGCAGCCGTCGGCGTCCAGTGCGTCGACTGCGTGCGCGAGGCGGCCCGGCAGGCGCCGTCACAGCGCAGCGCGCTGGGCGGAAAGGTCCGCGGCGGCCCGCCGGTCGTGACGTTCACGATCATCGGCCTGTGCGTCGTGAGCTGGATCCTCCAGTTCGTCACGGGCGGGACCTGGACGGCACTTCTCGCTTTTCGTGCCGACCTCGCAGAGGTCGAGCCCTACCGGTTCCTTTCGTCGGCGTTCATCCACTCGACGAGCCCGGTCCACATCCTCTTCAACATGTACGCCCTGTGGGTGACAGGACCATTCCTCGAGCAGATGCTCGGCCGCTGGCGCTTCGTCGCGCTCTACCTGCTCGCGGCAGTCGGCGGATCCGTCGGATACCTCTTGCTCGCCGGCGGGCCGACCGAGCAGGCATGGTACGTCTGGGTCTTCGGTGCGTCCGGAGCCGTGTTCGGGCTCTTCGGCGCGATCTTGCTGGTGCTGCGCCGGACCGGTCGCAACGCGATGCAGATCGTCGTGCTCATCGGCATCAACTTCGCGATCGGGCTCTTCTTCACCGGCATCGCGTGGCAGGCGCACCTCGGCGGGCTCGTCGTCGGCCTCGTCCTCGGGGCCGCGTACGCGTACGCGCCGAAGGAACGCCGCACCCTGGTGTCCGTGGGCGCGACGGCGGTCGTCGCCGTGGGGCTCGTCGTGGCGGCATGGCTGACGTACGCCTCGGCGGACCAGCTCGGCCACCTCGTCGGGTGACCCCCGGGGCGGCCCGTGGAGAGTTATCCCCAGGGTTACTCACAGGTGTGGAACTACGCCGGTGTCATTCCCCAGGGCACCGGTCGACCCGAGCGCCGCGCGCCCGAGGCGCGCGGTCGCCGTCGGACCGCTACTTCCAGCGTGTGGTGAGCGCGAAGCCCGCGATGATGAACGCGAAGCCGACGCCGAGGTTCCAGGCACCCAGCGGCGGGATCGGGAGCTGCTTGGGCCCGCTGAGGTAGAACAGCACGATCCACGCCAGCCCGAGGAGCATCAGCCCGAGCATCGTGGGCACGAGCCAGCGTGGGTTGCCCGACTCGGGCTTGGGCACGCTCGGCGGGCGCTGCGGCTTGGGCTTCTTGCGCGACTTCGACTCGGGCACGAGGGTGGGCTCCTGTCCTGGTGGGGTCCGCTGCCGGCGGCGTCGGGACGCACCGCGGGAGCGGACGCCTGCCGTCGTCGTGCAGGAACCGTGCATGGCTCGGGCGAAGGTCGTCGACGCGCCGCGAGGCTCCGTAGGAGCACGGGTCCGTCACGATCGTGGACGACGTTCGTCGACTAGCGTAGTGGGCGCACACAATAGGCACGGACACCGCGCGCGGGCAACGGCCCTGTCGCGGCGACGACGACACGACAGACGCACGGCAGAGACACGTCGGAGAGACGGTCGACGCCCTCGTCCGCCCAGGAAGGAGACGGTCGCGTGAGCAGCACCGGCCCCGCCTCCGCGACGCCGGACGAGCCCGCAGCACCCCCGCGCTCGCGCCGGGTGCGGTCGGCCGTCACGGTCGCGCTCGTCCTCGCCCTCGCCGGCGTGATGTTCACGGCGAACGCGCGCCTCGCGCGGGGCGACGACTCGCGTCACCCCGAGAACCTCGCGCAGCTCGTCGACCGCGAGTCAGACCGCGTGGCGGACCTGTCGGCCCAGGTCGACGCGCTCACGGCGGAGATCGCGGGACTGTCGCAGACCGGAGACGCCCCGGCCGGCGTCGACCCCGACCTCGCGTCGCGCACCGCGGTCGCGGCCGGCACCGCGGCGGTCAGCGGCACGGGACTGTCCGTCTCGCTCGACGACGCGCCCCCGGAGGGCAACTACCCGCCGCAGATCCGCCCGGACGACCTCGTCGTGCACCAGCAGGACATCCAGTCCGTCGTCAACGCCCTGTGGGCCGGCGGGGCGGAGGCGATGACCCTGCAGGGCCAGCGAGTCACCGCGACGTCGGCGTTCCGCTGCGCGGGCAACATCCTCCTGCTGCACGGGCGCGTGTACTCGCCGCCCTACGTCGTCGAGGCCGTGGGTGACCCGGACGCGCTGCGCGACGCCCTGGAACGGTCGCCGGGCGTGCAGGTGTACCAGGAGTACGTCGACGCCGTGAACCTGGGCTGGTCCGTCGAGGACAGGACCGACCTCGAGCTCCCCGGTTACCAGGGCGCGCTCGAGCTCCGCTACGCGCGCCCGTCCGACGCGGTGGCGTCGTGACGGCCACGGCTCCTTCACCGGTGCGGCACGCGGGCCGTCGCGCGTCCGGGCGCGGGGCCGTCTCCACGGTGGTCGGCGTCGTCGGGGAGCTGCTCATCACGCTCGGCATCCTGCTGGGGCTGTACGTCGTCTGGCAGCTGTGGTGGACGGACGTGCAGGCGGACCGTGTGCAGGCGCAGGTCCTGGAGGAGATGGACGCGCCGACGCCGGACGCCGGGGACGTCGCGACGGCCGTGCGCCGGGACGAGCCTCCGGTCATGGAGGCGCCCGCCCTCGGCGAGGTGTGGGGCACGCTCTACGTGCCGCGCTGGGACGGCAAGATGATGCCGATCGCGGAGGGCACGGACAAGCGCTCGATCCTCGACCAGGGCCAGGCGGGGCACTACCCCGAGACCGTCATGCCGGGTGACGTCGGCAACTTCTCGCTCGCGGGGCACCGGCAGACGTACGGCAAGATCTTCCACGACGTGGAGGAGCTCGAGATCGGTGACCCGATCGTCGTCGAGGCGGGCGGGGTCTGGTACGTGTACCGCGTGGACCACATGCAGGCCGTGAAGCCCGACCAGGTGGAGGCCGTGGCGCCCGTGCCGTGGCAGCCGGGCGTCGAGCCGACCGAGCGGTACCTCACCCTGACGACGTGCCACCCGATCGGGCTGAACTCGCTCGTGGCGCGGTTCATCGTCAACGCGAAGCTGGACTACTGGATGCCCGTCGAGGACGGCACGCCGCCCGACCTGGTCGGTCAGACGGCTCCTGCTGCCGAAGGGAGCGCGTGATGTACGGGGCGCTGTGGCGCGTGCTGCCCGGCCCGGCGTGGGTCCGGGTGCTGATCCTGCTCGTCCTCGCGGCAGCCGTCGTGCTCGCGTGCTTCGAGTGGCTGTTCCCCCTCGTGTCCGAGTACATGCCGTTCAACGACCCCAACATCCAGACCGACGCCGCCGGCGCAGTGTCCGTGGAGGCCCCGCGATGACCCACCAGACCCGCATCCTCGTCGTGGACAACTACGACTCGTTCGTCTACACGATCGTCGGCTACCTCGACCAGCTCGGCGCCCAGACCGTCGTCGTGCGCAACGACGCCGTGCCCGAGCCCGACGCCGAGGGGCGGTTCCACGACGTCGACGGGACCGTGTTCGACGGCGTCCTCGTCTCGCCCGGGCCGGGAACCCCCAAGGAGGCCGGCCAGAGCGAGCAGGTCATCCGTGCGTGCGCCGCGTCGCGCACGCCGATGCTGGGGGTGTGCCTCGGGCACCAGGCGCTCGCCGAGGTGTACGGCGCGACAGTCACGCACGCGCCCGAGCTCATGCACGGCAAGACCAGCCTCGTCGAGCACGAGGGCGAGGGCGTCCTCGCCGGGCTCCCGGTGCCCTTCACCGCGACGCGCTACCACTCGCTCGCCGTCCTGACCGACACCGTGCCCGCCGAGCTCGAGGTGACCGCCTCGACCGCGGGGGGCGTCATCATGGGCCTGCAGCACCGCGACCTGCCCCTGCACGGCGTCCAGTTCCACCCCGAGTCCGTGCTCACCGAGGGTGGCCACCGCCTGCTCGCGAACTGGCTCGAGGCCTGCGGCCTCGACGGCGCCGTCGAGCGCTCGGCCGGGATGGCGCCGCTCGTCCGGCAGTAGCCCGGTCGGCCCGGCGGGGCCTCCCGGGCGCACGGACCGCTGCCGTGCCGACCGCCGCACCCCGCGCTGCTCCCGCTGCACGACGGACGGGCCCCCACCTCGCGAGGTGAGGGCCCGTTCGTCAGGGGGTGCCGGGTGGCGGCTCAGCCGTCGTTGTTCCCGCCGCCGCCACCTCCGCCGCCGGGGCCACCACCGTTGTCACCCCCGGTCGACGGGCCGGGGCCGGTCGAGACGATGAGCGAGACCTCGGTGCCGACGGGGACCTCGGAACCACCACGCGGGTCGGACCCGATGACCGTGCCGGCGGGCCACTGGTCGGACTCCTGGTTCTGCTGGGCACCGGGGTTGAGCCCGGCCCCGCCGAGGGCGTCCTGGGCCTGCGCGAGGGTCATCCCGACGAGGTTGGACGGGACGGTCGTCGTCTCTGCGGCGCGCGGGATCGCGACCTTGAGGGTCACGCGCGACCCCTGCGGGACGCTCCCGGCGTTGGGCTGCTGCGAGAGGACCTGGTTCTCGGCCTCGTCGGACTCCTCGTCGCTGCGGTCGACCCCGAGGCCGAGGGCCTCGATCGTCGACTTCGCGGCGTCGAACTGCTGACCGGTGACGTCGGGCAGGGCGACGAGCCCGCTGGACACGAACAGGTTCACCGTCGACCCGGCGGGCACGGACTGGCCCGCTCCCGGGTCGGTCTTCGTCACGGACCCCTTCGCGACGTCCGGAGAGTCCTCCGTGGCGACGTCGCCGACGTTGAGGCCGGCGTCGGTGAGGTACTGCCGCGCCTCCTCCTGGGTCTTCCCCTTGAGGTCCTGGAGCGTGACGGCGTCGGGCCCGGCGGAGAAGAACGCCGTCACCGTCGAGTTGAGCTCCTGCGTGGTGCCGCCCGCGGGATCGGTCTTCGTGAACGTCCCCTCGGGCTCCGTCGACTCCTGGTCGATGGCCTGCTCGTACACGAACCCGGCGTCGGTGATCGCCTTCTCGGCCTGCTCGGGCGTCACTCCCGCTGAGAGGGTCGGGACCGTGCCCGTCGTCGGCTCGTCCTCGCCCTGGCTGTTGATGACGAGCATCGTGATGATCGCCGCGAGGGCGAGCACGCCGATCGCGATGAGGGTCCACATGAGGCCCTTGCGGCTCTTGGGCTCCTCCTCGTCCTCCCCCGGGACCTCGTCCCCGGGCGGGACGGCCGGCGCCACGCTCGTCGCCCACGGGTTCGGGGCGGCGGCCGCGGGGGCCATGACCTGCGTCGCGGACTCGACCATCGTCGGCTGGAGGTCGGCGGCCGCGGCCGCGGCACCGAGGCCGGCCGCCGCGGCGGCGACCCCGAGCGAGGGGGCCGTGATCGCCCCGCCGCGCACGGCGTTCTCCAGGTCGGCGCGGAACTCCGCGGCGTTCGAGTAGCGGGCCGTGCGGTCCTTGGCGAGCGCCTTGAGCGTGATGCGGTCGAGGACCTCGGGCACGTCCGGCGCGACGGCGCTCGGCGTCGCCGGGGCCTCGCGCACGTGCTGGTAGGCCACCGCGACGGGCGAGTCGCCGATGAACGGCGGTCGGCCGGTGAGCAGCTCGTAGAGCAGGCAGCCCGTGGAGTACAGGTCGGAACGCGCGTCGACCGTCTCGCCGCGCGCCTGCTCCGGCGAGAGGTACTGGGCGGTGCCGATGACGGCCTGGGTCTGCGTCATCGTCGCGGCGGAGTCCGCCATGGCGCGGGCGATGCCGAAGTCCATGACCTTGACGGCGCCCGTGGGCGTGATCATGACGTTCGCGGGCTTGATGTCGCGGTGCACGATGCCGGCGTGGTGCGAGTACTCGAGCGCCGCGAGCACGCCCGCCGTGATCTCGACGGCCTCGTCGATGGGGACGGCCTGGCCGTCGCGGAGGATGTCGCGGACGGTGTGGCCCTCGACGTACTCCATGACGATGAACGGGACGTGCACCGAGTTGCCGGTGACGTCCGCGTGGACGTCCTCGCCCGTGTCGTACACCGCGACGATGGCGGGGTGGTTGAGGGACGCCGCGGCCTGGGCCTCGCGGCGGAAGCGCGCGAGGAACGTGGGGTCGCGGGCGAGGTCGGACCGCAGGATCTTGATCGCGACGGTGCGACCGAGGCGGTTGTCGTGCCCGATGTGCACCTCGGCCATGCCACCACGGCCGATGAGCTCACCGACCTGGTAGCGCCCGGCAAGCACTCGGGGAGCGTTGTCCACCACTCATTCGTCCTTCGGTGTCGTCGGAGCCGCGGGCGCGTCCGCGCGCGGCACATCTGGCGCAATCATCCCACTGGAGGGCGTGCGGGAAAGCGGGGAACACAACGATGTCGTCACGATGTCACCCGTCCCGCGGGACCCGGGGAGCCCGGCGCGGCGTCGTCGGGCACCGTCTCGACGACGCCCACGGTCGACGCGTCGGCGTCGCCCCCGTCCCGGTCCCCCAGCGACGCGATCGTCGCGACGACCAGCACGAGGAGCAGTCCCAGCAGGGCCACCAGGGGCCACGTGAGGCCGTTCGGCAGCCCCCCGAGGCGGCGCCCCGTGGTCGTCGACGTGCGTCGGCCGGAGGACGACCGCGACGGGGCCGCCTGCGACTGGCGTCGTGCCTCGGCCCGCGTGGCGGGTGCCGCCGACGGGGTGCTCGCGGCGGTGCCGGTGCCCGGCCGCGGGGCGCTCCGGGCCGGCTGCGGGCGGCGGGACGAGCGGGTGCCGCCGTGCATCTCGCGACGCGCCGGGTAGGCGCGTGGACCGACCGGTTCCTCGCCCGCCGCGGCCGCGGGGACGGGGCGTTCCCACGGCAGTGCGGGGCCGGGCGCGGGTGGCGTTCCGGAGGGCGCGGCGGTCGTCCGACCGTCGTGCTCCGCGACGCTCTCCGCGGGGTGCCCGGCGGCGGGGGCGACCGGTCGAGGTTCCGGGGCGACCCACGGCATCGCCGGGTCCACCGGGTGCGGGTCGCGCACGGCGGCCGGGATGACGAGCGGCGTGATGACGGGAGCGGGGTCGGGCTCGGGTGCCGGAGGGGCGTCGTCCGCCGTCGCGCGCGCGCGCCGGGCGCGCCGGGTGTTGGCGGTCGCGCCGGCGCGGGCGGACCAGGGGTCGGCCGCGAGGCGCGCCTGGATCTCCTCGAAGACCCGCGCGAGGGCGTCGGCCGGGTGCGGCCTCGCCAGCGGGTCCTTGGCGAGCATGACCATGACGAGCTCGGAGAGCTCCGGGTCGACCGACGACGGGAGCGGTGGCACGGGCTCGTTGACGTGCGCGACCGCGATGTCGACGGGGGTGGACCCGGTGAACGGCCGGTTCCCGAGGATCGACTCGTACGCGACGATGCCGAGCGCGTAGATGTCCGACGCCCCGGTGGCGGCCTGCCCGACGGCCTGCTCCGGCGACAGGTACTGGGCGGTACCCATGACCATGCCGGTCGCGGTCATCGGGACCTGGTTGGCCGCGAGCGAGACGCCGAAGTCGGTGATCTTCACGGTCCCGGAGCGGTCGATGAGGATGTTGCCCGGCTTGACGTCGCGGTGCACGACGCCGGACAGGTGCGCCGCGTGGAGGGCGCGCGCCGTCTGGGCGAGGATCGGCAGGAGCCGCGCGGGCGGGAGGACGGGCTCGCGCTCCAGCAGGTCCGCCATGGGCTCGCCCACGACGAGCTCCATGACGAGGTACCCGGAGCCGTTCGTCTCGCCGTAGTCGTACATCTGGGCGATGTTGGGGTGCGAGAGCGCGGCGCTGTTGCGGGCCTCGGTCCGCAGCCGGTTGAGGAAGTCCTCGTTGCCCGCGTACTCGGTCCGCAGGACCTTGACGGCCACCTCGCGCCCGAGCGCGTCGTCGGCCGCGACCCACACCTCGCCCATGCCGCCGACGGCGATGCGCCGCACCAGGCGGTAGCGGTTGCCGAGCGTCAGCCCCCTCACGGGCTTCATCCGTTCAACACCGCCTCCATGACCGCGCGCGCGATCGGTGCGGCGATCGCGCCGCCCGTCGCCTCGCTGCCCATCGAGCCGCCGTTCTCGACGATGACCGCGACCGCGACCTGGGGGTCGTCGGCGGGCGCGAAGCTCGTGAACCACGCGTGCGGTGCGGCCTCGCCGCCCGTCTCTGCGGTGCCGGTCTTGCCCGCCACCTGCACGCCCGGGATCTGCGCGGCCTTGCCGGAGCCGTTCTGCACGACGCCCAGCATCATCTGCGTGAGCTGCTCGGCGGTCGACGGCGACACCGACGTGCGCAGGCGGCGCGGCTCGGACTGACGGACGACGTCGAGGTCGGGGTTGCGGATCGTCTCCACCGTGTACGGCGCCATCTGCACGCCGTCGTTCGCGATCGCGGCGGACACCATCGCCATCTGGAGCGGGGTGACGCGCACGTCGCCCTGCCCGATCGCGGCGTTGGCCGTGGCGCCCGGGTCCGCCTCCTCGTCGGTCGGGAAGTGGCTCGCGGTGACGTCCATCGGGATCTCGAGCGACTGGTCGAAGCCGAAGTCCTCGGCCTGGTCGCGCAGCACGTCGTCGCCCAGCGTCACGCCCAGCTCGGCGAACGCCGTGTTGCAGGAGATGCGCAGGGCGTCCGCGAGCGTCATCTCGCCCGACGGGGAGCAGCGGGAGCCGCCGAAGTTCTTCATCGTCGCCGTGGACTGCGGGAACTGGAAGACGTCCGGGGCCGGGATGACGCTCTCGGACGTGTACTGCCCGCTCTCGATCGCGGCGGCCGAGGTGACGATCTTGAACGTCGAGCCCGGCGGGTACGTGTTGCCGCGGATGGCCCGGTTCGACATCGGGTTGCCGTCGGCGTTGAGGAGCTCCTGGTAGCGGTCGCGCGCGGCGGCGGTGTCGTGCGTCGCGAGCTCGTTGGGGTCATAGCTCGGCTTCGACACGAGGGCGAGGACGCGCCCGGTCTTGGGCTCGATCGCGACGACCGCGCCGCGCTGGTCGCCCAGGGCGTCCCAGGCGGCCTGCTGCGCCGCCGGGTTGATCGTCAGCTCGACGGACGCGCCCTGGGGCTGCTTGCCGGTGAACAGGGCGCTCAGGCGGTCGAGCCACAGCGAGCTCGCCTCGCCGTTGAGGTAGTCGTTCTCCTTGTCCTCGATCTCCGTGCGCCCGTTGGTGAGCGAGAGGAAGCCGGAGACCGGGGCGTACAGCGGGCCGTTCGAGTACTGCCGCTGGAAGCCGAACGCGTCGTCCACCGGGGTCGACGACGCGATCGCGTCGCCCGCGACGACGATCGGGCCGCGGAACTTGTTGTACTCGCGGTAGATCGTGCGGGCGTTGCGCGAGTCGTTGTTGAGCGAGTCCGCCTGGACGAACTGGATGTACGTGGTCGACACCATGAGCGCGAGGAACATGACGAGGACGACCGTCGCGACGCGACGCAGGGGGACGTTCACCGGGCTCCTCCCCAGGGGTCGGTCTCCGGGTGGGTGGTCTCGGTACCGGGGCGTCGCACGACCTCCGTGCGGAGCTCGTCGGGGTGGCCGGGGACCTCGCCGGTCTGCCCGACGGCGGGCTGGACGCCCGTCGTCGCGCGCGTCGGACCTGTGGCGGGTCCCGTCACGGGGCCTACGGCGGGCGCGCCGACCGTGGTGGGCGCGTCGTCGGGCCGCGCGCCGACGGCGGGAGCCCCGCTGCCGACGACCTCGACCGGATCGGAGTCGGGGCGCGTGCGCGCCCCGCCAGGGGCGACCTGCCCGCGCACGGGCAGGGACGAGGGCCGCCGCGCGTCGTCGGAGATGCGCAGCAGCAGGCCCACGACCAGCCAGTTCGCGAGGAGCGACGACCCGCCCTGGGCGACGAACGGCATGGTGAGGCCCGTGAGCGGGATGATCCGCGTGATCCCGCCGACGACGACGAAGAGCTGCCACGCCATGACGAACGCGAGGCCGCCCGCGAGGAGCTTGCCGAACCCGTCGCGGACCCCGATCGCGGTGCGCAGGCCGCGCTCCACGAGGATGAGATAGGCGAGCAGGATGCCGATGAGGCCGGTGAGCCCGAGCTCCTCGCCGAGCGAGGCGTAGATGAAGTCGGAGAACGCGTACGGGACCGTGCGCGGGTAGCCGGCACCCCAGCCGGTGCCGAACAGACCCCCGTTGCCGAGGGAGAACAGACCGCCCACGAGCTGGCCCGAGCCGCCGGGGCTGCGGCCGAAGATCTCGGCGTCGAACGGGTGGAGCCACACGTCGACGCGCGCCTGCACGTGGCCGAACGTCGACGCCGCGAGCACCGCGCCGACGGCGATGAGGATCAGACCGATGACGACCCAGCTCACGCGCTCGGTCGCGATGTACAGCATCGCCACGAACAGGCCGAAGAAGAGGAGCGACGTGCCGAGGTCGCGCTCGAACACGAGGATCGCGAGCGAGACCAGCCAGACGATGATGATCGGCCCGAGGTCGCGCAGGCGCGGGAGCTGGAGCCCGAGCACCTTGGGCCCGGCGAGCGCGAGCGTGTCGCGGTTCGTCACGAGGTAGCCGGCGAAGAAGATCGCGAACGCGATCTTCGCGAACTCCGCGGGCTGGAGCGAGAAGCCGAAGACGTTGATCCAGATCTGCGCGCCGTTGATGCGCGTGCCCAGGCCCGGGACGAGCGGCAGCGCGACGAGCACGATGCCCGCGATCATCGCGGTGTAGGTGTAGCGGCGCAGGGTCCGGTGGTCGCGCAGGAACCAGATCACGGCGAACGCGCAGAGGATGCCGAGCGCGGTCCACTGGAGCTGGCGCGGCGCGAGGTCCTGGGTGCCGCCCGTGACCTGCGAGCCGAGGTCGAGGCGGAAGATCATCGCGAGGCCGATGCCGTTGAGCGCGACGGCGATCGGCAGGATCACCGGGTCCGCGTACGGCGCCTTGAAGCGCAGCAGCAGGTGCGCGGCGCCCGCGAGCACCACGGTGCCGATGCTGTACACGTAGAAGCGGCCCGGGAGCTCGCCCGTGAGCTGCAGGCCCACGAGCGCGTACGCCCCGATGCCCAGCGCGAGCGCGAGGACGAGCAGACCGAGCTCCGCGCCCCGGCCGGGGCGCACCTCGGTGGTCTCCACCGTGGCCATCAGGCCCCCGAGCCGGCGCCGTCGGTGGGTGCCGGGGTCACGTCGGGTGCCCCGGCCTCCGGGGTCTCGGCGGCACCCTCGGTAGGCGCCTCCGTGGTGTCGTCGGTCGCGGGCGCGTCGGTGGACTCCTCCGCGGCCTCCTCGGTGGACTCAGTGACGAGGCGCTCCGCCCGCGCGCGGGCGTCCTCGAGCGACTCCGCGGGGATCGTGGTCTCCAGGCGGTCGACGACGTAGCCCGGCAGGTCCGCGACGCGCGTCCCCGTGAGCTCGATCGGCGTCGACAGCGTCACCGGGCCCGCGTTCTCCGGGATGCCGCGGAACACGGCGACCTGGCCGTCGGCGACACCGACGTAGTACTGCGTCTGCGTCCACCGGTAGCCCGCCCACCCGGCCACGCCCAGGCCCGCGACGACGAGGAGGATCGCGACGACGGTGATCCAGCGGCGCGGCGCGCGGCCGGGCCGCAGGTCGTCGCCGTCACCCGGGGTCTCCCCCGGTGCCTCGCCCTCCGCCGGGTCGGCCGCACCATCCGCGGCGGGCTCCTCGGTGGCGGCAGGGGCGTTCGCGCTGGCCATGAGCGCCGCCGCCCGCGCGGCAGGGCCGTCCGCGGCCGACGTCGGGGCGTCGCGGTCGATCGCCGCGGACCCGACGATCTGCGCCCCGGTGCCGGGCGCCGCGCCGTCGGGCAGCGCGTCGACGTCGACGACGTCCGCCACCACGACGGTCACGTTGTCCGTGCTGCCGGCGCGCAGCGCGAGCTGGAGAAGGTGGTCGGCGCACTCGTCGACGTCGGGGACGTCCGCGAGCGTCTGGCTGATGGTCTCGGGGCTGACGAAGCCCGACAGGCCGTCGGAGCAGAGGAGCCAGCGGTCGCCCGGCTTGGCCTCCCGCACCGACATGTCCGGCGTGAGGTCGATGTCGAAGTCGCCGAGCACGCGCATGACGACGTTGCGCTGCGGGTGGGTCTCCGCCTCGTCGGGCGAGATGCGCCCCGTGTCCACGAGGTGCTGCACGAACGTGTGGTCGGTCGTGACCTGGGTGAGCTCGCCGTCGCGCAGCAGGTACGCGCGCGAGTCGCCGAGGTGCGCCATCGCGAGCTTGTTGCCCGCGCGCAGGATCGCGGTGACGGTCGTGCCCATGCCGACCAGCTCGGGGTCGGTCACGCTGCGGTCCACGAGGTCCTGGCGCGCGTGGTCGATCGAGCGCTCGAGCTCGGCGAGCGCGTCGTCCGGGCCGTGCGACTCGCCGTCGAGCGGGGCGAGCGCCGCGATGGCGATCGACGACGCGACGTCGCCCCCGGCGTGGCCGCCCATGCCGTCGGCGACGACGAGCAGGTGCGGCCCGGCGTAGCCGGAGTCCTGGTTGTTCGAGCGCACGAGCCCGACGTCGGAGCGCGCGGCGTAGCGCAGGGCGATGTTCACTGCGGGCTACCTCTGCAGCTCGACGACGGACTGACCGATCCGCACCCGCGTGCCCGGACCCAGCGGCGTCACCTGGCTGATGCGCTGGTCCTCGACGTAGGTGCCGTTGGTGGAGCCGAGGTCCTCGACGAACCAGGACCCGTGCTGCGGGAAGATGCGCGCGTGGCGCGACGAGGAGTAGTCGTCGTCGAGCACGAGCGTGCAGCTCGGCGCGCGGCCGATGAGGATCGACGACGTCGTGAGGGGGATCGTCGTGCCGGTCAGCGGGCCGGCGGTAACGACGAGCCGGGACGGCCCCGCGGGCGCGGCGGGGCGCGCGGGCTCCGGTGCCGCGGCAGGGGTGGGGCCCGACGTCGGGCGCGCGGCCTGCGCGGTGCCCTTGCGGCCCCGGCGCGGCGTGATCTTGGTGCCGTACAGGTCCCGACGCAGCACCCCGATCGCGGAGAGCACGAACACCCAGAGCAGCACCAGGTAGCCCAGCCGCAGCAGGGTGAACGTGAGATCGGTCATGCGGGCCGGATCACCACTCCTCGTTGTCGGACGCGCCGGTCCAGAACATGATGCGGGTACGGCCGATCGTCAGGGAGTTGCCGTCCAGCAGCGTCGCGGCCGGCACCTGGTGGCCCTCGACGAACAGGCCGTTGGTCGAGCCGAGGTCCGTCGCGATGACGCCCTCCGGCGTCACGCGGATCTCGAGGTGGCGGCGCGAGACCCCCGGGTCGTCGACGACGATGTCGGCCTCCGAGCCGCGGCCGATGACCGTGACCGGGCCGGTGAGCAGGTAGCGCTGCCCGTCGATGTCGACGAGCGGGTGCCGCGTGCTCGGGGACGCGGACGTCGCGGGCGCCACGTTGCCCCGCACGCTGGCCGAACGGAGCTGGAAGCGGCCGACGTCGAGCGTGTCGTTCTGCTCGAAGCTCACGCTCACCGGGCCGACGAACGCGTAGTGCTGCGACGCCGCGTACTGCGTGACGTTCGACGCCAGCTCGTCGGCGAGCGTCTCCGCGCCCCACCCCTCGACCTGGCCGAAGTCGTCCACCGACAGCTCGATGGTGAACTCGTTGGGCACGACGGTGCGCTCGCGGTCCACGACGGCGGCGCGGTCGTCGACCTCGCGCCGCAGCGCGCTCGCGAGCTCGACGGGCTTGACCTCGCTGCGCCCGACCTTGGCGAACGCGTTGTTCACCACGCGCTCCACGCCCTTCTCGAAGCGGTCCAGGACTCCCATGCCACCTCCTCCCTCGTGCTCGCTCGTGCCGCGGTCCGTGCCGCGCGGTCGTCGTCTGCTCCTCCGGACGTGCTCCTGGTGCCCCCGTGCATACCCGCGTCCCGGGCAGACTACCTAGATCGTATCGATCACGTCTGCGACGGAGGCCCGATTCGTCGCACGATCTCCGGACGGATGTGGCGCGTTCGGGGCGGAGCGTGTGAACGTCGGGCGTGCAGCCGTCGGCACCTCGTCGGCGGTGCGCGACGACCGGCACGTGGCGGCCGTCACGTCCGGCCGAGCGGTTCCAGGCGCCGTCGTGCATCGTGCTAGTCTTCTGCGGCACGCGCGAGTGGCGGAATGGCAGACGCGCTGGCTTCAGGTGCCAGTGTCCGAAAGGGCGTGGGGGTTCAAGTCCCCCCTCGCGCACGTGGCGAGGGTTTCGACTTCTGAGTCGGAAGACCTTCGGAAAGTCCCGGTCAGGTGATCCTGACCGGGACTTTTTGCGTCTCGGCGGCCATCGACCTCTCCGTGGCCGTCGATCTCCCTGCGACGGGAGCGCGGCGCCCGCCGCCGTCGCCGCGCGCTGCTCACGACGGTGCGGTGGTCAAGCGGGAGTCAAGAACACCCGGCTTGCGCAATGGGAAACCGGTATCCTACGATCGAGAAACCGGTTACCCAGATCTCCACCTCCTCCGAGGGTCTCGACGAGCCTGTCGAGGCGGGCCAGCCCGACGTCGTCGTCGGGGGCCGCGCAGGGCGCACGACCCGGCGCCCGCGCACCAGGACGAGGTCGCCGCGTCGACCGACGCGAGCGCGGACCTGGCCGCCGCGAGTCACCACGCACTGCCCCCAGTTCGATGACGAAAGGTGAGGCACCACGATGAGACGACCCGTCGCACGACGACTGCTCGCGGCCACCGCCGCGACGGCCCTGGCGGCCACCATGGGCGTGACCGCCCTGACCAGCACCGCGAACGCCGCCGTGACCGGCAGCCCGACCGGCTACGCCACCCAGAACGGCGGCACGACCGGTGGCGCCGGCGGCCAGACCGTCCGCGCCACGACCGGCACCCAGATCCACGCGGCCCTGTGCGACAGGGTCGCCGACGACACCCCGATCACGATCGAGGTCGAAGGCACCATCAACCACGGCAACACCGCGAAGGTGTCGGGCGACAGCTGCAACACCGCGGCCGGGGTGATCGAGCTCAAGCAGATCAGCAACGTGACGATCGTCGGCGTCGGCAACGGTGCGACGTTCGACCAGCTGGGCATCCACCTCCGTGAGGCCAGCAACATCATCATCCAGAACGTCACCGTGAAGAACGTCAAGAAGTCCGGCTCGCCCACGTCGAACGGCGGCGACGCGATCGGCATGGAGAGCGGCGTCCGCAACGTGTGGGTGGACCACGTGACGCTCGAGGCGTCGGGCGGGGAGTCCGAGGGCTACGACGGCCTCTTCGACATGAAGGCGGGCGTCCAGTACGTGACGCTGTCCTACAGCATCCTGCGCAACTCCGGCCGCGGCGGCCTCATCGGCTCGAGCGAGAGCGACACGTCCAACGGGTTCGTGACGTTCCACCACAACAAGTACGAGAACCTCGACTCGCGCACGCCGCTGCTGCGCGGCGGGATCGCCCACATCTACAACAACCACTACGTGCACCTCAACGAGTCCGGGATCAACTCGCGGGCCGGGGCGAGGGCGAAGGTCGAGAACAACTACTTCGAGGACTCCAAGGACGTCCTCGGCACCTTCTACACGGACCAGAAGGGCACCTGGCAGGTCGCCGGGAACGTCCTCGACGACGTCACGTGGTCCAGCCCGAGCGGTGACATCCAGCCCGCCGGCCCGAACCTGACCTCCACGACGTCGGTCAGCATCCCGTACTCCTACACGCTCGACGGCGCGAGCTGCGTGCCGAACCTCGTGAACCAGACCGCGGGCGCGAACAAGGGGCTCAAGGTCTCGGACGGCTCGTGCACGCCGCAGACGCCGGACCCCGACCCCACCGACCCGACGGACCCGACCGACCCGACGGACCCGGGTCCCGTCGACCCGACGGACCCGCCCGAGCCGACGGCGGAGACGATCTACGTCGCCCCGAACGGCAGCGCGAGCGCGGCCGGCACGCTGTCGGCGCCGACGACGCTCCCCGTCGCGATCGAGCGCGTCGCCTCGGGCGGTGAGATCTTCCTGCGCGGCGGCAGGTACGACCTGTCGTCGACCGTCACGATCGAGCCGGGCAACGACGGCACGTCGGGCGACCGCACCCTGCTGTCCGCGTACCCCGGGGAGCGGCCGGTGCTGAACTTCTCCGCGCAGGCGGAGGACCCGGCGAACCGCGGCCTCGCGATCGGCGGCGACTGGTGGCACGTCTACGGCATCGTGGTCGAGCACGCGGGCGACAACGGCATCCTGCTCGGCGGCAGCAACAACGTCATCGAGCGCGTCGTGACCCGCTACAACCACGACACCGGTCTCCAGCTCTCCCGTCTCGTGGCAGGCGCCCCGGCGAGCGAGTGGCCGTCGAACAACCTGATCCTCAGCAGCGAGTCGCACGACAACGCGGACTCGGACGGCGAGGACGCGGACGGCTTCGCGGCGAAGCTCACGTCCGGCCCGGGCAACGTGTTCCGGCACACCGTCTCCCACAACAACATCGACGACGGCTGGGACCTGTACACGAAGTCCGACACGGGACCCATCGGCGCCGTGACCATCGAGAGCTCGCTCGCGTACGAGAACGGCACGCTCTCCGACGGTGGCCAGGCCGGTGCGGGCGACCGCAACGGGTACAAGCTCGGCGGCGAGGACATCAAGGTCGACCACGTCGTGCGGAACTCGTTCGCGGTGGACAACGGCAAGCACGGGTTCACGTACAACTCGAACCCGGGCTCGATCACGGTGAGCGGCAACGTCGCGGTCGGGAACGCGGAGCGCAACTTCAGCTTCGACGCCGGGACCCACCGGTTCAGCGGCAACGTGTCGTGCGACTCCGGCGCGAACGACAAGACGGTCGGCACGGACGCGGGCGGCAACTCGTTCTGGTCCGGCTCGAACGGGTCGGCGTGCTCCGCCTACGACGGCGAGCTCGGCTGGTCGTTCGCGGCGGACGGCTCGCTCCGGGTCACCTTCGGCGGCGAGCCGACGAACCCGACCGACCCGACCGACCCGACGGACCCGACCGACCCGACCGACCCGCCGTCGGGCACCAACCTCAGCATCGGCGCCGGTGCGGATGGCTCGAGCAAGGGCAGCGGGACGAGCTACGGCAACGTGATCGACGGCAGCACCGCGACCTGGTGGTCGCCCAGCGGCTCGACGGGGACCATCTCCGTCAAGTGGGGCACCGCGACGACCGTGGGCAGGGTCGTCGTCAAGGAGGCCGCGGGCGGCGGCAGCATCGGGACGTGGCGCCTCGTGAACAACGACACGGGCGCCGTCCTCAAGACGGGCAGCGGTGCGGGGACGATCACGTTCACCGCGACGTCGCTCACGAAGATCAACCTCGAGATCACCGGCGCCTCGGGCACGCCCCGCGTCGCCGAGCTCGAGACCTACGCCGGGTAGCCCGACCCTCCTCCGGGAGACCCGTGCACGACCCCGGGCGGGACCACCCGGTCCCGCCCGGGCTCGACGACGGCCCCGCCGCGCCGTCCGCGGCGGGGCCGTCCTTCTGCGGGGGCGTCGTCTGCCGCCCCGTAGCGCCGCGCGGTCGCGACGGCGCGGTCCCGCAGCAGGTCGCGGAGTCGTGCCGGCTCCAGCACCTCGGCGTCCGGCCCGAGCTGCCACACGGCCCAGACGGCGTGCCGGAGGTCCTGGAAGCTGACGTCGAGCACCAGCAGGCCGTCGTCGGCGGCGGACTCGGCGCGGACGCAGACCGCGGTGCCCAGGAGCGCCTCCCGGCGGTCCGGCACGAGCCGGACGCGCGCGACGATCTGGTCGGCACCCGCCCGGAAACGGGCGCTGCGCTCGCGCCAGAGCTGCTCGAGGTCGACCACGTCGGGACGGTCCGCCGGTTCGGCGAGCGCCTCGGCAGCAAGGATCCGGGAGAGGCGGTAGGTGCGGTCCGCCCCGCCGACGGTGGCGAGCAGGTAGCCCGTGCCGCGGGCGGTCACCATCCCCACCGGGTCGACCTCGCGCGAGGACGGCGGCCGTCCGACGGCGGCGTAGCGGATCCGGAGCCGCCACCCGCCGAGCACGGCGCGCCGGACCTCGCGCAGGACTACCGCGGGGACCACCTCGGCATCCTGCCGACGAGCGAGCAGGTCGATCTCCGGCTCGACGAGGATTCGTCGGGCCGCGTCGTCGGCGGCGTCACGGTGAGCATCCGGGAGCGCGTCGACGACCTTGCGGACGGCCGACGCCAGCGCGGGTCCGAGGCCGAGAACCTGCTCGCCACGCCGCGACGCGGCGGCGAGGACGGCGAGGGCCTCGTCCGGGTTCAGGCCGGTGAGCTCCGTGCGGAAGCCGGGCAGGAGCGCGAAGCCGCCGTGCCGGCCGCGCTCGGCGTAGATCGGCACGCCTGCGGCGGAGAGCGCCTCGACGTCGCGCAGGACCGTGCGGGTCGACACCTCGAGCTCGCGCGCCAGGGTGGTCGCGGACAGCCGGCCGCGCTGCCGGAGCAGCAGCACCAGGGAGACCAGCCGGTCGGCGCGCACCTGAGAAACGTACCGGGATACCTGACAGAGGGTGTCGTCTATCGCCGAGAGGCTCGGAGACGGGCGTGCGGGACGTCGGCCACGAGGGTCGGCGGGCGCCCGGGCAGGACGAGTCGGACGGAGTCGGCATGGCACTGGAACGAACGGCGATCAACCCCGTGACGTGGTCGCAGGAGCTGGGGTTCAACCAGGCGGAGCTGGTCTCGGGGCACACCCGGACCCTCTTCTGCTCCGGGCAGACGGCGATGTCGCACGACGGCCGTCCTCAGCACGAGGGCGACGTCGCGGCGCAGCTCGCGCTGAGCCTGGACAACCTGGAGGCGGTGCTCGCGGAGGCGCGCATGACGCTCGCGGACGTCGTCCGGCTGAACGTCTACACGACCGACGTCGACGCGCTCCTCCCGCACTACGGGGTGCTCGCCGCGCGACTCGGAGCTGCGCGCGTGGCGCCGGCGACGACGATGCTCGGGGTGACCCGGCTGGCGGTGCCAGGACAGCTCGTCGAGCTGGAGGCGACCGCGGTCGCCTGACCGAGCCGGACGGCGGCGCCGGGAACGGTTCAGCCGGCCCCGGCGCCGTCGACCTCCTCCCCGTCGGTGCTCAGCGCGCGGGCGAGCTCGGTCCGCGACGCGACGCCCAGCTTGGGGAACACGTGGTACAGGTGCGACCCGACCGTCCGGGGTGACAGGTAGAGCCGGTTGCCGATCTCCCGGTTGGTGAGTCCCTGCGCCGCGAGGGCGACGATCTCGCGCTCCTGCGCGGTGAGGAGCGCGAGCGACGACGCGGTCGACCCGGCGACGGACTCCCCTGCGGCGCGCAGCTCCTGGCGCGCCGCCTGCGCCCACGGCTGCGCGCCGAGCGCGTCGAAGCCGTCCCGCGCGGCGCGCAGGACGGCGCGCGACTCGGCGACGCGGCGCTGCCGTCGCAGCCAGCGCCCGTGCGCGAGCCGCGCCCGTGCCCGGAGGAACGGCCACCCCGCGAGCTCGTCGCCCGCGGCGCGCAGGAGCGGCTCGGCGTCGTCCTCCGGGGCGAGCACCGCGTCGACGTAGGAGATCGAGGCGGCGAGCAGGGGCGAGCCGTGCCGGCGGAGCGTCGTACGCAGCGGCTCGACGGCGGCGCGGGCGTGCTCGTCCCGGCCCGCGCGTCGGGCGGCGTCGGCGTACAGGGGCACGAGGCCGTGGTGCAGGCTCGCGACCGACTCCGGGCGGCGGTCGTGGTCGACGTCCTCGAAGCCGGGGCGGAGCGCCTCGTACGCCTCCTCGACCCGGTCGAGCACGAGCAGGGCGGTCGCCCGCGCGGACGTCGCGACCGCGGCGAGCGTGGGCGACCCCGTGGCGGCGACGGCGTCCCGCGTGCTCTCCCACCCGCGCAGGGCCGCGTCGCCGTCGCCCCGGACGGCGAGCAGCAGCGCCTCGACGAGGACGGCCGAGACGAGCGGGCGCTCGCGGGCGCGCCCGACGTCGCGGACCTCCTCGGCCGCGGCGGCGGCCTCCTTCCACCGACCCAGGTGCCAGCAGTTCCACGCGTACGTGACGAGGCTGGCCGTGAGCAGGCCGAGGCGGCCCTGGGCGTGCAGCGGCCCGAGCGCCCGCCCGAGCAGGGCCGTGCCCCCGACGACGTCGCCGACGACCGAGGCCGCGCGCCCGGCGAGCGCGAGCGCCTCGGCGTCCGTGAGCGATCCGGCGTCCAGCGCGGCGACCCCCAGGCGGACGGTCTGCGAGCGTGACACGGGTGCCGTGAGCGCGAGCGCCGTGAGCAGGCGCGGGTCGGGGGCCGAGGTGAGGCTCTCGACGGCGCCGCAGAACAGGTCCCGGCACCGGGGCTCGACGCCGCGCCAGAAGGCGACGTCCGCCGCCGGCGCGAGCGAGTCGAGCGCGGCCTCGGCCTGGCCGGCGGCGTGGAGCCCGGCCAGCACCTCGACGAGCCGCGACATCCGCTCGAAGTCGCCGACGGCGTCCTGCGGCCGGTACCGCAGCCAGGTCGCGCGAGCGCGGTCCGACTCTGCGAGCGGGAGGACGTCGGCCTCGTCGAGCAGCCGGACGAGGGCGTCGTCGTGGCCCACGTCGGAGGCGTGGAAGGCCGCCAGGACGAGGCGTCGCCCCCGGGCGACGGGGTCCGGCGTGTGCGCAGCGGCGAGCTCGAGCGTCGCGACCGACTCGAGGACGGCGCCCCGCCGCCGGGCGCGGTCGGCGCTCGACTCGAGCGCCCCGGCGACGGACTCGTCCGGTGCGGTCGCGGCCCCGGCGCGGTGCCAGGCCGAGCGGTCCGGGTCGCCCGTCACGCCGGCCAGGGCGGCGTGGGCGTCGCGGCGCTCGGCGGACCCGGCCCGGCTGTGGACCGCGGAGCGGACGAGGGGGTGGCGGAAGGTGACGGCCTGCGGCTCGACGGCGACGAGCCCGGCGTCGACGGCGGGCGCGAGGGCGGACGTGTCGGAGACGTCGTGCCCGAGGGCGCGCGCCGCGGCGACGAGCTCGGCCGACCGCCCGTCGCCCGGGTGGAGGGCGGCGAGGAGGAGCAGGGCGCGGCAGCCCGCGGGGAGGTCGTCGACGCGCGCGGCGAACGCCGCCTCGACCCGCGCGGTGACGGGCACGGGCGAGGTGACCAGCGCGCCGTCGGGCAGCCGGCGCCACGCGTCCGCGAGCTCGACGAGCGCGAGCGGGTTGCCCTGGGCCTCGCGCAGGAGCCGGTCGCGCAGGACGGGGTGGAGGTCGGGGGCGGCGCGACGCGCGAGCGTCGCGGCGGCGGCCTCGTCGAGCGGCGCGAGGTCGACGGGGAGGAACGGGACGTCGTCCAGCGGCGGACGCAGCGGCTCGCGGCTCGAGCAGACGAGCAGGACCCGGTCGTCGTCGACGCGGCGCGCGACGAAGGCGAGCACGACCGCGCTCGACGCATCGAGCCACTGGACGTCCTCGACGCCGAGGAGCAGCGGGGTCGTCGCGGCCCGCTCGCGCAGCAGGTCGAGCGTGGCGAGCGCGACGGCGACGGGCTCGGGCGCGGGGCCCGTCGGGTCGTCGCGCGTGGGGACGGAACCGACGGCGCGCCGCACGAGCGCGGTGCGCGCGTCGCGCGCGGGCCCGGCGAGGAGGGGCTGGAGCAGCTGGTGCAGCGCGGCGTAGGCGACGTGCGTCTCGGACGGCACGCCCACGCACCGCAGTGCGAGCACTCCCTCCGCCCGTGCGGTCGCGGCGAGGTCGTCGAGCAGGGAGGTCTTGCCGATGCCCGGCTCGCCGTGGAGCAGGACGCGCGCGCCCCGGGTGCGCGCCGAGGTCAGGGCGTCGCGCAACGCCCGACGTTCCGCCGCCCTCCCGACGAGCTCCCGCACCCGAGCATGATCCCGTCGCCGGGTGCCCGGCGTCCACTGCAGTCACGTGACCGATGCGCGCGGGCCGCGGCCGTCCGTAGCGTCGGTTCATGGCCACCTCTCCCGACACCATCGTCCTGGTCCACGGCTTCTGGATGACCCCCCGCAGCTGGGAGGACTGGAAGAGCCGCTACGAGGCGCGGGGCTTCCGCGTCCTCACCCCGGCGTACCCCGGCCTCGAGGTCGAGGTCGAGGCGCTCAACGCCGACCCGTCCCCGCTGGTGCGCCTCACGGCGCAGGCGGTCGTCGAGCACCTGGAGGCGGTCGTCAAGGAGGTCGCGACGCCGCCGATCATCATCGGCCACTCCGCGGGCGGCGCCTTCACGCAGGTGCTGCTCGACCACGGCCTCGGCGCCGCGGGCGTCGCGCTGAACTCGGCGCCGACCGAGGGCGTGCGGACCATCCCGCTCTCCCAGGTGCGCTCGACGTTCCCCGTGCTGCGGTCCCCCGCCAACCGTCACAAGGCCGTGCCGCTCACGTTCGAGCAGTTCCAGTACGCGTTCACGAACGTCGGGTTCACACCCGAGCAGTCGCGCCGCGTCTACGAGCGGTACGCGATCCCCGCGTCCGGCGGCATCCTCTGGAACGGCGTCCTGGCGAACTTCCAGCCCGGCCCGCAGGACATCTGGGTCGACTACGCGAACGCCGGCCGCGCGCCGCTGCTCTTCCTCTCGGGCGAGCAGGACCACATCATGCCGCCGTCGGTGCAGCGGTCCAACGCCGGCAAGTACCACGGCGAGGGCACGGTGACCGAGCACGAGACCTATCCCGGCAAGGCCCACCTCATGACGTCGCAGGAGGGCTGGGAGGAGATCGCGGACCACGCCCTCGAGTGGGCGCTGGCCCACGCCCGCCCCGCCCAGGGCTGACGGGTCGCCCGCCGGGTCAGGGCTCCAGGGTGAGGGGGACGCGGGTGCCGTACCCGTCGTGGCCCTCCACCCGGCCGGGGACGCGCGACCGTCCCCGCGCCGCGGCGTCCCACACCTCGGCGACCCACGCGGCGGCGGTGTCGACGACGAGGTCGCGCGCGTCGTACGCCGCCCGCCCGGGGGCGACGAGAGGCACGGCGGGGACGGGTCCGTCCTCGCCGTGCACGACCTCGAAGAGCGTGCGGAACGGCTCGACCGCGCGGTCGAGGACGAACGCGTCGGGACCGTCGAGGGAGACGACGACGTCGAGCGTGCCCTCGCCGTCCTGGTCGGGGAAGACCGTCACGACGACCTCCTCGGCGGCGTCGGGCAGCGCGTCGACGACGGCGCGCAGGCGACGCACCGCGTCCGGCGTCGAGGCGTCGAGGTGGTCGCGCAGCCGGCGGGCGTGGGTCTCGGCGTCCATCGGGTCACCGTAGCGGCGGTGCGGAGCCCTGGGGATCGAGGTCCTCGAGCTCGGCGACGAGCGTGCTGTGCTCGGCGTCGCGACGAACGGCTGCTCCGAGCGCGGCGGCCCGGCGCGTGTATGCCGGGTCGTCGAGGACCCGGCGGACGGCCCGCGCGACTCGTTGCGCGGACGCCTTCCGTGAGAGCGCGACGCCCGCGCCGCGCAGCGTGACGCGCACGGCGTTGTCGCCCTGGTCGCGCCCGTGCGGCAGGACGACGACGGGGCAGCCGGCAGCGAACGCCTTGAGGAGCGTGCCGTGCCCACCGTGCGTGACGACGAGCGCGGCGTCGCGCAGCACCTCGTGGTGGGGAGCGGACGCGACCACGGTGACGTTCGCCGCGCCCGGCACCGCGTCGGGCGCGAGCCCCTGCCCGGTCGTGACGACGCCGCGCACGGGCAGCGTCGCGAGCGCCACGACGATCCGCCGCAGGAGCGCGGCCTGGTCCTGGAACGTGGACGACAGCGCGACGAGGACGAGCGGGTCGTCGCCCGGCGGCGCGGCCCACGGGACGTCGTCGGCCCACGCCGGGTCGTCGAGCACGGGCCCCACGTACCGGGCGTTCGCGGGGAGCGGGCCGGGGAGGTCGAACGCCGGGCTCGTCATGACGAGCTGGCGGCGCGCGGCGCTCAGCTGCTCCCACGAGCGCGCGAGCGGGTCGAGGCCCAGGTCGGCGCGCAGGGCGTTGAGCCGGTCGCGCGTGTAGCGGTCGAACACGCGCGTCGAGAGGCCGGTGATCGTGCGGTCGCGCAGCCGGCCGAGCGGCCCCCGCGCGGGCTTGAGCCCCGCGCCGAACGGCGTGCGGCCGGGCGTGGGCAGCGCGTAGACGTTGGGGACGAGGACGTCGAACGGGACGTCCCTCGACTGCGCCGCGATCATCGCGCCGAACGCGAAGACGGACGTCACGACGAGGTCGGGGCGCTCGTCGTCGACGGCGTCGAGGACGTCGCGCGCGTAGTCCGGCGCCGGCCCGGCGATGAGGCGGTCGCCCATGTCGCGTGCCTGTGCGAGCAGGCTGGGCGCCGCCCAGTCCTGGAGGGGGTCGTGCGCCGGGTCACGGTCGGGCCGGTTCGGCGCGGTAGCCCACGGGACGAGCGTCGCGCCCGTCGCGCGCACCTCGGGCGCCATCGAGTCCTCGGCGAGCACCCGGACGCGGTGCCCGCGCTCCACGAGCCGACGCACGGCCCCCACCTCGGGCGGGACCGTCCCGCCGCCGTCGGTCAGGGCGAAGAGGTACGTGCGAGGCATGGGTCCTCCCCTGTCGTTCCACGGGCCGACCGGGCGGCGCGCGTCCGTGGGACCACGCTAGCCCTGAGGCTGCTCCGCGACGTGGCCCGGGCGACCCGCCTTCGCGTCGGCCGTGGGCCGGATCGGGCAACCGAGGGCGCGGAGCACCTCGTCGAGTCCGTCGATCGCACCCCGGTGCCCCCAGGAACGACGCCCGAGCGAACCCTGCACGACCAGGTCGCACCGGAGGTCGCCGCGAACGAGGCGGAGCGTCAGCCGCTCGCGGTGGATGCCGAGGTCCAGCGCGACGACCTCGACCTCGAGACCGGCCCGCGGCACCCGCAGGAGCAGCATCGGCGGATCAGCGGTGCTCCAGAGATCGACCTCGTCGTCCCGGACGACGAGGATGCACGGCATCTGCCGGGCGCGCTGCTTCGGGGGAAGCTGGTCCAGCAACGCCGCGGAGTCGCTGACCGGGGCCGCCAGGGCGACCAGGGCGCCCGGGTTGGCGGCGGCCGCGAGGCGGAGCTGGCGCCGCACACGGGCAAGGACCACGGTCACGATGACGAGGACCACCACGACGGTGGCGGCGCCCACCCACAAGGTGCCGACGGCCGAGAGATCTTCCCGCGTGTGCAGGCGCCAGACGACGAGTGCCCCGGTGGCCGCGATCAGTAGCAACGGTCGAAGGGCCCGTCTAGCGGTGACACCCCAGTCCCGCCGCCAGGCCCGTCGTCGCGTCATCGCCTCCCCGTTCGTCGCCGCCGACCGCATCTAACCCTAGATCTGCTAGGGTCAGTACCCCTAGAAGAACTAGGCATAGGAGTGCCATGCGTATCGACAAGGACCTCGTGGCCGCGTCGGCCACCCCGCTCGTGCTCGGGATCCTCGCCGACGGTGAGTCGTACGGCTACGCGATCCTCAAGCGCGTCGACGAGCTCTCGGGCGGCCGCATGCAGTGGACCGACGGCATGCTGTACCCGCTGCTGCACCGGCTGGAGCGGCTCGGGCTCGTCGAGGCCTCGTGGGGCACCTCCGACGTCGGCCGGCGCCGCAAGCACTACGCGATCACCGCCGCCGGGCGCGAGGCGCTCGAAGAGCGCCAGGCGCAGTGGGACGTCGTCGCGCACGCGCTCCACCAGGTCTGGCGCACGGCGCAGGACGGGCTCCAGAGCCCGCCGCGCGTCGCGGAGGGGTGGGCCTGATGGGCGCCGCGACCGCGCCGACGGACGGGGCGAGCCCCGGACCGCACGCTGCGCTCGAGGCCCAGATCGACCAGTGGCGCGGCTACGTCCGCCGCCGCGAGGCCATCTCCGCCGCGGACGTCGACGAGATGGAGGACCACCTGCGCGAGCGGGTCGAGGACCTGCGCGCGACCGGGCTCGACGACGACGAGGCGTTCCTCGTCGCGGTGAAGCGCATGGGCACGCTCGACGACCTGTCGCGCGAGTTCGCGCAGGAGCACTCCGAGCGGCTGTGGAAGCAGCTCGTCCTCGTCGGCGAGCAGCCCACGGGCCGCACGCGGTCGTGGCGCGAGCTCGCGGTCGTGCTCGCGCTCGCCGTCGCCACCGGCATCACGGTCAAGGTCGCGACCGCGGTCCTCGACCCGGAGACCGTCGGACTCAACGTCGGGCTCCTCGTGCTGCCGTTCCTCACCGCCTACCTCGCGTGGAAGCGCCAGGTCACCGCGCGGGTCGTCGGGGCGCTCGCCGTGCCGTTCGTCGTCCTGGGCGTCGTCCTCAACGTGTACCCGTTCGAGCCCACGGGCTCCACCCTCGTCCTCGCGGCGCTCGCCGCCCCCGTGACGCTGTGGGCCGTCGTCGGGCTCGCGTACGTCGGGGGCCGCTGGCGCTCGGACGCGCGGCGCATGGACTTCGCGCGCTTCACGGGCGAGCTCGCCGTGTACTACACGCTCCTCGCGCTCGGCGGCGGGGTCCTGCTCGGGTTGACGGCCGGCGTCTTCTCCCTCGCCGACGTCGACCTGGAGCCCTACCTCGAGGACTGGATCCTGCCCCTGTGCGTCCCGGCCGCGCTGATCGTCGCCGCGTGGCTCGTCGAGGCCAAGCAGAACGTCGTCGAGAACATCGCGCCCGTGCTCACGCGCGTCTTCACGCCCCTGACGCTCGTCATGCTGCTCGCCGTGTTCGTCGTCCTCGCGACCGCGGGGAACCTCGCCGCCGTCGACCGCGAGCTGCTCATCCTCATGGACGCGATCCTCGTCCTCGTCCTGTGCCTGCTCCTCTACTCCGTCTCGGCGCGCGACCCGCTCGCGCCCCGGTCGTTCTTCGACGGGCTCCAGGTCGTCCTCGTCGTCGCGGCGCTCGCGGTCGACGCCGTCGCGCTCACCGCGATGCTCACGCGCATCGCCGAGTTCGGCGTCAGCCCCAACAAGGCCGCCGCGCTCGGGCTCAACCTGCTCCTGCTCGTGCACCTCGTGTGGTCCGCCGTCCTGGCGACGGCGTTCCTGCGCGGGCGGCGCCCGTTCGCGGACCTCGTGGCCTGGCAGACCCGGTTCCTCCCCGTGTACGCGGCGTGGGCCGCGATCGTCGCGATCGTCTTCCCGCCCGTCTTCGGGTTCGTCTGACGGAGCCGCCGTGCCGGGCCCGCCGCGGGCCCGGCACGGTGTGTGCTCCGCGGTCGCTCAGCGCACGGGCTGCGGTGCCGTGTCGGCTACCGGGAGCGACGGCGCCTCGCCGCCCGCCCGGAACATGCGACGCACGAGCGGGCGCAGCGCGCGCGACAGCATGACGCCGGTCGTCGCGCGCAGCACCGCGGCCTCGGCCCGGCTCCCGGGCACCATGCGCGCGATGCCCCCGCCGGGGATCTTCTTGCCCGTCTCGACGAACGGGGCGACGTCCGCCGCGTAGCGCCGCGCCGCACCGGCGGGGTCGTCCGGGGTGGCCCCCAGGTGCGTGGCGAGCAGGTAGGCGCCGACCAGGGCGGTCGCGGTGCCCTGGCCCGTCATGGGCGATCCGCACGACGCCGCGTCCCCCAGGAGCACGACCCGTCCCGCGACGGGGTCTGGGACGTCGATCCGCACGAGCTCGTCGAAGTAGAGGTCGGACGCGTGAGACATCGCGTCGAGCACGGTCGGGGCGTGCCACCCGGCGCCCTCGAGGAGGCCGCGGACCAGCGCCTCCTGGCGCGCCCGGTCGCCGCGCAGCGCGGGGTCGCGGTCGACCCGGAGCGTGAGCAGGGCCTTCGAGGTCGAGGGGTCGCGGTCGGGGCGGATCCCGAACGTCGCACCGGGCACGAACCGCATGGCGAACCAGCCCGGCTCGACGTCGTCGGGCGTGGGCAGGGTGAAGAACGCCGCGTAGCCGCCGAGGTAGGTCGCGAACTGCTCCTCCGGACCGAAGGCGAGCCGGCGGGTCGCGGAGTGGACGCCGTCGGCCCCGACGACGAGGTCGAAGCGGGCGTCGTCGGCGTGCTCGAACGTGACGCCTACGCCCTCGGCGTCCTGGGCGAGCGCAGTGATGTGGTCGCCGAAGCGCAGGTCGAGGAGGCCCGGCGCGTCGTCGCCCGCGGCGACGAGCGCGTCGAGCAGGACGCGCGCGAGGTCGCCGCGCGCGATCTCGATCTCCGCGACGGCGCCCTCGCCGTCGAAGTCGGCCATCGACATGCGGCCGAAGACCCGACCCCGACCGTCCACGTAGGCGAGCCCCTCCTCGTGCACGCGGTGCCGGTCGATCGCGGGCATGAGCCCCAGCCGGGTCGCGACCTCGCGGCTCGCGCCGCGGAGGTCGACCGCCTGGCCCCCGGGGCGCGGTGCCGTCGCGCGCTCGACGACCGTGACGCGTCGGCCCTGCCGCACGAGCTGCAGCGCGAGCGCGAGCCCGGCGATGCCGCCGCCGGAGACGAGGACGTGCGAGGTGGTGTCGGTGCCGGTCATGTCGGTGCCCTCCGTTTGGACGTTCGTCTTACACGTATGTCTAACAGACCGATGGCACGCTTGTCTAGGACGAACGTCTGAATCGCGCGATAGGGTGTCACCCGTGGGAAACCGTGAAGACCTCCTCGCCGGCGCGCGCCAGGTGATCGTCGAGCGCGGCGTCGCCAAGGCGACCGCGCGCGAGATCGCCTCCGCGGCCGGGGTCAGCCTCGCCGCGATCGGGTACCACTTCGGCTCCAAGGACCGGCTCATCACCGAAGCGCTCCTGGAGTCGCTCGGCAGCGGCATCGGCGACTCGATGGAGGCGGTCGTCCAGGAGACCGCGTCGCTCCCGCTCCTCGAGGGGTTCGCCGCCCTGTGGAACCGCATGCCCGAGGTGTTCGCCGCGCACCGCGAGGCTCTGCTCGCGAGCCTCGAGAACTCCGTGCGCGTCCTGCGCGACGGCGAGGCGAGCCGTGAGCTGGCCGCCGCGACCGGGCAGGGCTACCTCGGCATCCTCGAGCACCTGCGGGCGGCGCGCCCCGAGCTGAGCGAGGACGACCTCGCGGCCGTCGCCCGGCTCGACTTCGTGCTCGTGCAGAGCCTCGGCATCCTCTGGCTCCTCAGCCCGGACGCGGTCCCGAGCGGGGACGAGCTCGCGCGGGCGGTCGCCGTCATCGCCGGGCGGGCGGACGACGAGGCCTGACGACGAGGCCTGACGACGAGGTCGCGCGACGAGGTCACGCGACGGTCAGGCGCGGCGGGGGCGACCCTCGGGCACGACGAGCGGGGTGCCCGTCACAGGGTCGGCGATGATGCGGCACGGCAGGCCGAACACGTCCTCGACGAGCGCGGCCGTCACGACGTCGGCCGGCGCACCCTCGGCGACGATCGCGCCGTCCTTCATGGCGATGAGGTGGGTCGCGTAGCGGCACGCGTGGTTGAGGTCGTGCAGCACCGCGACGAGCGTGTGCCCGCGGTCGCGGTTGAGGTCGGCGCACAGCTCCAGCAGCTCGATCTGGTGCGCGATGTCGAGGAACGTCGTCGGCTCGTCGAGCAGGAGGATGGGGGTCTCCTGCGCGAGGACCATGGCGACCCACACGCGCTGGCGCTGCCCGCCGGAGAGCTCGTCGACGAGGCGGCCCGAGAGCTCGGTCGTCCCGGTCGCGGCGAGCGCGCCGACCACCGCGGCCTCGTCCTCGCGCGACCACTGCCGCAGGAGCTTCTGGTGCGGGTAGCGCCCGCGCGCGACGAGGTCGGCGACGGTGATGCCCTCGGGCGCGATCGACGTCTGCGGCAGGAGCCCGAGGCGGCGCGCGACCTCCTTCGCGGGGATGGAGGAGATCGAGCGGCCGTCGAGCACGACCTGCCCCTGCGACGGCTTGAGCAGGCGCGACAGCGCGCGCAGCAGCGTGGACTTGCCGCACGCGTTCGGCCCGACGATCACCGTGAACGACCCGTCGGGGATGCTCACGTCGAGGCCGGACGAGATGACGCGGTCGTCGTAGCCGACCGTGATCCCCTCGGCGTGCAGGCGGTCCGCGGGCGGGACGCCGTCCGCGCGCGCGTCGGTCGGCGCGTCGGCGACGCTCGGGGCGGCCGCGAGGTTCGTGAGAGCCACCGGGGTCCTTCCGGTCTGCGGGTTGGTGGTCACTTGCGGGCCTCTCGGACGAGGAGCCAGACGAGGTAGGCGCCACCGACGCTCACAGTGACGACGCCGACGGGGAGCTGGGTGGGCGCGAACGCGCGCTGGGCGACGAGGTCGCTCGCGGCCAGCAGGACGGCGCCCATGACGGCGGCGGGGAGGATCCGCACGCCCGCGGCGCCCGTGAGGCGGCGCGCGAGCTGCGGGGCGGCGAGGGCGACGAACGCGATGGGCCCGGCCGCCGCGGTCACGAGGGCCGTGAGCGCGACGCCGACGATCACGAGGGCGAGGCGCACGCGCTCGCTGCGCAGGCCGAGGGCGGCCGCGGCGTCGTCCCCGAGCTCGAGCAGCCCCATGCGCGGCGCGAGCCACACGAGGGGCAGGGCGATGAGCGCGGCCAGCACGCACGCGGGGACGGCCTGCGCCCAGGTCATGCCGTTGAGCGACCCGGCGCCCCACACCGCGGCCGCCATCGCGGTCTCGAGGTCGGCCTTGATGATGAGCCACTGGTTGACGGACGCGAGCATCGCGGACACGGCGATGCCGACGATGATGAGCCGGAACCCCTGGACCCCGCGCCGGTAGGCCAGGAGGTACACGACCCCCGCCGTGACGATGCCGCCCACGAGCGCGCCCGCTGCGACGCCGACGTACCCGCCGCCGAGCAGCATGATGACGACGAGCGCGCCCGTGTAGGCGCCGGTGTTGAAGCCGATGACGTCGGGGCTGCCGAGCGGGTTGCGCGTGAGGGACTGGAAGATCGCGCCGCTCGCGCCGAGCGCCGCGCCGAGCACGAGCGCCATGAGCGCGCGCGGCAGGCGCCACTCGACGACGACCATGTGCACCGGACCGTCCGTCGCGCCGACGAGCGCCTGCAGGACCTGCGGGACGGTCAGCGGGTAGTCGCCGGTGGTCAGCGCGACGACGCCGATCGCGAGCGCGACGAGCAGCAGCACCCCGCACACCCCGAGCGTGCGCAGGTCGAGCCGGAGGCTCGCGCGGCCGCCGAGTGCGCGGACCACGCGCGTCGGGCGGCCGAAGTCGACGCGGTGCGTACCGCCGTCGTGCACGGACGGGCCCACGGGCGCGTCGTCCCGGACCGGGGCGCTCACAGCCCGCTCGCCTTCGAGCGGCGCACGAGCGCGATGAGGACGGGAGCCCCGACGAACGCGGTGACGATGCCGACCTGGAGCTCGCCCGGCATGACCACGACGCGGCCGACGACGTCGGACACGAGCAGCAGCACGGGCGCGAGCACGGCCGAGTACGGGAGGATCCAGCGCTGGTCGGGGCCGACGGTCCAGCGCGCGACGTGCGGCACCATGAGCCCGACGAACGCGATCGGCCCGGCGGCCGCCGTCGCGGCGCCGCACAGGAGCATGACCGCGACGCCGACGAGGATCCGGGTGCGCCCGACGTGCGCGCCGAGCGAGCTCGCGAGGTCGTCGCCGAGCGCGATGGTGTTGAGCGGGCGCGCGACGACGAGCGCGATGACCAGCCCGACCACGACGAAGGGCGCGATCGTGCCCGCCATCTCCATCGTGCGGCCGGCGAGCGAGCCCGCGCCCCAGAAGCGCATGCGATCGAACGCCGCGGGGTCGAGCAACGTGATGCCCTGCGAGATGCCGCCGAGCACGGCCCCGAGCGCGACGCCCGCGAGGGTCAGGCGCACCGGCGTCGCTCCCCCGCGCCCCTGCGACCCGATGGCGTAGACCGCGACGGTCGCGACCACCGCCCCGGCGAACGCGAACCAGATGAAGGACTGGATGTCCGTGAACCCGAGGAACGCGACCGCGAGCACGACGGCGAACGCGGCCCCGGCGTTGACGCCGAGGATGCCCGGGTCGGCCAGCGGGTTGCGCGTCATGGCCTGGATGAGGGCTCCGGAGACGCCGAGCGCCGTGCCGACCAGCAGGCCGACGATCGTGCGCGGCAGCCGGAGGTCGCGGATGATCACGTGGTCGCCCGAGCCGTCGTACCCGGTGAGCGCGTCCCAGACGGTGCCGAGCGGGACCGGCTTGGAGCCGATGGCGAGGCTCAGCGCGATCGCGAGCACGAGAACCGCGACGGCGACGAGCAGCCCCAGGCTGCGGCCCGCGTTGGTGCGAGCGACCCCTGCCGGACGGTCGCCGCGGTCCGTCGAGGACGGACGGGTCCCGTCGGGGACGCCGGTCGGCGCGTCGGCGGTCGCGGGCGAGGTCATGGTGCTCGGATGTGGTCGGGGGCGCGTGCCCGGTCGGGTCGTGCACGGTGAGGTTACCCTCACCTTAATTCACGGTGCTGCCGCACCGGCACGACGGTGCGGCAGCACCGAGAGTGACACCCCTCACGGCCGTGCGGAGGTCGCGCCTCCGGTCCTGGACCGGCGCCGGACCACGGACTCCTGACAGCGTTTCCCCGTCGCGCGCGGGCGTGTGCGAGAGTGGCCGCATGACCTCGCACGTCCCCGTCGCCGCCGACCACGTCGTCACCGTCGACGACCAGGGTCGACGGACCGGCACCTTCGAGCGCGCCGCGGTCCACACGACCGAGACGCCCCTCCACCTCGCCTTCTCCTGCTACGTGCTCGACGACGCGGGCCGCCTGCTGCTCACGCGGCGCGCCCTCGCGAAGCGCACGTGGCCGGGCGTGTGGACCAACTCCTTCTGCGGACACCCGCGCTGGACCGAGACCACCGAGGAGTCGATCGTCCGCCACGCGCGGCACGAGCTCGGGCTCGAGATCGCGGGCCTCGAGGTCGCGGTGCCGGGCTTCCGCTACCGCGCCGTCGATGCTTCCGGCGTCGTGGAGAACGAGATCTGCCCCGTCTACGCGGCGCGCGCGGCGGGCGCGGTCGAGCCGAACCCCGACGAGGTCATGGAGACCGCCTGGGCGGACCCGCGCGACGTCGCGCGCGCGGTCGCCGCGACCCCGTGGGCGTTCAGCCCGTGGATGGTGCTCCAGGTCGCCGCGCTCGGCGCCGCGAGCACCGAGGGCGACGGTCCGACGGCGCGTCTCGCCGCGGCGTTCGGGCCCGCCTCGGACTGACGCCGAGGGCGACCCGCCCGCGAGACGCTCAGCGCGTCGTCTGCGGGTGGCGCGCCCGGGCGCTGCGCAGATGCTCCGGGACCGCGAGGCGGTCCGCGCCCTGCGGCGAGACCTGCACGGGCTGCGCGGGCAGGGCGAGCGCCTCGACCTGCTCCGCGCCGGGCACCTGGGCCGCGCGTGCGGCGTCGCCCAGCGCGCGGACGACCAGCTCCTGGCGACGCGGGTCGCGAGCCGAGAAGACCCAGAGGTCGACTGCGGTCGCGGTCGTGAGGTCGACGTGCAGCCCTCGCGCGCGCGCCTGCCGGAGCTGGGTCGGTGCCACCCCGACGAAGGTCACGGCGCGGCGCGACCAGAGCACGGTGCGCGACGCCGTCGACACGCCGCGGTCTGTCAGCAGCAGACCGAGGGTGCGCGGGCTCGCGACGGCCGCGCGCACCGTCCGGACGTCGAGGGCCGCGAAGGGCACCGCGACGGGGCGCAGGAACGGCGCGAACGAGCCGACGAGGATCCCGTGGTCGAGCACGACCAGCTTCTCGGAGCCGAGGAACCAGAGGATCACCGCGGCGATCGCCGCGAAGGACGGCAGGAGGTAGCCGATCGCGGCGGGCCCCGCGTTCCCCACGAGCGCCGGCCCGACGGAGAACACCAGCACCACGACCACCGTCACCGCCCACGCCGGAGCGTTCGGCGTCGCCGCCGACACGTGCCGGACCGCGCCGAGGCCCGACCGCGCCGCGTGGTGCCGGACCTTGCGCGTCGCGCGCGCGCCGGTCGTGGGCCCTGCCGTGGGCACCGTCATCGGCCGAGCAGCTCGAGCGGGAGACGGCGGACCGTGGCCGCACCGACCTCGGAGAGCGTGAGCGAGGTCGGCGCGCCGTCGGCCCCGTGCTCGCCGCCCCGGACGGTGTACACGCCGTCGGGGGTCGCGTAGACGCTCACCTGCTCCAGGACGTCGGATCCCGCGTGCACCGCGCCGAGCGTCGTCACGGCCAGCGCCCCGGCGAGCTCGGGCAGGCTCGGCGCCTGCGCAGCGAAGTCGTCGGGCGTGAACGTCTGGGAGCGACCGTCGAGCAGGGCCTGGGAGCCCGGGTCGACGAAGACCGCGAGCCGGCCCGCGAGCTCAGAAAGCGGGTAGACGCTGAACGCGTGGTGGCCGCTCGGGGCCACCTCCTCCTCGAGCACGCGGTCGTCCTCGTGGAGGTAGACGTACACCCAGTGCCGGCCGAGCGACGTCGTGCGCTCGACGGACAGGATCGCGGTCGCCGTGCGGCGCAGGACGAGCGGACCCGTGATCTCCGGGACGGCCTCGATGCCGACGGCCGGCCGGCCGTCCACGGGCTCGGCCGCGGCAGCGTCCTCGCTCGGCACGACCATGCCGCGGGCGAGGAGCGAGCGGAGCGCGACGCGGCCCACGAGCCCGCGGTCCGCGCCCTCCTGCGCGTCGAGCCACGGGACCGCCACGAGCTGGGGGTTCTGCAGCCCGTCGAGGATGACGATCTCCTCGTCGGTGAGCGTCACGACGTGCGTGACCTCGCCCGGGGTCGCTCGTCCCAGCGCGCGCTCGGCCGCGGCGACGTCCGACGTGGACCACCGCATGGTCTGCTGGGTCACGAGAAGAGCCCTCCGACGAAGTCACCGGCGGCGGAGAGCCCGTCGCCGATCGCGTCCCCGACGTCGGACGCGACGTCCCCGATCGTATCGACCGCGTCGCCCGCGAAGTCGGTCACGTTGTTCCAGCCGTCCGCGAGGTACGGGCCGGGGTTGGTCGCGAACCCGGAGATCGCGTCCCAGTTGTCGACGACGAGGTTCCCCAGCGCCCAGGCACCTGCGACGACTCCCGCGCCCACCACGATCCCGATGCCCACGGGGTTGGTGAGCATGCCCGCCATCATGAGCATCGTCCCCGCGCCGCCCACGACCGACAGACCGCCCATGACGCGGTCGACGCCGCCCCGGACGCCGTCGTACTCGGTGTTGAACATCTGGTTGAAGCCGCCGATGACGCCGAACAGGCCGCCGACGCCGCCCGCGAGCCGGCCCGCCGTCCCGAGCCCGCCCAGGAGCCCCATGGCGTCGTCGAGGACCATGCCGCGCGCGAAGACCGACGCGCTCGCGGCGGCGTCGGACAGGTCGGCGAGGCGGCTGGCCTGCAGGAACGCGGTGAGGGACTGACCGACCTTCCAGGCCTTGAGCCCGTCGAGGACGAACATCGCCGACTCCCCGAGGGTCTCGCCGACGTCCCAGATCGACCCGGCCAGCGTGGTCCCGCCGCCGAGCGGCCCGCCGCCGGGGCCCGTGGGCACGCCCGGGCCGGGCACGCCGGGGGACGGGATCGCGCCGCCCTCGGTGCTCGTCAGGTACTGCTCGTCGGCGTTGCGCAGCACCGCCTGCGACGCCTCCGCGAGCGTCTGGCTCACGCCGCGCAGGAGCGCGACCGAGGACCCGGTCCACTCGCCCCGGAACTGGTCGGCGTCGCCACCCTGCCACCGGCCGGCGGCCTCCACGAGGCCGCTGACCTCGGACGTCGTGCTCACGAGCTGGTCGGAGGCGGAGCGCAGCGACTGCGCCAGCCTCCTCAGCTCGGTGACGTCGGCGCCCCACATCCCGCTCACGTCGTCCTCGTCCCCTCGCTGGTCGATCGGTGTCCCTGCCGCGCCCCGTCCGTCACGGAACGCACGAAACGGGCATCGGGGAGGCTACCGTGCGCACCCGCCCCGCGGCGATGGGGACGACTCCCCGTCGGTCCGCGACGGGCCCGGCGCGCATGTTCGGCGACGGCGCCCGCACGGGTGACAATCGACGCATGCCTGCCGCGGTCCCCGACACCCCCGCCACCTCCGACCGGGCGGCCGACGTGCCCGTCCCCGCCCGGGACGCGTCGTTCGAGGAGCACGTCGCCTGGGCCCGTGCGGTGCCCGTGGTCGGGTTCGACCTCTCGCCCGTGGCGGAGCGCGTGGTCGAGGACCCGCTGCCGTGGGACTACGCGGCGCTCGCGCGCGAGCTGGTCGGCAGCGGGCGCGGGGCGGTGCTCGACCTGGGGACCGGCGGCGGCGAGCTGCTGTCGACGCTCCGTCCCCTGCCCGCCGGGTCGGCGGCGACGGAGGGCTGGGCGCCCAACCTGCCGGTGGCCCGACGCCGGCTCGAGCCCCTGGGCGTCGACGTCCGGCCGGTCGAGGGCGACGACGAGCAGCTCCTGCCGTTCTTCGACGGCCAGTTCGCGGTCGTGCTGGACCGGCACGAGGAGTTCGACCCCGACGAGGTGCTGCGCGTGCTCGAGCCGGGCGGGGTGTTCCTCACCCAGCAGGTCGACACCCGAGACGGCCTGCGCCTCAACACCGCGCTCGGCACGGAGCTCCCGTGGGACCCGGACTCCGTGACGCTCGAGGCCGCGGTCGAGGTGCTGCGCGACGCGGGGTTCGTCGTCGACGTCGCGCGCGAGCACGAGGGTCTGCGCCGGTTCCGCGACCTGTCCTCGGTGCTCTGGTACCTCAAGCTCATGGCGTGGCAGGTACCCGACCTGGCGGCGCTGTCCCCCGAGGCGGTCGCGCGGTACGAGGCGCCGCTGCGCGCCCTGCACCTGCACCTCGCCGCGGGCCACGAGTTCGTGGACGAGGCCCCGCGGTTCCTCGTCGTCGCCCGCAAGCCCTTCTGACGCCCGCCCACCTCACCCCCGACCCCGGCCCACCCCTGGCGTGAGTGCATGAAATAGTCGCGTCCGGACGCCTGTGGCGCGACTATTTCATGCACTCACGGGGTGTCCGGGCGGGGCGGGGCCGTCGAGTCGCGGACCACGAGCTCGTGGTCGGTGCGCTTGCGGCGCGGCCGGCCCGACGGCGGCCGGAGCGCGAGCTCGAACGCCGTCGCTCCCATCTCGCTCATCGGGAGGCGCACCGTGGTCAGCGCGGGCGCGAGGTCCTGGGCGACCTGGATGTCGTCGAACCCCGTGACGGACATGTCGCGCGGCACGACGACGCCGCGCTCGCGCAGCAGCGACAGGACCCCGGTGGCCATGGCGTCGTTGAGCGCGAGGATCGCCGTGGTGTCCGGGCGCTGGGCGAGGATGCGCTGCGTGGCGTCGCGGCCGCCCTCGCGGGTGAACGGCGCGTGCACGACGAACAGGTCGTCCGGGTCGAGGCCCTGGGCCGCGGCTGCGCTCCGGATGCCGGCCATCCGGTCGGCGACGGTCGTGAGCCGCTCGGGCCCGGCCGCGACGGCGAGGCGGCGGTGGCCCAGGCCGAGGACGTGGTCGGTGAGGCTCGCGGCTGCTGCTTCGCTGTCCGGCAGCACGGCGTCGCTGTGCAGGTGGTGGCGCCCGATGACGACGACCCGGCCACCGGCCTCCTGGAACGCCTCGAGCTCGCGCGCGGCGTCGGCCTCCATCGCGGGCTCGACGTACCCGGACCCGGCGACGAGGATCGCCCCGACGCGGTGCGCACGCATGAGGCGGATCTGCGTGACCTCGGCGCTGGGCTCGCGCTCGGTGTGGCTGATCTGGACGCTCCAGCCGTGCTCGGTCGCGACGCGCACGACGCCGCTCGCGATCTCGGAGAAGTACGGGTCGCCGATCTCGTAGACGAGCAGGCCCGCGACCGACGTGGTGCCGCCGGCGAGCGTGCGCGCGTGCGGGTTGGCGATGTAGCCCATCTCCGTCGCGACCTCGCGGACGTGCTCCGCGAGCACCTCCGAGACGCCGTCGCTGCCCGACAGCGCTCGCGACGCGGTCGCGAGCGACACGCCCGCCCGCTCGGCGACGTCGACCAGCCGCAGCGCGCTCCGGCCCTTCGTGGTCCGACCCTCTCGACGCACCCCTGCTCCGCTCGTCCGTGCGTCGCCCGGTCGGCGGCCCGAGGGCCCTCCCCGACGTGACGCTTGCCACATCCGCTGTTCGCACCGTACTCTAGCGGAAGCGCTTACGAAAGCGCTTTCGCAATGACGCAGTCTCGTACGCAGCAGTACGGCCTCAGGTCTTCACTACGACGAAGTAGGGAGAGTCACGTCCATGCATTCTCGGTCGACTCCACGGATGTCCACCCGCCCCCGCTCGCAGCGCGCGCTCGCCCTCGCGGCCGGTGCGACCGCGACGGCGCTCGTCCTCACGGCGTGCTCCGGCGGGTCCGACGGCGAGGGCGGAGGCGGCGGGTCCGACGACCCGATCGTCGTCGGCATCTCCCTCCCGCTCACCGGCGACTTCTCCGAGCCCGGCAAGGGCGTCCAGCGCGGCTACGAGGCCTGGGCGCAGTTCGTCAACGAGGACGGGGGCCTCCTCGGGCGACAGGTCGAGCTCAAGATCCTCGACGACCAGTCCAACGCGGACCGCGTCGTGCAGGACTACGAGGCGCTCATCGCCCAGGACGAGGTCGACCTCGTGTTCGGGCCGTTCTCCACGCGCCTGGTCGTCCCGAGCGCCCGCGTCGCCGAGGAGTACGGGATGCTCTTCGTCGAGCCGGCCGGTGCGGCGGCCGAGGTGTTCGAGCAGGGCTTCGAGAACCTGTTCTACGCCGCGCCCGCCGTCGCCGACGACCACTACAACTACCTCGCGGACCACATCCTCGACATGCCCGAGGGCGAGCGCCCGCAGACGGTCGCGGTGGCGTCGATGGACGACCCGTTCGCCCAGGGCACCGCGTACGGCCTGCGCGACAAGCTCGCCGACGCCGGGCTCGACATCGTCGTCGACGAGGTCTACCCGCCCAACACGACCGACTTCTCCTCGATCGCCGCGAAGATCAGCGACTCCGGCGCGGACATGGTCATCGGCGGCACGCAGTACCAGGACGCGGTGAACCTCATCGTCGCCCTCCAGCAGCTCAACTACCAGCCCACGCTCGCGGCGTTCTCCACCGCGCCGACCAACCCCGAGTTCGCCGCGGCGATCGGCTCGAAGACCGAGGGCATCCTCTCTCCCACCGGGTACACCGAGACCGCGAGCTGGCCGTCGAACGTCGACTTCGTCGAGCGGTACACGGAGCTGCACGGCAACCCGCCCGGCGAGGACGAGGCCAACGCGTACACGACCGGCCAGGTCGTCGCCGCGGCGGTCGAGGCCGTCGGCTGCGCCGAGCAGGGCGAGTGCCAGCAGGAACTCATCTCGTGGCTGCGCAGCAACGAGGTCGAGACCGTCGTCGGGCCGCTGACCTGGGACGAGACGGGCAAGCCGCAGGGCGCCCACCTCATCCAGCAGTACGTGGACGGCGAGATCCAGATCGTCCTGCCGCAGGACGCCAAGGAAGCCGACTTCGTCTTCCCCAAGCCGGCCTGGTGATCCGCACGTGACGGGAACGCTCCTCTTCCAGAGCCTCGTGCTCGGCGTGCTGCTGGGAGGGCTCTACGCCCTCCTGGCAGCGGGCCTCACCCTGTACTTCGGCGTGATGCGCGTCGTGATGATCGCCCACTCGGCGTTCCTCATCCTCGCCGCGTACCTCGCCTGGTTCTTCAACCAGCAGACCGGCATGGACCCGCTGCTGTCGCTCGTCATCACGGTGCCGCTGTTCTTCCTCGTCGGCGTGGGCATGCAGCGCCTGCTCATCACGCGCCTGCGGCCCGCGACGCTCACGATGATGTCCGTCCTCCTGACGTTCGCCGTCGCGCTCTTCATCGAGGGCATGATCGGCTTCGTCTGGAGCGGCACGCAGCGACGCATCCAGCTCCCCTACTCGGGCGCGAGCATCGAGTTCTTCGGGGCGCGGATCGCCGTCGTGAAGCTCGTGGCGTTCGGCCTCGCGGCGCTCTCGCTCGCGCTCCTGTACCTGCTCATGAAGCACAGCCGGTTCGGCCAGGCGCTGCGCGCGACGATCCAGCACCGCGAGGCGGCGCAGCTCGTCGGCATCAAGACCGACCGCGTCGCGGGCTACGGCTTCGGCCTCGGCCTCGCGACCGCCGCGATCGGCGGGACCGCGCTGTCGCTCGACGCGACGATCTACCCGTCGCTGCACTGGCACTGGATCGGCCCGCTCATGGCGATCATCGTCGTCGGCGGCCTGGGGTCCATCCCGGGCGCCGCGATCGCCGCCATGGTGCTCGGCATCGGCCAGAGCTTGCTCCAGGTGCCGCTCGGCACCACTTGGGCGCAGACCATCTTCTACGTCGCGCTGTTCGCGACGCTGATGCTGCGGCCCCAGGGATTCTTCGGAGGTCGCCTTGCCCAACGCTTCTGACACCCGTCCCGCGAGCCGCCGCGCGGCCGCCCGCGCGGTGCCCGACGGCGCAGGCACGGCCTCGGCCGTCGTCGCACCCACCGCACGCCGCCCCTGGGGCCGCGTCGTCCGCCTCGCCGCGCTCGTCGTCCTCGCCGTGCTCGTCCTGGCCTTCCCGACGATGGCGCCCAACGCGTACATCCTGTCGGCCGGCATCGTCGTCCTCAGCTACGCGTGCACCGCGACCGCCTGGAACTTCATGGGCGGCTTCACGGGGTACGTCTCGCTCGGGCACGCCGCGTTCTTCGGCCTCGGCGCCTACGGCACGGGCCTGCTGATCCGCGACCTCGGGCTCCCGAGCTTCGTCGCGTGGCTCGTCGCGGGCCTGATCGTCCTGCTCATCACGATCCCCGTCGGCATCGCGGCGCTCCGCGTGCGCGGCGCGTCGTTCGTCATCGTGTCGATCTCGTTCGTCCTCATCCTGCTGCTCGTCTTCCAGGCGTGGGGATCCTTCACGGGCGGGTCGGACGGCCTCGTCGTCCCGCGCCCCTTCCCGGACCTGCTGCGCCCCGAGCACCACCGCACCTTCTTCTACCTGTTCGCGGCGCTGCTCGTCGTCATGCTCGTCGCCTGGTGGGTCATCGACCGCTCGCGCTTCGGCACCGGGCTCAAGGCGATCCGCGAGGACGAGGACAAGGCACAGGCCCTCGGCGTCCCGACGCGCAACTACAAGCTCGTCGCCTACGTCGTCTCGGCGACGTTCACCGGCCTCGCGGGCGGCATGTACGCCCTGTGGTTCGGCGACCTCGACCCGATCTTCCAGTTCTCCATCATGCTCGGCTCCTACATGGTCCTCATGGCCCTGTTCGGGGGCGTCCGGCACCTCTTCGGCCCGCTCCTCGGCGCCGTCGTCGTCGGTACCGGTCTGGAGTACTTCAAGCTCGAGTTCGGCGACACCCAGTTCCACCTCGTCGCCACGGCCCTGCTCCTCGGCGTCGTCGTGCTCTTCATGCCCGACGGGATCATCCCCGCGGCGCAGTCGCTCGTGAAGCGGTTCGGTCCCCAGGACTCGTCGATCCGCGAGATGACCGCGGCCGAGCTCCTCGAGCGCAACCGCGCCGCGGCGGGCGAGCCGACCGGCGAGCCGACGGCCGCCGTCGTGCAGGGACGACCCGACGGCGAGCCGACCGCAGAGGGCACGGGAGAGGAGAAGGACCGATGACGACGACCGCACCCCCGACGACCCGCAACCTCGAGACCGTCGGCCTCACCAAGTCGTTCGGCGGCGTCCACGCCGTCCGCGACGCGACGGTCACGTTCCACCACGGCAAGATCAACGCGCTCATCGGCCCGAACGGGTCGGGCAAGACGACGTTCTTCAACTGCGTGACGGGCATGATCAAGCCGGACTCCGGCACGGTCACGTTCCGCGGCGAGGACATCACGCGGCGCGCGCCGCACAAGATCGCGCGCGCCGGGATCGGGCGCAGCTTCCAGCTCTGCCGGGTGTTCCCGCGCATGACGGTGCTGGAGAACATGCTCGTCGCCGTCCGGCGCGCCACGGTGCGCGAGCTGCTCGGCGGGGCGCGCAACCCGGAGGAGATCGACAAGGCGCGCGCGCTGCTCGTGCGCGTCGGCATCGACCACCTGGAGAACGCCGAGGCGCGCAACCTCTCCTACGGGCAGCAGAAGCTGCTCGAGCTCGCGGGCGTCCTCATGGGCGACCCGGACACGATCATGCTCGACGAGCCCGCGGGCGGCGTGAACCCGGCGCTCATCGGGCGCATCGGGACGCTCGTGCAGGAGCTCAACGCCGAGGGCAAGACGTTCCTCGTCGTCGAGCACAACATGGACATGGTCATGAGCCTGTCCCACCACGTCATCGTGTTCGACCGGGGCCGGCCCATCGCCGAGGGGACCCCCGCCGTCGTGCAAGCCGACCCGCGAGTGCTGGAGGCCTACCTTGGTGTCTGACCCGACCCCCGGGACGGGGGCGAAGCAGGAGTACCTCCTCGAGCTGGACGACATCCAGGCCGGGTACGGCCGCGCGGCCATGGTGCTGCGCGGGCTGACCATCAAGGTCCCGGCGGCGACCGTCGTGTGCCTCGTCGGGCCGAACGGCGCGGGCAAGTCGACGGTGCTCAAGGTCGCGAGCGGGCTGCTCAAGCCGCGCTCGGGCCGCATCCTCGTCGGCGGGCGCGACGTCACGGGCCAGGGGCCGCAGGAGATGCTCACGTCCGGGCTCGCGCACGTGCTCCAGGGGCACAGCGTGTTCCGCGAGATGACGGTCGCGGAGAACGTGCTGCTCGGCGCGTACACGCTCCGTGACAAGCAGAGGATCGCGGAGCGGGTCGCGTTCGTGCAGAACCTCTTCCCCATCGTGGGCGAGCGGTGGAAGCAGCTCGCGGGCCTGCTCTCCGGCGGGCAGCAGAAGCAGGTCGAGTTCGCGCGCTCGCTCATGGTGAGCCCGGAGGTCGTGCTGCTCGACGAGCCGTCCATGGGCCTCGACCCCAAGACGACGTCGACGGTGTTCGAGCAGGTCGTGCGCATGCGCGACGCCGGCGTCGCGGTGCTGCTCGTCGAGCAGAACGCGCGCCGCGCGCTCGAGACCGCCGACATCGGGTGCGTGCTCGACCTCGGCCGCGTCCACATCACCGGACCCGCGCCCGAGCTCCTCGCCGACCCCCAGCTCTCCGAGCTCTACCTCGGCGGCCGGCCCGCCGAGCGCTCGCTCTCGCAGAACGGATGACCGCCCGCATGACCAGCCAGACCACGGACGCCGCAGGGGGCGACCGACCGACCACCCGCACCGTGCGCATCGTCATGAACGGCGTGACCGGGCGCATGGGGTACCGCCAGCACCTCGTGCGCTCCATCCTCGCGATCCGGGACGACGGCGGCGTCGAGCTCGACGACGGCACGCGCCTCCAGGTGGAGCCCGTGCTCGTGGGCCGCAACCGCGCCAAGCTCGCGGAGCTCGCCGCGCGCCACGGCGTCACCGAGTACACGACCGACCTCGACGCGGCGCTCGCGGACCCGACGGCCACGATCTACTTCGACGCGCAGGTCACGTCGGAGCGCACCAAGGCGATCCTCAAGGCGCTCGCGGCGGGCAAGCACGTGTACACGGAGAAGCCGATCGCGGAGTCGGTCGCCGAGGGCGAGGAGCTCGCCGAGGCGGCGCGAGCGGCCGGGGTGATCCACGGCGTCGTGCACGACAAGCTGTACCTGCCCGGTCTGCTCAAGCTCAAGCGCCTGATCGACGGCGGGTTCTTCGGCCGCATCCTGTCGGTGCGCGGCGAGTTCGGGTACTGGGTGTTCGAGGGCGACTGGCAGCCCGCGCAGCGCCCGAGCTGGAACTACCGCGCCGAGGACGGCGGCGGGATGGTCCTCGACATGTTCTGCCACTGGAACTACGTGCTGGAGAACCTGTTCGGGCCGGTCGAGGCGGTCATGGCGAAGGCCGTGACCCACATCCCCGAGCGCTGGGACGAGCACGGCGAGCCCTACGCCGCGACGGCCGACGACGCCGCGTACGGGATCTTCGAGCTCGCCGGGGCGGACGGCCCGATCCTCGCGCAGGTGAACTCGTCGTGGGCGGTGCGCGTGGACCGGGGCGAGCTCGTCGAGTTCCAGGTCGACGGGACGCACGGGTCCGCGGTCGCGGGCCTGTTCGGGTGCCGCATCCAGTCGCGCGCCCGCACCCCCAAGCCCGTGTGGAACCCGGACCTCCCCACCGACCAGGACTTCCGCGCCCAGTGGGAGCAGATCCCGGACAACCAGGAGTTCGTCAACGGGTTCCGCGCGCAGTGGGAGGAGTTCCTGCGCGACGTCCACGCGGGGCGGCCGCACCCGTACGACTTCGACGCCGGGGTGCGGGGCCTGCGCCTCGTGGACGCGGGCTACACGTCGTCGCGCGAGGGGCGTCGGGTGGAGCTCGGCGCCTCGCCGTACCCCGGGTCCGAGGCCCTGGGTTCGGCGTCCGGAGCGGGGGCGTGAGCGGCGCGGGCGGGGTGCGGATCCCGCTGCCCGACGGCGGCACGCGGCGCGTCGAGCTGCGCGCACCACGGGAGTGGGCGGACCACCCCGGCCCGTACGCGTCGCGCGTCGCGTTCGCGGCGGCGCACGTCGTCGCGGACCCGCGGGGCGAGAACGTCCCCGGTGCGCCGGCCGTCGTGGACTGGGAGTCGACCCTCGCCTTCCGGCGGCACCTGTTCCGGTACGGGATGGGCGTCGCCGAGGCGATGGACACCGCGCAGCGCAACATGGGTCTCGACTGGCCCGCGGTCCAGGAGCTCGTGTCGCGGAGCGCGGCGCAGGCCCACGAGCTCGGGGCGCGCATCGCGTCGGGCGCGGGGACGGACCACCGGTCGCCCGACGAGCTGCGGACCGTGGACGACGTGATCGGCGCGTACGCCGAGCAGGTCGAGTTCGTCGAGGGCACGGGGTCGCAGGTCATCCTCATGGCGTCGCGCCACCTCGCGCGCGTCGCGACGTCGGCCGACGACTACGTGCGCGTGTACGACGCGATCCTGTCCCAGGTGCGCGAGCCCGTGATCCTGCACTGGCTCGGTGAGGCGTTCGACCCGAACCTGCGCGGCTACTGGGGGTCCGGGGACGTCGCTACCGCGACCGCGACGTTCGTCGACCTCGTGCGGGCGCACGCCGATCGTGTGGACGGGGTCAAGGTGTCGCTGCTCTCGGCGGCGCACGAGGTGGGTCTGCGCGCCGTACTTCCCGACGGCGTCCGGTTGTACACCGGCGACGACTTCCACTACCCGGAGCTGATCCGGGGCGACGGCGAGCGGCACTCCGACGCGCTGCTCGGCGCGTTCGCGGCGGTCGCCCCCGCCGCCTCGGCCGCGCTCACGGCGCTCGACGACCGCGACCTCGACCGCTACGACGCCGAGATGGCCCCGACGCTCGCGCTCTCGCGGCACGTGTTCGAGGCGCCGACGTACTACTACAAGACCGGGATCGCCTTCCTCGCGTGGCTCGCGGGTCACCAGCCCGGGTTCACGATGGTGGGCGGGCTGCAGTCGGCCCGGAGCGTCGTGCACCTCGCACGCGCCTTCGAGCTCGCGAACGAGGCTCAGCTCCTGCCGGACCCGGACCGCGCCGCGCACCGCCTCGGCCTCGTCCTCGCCGCGGCCGGGATCGAGGCGGACGCGGCCCGTGGCAGTGCCGACGCCGGCGTCGCGGCGGTGGTCGCGTGAGCACCGAGATCTCGGAGTTCCCGTCGGGTCCCGCGCGTGACTCCTCCCCGGCCGAGCGTGCGGTGGTGTCCGCCGAGCATGCGGCTGCTGCTCGTCAGAGCCCCGGGACGGGCGACGACCGCATGCTCGGCGGGGACGTGGCGGGGATCGACGTTCCGAGCGGGGTGGCAGCGCGGGTGGTGACGCCGGGGGCCGGCGATCCTCGGCTTGCGCGGCTCTCCTTGAACCAGCGCACGACGGCGCGCTGGTCGCTGCGCGAGGCGATCGACGGCTGTGTCGCCGCGGGGCTCCCGGCGATCGGGGTGTGGCGCGAGCCGGTCGCCGACGTCGGGCTCGACACCGCCGTGCGGTGGGTGCGCGACGCCGGGCTGCGGGTGTCGTCCGTGTGCCGCGGCGGCTTCTTCACCGCGAGCGACCCGGACGCGCGTGCCGCCGCGCACGCGAGCAACCTCGCCGCGATCGCGGAGACGGCGGCCCTCGGCGCGCCGACGCTCGTCCTCGTGCCGGGCGGGCTGCCCGACGGCGACCGCGACCTGATCGGTGCTCGGGCGCGCGCGGCGGACGCGATCGCCGCGCTCGTCCCGGCAGCGCGCGAGGCGGGCGTGACGCTCGGGATCGAGCCCATGAACCCGATCTTCGCGGCGGACCGCGGCGTCGTCTCGACGCTCGAGCAGGCCCTCGACCTCGCCGAGCCGTTCGCGCCCGAGGAGGTGGGCGTCGTCGTCGACACCTACCACCTGTGGTGGGAGCCGAAGGTCCACGAGCAGATCGCGCGGGCCGGTGCCGCGGGCCGGATCGTCAGCTACCAGGTGTGCGACTGGATCACCCCGCTGCCCGCGGACACGCTGCTCGGCCGCGGCATGATGGGCGACGGCCACGTCGACTTCGCCGCGTTCACGCGCTCGGTGGCGGCGGCGGGCTACGCCGGTGACGTCGAGGTCGAGATCTTCCACGCCGACGTCTGGGCCGCGCCCGGCGCCGACGTCGTGGCGACGCTCGCCCGCCGGTACGTCGAGCTCGTCGAGCCCCACCTCGTGCGCTGACGGACGCCGGCCGACAGGGCGGGCGAGACGCCTCGGCCGGTCGGCCGGCGCCGGGTAGGGTGCCCGGAGGCCCGAGCACGGAGGTGGACGGATGGACGGGGCGCCGCGGACGCGGTTCGTGGGCGACACGAAGCAGGCGCGCACGTACGCGTGGTTCCTGACCTTCGCCGCCGTCGTCCCTCCCGCCGTCGTCGCGGTCTTCGTGCTGGGCTGGTACCGCGCCCAGGTGTACGGCTGGACGGAGGGCTTCCGCAGCTACCACGCGGGCGACCCGTTCCCCTGGGGCTGGGTGGCCGTCGGCGTGCTGGCCTGCGTGTTCCTCGGCCGGTTCGCCGTCCGGCAGTGGCGCCGGTACCGCGCGCTCGTGGCCGACGACCGCCGCCGCGGCGTGCGCCCGTCCTGACGGGCATGGGGACCGGTCACCATCGACCTCTCCCGCTCCGCCTCCGTACCCTGCAGGCGGCGCCGGCACGGCGTGGCCGATCCGGGAGCGTGCGGGGGGTGTGGGTGAGAGCGCAGAGGGGCGAGGAATGAGCAGCGGGATGTACGGGGCCGACATCGAGGCCCTGCGCTCGCTCGCGGGCCGCGTGGCGGACGGCGCACAGGCCCTGGAGCTGGCCGCGGCGGCGATCGAGACGGCCGTGGGCCGAGCGCGCTGGGAGGGCTCCGACGCCGCCGAGTTCCGCACCGCGTGGACGTCGACCCTGCGGCCGAGCCTGACGGGCACCGCCGCGCTGCTCACGGACGCCGCCGACCTCCTGCGCGGCAACGCCGAGCAGCAGGACGCGACGAGCCGCGACGGTGGCCCGGGCGGGCCGGGCGGGCCGGGCGGGCCGGGCGGGCCGGGCGGGCCGGGCGGCCCCGGTGGGCCCGGCGGACCGGGTTCTCCGGGTGGGCCAGGCGATCCGGTGACCCGGGGTGGCGACGGTGGTCCGCCGGACTGGCTGGTCCCGCCGTCGTGGCTCACGACGGACATGACCCAGGGCGGCGTGCTCAACTGGGTCGCGTCCCAGGGAGTCGACGCCTGGGCCGCGATGAACAAGCTCGACGACCCGCTCAACGTGGCGGGGCTCGCGGACAACCTCGCGTCCGCCGGCAAGGTGCTCAAGGGCGCCGGGTTCGTGTTCGACGGCTACTCGGTGTACAGCGGCTCGGTGCAGGCGTGGGAGGGCTTCGCGGAGGGCGACGGGTTCAAGGGGACGGACGGCGTCATCACCGCGGGGCTCGGCGCCGCCGGCATCGGCGCGGCGATCTTCCTCGCGAGCAACCCGGTCGGTTGGGCGATCGCGGGTGCGGGAGCCGTGTGGGGCGTCGCGACCCTGCTCTCCGGCGACGTCCCCGTGACGAAGCGCATCGCCGACGGCGCGGGCTGGCTGTGGGATCGTGGGGGCGACCTCGCCGACGGTGCCGCCGACCTCGCCGGCGACGTGTGGGACGCGGGCGGGGACTTCGTCGACGGGGCGACCGAGACGCTGAAGAAGGTATGGCCGTGGTGACCGCGGCGCACGCGCCGGACCGGGGCCACGGTCCGCACGAGGAGAGGGACGACCGATGACCACGCAGACCGAGGCGGCGAGCCGTCCGGACGACGGGCTCATCGAGCTCACGGGGCCGGAGCTGCTCGTGCTCCTGTCGCTCAACGAGGGACCTGCCGCCACGAGGACGCGCGAGAACCTGCGCCTTCCCGACGTGCCCGCCGACTCCCCCCTCCTCGCGGCGGGGCTCAGCTCGCTCGTCGTGCGGCGGCTCGCGCGTGTCGAGGGCGAGGTGCTCGCACCCGTCGGCAACGTCGTCCCGCTCACGCGCGTCCTCACGACCGCGACCGAGTGGGTGGAGGCGGCGGCGATCGCGGACGAGCGCACCAACGCCGCGCTGCTCGTCGGCGCGCAGGGCGGTGCGGTCGTGCTCGAGCCGCGCCCGTTCGGCATCTGGCACGTGCGCCCGCTCCAGATGGGCGACCCTCTGCCCGACGCCGCGTCGCGGTTCGTCCGGGCCGCGTTCGCGCAGCTCCCGGGGCGGCCGTTCGGGGGGAGCGTCAAGGTCGTCGACGCGTCCGGGGCCCGCACGGCCGCCGTCCGCGTCGAGAGCGACGGGACGTGGGAGATGACGAGCGGTCCGGCGGGCGACGAGCCCGCACCGTCCCCCATCTCGCCCGACCCGACGTTCGGCGTGCTCGCGACCGCGGTCGCCTGACCGGCGCCCCTCAGAGGTCCTGGAGCGACGCCTCGCGCTCGTCGTAGGCGCTGCGCGCGGCGGCGATGCGCTCCTGGTGCGCCTCGGTCCACACGACGAGCGCCTTGGTCGTCGCGTGGAGGGAGCGCCCCATCTCGGTGAGGGCGTAGTCGACGCGCGGCGGGACGGTCGGGTAGACCGTGCGCTCGACGATGCCGTCGCGCTCGAGCTGGCGCAGCGTGCGCGACAGCATGCGCTGGCTGATCCCGTCGATCTCGCGCTTGAGCTCGGTGAAGCGCATGACCCGGCGGTCGAGCAGCGCGATGGCGAGCAGCGACCACTTGTCCGCGATGCGGTCGAGGATCTGGCGCACCTCGCAGTCCTCGCGCGCGTCCCACTGCCAGACCTCGACGTCGCTCTCCCACTTGGCCGGTGGGCAGCCGTGCCGGCCCTCGGGGGTCGGGACGTCGTCGGACGCGCCGGCGCGAGCAGCCTCGTGCCCGTCCGCGGACCGTCCGCGCGCCGCCACGGTATCCACGGTGATACCAGGTGAGTCGAATGTGCCGTCTTCCATGCCTCCTGATCCTGTCCCACGATGGGCTCGGTATCAAGAGGTAACCGAGTACCGAGAGGTGCTCAGGAGGAAGGGGACGTTCATGACCGACGGGACGACGAGCCGCAGCCGCGAGAGCGTGCGGGCGGCCGCACGCTTCACCCTCCGGGACTGGGGGCTGCTCCTCGTGCTGTGCGGGGCGATCTTCCTGGAGGGCAGCGACATCGCGATGCTCTCTGTCGCGCTCCCGGGCATCCGTGCCGACCTGGGGCTCGCGACGGGCGAGCTGGGCGGCGTCGTGACGGCGTACGTCGTCGGGTACGGCGGGTTCATGCTGCTCGGCGGGCGCGCGGCCGACCTCTACGGCCGCCGCCGGATGTTCGTCCTCTGGCTGCTCGTCTTCCTCGTCTTCTCGGGGCTCGGCGGGTTCGCGACCGACGCCTGGATGCTCCTGCTGTCACGCTTCGTCACGGGCGTCGCGGCCGGGTTCCTCACGCCGGCCGGGATGTCGCTCATCACGACGTCGTTCGCCGAGGGGCCGCGCCGCAACCGCGCGCTCGTCGTCTACGGCGCCGCGGGCGCGGCGGGCTTCTCGCTCGGGCTCGTCGTGGGCGGGCTCCTGGCCGCGATCCACTGGCGGTGGGTCTTCTTCGCCCCGGTGCTCCTCGCCGTCGTGCTCCTCGCACTGGCCCTGGTCACGGTCCCGCGCGACACGACGGGCCGCGTCCGCGGCGCGCTCGACGTCCTCGGCGCCGTCCTGGCGACGGGCGCCATGGTCCTGCTCGCCGTCGGCATCGTGCGGCTCGAGCACCCGGGCGAGGGGCTCGCGTGGACGGTCGCCGCGCTCGGGGGCGGTGCCGTGCTCCTCGCGGCGTTCGTCGCACGGCAGCGCCGGGCCCCGCACCCGCTCCTCCCGCTGCGGCTCTTCCGCTCGACCGAGCTCGTGCGGGCGAACGTCACGGCGGTGCTCTTCGCGGGCGGGTTCTACGGGTTCCAGGTGCTCCTCACGCTCTACCTGCAGGAGCTGCGGGGCTGGACGCCGCTGCAGACCGGGCTCGCGATGCTCCTCATGGCGATCGACGTCGTCCTCGCGCCCGTGCTCACGCCGCGCCTCGTGGAGCGGTTCGGGGTGCCACGCGTGATCGTCGGGGGGCTCGTCGCCGGGACGCTCGCCGCGGCGTGGTTCCTCGCGTCGGGGCTCGACTGGACGTACGCCGTGATGGTCCCGTCGATGGCGCTCGTCGGGGTCGCGTTCGCCCTGGTCTACGGGCCGATCGCCATCGCGGCGACCACGGGCGTGACCGACGCGGAGCAGGGGGTGGCCGGCGGCGTGCTCAACACGGCGTTCCAGCTCGGCGCGGCGATCGGCATCTCCGCGGCGACGGCCGTCAGCGTCCTCGCCCTCGGGGACGCGACGGGGCCGGAGGCGGGCCTCGCCGCGTTCCACACCGCGCTGTGGGTCCCGGTCGCGGCGTTCGCCCTCGCGGGGGTCGCGATGGGAGCGCCGCGCCGTCGTCGGGCCACCACCGCGCCCGCGGCGCCTGAGCGGACGACCGCGCTCGACGACGCAGGTCACGTCCCGGAGCCGGCCCCCGCCACCCGCTGAGTGCTGGGTATGTGTCGTCGTCAGGGGATCCGGACGACACATACCCAGCACTCAGCGAGCGGGCGGGCAGCGAGAAGCCCGCGGGCTGGAGGGTTCCTCCTGTCGTGCTGGACGAGGGCACGACGCCCGCGGGCTCCGGTGGTTGCGTGGTACTCGCTCGCCGTCGGGCGCCTCCCCTCGGGAGACCCCGCCCGGTTCACGGGCTCACCGCATCCGGTCCGTTGCTGGATCGGTTGCGCGACGACTAGCGCGCAACCACCTCACGAGTCCGAAGAATCTTCACTTCCAGGACCACCTCCTTTCGCGTGTACGACGACGGTACGTCCGCCCCCGCGGACGGCGCCAGGGGTTTTCGCGCACGGCGTGGAGACGTCGCGCGGTGACACGTCGTGCGGTGAGGCGCCGGGAGTCAGGCGGGACGCAGGTGCGCCCACTCCTCGGGGTAGTCGTCGAGCCACGCGGCGAACGACTGCGCGGGGCGCTCGACGAGGCGGGGGACGACGTCGCTCACGTGCGCGAGCTCGCCCGCGGCGATCGCCGTGTACGACGACACCCACCCGTCGACCTCGAACTGCGGCACCCCGTAGCTCTCGCGCGACGCGTACGCCTCCTCGACGGTCTCGGCGTGGTACGTGATCTCGCGACCCGTGGCGGCGGCCAGGGACTCCGCGACCTCGCCGAGCGTGAGGGCCTCGGGCCCCGTGACACCGTAGGTGGCGCCGTCGTGGCGGTGCGCGTCGGCGTCGAGCAGGACGACGGTCGCGACGTCCGCGATGTCGTCGTGCGACACGGACGCGACCCGGCCGTCGCCCGCGGGTCCGCGGATCACGCCGTCGTCGCCGACCATGAGCGCGAGCCCGCGGTGGTACAGGTTGTCGCGCAGGAACGTGTGGCGCACGCCCGTCGCGCGGATGTACTCCTCGGTGCGCCAGTGGTCGCGCGCGAACGTGAAGACGGCGTCCGGCGCCGCACCGACGAACGACACGTAGACGATGTGCCCCACCCCGGCGGCGATGGCGGCGTCGACCGCCGCGCGGTGCTGCGCGACGCGGTCGAGGTCCTCGCGGGCGGACACGAGGAACACGGTGTCGACGTCCGTGAACGCCGCGACCATCCCGCGCGTGTCCGTGTACCCGCCGACGACGGCGACGTCCGACTCCGGGAGAGGGTCGTCGCCGAGGCTGGGCGCCCGCGCGGCGTCGCGCACGACGAGGCGCTGGGTCGCGCCCTCGGCGGCGAGGCGGAACGCGAGCTTCGACCCCAGGAGCCCGCTCGCGCCCGTCACGGCGATCCGCCCCGACCCCGCCCCGATCATCATGTCCTCACGGTAGACGCGGCGGTCGCGGGGCGCCCGACGACGGCGTGCCCCGCGAGGAGCGCGCGCGACTCCCGCAGAATGGGCTCATGACCAGTGCCGAGGCCCCCGCGCCCTACCGCGTCATGACCGTCTGCACCGGCAACATCTGCCGGTCCCCCATGGCCGAGGTGGTGCTGCGCGACCGGTTCGAGGCCGCCGGGCTCGGAGGCCGCGTCGTCGTCGACTCGACGGGGATCAGCGACGAGGAGCGGGGGAACCCGATCGACCGCCGTGCGCGCAGCGTCCTCGCCGAGCACGGGTACGTCGTCGACGGGACGCACCGCGCCCGCCAGGTGCGCGCGGGCGACCTCGCCGCGCGGGACCTCGTGCTCGCGATGACGTCCCAGCACGCGCGCGCCCTGCGGCGCCTCGACGACGACGCCCCGGTGCGGATGTACCGCTCGTTCGACCCGGTGGCGCCCCGCGTCGCGCCGGGCGAGCCCGAGCACGTGCTCGACATCGCCGACCCCTGGTACGGCGGTCAGCAGGACTTCGAGGACTGCCTCGCCGAGGTCGAGGCCGCGGCGGACGGGATCGTGGACTTCGTGCGGGCGCAGCTCGACCAGTGATCCCCACCGGGGTCCGTCGCCCGCGGTGTCCGGCTCGGTGCCGGTTCAGTGCCGGTTCAGTGCCGCCGTGAGCCGCGGAGGCGCCGCTCTCCGCGCAGCCGCGAGCCCGGGTACCAGCGGAAGCGGTCGACGACGGCGTCCAGGGCGGGCACGCGCGTGAGCGTGGTGACCAGGGCGAAGCCGACTACGCCGCCGACGACGTTGAAGACCAGGTCGTTGACGTCCGCGATGTGGCCGCCGCCCAGAAGGTGCGCGGTGACGAGCTGGGTCACCTCGATCGCCAGGCTGAAGGCCGCCGCCGCGGCGACGGCACCCCACCACGACAGCCTCGCCGTCAGGAGCGGCACGAGCATCCCCAGCGGCACGAACACGAGGATGTTCATCACCGCGTCGGCGACCTCGTAGTCCCTCAGCGGCACGAGTGCCAGGTGGGCGTTCCAGGGAGCGGTGGTCACCGGCTTGTCGAGGAAGATCGGGAACACGGTGTTCGCGACGACACCCGCGGCGTAGACCGCGAGCGCGAGCGCGACGGCGGCTCGCGGCACCGTCAGCCGACCCGCGCGGCGCAGGCGCCACAGCAGGGTCCCGAGCACGACGGCAGCGAGGGGCGCCACGACGGGAAGGACCGGTACCTCGCGAAACACTCCTACCGCTCCTTCTGCTGGGCCGTACGCGACGTCGCCGACGGTAGTGCCGCCCCGCCGCCGGGGTATCCATCGACGGGGCGAACCCTGACCCGGCACCCTCCCCCTGTGGGGGTAGACGACCCCTGCCCGATGCCTGGGCGCGGCAGCCCTCAGTTGATGATCTCGCCCCGCTCGTCGGACAGCAGTGCCGCCAGTCGCGCACGCCAGGACGCCAGCGCGTCCTCGCTCAGGCGCGGCCAGTCGGTGACCTCGCCGACGACCCGCAGCGGTGCGCTGCTGCGGTACGACTGCGTCGGGTTGCCCGGGAACTTCTTGTCGGTGACGTTGGGGTCGTCCTCGAACGGACCGGTCGGCTCGACCTGGTAGACCCGAGGTGCCGCGTCGCCGGCCGCGAGCTCGGCGGCGAGGCCGGCGCCGTCGACGAGTGCCGTGAAGTACACGTGGTTCATGGTGACCTCGGGCCGGTAGTTCGAACGGAAGCCCGCGGTCAGCAGGTCGCCCGTCCGGAGATCGGCCTTCGTGCCGTGGAAGAACGGCCCCTCGTCCAGTGCCTGGTTCACGTGCCCACGGTAGGCCCATGACCCCCCGCAGGGCGGGACGCCCAGGGCGGGGGTGCGGTGTCGTGGGCCGGCCTCGTCCGGACTCCGTTCACCGGCGGCCGGCCCGGTTGCCGCGCAGCGTCCCGACGGCAGAGCCGACCGTGCGCGCGACGGCGCGCCCGGCGCGGTGGGCGCCCGCGCCGAGGCGGGAGAGCAGCGGGCCCAGCCGGCGCGACGCGGGCGGTGCGGCGTCGGGAGCGGGGGCGTCGACGTCGGGCACGACCAGGACGACGGGCGCGGGGCGCGGGAGGTACGCGCCGACCCACTGCGCGATGCGCCCGTACGCGAGCGCGCGCACGGGCCGGGCCGAGAGGACGACGTCGTGCAGGGCGCCGTCCAGGCGCGCGACCGTGACGAGGTCGCCGAGCTGGACGGACCGCTGCGCGACGCCGTCCACGTCGATCGCCGTGTCCGTGTGCATCATCTCGGGCGTCCAGCGCGGGAGCAGCGTGCTGCGGGCGGAGAGCAGCACGAGCACCGGCGCCCCGATGGCCAGGCCGCGCGCGACCGTCTGCTGCCCGCGGAAGACGGCGGACAGCCACGCGGGCGTGGTGCGGAACCCGTGCTGGGGGCGCCACGCGAGGTCGTACGTCCACTCGCCGTCGAAGTCCTTGCTCACCGAGCGCGTGTAGAAGCCGAGGTCGACGTTCGGCAGCGGGCGCGTCGGCGTGAGGCGGGCGCGGGCCCCGATCACGGGCTCGAGCAGCAGGCGTCCCACCTCCCGCGTCTGGAACTCCAGCCACGGGCTGTTGAGGACGAGCGCCGCCGCGCGGCCGGGGTTCCGGGCGAGCCAGAGGCTGAGGGTCAGGCCCCCCGTGGAGTGGCCCATGAGCACGAGCTCGCGCGGTGAGCGCCCGTCACCGCGGTGGCCGATCGCCGTGAGCGCGGCCTCGATGTCCTCGTCGTACGCCCCGAGGTCCGTGACGAATCCCGGGGTCTGGCCGGGGCGCAGGCTGCGCCCGTACTTGCGCAGGTCGAGCGCGTGGAAGCGCGCGCCGTGCGCCTCCCAGAAGTCGGCGAGCTCGGTCTGGAAGAAGTAGTCCGACCAGCCGTGGACGTACAGGACGTCCAGGTAGGGGGCGGTTCCGTCGTCACCCCCGGCCGGGGTGCGGGCGCCCCCGGCCCGACGGCGGCGCACGAGCGTGGCGACGACGTCGCCCTCGTCGTCCGGGGCGAGCGGCAGCGTGAGCTGCTCGTAGTCGTCCCCGAGGACGTCGGGCTGCCAGTCGGCCATGCCGCCGACCCTAGGCGCGCGGGCGGGAGGCCGCTCGCGCGCGCTCGGTACGGGACACGTCGCCTCCCGGCCGGCCACGGCCGGGAGGTCCGGGACCACCCGTACCCCGCGCGCCCCCCCGCGCCCCGGCGAGCGGCGCGGATCGTGTGGTTCTCCCTCATGCGCGACGCGGTCGCGCGCTTGCAGACTGGCGGCATCATCGGCCGACGGCGCCCGTCTCGGCCGCCGTGCGACCGAACCCGAGGTGCCCCCGTGAGATCTCGTCCGACCCCGCTCCTCGCCGGAGCGGCCACCGTCGCCCTGGCGGCGGCCCTCGTGGGCGGCGCCGCCGTCGTCCCGGGTGCGCTCGCCCCGGCGGCCGCGGCCCAGTGCTCGACCACCGTCTGGGCGGAGGGCTCCACGTACGCCGCCGGCGCCCAGGTCACGTACGGCGGGCGCACGTACACCGCGCGCGTCACGCACACGGCCTACGTCGGCACCGGCTGGAACCCCGCCGCGACCCCGACGCTGTGGACCGACGGCGGGACGTGCGACCCGACGGATCCCACCGATCCGACGGATCCCACCGATCCGACGGATCCCACCGATCCGACGGACCCCACTGATCCGACCGATCCCACCGACCCGACCGACTGCGCGGTCCAGGGCAAGCCGGCGGGCAAGGTGCTCCAGGGGTACTGGGAGAGCTGGGACGGCGCGTCCAACGGCGTGCACCCGGGCCTGGGGCACATCCCGATCGACGACGCCCGGATCTCCGCGCACGGCTACAACGTCGTCACCCTCGCGTTCCCCGTGATCCTCTCCGACGGCACCGTGCTGTGGCAGGACGGCATGGACACCGGGGTCGACGTGCCGACGCCCGCCGAGATGTGCGCGGCGAAGGCGAACGGCACGCGCCTGCTCCTGTCGATCGGCGGCGCGACCGCCGGGATCGACCTGTCCAGCCCGGCCGTCGCGGACCGCTTCGTGGAGACGGTCGTGCCGATCCTGCGCGACAACCACTTCGACGGCATCGACATCGACATCGAGACGGGGCTGTCCGGCAGCGGGAGCATCAGCACGCTGTCGACGTCGCAGTCGAACCTGATCCGCATCATCGACGGCGTCCTCGCGGAGATGCCGAGCGGGTTCGGTCTCACGATGGCGCCCGAGACGGCGTACGTCACGGGCGGCAGCGTCGTGTACGGGTCGATCTGGGGCTCGTACCTGCCGATCATCAAGAAGTACGTCGACAACGGCCGCCTGTGGTGGCTCAACATGCAGTACTACAACGGCTCGATGTACGGGTGCAGCGGCGACTCGTACGGCGCCGGGACCGTCCAGGGTTTCCAGAAGCAGACCGACTGCCTGAACGCCGGCCTGACGATCCAGGGCGTCACCGTGAAGGTGCCCTACGACAAGCAGGTCCCGGGGCTCCCCGCCCAGGCGGGCGCGGGCGGCGGCTACATGGCGCCGTCGCTGGTGACGCAGGCGTACCAGCCGTACGCGTCGCGTCTCAAGGGCCTCATGACGTGGTCGATCAACTGGGACGGCTCCAAGGGCTGGACGTTCGGCGACAACGTCCGCGCGCTCCAGGGCCGCTAGCAGGGCCAGGGCTCTCCTGCGCCCGCTCCACCGCCGAACACGACCTGGGGGTCGTCATCAGCCCGATGACGACCCCCGTGTCGTGTGTGCGGCGGGTGGTTCCTGCCTGCTCCGTGCTACGGGCGGCGGTCTGCGGGACGAGGCCGTGGGGCTAGGCGGTCCGCCCGCGCCGTGCGCGCCAGCGTGCGACCTCGTGCTCGACGTCGCGCGTGGGCGTGACCACAGGCGGCCCGCCCAGGAGCTGGCGGCGGGCGTCGACGACGCGCGCGTTGAAGTCGGCCAGGATCTCGCGGACGGTCGTCTCGTCGAGCTCGCGGTCGAGCCGGTCGTCGAGCTCTCGACCCTCCTGCTTGAGCAGCATCGCCGGAGGGCCCAGACCCGTGAGCTGCTCGCGCTCGATGACGGACTTGAGCCACCAGTCGGGGTCGTGCGACCCGGTGAGGCCGGGGATCGGCTTGCCCGCGAGCGGGAGGTCGTCGAACTCCCCTCGTCGGATGGCCTGATCGATCACCGTGTCGACGTACATCGCACGATCCTCGGGTCGTACACGCCGCGGGCCGCGGGGCGCAGCGTCATCGTCAGGCGCCGGGGACTCCGCGGGTGCCGCGTCCCCGGCGGGACCAGGCACGTCCGTGTGTCCCGGGTCCCCGTGCTCCGACTCCTCGCGCGCGGTCTCGCGGTCGACCCGGTACTGCGCGGCGCGCCGGACCGGGTCGTCGTCGGGGGTGCTGCGGGACCGTCGTCGGAACACGAGAACCTCCTCTGTCGCCGTCCGTCCACCTTAAGCACGCGGGGCGGTGCGGGACGAGAGGGCGGTCAGCCGTCCAGGAGCGGGTGGTAGCGACGGCGCAGCCCGCGGTCGACGGCGGCGACCACTCCGGCCACGGACAGCACCGTGTTCACGGAGGCGGGCAGGTCGGGCACGAACGGCGGCGTCCAGCCGGTGAACCCGGAGACGAGGTCGAGGAGCTGCGGCACCTGCGTCACGAGCGCGACCACGAGCACGACCCACGCCGTGACGCCGACGGCGCGGCTCGCCGTCGGGCGCTCGCGGTCCATGCGGTCCCGCCACGCCTCGGCGGTCCCGGGCATCGGCGGGACGTCCTGGCGGTGACCGACGGCGTCGACGACGCGCACGTACCGCATCCCGTAGAGGCTCATCCGGGCCTCGAGGGCCGCACCGCCGAGGTCGAACCGGGCGCGGGACCGCTGCTCGTCGACGAGGCGACGGTCGCGGTACAGCCGGATGCGCTCGTCCCAGTCGAGGAAGTCGACGTCCACGACGTACTCGTGCCCGCCGTGGCGCAGCACGAACGCGCTGCGCCACAGCACGCCCCATCCCCGGACCGGCCGGAACGTCTCGTCGCGACCTCCTCGCCCGTGACCGTCCCTCGCCCGCCCGTCGGCGCCCTCGTCCCCCGTGTCCTCGGTCATGGCCCCATCCGACCCCGGCGCCACGGCCCGGCGCGTCGCCCGAACGACCGACGTCGCGCCATCGGCCCCGTCGAGCTCCCCCCAAGGGATGACCCCGCTCCGCCGAACCCGGGCTTGTGGGCGACCCTGCCGCCGAACCCACCCGAAACCCCGGGTTCGGCACCGTGGGCCGCCGGCGACCCCGGGGTTCGGCGCGCGAGGGGTGCCTGGCCGGCGGCCGGGGCCGACGAAGCCCGGACAGCCCGGCCGACCCCGCTGACCCGGCATGATGGCTCCATGTCCGGGTCGATGAAGGTCTCACGCCGCTCGCACGTGCCGCCGTTCGCGGTGATGGAGGTGCTCGCGGAGGCGAACAGGCTGCGCGACGCGGGGGCGTCCGTCCTCAACCTGTGCGCGGGCGAGCCGTCGACGGGGGCGTCGGACGTCGTCCGGCGCCGCGCGATCGAGCTGCTGGAGCACGGCGACCTCGGGTACACGGAGTCGCTCGGCGTCCCGGCCCTGCGACGGGCGATCGCGGAGCACTACGACCGCTGGTACGGCGTCGAGGTCGACCCGGCGCGCGTCGCGGTGACGACCGGGTCCTCCGGCGGGTTCCTCCTCGCGTTCCTCGCGGCGTTCGACGTCGGCGACCGCGTCGCGCTGGCCCGCCCCGGCTACCCCGCGTACAAGAACATCCTGCGCGCGCTGGGCTGCGAGGTCGTCGAGCTCGACTGCGGACCCGAGACGCGCTACCAGCCCACGGTGTCGCAGCTCATGGAGGCGTACTACGACGGCGGTCTCGACGGCCTGGTCGTCGCGAGCCCGGCGAACCCGACGGGGACGATGATCCTGCCCGCCGAGCTCGACGCCGTCGCGGCGTGGTGCGCCGACCACGACGTCCGCCTCGTGAGCGACGAGATCTACCACGGCATCACGTACGACGACGCGGCGGGGGCCTCTCCCGCGGCGCTGCCGACGGCGGCGCGGTACGTCGGCGAGGGCGCCGTCGTCGTCAACTCGTTCTCCAAGTACTGGGCCATGACCGGCTGGCGCCTGGGGTGGCTCGTGCTGCCCGACGAGCTCGTCGGGCCGGTCGACGCGCTGGCGGGCAACGTCGCGCTGTCCCCGCCCGCGCTCGCGCAGCACGCGGGCGTGGCAGCGTTCTCGCCCGAGGGGTACGCGGCCGCCGCGGAGAACGTCGCGCGCTACGCGACGTCGCGCGAGCTCGTGCTGTCGCGGCTCGACGACCTCGGGTGGTCGCGCGTCGCCCCGGCCGACGGCGCGTTCTACGTCTACGCCGACGTCTCCGGCGACGGCCTCGACTCCGTGGCGTGGTGCGAGCGGCTGCTCGCCGAGGCGGGCGTCGCGCTCACCCCGGGCACGGACTTCGACGGCGTCCGCGGCGGCGACTGGGTGCGCCTCTCCTTCGCGGCAGCCCCGGAGACCGTCGCGGAAGCGGTGGAGCGCATCGTCGCCTGGCGCCGCACCCTCTGACGCGTCTGGTCGCGACCGTCGCGGGCTCGCGCGAGGATCGTGCGGTGCCGACCGAACCCACCTCGTCAGGACTGCCTCCTCGACCCGACGGCGCGCTGCGCCTCGCGACGTTCAACGCCCTGCACGGCGCCGCGCTCGACGGGACGGTCGACGTCGAGCGGTTCGCGCGCGCGGTCGCGTACCTCGACGCGGACGTGCTCGCGCTGCAAGAGGTGGAGCGCGACTCCCCGCGCTCGCAGCGCGTCGACCTCGTCGCGGTCGCCGCGGAGGCGCTCCGCGCCGACCATCGGCACTTCTCCCCGACCTTGCGCGGCGCTGCCGGCGCGTGGGTCCGGGCCGCGCGGCCGGGTGCGGGCGTGCGGCGCGTGCCCGGCGTCGCGTCCTACGGGATCGGGCTGGTCAGCCGGTTCCCGGTCGCGCGGTGGTCGCGGCTCGAGCTCGACCGGATGCCGTGGCGCTCGCGCGTCCGCCGCCGGACGCCAGGTTCGGTGAGCGGTGCCGCGCGCCTCGTCCCGTTCCGCGTCGTCCCGGACGAGCCCCGTGCGGCGCTCGCGGCCGCCGTCGTGACGCCGTGGGGACCGCTCACCGTGGTCACAACCCACACGACGTCCCGCCCCGAGTTCACGGCGGACCAGCTCCGGTCCCTCGTCCGGGCGTGCGCGCCGCTCCCCCGGCCTCTCGCGCTGCTCGGGGACCTCAACCTGCGCGCGCCGGAGCCCGCCGAGCTCAGCGGCTTCACGTCGCTCGCCGACGTGCTCACGCACCCCACGGACCGGCCCGTGCGCCAGATCGACCACGTCCTCGTCGACACCACGCCCGGGCAGGCGACGGTCCGGGCGCTCGGCCCCGCGACCGCCGTCGACACCGGCCTGTCCGACCACCGCGCGGTCGTGGTCGACGTCGTTGTCGAACCGCAGGCGGGCGCCACCGCCTGAGCGCTACGCTCCCAGCGAGGCGTCGACGCGAGGGAGCGGTCGAATGGTTCCGGAGATCAACTACTGGGCGGTGCTGGCCGCGACGGTGTCGAGCATGGTCGTGGGCTCGGTCTGGTACACGCCGAAGGTGTTCGGCACCTACTGGATGCGCGTCGCGAAGGTCGACCCGTCCGGGGAGGGGCGGGACGCCGTCGTGCCGATCCTGGTCACGGTCGTGGTCAGCTTCGTCACCGCGTGGGTCCTCGCGGGCGCGACGTACCTCGCGTGGTCGTTCTACGGCGGTGGTTACCTGGGCAACGCGCTGCTGACCGCCGTCGTGCTGTGGGCGGGGTTCACCGCCGCGCGGTTCGTCACGCACGACGCGTTCGAGGGCCGGCCGGCGGGGCTCACGGTCCTCAACGCCGCGCACGAGCTGGTCACCGTGCTGGTGATGGGCCTGCTGATCGGGCTCATCACGCCCGCCGGCGTGTAGTCAGGCGGCGAGCCCGACCTCGCGCGGCGAGGGGTCGCCGTCGGGGAGGACCGACTCGGGGGCGGTGGGAGCGGCCGCGCCCGGGACGACCGCGGCCGTCGGGGTCGCCGCGTCGTCGACGGCCGCGCGGCGGCGCGCCCGCGCGCGGACGATCACGACGATCGCCTGCACGCCGATGAGGATCCACACGATGTTGGCGGCCACCGACGGCCACACCCCGTTCGCGGCGGCGACCATGCCCATGAGGCCAGCCGCGGTGAGGTTGGTGAGCTGGAACGGGGCGGAGGACGCGGCCCAGCGGCCGCGGCTGACCATCGCGTAGGCGACGACGCCGGCGGCGGCGCCGATCCAGCCGAGGAACATGACGAACGCGTCGAGGGTGACGGGCACAGCGGTACTCCGGTGATGAAGAGGGGTGGAGGGGGGTACCGCGACGCTGCGGTGGCTGTGCGCTCCGGGCCGGTGGCTGGTGGCGCGGGTGGTGCGGAAGCTCGGGCGCCGACCCGTAAGGAGGAGGAGGTAACCGACCGGCGCCACGACAAGTGTGAGGCCTCCCGCGCTTCAGCACAATCGAAGTATCCTGCACCGGCCGTTTAGCATCTCTACATGGCGACCGACCCACGCAGACTTGGTTTTCTCCTTGCCGTGCACCGCGGTGGGGGCATTCTCGCGGCAGCAGATCTCCTGCACGTCACCCCGTCGGCGGTCTCCCAGCAGATCCAGCGGCTCGAGGCGGAGGAGGGCGTCGCGGTCCTCGACCGCGGCCCGCGCGGCGTGACCCTCACGCCGGCCGGGCGCGTGCTCGCGGAGACGGCCGAGCGCATCGAGACGGAGCTCGTCGAGGCGCGCAAGGCGCTCGCCGCGCTCGGGGACGAGGTCAGCGGCCGGGTCGCGGTCGGGTCGTTCCAGACGGCGATCCGCGCCGTCGTCGCGCCCGTCGCCGGGCGCCTCGCGGAGACGGCGCCCGGCATCGAGCTCGACGTGCAGGAGCGCGAGCCCACCGAGGCGCTGCGCCTCCTGCGCGCGGGCGAGCTCGACGTCGTGCTCCTGGAGCGCGACTACGAGGCCGACTCCCCCGCGCCGCGCGGGACGCGCGAGATCGTGCTGCTCGACGAGCCGTGGCGGCTCGTGGTCCCGGCGAGCATGCCCACCCCGACCCGCCTCGACGACGTGCGCGACGTCGTCTGGCTCGGACCCGAGCCGGGCACCGCCGCGGCGCGCGCCCTGCGCCGTCTGGCCCGCGGGCTCGGCGGGACCGTGCGCACGCGGCACAACTACTACGACTTCGACGTCGCGCTGTCGCTCGTCGCGGCCGGGCTCGGCGTCGCGATGCTCCCGGCGCTCGCTGTCGAGGGCGGCGCGTCGGACGAGGTGCCCGACGGCGTCACGGTCGTCGGCCTGCCCGGCCTCGGCTCCCGCCGCCTCGTCGCACGCCACCGCGCGACCCGGCACGAGCCCCGGCCGGTCGTCTCCGCGGTCCTCGACGAGATGGTCGCCGCCGCGGCGGACATCGCCTTCGCCTGACGTCTGACCAGGCCTCTACCTCGCGCGACCTGGGCGCTACCTCGGCGGGAGGTCGAAGCGGGTGGCGCCGTAGGGCTCGGCCGTGCCGAACGCGAACACGCGCTCGGGGACCAGGCGGTAGACCGCCCACGGCGGCGGTCCGGCCGACGGCGCGCTGAACTCGGCGGTGAGCGCGTCGCCGTCGACGGTCGCGGGCCACCCGTCGGCGCGGAACCCCGCCGCCGCGCGCTCCAGGGCCTCGGGGTCGGTGACGCGCTCGGCCCGGCCCTCGACGGTGAGGTCGAACGGCTCCGTCGCGACCGTGAGCGTGCAGCGCGGGTCGCGGTGCAGGTTCCGGTTCTTGCGCGTGCCCTCGCCGGAGCACAGGAAGATCTCCTCGTCGAGGACGAGCGCGCCGAACGGCACGACGTGCGGCTTCCCGTCGGGGTCGGTCGTCGCGAGCCACGTGGTGTGCCGGTTCGGCCCGCCGGCCCCGGGCTCCTGCGGGAGCCGGCCGAACAGCGTGTCGTGCACGCGCGCCCACTCGATCGGCGGCGTCCCGTAGCCGTCGAGGTTCTTCACCGTCGGGTCGGCGGTCGTCATCGTCCTGCTCCTCTCGTCCCGGTGCGTCCTCACCGGTGATGACGCGCCGAGGCGCCCGGACTCATCGGTCGGGGACGTAGCCTGCCGGGGTGGACGTAGCGGTGGTGGGGGCGACGGGGGACGTCGGCCGGCAGGTGTGCACGCAGATCGTCGAGCGACGGGTGCTCCCGCCGACGGCGCGGCTCCAGCTCGTCGGCCGCGCGGGCGGGGCGTCGGGCCGGGCCGTGCACGGGCTGCGCGCGGACCTGGTCGACGCGTACGACGAGCACGCGCCGCTCCTCGACGTCGCGCACTCCCCCGACGACGTCACGGCGGACGTGATCGTGGTCGCCGCGGGCCTGACGCCCCCGGCCCGGACGGGAGCCGACCCCGACCGACGGGCCCTGGCCGCGACGAACGGCGCCGTGCTCGCCGAGTACGCCGACGCGATCGCGCGGCACGGCTCGGGGCACGAGGTGGTCATCGTCGTGACGAACCCCGTGGAGCTCGGCGTCGCGGTCATGGCGGAACGGCTCGGGCGGCACCGCGTGCTCGGGATGGGCGCGTGGCTCGACACGCTGCGGTTCCGGCGCGAGCTCGCGGTCGAGCTGGGCGTGCGCCGGCACCGCGTCGGCGGGTTCGTCGGCGGCCAGCACGGCGAGGACGCCGTGCCGCTGTGGTCGACGGTCCGGGTGAGCGGGCTCGACGCCGACGAGCGCGCCCGCGCCGTCGCGGCGCTCCGGCGCGGCCGCACGCTCGACGCGCTGCCCGCCGAGATCGCCGCGGCGAAGACCGAGCTGGCGCGCGTCGCAGCCGAGGACATGGGTGCGGCGTTCGACCTCATCGACGCGTGGCCGGCCGACCTGCGGCTCGTCGCGCGCCCGTGGATGACGCACCAGTCCGGCGCCAAGACGCCCGCCGGGACCGCCAGCGCGACCGTCGACCTCCTCGAGGTGATCCTCGACGGTCGCGAGATCGTCGTCGCCGGGCAGGTGGCCCTCGACGGGGAGCTCGACGGGCGCCTCGACGGGATGCCCTCGGGGCCCGACGGCGCCCCGTACCGGGGCGTGCTCGGCGTCCCCGTCGTCCTCGGGCCGGGCGGGTGGACGCGCGTCCTCCTCGACGAGCTGCCCGACGACGAGGCGCGCCGCCTCGCGCACGCGGCGGACGGCGTCGGGCGCATGGTCGCCGCGAGCGTGACGCCCGGCCGGGACGACCGGTCGGGACGGCCCGAGGGGGCCGGGACCGCCGCAGGTGCCCCCGCCGCACCGTCGCGCGCCCACGACCTCGGTGAGCCGGCCCGCGCGGGCGACCGGGCGCCGTCGGGCCGGGCGGAGACCGCGTGGGTCGCGACCGTGCACGGCCTCGACCAGCCGGGCACGCTCACGGCGCTGACCGGGGTGTTCTCGACGCGCGGGGTCAGCTTCGACTCGCTCGCGACGGAGCCGGTGGACGACGACGGCCGGGCCGGGCGGATCGTCGTGACGTTCCGCGCGACGCCGCGCCGCGCGCGGGCCCTCGAACGCGCGGTCCGGCGACTCGCGACGGTCCGGTCCGTCGTGGTCGAGCCCGCGCCGGGTACCGAGTTCTCACAGGGCGGCCCCGCGCGCTGAGCGACCCCGGTAACGAGGCCGCTCCCCGGCGGGAACGCGGGCGAAACCGCGGGTTCCTAGCGTGGGACGCGCCGTCGGGCACTCCCCTGCCGCGACGTCGCCTCAGAGACCGGAGCCCGCCCATGTCCTACGTCAAGCCCGCCGAGCTCGTCCCGACGATCATCGACGCCGGTGCCAACAAGGTCCTGCTGTCCACGCGCGACACGCTCGTCCGCTCCACGATGGGCGGCGCGATCCTCGCGATCGCCGCCGCGTTCGCCGTGACCGTGACGGTCACGACGGGCCACGCGATCCTCGGCGCCGTCCTCTTCCCCGTCGGGTTCATCCTGCTCTACCTGCTCGGGTACGACCTGCTCACCGGCATGTTCGTCCTCGGCCCGCTGGCCTGGCTCGACAAGCGGCCCGGCGTCACCGTGCGCGGCGTGCTGCGCAACTGGGGCCTCGTGTTCGCGGGGAACTTCCTCGGCGCGTTCGCCGTCGCCGTCATGATGGCGATCGTCGTGACGTACGGGTTCGACACCCCGCCCAACGAGGTCGGTCAGGCGATCGGGCACATCGGCGAGGGCCGCACGGTCGGGTACGCGGAGCACGGGGCGTCGGGCATGCTCACGCTGTTCGTGCGCGGCATGCTGTGCAACTGGATGGTCTCCATGGGCGTCATCGGCGCGATGATCGCGAAGGACGTGCCCGGCAAGGCCATCGCGATGTGGATGCCCGTGATGCTGTTCTTCTTCATGTCGTTCGAGCACTCGATCGTCAACATGTTCCTGTTCCCGTCCGGGCTGCTGCTCGGCGGCGAGTTCACGATCATGGACTACCTCGTCTGGAACGAGATCCCCACCGTGCTCGGCAACCTCGTCGGTGGACTGCTCCTCACCGGCCTCCCGCTCTACCTCACCTACGGCCGCCCGGCGTCGCGCCGCTCGGCCCTGGAGCCCCAGCCCGGCCCGACGGCGGAGCGTGAGCTGGTCTCCGAGCCCGCCTGACGCGATCCCGCCCGACCTGGGCGCGCGTCAGCGGCTCCGGTCGACCCCGCGTCGCACGGCGTGGGTCCCGACGACGAGCCCGCCGACCGTGAGGGCGAGCGTCAGGCCCGTCGCGACCAGCACGACGACGAGACCCGCGTCGTCGCCGACGAGGAACAGCACCGGCGCGGCTGCGACGAGCACCCAGCCCGCGGCCTCGCTCAGCGGCCGTGCCGCACGGTGGGCGGTCTGCCACGCCTCGTCGCTCGCGAGCGTCGTCGCGGTGCGGATCCCGGCGACGTGGTTGCGACCGACGCGACCGGACGCCGTCGCCCGGGCGCACCAGACGAGCAGGACCCCGGCACCGGCGAGCACGAGCAGGAGGACGACGTCGGCGATCGTGTCGGCGGTCATGGCCTCACCCTGCCAGAGGGCCGTCACTGGTAGGCGCGGGCCTGGAGCGCGTACATCTCGGCGTACGACCCGCCCGCGGCGGCGAGCTCGTCGTGCGTGCCGAGCTCGGCGACGCGGCCGCCGTCGAGCACGACGATGAGGTCGGCGTCGCGCACGGTCGAGAAGCGGTGCGAGACGAACAGCGTGACGCCGCCGGAGGTCGTGCCGGTCCGCCGTGCCGTCTCGGTGAACCGCTCGAACAGCGCGTGCTCCGCGGTCGCGTCGAGCGCGGACGCGGGCTCGTCGAGCGCGAGCAGGATCGGGTCGGGGCGCAGGAGCGTGCGGGCCAGCCCGAGCGTCTGCCACTGCCCGCCCGAGAGCTGGGTGCCGTCGGCGTAGCCCGTGCCGAGGATCTGGTCCAGGCCGTCGGACGAGCGCTCGACGATCGGTCGGGCGCGGGCCTCGTCGAGCGCGGCCCACAGGACGTCGTCGTCGTGGAGCGCGTCCACGCGCCCGATCCCGACGTCCTCGCGCAGCGAGAGCTCGAGGCGCGCGAAGTCCTGGAACAGCGTCGCGACGCGCGACTGCCACGCGGCGGGCGCCACCTCGGCGAGGTCGACGCCGTCCGCGAGGATGCGGCCCGACGTCGGCCGGTACAGCCCGCACAGGAGCTTGACCAGGGTGGACTTCCCCGCGCCGTTCTCCCCCACGAGCGCGACGGTGGCCCCGGCGGGCAGGTCGAGCGTGACGCCGTCGAGGAGGGGTCGGTCCGCGCCGGGGTAGGCGAACGTGAGGTCCTGGACGCGCACGCCCTGCTCGAGCCGGGCGGGGAGCGGCCCGACGGCGGGCGTGGCCTGGGCGGGCGCCCCGCCCGTGGGGGCTCGGCCCGGGGGTGTCGCCGTCGCGCGCAGCTCGAGGAGCTTCTCGACCGTCCGACCGGCGTCCTGGAGGTTGCCGAACAGCGACAGCGCGCCCGCGACCTGGGTGCTCACCTGGATGGCGAGCGTGACGACGAGCACGACCTGACCGATGGCCGCCATGCCCGACGCGGCGCTGCGGAGCACGAGGAGGACCGCGGCCCCGTAGGCGAGCGCGAACCACACCTGGCCCGCCGCGCGCAGCAGCGCGGAGCGCCGGTGCGCGCTCCACAGGACCGCCGTCGTGCGGTCCCACGCCGCGCGCTGCCGGTCCGCGACGAGGCGACGTGCGCCGAAGAGCCGGATCTCCTTGGCCGACGAGCCCGTCGTCCCCGCGGTGACGAGGTGCCGCGAGAGGCGCACGTCGTCGGCCGCGGCGTCGCGCGCCCTGTCGAGCACCCGCTGCGCGCGGTCGGCGAACCAGACGGGCGGCAGGGCCGCGAGGGGCAGCAGGAGCAGCCACGGCTCGACGAGACCGAGGATGATGGTGGTGACCAGCACCTGGAGCACCATGCCGCCGAGCTGGAGCGTGCCCTCGAGGGCCAGCCGGACCCGTTGCAGGCCCTCCGTCACGGAGGTGAGGAGACGGACACGGTCCGGGTCGTCGAGCTCGGCGAGGTCCGCCGAGCCGTGCGTGAGCTCGGCGACCTCGTCCAGCAGACGGAGCTGCTGGAGGTCCGCGACCTCGAAGTACGACAGGTGGGCGAAGTGGCCCAGCATGAGCTCGGCGATGACGAGGGCGGTGACCGCGCACGCGAGCCCGACGGCGCGCGCGACGTCCTGGTCGACCAGCGCGTCGGTGAAGAGCCCCAGCCCGACGCCGACGAGGGGACCCGCGAGGAACCCGACCGTCAGGAGCACGACCGCCACGAGCAGGCGACGCCGGTCCGTCCGCCAGGCGAGGGAGAGCATGAACCGGGCAGCGAGAGCGACGCGCTTCATCGGGCCCCTCCGGAGGTCAGGGCCGTCTCGGGGCTGGCCGCGCCGGGGTCGGGGTCCGGGTCGTCGGGCGAGTCGCTGCGGAACCGGCGGGCCTGGAGGACGAAGAGCTCGGCGTAGCGACCGTCGGCGGCGAGCAGCTCGTCGTGGGTGCCCTGCTCGACGACGCGGCCCTCCGCGATGACGACGATCTGGTCGGCCGGGCGGACCGTCGAGAAGCGGTGCGAGATGACGACGGACGTCACCGCGCGCTCGCGCGCCACCGAGGCGACCGCGCCGTGGGCGAGGAAGCGCTCGAAGAACTCCGCCTCCGCACGCACGTCGAGCTGCGCCGTCGGCTCGTCGAGGACGAGGACGTCCGCGCCGCCGGAGACCGCGAGCAGGGCGCGCGCGAGGGCGATGCGCTGCCACTGCCCGCCCGACAGGTCGCGGCCCCCCGCGTAGCCGCCCGAGAGCACCGTGTCAGGGCCGTCGGCGAGGCCGTCCACGACTCCGTCGGCCCCGGCGGCGGTGATCGCCTCGCGCACCCGGTCGGCGTCGTCGCGCAGGCCGGGTGCGCCGAGCCCGACGTTGTCGCTGACGGGCAGCTCGAGGCGGACGTAGTCCTGGAAGATCAGGGCGAGGCGGCGCCGCCACGCCTCGAGCGGGAGGTCGCGCACGTCCACGCCGTCGACCGTGATGCGCCCCCGCGTCGGCTCGTACAGGCGCGCGAGGAGCTTCGTGGTCGTCGTCTTGCCGGCGCCGTTGAGCCCGACGACGGCCGTCGAGGTGCCCGGGACGAGCGTGAGGTCGAGGCCCCGCAGGACCCACGCGCCGTCGTCGGAGTACCGGAACCACACGTCCTCGAAACGGATCACGCCGTGCGGGACGGGGGCGTCGCCGTCCTCGCGCGTGCTCTCGGGCGTCGCGGACCGCAGCTGCCGCTCGAACCGCTCGAGCGCGTCGAACGACAGCAGACCGAACTGCGTGCGGACGTCGCACTCGGGGAAGTACACCCCGAACCGCAGCGGGATGAGCACCGCCTGGATCGCGACGCCGAGCGCGAAGAGGTCGAGCGCGTCGTCGAGCGCGACCAGAACCAGGACGATCGTGCCGCCGACCAGGCCGATCGCCGAGAACCCGACGAACGGCCAGAGCTGGAGCCGACGGTTGACCGCCCACTGCGGCTCGAGGTAGGCCATCGTCTCCCGACGCAGGCGCTCGCGCAGCCACCCGAGCACGCCGAGGAGTCGGACCTCCTTGGTGATCCCGGGCGTGGTCGCGAGCTCCCGCAGGTAGTACATGCGGCGCCGCTGGGGGTGGAGGGTCTTCCAGATCGGGGTGAGCTTGCTGAACGTGCCCCGCACGCCCGCGCGCATGGCGAGCGCCGTCGCGAGGATCACGGCGCCCGCGAGGGGCGAGACGACGGCCGCGACGAGCACGGCCGCGCCGACGAGCTGCACGTAGCGGCCGACGAGCGGGACCAGCGCGCCAGCCGCGTCGCCGGGGCTCATGTTCTGCCGCGCGAACGCCGCGCGGGCGTCGGCGACGACGTCCAGCACCTCGGAGTCGTCCAGCAGCGCGAGGGGGGCGTCGGAGAGCGCCGCGTCGAGGAGCCGGTCGATGCAGCGCTGGTCGACCCGCCGCCCGATCGTCTCGACGATCCCCGTCTGGAACGGCGCGAGGAGCTGCTGCACGACGAGCGCTCCGACCGCGACGCCGAACGCCGCGAGCAGGTCGCCCCAGCCGGCGCTCGCCGCGCCGTCGGACATGCTCGGCAGGAGGAAGAGCACGCGGCCCAGGGCGACGATGGACACGAGCGGCAGGAGGGCGAGGAGGACGCTCAGCGCGAGGCCCACCGCCACGATCGGGACGCCCGCGTGGCGCAGCAGCCCCCACATGGTCGTCCAGCGCCGGACCCGCTCCCCCAGCGGCGGCTGCGAGGCCGCACCTTCGGTCGTCATGACTCCCCCACCCACGTCGCGTCGTCGCCCGTCCGCGATGACGCTAGCGCGGATCGTTCGGGGTCCGTAGTTATTACCCGTCGGGTGAGACGACGGCGGTCTGGGCGCCTCGGCGCGCGCGGCGGCCCGACCGGTATGATCGAGCCCACAACTGCAGTACTGCCGCCCGAACCACGACGGGAGAGCTCGGCGCCACGGTCCTCGGACCGGCGCCGGCGCCGAAGGAGCAAGTCCTCCCCGGGAATCTCTCAGGCCCCCGTACCGTCGAGGTGAGGCAACTCTGGAAAGCGGCCGAGCGCCCGTCGGACCTCCGGCGGCCTCGGCCCACCGACGGTGCAAGTCGGCGCGCCCCGGCCCTCGCGGCACGGCGGACCGGCAAAACTCTCAGGTCGACGCGTGCGTCCGATGACAGAGCGGGGAGGGACCCGCCGTCGTCCCCTCCACCGGGAGTCCCTCGTGACCCAGCCGTCCTTCGACCCCAGCTCGCGGCACAACGCCGCGACCGGCGCGTTCGCGCCGCGCCACCTCGGCCCGCGCGGGCGCGAGGTGGGCGTCATGCTCGACCAGCTCGGCTACGCCTCGCTCGACGCGCTCGTCGACGCGGCCGTCCCGGCGACGATCCGCACCGAGCGCACGCTCGACCTGCCCGCGGCGCGCACCGAGACCGAGGTGCTGGACCACCTGCGCGCGCTGGCCGGCAAGAACGTCGTCAAGACGCAGATGATCGGGCTCGGCTATTACGGCACCGTCACTCCCCCGGTGATCCGCCGCAACGTCCTCGAGTCGCCCGCCTGGTACACCGCGTACACGCCCTACCAGCCGGAGATCTCGCAGGGCCGACTCGAGGCGCTCCTCAACTTCCAGCAGGTCGTCGAGGACCTCACGGGCCTGGACGTCGCGAACGCGTCGCTCCTCGACGAGGCCACCGCGGTGGCCGAGGCCGTCGCGCTCATGTGGCGCGCGTCGCGCGCGAAGAGCGGCTACGTGGCCCTCGACGCCGACCTCTTCCCGCAGACGCTCGCGGTGACGCTGGGCCGCGCGCACGCCGTCGGCCTGCCCGTGGTGGTCGTGGACCTGTCGGGCGGCCTGGAGACCGGGCTCGACGCGGCCCGTGCCGCGGGGGCCTTCCCCGCCGGGGTGGACGACGACGCGCAGCTCGTGGGCGTCGTCGTCCAGCAGTCCGGGGCGTCGGGACGCGTCGTGGACTGGCGCCCCGTGGTCGCGGAGGCCAAGGCGGCGGGCGCGCTCGTCACCGTGGCGAGCGACCTGCTGGCACTGACGCTGCTGGTCTCCCCCGGCGAGCTCGGAGCCGACGTCTCGGTCGGCTCGGCCCAGCGGTTCGGCGTCCCGCTGTTCTACGGCGGCCCGCACGCCGCGTTCATGGCGGTGCGCAAGGGTCTGGAGCGCTCGCTCCCCGGCCGCCTCGTGGGCGTCTCGATCGACGCGGACGGCGACACCGCCTACCGGCTCGCGCTCCAGACGCGCGAGCAGCACATCCGCCGCGAGAAGGCGACGAGCAACATCTGCACCGCGCAGGCGCTCCTCGCCATCGTGGCGTCGATGTACGCCGTCTACCACGGCCCCGACGGCCTCCGCGCGATCGCCGAGCGCGCCCACGTCCACGCCACGACCCTCGCGGACGCGCTGCGTGCGGGCGGTGTCAGCGTGGAGCACGACACCTTCTTCGACACCGTCCGCACTCTCGTCCCCGGCCGCGCGGACGCGGTCGTCGCTGCCGCGGCGGCCGCGGGGGTGAACCTGTACAACCCCGACGCCGACCATGTACAGATCGCCTGCGACGAGACCACGACCTCCGCGACCCTCGCCACGGTGCTCCAGGCCTTTGGCCTCACGGACCAGGCCTCTACCTCGCGAGGTCGAGGCGTGGCCACGAGCAGTGGTGAGGCGAACGGCGAGGCCGCCGCCCCCGCCGGGGGCGTCTCCGACGCCCTGCCCGCGGCGCTCCGACGCGAGACGAGCTACCTCCAGCACCCGATCTTCCACCTGCACCGGTCCGAGACCTCGATGCTGCGCTACCTGCGGCGGCTCTCGGACAAGGACCTCGCGCTGGACCGCACGATGATCCCGCTGGGCTCGTGCACCATGAAGCTCAACGCGACGGCGGAGATGGAGGCGATCTCCTGGCCGGGGTTCGCGGACCTCCACCCGTACGTGCCCGCCGACCAGGCGCTCGGCTACGCGGATCTCATCGACGGCCTGGAGTCCGCGCTCGCCGAGATCACGGGCTACGCGGGCGTCTCGGTGCAGCCGAACGCCGGCTCGCAGGGCGAGTTCGCGGGCCTGCTGGCGATTCGTGACTACCACGTGTCGCGCGGCGACACGGCGCGCGATGTGTGCCTCATCCCGGCGTCGGCGCACGGGACGAACGCAGCGTCGGCGGCCTTGGCAGGTCTGAAGGTCGACGTGGTGAAGACCGCGGAGAGCGGCGAGGTCGACCTCGTCGACCTGCGGGCGAAGCTCGCCGACCACGGCCCCCGGGTCGCGGCGATCATGATCACGTACCCCTCGACGCACGGCGTCTACGAGGAGCACGTTCGCGAGGTGTGCGACCTCGTACACGAGGCCGGTGGTCAGGTGTACATCGACGGCGCGAACCTCAACGCGCTCGTCGGTCTGGCGCGCCCAGGTGAGTTCGGCGGCGACGTCTCGCACCTGAACCTGCACAAGACGTTCTGCATCCCGCACGGCGGGGGAGGGCCCGGTGTCGGCCCGGTCGCGGTCGCCGAGCACCTCGTCCCGTTCCTCCCGGGCGACCCCCTGGCGCCGGGCGCGTCCCCGGCCACGCCGGTCTCGGCGACGCGGTACGGGTCGGCCGGGATCCTGCCGATCTCGTACGCGTACGTCGCGCTCATGGGGCCGGACGGGCTCACCGAGGCGACGAAGACCGCGGTGCTGACGGCGAACTACGTCGCGAGCCGGCTCGCCGACCACTACCCGGTGCTCTACACGGGACCGGCGGGGCTCGTCGCGCACGAGTGCATCCTCGACCTGCGCGGCATCACCGCGGAGACGGGCGTGACGGCGGAGGACGTCGCGAAGCGCCTCATGGACTACGGGTTCCACGCACCGACGCTGTCGTTCCCGGTCGCGGGCACGCTCATGGTCGAGCCGACCGAGAGCGAGGACCTGGCCGAGCTCGACCGGTTCGTCGACGCCCTGATCGCGATCCGCGGCGAGATCGACGCGGTCACCTCGGGCCGGTGGAGCGTGGAGGAGTCGCCGCTGCGCGGCGCCCCGCACACGGCGGCGGCGCTCGTCGCCGAGACGTGGGACAAGCCGTACTCGCGCGAGCTCGCGGCGTACCCGGTCGCGAGCCTGCGCGCCGGGAAGTACTGGCCGCCGGTGCGCCGCATCGACGGTGCGCGGGGCGACCGCAACCTGGTGTGCTCGTGCCCGCCTGTGGAGTCCTACGTGACGGGAGACCTCGCATGACCGACCAGCCGACCGACCCGATCGACCAGCCGACCGACAGGCCGACCGACAGGCCGACCGACAGGCCGACCGACAGGCACAGCCCGCTGCACGACGAGCACGTCGCGCTGGGCGCGAACCTCACGAGCTTCGGCGGCTGGCTGATGCCGTTGCGGTACACGTCCGACCTCGCGGAGCACCGCGCCGTCCGCGAGGCGGCGGGGCTGTTCGACCTCTCGCACATGGGGGAGATCGAGGTCGCCGGCCCGCAGGCGGCGGCCGCGCTGGACCACGCGCTCGTCGGCAACCTCACCGCCGTCACGCCGGGGCGGGCGCGCTACACGATGATCTGCCAGGAGGACGGGGCGGTCCTGGACGACCTCGTCGTGTACCGGCTGGAGGAGGAGCGCTTCCTCGTCGTCGCGAACGCGGGGAACGCGGACCTGGTCGCGCGCGAGCTGGTCGAGCGCGCCGCCGGGTTCGACGCCACGGTCACGGACCAGGGTGCGGGCACCGCGCTCGTCGCGGTCCAGGGCCCGCGCGCGGAGGAGATCGTCGTCGGGCTGACGGACGTCGCCGGCTCGGATGCCGGCTCGGATGCCGGCTCGGACTACGGCTCCGACGCGGCCGAGACCGTGCGCGGGCTGAAGTACTACGCGGCCGCCCCGCTCGCGCTGCGGACGGACGCCGGTCCGGTCGACGCGCTCGTCGCGCGCACCGGGTACACGGGGGAGGACGGCTTCGAGCTGTTCGTGCCCGCGGACCGTGCGGCCGACCTGTGGCGCACGGTGCTCGCGGCCGGTGCGCCGCTGGGCCTCGTGCCGGCCGGCCTGTCCGCGCGCGACTCGCTGCGCCTGGAGGCGGGGATGCCGCTGTACGGACACGAGCTGGACACGACGACCACGCCGTACGAGGCGGGCCTGGGTCGCGTGGTGAAGCTCGACAAGGTCGCCGACGACGGGACGCCGCTCGAGTTCGTCGGGCGGGCCGCGCTCGCGGCGCGCCGGGCGTCCGCACCCGCGCGCGTGCTCGTCGGGCTGAAGGGCCTGGGGCGTCGCCCCGCCCGGGCGGGCTACGCCGTCGTGCTTCCCGGGGCCGAGCCCGGGGGAGCGGTGGGGGAGTCCGCGCGCCGGGTCGGCACCGTGACCTCGGGGGCGCCCTCGCCGACGCTGGGCTACCCGATCGCGCTCGCGTACGTGACGCCCGAGCTCTCGGCGGAGGGCACCGAGCTCGCGGTCGACGTGCGCGGCCGGGCCGAGCCCGTGGTGGTCGTGCCGCTCCCGTTCTACCGTCGTCCCCAGCAGTCCTGACCCTGCCGTCGTCCCGAAGAGCTCGAAGGAGAACCCCATGACCGAGGCCCAGTTCCCGGCCCACCTGCAGTACACGGCGGAGCACGAGTGGATCGACGGCTCGAGCCCGGCCGTCGTCGGCATCACGGCGACGGCCGCCGAGGCCCTCGGCGACATCGTCTACCTGGAGCTGCCGGAGGTGGGCTCCGAGGTGACCGCGGGCAGCGTCATCGGCGAGGTGGAGTCCACCAAGTCCGTGTCGGAGCTCTTCTCGCCCGTCACGGGCACCGTCGTCGAGGTGAACCAGGCCGCGATCGACGACCCGGCCGTCGTCAACTCCGACCCGTACACCGACGGCTGGCTCTTCAAGGTCGACGTGGTGGAGACGGGCGACCTGCTCACCCCGGACCAGTACGCGGCGCACGTCGGGAGCTGATCTGCACGACAAAGTGTGACGCAGATCACACGAGCGAACCGGCGTCAGGTGGCGCGTGGAGCCCTTCCACCGCGCTGTCCGGCGCCGGTTCCGTGTCTCCGGAAAAGCCCTCTGACCTGCGAAGACCTGCCCGCGTGACGGGGACTCGACCGGCTTCTGACGAGCGGTCAGATCTCGGGGTGAAAAGTCGCGTCATGAACGGGACCTTGGTCCATCTCTTCTTGTAGCAACACACCGGAACTCGCCACGTGGGGATGACGTGCCCGGAGAGCCACTGGAGGAGAACATGAGCACCATCGAGCTGGTCCGCCCCATGGCGGCCCCGTCGGAGCTGATCGGCACACCGATCGCCCCGCTGACCCGCCGCGAGCGGGTCGTCCTGTCCAACCTGTCTGAGGACGTCACGCTCGAGCAGATCGCCACCAAGCTCTTCGTCACGCGCAACACGGTCAAGTCGCAGGTCCGCAGCCTCTACCGCAAGCTCGGTGTCTCGACCCGCGCCGAGGCCGTGGCCTGGGCACGGGCGGCTGGCCTGCGCTGACCGCCGGCTCGTCCACCATGGCGAGCCGGAGGCGTGACCGCGTCACCCGCACGACACGACGCCGTGCGACACTCCGCGTATGACTCTGCGCAGACTGGTGGTGGCCGCGGCGATCGTCGACGATCTCGTCGCTCCGCGGCTCCTGCTCAGCGCGCGCCGGTCCCGTCCGTCGCACCTCGCAGGTCGGTGGGAGTTCCCCGGGGGCAAGGTCGACCCCGGTGAGACCCCGACGCAGGCGCTGCACCGCGAGCTGCGCGAGGAGCTGGGCGTCGCCGTCGAGCTCGGTGACGAGCTCGTGGGGCCCGACCACGGGACGTGGATCATCACGGACCGCCACGTCATGCGCCTGTGGTTCGCCCGGATCACCGCCGGTGAGCCGCAGCCGCTCGTGGAGCACGACGAGCTGACCTGGCTCGACGCCGGGAGCTGGCTGACCGTGCCGTGGCTCGACGCCGACGTGCGGATCGTCGAGGAGCTCGCGCGCCAGGTGGCCGCCGAGGCGGTCTGACAGCGGTCTGACCGGTACCCCGTGCCGGCGTCGTGAGGTGTCGTCAGGCGCCGTCGACGACCGGGAGCGCGGCGAGCCAGCGCTCGATCTCGCACCGCGACCGGAGCCGGACGACGAGCACGTCCGGGGCGTCCCGTGCGACCTCCGCCGGGAGGTCGCGGTACTTGTGGCGCGTCGTCCAGGCCCACCGGACGATGTTCTCGTCCGGCGCCTTGTACCAGGTGCGCCACAGCGGCGGCTCGACGTTGCCGTTCCACAGCACCTCGCGCCGGACGGACCGGCGCAGCGTCCGCACGACCACCTGCCGCATCGTCACGTGCGTCGGCAGGTCGAGCCACACGAGAACCTCCGCCCGCGCGAGGACGAGCGGTCGCGCCGTCGTGTACTGCCACTCGGTGACGAACGCGGCCTGCGCGACGAGCGCACGGACGTCGTCGAGGAAAGCGGGCCGTGGCGTCCACGCCGGCCCGTGGTGCAGCGCGTCGAGCTCGGTGTGCGGGATCCCGAGCCGCTCCCCGAGCCGGCGAGCGAGCGTCGTCTTCCCGGAACCGGACACCCCGGCCACGGCGATCCGCCGCGGCACGCGCCCGAGGCGCGTGACGACGTCGTCGTCCGGTCCGAGGATCACCGGAGGACCCTACCGGCCCGCCCACCGCGTGAGTGCACGAAATAGTCGCGGCCGAATCGATCCGACCGCGACTATTTCATGCACTCAGCGGGGTGGGGTCAGCCGACCGGCTGGACCCAGGGCGACGGGGCCGGGGGAGCGACGACCGGCGGGCGGTCGTTGCAGCTCGGCGCGTTCGGTACGAACCGGCCGAGCCAGTTCACGGTGCCGGGCTCCCACGGGCTGAGCGACGTGCCGTCGTTGCCGCCGAGGTCGGTGAGCGTGAACTCGGTGCCGCCGTCGGGGAAGTTGAACGCGCCGCAGTTGTTCACGCCCGCCCAGCCCACGTTGCGCGCGTCGACGTTCTCGAACGACGCGCCGCCCCGCACGCGCGCGCTCACCACGGAGGTGCCGGTGCCGTCGACCCGGACGTCCTTGAACGCGACGCCCTCGATGGCGACCTGGTCCTTCACGCCCCAGTCGGAGACCAGCATGATCGCGTTGTAGGTGCTGTCGAGGTAGTGGTCGCCGGTGACCCGGACGTCGGCGTCGATGTCGCGGTCGAGCGCGTAGAACCAGATCGCGCCGAGCCCGATGTTCCAGTTGAGCTCGAGCGTGCCCGCGCGCACTGCGGTGTTGTCGGTGAGGTCGAGGCGACCCGCGAACGGCTCGGCGCCGAACCGCGACCCGACGTGGAGCCCGCTGCCCTCGCGCACGGGGTCTGCGACGAGGTTCGCGCGCACCGTGTTGTCCGTGCCGCCGTAGACCGCGATGCCGTTGGCCAGGGTGTTCGACTGGATCGTGTTGTTCTCGAACACGTTGCCGGCGTTGGCGACCTTCTCCGACCACATGGCGAGGCCGTCGTCGCCGGTGTTCCGGACGAAGACGTTCCGCACGACCGAGTTCGTCACGCCCCCGTGGAAGTTCAGCGCGTCGGCGATCTGGTCGACGACGACGGTGTTCTCCACGCGCAGGTCGTCCATCGGCCCGTCGAACCACAGCCCGACCTTGGTGTGCTGGATGTACAGGCCGGAGATCGACGAGGAGCTCAGCGCGCCGCCGACGCCGTTGACCTGGTCGGTGTCGACGCGCTCGCGCACGTCCCCGACGATCGCGAAGTCGCGCAGGTGCACGTTCGTGCTGCCGCCCTCGTCCGCGTACCTCCCGTAGAACCCGACGCCGGTGTGCACGGAGCCGTCGGGCGCCGGCGCGTCGAGCGCGACCTCCTTGCCCGTGAAGATCGTGTACCAGCTCCCGGCGCCCTGGATGGTCACGCCGTCGACGAGGACGTGCCGGTTCACCTGGTAGATCCCCGGCGGGACGTAGACCTCGAGCCGGTGCTTCTTGGCGAACGCGATCGCCTTGTCGAGCGCGTCGGCGGAGTCGCGCCGGCCCGTGGGGTCCGCACCGAAGAGCAGCGCGTTCGCGGCGAGGAGGCGCACCTTCGGGGGCGCGACCTTCTCGGAGTCGAGCAGGTCGACCACGGTCCACTCCGCGGCGCCGCGCGTGGGCACCGTGAGGCGGACGACGTCGCCCTTCTTGTACGTCTGGCCCAGCAGCAGACGCTGCTCGTCGTAGAACTTCATGGGCCGGAAGGGCGTGTCGAACGTCGGGGTCGGTGTCGTCTCCGCGGGGACGCACGCGCACTCGGCGACCCACCAGCCGGGCTGGAGGAGGCCCGCCGTCGGGTCGTTCGTGAACGGGTACTGGTTGTACAGGTAGGAATAGGCGGACGTGAGCGTCATGCGCCGGTCGAGCCCGACCTTCTTGCCCTGGCGCAGGACCGACACGTCGAGGGGCGAGGTGATCCCGCCGCCGGTGGGGGCGTCGGGGATCGAGTACCGGACCGTGATCGCGTTGGCGTCGGCGGGAAGCGTGAACTCCACGTTCTGGCCCGCCGTGAGGCGGACGGCCGAGCGTCCCGACGCCTCGGCCTCGATCGTGTACGCGTCACGACCGGGGCCGATGACGGTCCCGGTCGTCACAGCGTTCTCGGCCTCCTGCTCGAGGAACGGGACGGCGGCCCCGCGACCCTCGACGAGCGCCGGGTCGACGGCGGCGCGCGTCACGACCGCGGGGGCCGGGGGCTGGGGCTTGCCGTGGGCGAGGGCCGACGACGCGGTGCCCGCCACGAGCGTGAGGGCGACGGCCGTGGCGGTCGCGACCCGGGCGCGTCGCCGTGCCGCGGGGTGGTTCGTGCTGCGAATCATCGTTGACCCGTCTTCTCTCGGGAGGCGTCCGCCTCCGTGCTCACCGGAGGGCGTGCTGACCCTCCGGCCCGCTGCACGGTCGCACCTCCGCGCAGGGTCGTTCGTGCCGAACACTAGAGCGCCGTCGTTGCGAGCACAAGACTCTGTAGTGATATTGCGGTCGTTCGTCTATTTCTTGCGTCAGGAGTCCTGCCCGTCGGTCGGCGGAGCGCGAGCCATGGACATCGACGGGCTGGAGTATCTACCCTGGGTAGACGAGAGGTTCTGCCACGGTGGAAGGGTGCCCATGAGCCTCAACATCAAGAACGAGCGCACGCACGCGCTCGTACGCCGGCTCGCGGAGACCACGGGCCAGTCGCAGACGAGCGCGATCGAGGACGCGGTCCAGCGCCGTCTCGACGAGGTGCTCGAGTCCCGGTCGAGGGGCGACGAGGCCGTCGCCGCCCGACGCGCCGAGATCGCCCGGCTCCTCGACGAGATCCGCGTCGACCTCGACGTCGAGAGCGTGCGTGCCGCGGAGGCGTCGCTCTACGACGAGAGCGGTCTCCCTCGGTGATCGTCGACACGTCCGCGCTCGTCGCCATCGTCCTGGACGAGCCGGGCGCCGACACGCTCTCCGAGATCCTGCTCGCGGCCAGCCGTCCGCGCATGGCCGCCCCGACCCTCGTCGAGCTCTACGCCGTCCTGGACAACCGGTCGTCCCCGGCGCAGCGCCGCCGGCTCGACGCCCTCCTGGAGCTCTACGGGATCGAGGTCGAGCCGTTCACGGCCGAGCACGCCGAGATCGCCCGCGAGGCGTACCGCGAGTTCGGCCGAGGGAGCGGGCACCCGGCACGGCTCAACCTCGGAGACTGCTTCTCCTACGCGCTGGCGGCGGCGACACGGGACCGACTCCTGTACGTCGGGGACGACTTCTCGCGCACCGACCTGCGCCCCGCGCACGAGGCCGCACCGCCGGCCTGAGTCGCCACCACGCGCCGGGCGTCGACGACGGCCGCCGCGCGGAGCGGCACCGCTCCCGGTACGTTCGCGGCGTGAGTCGACTCGGAGCCAGGATGCGTGCGTCCGCCGCCGCGGCGGCGGAGAGGGTTCCGCCGTGGGTCTCCGTCACGCTCGGCGTCGTGTGCACGCTCGTCGGCGCGGGACTCGTCCTGCGCCCGTTCGCCTCGCTCGCGCTCCTGGTGGTCGCGGTCGTCGTCGGAGCCGTCGTCCTCGGCGTCACGGAGCTCGTCGGCGGGCGGTCGCCCGACCGTGCGGACGAGTCCCGTCCCGGGGCACCCGACGCACCGCGGGCCCCGGGCTGGCCGCACGTCGCGCGCGGCCTGGTGTTCCTGGCGCTCGCGGTCGCGGTCGTCGTCTGGCCGGCGCCGTCGATCGTCGTCGTCGCGGTCCTCGTCGGCGTCGGGCTCGTCGTCGCGGGCGTCCTGGACGGGTTCGAGGGGTTCCGGTCGTTCGGCGCCGACCGCTGGACGCGCCTGGCGCTCGGCGTGGCCTCGGTGGTGCTGGGCGTCCTGGCTCTCGCGTGGCCGGACGTCACGGTCCTCGTCGTCGCCGTCGTCTTCGGTGTCCGCGTCGTGGTCCTCGGTGTCCGACTCGTCGTCTCCGGGGTCCGCCGCGCCCGCGCGCAGCCGGGGTCGGCGCGCGCCCGGACCGTCGGCGCGGGCGGCGCGCCCGCAGGACCCGACCCGTCGGGGCCCCGCCGCCACGGTCGGGTCGCGCTCGTCGGCGCGGTGCTCGCCGTCGTCGCGGCCGGGGGGCTCGCGGTCGTGAGCGTCGGTCTGCATCGGGCGGCGCCGCAGGTCGACGCGTTCTACGACCCGCCCGCGTCCGTCCCGGGCGAGCCCGGCCGGCTCGTGCGCGCGGAGCCGTTCACGCGCGAGATCCCCGACGGCGCGACGGCGTGGCGCATCCTCTACACGACGACCCGCGACGAGGGGGAGCCGTCCGTGGCGAGCGGGATCGTCGTCGTGCCGGACGCCGTCGGGGACGCCGCCGCCGCGCCTCCCGTGATCGCGTGGGCGCACGGCACGACGGGCTACGCGCGCGGGTGCGCGCCGTCCGTCCTCGCCGAGCCGTTCGAGTCGGGCGCGTTCTTCCTGCTCGACGACGTCCTCGCGCACGGCTGGGCGCTCGTCGCCACGGACTACGTAGGCCTGGGGACCGACGGCCCGCACCCCTACCTCGTCGGCCAGGGCGAGGCGCGGTCCGTCCTCGACGCGGTCCGCGCCGCGCGCGAGCTGGACGGCGCGACGCTCGGAGAGCAGACCGTCGTCTGGGGACACTCGCAGGGCGGCCACGCCGCGCTGTGGACCGGGGCCGTCGCCCCGGAGTACGCGCCCGACGTCCCCCTCGCGGGCGTCGCCGCGCTCGCGCCCGCGAGCGACCTCACGGGCCTGGTCTCCCACCTGGAGAACGTCACGGGCGGCAGCGTCTTCGCGTCGTTCGTCGTGGAGGCGTACGACGCGATCTACCCGGACAGCGACGCGGCCGGGTACGTCCGGCCCGGTGCGCGGTTCGTCGTGCGGGAGATGGCGTCGCGCTGCCTGTCGGAGCCGGGCGCGCTCGTCTCCGTCGCGGAGGCCCTGTCGATGGACCAGCCCCTGTGGACGACCGACCCCACGACCGGCCCGCTGGGCGAACGCCTGGCTGAGAACGTGCCGACCGGTGCGATCACCGCGCCCCTGCTCGTCGCCCAGGGGGCGTCCGACACGCTGATCCTGCCCACGGCGCAGGAGGCGTACGTCGGCGCGCGGTGCGCCGCCGGGCAGCCGGTCGACTACCGCACGTACCCGGGGCGGGACCACGTCGGGCTCGTGCAGGCCGACTCCCCGCTCGCCCCGGACCTCGTGCGGTGGACCGAGGCGCGCCTGGCGGGCGAGCCCCCGACCCCGACGTGCGCCGCCGGGTGACCTGCCGTCAGGGGGCGACCAGGCCGCCGTCGGGCGCACGGACCCCCGCGGCCCACGCGTCGTGGCCGGCGAGGTCCGCCGGGTAGCGGGCCGCGGCGCGCTCGTCGAGGTCGACGCCGAAGCCCGGCGCGTCGTGCGGGCGCAGCCACCCGTCGGTGATCCGCAGCGTGCCGGGGAAGACCTCGTGCACGGCGTCGGAGTACACGTGGCCCTCCTGGATGCCGAACGCGGTCGACGTGACGTCGAGCGCGACGTTCGCCGCCGCGCCCACCGGCGACGTGTCGCCCGGCGCGTGCCAGGCCGTGCGCACCCCGACCATCTCGGCGGCCGTCGCGAGGGCCCGGCCCGCGCTAAGTCCGCCGATCGCGCTGATGTGGCACCGGATCAGGTCGACGCCGCCGCCCAGGACGAGCCGCGCGGCGTCGGGGAACGACGTTGCGAGCTCGCCGACCGCGATCGGCACCGGCGAGGCGGCGCGCACCTCGGGCAGGCGGTCCCAGTGCTCGGGCGCAAGGACGTCCTCGAGGAAGAACGGGCGGTACGGCTCGAGGGCCCGGGCGAGCATCACGGCCTGCTTGGGCGTGAGGCGCGAGTGCACGTCGTGCAGCAGCTCGACCTGCTCGCCCAGCGCCTCGCGCGCCGCCGCGAAGAGGCGCGGCGTGCGGCGCAGGTACTCCTCGACGCTCCACCCGTGGGGGTTCGGCGCGGCGGGGTATCCGGGCTCGGGGTCGACGGGCGTGCCGTAGTGCCCGAGGCCCGGCTGGCCGGTCTGGATGCGCACGTGCCGCCACCCGGCGTCGACGATCCGCGCCGCGTCGTCGATCGTCTCCTCGACCGTGCGCCCGCTCGCGTGCAGGTAGGTGTCGGCGGCGTCGCGCACCTTCCCGCCGAGCAGCTCGTGGACCGGCATGCCCGCACGCTTGCCGGCGATGTCCCACAGCGCCATGTCGAGGCCGGAGATCGCGTTGTTCCCCACCGGGCCCTCGCGCCAGTACGGCGCGAGCCGCGCGAGCCGCACCAGGTCGCCGATGTCGCCCGGGTAGCGGCCGACGACGATCCGCTCGAGGTGCTGCTCCACGTACGCGGCCACGGCGTGCCAGCGCTGCGTGTACGTCGCGCAGCCCAGCCCGTACAGGCCGGGCACGTTCGTGTCGACGCGCACGACGACGAGCGGGATGCCGTCCGGCGCGGTGACGATCGCGCGCACGCCGGTGATGCGCGTGCCGTCGCGCGCGGGCCACGGGTTCGCGAACGCCGGGTCGACGGGGTGGACGGTGCTGAGCGGGGCGTCGGTCACGGGGTCTCCGAGGTGGTTCGGTCGGCGGGGCGGTGGAGGGAGTGTCGCGGGCGGAAGCCGAGCAGCTCGCGCGCGCGGCGCGTGTCGACGAGGCCGTCGCGCGGTCCGATCGCGCAGGTGAGGGGAACGCCGGGCGCGTACCGGGCGAGGAGCTCCGGGGTCGGGGTGTCCAGGAGCGTGTCGTCCGCGGCGAGCCCGACGACGTGCGCGCCCGTGAGGTCGGCCGTCAGCCCGGCCTCGATCGCTCCCGCCGCGTCGCGCAGGTCCAGGTAGGCCCAGCCCTCGCGCGCCATGACGCGCGGGTCGCGGGCGACGGCGGCCGCGGTCTCCCGGAGGCCGGCGGCGTCGCGCACGTGCGGGAAGCGCAGCGCGACGACGTCGATGCCCCACCGCCGCCACGCGGCCCGGGCCGCGCCCTCGTCCGCCTGCTTCGAGAGCGAGTACGCGTCGGCGACGTCGGCGGGCGCGTCCTCGTCGAGGGGGTAGTACGCGGGGTGCACGTCGTGCGGGTTCATCGGGACCCCGAACGCGTTGATGCTGCTCGCGATCACTGCGCGCCGCACGCCCTGCTCGCCCGCGAGCGAGAGCACGGCCCAGGTCGCGGTCGTGTTGGTCGCGTACACCTCGAGCGGGGTGCCCAGGTTCGGGTGCGGGATCGCCGCGAGGTGCACGACGGCGTCCGCGTCCTCGAGCCCGCGGCCCACGTCCTCCGCGGAGCGGGCGTCTCCGACGACGGCCCGGTCGGCGGGGCACGGGTGTTCGAACGCGGTGGACAGCGCCGTGACCTCGTACCCGCGGTCGAGGAGGTGGCGCACCGTCGCGCGGCCGATGCCGCCGTCGGCACCGGTGACGAGGACGCGCGTCATGCCCTCACCCTACGTCCCGGTCAGGTGTGGTCGTCGCGTTCTTGCGGGTCCACTGTCGGGGTCTTGCTCTCCGGCGTGGCGGCGGTCGCCCGCGCGCGCAGCATGCTCGCGACGTCCGCGAGCGTGCTGCCCACCGCGCGCGGCGCGCGCTCGGGGCGGAGGTAGCGGGCGTCGTCGTCCGGGTCGTCGGCCTCGCCGGTCACCGCCGCGGCGCCGGTCACGGCTCGCGGGGCGTCGGTGGGGAACGGGGCGGGCGCCGCCGTCGTGCTCGGCACCACGCGGCCGCCGCCCGCACGCCATGCGAGCGTCGCGTCGACGAGGCGTCGGTACACGCCCGCGTCGAGCGGGTCGCGGAGCCAGGCGTCCGCCGCCTCGGCGACGTGCCGCGCGAGCCGCGCGTCCTGGTCGGTCACGTCGCCTCCTGCGGGATGGTCGTCGGCCTTCGCACCGGCCCATCCTCCCGCGCCCGGCGTCGACCTGCTTGCGAGCGCCCCCGTACCGCGTGACGGTGGCGAGCGGAGGTGGTCGCCGTGGCCGACGTGTTCCCCCGGATCGCCCAGGTCGTGCTCGACACGACCGACGCCCGTGCGCTCGCGGAGTTCTACCGCGCGCTGTTCGGGCTCGAGTACCGCGCGGGCGACGAGCCGCCACCCGCGGGCGAGCCGGACCCGGCGGGTGCGGACTGGCTCGTGCTGCGCGCCGCGCCGGGCGGGGTCCAGCTCGCGTTCCAGCAGGTCGGCATGCTCCCGCCGTCGACGTGGCCGGACGACGGCGTGCCGCAGCAGCTCCACCTCGACTGCACCGTGGCGGACGTCGCGGAGCTCGACCGGCAGCACGAGCGCGCCCTCGCGCTCGGGGCGCGCCTGCTCCACGACCGGTCGGACGACCCGGACGAGCCGCTGCGCGTCTACGCCGACCCGGCCGGGCACCCGTTCTGCGTGTTCGTGGGCTGACCGCCCGGAACGCGACCCTTGCATACCCCCTACCGGTATAGTACCTTCACCGCCAGATACCCCCATGGGGTATTTGGCGACGGATCGCCGTCGTCACACGAGCCGCCGTTCCTGGCGGCGGGACGGGGCCGACGGGGCCCGGAGGAGGACGCTCGATGTCGGACGCATCGAGGCGGGGGTGGGCCCTCGGGCTCATCGCCACCGCACAGTTCATGGTCATCATGGACACCTCGATCATCGGGGTGGCCCTCCCACGCATCCAGGAGGACCTCGGCTTCTCGCCGGGCAACCTGTCGTGGGTCTTCAACGCCTACGTCGTCGCGTTCGCCGGCCTCCTGCTTCTCGGCGGCCGGCTCGCCGACCTCTTCGGCGCGCGCCGCGTCTTCACGATCGGCTGGGCGGTGCTCCTGGTCGGGTCCGTCGTCGCCGGGGCGGCCGACAGCGTCGCCGTCGAGCTCGTCGGCCGCATCGTCCAGGGCGCAGGCGCGGCACTGGTCGCCCCCGCCGCGCTCACCCTGCTGATGTCGATCTTCGGATCCAGCCCGCGCGAGCTCACCCGGGCGCTCGCTGTCTACGGTGCCGCGGCACCCGCGGGCGGCACCGCCGGCGTCTTCCTCGGCGGACTCATCACCGAGTACGCGAGCTGGCCGTGGGTGTTCTGGATCAACGTGCCGATCGCGGTCCTCGTGCTCGCCGTCACGCGGGTCCTGCTCCCTGCCGGGTCGCGGACCCGCGGGTCCGTCGACGTCGTCGGCGCGCTCACCGTCACGGCGGGCCTCGGCGCCCTCGTCTTCGCGGTCGTGCGAGCCCCCGAGGTCGGGTGGGGAGCGGTGCAGACCTGGCTCGTGCTCGGCGCGGCGCTCCTGCTGCTCGCCGGGTTCGTCGTCAGCCAGGCGCGGCGCAGCCAGCCGCTCGTGCCGCTGCGGATCTTCCGGACGCCCAACCTCGGCGCGGCCAACCTCGCCCAGGCGCTGCTCGGCGCCGCCTGGGTCGCCATGTGGTTCTACCTCAACCTGTACCTCCAGCAGGTCCTCGGGCTCGGGGCGTTCGCGTCGGGCGCCGCGCTCGTGCCGATGACCGCGCTCGTCATGGTCGGGATGGTCGCGCTCGCCCCGCGCCTCATCGCGCGCTGGGGCAGCAAGGCGCTCGTCGTCTCCGGCCTGCTCGTCCTCGCGGTCGGTCTCGGGTGGCTCTCGTTCGTCCGGCCCGACGGCGCGTACGCCGTCGACGTGCTGCCCGCGACGCTCGTCGCGGCGCTCGGCATGTCGCTCGCCTTCATCCCGTCGCTCGGCACCGCGATCTCCAGCGCCCCGCCGCAGGACGGCGGCCTCGCGTCCGGGATCGTCAACACGAGCTACCAGGTGGGCTCCGCGCTCGGGCTCGCCGCGATGACGGCCGTCGGAGCGGCGTTCGGGGCGACCGCGAGCGACGACCTCGTCGCGCTCACCGAGGGGTACTCGGCAGTCTTCCTCGGGGCCGGGGTCATCGCGCTCGTCGCGGCGCTCCTCAGCGCGGTGCTGCTCCGCACGCCGCCCCGCGCCGCGGCCGGCGAACCGGCGCGCGCGAGCGAGACCGTCGGCGCGTGAACCGCGCACGACCCGCCACGGGCGGTCGCGAGCCCGGCTCGTGACCGCCCGCCGCGTGTGCGGCGACGACGACGCCCGGGTTCGCCTCCCGCGGCCCGGCGCGCGATCATGCGTTCATGACCGCGACGCCGCTCGCCACCGCCGAGGTCTGCACCGGCCCGGACAGGAACCTCGATCCGGCGCCCGCCGCCGCGCCGCACGTCGTCCAGGTGCGCGAGCGGCTCTCCCGCGACGTCCGGCCGTGAGCACGGTGCCCACCCGCCCCGACGGTCCGCCCGAGCCGGGGACCTGGAGGCCCGACGGCGACCGGCCGCTCGTCCTGCGGCTCGCGGAGCGACGGCCATTCGTCCTCGTCCTCGGGCTCGCGCTGATGGCCGCGGCCGTGCTCGTGGTGCGCCAGGTCGTGCTCTACCCGGAGTCGGTGCGGGTGTCCGTCGCGGTCGCGGTGGTGCTCCTGACCGTCGTCGTCGCGTTCCTCGGCGGGCTGGGTGTCTTGACCGTCCGGGCCTTCGTGCGGGCGCCACGACAGACCATGACCGTCGGCCCCGACGGACTGTCGCTCGGCGCCGGCACCCTGCGGCTCGACTGGGCAGACCTGGAGGCCGTCGCGGTCCACGTCGACGCCGTCCGGCCCGCGAGCACCCACCTCATGCCCAAGGGCCCCGCCAGCTCGGTCACCCTCTCGCTGCTGTGGTGCCCGCGTGCCGAGACCGACGACGCCGGTCGCCCCGCGCCGCTCGCCCGCCTGGTGCTCCCCGAGCCGTTCACGCACGAGCGCCTGCTGTCGTCCGTCCCGTTCACGGCCGACCTCGACGTCCCCGTCGCGCGCGACCTCGACACCGCCCTGCACCACTTCGCCGGCCCGGCCTACCGCCCCCCGGTGCTGCCTGGGGAGAACCGTGGTGGCGCGAGGTAGAGCCGTGGTTGGCCGAGGTAGAGCTGTGGTCGCGCGGAGCGGCTACTGGGCCACGACGAACACCTCGTCGGCGAACAGCCCAGGTGTCACGCGGACCAGGCCGGCGTCGCCCGCGGGGACGGCGATGACGACGTTGCCGGTCGTCGTGCCGCCGTTGTACAGCTCGTCGAGACCCAGCTCTGGCTCCGGCACGACGGCGAACGAGTCGTACGAGCCGAGGACCTCGCCCGTGCTCGTGACGTAGTCGATGGTGACCTCCATCGCAAACCCCGACTCCTCGCCCGTGTACGCGACGGTCGCGTTGATCAGGGCGTAGGTGGATCCCTCGGGCGGCGGCTCGTTGAACTCGTTGGCCGCCATCACGGCGTCCGTCGCGTCGAGCTGGACCGAGTTGATCGTGACGTCGAAGTCGTCGCCGCTCACGACGGTGCCCAGCGGCACCGGGTTCTCGCGGCTCCCGGGTTCGTCGTCGGCCTCCTCCGGCTCGGGATCGGGTGCTTCGGCGTTCTCGGTGCCCTCGCTCCCGGTGTCCGTCTCCTCGGACTCAGGAGGGGAGACCGAGACGTCGGAGTCGCCGAACGCCTCGTCGACGGAGTCGCTCACCACCGTGAGGAACACGACGAAGCCCACGACCGTCCCGACGACGGAGAGCACGAGCGCCGTGATCACCGGCCACTTCTTGCCCCGGAGGAAGAAGCCGACGATCGCGAGGACGAACGCGACCGGCAGGAGCACCCACCCGACGATGAGCGCGCCGGGGACGCACGCGAACACGAAGCCGACCACGGCGACGGCGAGGGCGACCCAGCCCAGCGGGTGCGGCTTCGTCGCCGGTGGCTCGACCGCCGTCTGCGGGGGAGCGGAGAAGTGCGCCGCCCCGCCGGTCCCGCCTGGCGCGGTCGCCCATCCGGTCCCGCCCGGCGCGGTCGCTCCGCCGGTCCCGCCGGGTGGCGCACCTGCTGCGGGGGCAGTCTGCTCGGTCCACCCCGAGCCGTCCCAGTACCGCTGCGTGCCGGTACCCGTCCCGTCGTCGTACCACCCCGGTGCCGGGGTCCCCCCAGGTGTGCTCATCCTTCGATGATCGGCACCCGTCCAGGATCCGTCGCGCCGAGCCACACGATTCACCCGTCGGCGCGCGCCAGCTCCGAGCCCCCAGAGTTGTCAGCAGGTTCTCGCGCCATGGCGCGACGACGTGCTGACAACTTGACGACCGCCGGTCAGGCGGACTTCTCCCGCGGGGTCCGCGACCGTGCAGCAGTCGTGCGCGGCACGATCGTGGGGTTCACGTTGTCCAGCACGACCTCACGCGTGATCACGACCCGCTCCACGTCATCACGAGACGGCACGTCGAACATCACCTGCTGCAACACCTCCTCCATGATCGCCCGCAACCCCCGCGCCCCCGTCCCGCGCAACAACGCCTGCTCCGCGACCGCCTCCACCGCACCGGAGGTGAACTCCAGCTCCACCCCGTCGATCGCGAACATCCGCTGATACTGCTTCACCAACGCATTCCGCGGCTGCGTCAGAATCCGCACCAACGCCTCCGCATCCAACGCCGACACCGACGCGATCACCGGAAGGCGCCCGATGAACTCCGGGATCAACCCGAACCGGTGCAGATCCTCCGGACGCACCTGCGCGAACAGATCCTCCCCCGCACCCGTCTCGATCGGCGCACCAAACCCCACACCCCGCTTACGCGCCCGCGCCGCCACGATGTCGTCCAACCCCGCAAACGCCCCCGCCACGATGAACAACACGTTCGACGTGTCCACCTGGATGAACTCCTGATGCGGATGCTTCCGACCACCCTGCGGCGGCACCGACGCCGACGTCCCCTCGATGATCTTCAACAACGCCTGCTGCACACCCTCACCCGACACATCACGCGTGATCGACGGGTTCTCCGCCTTCCGAGCCACCTTGTCGATCTCATCGATATAGATGATGCCCGTCTCAGCCTTCTTCACGTCGAAGTCCGCCGCCTGCACCAGCTTCAACAAGATGTTCTCCACGTCCTCACCGACATACCCCGCCTCGGTGAGCGCCGTCGCATCCGCGATCGCAAAAGGCACGTTCAACATCCGCGCCAACGTCTGCGCCAGATACGTCTTACCCGTCCCCGTCGGACCGATCAACAGGATGTTCGACTTCGCCAGCTCCACGTAGTCCGGGTCGTCGGTCGCGGGGGCGTCGCCGGCCTCCTCGGCGGCAGCGGCGGCGCGGACGCGCTTGTAGTGGTTGTGCACCGCGACGGCCAGGGCGCGCTTGGCACCGTCCTGCCCGACGACGTAGCGGCTGAGGTGCGCGAAGATCTCGTGCGGCGTGGGGAGCGGACCGTCGCCGGTCACGACGTCCTGCGACGCGCTCTCGGCCTCGCGGTCCTCCTCGACCATCTCGAGGCACAGCGCCACGCACTCGTCGCAGATGAACACGCCCGCAGGCCCGGCGATGAGCCGCTTCACCTGGCGCTGGGACTTGCCGCAGAACGAGCAGGTGAGCGCGTCCGCCGCGCGAGGTCCGCGCTGGCCGCGGGGGGCGCCGTCGTCGGTGCCGTCGGAGCGTGCCACGGGGGCCTCCAGTCGGTGGGGGTAGCGGTCGACTGCGGCCGATCGTAGCCCGCGCCCACGACACCCCGGACGACCGCCCCGGGTGAGGCCCTACCGTGCGCGGACCGGCGCGACGACGTCGAGCACGTCGGCGGGCCTCGCACCTCCGGCGGCACGACGGCGCGCGGCGACCCGGCGCAGCCACTTGTCCGCCTCCACGACGAGGGGGACGACCAGGGACACGACGAGGCACGCCAGCCACTGGCCCGACGTGAGGCTCGTCGTCTCCAGCAGCTCCTGGACGATGCGCGACTCGACCATGAGGAGCGTCAGCACGACCGGGACCGTGAAGATGAGGAGCGCCTTGAGCACCGGGGATGCGAGCCCGGACTCCGGGTCACGGCGCATCGCCAGGCCGCCGAAGACCGACCCGAGCGCCATGACGACGAACGCCATCGTCACGGGCACGGACGGGCCGTCGGAGCGCATCTCGCCCGGGGCGAGGAGGAGCGTCGTGAGCGTGACCCCGAACAGGACGCCGCCGTAGAGGAGCCAGCGGCTCACGGCGTGCGGGTTCGTGATCGTGACCTTCGGGTCACGCGGCGGACGGCTCATGAGCGCCTCGCTCGGCGGGTCGAGCATGATGACGATCACCGGGAACAGGGTGACGAAGAAGTTGAGGAACAGCACCATGAGCGGCGAGAGCGGCACGCCGTCGTTGATGTCGAAGACGCTCGCCGTGAGGAACAGCAGCACGAGGCCGAACAGCCCGGCCATCTGGTACCGCACGTAGGACACGATCTTCTCGTAGATGCTGCGGCCGAGGCGGATCGCGGTGACGAGCGTGCCGAAGTTGTCGTCCGTGAGGATCATCTTCCCGGCCTGCTTGGTCACCTCGCTCCCGGAACCCATCGCGACGCCGATGTCGGCCTGCTTGAGGGCGGCGGCGTCGTTCACGGCGTCGCCCGTCATGGCGACGACGAGACCCTCCTGCTGCATGAGCCGCGCGAGGCGGAGCTTGTCCTGCGGCGTGACGCGCCCGAACACGTGCAGGTTCGGCAGCGCCGCGAGGAGCTCGTCGTCGGTCATGGCCTGGATGTCGGCGCCCGACGCCGCGCCCGGCCCGAGCCCGAGCTCCTTGCCGATCGCCGCGGCCGTGATCGCGTGGTCGCCCGTGATCATGCGGACGTCGATCCCCGCGCCGTGCGCGACGCGCACCGCCTCGACGGACGAGGGCCGCAGCGGGTCGATGATGCCCACGAGCCCCACGAACACGAGGTCCGTCACGAACGACATCGGGTCGGCCTGGACCTCGGGCTCCGGCACGTCGAGCCGCCGCACCGCGAAGGCGAGGACACGCAGCCCCTTCTCCGACAGCTCCCGGTTGGCCGCGAGGACCTCGTCCCGGGCCTCGTCGATCGGGACGACCGTGCCGTCGGGCCGCAGCACGCCCGAGCAGCGCGCGAGGACGACGTCGGGCCCGCCCTTGACGATCCCGGCCAGGCGCGTCTCGCCCTCCACGGGCACGTGGTGGAACGTCGCCATGAACTTGTAGTCGGAGTCGAACGGCACCTCGGCGACGCGCGGGTACGCGCGGCGCGTCTCTTCGGCGTCCACGCCCATCTTGGCCGCGAGCACCACGAGCGCGGCCTCGGTCGGGTCCCCGACGACGTCCCCCGCGTCCGACACCGTCGCGTCGCTGTCGAGGCACAGTCCGTAGGCCAGGTACGTGAAGTCGGGAGCGGGGCTCCCGGCCGCGTGCCGGATGGTGCCCTGCTTGGCATAGCCCTCGCCGGCGACCGTGTACCACTCGCCGCGGAAGTACAGCGACCGCACGGTCATCTGGTTCATCGTGAGCGTGCCGGTCTTGTCGGAGTTGATCGCGCTCGTCGCGCCGAGCGTCTCGACGTCCGTGAGGTTCTTGACCACGGCCTTCGCGGCCGCGAGCTGCTTGGCCCCGTACGCGAGCATGCCCTGCACGAACGTCGGCAGGCTCGTGGGGATCGCGGAGATCGCCATGGAGATGCCGAGCAGCAGCAGGGCGGTGAGGCTCTGCCCGCGCAGCAGGCCGATGATCACGATGATCGCGACCGCGCCCCACGCGACGATCCCGAGCACCTTCGTCAGCGAGTCGAGCTCGCGCTGCAGCGGGGACCGCGCGGTCTTCACCGTCGAGAGCATCGTCGCGATGCGACCCATCTGCGTGCTCATGCCGGTCTCGGTCACGACGACCGTCGCCGTACCGCGCGTCACGGACGTGTTCTGGAACGCCATGTTCACGCGGTCGCCGAGCGCGACGTCGGCGGAGCGCAGCGCGGGCGCCGACTTGCCGATCGGCGCGCTCTCGCCCGTGAGCGCGGCCTCCTGCGTCTCGAGCGTCGCCGACCGCAGGATGCGCCCGTCGGCAGGCACGATGTCGCCGGCCTCGAGCTGCACGACGTCGCCGACGACGAGGTCGACCGCGGGCACGCTCGCGACGGACCCGCCGCGCACGACGCGTGCCTGCGGCGTCTGCGTGCGGGCGAGCGCGTCGACCGTGGCGCGCGCCTGGATCTCCTGGCGCGTGCCGAGCACGACGTTGAGCACGACGAGCAGCGCGACGATCACGCCCACCGGGATCTCCCCGATGACGACGCTGACCACCGCGACCGCGACGAGCATGATGTTCATCGGGTCGGCGAGCTGACCGAGCAGGATGCGCCACCGGGACGGCGGCGGCTCGGCGACGATCTCGTTGGGGCCGTCGCGGTCGAGCCGCGCACGGGCCTCCGCGGCGGTGAGGCCGTCGGCCGCGTCCGACCCGAGGGCCGCGAGGACCGCTGAGGCCTCCTGGGCGTACCAGGCCGGGGTGTCGGCGGTCTCGGGGCCGGACGTCGTGGGGGTGCCGGAGCCGTGCAGGCCGGTCTCCGGGGCCGTAGCGCTCATGGCCGGATCATGGCACCGACGGTGGGCGACGGCGCGCGGAACGGAGACGGTCCGTCCGGCCCGTCCGGTGTCAGCCCGCGAGCAGGAGGAGGCGGCTCGTCATCCGGAACGCGTCCGGCCGGTCGGGGAGCGCGCCCCGGAACGTCGCGAGGTCGTGGGGGGAGGTGACGACGAGCTCGACGTCGGCGTCCACGAGCACGTCCACGACGGCGATGAACCGCTGCTGCGCCTCGCGGTCAACGTCGATGAGGAGCGGGACGTCCGTCACGACCCAGCGGCCGAAGCGTGCGGCCCAGTCGAGGTACTCGAGGGTCGAGGTCGTCCGGCCCGCCAGGTCGTCGAACGTCACCCAGAGCTCGGGGACGCTGTCGCGCGCCTCGCCGTCCGCACGCACCGCGGTGACGTCGAACGACCTCGTCCCGGTACGCACGACCGCCCGGGACCCCCGGTCGGGGGCGACGAGCCCGCGGTCGGCGAGCTGCGCCGTCGTACCGGGATGGAGCCACGATCCTGCGCCGAACCCCGTGCGCCCACGGCCGCCGAGCGCCCGGTAGTCCGTCGGTCCGGCGAGCTCGACCACGTCGAGGTGGGCCCGCAGGAGCGCGATGCCCGGCTCGGCGAGGTGGTGCCAGAGCGGGTTCGGCAGGAGCGTCCCCGGCTCGTAGTTGGACGTCGCGAGCACGACGACCCCCGCCTCGAACGCCCGGCGCAGGAGCCGGGTGAGCAGGGTCGCGTCGCCGGTGTCGTGGAGGTGCAGCTCGTCGAGGTAGAGCAGCGTCGTCCCGCGCAGGAGGTCGTCGATCGCCGCGTCGACCGTCCCGGGGCGCGGCGCCGGCGAGTCCTCCGGCGCGGCGGCCGCTGCCGGGTCCGGGGTGGGCGGCGCCGGGCGGGTGCGCCACCCGCGCGTCGGGCCACCCTGCCCGACGGCGGGGCGCGGTCCGGCGAGGGCGCTCACCCGCTGGGCGTGGATCGCCGCGTGCAGCTCGCGGAACAGGTCGTACACGTGCACGCGTCTCGCGGCGCCGGCAGGGAGCTCCTGGGCGAGCGCCGCGAAGAACGCCCCGGCGAGCCACGACTTCCCCCGCCCCGCGGGCCCCCACACGTACAGCCCGCGGACGGGCCGCCGTCGGGCCCCGACGAGCTCGCCGCCGAGCCGTGCGAGCCGGTCGAGGAGCGCGGACTGGCGGGCGTCGAGCGAGAACCCCTCGCGCGCGGCGGCCGCCTCGACCGCACGCCGGGTGCGATCGAGGCGTCGGCTGGTCACCGGGTCAGCCTAGGCGCGGCGACCGCGCAGAGTCTTGACCCAGACGTCGATGACGTCCCAGGCCGCGATGACGAGGGTCCCGGCGATGATGGCGTTCGAGAGCCAGGCGAGCGAGTCCCCGCCGGTGACCTCGAGGAACGCCGGGTTGACGAGGCGGTCGGCGCTCGCGAGCCACACCACGGCGCCCGCGAACAGCGCGCCGGTGATCGTGTTGACGACCGCGAGGCCGACGGTCCACTGGCCGCGTGCGTACACGAGGATCGTGAGCACGATCTCGGCCGCGACGAGCGCGACGAGCACGCCGGTCCAGGCGGGCCACAGGTCGGGGTGCAGCACGGGGACCGCGGTGCCGTCGGGACCCCGGTAGGTCGCGACGTTCTGGAGGAGCAGCACGGCGGCGACCAGGACGAGCAGGCCGACCGACACGACCGTGTCGACGAGCGTGACCTCCCGGGGCGCGCGCTCGGTCGGGAGGCGGTCGACCGTCCAGGGGCCCGTGAGCTCGTCCTGGCTCCGCGGGGCGCCGTAGCGCTCGAGCAGGACGAAGACGAGCGTCGTCCAGAACGCGATCTGGAGCGCGACCGAGGCGGTCGTCCAGATGCCGCTCCAGATGGCCGACCCGACGGCGTCACCCTCGACGAGGCCCGTCGTGAGCACGATCGCCCCGGGGATGAGGCTGACCCAGAGCAGGACCTTGAGGAGGCGCAGCCAGTCGAGGTAGAGCGTGGGGCCGACGAGGTAGAGCGGCCGGCCGGCGAGGTCGGCCGCGAGGCGGTCGGGGTCGCCGAGGTCGTTGAGGACGTCGGTCTCGGCCCGCGCCGGGTCGGTGCCGGCCTCGACCTTGGCCTCGACGGCGTCGGCGACGGACGCGCGCAGCTCCTGCTCGAGGTCGGCGTGCTGGTCGGTGGGGACGCGGCGCAGCGTGGCGGCGACGTAGCGGTCGGTGAGCGTCATGACGTGCCTTCCTGGGAGTCGATGGTCCGGAGGCTCTGCGCGATGGCGAGCCACTCGTCGAGCAGGTCGCGGGCGAAGCGCTCGCCCGCGGGGGAGGTGCGGTAGAACTTGCGCGGCCGCGCCTCGTCGGTGTTCCACTCGCTCACGAGGAGGCCCTGCTTCTCGAGCCGGCGCAGGAGCGGGTAGAGGGTGTTGGCGTCGACGGGGACGCCCGCTGCGGCGAGCGCCTCGAGGAGCCCGTAGCCGTAGCCGGGCGTGCGCAGCAGCAGCAGGCTCGCGACGACGACGGAGCCGCGACGCACCTCCTGGCTGTGCCCGGCGTAGATCTCGGGATCGGTCATGGCTCACACCATAGTGTGTGACACACAGTATGTGCAACAGGCACATCATCGTGTCGACCCGGGAGCGCTAGACTGGAACGGTTCCAGAGAAGAGTGCGTACCTGCCGCGGGAGGCCGAGTGACCGACCTGATCGACACCACCGAGATGTACCTGAAGTCGATCTACGAGCTGCAGGAGGAGGGGATCCCCCCGCTGCGCGCGCGGATCGCCGAGCGCCTCGGGCACTCGGGGCCGACCGTCTCCCAGACCGTCGCGCGCATGGAGCGCGACGGCCTCGTCGTCGTCGGCGGCGACCGCCAGCTCGAGCTCACGACGCTCGGACAGCAGACGGCGGTGCGCGTCATGCGCAAGCACCGCCTCGCCGAGCGGCTCCTCACCGACGTCATCAAGCTCGACTGGGAGCAGGTCCACACCGAGGCCTGCCGCTGGGAGCACGTCATGAGCGACCTCGTCGAGCAGCGCCTCGTCGCGCTCCTCGACCACCCCGCGCACGACCCCTACGGCAACCCGATCCCGGGCCTGCGCGAGCTGGGCGAGGACCTGCCGGAGGTCGAGTACCTCGACGGCGTCGTGTCGCTCACCGCGCACCTCGCCGCCCACGGCGTCGGGCCTGACGGCGAGACGCGCGTCGTCCTCCAGCGCATCGCCGAGCCGGTCCAGGTCGACGTCGAGCTGCTCGCGCGTCTCGCCGAGGCGGGCGTCTTCCCGCGCCGGACCCTCGTCGTGACGGTGAACGACGGCGTCGTCACCGCGTCGGGAGACGGCGCGGAGACCGTCCTCGACCTGCCCGACGACGTAGCCCGCCACCTCTTCGTCACGGCGGACTGAGCCCCGCCGCGGGTCCGGCAACCCGCCGAGAACGAGGTTGGTCCCGTTATCCGGTGGATAACGGGACCAACGTCGTTGTGGTGGGGGAGCAGGGTCGTGCTCGCCCGGGGGTGGCTTCGTCAGGCGGGGACGATGAGGCCGGCGGTCTGGGTCTTGGCGCGCTGGAGGCGGGCCTCGGCGTCGGACCAGTTGACGAGGTTCCACCAGGCGGTGACGTAGTCGGCGCGCACGTTCTGGTAGTCGAGGTAGTAGGCGTGCTCCCAGACGTCGAGCAGCACGATCGGCGTGAGGCCGAGGGTGAGGTTGCCCTGCTGGTCGTAGAGCTGGACGGTGACGAGCTTGGAGCCGATGGAGTCCCAGGCGAGGATGGCCCAGCCGGAGCCCTGGACGCCGGCGGCGACGGCGGCGAACTGCTTCTTGAAGGCGTCGAAGGAGCCGAAGTGCTCGTCGATCGCGGCGCCGATCTCGCCGGTGGGCTCGCCGCCGCCCTCGGGGGAGAGGTTGGTCCAGAACGCGGAGTGGTTGACGTGGCCGCCGAGGTTGAACGCGAGGTTCTTCTCGTGCAGGTTGATCGCGGCGAAGTCGCCGGTCTCGCGGGCCTCGGCGAGCTTCTCCAGGGCGGTGTTCGCGCCGGTGACGTAGGCCTGGTGGTGCTTGGAGTGGTGCAGCTCCATGATCCGCCCGGAGATGTGCGGCTCGAGCGCACCGTAGTCGTAGGACAGCTCGGGGAGAGTGTAGACAGGCATGGTTCCTCAGGTTCCTTCCGTCGGTATGCAGCCACGCTAGGACCTCGACCACGGTTGAGGTCAAGGTGGGCGCACTGTGATCTTGCAGGTCGGACGGACCGTCCCGCTCGCCGAGCGGTCCGCCGCGGGCGGCGGGACGATGTCCCGATGGGGACCGTCACGGACTACCTGGCCGGCGTCGACGAGCCGGACCGCGCGACGCTCGCACGCGTCGTCGAGGTCGCGCGCGACGTCGTGCCCGACGCCACCGAGGGCACGAGCTACGGCATGCCCGCACTGCTGTACCGCAGCAAGGCGCTGCTGAGCGCCATGGCGTCGGCGAAGCACCTCGCGGTCTATCCGTTCAGCCCGGCCGCGGTGACCGCCGTCGAGCCGCGGCTCGACGGCTTCTCGCACGCGAAGGGGACCGTCCGGTTCTCGAGCGACCACCCGCTGCCCGACGACGTCGTCCGCGACCTCGTCGCGGCACGCGTCGCGGAGATCGACGCGCAGCTCGACCGCTGAACGGGTGCCCGCGCGGACGGCGACGCGAATCCCCTGGGCCGCGCGGGCGCCGTCGGGCACGATGGACGGATGCCCGACGACGCCCGCCCCGGCCTGCGCGTGACGACCACCCTGGTCGTCCCCGAGGCAGGGCTGTCGCGGCGCTTCTCGCGCTCGTCCGGGCCGGGCGGGCAGGGCGTCAACACGACGGACTCGCGCGTCGAGCTGTCGTGGGACGTCGCGCGGTCGGCGGTGCTCACGGAGTCCCAGCGCGCGCGGCTGCTGGACCGCCTGGGCCGGCGGCTCGTCGGGGGCGTCGTCACCGTCGCGGCGTCGGAGCACCGGGAGCAGCGGCGCAACCGCGAGGCCGCGCGGACGCGGCTCGCCGCCCTGCTGGCCGACGCCGTCGCCCCGCCCGGGCCGCCGCGGCGCGCGACCCGACCCACGCGGGGCTCGGTCGAGCGCCGGATCGGCGCCAAGAAGCGGCGGACCGACGTCAAGCGCCTGCGCCGGCCGCCACAGGACTGACCCGGGCCGCCGCCGCTCGCCGAGCACGACCTCACGCGCGGTCGAGCACGACGTCGCTGTCGTTCTCGGCGTGAGAACGCCAGCAACCCCGTGCTCGGCGGGAGGGCCGGTGATCGGGAGGGCCGGTGATAATGCCGTGCCGCGTGGCCGGAGGGCGTGGCAGGGTCGCGACCATGACCTCTCGCATCTCCCACACCACGTTCGACGCGCGCGACTCCTACGCGCAGTCCGTCTTCTGGGCCCAGGTCCTCGGGTACACCGACGTGCCCGGCGACCCCAACCTCCCCGGTCACGAGGAGTGCATGATCATCCCGCCGGCCGACGCCGCGACGCCCGTCGAGAGCCGGGGGCACGTCCTGTTCGTCGAGGTGCCCGACGACAAGGAGCTCAAGAACCGCGTCCACCTCGACCTGCGGCCCACGGACCGCACGCGCGAGGAGGAGGTCGAGCGCGTGCTCGCGCTCGGGGCGACGCAGGTCGCGGACCGGCGCACGCCCGACGGCGGGGGCTGGGTCGTGCTCGCCGACCCGGAGGGCAACGAGTTCTGCATCCTGCGCAGCGACGCCGAGCTCGCGGCGGCGGCCGCGCGCTAGCGGTCCGTGATCCGGATCCAGCCGCGCTGGGCCGCCCGGGCGCCGGCCTCGAACCGGCTCGTCGCGCCGAGCCGGCCCATGAGCCCGGCCGCGTGACGTCGGACCGTCCGCGGCGACACCCCGAGCCGCGCGGCGACGGCGGTGTCGGTCTTGCCCTCGGCGAGGAGCCGCAGCAGCGTGTCCTCGCTCGGGGCCAGCGCGTCGTCGGCCGCCCGCGCCCGGCCCCACTCGGACTCGGCGAGCGCTCGCAGCGCGAGGACGGCGTCGCGGTCGGTCACGGCCCGCGTGCGGTCCGGGCGGGCGACGAGCACGACCGTGTCGTCGAGGGCGACGAGCGACACGGGCAGCGTCGGGGCCACGCGGTGCTCGACGGCGGGTCCGTCGCGAGGGTCGTCGGGCGCCGGGTGCTCCGTGGCGGGTGGCGTGGTGTCGAAAGGACCCTCGTCGAGCGCCTCGTCGTCGGTCGGCCCGTCGTCGAGGGTCCCGTCGCGCGGCGGCTCGACCGTCACGACCCGGAGGCGTGCCTCGCGCCGAACCTGCTCGCGGACCCGCGACCAGAGGGGGTCCGGGTCGTGCCCGCTGCCGTCGTCGAGGACCAGGACGTCGCGCGCGCGGCGCAGCGCGACGGCCCGCGCGGAGCGCCTGGCGCCGAGGACCGGGTCCCGCTCCGACGACGTCACACGGGGTGACTGTAGCCGACCTCCTCGGGGGTGCCGAGAGCCGTCCCGGCGACCGGACCGATGTGACGAACGGGGAGGTCAACGGGTATTTGTCCTCTTCCGGACACGTCCGATTTGTTTACACCGCGCTCGTCCGCTGCCAGGCTTCCCCCGGACCGCCGGGTCGGGCTTCGTGCTGCCCGGCGTCCTACGTGCCGGGGCGGTCCCGGCGCCGGTGACAGAGGGGGCCACATGGGCGCGCAGCCGGACGACCTGACCCTCGTGGACCTCGTCCACGAGCACGCACGGGAGCGACCGGACCACGCCGCCGTCGTCGTCGTGCCGGAGGTGGGCGAGCGGCGCACGCTGACCTACGCCGGGCTCGACGCGCAGGCGGCGGCGCTCGCGGCCGACCTCGCGGACCGGCACGGGCCGGGCGACCGCGCCCTCGTGCTCTACTCGGCCACCGCGTCGTTCGTCGTCGGGATCGTGGCCTGCTTCTACGCGGGCCTGATCCCCGTCCCGTCCCCGCTCCCGGGCGGGCAGGCCTACCAGCGCGAGCGCGTGCGCGGCATGCTCGTCGACTGCGACGCGGCCGTCGTGCTCGTCGACCCGTCGGCCGCGACCGAGACCGCGGAGTGGGCCGAGCCGCTGCGGCGCGCGGACGGCGGCCCCGTCGTCGTGACCGTGGTCGACGGCGCCACGGGCGGCCCGGCCCGGCGCGGCCGCCCGGGCCCGCAGGACGTCGCGTTCCTGCAGTACACCTCCGGGTCCACGAGCAGCCCCAAGGGCGTCGTCGTCACGCACGCGAACGTGCTGCACCACCACGACGCGTTCACGACGACCCTCGGCCTCGTCCCGGAGGACGTCTTCTGCAGCTGGCTGCCGGGTTACCACGACTTCGGCCTCGTCGGGATGCTGCTCGTCCCCCTGGGCCTGGGCGCGACGGCCGTCATCGTCCCCTCCACGGCGTTCCTCAAGCGCCCCGTCCGCTGGCTCTCCGCGATCACCGAGACCGGGGCGACCGTCACGGCGTCGCCGAACTTCGGCTACGACCAGTGCGCGCGGCGCGTGCGCGACGACCAGCTCGCCGAGCTCGACCTCACCCGGCTGCGCTGGGCGCTCGGCGGGGCCGAGCCGGTGGACCCTGCCGTCCTGGACGCCTTCACGCGCCGGTTCGAGCCCGTGGGCTTCCGCGGGTCGGCGCACGGCCCGGGGTACGGCCTCGCCGAGGCGACGCTGACGGCGACGTACCCGGACCGCCGCCTCCCGCTCGTCATCACCGCCGACGAGGCGGCGCTCGCCGACGGTCGCCTGGTCGTGCTCGAGGAGGCGTCGTTCCTGTCTGCCCTCCCGGACCCCGCGGCGCAGGGCCGGGGCAGCGTCCCGGGCGCGCGGCTCGTGTGCTGCGGCCCGCCGAGCGGGGTGGAGCTGCGCCTCGTGGACGACCAGGGCGTCGAGGTCCCGGACGGCGCGGTCGGGGAGGTCTGGCTGCGCGGCGGCACCGTCGCGGCCGGGTACTGGGGCGACGCGGCGGCGGGCGCGACGGCCGAGACGTTCGGCGCCGTCGCCGCCGACGGCACGGGCCCGTGGCTGCGGACCGGGGACCTGGGGGCGCTGCACGGCGGGCAGCTCGTCGTCACGGGCCGGATCAAGGAGCTCCTCATCGTCGCCGGGCGCAACCTGTACCCCTACGACCTCGAGCGCGAGCTGCGCCGCCTGCACCCCGGGGCCGACGGCCGTCCGGGCGCGGTGTTCGAGGCGGAGGGGCTGCCGGGCACGCTCTGCGCGGTCCAGGAGTTCCGGCCCACGCCGGGGGCCCGGCTCGACGGCGCGAGCGCCGAGGACGAGCTGGACGCCGTCGTGCGCCAGATGGCCTCCCACCTGGCCTCCGTCTCGGGCGCCGCGGTGCACGACGTCGTCCTCGTGCGTCCCGGCCAGGTGCCGCGGACCACGAGCGGCAAGATCCAGCGCGGTCGGGCGCGCGACCTGCACGGCGCGGGCGACCTCGCCGCGCTCCACTCCCTGCGCGCGTCCCGCGACCGCGCGCGCACCGAGCTCGCAGGGACCCGCTCATGACCGCACCGCTGCCCGACTCTCTCGACGACCTCGTGCTCCGGCACGTCGCCACCGCCCTGGGGGTCGCGCCCGCGGACGTCGACCCGGCGGGCGACCTCGCCGGGCTCGGCCTCGGCTCGGTCCAGGTGCTGGCCCTGCTGGGCGACCTGGAGGACGCGCTCGGCGTGGACCTGGACCCGGAGGCCGTCGTCGACAACCCGACGCCCCGGGCGCTCGCGGAGCATCTGCGCAGCGTCGTCGACGCCCCCGGGACCGCGGCATGACGACCCTCGTCGACGTCGGCGCGCACGTCCCCGCGACGCGCGTGCCCATCCGCGACCTCGCGGACGAGCTGGGCCTCGACCACCTCGAGCTGGGCGTGTTCGAGCGGTTCTTCGGGCTGCGCGAGGTGTGCACGGCGCCGGACGAGAGCCTCACCGACCTGCTCGTCGCCGCGGCGCGCGCCGTGCCCGGCCTCGCGGGCAACGAGCACCGCGTGCGGTACGTGCTGGGCGCGCGGACCATCGCGACGGTCGCCCCGGTCGGGGTGAACCCCCTGCACGACGCCGCGGACCGCCTGGGGCTGGACCACGCGGTCGTGTGGACCCTCACCCAGCACGCGTGCGCGTCCGCGCTGCTCGCGGTCGACGTCGCCGGGCGCCTGCTGGCGGCCGACGGCGACGCCGACGCGCTCGCGCTCGTCCTCACCGGGGAGAAGGCGTTCAGCCCCGGGTCCCGCCTCATCGAGGGCACGACGATCATGGGCGAGGGCACGGCGGCCGTCCTCGTGGCGGCGGACCCGACCGGTGGGGTCTCCGCGCGGGCGGGCAGCCCGGTGCTGTCCTACGCGACGCGCACCCTGGGCGAGTACCACCAGGTCCCGCTCCCGGAGGACCTGGCCGCGCCGTTCGGCGTCGCGTACACCGAGGTGCTCGCGGAGGTCGTGGTCGAGGCCGTCGAGCGCGCGGGCCTGACGCTGGACGACCTCGCGCTCGTCCTGCCGCACAACGTGAACCGCGTGTCCTGGCGGCGCCTGTGCTCGCGCCTCGGGCTGCCGATCGCGCGCGTCCGGCTCGACGACGTGCCCGTGACGGGCCACTGCTTCGGTGCCGACTCGTTCATCGGCTACGCCGCCGCGCGCGCCGAGGGCCGGCTGCGCCCCGGCGACCCGTTCCTCATGGTGGCGGTCGGGCTGGGTGCCACGTTCTCCGCCATGGTCCTGCGCTACGCGCCCCACGAGACGGAGGAGCCCGCATGACGGTCGAGCAGGTGGCGGAGGCCGCCGCCCCGGACGCTGCCCCGGATGCCCTGAAGGCGGACGGCACCGAGCCGTTCCTCGCGCGGACCAAGCGCGCGCTCGCGGGCGCGCCCGACGCGCCGCTGGTGCTGCTCGGGAACTTCGAGGTCGAGGACGCGTGGGCGGTCGGGGAGGTCGGCCTGCCCTCGGTCGGGGGTGCGTCGGCGACGGCCGCGCTCGTCAACCGCATGGACGAGCTCGCGCTGCTCCTCGCCGGCCCCGACGACCACGTCGTGCTCAAGGCCGAGCCCGACCCGGACCACCTCGCCCACCTGGACGCGCTCGGCGTCGGGCTCCCGACCGTGCACGTCGCCGAGTCGAGCGACCCTCTGCGCACCGTCACCCTCGACGCGCTCGACTCGCCCGCGCTGCTCGCGCGCCTGCGCGACCTCGCGGCGGACGGCGTCCGCCTCCTCGCGCACGGCACGTCGGCGGCGGAGGAGGACCTCGCGACCGCGACCGGCCTGCGCTCGGTGCTCGTCGACGCCGCGACGACCAAGGCCGTCAACAGCAAGGTCTACAGCCGCGGGCTGTGCGACGAGCTCGGGATCGAGCAGGCGCGCGGCTGGGCGTGCCGCACCGTCGAGGACTTCGAGCGCGCGTGCGCCGAGGCGGCGCGGCTCGTCGCGGACGGCGCGACCGTGGGCGTCAAGGACGCGTACGGCGTCTCCGGCAAGGGGATCCTCGTCGTGGACGACCCGCGCCGTCTCGACCAGCTCGTGCGCATGGTCGCGCGCCGGGCCGCGCGCTCGGGCGACGACCGTCTCGCCGTCGTCGTCGAGGTCTGGGCGGACAAGGCCACCGACCTCAACTACCACTTCACGGTCGCGCAGGACGGCTCGGTCGCGTTCGACTTCGTCAAGGAGGCGATCACCGAGGGCGGTGTCCACAAGGGCCACCGCATCCCGTCGCGCCTGCCCGCGGTGCAGGTCGACGCGCTGGCCGAGCTCTCGGCCCGGCTCGGCGCGCGCCTCGCGGCCGACGGCTTCCACGGCCTCGTCGGGGTCGACGCGCTCGTGCGCACGGACGGCTCGCTGCTGCCGGTCCTGGAGATCAACGCGCGCAGCAACATGTCCACGTACACCGTGCCGCTCCAGGAGCGGTTCCAGCCGGAGGGGTGGGTCGCGCTCGCGCGGCAGTACCCGCTCGTGCTCGACGCGCCGCTGCCGTTCGCGGCGCTCCACGACGTCCTCGGCGACCTGCTCCCCGGCGCGCCCGGGCAGGCGGGCCTCGTCGTCCAGGGCACCGGCACCGTCAACGCCGGCGCGTCGTCCCCGACCCCGGGCGGCACGTTCGCCGGCCGGCTCCACGGCCTCCTCGTCGCACCCGACGAGGAGGCGCTGACCCGCCTCGACCGCGCCGTGACGGAGCGGCTGGCCGGGCGCACCACCGCAGGACCGACCGCGGACCCGACCGAAGGAGACCCCCGATGACCGCGACGCCGAGCCGGCCGACGCCCGGGAGCGCGGACCTCGCCGCGGTCGCGGAGGAGTTCGGCACGCCCGTGTACGTGTACGACGGCGACGTGCTCGCCGCGAACTACCGCGCGCTGCGCGAGCGGCTGCACCCCGCTCTCGGGATCTTCTACTCGCTCAAGGCGAACCCGAACGTCAGCATCTGCGGGCTGCTGCACTCGCTCGGCGCGAACGCCGAGGTGTCGTCGCTCACCGAGCTGCGGACGGCGCTCGCGGCGGGGGTCGCGCCGCAGGACGTCCTGTTCCTCGGGCCCGGCAAGAGCCGGGACGAGCTCGTCGCGTGCCTCAACTCGGGCGTGCGGGCGATCATCGTCGAGTCGCTGCCGGAGCTCGCGCTGGTGGACGAGCTCGCGCGCGCGACGGGGCGCGCCGCGCGCGTGGTGCTGCGCGTCAACCCGTCGTTCTCCGTCAAGGGCTCCGGGCTCACGATGGGCGGCAAGCCGCGCCAGTTCGGCATCGACGAGCAGCAGCTCCTCGACGCGCCGGACCTGTGCGCCGGGCTCACCACGGCCCGCGTGGTCGGGGTCCAGGTGTACATGGGCACGCGCATCCTCGACGAGGGCACGATCGTCGAGAACACGACGCGGATCTTCGAGCTCGCGGAGCGGCTCGCGGACCGCCTCGGGTTCCCGCTGGAGCTGGTCGACGTCGGCGGCGGGCTCGGCGTCGCGTACTTCGAGCGCGAGCGCGACCTCGACGTCGAGGTCCTCACCGCGGCGCTCAACCCGGTGATCGAGGCGTTCGTGCAGCGGCACCCCCGGACAGACCTCGTCATGGAGCTCGGCCGGTACCTCGTGGCGCTGTGCGGCACGTACGTGGCGCGCGTGCGCTACGTCAAGGAGTCGATGGGCGAGCGGTTCGCGGTCGCCGACGGCGGCACGAACCACCACATGGCGGCGGTCGGCATCGGCTCGTTCGTCAAGCGCAACTTCCCGATGCGCAAGGTGGGCGCCGCGTCCGGCGCCGAGGACGTGCCGTGGAACGTCACCGGCCCGCTGTGCACGCCCAACGACACGATCGGCAAGGCCGTCCCGCTGCCGGCCGACCTCGCGGCGGGCGACCTCGTCGCCGTCGACCGGTCCGGCGCGTACGGCGCGACGGCGTCGCCCGTGCACTTCCTCAGCCACGGCTACCCCGCGGAGGTGCTGACGCTGGGCGACGAGACGTTCCTCGTCCGGCACGCGGACACGCCGGACGACCTCCTGGCCCGCCAGGTCTTCCACGACCTCGGCGCGCGCATCGCCCCGGCCGAGGCCGTCGCCGCACCCTGACCCGCCGGCCGGCCCGGCCGACACCGACCCGTCAACCTGCCGCCGCCCGCACCGCGGGCGCACGAGACCCACCCGGAGGAACCATCGTGAGCACCAGCACCGAGTCCCAGGAGGCCCTCGGCCGCGAGCGCGTCGTCGGCGCGGTCGTCGAGGCGCTGTCGAGCGTCCTCGGACGCCCGCTGCCCGACGTCACGGACGCGACCCGCCTGTTCGACGACCTCGACCTCGACTCCACGAGCGTCCTCGGCCTGCTCATGGCACTCGAGGACTCGCTCGACATGGAGGTCGACCCGGAGTCGCTCGAGCAGCATCACCTCGAGAGCGTGGGCTCGCTGACGGACTTCGTCGTCGAGCACTCGACGCGGAACTGACGTGACGCTCGGGGGCGGGAGCGGGTCAGCGTCCTGGGCAGAGCCCTGTGGCGCCGCCCTGCGCGTGCGGGGCGTCGTGGACGTGCCGGTCGACGACCTCGTCCCCGTCGGGGACGGCACGCGCCGGTCGGTCGCCGAGGACCTGCGGTACGTGTACGGCGAGGACCAGCCGACGGACTGGTTGGAGAGCGGCCCGGGCCGGGACTACCCGACGATGATCCGCGCGGCGCGCGCCGCGCTGCGCGACCGGGGCCTGCTCGCCGACGTGCGCCTGGTCGTCCTCGTCGTGACCACCCCTGACCTGCAGCACGAGCGTCTGCTCGGCGGGTTCGTCGCGGACCTGTTCGACGACCGGCCGTACACGTTCTGCGTGACCGAGCAAGGCCTCGCGGGACCGTTCACGGCGCTGCGGCTCGCGCACGAGGAGCTCGCGCACGGCGGCCCGCAGGGTGTCGGGCTCGGGGGCGACGCCCTCGTCCTCGTCCTGGAGCAGTGCACGCTGCCCCCGACGGCGACGCGCGTCCCCGCGCGCGACCGCGTCGTCGCGCTCGTCGTCGGGCACGACGGCGCGGGACGGCCGGTCGAGGCGCTGTCCGTCGCGCGCGCGCCCCGCGGCCCACGGCCGGGCGCGGCGCACGCGAGCGAAGCCGTGGCCTGGTGGGGGCCTGTCCCGGACGACGCCCGCCGGATCGTCCTCGGCGTCGACGTCGACCCAGGCGAGGTGCCGGACGTCGACGGCAACGTCGTCCTGCACGCCGACCCCGGCGCGGCGGCGACGGGGGTCTGGGAGCTCCTCGCCGCGTGCGACGAGGTCCCGGACGCGCCGGTCGTCCTGCACGAGCGGTGCCTCGAGCTGGGCTACCGCTGCTCCCTCGTCCTCGGCCCGCGTTCCGTCGCGGCGTCCCCCGACGCCGACGACCTGTCCCGAGAGGCGGTGCTCGCATGAGCACGGACGTCGTCGCGCCCACCCCCGTCGCGGCGGCCGAGGCGCTGGCCGAGGAGGGCGCCGCGGCGCCGCGCGGGGACGGCCCCGCCGACCTCCGCGCCGTCGCGCGCGAGCTCGGCGCGGTCGCCGCGCTCACCGCGCTCGGGGGTCTGCTGCCCGTCGCGGCGCTGCCGGGCGAGTGCGTCCTGCTGCCCGACGACGTCCCGCCCCCGGGCGGGTGGGCGCGGGTCGGCGAGGTGGTGTCGGACGTCGGCACGCTGCTCGTGTGGCGGTCGCCCCGCACCGAGGCGGCGCCCGGACCGGCCGCGCCCGCCGTGGGGACGACCGGACCTGCCGTCCCCGCACCCAAGGAGACCGTCGCGATCAGCACGGCCGACGCCGCCTGGCGGGTCGGGGTCGCGTGGGTCCGGACCGGGCTGTGCGAGCGCCTGACGGACCGGGCCGTGGAGCGGCTGCGGGGCCGCACGGTCGGCGGCACGGCGACGGTGAACCTGCCGCCCGTCCGCCTCGTCCTCGCGGACGCCGCGCTCGCGCACCTCGAGGCGCAGGCGCTCCTGGGCGGGGTCGCGGCGCGGGACGCCGCCGCCGGGTCGCCGGACCGCGGACCCGCGGTCTCCGGGTCCTCGCTCGCGCGCGTCACGGCGGTCCTCGACCGCTCGTCGCGTGCCGTCCACAACCTGTTCGGCGCGTCGGGGTACGTCGACGGCGACGCCGCGCGGCTCGCGCGCACGATCGACCTGCTGGGCCACGCGAGCGGGACGCTGCCGGGCCGTGTCTCCGGCACACCCGGCGGGACGCCCGGCGGCGCACCCGGCAGCGAGGAGGGGCAGGACGCATGACCACGGTCGACCTCGTCGCGCTGCGCGACCACCTGCGGCCCGTCGGCGCGACGCTCCGCGAGCACGCCCTCGCGATCGACGCCGACCCCGCGGCGCTCCACGTGCTCCTGGACTCGGGCGCCCTGCCGTACCGCCAGCTCGGCGGGTTCCCGCCCGGCTATCTCGACGACCCGCTGCGCGTGCGGGGCGTGCCGGTGCACGTGCGCACGTGCGTGGAGCGCGTCGTCGTCGCCGAGACGCTCGCGTGGGGCGACGCGTCCGTCGTCGTCGGGGCGCCCGGGCCGTCCATGTCGGGGGTCGTGCTGGACGACCTCGCCGACGACGAGCAGCGCGACCGCTTCTACCGGCGCGTGGCGCAGCCGGGCACGTGGACGTTCTTCGGCCTCACCGAGCCCGACCGCGGCTCGGACGCCGCGGCGCTGGAGACGGCGGTCGTCGAGGCCGACGGCGCTCCCGTGCTGCGCGGGCACAAGAAGTACGTGGGCAACGTCGCGCGCGCGAGCCTCGGCGTCGTGTTCGCGCGGCACCGCCCGGGCCCGCTGGGCGTCGGGGTCTACCTCGTCGACACCGACCGGCCGGGCTTCGACGCCGCGCCGCTCGTGACCACCGGGATGCGCGCGGTGCAGCTCGGCGAGGCGCGGCTGCACGACGTGCCCCTGCTCGAGCAGGACACGCTCGGGCGGCACCTGTCGCCGTCGCGCCACGGTCTCCTCGGGGCGGTGCGCACCTTCAACCGGCTGCGCCCCGTCGTCGCGTCGCTCGCCGTGGGCCTCACGCAGGCGGCGCTCGACTACGTGCGCGCCGAGCGGTCGTCGTTGACCGCCGCCGAGCGGTGGCACCTGGAGACGTTCGACGACCGGCTCCACGCCGCGCGCGCCCTCGTGCTCCAGGCCGCGCGCGCCGCGGACGCGGACCCGGCGGACGGGACGCTGCCGGCGGCGGCCAAGGCCACCGCGCTCGACCTCGCGGAGGAGGTCACGCACGCGGTGCCGCCGCTGCTCGGCCCGGGCGCGCGGTGGGAGCACCCGTACCTCGACAAGCTGGTCCGCGACGTGCCCGGCCTGGAGATGATGGAGGGCACGCGGACCGTCCAGCGGCTCACCCTCGCGCAGGGCTGGTTGCAGGGCAGGGCACGGCATGCCGAGCTCGTCTAGGGAGGCGGCCGCGACCCCGGTCGCGACCGCCTCGCCGCGACCGGAGGCGCTGCCGCCCGTGCCGCCCCCACCTGTCGCAGGCCCGACGGTCGGGGCCTTGCGCCGCCGCGTCGTGCGCCTCGCCGCCCCGATCTGCGCCGCGCTCGTCGTGGGGGCGCTCGCGCAGCTCGTCATCGCGGCGCTGCTGGGGCACATGGGCGACGACGCGCTCTACGTCCGGTCGCTCTTCATCCCCGTGACGTTCCTCGTCCTCGCGGTCCAGGAGGGCCTCGACGTCTCGACCCAGGTCGGCTTCGCGCGCCTGCACGGGTCGCGGGCCCGGGGCGGGGAGATCGACACGGGGAACCACGCCGAGACCGGAGGGGCCGGCGCGGGCGAGGACGGCGGCGCGGCCGTCGTCCCGACGTCGGCCACCACGGCGCTGCTGGGGCGGTTCGTGGCGGCGGGCGCGGTGGTGCTCGGCGGCGTCGCCCTGCTCGTCGTCCTGGCGGCGCCGACGCTCGCCGACGTGCTGTCGGTGCCTGCGCCCCTCGTCGCCGAGTTCGTCGCGTTTGCGCGCTGGACCGTCCTCGCGAGCGTGCTGTCCGTCCCGACGGCGGTCGCGGCCGCCGCGCTGCGCGGGTGGGCGCGCACCGGGGCGTCGGCGACCGTGGCGCTGCTCGTCGCGGGGCTCCAGGTGCTCGTCGTGTGGCTCGTCGGGCTCGTGGCCGGGTTCGGCGTGCTCGCTGTCCCGGTCGCGATCACGGGCTCCACGCTCGTCGGCGCGGCCGTCGCCTGGGCGCTCCTCGTGCGGGCCCGCCTCCTTCCGCGGCCGGGCCACGTCCCCGGGCTGCGCCGTCTGCTCGCGCTGCGTCACCACCCCGCGCCGCAGCGGCTCGCCGCGGCATGGCGACGGGCGCTCCGCGCCCTGCCCGCCGGGTCGTGGACGACGCCGACCCCGCCCCCGCCGCCCCCGCCTCCGTCCTCCACGACCCCGGCCCCGGTCGCGGCACCGTCCGGCCCGGCGGGTGCTGCTTCCTCCGACCCGCACTCCGGCCCGCCGGCCGCCGAGCCGACGACGGCGGGCGTTCCTCCCGAGGGCGCCGTGGTCGAGCGGGTCGACGTGCGCGGGCTGCTGCTCGGCGTCGGCCTGCCGGTCGGTCTGTCCTACCTCCTGCTCACCGTGACGAACCTCGTCATGGTGTGGGTCCTCGGTCCGTCGGGCACGGACGTGGTCGCGGGGTTCGGCGGCGCCGCGACGGTCCAGACGCTCGTGATCGTGCCGGCCATCGGACTCGCCGCGGCGGTGAGCATCGTCATGAACCAGCAGTGGGGTGCGGGGGATCTCGGGCTCCTCCCGCGGACGCTGCGCGCGGGCACGGTCGTCGTCGCGGGCGTGTACGTCGTGGTGGGGGCGCTCGTCCTGCTGACCGCGCCGCTCGTCGCGGGCCAGCTCTCGGCCGACCCGGACGTCGCCGCGCAGGCGGCGCTCTACCTGCGGGTGGTCGGCCCGTCGTACGCCGGTGTCGGGCTCGTGCTGTACCTCCTGACCCTGCTGGAGCAGCTCGGGTACGGGCGCGTCGCCGTGACGCTCAACGTGCTCTACCACGCCGTCTCGCTCGGTGTCGGCGGCGTCCTCGCGCGCGCGGGCGGCGGTCCCACCGCGCTGTACACGACGATCGCCGTGACGAACGTCGTCGGGCTGGTCGTCATGCTCCCCGTCGCGGTGCGCCTCGTCCGACGGCGGGCCACCGAAGCTCCGGCCGAGACGGCCGAGACGGCTCAGACGGCCGGGACGGCCGGTTCGGCCGTGGAGGTCGCGCCGTGACCGCGCGGGGGACGACGCCGCCTGCCCAGGACGCCCCGGCCCGTACCGCACTGGTCAGCGACGCCCCGGTCCGCGACGTGCCGGTCCGTGGCGTGCCGGGAACGGGCGCGGTCTCGCGGACGGCGACCGGTCCGGGCTCGGACGCCCCCGAGCCCGTGCTGAGCGTCGTCGTCATGCACCACCCGGCGCGGGGCGACGTCTCCTCCCTGGTCGCGGCGTGCGCGCCGCTCGACGTGCGGGTCGTCGAGGACCCCGACCCGGACGGCCCGCCCAGCCCGCTGCGCACCGCGAAGCGCGCGTGGGCCGCCGTGGCGCCGGGCGCGACGCACCACCTCGTGCTGCAGGACGACGTCACCCCGGTCCCCGGGTTCGCCGAGCTCGTCCTGCGGGCCGTGCGCGCCCGCGGCCGGCACGCCGTCGCGCTCTACTCGAACTGGAACAGCCCGCGCAACGCCTACCTCGTGCGCGCCGCGGCCGTCGCCGGGCAGGCGTGGGCGCCGCTCGGGCACGACGAGTGGGTGCCCACGCTCGGCCTCGTCCTCCCCGCGGAGGGCGCGCTGCGCCTCGCCGCGCACCTCGCGACCCTGCCCGACGACGAGCGGGACGACGACGAGGCCGTCGTGACCTTCTGCGCGCGCGAGGGCTACCCCGTCGTCGCGACGCTGCCGCACCTGCTGGAGCACGGCGACGGCCCGAGCCTCGCGGGCAACGACGCGCACGGGGCCCGGCACGCGACGGTCCCGGCGGGCGACGCCGTCGACCCGGACGCCTGGGACCGGCCGGGTCTCGATCGCGAGCCGGCCCGCTCGCCGGCCACCGCACGGCCGGTCGCGGTCACGCTCGAACGGTCGCGCTGCACGCTGCGCGTGCTCCGTCCGGGCGCGGGCGAACCGCTCGAGCACCCGTTCGGCTGGGGCTGGGACGCGTGGTCGTGGTGGCTCGGCGTCGACCCGGCGGCCGTCGCGCACGACGTGTCGGTGCTCGTCGCGGGCGCCTCCCCGGAGCTCCGCCGCGTCTCGCGCGACGCGCTCGGCGAGCTCGGTGCGGCGTGCTGGCTGCTGGGCCACGACGTCGCGCGCAGCGACTGGCCCCCGCCCGCCGGCCCCGACGCGCCGGCGCACCGGGCCGCCGCCGTCCGGACGTGGGTGCTCTCCGGCCTCCTCCCCGCCGACCGCCCGGAGGACCTGGTCGACGAGCTCGTCGCGTTCGGCCTCGACGCGCTGCTTGCGGGCGAGACATGGACCGGCACCCCGTCGAACCCGGGGATACGGGTGGGTTCGACGCCAGGGTCGCCCACAACCCCGGGTTCGGCACCCGTCGTCGGGGCGGGAGCGAGCGACGGCGCCGCGGTCGACCAGGTCGCGCTCGCCGCCGCGCGGCTCCTCGGGGAGCGCGACGCCGAGGTCGTGTGCCGGGCGGCGGGTCCGGCGGTGCCGGTGCGCGTCGTCGTGCACGACTGCCCGGCGTGCGGCGCGCGCGCCGAGGACGCGGTGCGGCGCCTCACCGCGCAGGTCGACCTCGACGGCGCCGCCGAGCACCGCGTCGCCGGGACGGACGAGCACCGCGTCGCCGGGGCCGACGAGTACCGCGTCGCCGGGACCGACGACGCCGCGGGCGCGGGCGGGACGCCCTCTGGCCCGTCCGACCGTCCCGTGACACCCCTGACACCCGAAGCACTCGACGTGCCGGACGCAGGCGCGGCACGTGAGACGCCCGACGGCCGGAGCGGCCGGGCTGTCGTCGAGATCCTCGCGTGCGAGCACGTCGAGCCGCGCGGGCTCCTCGGCGTCGATCCCGGCCGCCGCTACGTCTCGCGCGGGCTGTGGGCGGCGCGCAGGGTGGTCCCCGCGCCGCCGGGCGCGATGACGGGCGAGCCGCACCGCACGACGGCGCACCCGTCCGCCGCCGCGCACCTCACCGCGGCCGGGGCCCCGGTGCCGCTCACCGATGCCGACGCCGCGCACCTCACCGCGGCAGGGGCCCCGGTGCCGCTCACCGATGCCGACACGGCGCACCTCACCGCGGCGGAGGTCCTGGTGGCGCTCGCCGCCGCGGACGCGGCGCACGTGCTGCCGGTCGCGGCGCGCGTGGACGGCGACGCGCCGGGCCGGGCGAGCCTCGCCGCGCTGGGGCTGCAGCACGCGCCCGGACTCGCGCAGCGGTACGCCGACCTCCACGCAGAGGTGCGGCTCGCGCGCGCGGTGGAGCTCCTGTGAGCGCGACCTCGACCGGTCCGTCGGCGCACGCGTCCGCCGGCGTCTGGGCGTGGCGTGGCGCGGCCCTGCTGCTCGACCTCGACGGGACGCTCGTCGACTCCGCGGCCGCGATCGAGCGGCACACGCTCGCGTGGGCGGCCCGGCTCGGGCTCGACGGCGACGCGGTGGTCGCGGCGTCGCACGGCCGCCGCGACGTCGAGGTGGTCCGCCTCGTGGCGCCGGGCGCCGACGTCGCGCGCGAGGTCGAGTGGCTGCACCGCATCTCGTGCGACGACACCGAGGGCGTCGTGGCCGTGCCGGGCGCCGCGGACCTCCTGGACGGCCTGGACCCGCGGGTCTGGACGGTGGTGACGTCGGCGGCGCGCGAGGTCGCGCTCGCGCGCCTGACGGCCGCCGGCCTGCCCGTGCCGGCGCGGTTCGTGTGCGCGGAGGACGTGGCGCGCGGCAAGCCCGACCCGGAGGGGTTCCTCGCGGGGGCGCGGCTGCTCGGCGTCGACCCGCGGCGGTGCCTCGTCCTGGAGGACTCCGCCGCCGGGGTAGCCGCAGGCCGGGGCGCGACGGCGACCGTGCTCGCCGTCGGCCCGGACGACGTCCCCGGCGCGCACCACGGCGTCCCGGACCTGCGTCCGGTGGCCGCCCGCGCGGTCGACGGCCGGGTGGAGGTCGTCGTGACGACGCGCAGCGTGGGCACGTTCGGGGGCGCGATCGAGGGGGCGCTCGACGAGCCGCTGGAAGGGCTCGACGACGGCCTGCCGGAGTTCGTCGCGTGAGCGCGGTCGATCCGGAGCCCGAGGTCGAGCTGTGGTTCGTCACCACGACCCCGCCCCCCGCCGAGCACGACATCAGTGGCGTTCTGGGCTCCACTCCGACAGCAAGGTCGTGCTCGACGGCGGGTGACGTCGTGCTCGGCAGCGCGGTGCTGGGCGCGGCGGAGCGCGACCGCGCCCGGCGCCTCGCCTCGCCCGCCGACGCCGCGCGGTACGTGCGCGCCCACGTCGCCGCGCGCGAGATCCTCGCGGCACGTACGGGCCTGCCGCCCGCGGACGTCCGGTGGGAGGTGGGGCAGCACGGGAAGCCGGGCCCCGTCGTCGGGCAGCGGTGGAACCTCAGCCGCAGCGGCGACCACGCGCTCGTGGCGCTCGCCGAGACGGACGTGGGCGTCGACGTGCAGGTGCGCGACCCGCGCGTCGACGTGCACCGCCTCGCCGCGCGGTTCCTCGCCCCGGCGGACGCGCGGTCGGACGCGGACGGGGACCTGTGGCGCCGTTTCTCACGGCTGGAGGCGTGCGCCAAGGCGGTCGGCGGCCGGCTGCTCGACGTGCTCGGGCTCGACGTCCGGTCTCCGGGGCTGGTGCGGGCCGACGGCGGCCCGTGGTCCGGTCAGGAGTGGTGGGTGAGCGACGTGGCGGCACCCGCCGGCGCGGTCGCGTCCTGCGCGACGCCGGGGCCGCGGCGGCACACGCTCCGCACCCGGGTCTGGGGTACGGAGCGGCCGTCGCCCACGGTGCGGGCCGGCGCGGGAGGTGCGCGGTGAGGGTCGTCCACCACGTCGAGGTCCGCGGGCGCGCGGGCGAGGGGCCCGCGACGTGGGGCCAGACCGCGATCCGACGGGCGCTCGCCGCCCTCGAGCCGCTGGACCACCAGTTCAACCTCGTGTGGGGCGGACCGCTCGACGAGCCGGTGCCGACCGGGGCCGCGACCGCCGTCGTGCGCGCGCTCGTCGAACGGCACGACTCGCTGCGGACGCGCGTCCACCCGCGCGGCGACGGGTTCGTCCAGGAGCTGTGCGGGGCGGGGACGGTCGAGGTCGTCGAGGAGCGTGTGACCGACGTGGCGGACGTCGCCGCGCGCGGTGCGCGGCTGCGCGACGAGCTCTGGGGCCGCGCGTTCGACTACCCGGCGGAGCTGCCCGTGCGGGCCGGGCTCGTGACCGTGGACGGCGCGGTGCACCACACCGTGCTCGTCGTCGCGCACACCGCGCTCGACGGCTGGGGGCTCCCGGTGCTCGACGGCGACCTCACGGCACTCGCTGCGGGCGCCGCGCTGCGGGACGTCGAGGCGTGGACCCCGCTCGACGAGGCGGCCTGGCAGACCTCCGACGAGGGGCGGCGGCACGACGCCGCGGCGCGCGCACGCACGCTGCGCACCATGCGCGCCGCCCCGGCGGAGGTCTTCGCGCCACGACCGACCGCCGCCCTCGACGGCGGGCCTCGGTACCGGCAGACGGTCCTGCGGTCGCGCCGCCTGGGGCCTGCGGCCGAGCGGGTGGCCGCGCGCTGGCGCACGAGCACGTCCGGGGTGCTGCTCGCGGCGTCGTGCCGGGCGCTCGCCGTCGCCGCGGGCCGCGACGACCTCGCGCTGCAGGTCATGGTGAGCAACCGCTTCCGCCGGGAGCTCGCCGAGGCGGTGGTGACGACCGCGATGGAGGGCCTGGTGCACGTCGAGGGCCTCGACGCGCCGTTCGACGAGGTGGGCACCCGGGTCTGGCGCGCGGCGATGACGGCGTACCGGTCGGCGTACTACGACAAGGACCGGCTCCAGGCGGAGGCCGCGGCCGACCCGACGACCGGCCACGACGGCACCTGCTGGTACAACGACCGCCGCGGCACCGGACCCGACCGGACGTTGCGCGCCCGCCCCACGCGGTCGCGGCGGCTCGCGCGCGCCGACGCGTCCGACGAGCAGGGCGGCGTCACGCTCACGCTGCACCTCGTCGACGCGCCGGACGGCGGCATCGACGTCGTCCTCACGGCCGACACGTCGCGCCTGGACGACGCCGCGGCCGAGCGGGTCGTCCGGGACCTCGAGCGCTGCGTGCTCGACGCGTCGCGCGCGGGGAGCCCCGGCGGGACGGTCACGCGCCGGTAGGGGCACCCTCCGGCGCGGCGAGCGTGCGGACGACGAGGGCCTGCGCGAGCGTCCCGAACGGTCCGGCCTCGTCGTGGAGCGTGCTGTGCGTGACGCCGGCACCCGCGGGGCCGAAGACGACCGAGGTGTCCAGGCCCACCCAGCCGCCGAGCGGCGACCGGAAGAGGTGGGCGGTGAGGTCGACGTTGGGGAAGGCGACCTCCCGCGGGTCCGCGCGGACGGCCATGCCGTTGGCGGCGTCGAGCAGCCCCGCGGTGCGGGCGAGCGGCCCGACCTCCTCGTCGGCGACGAGCGGGACGTCGGTGCGCACCCAGACCGTCGCGCGGCCCGGCTCGACCGCGGTGCGGCGGACCTCGACGGAGTCGATGAAGCCGCCGGGCCAGACGGTCGCGGGGTCCCACGGCGGGGTCTCGTCCGGGCCGGGCACCGGGTCCGGCGCACCGCCGGCGAGGTCGGCGGTGTCGCCCGTCCGTACGAGCCACGCCCGGAGCGCGACGGCGCAGCGGCCCCCGCACCAGAGCGTCGCCTCGACGAGCTCCACGCCCCGCCCGGGGCGGACCACGCGGACCTGCGTCTCCACGTCGCCGATCGGGAACACGCCCCAGATGTCGTAGGCGAGGCGCGACACCGCGAGGTCGTCGCGCCCGCGGGCGACGCGGTCGGTCTCGACCACGTGCGCGAGCAGCCCGAGCGCGGGCGCGACGTGCTGCTCGTCGGTGCGCCACGCGCCGCCGACGTGCGGGCTCGCGCGGAACGTCGTCGGGCCGGTACGGAAGAAGTACGCCATCGTGCTCCTCGGTGCGGGTGGTCGCTCGGCTCTGCGAGCGGGGGACCTCACGAGTGTGCCCCGTGCGGCGGCGCCTGGGTGCCCGTCGGAACCGACGCGTCCGACGCGGGTGGGGGAGCGCGGGGCCGGGACGTTCCTGTCGACCTGGGGGTCACACCCCGAGCGTGCCGCTCCTGGGCGACCGGCTCCGGGTCGTCGCCGCCCGTCAGGGGGCGCCGAGCGCAGCACGAGCAGCGCGCGCGACGGCCGCCGCGAGGCGGTCGAGCGACGTGGAGTGCAGGCGCCACTGCTGCCAGTGCTGCGGCACGTGCATCGCCCGGGCGTCGTCGAAGCCGACGAGGCGTCCCGCGCGCTCGGCCTGGGCGCTCTGGAGGTCGGGGAGCATGCCCCAGCCCATGCCGAGCTCGATCGCGCGGCGGAACTCGTTCGACGCGGGGACGTGGTGGCGGGGCGGGTCGAGCGCGACCCCCTCTCCCTGGGCGCGCAGACGGAGATAGCGCTCCTGGAGGTCGTCCTTGCGGTCGAACGCGAGGACGGGCGCGCGGGAGAGCGCGACGGCGGTCGGGCCCTCGGGGAACCAGCGCGCCGCGAACGCGGGGCTCGCCATGGGGCGGTAGCGCATCTGGCCGAGCAGGATCGAGCGGCAGCCCGGGACGGCCTCCGCGACCGAGGTCACCGCGGCGACCGCCGTCCCGTCGCGCAGCAGGCCGATGGAGTGCTCCTCGTCCTCGCGCAGCACCTCGAGCCGGGCCCACCCCGACGCCTCGACCAGCGCGGGCAGCGCCCAGGTGGTCAGGGCGTCGCCGGAGACGACGAGCGTGACCTCGGGCAGCGGCGCGACGCCGTCGGCCCCGGCCGGGTCGCTCGGGGGCTCCGCCGTCCCGATCCCCAGCTCCGCCAGCACGTCCGCCTGCTGCAGCGCGAGGTGGCGCGCGTGCCGGACGAGCACCTGGCCCGGCGGTGTGAGCTCGGCGGGCTTCCCGCGCCGCACGAGCACCTGGCCCACGGCCGACTCGAGCGCGCGCACGCGCTGGCTGACGGCGGACGGGGTGACCCCGAGCCGCTGGGCGGCGGCGTCGAACGTCCCGGCGGCGGCGATCGCGGCGAGCGTGCGGAGCTGGTCGGGCTGGAGGTCCATCATGAAGCAGATCTTAGGGAAGTGCAGAATCTTTCGCTGTACTTCACGAGGCTCGATGCCTACCGTCGAGGGCGTGCTCGCCGCTCTCTCGCCCCTCGCCGCCGGTCTTGCCGCCGGGTCGTCCCTCATCGTCGCGATCGGGGCGCAGAACGCGTTCGTGCTGCGCCAGGGCCTGCGCCGCGAGCACGTCCTGCCCGTCGTGCTCGTCTGCGCGCTCTCCGACCTCGTCCTCATCGCCGCCGGGACGGCCGGGCTCGGCGCGCTCGTGACCGGCGCGCCCGCGCTGCTCGCCGTCGTGCGCTGGGGCGGCGCCGCGTTCCTCCTCACGCTCGCGGCGCTCGCCGCCCGCCGGGCCCTGCGACCCGGCGGTCTCGACGCAGCGTCCGGCGAGGGGTCGGGCACCGGCGCGACGAGCGCCCGCTCCGCCGTCGGGACGTCGCTCGCCCTCACGTGGCTCAACCCGCACGTCTACCTCGACACCGTGCTGCTCCTCGGGTCGCTCGCGGCGGGCTACGCCGCCGCGCACGCCGAGGGAGCGGGTGACCCCGACGCGGCCCGCTGGCTCTTCGGGGCGGGCGCGATGGTCGCGAGCATCGTGTGGTTCACCGCGCTCGGCTTCGGGGCGCGCCTGCTCGCGCCCGTGTTCGCCCGCCCCGGCGCGTGGCGCGTGCTCGACGGCGCGATCGCCGTCGTCATGGCGACGATCGGGGTGTCGCTCCTGCTGGGCGGCTGACGCGCCGTCGTCCTCAGGACGTCGCCCAGACCCCCAGCTCGTTGCCGCTCGGGTCGAGGAAGTGGAACCGGCGACCGCCGGGGAACTCGTACGGGCCCTCGACCACCTGGCCGCCCGCGCCCTGCACGGCGGCGAGGGTCGCGTCGAGGTCCGCGGAGAACAGCAGGACGAACGGTCCGCCGCGCGACACGTCGCCCGCCTCCGCGAGGCGCAGACCGCCCGCCTCGTCCGCGCCCGACTCCGCGGCCGTGCGGATCCCCGCGTACCCGGGGCCGTAGGGGACGAACTCCCAGCCGAAGGCCGCGCCGTAGAACGCCTGCGCCGCGGCGAGGTCGGTCACGGGGAGCTCGACGTAGTCGATCGAGTGGTGGACGCCGTGCGCGTGGGTGCTCATGCGGTCATCGTCACGCGGGCCACCCACACGCGCGCGAGCTCCGGTCAGCGCTCGGCGACCACGACGAACAGCGTGACCGAGGCGAAGAACGGCGCGGTCGTGAGGTGCGCGACCCAGCGCTCGTACACGTCCGGGTCGAGGTGCCCGGCGTCCCGCGCGCGCCGGGCGACGCGCCCGAGGCCCAGGACCGCGTCGGCCTCGCTGACGTCCCGGAAGACGGCCGTGACCGGGACGACCCGGCCGACCGAGAGACCCGAGCGCTGGACGAGCGCGGGGAGTCGGCGGCCCATCCACGCGTTGCGCACCACCTCCTCGACCACGTACGCCTGGTACGCGTGCGTCGTCGTGCGGTCCGGCCCGTCGATCGCGAGAGTTCCCCAGTCGGGTTCTGCGAGCACGGCTCGCCCGCCCGGCCGGAGCACGCGAGCGACCTCGTCGACGGCGCGGCCGGGGTCCGCGACGTGCTGGAGCACGCGATCCGTGTGGGCGCGGTCGACGCTCCCGGTGTCGAGGTCGAGCTGGTGCGCGTCGCCCGTCCGCACCGTGACGTTGGGGGCGTGGGCGACGCGCTCGCGTGCCGCTCCCACCGCCTCGACGTCGTGGTCGATCCCGACGACGTGCCCGTCGGCACCGACCGCCTCGCTGAAGGCCAGGAGGTCGGCACCGGGGCCGCACCCGACGTCGACCACGGTGTGGCCGTCCGCCAGGGCGAGCTCCACGGTCACCATCGCCTTGTAGCCGCGCCCGAGGTCGGACGCCGCCAGGCGCATCAGGTAGTCGTCCGGCCGGGTGGCCTCGAAGATGTCCGCCATCCGACGATTCTCGGCCCTCGTCGGCGGGGCCGGCCGGAGGCAACGGCAGGATCCGGGACGGAGACCGTGAAGGTCCGCACGGTCACCGAAGGATCGGCGCGGCCCCCGGCGCCCATACTGGAGGGGGCTGACGATCCGAGGCCCCAGCGCGCCGTCCGGCGCCTTCGTCACGCCCCGGACGCGCCCCACTGCTCGTCCTGGACGTCGACGGTCGGCGACGTGGAGTCGGCGCGCGCGACGGCAGGTGAGCGGCCTTCCCCGAACGGTGTGCGGAGGAACGGGGTGAGGACCCGCCCGCCAGTACCGTGACGGAGCCAGAATGTCACGGTGCTATGACTTTCCTCCTTGTCGCGGAACGATGACCCTGATCGACGGACATGCTGGTGGCGACCGGTCAGGTGAGGTGGTCGAAGTCGCCGCGGACCCAGGCGGCGTGGCGCTGCGCGGAGCGGAGCACGACCTCCCGCGCGTCGGCGGGGACGACGCCCTCGAAGTTGTTGTAGAGCCGCTCGAACGGGCGGCGCGCGACGTGCTCGGCGACGCGCAGCACGACGGTGGCGGACAGCGGGATGCGGTTGGGGTAGGACCGCATGAAGCTGACGGACGTGCGGTCGGGGTTGGCGAAGATCGTGTCGCCGGACAGGAGCACGCCCCGGCCGTCGGCGCCGGCCGCCCAGTGCACGACGGCGCTGCCGGGGAAGTGGCCGCCCGGCTGCGACAGGACGACGCCGGGCAGCACCTCACGCTCGCCGGTCCAGGTCTGGATGACCGGGTCGGGCCGCGCGACCCAGTGCGCGTCGGCCTCGGCGACGAGCACGGGGACGCCGCCGAGGGCGCGGCTCCACGCGACCTGGACGCCGAACATGTGCGGGTGGCTCGCGGCGATCGCGACGACCGGGCCGAGCGCGCGCACCCGCTCGACGGCGTCGTCGTCCAGGTAGCCGGGCGGGTCCCAGAGCAGGTTGCCCGCGGGGGTGCGCACGATCTTGGCCTGCTGCCCGATCCCGACGCTCGGCTCGCTCGACAGGCCGAACAGGTCGGGCTCCAGCTCCTCCAGCACGAGGCGCTCGCCGGCCGCCGCGAGCTCGGCGAGCGTGGTCCACGCCTGCCCGCTCGCGGGGACCCACTGGCGCTCGTCGGCGCAGATCGCGCACACGTCCGGTCGTTCGGCGTGCTCGACCGCGCACGTGCGGCAGATCCACCACTCCTCGCGAGAGGCGGGAGCGTCGGGCGCGAAGGGCTCGGGGGACGGCGTCGTCGTCATGGGCACAGGTCTACCGTGACCCGCCGACACGCGTCACGCGTCACCGTCGAGACGGGCCGCCCATGATCGCCACCGTCCTCGTCGTGCGCCCCTGGCCGACGCCGGGAGCGCGCGACGAACCCGGGTTCGGTCCCCACCGCGCGCCGGTCCTGAGGAGCGACCCCGGGCTCGACGACGGACCGGGCCCCGACACGACCGTGGGAACGCTTCCACCGACGGCCCTCCGCGGGTTAGCGTGGTGCTCCGGGCGCCGCCCGTCACCGCCGACCGGACCGCCCAGGAGATCGCCATGCCGCCCACCACGCTCGACGACGTCGCCGCGGCGGCCCGCGTCTCGCGGTCCACGGCCTCGCGCGTCGTGCGGGGCACGGGTCCCGTGTCCGACGCGGCGCGCCGCGCGGTCCTCGCCGCCGTCGAGGAGCTCGGGTACGTGCCGCACCCGGGTGCGCGGTCGCTCGCCAGCGGGCGGGGCGAGCGCGTCGTGGTCGCGGTCGGGTCGCCGTCCGCGGACCTGCTGGGCGACCCCTACGTCGCGCGCGTCGTCGCGGCGGCCAGCCGCGCGGCCGACACCCAGGGCGTCGGCGTGGCGCTGCGCTGGCTCGGTCGCGACCCGCGCGACGAGCTGGCCCGGCTCGCGCGCGACCCGGGCGTCGGCGGAGTGCTGCTCGTCGACTACTCCGCCGAGGTGCTCGCGAGCGTGCCGCGCACGCTGCTCTCCCGCGTGGCGGCGATCGGTCCCGCCGACGGCCGCGTGCCCTCCTACGACGTCGACGCCGCGGCCGGGATCACCGCGCTCGTCGAGCACGTGCTCGCCGACGGGCGGCGCGACGTCGTCATGCTCACCGGGCCCGGCTGGCTCCCCGGCGCGCGGCGGGCCGTCGAGGCGTACGACGCGGTCGTGCGCGCCGCCGGCGTCCCGCACCGCGTCGTGGCCGCCGACCTCACGGCTCTCGCGGGCGCGGAGGCGGCCCGCGAGGCGCGCCGGCGCTGGCCCGGGGTCGACGCGCTCGTCGCGATGAGCGACACGCTCGCCGTCGGCGCGATGCGCGCGCTCGCGGAGGACGGTGTCCGCGTGCCCGACGACGTCGCGGTCACCGGGTTCGACGACCAGCCCTTCGCGGAGCAGGCCGGTCCGGGACTGACGACCGCGACCCACCCCGTGGAGCGGATCGCGGCCGCCGCGACGGCGGCCCTGCTGGACCGCCGCCGCCGCGACGACGAGCGCACGTTCCCGTCCGTCGTCGTCCGCCGCACGAGCGCCTGAGCGCGCGGGGCTCGCAGCGGGGTCGGCGCGTCGCGCGCCGACCCCGCCGCGTCACGCCGACGGCGTCCCGTAGGCGCGCAGCTCCCAGATCGACACGCCCCACGGGGTGAGGCGCTCCGGTGCGTCGATCCGCAGGTACCGGCCGGTCCCCGCGACGGCGACGACGTCGGGCGCCGCGGACGTCTTGGCGACCGTGCGCAGCGTGGTCCACGGGCCCGTCGGCGAGTCGCCGACCTGGACCGAGAACCGCGCGGGTGCCGCGGTCTCCCAGTCGATCTCGACCCGCGTCAGCGCGGCGCGCTGCCCGAGGTCGACCCGGAGCCACTGGTCGTCGGCGAACTGGCTCTCCCACCGGGAACCCGGGTCGCCGTCGAGCGCGAGCCCCGGGAGCTGGCCCCCGCTCACGCTCGACGCGACGGCCGGCCGGCCCTGGGCGAGCTCGACGACCCCCGTGCCCGGGTCGCCCGTCCCGCCGCCGGAGGGCGTGCCGCCCACGACGACGTCGGCCGTCCCGCTCAGCCCGCCGACCCGCGCCGTCACGACGGCCGCCCCGGAGCCCTGGGCGGTGAGCCGCCCGGCCGCGCTGATCGTCGACGTGCCGGTCACCGACCACGCCGCCGCCGTCGGACCGCCGTGCCCCGCGGCGTCGAACGCGTACGCGGTGAGGTCGAGGGCGGACCCGGGGCGCACGTGCGCCGACCCGGGCGAGACGAGCACCGTCGTCGGGGCCACGGCGTCCCCGGCGCGGACGCCGCGCACGCGCAGCTCGAACACCGAGACCCCGTACGCGGGCAGGAGCCGCGTCGGCGCGTCGAGCCGGACGTAGCGGCCCGCGCCGTCGACCTCGATCGCGTCCGGGGAGGCGTCGGTCTTCGTCACGGTCCGCAGCGTCCGCCACGGGCCGTCCGGCGCGTCCGCGATCTGCACGGAGAACGTCGCCGCCGCGGCGCCCTCCCAGTCGACCTCGACCTGCTCGAGCTCGTGGCGCGCGCCGAGGTCGACCTGGATCCACTGCCCGTCGGCCCACTCGCTCTCCCAGCGCGTGCTCGCGTCGCCGTCCACGGCGAGCTCAGGGCGGGCCCCGGCGCCGACCGCGGAGCTCGCCGTGACCGCCTTGCCGTGCGCGACGTCGGGCAGGTCCGCCACGACCGCGACGACCGCGGATCCGGTGACTCCGCCCGCCGTCGCCGTGATGCGCCCGGCGCCGACCGCCCCCGTGGTGAACGCGCCGTCGGCGACGCTCCCGCGGTCGCCCGCCGACCACGCCACGCCCGCGAGGGGGAACGGGTCGCCGTACTGGTCGACGCCCGTCGCGGAGAACGCCTGCCGCTCGCCGGAGACGACGCGCGCGAAGGCGGGCTCGACGCTCACGCCGGCCAGGGCGGGCGCCGCACCGACGCGCAGCGCGTACGTGCCGGTGACGCCACCGGACGACGCCCGGACCGCCACGGGGTCGGCGTCCTGCGTGGCGCGGAACGTCGCGGTGCGGGCGCCGGTCGAGGCGACCGTCCCGCCCGCGTCGACGGTCCACGTCAGCCCCGGCAGGTCGACGACCGCGCCGTACTGGTCGTACCCGGTCGCGGTGAGCGCGACCTCCTGGCCCGCGGGCACGGTCCGGACGGAGCCCGCCGCGCTCACCTCGACGCGGTCGAGCGTCGCGTCGAGCCGGTGCCGCACGACCTGCCCGGGCGGCACGTCGATCGTCCCCACCTGTCGCGCCCCCTCGTAGACCGGGTAGCGCTGCTGCTCGTCGGTCGGGTTGAACACCACGTACGTGTACGCGTCCCCGTCGCGGTACACCTGGCTCGTCGGCGTCCCGACCCGGCGGTCCGTCGTGTGCTGCCCCAGCCCGCGGTTCGCGAGGCCGGTGTAGTGCACGAGCCCGGCCATGGACACGCCGCGCGCCACCGGGTCCCCGCGCTCCTCGAGCTCGGCCGACACCACCGCGTACATGTCCGGGTCGACCTGTGCGACGTAGCCGAGCACGACGTTGCCGAGCGCGTCGCCCATGCGGGCGTACACGTCCGCCGCGTGCGCGACGTCGCCCGCGTCGCCTGGATCGAAGCCGCGGACGTCGTACGCGTAGAGGTCCTCGAGCGCGCCGGGGTCGCCCGTGTAGTCGGTCGACAGGTAGCGGAACGCGGGCCACGACGTCGCCCACTCCTTCGGGTCCCGGTCCGGGGCGTCCGCCGGGGGCGCGACCGGGCGCAGGGCCGCGGGCAGCGCGTCGGGGTTCCACACGTCGGCGGGGAAGACGAGCTCCCCGTCGGCGCCGACGGAGAACAGCAGCGCGCCCCGGCCGGCGTCGTAGAGCGGGTTCGCCGCCGTGCGCGCGGTGACGTACGCGGCGTGGTGCCGGTACGCGTTGCGGACGCCGTCCTGGAGCGACCGCACGGCCGCCGCCCGGTCGAGCTGCACGTCCGCGCCCCAGTCGGTGCCGACGCCGTACCACTGCTTGGCGGCGCGGGCGAGGTTCCCGCCGTTGTCGCCCGGCACGTACTCACCGAGGACGCCGGGGCGCTCGTCGAACATCCGGGCCAGGAGCTCGGTGCCGAAGTCGGCGTCCTCGCCGAACCACGAGAACCACGGACCGGTCGGCATCCACTGGATCCCGTACATCCACGCCGGGTCGCCCGAGAAGTAGGTCGCGAACGCCTGGCCGGAGTCGAAGAGGATTCCGGTCGTGCCGTGCTCGTACGCGGCCGGGAAGTTGCCCGGCCCCTCGGACGCGGGCGCGCCGGCGCGGCCGTGGTAGTCGAACCAGTACTCCTGGACCGCGGCGCGCTCCGTCACGTAGCCCATCGCGCCGGTGTCGCGCATCGCGTCGTCGCCGAGCGCGGAGCCGAGCAGGAACAGCCCGACCCACGACTGGATCGCCTCCGAGCTCGACTCCTGGTTGTTGCCCCCGGGCGAGCTGAGGCCGCCCGCGTACGAGTGGCCCTGCCACGTGTCGAACGTGCGCAGGTAGGGGAAGGCGCCGTCGTCACGGTCCCAGTTGCCGTACTGCTTCGCGACGAGCGTCGCGAGGTCGCCGTACTGCGCGCCCCACTCGGGGTCCTCCAGGGCGAGGTAGGCCGCCGCCAGGGTGAAGTAGCCGTAGTGGAAGTGGTTGTCGGTGAACTCGAGCGACCCGTAGGAGTCGGAGAAGCCGATGAGCGCCTGCCACGTGGGGTACCGCGCGAAGAAGTGCTCCGTCTCGCCCGGCGTGTACGTGAACCAGTCGTCGAGCGCGGTCGTCAGGGAGCCCTTGAGCGTCGCGTACGCGTCGTCGGCCCCGATCTCCTTGGCCACGGCCATGTACTCGGCGAGCTGGAGCACGTCCTTGCCGCCCCAGTACGTGTCGCCCCCGTACCCCGTCTTCGCCGCGTAGTCCTCGACGTAACGGACCATGCGCTCGCGGTCGTACCCCGGGGTGCCCTCGGGGTCGGGCAGGAACGGCACGATGCCCTCGAACGGGTACCGCAGCTCCCAGCCACCGTGCCCCGCGGTCGTCCGCAGGAGCCCGCGCGGGGTGTCGTAGGTGCCGCCCGTGAACGCGAGATCCTGGTCCGCCTCGCGGTAGTGGTGGGGGAGCCAGCCCTGGAGCGTGTCGAGGTTCGCGCCCTGCAGCGCCTCGGTGTCGGCGTCCCACGTCTGCGTGACGAGGCCGCTCGCGACGTCGTAGTCGTACTCCATGCGCGTGTCCCGCACGACGGCGAACGCCCGCTGGTGCATCGCCGCCAGGTCGGCGCCCGAGCCCGCGCCCTGCGACACGGCCGAGACGACGAGGTACGGGGCGCTCGCCGTGACGAGGAGCGCGTTCCCCGCGCGCTCGACGTGCGAGCCGTCGGGCAGGTGGATCCCGTACGAGCGCCCGTCCTGCTGGACGCGCAGCGCCGAGACGTCGGCCGGGAGGGTGAGCGGGGCGCCGTCGAGCCCGAACAGCTCCGCGTCCTCGTCGACCGTGATCCGCGGCTGCACGCCGTCGAGCTCGAACCACACGTACGGCACGCCGCGCGCGGCGGTGACGTCGATGCCCTGCGGCCGGTCGGCCGTCTCGCCCTCGCCGCGCAGGCGCCACGACACGTCCCACTCGCCCCAGCCGGTCACCGTCGCGTCCTGCGCCGCGAACGTCGAGGACAACCGGGTCTCGAGCCCGTCGGGGTCGTCGGTGCGCACGACCTGGTCGACGAGGACGTGCGCCCAGCCCGCCTGGAGCTGGTCGACGACCTCGATGCGGGCCGTGCGGCCGCGCAGGTCCGCGACGTCCCAGGTCACCCACGCGAGCTGCTCGGAGTCCTTGCCGGTCGCGGCCCGGACGGTCTGCCCGTCGACGACGAGCCGCACCTCCTCCTGTCCCGGGTGGTTGCCGCCGCCGACGAGGAACGCGACGTGGTCACGGTCGACGGTGAACGTCGGCGACGTGAGCGTGCCGGTGGCGCCGTCGCCCTGGGCCGCGGTGAACGAGTTGACGAGGCGGTTGCCGAGGAAGCCCGAGACGGGGCTCTGGCCCGCCGCGGTCCCGGCGGCCGGGCCGCCGGAGAAGGCGGTGCCCGTCGCGGCCCAGCCCGTGGGGTAGCCGTCCTCGAAGTCGGCCATGACGACGTCGCTCGGGCCGAGCGCGGGCTCGGCCGTGGCGCCGACGACGATCGGCGACTCGAGCACGCGCGCGGTCCCGGCGTCGTTCCAGCGCGTCGGGAGCGTGAGGCGCGTGCCCTCGCGCGCGTTCGACACGACGAGGGGGTTGGCCCACAGGTCGCCCGAGTACCTGCTGACGAGCAGGTCGGTCCACCACGCGTTCGTCGGGACGGGGGTCCCCGCGAGGGACTCGTCGAGGTAGAGGTCCTTGTCGACGAACCCGCTCACGTCGCGGTTCGGGCCGTCGAGCGCGGCGGGCGGCGCGGACGCGTACGAGCCGGCGCCGACGCGGACGACGTCCGGGCTCTCGACGGGCTCGGCGCCCGCGGTCGGCGGCGCGGCGAGCGCGAGGCCGGCGACGAGCGCGACGGCGGCGACCGTGGTCGTCGCCCGGCCTCGGGGGGTGCTGCGGGGGGTGCTGCGGGGGGTCCGCGGGCGCGCGTCAGGGTGACGGCGCACGTCGGCGTGCGGTCGGGTCATGCTCACCTCTCAGGCAGGCGGGGCGGGCGGCGGTGCCCGCGCCGGTGGCGTTCGTCGCCGAGGCCCCTACGCCCGGCGACAGCGATCCCGATCGACGATGTCCGTTTTAGACCATGAGGGAGCGCTCTCTCAGCGTAGGGCAGAGCCCGCTGGCGTCAAGCCCGGCACGACGGGCCCCCGCGACCGGTAGGGTCGGCGGCCGGACGACGGCGCTCCTCTGCGTTCTGCGGCCACCATCGACCGCCGCCCGTCCCGCCGGGTGCGGTCCACACAGACCAGGGGGACCCATGACGCTGCCACCCGACCTTCCCGCCGCCGGTGAGCAGGCTCCGACCCTCGCGCGCCCGAGGCGCCGACGTCTCGTCCTCGTCGTCGTCCTCGCCGTCGTCCTGGTCCTCGTCGCAGCGACCGTGCTCGTCGTCTACCTCGACCAGCGCCCGCGCCTCGAGCGCCAGGCGAACATCGACGCCGTCGCGGTCGCGTTCGACGACTGCGACCTCGGCCGCACGGGCGCGACCGTCGACCGCGACAACGGGTCGATCGACTTCGACGCCGTCGGGACGGGGGCCGGCCCGACCTGGGACGACGTCGAGTGCGTGGGCGACGCGCTCGGGATGCCGGAGGAGTACCTGACGCAGCTCCAGGGCCCGGGCGACGGGTTCGCCTCGGAGGAGCTCCGGTGGGACGTCTACCTGGCCCTGCGGCTCACGGGCGACGGTGACACCCACGTGTCGATCTACCACGACTGGCAGGCGGCGTCCTACGACTGAGGGCGACGACGCCCGGCACGGATCCGTCGAGCGAGACCAGCACCCCGGCCGCCGCGCGGTGATCTCCCGCCGCGGCTTCCCCCTGCGCACCCGGTGCGGGCGTGGCAGCATCGCGCGTGATCGTCGTGGACGATCCGGACGAAGGGAACGGGATGGGACTGGACGTCGACGGCGTCGAGCAGGAGGTCGCGACCGGCTCGCTCCCGGGCTGGCACCGCGTCGAGGAGCACGTCCGCGCGGCGCACGAGCGCTACCGCGGGAACGACGACGGCGCGGTCGCCGACTACATCCCCGTCCTCGCGGAGGCCGACCGGTCGCTGTTCGGCGTGTGCGTCGCCGAGTCGGGCGGTGCGGTCCACGCCGTGGGCGACGCCGACGTCGAGTTCTCCGTCCAGTCGATCTCCAAGGCGTTCGTCTACGCGCTCGTGTGCGAGGCCTACGGGCACGAGGGCGTGCTCGAACGGGTCGGGGTGGACAACACGGGCCTCGCGTTCAACTCCGTCATGGCGGTCGAGCTCCACGACGGCCACCCCCGCAACCCCATGGTCAACGCCGGTGCGCTCGCGACGACGGCGCTCATGCCCGGCTCGTCCTTCGCCGAGCAGTGGGAGAACGTGCGCACCGGGCTCTCCCGGTTCGCCGGCCGGCCGCTCGAGCTCGACGGCGTCGTGTACCGGTCGGAGTCGGCGACGAACATGCGCAACAAGGCCGTCGCGCGGCTCCTGGAGAGCTACGGGCGGATCGAGGCCGACCCGCTCGAGGTCGTCGACGTCTACACCAAGCAGTGCGCGCTGCGCGTGAGCGCGCGCGACCTCGCGGTCATGGGCGCGACGCTCGCGGACGGCGGGGTCAACCCGGTCACGGGCGAGCGCGTCGTCTCGGCGCAGGTGTGCCGGGACACGCTCGCGGTGCTCGCCTCGACCGGGATGTACGAGCGCTCGGGGGAGTGGCTGTTCGAGATCGGCCTTCCTGCCAAGTCCGGCGTGGCAGGAGGGATCGTCGCCGTCGCGCCCGGCAAGGGGGCGATCGGCACGTTCTCCCCGCCGCTCGACCCGGCCGGGAACAGCGTGCGCGGGAAGCGCGCGACCGCGTACCTCTCGCGGACCCTCGGCCTCAACCTGTTCGCGTCGTCCGCGCAGGTCCCCGTGACGCCCACCCGCCCGACCGAGAGAACGGACCCGGCCTCGTGAGCACTCGAGACGTCGTCGACAGCAGCACCGCACCCGCGACGGAGGACCGCCGGTCGTGGGTGCCGATGGTCGGCCTGTTCCTCGCGCAGGTCCTCATGTCGTTCAACGTCGCCGCCCTGCCGGTGTCGCTGGGCGGCATGGTCGAGGACTTCGGCGTCCCGCCGACCGTCGCGAGCACGACGATCGTCGTCTACGGCCTCGCGGTCGCGGCGCTCGTCATGACCGGGGCGAAGCTCGGGCAGCGCATCGGGTGGGTCGCGATCTTCCGGGTCGTCGTCGCGACGTTCGCCGGCTCGGCGCTGCTCATGATCCTCTCGCCGACCGTCGCATGGGCCATCACGGGCCAGGCCGTCGCCGGCGCCTCGGCCGCGATCATCGTGCCCGCGCTCGTCGCCCTCATCGCGGAGAACTACCGCGGACCCCAGCAGGCGACGGCGATCGGCTCGCTGGGCTCGGCGCGCGCGGTGTCCGGCATGAGCGCGTTCTTCATCGGCGGCGCGCTCGGGACGCTCATCGGGTGGCGGCCCACGTTCGCGATCGTCCTGGCGCTCGCCGTCGCCGTCTTCGTCCTCAGCTTCCGGCTGCGGTCCGACGCCGGCGACCCCGGCATCCGGATCGACCTCGTGGCCGCGGTCCTCATCGGCGCGGCGGTCGTCTCGCTCACGCTCGGCTTCAACAACCTCAACGCCTGGGGCCTGTTCTTCGCCTCGGAGGGGGCACCGTTCGACCTCGTCGGCGTCTCGCCCGCGCCCCTGCTCGTGCTGCTCGGTGTCGTGCTCGGGCAGACGTTCTTCTGGTGGACGCGGCGCCGGACCGCCGCCGGCAAGGTGCCGCTCGTCGACCTGTCCGTCCTCGCGCGCCCGAGCGAGCGGGCGGCGGTGTACGCGATGTTCGTCGTGGTCGCGCTCGAGGCCGCGCTGAACTTCACGGTGCCCCTGTACATCCAGATCGTGCAGGGCCGCACCCCGTTCGACACGGCGCTCGCGATGATGCCGTTCAACCTCACGGTGTTCGTCACCGCGACGCTCGTCGTGCGGTTCTACCGTCGCTACCCGCCGCGCACGATCGGGGTCTTCGGCTTCACGCTGACCACCGTCGCGCTGCTCTGGCTGTCGTTCGTCGTGACGAACAACTGGGAGACGTTGCCCACGATCCTCGGCCTCGTCGTCTTCGGGATCGGTCAGGGCGCCCTCGTGACGCTCGTGTTCAACGTGCTCGTCACCGCGGCGCCCAAGACCCTCGCGGGCGACGTCGGCTCGATCCGCGGCACGACGCAGAACCTCGCCTCGGCGGTCGGCACCGCGCTCGCGGGGGCGCTGCTCGTGACGATCCTGTCGTTCAGCGTCGGGCGCGCGGTCGTCGAGCACCCCGAGCTGCCGCCGTCGCTCGTCGCTCAGGTCGACCTCGACACCGTCAACTTCGTGAGCAACGACGACCTGCGCACGGTCCTCGCAGGCACCGACGCCACGCCCGCCCAGGTGGACGCGGCCGTCGCGCTCAACGAGGAGGCGCGCCTGGGCACGCTGCGGATCGGGCTCCTCATCCTCGCCGGCGTGAGTGCCACGGCGATCCTCCCCGCGAGCCGTCTGCCGCGCTACCGGCCCGACGAGATCCCGGACCCCGCGCCCACCCGGTAGCCCTCGCTAGGCGTCGCGGCGGTCGGCGTCGGCCGAGCGCCCGCCGCTCCCGCGGAGCGCACGCGCCTGCTCGACGGCCTCCTCGCGCTTGGCCGCCTTCTTGTCGCTCGCGCGCGTGTCCCGCGGCGGGAGCTGGAGGCGCTCCTCGGCCTCGATCCCGCCCTGGAGCTCCCGGCTGCGCTCGACCTCCGCGTCGAGCTCGGCGCCGAGCAGGAGGGCGAGGTTCGTGATCCACAGCCAGAGCAGGAAGATGATGACGCCGGCGAGGGTCCCGTACGTCGCGCCGTAGCTGCTGAGGCCGCTGCCGAGGTAGAGCCCGAACGCCGCGGAGGCGAGCGCCCACACGAGGATCGCGAGGATCGCGCCGGGGCTGACCCACCGGAATCGCGGCTGCTTCACGTTGGGCGTGAGGTGGTAGAGCAGCGCGACGAGGACCACCACCAGCAGGATCGCCACGGGCCACTTCGCGACCTGCCACACGGCGATCGCCGTGTCCCCGAGGCCGACGAGCTCGCCGACCTGCCGGGCGATCGGCCCCGAGAGCACGAGGCTCGCGACGACGAGCGCGGCGAGGACCACCACGACGACCGTGACGCCGAGCATGACGGGTCGCAGCTTCCAGATCGGGCGGCCCTCCTCGACCTCGTAGATGCGGTTCATCGACCGGCTGAACGCCCCGACGTAGCCCGACGCGGACCACAGGGCCAGCACGACACCGATGACGAGCGCCCACCCGGCCTTGTCGGTGTTCGCGGCCTGCTCGACGAGCGGCTCGATCATGCTCAGCGTGGTGGACGGGACGACTCCCTCGACGCTCGTCAGGACCGAGTCGACGGCCTTCTCGCCGTCCCCCACGAGCCCGAGGATCGACACGAGCGCCAGGAGCGCCGGCGCCGCGGCCAGCACGGCGTAGTACGTGAGCGCGGCCGCGAGGTCGGTGCACTGGTCGTCCAGGAACTCGCGGACGGCGCCCTTGAGCGCGAAGCCCCACGACGGCTTGTGCAGGTCGGAGGGGGAGCGCGGCTTGCGCTCGGAGTCGGGCTCGGGGCGTTCGGTGTCCGCGGTCATCGGGCCTCCTCGGTCGACGTCGCGGCGGGTCGCGCCCCTCGGCGCCCCGCCGGGCCTGTCCGCCTCCAGGCTCGGTTCGGTGCCGAGCGCTCGCAAGCCCGGCGCGCGACCCGCGAGGTCCGGGGGCGTCGGCGCAGGGGCCTGGCACGCCCGTCCGGCTCGTCCCGCCACCGTCGCCGAGCACGACCCTGCTCCTCGTCGAGCACGACGTCGCTGTCGCCAGGGGGCCCAGAACGACAGCGACGTCGTGTTCGACGCGGACCGAGGGGCCGCTGGAGGCTCGTCGTGGCGACGACGGCGTCACCGCTCGTCGTCGCGGGGGGCCTCGTCCCGGTCGTCCGGTCCTGCTCCTGGCCGCCCCGCGACCGAGAGGGCGAGGTCCTCGCCCGCGCCGGGGACGTCGTCGGGCTCGGGCGGCGTGCGCAGGGCGGAGAACACCGCCCACGTCACCCCGATCACGGGGATGGCGACGATCGCGCCGAACAGACCCCCGACGATCGTGCCCGCGCTCACGCCCACGCCGATGACGAACGGGTGCAGCCGGGCGTGCTTGCCCATGACGAGCGGCTGGATGAGGTGGCCCTCGAGCTGCCCGACGAGCGCGATCCCGACGCCGACGAGCACCGCCTTCCACACGCCCTCGGACGCGAGCGCGACGAGCATCGCGACGGTCATCGCCGCGGGCGCCCCGATGAGCGGGACGAACGAGCCGACGAACACGAGGACCGCGAGCGGCAGGGCGAGCGGCACGCCGAGGCCCAGCAGCACGAGGTAGCCGAGCCCGCCGACGCACGCCGCGGTGAGCACCGCGCCGCGGGTGAAGGCGCCGAAGAACCGCCACGCGACGTCGCCCGCCGTGCGCCAGGCAGGTCGCACGCGCGCGGGGAGCTGCGCGACCGACCAGGACCACATGCCCTCGCCGCCGATGAGGAAGCACACCGCGCCGAACACGCCGAGCGCGACCACCATGAGCGCCACCAGCAGCGTCCCCAGCCGGGTCGCGGCCGCGCCGGCGAGCGTCGTGCCGTGGGCGCGCAGCCAGTCGACGACGCCCGCGCTCCACCGGTCGAGGTCCGCGTCGGTGATGGTGACGGGCAGCCCGCCCGACCGCGCGGCGTCGAGCAGCTCGCCGACGCCGTCGCCGACCCGGGCGACGACGTCGGGCCACTGCTGCGCCACGCCCGTCACGGCGAGCCCGACCACCGCGACCACGACCGCCACCCCCGTGAGCAGCGCGAGCACCGCCGCGACCGCCGGGTGGGAGAAGCGTCGGTAGCGCAGCGTCACAGGCCGCAGCACGGCGGTGAGGACGAGGCCCAGGAACAGCGCGACGACGACGAGGCGGAGCTGCGAGAGCAGCCACAGCACGACGCCCAGCACCGCGGCGGCGAACAGCAGCCGCCAGGACCAGGCGCCGACGCGGCGGAGCCAGAGCGGGGCGAGCACCGAGGCGTCGTGGTCGGTCACGCGCCGATGCTCCCACGGGCCCCACGCGGGCGGAGGCCCGGCTCGCGGGCCGGCTACCGCGCGGGCGCGGTCGACGCACGCACGACGAGCGCGACGTCGATGCGGGTGACGCCGGTGGGGCCGTCGGCCGGCTCGTCGCGGGCCGCGTCCGGGGCGGGCCGCCGCGGTCGGGACGTGCCCTGGTCGAGCGCGTCCAGGAGCAGGTCGGCCGCCGTGCGCCCCTTGAGCGCGGTGTCCTGCGCGACCGTCGTGAGCGGCGGGTCGACGTAGCGCGCGATCTCGGCGTCGTCGAACCCGACGACCGACACCTCGTCCGGGACGCGGACCCCGGCCTGCGCCAGCCCGCGCGAGATCCCGGCGGCGAGGACGTCGGCCGTGGCGAACACCGCCGTCGCGCCGGGGTGCTCGGCCGCGACGCGCGCTGCGGCGTCGAGGCCGTCGTCGTACGTCGTGTTCGCCGCCACGACGTGGAGCACGACGCCGTCCCCCGTCTCCCCGCGGACCAGGGCCCGTCCCTCCCCGGCTGCCGGGTCGAGCCCGAGACCCGTGCGGAACCCCGCGAGGCGCTCGCGGACGACCTGGCTCGTCGTGCCCACGGGTCCGCACAGCACGACCTCGCGGTGGCCCAGGGCGCGCAGGTGCTCGCCCGCGAGCCGCCCGCCCTCGAGGTCGTCGGCGCGCACGGTCGCGGCGCCGGGGGCGTCCACGTAGGTGTCGACGACGACGGCGGGCACGCCCCGCGGCAGGTCGAGCGCCGCGAGCTCGTCGTCGGTGAAGCCCATGACGACGATCCCGTCGAGGTTCCAGCGCTGCACGGAGTCGAGCACGTCGCGGTGGTGCGTGACGCCGCGGAGCATGAGGTGGTGGTCGCGCTCGCGCAGGCGTGCCTCGACGGCCCCGGCGACGGCGACGTCGTGCGGGCTGCCCAGCAGGCTGCCGCCGTCGGCGCGGTCGGGCAGCAGCAGGCCGACGAGGCGCGTGCGGCGCGCAGCGAGGCTCTGCGCCGGGCCGTTGGGCACGTAGCCCCGCACGGCGACGATGCGCTCGACCTCGCGCGCGGTCGCGGGGGAGACGCGGCCGAGGTTGCCGTTGACCACGTTGGAGACGGTCATGACGGACACGCCCGCCTCCCGGGCGATGTCCTTGAGCGTGACGCGGGCCATCGGCGGCGCGGCTCCTTCGGTCGAGGCGGGGCGTGGGCGGGCGGTGGTCGGCCCGGGAGCCGACGGTACGTCGTCGTGCGGCACCGGGCTCGACGGTCTCGCGCCCAGGCCCGTGACCAACTCGTGACCACCGAGCTCCTTGACGACCGATCCTAGACGCGTTTAGCGTTAAACATATAGCGCTAAACCTCGCCGGGGACGGCGGCTCGTGCGGGACGGTCCGCACGGGTGCCGAGGGGCGGCGCGGGAACCCGAGCCAGCAGACCGTGGGCCATCATGGCCGCGGGAGTCCGCACCGAGGAGAGACGATGAAGTCAGCAACCACGGTGGGCGCGTTCGCGCTCACCGGCGCCCTGGTCCTCACCCTGACCGCGTGCAGCACCGGCGACGACGCCGAGGGTGACGGCGTCGCCAGCTCCGGCGCGGTCGAGATCGAGGTCTCGATCGACGCCGGCCTGGACGACGACGCACGCGCCAAGTTCGACGAGCGCGTCGCGCAGTTCGAGGGCGAGCACCCGGACATCACCGTCACGGCACGCGAGTACACGTGGGAGGGCACGACGTTCGCGACGGAGCTCGCCGGCGGCACGCTGCCCGACGTCTTCACCATCCCGTTCACCGACGGCCGCGGCCTCATCGAGCGCGAGCAGATCGCCGACATCAGCGACCTCGTCGCCGCGCTCCCGTACGCGGAGGACTTCAACCCGAACGTCGCGCAGGCCGGCCAGGCCGCCGACGGCTCGATGTGGGCCGTGCCCATCGCCGCCTACAGCCAGGGCCTGCACTACAACCGCACGCTGTTCGAGCAGGCCGGGCTCGACCCCGACGACCCGCCGACCACGTGGGAGGAGGTCCGCGCGGACGCGAAGACCATCGCGGACGCCACGGGCGTCGCGGGCTACGCGACCATGACGTCGGGCAACACCGGGGGCTGGATCCTCACGACGCTCACCGACGCGTTCGGCGGCGCCGTCCAGGAGTTCGACGGCGAGACCGCGACCTCGACGATCGACACCCCCGAGGTCACCGAGGTGCTCGAGTACCTGCACGCGCTGCGGTGGGAGGACGGCTCGATGGGCGCGAACTTCCTCTACGACTGGGGGAGCATCAACCAGGACTTCGCCGCGGGCCAGATCGGCATGTACGTCTCGGGCGGCGGCAACTACGGCAACCTCTTCACGCAGAACGCGATGAACCCGGACGACTACGGCCTCACGGTCATCCCGCTCGTCGGCGACGGCGGCGTCCTCGGCGGCGGCACGCTCGCCGCGGTGAGCGCGAAGGCCTCGCCCGAGGAGCAGGCGGCCGGCGTCGAGTGGATCGACTTCTACTACATGCAGAAGCTCGCGGACGAGGACGCGGCGAAGCTCGACGCCGAGACCGCCGCCGCGAACGACCAGCCGGTCGGCGCCCCGGAGCTCCCGGTCTTCGACGAGCAGACGTACCTCGAGTCGCGCACCTGGATCGCGGACTACGTCAACGTGCCGGTGGACCAGATGAGCTCCTACACGGAGAACATCTTCGACCAGCCGGTGGTCCCCGAGCCCGCGCGCTCGACCCAGGAGATCTACGCGCTGCTCGACCCGGTGGTCCAGGCCGTGCTCACGGACGAGAACGCGGACATCGACGCGCTCGTCGCCCAGGCGCAGAAGGAAGCCCAGGCGCTCCTCGACGCCGCCCAGGGCTGACGCCCACCGCCGAACCCGGGGTTGCAGGTACCTCAGGCGCCGAACCCACCCGTATCCCCGGGTTCGGCGCCGCACCGGGCCCGTGACCCCGGGGTCGGCGTCCCACCCGTGCGCCACCACGGACCCACCACGACGCCGGCGGTCACGACTCCCGTGATCACGAACCAGCACCGACAGGAACTGCCCCACATGACCTTCCCGCCCCGCATCCCGACCAGCCCCGTCGCCCGCCCCGAGGCGACGATCCGGGGCGACGGGTTCCGGATCACGGTGCTCGCCGACGGGCTCGTGCGCCTCGAGCGCGCGGAGGACGAGGCGTTCGAGGACCGCGCGTCGGCGTTCGCGCTGCACCGCGACCTGCCGGTGCCGGAGTTCCGGGTCACCCGGTCCGCCACCGGGTCCTCGGACGGGGTCGAGGTCGTCACGGACCGGCTGCGCCTGCGGTACGACGGCGGCCCGTTCACCGCGAGCGGGCTGAGCGTCGAGGTGCGCGGCGCGCACTCGGCCTACCACGGGGTGTGGCGGTACGGGCAGCGCGGGCCGGGCGTCCCGGCGACGGCGGTCCCGCTGGAGCCCGACGCCGTCGGGAACGGACCGGGCAACCTCGGCGGGACGGCGCGCACGCTCGACGAGGCGGACGGGCCGGTCCCGCTGGGCCCTGGGGTGGTCTCGCGCGACGGCTGGGCCGTGATCGACGACTCGGCGAGCCTCGTCCTGGACGACGACGGCTGGGTCGCCCCGCGCGACGGGTCGCGCCAGGACCTGTACGTGTTCGCGTACGGGCACGACTACCGCGCCGCGCTGCGGGCGCTGTACGCGCTGTCCGGCCCGCAGCCCGTCCTGCCCCGCTACGCGCTCGGCACGTGGTGGAGCCGCTTCCACCGGTACTCGGCCGCGTCGTACGCGGAGCTCGTGCGGCGCTTCCGTCGCGAGGGCGTCCCGCTCTCGGTCGCGGTGCTCGACATGGACTGGCACGTGACCGACGTCGACCCGCGGCACGGGAGCGGGTGGACCGGGTACTCGTGGAACCGCGAGCTGTTCCCCGACCCGGCGGCGTTCCTGCGGTCCCTGCACGACGACGGCCTGCGCGTCACGCTCAACGTGCACCCCGCGGACGGGGTCCGCGCGTTCGAGGACGCCTACCCGGCGATGGCGGCCGCGCTCGGCCGGGACGCGGAGGGCGGCGACCCGATCGCGTTCGACGCGACCGACCGGGACTTCCTGCGGGCGTACGTCGAGGTGCTCCACCGGGGCCTCGAGCGCGACGGGGTCGACTTCTGGTGGGTCGACTGGCAGCAGGGCGGCGTCTCGCGCGTGCCGGGCGTCGACCCGCTGTGGATGCTCAACCACGTCCACTACCTCGACAACGCGAGCGCGGGGTCGCGGGCCGCCGCGGGACGCGCGACGCGCGCGCTGACCTTCTCCCGGTACGCCGGCCCGGGGAGCCACCGCTACCCGGTCGGGTTCTCGGGCGACTCGGTCATCTCGTGGGAGTCGCTCGACTTCCAGCCCTACTTCACCGCGACCGCGAGCAACATCGGGTACGGATGGTGGAGCCACGACGTCGGCGGCCACATGCACGGCACCAAGGACGACGAGCTCGCGACGCGCTGGGTGCAGCTCGGCGTCTTCTCGCCCGTCCTGCGCCTGCACTCGGCAGGGAACCCGTTCACGCGCAAGGAGCCGTGGACGTTCGGCCCCGAGGCCCGCGACGCCCAGGTCGCGGCGCTGCGCCTGCGCCACCGCCTGCTGCCCTACCTGCACACGATGAACGTCCGGGCCGCCCGCGAGGGCGTGCCCCTCGTCCAGCCGCTCTACCACGAGTGGCCGGAGCAGCCCGAGGCCTACGTGGCCCGCAACCAGTACCTCTTCGGGTCCGAGCTCGTCGTCGCGCCGATCACCGCCCCCGCGGACCGCGAGGCCGGGGTGGCCGCGGTGCGCGCGTGGCTCCCGGAGGGCACGTGGGTCGACCTGCTCGGCGGGCTCGTCTACGACGGCGGCCGCGAGGCGTGGCTGCACCGCGACCTCGCGAGCATCCCCGTCCTCGCGCGGTCGGGCGCGGTCGTGCCGCTCGACGGCGCGACCGTCCCGGGCAACGGCGTGGCCCACCCGGAGCACGTCGAGGTCCTCGTGGTCGTCGGGGCCGACGGCGCGCTCGACCTCGTCGAGGACGCCGAGGGCCTCCCGGTGGGAGCCGACGGCGGAGCGTCGGCCGGGGCGGACGGGTCGTCCCCGCCCGCGGAGGCTCGCACCCCGGTCGTGTTCGAGCAGGCGACCGGAAGGGCCGTCGTGGGCCCGGTCGAGGGCGACGCGCGCGTCGTGCCCGCCCGGCGGCGCTGGACCCTGACGTTCCCGGCGCTCGCGGCCGACGACGACGGACCGGTCGTGACGGTCGACGGCGCCCGGGCGGACGCGCTCGTCGAGCGCGACGACCGCGGGCTGCACGTCACGGTCGAGGCGGTCGCGCCGGCGTCCTGCCTCGTCGTCGACCTCGGGCGGGGACCACGGCTCGGGGACAACGACGTCGACGCGCGCCTGTTCGCCGTGCTCGACCGCGCTCGTGTCCCGTACGACGACAAGGAGCGCGCCCACCGCGTGCTCACGGCGGACCGGCCGCTGTCGGTGCGCGTGTCGCACCTGCAGGCGCTCGGCCTGCCCCGCGCGCTCGAGTCCGCGCTCACCGAGATCCTCCTGGCCCGTGTGCCAGGTCAGCACGTCACCGGCGAGGACGTCCTCACCGGCCTGTCGGAAGCCGTCCGACCGGCCTGAGGGTCCGTCGGGTGCCGCGCCGTTCGTGCTGGGGCGGCGCGGCACCCGGACGAGCCTCGGCCCCGCCCTTGCTCCGGCCGTCATGCGTTCTGCGTGACGACCCCGCGACGCACCGTCGTCATGCTGGCGGGAGGGGCGATCGGGCAGGGGCGACGGGCCCGGGGCGGCCGGCCCCGGTCGACCCGCGTCGGAAGGGTGGGTGGTCGGCGTGGACCACGCGGAGGTGCTCCGGCGGCTCACGGTCAACGACGAGCGCGTCGCCGACGGCACCGGGCTGGGGGACGACGCGCTCTCCGGGCGCGACCGGGCCCTGGTGCGGATCGCGGCCGCCGTCGCCGTCGGGGCTCCGGTCCCCACCTACGGTGCCGAGATCGACGGGGCGGTCGAGGCCGGGGTCGACGCGGAGGAGGTGGTGGGGGTCCTCGCGGCGGTCGTGCCGGTCGTCGGGCTGCCGACGGTCGTGGCGGCCGCGCCGCGGGTCGCGCTCGCCCTGGGCCTGGAACCCGTCGAGGGGTGGGACGACGCCGACGGGCCCGGGCCCGCGGGGGGCAGCGCGTCGTCGGACGGCGCGCTCCGGCGTCCCGGGTGATTTCCCAGGCTCCGGTTGAGGCCCCCAGGGGCCGCTCCTAGGCTGCTCGCGTGTCCGACGGGAGCCGTCAGGCGGTCACCGCGCGACCGGATCTCAGCACGGCGCTGCTCGCGGGCAAGGTCGAGCCACCGGCGCCGCGCCGCGGTGCGGTCTCGCGGCGCGGGCTCGTCGAGCGCGCACGGCGGGACGGCGCGCGGGTCGTCGTGGTGACGGCTCCGCCCGGCTACGGCAAGACGACGATGCTCGCGGAGTGGGCGAGCGTCGAGGACCGCGCTGTCGCGTGGGCCAGCCTCGACCGGCTCGACGACGACCCCGGCGCCCTGCTCACGCTCCTCGCCCTCGCGTGCGCGCCCGTGTCGCCCGAGGTCGCCGCGGTGGCGGCCGAGATGCGCGGCACGGGCGCGGCGATGCTCGGCCGGTCGGCCCCGCTGCTCGCGTCCGCGCTCGCGCGCACGGGCACGCCGTTCGTGCTGTTCGTCGACGACCTGCACGAGGCGGGCTCGGTGGCCTGCCGGGACGCGCTCGAGGTCGTGCTCGGCGGCGTCCCGCCGGGGTCGCAGGTCGTCGTCGCGAGCCGCCGCGCGCCCGGGTACGACGCGCGGCGGCGCGTGGAGGGCGACCTCGTCGAGATCGGCCCCGACGACCTGCGGGTCGACGCCGCCGGCGCGCGCGAGATCTTCCGCGCCGCGGGGGTCGAGCCGGGCGAGGCGCTGGACCGCGTGGTCGAGCGGTGCGAGGGCTGGCCGACGGGCGTCTTCCTCTGCGCGCTGCTCGTGCGCGACGGCGAGGACCCGGCGTCCCTCACGGGGACCGACCGGTTCGTCGCCGACTACCTGTACCGCGAGTGCATGACCCTCCTTCCCGCGCGGACCCAGCACTTCCTGCGCGCCACGGCCGTGCTCGACCAGCTCTCGGCGCCGACGTGCGACGCCCTCCTGGGCACCACGGACGCCGCGGAGCGGCTGCGCGAGCTGGAGGACGCGAGCCTCTTCCTGGTCCCGCTCGACCACCACCGCGGCTGGTTCCGCTACCACGCCCTGTTCCGCGAGTTCCTGCTCGCAGAGCTCGACCGGGTCGAGCCCGACGCCGTCGCGCCGCTCCACCGGCGCGCCGCCGCGTGGCACGTCGACGAAGGGCTTGAGGCCCGCGCGGTCGAGCACCTCCTCGCGGCGGGCGACGTCGAGGAGGCGGCCGTCCTCGTCGGGCGCCTCGCGCTGTCGACGTACCAGGACGGCGGGGTGGCCGTCGTGACGCGCTGGCTCGACACCCTCGGCGACGCCGTCGTCGAGGCGTTCCCCGAGCTCATGGTCGTCGCCGCGTGGCGCGCGCTGCTGCTCGGCGAGTCCCCGGCGGCCGAGCGGTGGGCCGCCGTGCTGGAGGGCTTCGACGCGTCCCTCCTCCCCGACGAGGACCGCGTCGCGCTCGAGTCCGCCCGGTGCCAGGTGCGGGCCGCGATGTGCGTCGACGGCCCGGAGGCGTCCCTCGCGTGCGCGGCGTACGCCGTCGAGCACGAGCCCGCGTGGAGCCCGTGGCGGGACCAGGCGCTCCACCTCCTGGGCTCGGCCCACCTGCTCGTGGGCGACCGGGACGCGGCGCGCGAGGCGTTCGTCGAGGCCGTGGCGTGCGGGGCCGGGGCGGGGAACCCGGACTCCGTGCTGCTCAGCGAGGCGGAGCTGGGGATCCTCGCGCTCGACGACGGCCGGTGGGACGACGCCGAGCGGCACGCGCGCGTCGCGGTCGACACGGTCGACGCCCACCACATGGAGGGCTACTCGACCACGGCGATCGCCTTCGCCGTGCGTGCCCGCGTCGCCGCGCACCGGGGCGAGCACACCGCGGCGGAGCGCTTCGTCGCGCGCGGGATGCGCGCCCGGGTGCCCTGCACGTACGTCATGCCGTACCTCGCGCTGCGTGTCCGGCTCCAGCTCGGGTACGCGTGCCTCGCCCTCGGGGACCGCACGACCGCGACCCACCTCGCCGCCGAGGCGGCCGAGATCCTGCGTCGCCGCCCGCGCGTCGGGCTGCTCGCGGGCGAGGTCGCCGCCTTCCGGGCCCGGCTCGAGACCGTCGCGGCGACGCGCGGGGCACCGCCGCTCACCCCGGCCGAGCTCCGGCTCCTGCCCTACCTGCAGACCCACCTCACGATGGCGGAGATCGGCCGCCGGCTCTTCGTGTCCCGCAACACCGTGAGCACCCAGGTCGGCGCGATCTACCGCAAGCTCGGTGCGACGACCCGCGGCGCCGCGGTCGAGCGCGCCGTGACCCTCGGCCTCCTCGGGAGCTAGAAGCGGTCGAAGAACGACCGCAGCTCGTGGGCGTAGACCTCGGGCTGCTCGAACGGGGCGAAGTGGCCCCCGCGCGGTGGCTCGGTCGCGTACACGGTGTTCGCGACGCGGTCGAGCCACGCGCGGGGCGGGCGGACGACGTCGCCGGCGAACACGGAGAACCCGGACGGGACGTCGACGTAGCGGGCGAGCTGCTCGCGGGGGATCGCGGCGTTCGCGCGGTAGGCGCGGACGCCGGCCCCGACGTTGCCGGCCGCCCAGTGCTCGGTGAGGAGGGCGAGGACCTCGTCCCGCGTGTACACCGACTCGAGGTCGCCGTCGCAGTCGCTCCACGACCGCAGCTTCTCGACGACCCATGCCGCGAGCCCGGCGGGGGAGTCCATGAGTCCGACCGCGAGCGACTGCGGCTTGGTGCTCTGCACCGCCGCGTAGCCGCCCTCGGCGGTGCGCCACCGCGTGCTCTCGTCGAGCCAGTCGCGCTCCGGGGGCGTGAGGGACGCGGGGTCGCCCGTGAACAGGGGAAGCCCGGCGTCGGTGCGGTGCACGGCGATCACCCGGTCGGGGAAGTCGAGCGCGAGGAACCGCGCGACGTGGCTGCCCATGTCACCGCCCGCGACGAGGAAGCGGTCGTAGCCGAGGGCGGTCATGAGCTCGGCCCACAGGGCGGCGACCGTGCGGTTGTCCGGGGTCGGGCCGGAGGGGGCGTCGGAGAAGCCGAAGCCAGGCATGTCGGGGACGACGAGGTCGAAGGTGCGCTGCGCCGGGCCGCCCGGGGCCGCGGGGTCGCCCGGGTCGGTCAGGAGCGGCACGACCTTGCGGTACCGCCACGCGGAGTCCGGCCAGCCGTGCGCGAGCAGGAGCGGGAGCGGGGGCGCATCCCCCGGTCGCGGGGTCGCGAGCGCGTGGAGGAGGTGGACGCGGGTCCCGTCGATCGTCGCGCGCCGGCTCGGGAGCGCGGAGAGCCGTGCCTGGTGCGCGGCGAAGTCGAAGCCGTCGGCCCAGTACGCGACCAGGTCGCGCAGGTACGCGACGTCCGTGCCGGCGTCCCACCCGAGCCCGTCCGGGGCGTCGACCCACCGGGTCGCGCGGAGGCGGGACCGGAGGTCCGCGACCACCGCCTCGGAGATCTGCGGGGTGTGGTCCTCCAGGTCGGTCACGAGGTGCGTCATGCGTCCGAGGCTAGCCGCGCCCGCGGACCGCGGGAGCGACGTTCGCACGATCTGCGTGATGCCTTCCCCGTCGCGACGGACCTACCGTCGACGGGTCGTCGCGTCGCCGCCCACGCCCGCGCCGTCCGTGAGGTCCTGGACAGACAGGAGAGAGTCGATGAGTGACGAGCCCCGCCGGACGGTCGTCGGGCCGCCGCTGCCCGCCGAGCGGTCCCTGCCGTTCCCGCCCCGCCGGTCCGGGAGCGTCGCCGGGCGGACGATCCAGGAGTCCACGTACTCCCCGCGCCCGCCGGAGCGGCACCTGCCCCCGGACGCGCCGAACGTCGTCGTGATCCTCATCGACGACGCCGGTCCCGCGCTCCCGACGACGCTCGGCGGCGCGGTGCGGACGCCGACTCTCGACCGGGTCCGCGCGAACGGCGTCGGGTACAACCGGTTCCACACGACCGCGATGTGCTCCCCGACGCGCGCGTCGCTGCTCACCGGGCGCAACCACCACCGGGTCGGCAACGGGCAGATCGCGGAGCTCGCGAACGACTGGGACGGGTACTCGGGGCACATCCCGAAGAGCAGCGCGACGATCGCCGAGGTGCTGCGCCAGTACGGCTACGCGACCGGCGCGTGGGGCAAGTGGCACAACACGCCGGCGGAGGAGACGACGTCGTCCGGCCCGTTCGACCGCTGGCCCACCGGGTACGGGTTCGAGTACTTCTACGGCTTCCTCGCGGGCGAGGCGTCGCAGTACGAGCCGCACCTGGTGCGCAACACGACCCCGACGCTCCCGCCGAAGACCCCGGAGGAGGGGTATCACCTCAGCGAGGACATCGCCGACGACGCGATGCGCTGGCTGCGCGACCACAAGGCGAACGCGCCGGACAAGCCGTTCTTCGTCTACTGGGCCACCGGCGCGCTGCACGGGCCGCACCACATCATGAAGGAGTGGGCGGACAAGTACGCCGGGCAGTTCGACGACGGCTGGGACGCCTACCGGGAGCGGGCGCTCGCGGGCGCGAAGGCGGCGGGCTGGGTGCCCGACGACGCCGAGCTCACCCCCCGGCCCGAGAGCCTCGCCGGGTGGGACGAGATCCCCGACGACCAGAAGGCGTTCCAGGCGCGGCTCATGGAGGTCGCCGCGGGGTTCGGCGAGCACGCGGACGTGCAGGCCGGGCGCCTGCTCGACGAGGTCGAGCGGCTCGGCTTCGCCGACAACACGATCGTCGTCTACATCTGGGGCGACAACGGCTCGTCGGGCGAGGGGCAGAACGGGACGATCAGCGAGCTGCTCGCGCAGAACGGCATCCCGTCGACGGTCGAGCAGCACATCGCGGCCCTGGAGGAGCTCGGTGGTCTCGACGCGCTCGGCACGCCCGCGACGGACAACCAGTACCACGCCGCGTGGGCGTGGGCCGGCTCGTCGCCGTACCAGGGCATGAAGCTCCTCGCGTCCCACCTCGGCGGCACGCGGAACCCGATGTTCGTGAGCTGGCCCGGGCGCATCGAGCCCGACCGCGTGCCGCGGACGCAGTTCCACCACGTCGTCGACCTCGTGCCGACGATCTACGAGATCGTCGGCATCTCCCACCCCGAGACCGTGAACGGCGTCCCGCAGGACCCGATCGACGGGACGAGCTTCGCCTACTCGATCGACGACGCCGGGGCCGAGGGCCGCCGTCGGACGCAGTACTTCGAGATCATGGGCAGCCGCTCCATCTACGCCGACGGCTGGATGGCCTCGGCGACCGGTCCGCGGCTCCCGTGGGTGCAGGGGATGCCGCCGGGGATCCAGACCTGGACCCCGGACCAGGACCCGTGGGAGCTGTACCACCTGGACGAGGACTGGAGCCAGGCGCACGACCTCGCCGCCGAGCACCCCGAGAAGCTCGCCGAGCTCCGGGAGCTCTTCGCGATCGAGGCGGCCCGCAACGACGTCCTGCCCGTGGGTGGTGGCCTGTGGGTGGTCGCCATGCACCCCGAGGACCGGATCAGCCCGCCGTACACGGCGTGGGACTTCTCGGGCGACACGGTGCGCGTCCCGGAGTTCTGCGCCCCGGCGCTCGGCAACCGTCCCAACCGGGTCGAGATCCGGCTGTCCGTGCCCGACGCCGCGAACGGCATGCTCTACAAGCTCGGCGGAGCGGGCGGCGGGCTCACGTGCTTCCTGCTCGACGGCGTGCTCACGTACGAGTACAACCTGTTCCTCATCCAGCGGACCGTGGTCCGGTCGAGCGCGCCGCTCGCGGCCGGCGACCACACGGTGGAGGTCGTGACGACGTACGTCGAGCCGCGGCCGGGCGGTCCGCTCGAGGTCGTCCTCCGGGTCGACGGCACCGACGTCGGCTCGGGCACGGTCCCGGTGAGCGCGCCGCTGCTGTTCTCCGCGAACGACTGCCTCGACGTCGGGCGCGCGTACGGCGGCGCGGTGTCGCGCGCGTACGCGGACCGCATGCCGTTCGCGCTCGACGGCCGCATCGACGCCGTGCACGTGGAGTACCTGCTGCCCGCGACCGACGGGGCGGACCGGTAGCGGCGGTCGCCGCCGCCGGGCGTGAGTTCACTCGTTCTGGGTGAGGACGCGACCGTCGACCACGACGAGCCTGAGGACAGGCCCGCGCACGCCGCGCGGGGACGGACGCGGAGAGGACGCGACGATGACGCAGGAACTCAGCGACGGGGTCGGGAGCGAGCTCGGCGACCTCGAGGAGAGCGGGCCGATCGACTTCCTGGTCATCGAGCTGCCGACGGACCGTGCGACGGGCGACGCCGCCTTCCCGCACCTCGTGGACCTCGTGGACCGCGGGATCATCCGCGTGCTCGACCTCGTCGTCGTGCGCCGGGAGGCCGACGGCAGCGTCGTCGGCCTCGGGCTCGAGGAGCTCGACGACGGGTCGACCGAGCTCGCGGTGTTCGAGGGGTCGCGGTCGGGCCTGCTCGGCGACGACGACCTCGACGAGGCCGCGAGCGCCGTCGAGCCCGGCATGACGGCCGTCGTGCTGGTCTACGAGAACGTCTGGGCGGCGCCCTTCGCGACCGCCCTGCGCCGCAACGGCGCCCAGCTCGTCGCGAGCGGGCGCATCCCGGTCCAGGCGCTGATCGCGTCGCTGGACGCCACCGAGCCGGACGCCTGATCCGGCCTGTCCCGTAGGAGGATCCCGTGCCTGGACTGATCCGCGGCGTCGCGCGCACCGCCGTCGTCGCCGGAACCGCGACCGCCGTCTCCAACCGCGTCTCCCGCCGCCAGGCGGGGCGCTGGGCCGCGCAGGAGAGCGCTCAGGAGCCGCAGTACGCGGCACCTCCGCAGCAGTACGCGGCGCCGCAGCCGACCTACTCTCCGCCCCCGGCGCCCTCCGCGCCCGCGGCGGCGCCGGACATGGACGCGCGCATCGCGCAGCTCACGCAGCTCGCCGCGCTGCGTGACCAGGGGGTGCTCAGCCCCGCGGAGTTCGAGGCGCAGAAGTCCCGCATCCTCGCGGACTGACGCGCGCCGTCCACCGTCCCGGGAGCGACGTCCGGGGCGGTGGACCCACCCGTCGACCGAGCCGGACCTCCGGCGTGTCGGAAGGAACCAGCATGACCGACGAGCAGCACGTCCTGCGCCCGACCTACACCCGACCCGGCGTGCGGGCGGTCGCGCCACGCTTCACCATGCCGGACGCGGAGATGGAGCCGACGTCCGCCTACCAGGTCGTCCACGACGAGGTGATGCTCGACGGCAACTCGCGCCTCAACCTCGCGACGTTCGTCGCGACGTGGATGGGCGACGAGGCGGACCGCCTCTACGCCGAGGTCTACGACAAGAACATGGTCGACAAGGACGAGTACCCGCGCACGGCGGCGGTCGAGGAGAACTGCTGGCGCATCCTCGGGTCGTTGTGGAACGTGCCGGACGTGCAGGACTGCATCGGCACGTCGACGATCGGGTCGTCCGAGGCGTGCATGCTCGGGGGCCTCGCGCTCAAGCGGCGCTGGCAGCTCGCGCGGCGGGCGGCGGGCAAGCCGGCGGACCGGCCGAACCTCATCATGAGCTCGGCCGTGCAGGTGTGCTGGGAGAAGTTCTGCAACTACTTCGAGGTGGAGGCGCGGTACGTGCCGATCTCGGAGGAGCACCCGTGCCTCGACGGCAGCGACCTCGAGAAGTACGTCGACGAGAACACGATCGGTGTCGTCGCCATCATGGGCGTGACGTACACGGGCATGTACGAGCCCGTGAAGGAGATCGCGGCCGTGCTCGACGCGCTCCAGGAGCGCACCGGCCTCGACGTCCCGATCCACGTCGACGGCGCGTCCGGCGCCATGATCGCGCCGTTCCTCCAGCCGGAGATCGAGTGGGACTTCCGCCTGGAGCGCGTGCACTCGATCAGCACGTCGGGGCACAAGTACGGGCTCGTGTACCCCGGGGTCGGCTGGGTCGTGTGGCGCACGCTCGACGCGCTGCCCGAGGAGCTGGTCTTCCGGGTGAGCTACCTCGGCGGGAACATGCCGACGCTCGCCCTCAACTTCTCGCGCCCGGGCGCCCAGGTGCTGCTCCAGTACTTCCAGTTCCTGCGGCTGGGCCGGGAGGGCTACACCGCGATCCAGCAGGAGTGCCAGGACGTCGCCAAGTACCTCGCGCACGGGATCGAGGAGATCGGCGCCTTCGACCTGTGGAACGACGGGTCGGACATCCCGGTGTTCGCGTGGCGGCTCAAGCCGGGCCACACGGAGAACTGGGACCTCTACCACCTCTCGGACCGGCTGCGCATGAAGGGCTGGCTGGTCCCCGCCTACCCGATGCCCGACGACCTCGCGGACCTCACCGTGCAGCGGATCGTCGTGCGCAACGGCGTGAGCCGCGACCTCGCCGACGACCTCCTGGAGGACATCCGGGTCGAGACGGAGTGGCTCGACGGGCTCACGTCGCCCATGCCCGCCGAGGGCAAGCGCTCGGGCTTCCACCACTGACGGTCGTGGACCGGCGGGAGCGTCGTCTGCGGCGCGAGGCGTGGGGGTTCGCGGTCGGGTCGCTGTGCTTCCTCGTCGGGGCGCTCCCGCCCTACGCCGACGCCGTGGGCGCGGTCGCCACGAACGTCACGTTCGTCGTCGGCGCGGTGTTCTTCACCGCCGCCGCGTTCGTGCAGCTCGGCCTCAGCGGGCGGCGCCCGCCGCGCGCCGGGACGCACCCGGCCGACCGCTGGGACTGGTGGGCGGCGGCCGTCCAGCTCGTCGGGACGCTGTGCTTCAACGTGAGCACGACGGCGGCCCTCGTCGCGGCGGTCGACGACCCGGCGGCGCTCGGCGCGGGCTGGAAGCCGGACGCCTACGGCTCCGTGGCGTTCCTCGTCTCGTCCGCGTTCGCCGTCGTGGCGACGCGCGACCGGGGTCACCTGTGGGACGTCGACGCCCGTACCTGGCACGGCACGTGGCTCAACCTGGTCGGCTCCGTCGCGTTCGGCGCGTCGGCCGTCGGTGCGTACGTCTCGCCGGCCACGGGCACCTACGTGAGCGAGTGGTGGGACGACGCCGGCACGCTCGTCGGGGCGGTGTGCTTCCTCGTCGCGGCGCTGCTGTCGCGGCGGTCGGTCGACGCGCCCTCGCCGAGCGACGCGCTCCCGGCCGGGTGACGCACGTCGGGGTGCGTCGCTCGGCCGGGAGGGCGTCGTCCGGTCAGGCGCAGGTCGCCGCCGCGTAGCCCGCGTCCAGCGAGGCGTCCCCGACCGCGGCGCTCGCGGCCCCGGCGTCGACCGTCGCCGCGCGCGCGGCGAACGACTGGTACGCGGAGCTCCCCGGCTGCACGCCGCTGACCGTGCGCTGCCCGTAGGGCGTGGTCAGCGTGATGTCGGCGGCCTCGTCGCCGGTGTTCTGCGCCGTGACGGCGACGTAGGGCCGCCCCGCGAGGCAGCGGGACGTCGCGCGGACCTCGAGCGCGGGGGACGCGGCACCGAGCTCGACCGTCGGACCGTCGAGCTCGACGACGGTCACGCTCGACCCCGACGTGGAGGTCCAGGTCGTGTCGGGCGTGAACGACCCGCGGTCGAGGTCGGCCCGGGTCACCACGTGGTGCGCGAACGTGCACGTGTACGACCCTTCCGCCGGCAGGGTGCGGTAGCGGCAGTTCTGGGCCGCGTTCGCGGGGTCGAGCCCGGCGAGGTTCCCGGTCGGGACCACGGAGGTCGCCGCCGTGGACAGGTTGCGCACCGTGTAGGTGAACCGCAGGACGTCGCCGACGGCGTACGCGTCCTGCGGGTTCGCGTGCGCGCCCTGCACCGCGATGTTCCCGGGCGCCCCGAAGTAGACGCCCGGCCCCTCGTGCTCGACCGTCGTCACGGTCGTACCCGACGTCGACGTCCACGTCGTGGTCGGGGCGAAGAAGCCGACGTCGAGGTCGGCCTGCGTGACCGTGTGCCGCGCGGACGTGCACGTGTAGGCCGCGCGCGCCGCGAGGTCGCGGAAGCGGCAGTTCGGCGCGCCCTGGGCGGGGTCGAACCGCTCGAGGTCCCCGGTCGGGGAGACGGTCGTGACGGCGTCGGACAGGTTCGTGACGGTGAACGCGTACGTGACGACGTCGCCGACGGCGTACCCGCCCGCGGGGGCGGTGCTCGTCACGCTCGCGCGCGTGACCTCGATGTCGCCGGGCGTGCTGCTCGGCGCGGCGAGGAGCCAGTCGTGGTCGAGCTTGGCGAACCGGATGCCGCCGCCCCCGCCGTCGGGCTCGTAGAGCAGGCCGACCGTGCCGTCGGGGAGCGTCGCGAGCGTCGAGTACGCCATGCCTCCCGGCTGGAAGACGCGCGCGACGGGCCACGTCTCGCCGTCGTCGTAGCTCATCCGGACGGTGCCGTTGACGCGGCCGGACTGCGACGCCGCGTTCGAGAAGAGGAGCACCTTGGCCTCGTCGGAGCCCTGCGGCGCGTTCGGGTACGCCCGCACGATCGCGGCGTTGTTCGTCGGGTCGGGCAGCTCGCGGTCGAGGGTCACGGCGCCGTACGTGACGCCGCCGTCGGTCGAGTAGGCCACCTTGCGGAAGCCCGAGCGCGCCGAGTCGCGCGAGTTGAGCATGACCCGCCCGTCCGAGAGCTCCACGGTCTTGTTCTCGTCCATGCCGGTGCCGACAGGGGTCCCGACCTGCCAGGTCGCGCCGTGGTCGTCGGAGTAGACGGAGACGGCCTGGAACTGCCCCGAGCCGTTGATGATCGTGTACTGCTGCACCAGGCGCCCCGCGTGCTCGCCGTAGCGGAGCTGGATGCCCTGACCCGAGGCGGCGAAGCGCGAGCGCCAGCCCAGGTCGGCCGTGACGTCCGCGGTGATGGTGCGGTGCGTCCACGTGCGCCCGTCGTCCGTCGAGGCGGAGACGTTCGCATGGATGACGTCGCGCGCGGCCGGGTCGACGCCGGGCTGGGAGCCGCCGAAGCCCTGGTCGTACGACTTCACGTGAAAGTTGAAGACGGTCCCCGTCTCGCGGTCCACGACGTAGCTCGGGTCCGAGTAGCCCTCGATCGGCGCGGTGGTCTTCCCGGCCGCGACGACCTCCTGCGGGCCCCACGTGACACCTGCGTCGGTGGAGCGGCGCTGGAGGATCGAGTTCGGCCCGGGGGAGTCGGCCGCGGTGGGGCGGCCGTCGTAGGAGGCGAGGACGTCGCCGTTGGGCGCCACGGTGAGCGCCGGGATGCGGTAGTTGGGGAAGCCGCCCTGGCCGTTGGTCGCGAGCTGCTGCTCGGCGAACGTGCCCGGGCCACCGGTCGCGGGAGCGAGGTCGTGGTCCGGTGCGAGGGCCGTGTGGTGGGCCGCCGCCGTCGTGACGGGGACGACGGCGCCGCTCACCCCGAGCGCGAGCGCGGTGGCGAGGGTCAGCGCGCGGCGCGCGGGTCTGCGGAGGTGTCCGATCATGCCGTTCCTTCCGGTCGGTGCTCGGCGCGGCGGGTACGACGTGGAACGCGGCGACGCTGCCGAGGATGCTTGAACAGATGACGTCAGATGTCTGACGTCAGGAAGGTAGCCCGGAAGGATGGAGGGGTCAAGGGGTACGGCAAGGGGTACGGACATCACGACGCCCGTCGGTCGCAGGGGCTGCGGCCGGCGGGCGTCGAGGAGGGAGGTGCGGGGCGGGATCAGCTCCGGCGCGCGCGCCGCGACAGGAGCACGATGGCGGCGCCCACCGCGGCGAGCCCCGCGGCGAGCGCCGCGTACAGCCCGACCGTCGCGCCGGTCTCCGCCAGGCTCGGGTTCTGCGCGGACGCGCTCACCTCGTTCGACACCGGGACGACGCCGGCCGGGTCGTCCTGCCCGGGCGGGTTCGTCGCGCAGTCGGGCGACGAGGGCGGGTAGACCGTGGTCACGAGGACGTGCGGGTTGACCTCGAAGCTCACGTCGACGGCGGGGCGGACCCAGTCGTACTCGTCGCCCTCGACCCACTCGCCGTCCTCGAGGCGCCACCCCGGCCAGTCGACACCCTTGCCCTGGTCGTCCACGACGGCGCCCGGCCACAGCAGGCGGCCCTGGAGCGGCAGCCCGGACCGGACGACGCTCTCGCCGTCGGGGTTGATCCAGGTGACCGTCACGGTGTCGTGGTCGGTGCCCTCGACCTCGATCGCGTAGTCGAGGTACGCGGCGTCCTGCTCGCACGCCGAGACGAGCGTCGTGAGGCGCATCGACGGCTGGGACGGCACATACGTGTCGTCCTCGGCGGCGTGGGCGGCCGGGCCGGCGAGGAGAGCGGCGGAGGCGGCGAGGGCGGCGGCTGTGGCGGCCCGCACCAGGGTGCGGCGTCCGGTCGTGGTGCTCATGGTGGTTCCCGTCGGGTCGTGGTCGGTCGAGCGCGACGGGTACCGTCCTGAGGGCGCGACCGTGCCGCCGCCGGACGGGCGGTTCGGGGCAGCAAGGGCGCGGGCGTGTCGGACGCGTGAGGCGGCACCGCCGTGATCGCCGGTGCCCGCGCTGGCAGGGGGCTGATCGCACGGGCACCGGCTGGCCCCCACGCTAGACAGGCAACTGGACGGCCGTCCAGTTCGATCGCGGGTGAATCCCCGCGCCGAGAACGACATCCGTGTCGTTATCCGGTCGAAAGCGACAGCAAGGTCGTGCTCGACGCGGGGCGGGGCCGTTCTCGGGAGTCGACGACCCGCTAGAGGCCCTGCCAGTCCGGCTTGGACGCGTACGTCTGGCGGTAGTAGTCCCCGAGCTGCAGGCGCGAGGCCGCCGCGTCGTCGACCAGCACCGTCGCGTGCGGGTGCATCTGCATGATCGTCGCGGGCCACAGCGCCGAGATCGGGCCCTCCACGAGCTGGTGCACCGCCTCCGCCTTGCCCTTGCCCGTCGCCAGCAGCACCAGGTGCCGCGCCGACATGATCGTCGCGAGCCCCTGCGTCAGGCAGTGCCGCGGCACCCGGTCCACGTCGTCGCCGAAGAACCGCGCGTTGTCCTCACGCGTCTGCGCCGTCAACGTCTTGATCCGCGTGCGCGACGCCAGCGACGACCCCGGCTCGTTGAACGCGATGTGCCCGTCCGTCCCGATCCCCAGGATCTGCAGGTCCACACCCCCGGCCCCCGCGATCGACTCCTCGTACGCCGCGCACGCCGCGACCAGGTCCTCGGCGTTGCCGTCCGGGCCCTGCACCGCGCCCGGGGCGAAGTCCACCCGCGAGGCGATCTCCGTCTCGATCACGTTCCGGTACCGCTCGGGGTGCTCCGCGGGCAGGCCCACGTACTCGTCGAGCATGAACGCCCGCACGCCCGCGAACGACAACCCGTCCTCACGGTGACGGCGCGCCAGCTCGTCGTACACCTTCAGCGGCGAGGAACCCGTCGCCAGCCCCAGCACCGCCTCCGGCCGCGACCGCACCACCTCCTCGATCGCGTCCGCAGCCAGCACCGCCAACCGCTCCGCAGGAGCGATCACGACCTCCATCAGACCCTCGCCTCCTCGGGCACCGTCCGGTGCTCCACCGTCACGACGTCGCTCGCCTCGACCGAGCGGTACGCCGCGTCGATCACCGCGAGCGTCGCGCGCGCCTCCTCGATGCCGTAGTCCGGCCGCTCGCCGGCCAGGACCGCCCCGACGACGTGCCGCAGGTACGCCGCGGCGGCGACCTGCCCGGCGTCGGGGGCGAGCGTCGTGCGCCCGTCCGCCCCGTACCGCGCGACGGCGGGCGCGTCGTCGTCCCCGACCGCGTGGCCGTGCGACCCGAGCAGGCGCACGGACGACGTGGTCGGCGTGCCGCCCGGCGCGAACGGGACGCGGCCGAGCGTGACGGTCGCGGTGACGCCGCGGTCCAGCCCGAGCGTGACGACCGCCGTGTCCTCGACCCCGGCCTCGCGGTGCGGGTCGAGGAACAGCGCGCCCGTGAACGCGTGCACCTCGACCGTCCGCAGCCCGGTGAGGTGGTGTACCGCGTCGGCGCAGTAGCCGAGGAAGTTGAGCAGCTCCCCGCCTCCGGAGAGCGTGCGGTCGACCACGAGCTCCGGCCGCTCGACCGACGTCGCGAAGTGCGACCCGGAGGCGAAGAACTCCAGGTCGAGGTGGCGCGGCAGGCCCACGTGCCCGGCGTCGACCCAGGCGCGCAGGCGGCGCAGGGCGGGCGCGTGCGTGCGGTTCACGACGGCGCACGTGCCGCCCGTGCGGGCGGCCACCGCGGCGAGGCGGTCGGCGCCGGCGAGCGTCGTCGCGACGGGCTTGTCGACGAGCACGTCGAGCCCCGCCTCCAGCAGCCCCGCCGCGAGGCGCGCGTGCCGGGTCGGCTCGGCGCACACGACGACGAGGTCGACGGCGGATACCAGGGCCTCCGCGGCCGACGCCACGTCGGCGACCTCGGCGTACGGCAGACCGACGCTCTCGGCGACGGCGCGCGAGTCCTCGCGCACCCAGCCGGGCGCGTCCGACTCCTCGACGATGCCGACGAGCTCGACGCGGTCGTCCGCGGCGAGGATCCGCAGGTAGTCGGCCGCGTGGCGCACCGCCGACGCGAACGCGACGCGCAGGGTCGTCCTCACGCGGCCACCTCCACCGGGGCGTACCCGGGCACGTCGGCGACGCGCTCCCGGCGACCGGAGACGAGCGAGCGCTGCGCTGCGAGCGCGGTCGCGAGGGCGGCCCTGACCTGCGGCGTGGTGACGACCGGGGTGGCGTCGCCGCGCACGACGTCGAGCCAGTGCGCGAGCTGGAGGCTCAGCGCGCCCTCGACGGACACGGGCGGCGCGGCCGTCGCGTCGGAGTGCAGGCCGTCCTCCGCGGTGGTCGAGTGCGCGAGCGTGCCCTCGGTGCCGACGAGCACCACGCGCCGCACGAGCTCCCCGCGGCGGCGCAGCGCGTAGCAGAGCTCGAGCGTCGCGAGGGCACCGGTCGCGGTGCGGAGCTGGACGTGGAACGAGTCGGGCGACTCCATCTCGGGCGAGAACGTGCGGAAGCCGCGCGCGAAGACCTCGACGGGCTCGTCGTCGAGCAGCCACGTCGCGACGTCCATGATGTGCGTGCCGTTGTGCACGGGGTGGCCGCCCGAGAGCTCGGGGTCGAGCTGCCAGCCGCGCCACCCGCCCGGCCAGGCGTGGCCGGTGTACCAGGAGACGTGCGCGAGCCGCGGGGTGCCGATCTCGCCGCGCCGCGCCGCCGCGGCGAGCGCCGTCACCGCGGGCTGGAACCGCACGGTCTGCCCGACGACGAGCGTCGTGCCGCGGCTCTCCGTCGCCGCGACCATGGCGTCGAGCTGGGCCAGGGAGAGCGCGGCGGGCTTCTCGACCTGGACGTGCTTGCCCGCCTCGCCGGCGGCGATCGTCTCGCGCGCGTGGGTGGGGGTCGCGGTGACGACGTCGACCGCGTGGACGGCGTCGTCGGCGAGGGCCTCGTCGAGGGACGTCGTGGCGCGGGCGCCGGGAACGAGCGCGGCGAGCGCCCGGGTCCGGGCGAGGTCGTGCCCGACGACCCACCGCACGTCCGCGCCGGGCAGGCCGGCGAGCGCGACGAGGTGCTCGCGGGCGAACGCGCCGATGCCGACGACGGCGATCCCGACGGGGTTCCGGGCGTGGGCCCGGGCGCCGGATAGGTCGGGGGGCAGGGTGGGCCTCACGCGGTGGTCACCCCGAGGGCGCGGTCGATCGGTTCGTAGTGCGAGACGACGGCGGCGCGGAACGCCTGGACGTCGCCCGCCTCGGCGGCGTCGAGCATCTCGCCGTGCGCGCGCGCGGTCTGGTCGAGGTCGGCCGCGACGGAGATGCCGAGCTTGGGGACGACGGCGGTGTGCACGTCCCAGAACGCGGCGACGAGCTGGCCGACGAGGGAATTGTCGAGGCGCGCGAGCAGGCCGGTGTGGAAGGCCCGGTCCTGCTTGGGGAAGCTCAGGCCGTCGGCCGCGGCGGCCACCATCTCGTCCACGAGGGCGTGCAGGTCGGGGTTCGAGGTCCCGGCGAGGCTCGCGACGATGACGTCGGCCATGGCGAGGTCGAGCGCCTGCCGGATCTCGACGACGTCGCGCAGCGCCCGCAGGTCGTCCCCGGGGGAGAGCACGCCGCGGAACACGAGCGCCTCGACGAGCGCGTCGAGGGACATGTTGCCCACGAACGTGCCGTGCCCGTGGCGCACCTCGACGATGTCGAGCGTCGACAGGGTGCGGATCGCCTCGCGCACGCTCGACCGGGACACGCCCAGGTGCTCGCACAGCTCGGCCTCGGTGGGCAGCGGGTCCCCGGGGCGCAGCCCCTCGCCGAGGATGAAGTCCTTGATCCGGTCGGCGGTGGTGGTGCGCCGGGGAGCGGTCGCGCCGGGTCCGCCGTCGCGGGACGCGTCGAGCGTGCTGAAGCTCCTGCGCCGTGGTGTCGCCATCTTGACCCCTTCGGTTTCTGGTCCTAGTGTCATGCTACACAACGTCAGACATCAGACATCTTCTCTCCGGAACGATGTCGGTCTCATGTCAGGAGAACCAATGAAGCTTCACGTCAGCTCACCTCCCCGCAGGGGAGTCGCTGCGGTCGCCGCGGGCGTCGTGCTCGCGCTCGGCCTCGCGGCGTGCTCCGGCGGCGGTGCTGCGCAGGACGACCCGACCGAGGGCAGCGCCGCCCAGGGCGAGATCGACCCGGACGCCGTGATCGAGGCGGGCATCTCGTACTCCCTCTCCGGTGGCTTCGACCCGATGATCACCACCGGTGCCGTGACAGTAGCGGCCAACTGGCACGTGTTCGAGGGACTCACCGAGCTCGACCCCGCGACGCGCGACGTGTACCCCGCGCTCGGCACCGACCTCCCGGCCCAGGTCGACGACACGCACTACGAGGTGGACCTCCGCGAGGGCGCGGTGTTCCACGACGGCACGCCCGTCACCGTGGACGACGTCGTCTACAGCTTCGACCGCGTGCTCGACCCGGCGAACGAGTCGCTCTACGCCGGCTTCGTCGACTTCCTCGAGTCCGTCACGCCCGTCGACGACGACACGGTCTCGATCAACCTCAAGTACCCGTTCAGCCTCGTCCCCGAGCGGCTGTCGGTCGTCAAGATCGTCCCGAAGGCGCTCGTCGAGTCCGACTACGAGGCGTTCAACGCGCTGCCCGTCGGGACCGGACCGTTCAAGATGACCCAGGCCACGCCCGACGACAAGATCACGTTCGAGCGCTTCGACGACTACACCGGCAACCGCCCCGCGCTGGCCGCCGGCCTCGTGTGGAACCTGCTCTCCGACCCCGCCGCGCGCGTCACCGCGATGAGCTCGGGCACGGTCAGCGCGATCGAGGACGTCCCCTACATCGACGTCCCCACGCTCGAGGGCACCGTGGACGTCGAGTCCGTCCAGTCGTTCGGCACGCTGTTCATGATGTTCAACACGGACCTGCCCCCGTTCGACGACGTCCGCGTGCGCCAGGCGTTCTTCTACGCGCTCGACATGGACAAGATCATCGACAACGGTCTGCTCGGCAACGGCGCGGCGGCCACGAGCTTCCTCCCGCAGAGCCACCCCAACTTCCACGAGGCGTCGACCGTCTACTCCTACGACCCGGAGAAGGCGAAGGACCTCCTCGCCGATGCCGGCGTGAGCGACCTGTCGATCACGCTCATGACGACCGACACCGGCTGGGTCGCGGACATCGCGCCGCTGATCAAGGAGAACCTCGACGCGATCGGCGTCGACACGACGCTCGACATCGGCCAGTCCGGCGGCCAGTACACCAAGGTCGACAACGGCGACCTCCAGGTCATGGTGGCCCCCGGCGACCCGTCGGTCTTCGGCAACGACCCCGACCTGCTCATGCGCTGGTGGTACGGCGACAACGTGTGGTCGCAGTCGCGGTACCGCTGGAACGACGACCCGAAGTTCGCCGAGCTCCAGACGATCCTCGACGCCGCCGTGCGCACGTCGGGCGACGAGCAGCAGGAGCTGTGGAACCAGGCGTTCGACCTGATCTCCGACGAGGTGCCGCTCTACCCGCTGCTGCACCGCCAGCTGCCGACCGCGTGGGACGGCTCCACGCTCTCCGGGTTCTCGCCCCTGCCGATCACCGGGCTGTCGTTCCTCGACGCCGGCCTCGTCAAGTAGCCGCGGGCTCGTAGCCCGCAGCGCCGACCGGCTCCGGGCCGTCGTGCCGGGCCTCTCGCCCGCCCCCTCGGGCGAGAGGCCCGTCACCCGCCCGGCACCCAGAACGGACAGACCATGCACCGCACCCCCGACGCACCGGGAGGCCGATCGTGAGCGCACTGCTGCGACTCGTCGGACGCCGCCTCCTGCAGCTGCCGATCATGATCCTCGGCATCACGTTCCTCGTGTTCCTCGTGATGTCGTTCTCGCAGGTCGACCCGGCGATCCAGGCCCTCGGCGAGGGCGCGTCCGTCGAGGCGCGCGAGGCGTACCGCGAGGCCAACGGCCTGAACGACCCGCTCCTCGTCCGGTACGTCGCGTTCCTCGGTGGCCTGCTGCACGGCGACCTCGGCACGTTCAGCGCCCGGCAGGTCCCCGTCGCCGACGAGGTGGCGCGCGCCCTGCCCATCACGCTGCAGCTCACGCTCATGGGCCTCGTCATCGCCGTCGTGCTCGCCCTCGTCATGGGCATCCTCGCGGCGCTCTACCGCGACCGCTGGCCCGACAAGGCGATCCGCGTCGTGTCCGTCGCGTCGCTCGCGACGCCGTCGTTCTGGCTCGCCGTGCTGCTCATCCAGGTCGTCACGCTGGGCGCCGGGTGGCTCCCCGCGAGCGGGCCGCTGCCGGACCCGTCCGAGGACCTCGGCGGCTACCTCGCCCGCATGGCGCTGCCCGCGATCGCGCTCGCGATCCCCGTCGTCGGCCAGCTCACGCGCGTCGTGCGCACGTCCGTCGTCGAGGAGCTCGACAAGGACTACGTCCGCACCGCGATCGGCGCCGGCATCCCGCGCCACGTCGTCGTCGGGCGCAACGTGCTGCGCAACGCCCTCATCACGCCGATCACGGTGCTCGGCCTGCGCGTCGGCTACCTCATCGGCGGCGCCGTCGTCATCGAGATCATCTTCGCGCTGCCCGGCATGGGCACGCTCATCCTCAACGGCGTCACCAACAACGAGCCCAACCTCGTGCAGGGCGTGACCCTCACCGTGGCGCTCGCCTTCGTGCTCATCAACATCGTGGTCGACATGCTCTACGTGCTCGTCAACCCGCGGATCAGGACGGTGTGACGTGCGCCGACAGCTCACCGAACGACTCTCGACCCCCGGGCTGCGCCTGCGCGCGCTGCCCCTCGGGTCCAAGATCTCCCTGGCCTTCGTGCTCCTCGTGGCGCTCGCGGCCGTCTTCGCGCCGCTCGTGACGAGCCACGGCCCGCTCGCGACCGGCACGCCCGTGCAGCCCCCGAGCGCCGAGAACTGGTTCGGCACCGACCGCCAGGGCCGCGACATCTTCTCCCGCGTCGTCTACGGCGCGCGGTACTCGCTCGTCATCGGCCTCGGGGCGACGGCGATCGCGCTCGCCGCGGCGGCGGTGCTCGGCTCGGTCGCCGCGACCGCGCGCAAGAGCGTCTCCGAGACCCTGATGCGTGTCCTCGACATCATCATGTCCTTCCCCGGCATCGCGCTGGCCGCCGTGTTCGTCTCGGTCTTCGGCCGCTCGCTGCCGGTGCTCGTCCTGACGATCGCGTTCCTGTACACGCCGCAGCTCACGCGCGTCGTGCGGGCCAACATCCTCGACCAGTACGGCGAGGACTACGTCGCGGCCACCCGGGTCATGGGGGCGCGCACCGCGTGGGTCCTCGCCAAGCACGTCGCGCGCAACTGCGCGGCGCCCGTGCTCGTGTTCACCACGGTGCTCGTGGCCGACGCGATCGTCTTCGAGGCGTCGCTGTCGTTCATCCAGGCGGGCGTGCCCGACCCGGAGCCCTCGTGGGGCAACATCATCGCCGCGGGCCGCGACCTCGTCATGGGCGGCTACTGGTGGGCGACGTTCTTCCCCGGCCTCGCGATCATGCTCACGGTCCTGTGCCTGAACATCCTGTCCGAGGGCATGACCGACGCGATGGTCGCCGCCCCGCGGGCCACCCGCGCGACGCCCGCCAAGGCCGTCGCGACGGACTCGGACGACGCCGCGGTGGCGGCCGAGCTCACGGCCATGGACGCCGACGAGCCGGTCGAGACCGCGGACGAGGACCGGCTCGTCGAGTCGGAGCCGGTCGTGCGGGACGTCGAGCCGGACGTCCGCCACGTCGGTCGCGAGGTCCCGCTCGCCGCGCGTCTCGCGACCCTGCGCGCGGCAGAGGCGGCGCGCTCCGACCGCCCCGCGTACGACGGTGACGCCGCACCCCTGCTCGAGGTGCGGGACCTGTCGATCCGCTTCCCCGCGCGCCACGGCGACGTCGCGGTCGTCGACGACGTCTCGTTCTCGGTCCGCCCGGGCGAGACGATGGCCCTGGTCGGCGAGTCCGGCTGCGGCAAGTCGATCACGTCGCTCGCGATCATGGGCCTGCTCGACGCGTCCGCCGAGATCAGCGGGGAGATCCGCTACGCGGGCAAGGACCTGCTCGCGATGGGCAACCGCGAGCGCGCGTCGCTCCGCGGTACCGAGATCGCGATGATCTACCAGGACGCGCTGAGCTCGCTCAACCCGTCGATGCTCATCCGGTCGCAGATGAAGCAGCTCACGCGCCGCGGTGGCACGCGCACGGCCGAGGAGCTCCTCGAGCTCGTAGGCCTCGACCCGCAGCGCACGCTCAAGAGCTACCCGCACGAGCTGTCCGGCGGGCAGCGCCAGCGCGTGCTCATCGCCATGGCGCTCACGCGCGACCCGAAGCTGGTCATCGCGGACGAGCCGACGACGGCGCTCGACGTCACCGTCCAGGCCCAGGTCGTCGCGCTGCTCGACGAGCTGCGCCAGAAGCTCGGCTTCGCGATGGTCTTCGTCAGCCACGACCTCGCCCTCGTCGCCGAGATCGCGCACCGCATCACGGTCATGTACGCGGGGCAGGTCGTGGAGCAGGCGCCGACGAGCGCGCTGCTCGCCGACCCCCGCCACGAGTACACGCAGGGCCTGCTCGGCGCGGTGCTCTCGATCGAGCAGCGCTCGACGCGCCTGCACCAGATCCCCGGCACCGTCCCGTCGCCGCGCGACTTCCCGACCGGCGACCGGTTCGCGCCGCGCTCGTCGCGGCCCGACCGCGGCCTGGACGTGCGTCCCGTGCTGCGTGCGGTGGACGCCGACGGGCAGCACCTCGTCGCGACGCCGCCGGAGGAACCGGCCGACGCCACGGCGGGCGGCCGCGCCGCCGCCCCGATCACCACCGGAGGGACGCGATGAGCGCCACCGACCAGACCTCGTCCGCCGCGGGCGGGACGACCACGGCGGACCGCGACACACCCGTCGTCGAGCTGCGGGGCGTCCACGTCGTCTTCAAGGCCCGCACGGGCAGTCTCTTCAAGGCCCAGCGCGTGCACGCGGTGAACGACGTGAGCGTCGCGGTTCGCCGCGGCAGCACGCTCGGGATCGTCGGCGAGTCCGGGTCGGGCAAGTCGACCATGGCGAAGGTGCTCGTCGGGCTGCAGGCGCCGACGTCGGGCGAGATCCGCTTCCGCGGGCAGCCGGTGGACAAGTACACGACGCGTGTGCGGCGCGACGTCGGGCGGGTCGTGTCCGTCGTCTTCCAGGACCCGGCCACCGCGCTGAACGCCCGCATGCGCGTGCGGGACGCGCTGCGCGACCCGCTCGACGTGCACCGCGTGGGCGACGCCGCGTCGCGCGCGGCGCGCGTCCGCGAGCTCGTGCACCTGGTCGGCCTGCCCGAGCCGGCGCTCGACGCGCTGCCCGGGCAGCTCTCCGGCGGGCAGCGCCAGCGCGTCGCCATCGCGCGCGCCCTCGCGCTCGCGCCGGACGTGATCGTCGCCGACGAGCCCACGTCCGCGCTCGACGTGTCCGTGCGCGCCCAGATCCTCAACCTGCTCGCCGACCTCAAGGCCGAGCTCGACCTGGGGATGGTCTTCATCTCGCACGACATCCAGACCGTGCGCCACGTCTCCGACGAGATCGTCGTCATGCAGGGCGGTCGCATCGTCGAGTCGGGCCCGGCCGCGCGCGTGCTCGACGACCCGCAGGACGACTACACCCGCACGCTGCTCGCCGCGGCGCCCGCGCTGCTGTGAACCGCGCGGCGCCTCGCCCCGCCGGGGCGGAGCGACCCACCACCCAGACCGAACCACCGCTGAACCCAGAACCGGAGCTCCTCGTGACCACCCCCTCCTTCCACGGGATCGTCCCGCCCGTCCTCACCCCCTTCACGACCGACGGGGAGGTCGACGTCGCGTCCCTCGAGCGCCTCGTGGACCACCTCGTCACCGAGGGCGTGCACGGCGTCTTCGTGCTCGGGTCGACCGGCGAGGTCGCCTACCTCACCGACGCGCAGCGGGACCTCGTCGTGCGCACGGTCGTGCGCGCGGCCGACGGCCGCGTCCCGGTCCTGGCCGGCGCGATCGACCTCACGACGGCGAGGGTCGTCGAGCAGGCCCGTGCGCTCGTGGCCGGAGGGGTGGACGCCGTCGTCGTGACCGCGCCCGTCTACGCGCTCAACGACCTCGACGAGATCGAGCGCCACCTGCGCGCCGTCGCGGCCGCGGTGGACGTGCCGCTCTTCGCCTACGACATCCCGGTGCGCGTGCGCACCAAGCTCCCGGCCGACCTGCTCGTGCGCCTCGGCGTCGAGGGCGTCCTCGCGGGCGTCAAGGACTCGTCCGGCGACGACGTCGCGTTCCGCCGGCTCGTCGCGGCGAACGCGGCCGCGGGATCGCCCCTCGCGCTGTTCACGGGGCACGAGGTCGTCGTCGACGGGATGCTGCTGCTCGGCGCCGACGGCGTCGTCCCCGGCCTCGGGAACGTGGACGCCGCGGGCTACGTGCGCCTGTGGGACCTCGCGCGGGCGGGCAAGTGGGACGATGCGCGGGTGGAGCAGGACCGTCTCGCCGCACTCTTCGAGATCGTGTTCCAGGCACGCGGCCGCTCGGGCGACGCCGCGGGCGTCGGCGCGTTCAAGGTCGCCGTGCAGCGCCAGGGTCTCATCGACACCGCCACCATGGCGTTCCCGGTCGAGGCGCTCGACGGCGAGGTCGCCGACCGCGTCGAGGAGATCACGCGCGCCGCGGGGCTCCTGCGTGCGTGACGTCGTCGTCGGGGTCGACCTCGGCGGGACCAAGACGGCGGCGGCGTCCGTCGCGCCCGACGGTGCGCTCGGGCCGGTGCGCTCGGTGCCGACCCCGGCGGCCGCCGGTCCGGAGGCGGTGCTCGACGCCGTCGCCGGGCTCGTGCGCGAGGTCGTGGCCGCCGCCGGGTCGCCCGACGGTGGTCCCGCCCGGCTGCGCGCGCTCGGCGTGGGCACGGCCGGGGTGGTCGACGTCGGTCGCGGCGTGATCGTCTCGGCCACCGACACCCTGCCCGGCTGGCCCGGGACCGACGTCGCGGGCGGGCTGCGTCGTCGGCTCGCCTCCGGCGGCGCCACCCCGCTCGGGGCCGAGCGTCCGCTGCCCGTGTTCGTCGAGAACGACGTCGACGCGCACGCGGCCGGCGAGGTCTGGCTCGGCGCGGCGGCCGGGGCGCGCAGCGCGCTGCTCGTCGCGGTCGGGACCGGCGTGGGGGCCGCCGTGGTGCTCGACGGGCGTCCCCTGCGCGGGGCGCACCACGTCGCCGGGGAGCTGGGCCACATGCCGGTCCCCGGGGCGGAGCTGCTGCGCTGCCCGTGCGGCCGGACCGGCCACCTCGAGGCGATCGGCGCGGGACCGGCGATCCACCGCCGCTATCTCGCTCTCGGCGGCGACGCGGCGAGCCCGGACACGCGCGACGTCGTCGCACGGGCGGGTGCGGGCGAGGAGCTGGCGGCGACGGTCGTGCGCGACGCGGCCCAGGCGGTGGGCCGCGCGGTCGCGGGAGTCGTGACCGTGCTCGACCCGGAGGTCGTCGTGGTCGGCGGCGGGCTGGCAGGAGCGGGAGACCTGTGGTGGTCGGCGCTGGAGGGCGCGCTGCGCGCGGAGGTCGTCGACGTGCTCGCCGACCTGCCGCTGCGCCGTGCGGCGCTCGGCAACGAGGCGGCGATCGTCGGGGCGGCGCGCGGAGCGTGGAGCCTCGCCGGCCTGCCCGCCGACGAACCCGGGGCGAGATCCGGCGTGCCGCGCGAGGAGACCCACCGAGAGAGGACGACGGCATGACCGGACCGCAGGAGACGTCGACGACCTGGACGCGTGACCGTGTGCTCGACGCGATGCGCGGTCGGCTCACCGTGTCGTGCCAGGCGTACCCGGGCGAGCCGCTGCGCGACCCGCGCACGACCGCCCAGATGGCGCGCGCCGTCGTCGCCGGGGGAGCGGCCGCGGTGCGCGCGCAGGGCCTGGACGACGTCGCGGCGGTCGTCGCCGCGGTGGACGTCCCGGTCGTCGGGCTGTGGAAGGACGGCGACGGCGGGGTCTTCATCACGCCGACGCTGCGCCACGCACGCGCCGTCGCCGACGCGGGCGCGCACGTCGTCGCGCTCGACGGCACGCGCCGGCCGCGTCCGGACGGGCTCACGCTCGCCGAGACCGTGGCGCGCCTGCGCGAGACGACGGACGCACTGGTCATGGCGGACTGCGGGTCGCTCGGCGACGCGCTCGCCGCGCAGGACGCGGGCGTCGACCTGCTCGGCACGACGCTCGCCGGCTACACGGGCGAGCGGCCGAGGACGTCGGGTCCGGACCTCGAGCTCGTCGACGAGGTGGTCGCGGCGTGCGCGCTGCCCGTCGTCGTCGAGGGGCGCGTGCACACGCCCGCGCAGGCGGCCGAGGCGATGGCGCGCGGCGCGTTCAGCGTCTGCGTCGGGACGGCGATCACGCACCCCACGACCCTCACGTCGTGGTTCGTGGAGGTGTTCCCGACGCACGGCTGAGTCGTCTGCACGACCCCTTGACAGCGCAAAGTCGCGATGCCCTACGGTCTGGCGCAACGCGCCGGGCGGGCGCGCCGAGCCGTCAGGGGGACACGACATGGCATCACCGCACGACGATCTCGAGCCGGCGGGGTACGCCGAGCTGCTGACCGACCTCAAGGCGCGCGTGCGCGCGACGCAGTTCCGCGCCGCGCGTGCCGCGAACACCGAGGTGCTGCGGCTGTACTGGTCGATCGGCCACGACATCCTCGAGCGCCAGCGCACCGCGGGCTGGGGCGCGAAGGTCGTGACCCGACTTGCCGCTGACCTGCAGCGGGAGTTCCCGGAACAGCGCGGCTGGTCGCCCTCGAACCTGAAGAACATGCGCAGGGTCGCCGAGGTCTGGCCGACGCTCGAGGAGTTCGGCCAACGTCCCGTTGGCCGATTGCCCTGGGGGCACGTGATCACCCTCCTCGAGCGGCTCACCACCCGTGACGAGCGTGACTGGTACGCCGCGGAGGCCGCGGAGAACGGCTGGACCCGACCCGCGCTCGAGTACCAGATCAAGTTCCGCCGGCGCCATGTTCTCGGGGCCGCGCCGACGAACTTCACCGCGGCGCTCGACGCCGCGGACTCTGAGCTGGCACAGGCAATGGTCAAGGATCCGTATGTCTTCGAGCACCTCGGCCTCGTCGAGAAGCGCGCCGAGCGCGAGGTCGAGCAGGCGCTCATGGACCGGCTCCAGGACACGTTGCTCGAGCTCGGGCGCGGGATGGCGTTCGTCGGGCGGCAGGTGCGCCTGACCGTCCCCGACGACGAGAGCGACGCCGTCGACGAGTTCTTCGTCGACCTGCTGTTCTTCCACGTCGAGCAGCTGCGCTACGTCGTCGTCGAGCTGAAGATCGGGAAGTTCGAGCCCGCCCACCTCGGTCAGCTCGGTACGTACGTCGCGATCGTCGACGACCAGTACCGCCGGGACGAGATCCACGCCCCGACCGTCGGGATCCTCCTGTGCACGGGCCGGAGCGGGGCCGTCGTGCGCTACTCGCTCGCCAGCACGAACGCGCCCGTCGCGGTCGCGGACCTCCAGGGGCTGCCCGACGAGGCGCGCGGGGCGCTGCCGAGCGTGGCGGAGCTCCAGGCGGTGGTCGCGGACGAGCTCGAGCAGCGCCCGTGAGCGGGTCCGTGCGGGCGTGCGCCGATCGGGGCGTGTCGTCAGGCGTGACCCGTGCGCTCGAGGACGCCGCGCACGTAGGCGGCCTGGCCCGCGTGCTGGAGGCTGTCCACGGCGATGCTCACGAGCCGGACGCCGAGCGTGACCGGCGGGTCCCACGCCTCGTCGACGACGCGGTCGAGGTCCTCGTCGGTCAGCGCGGCGAGCACGTCGTGGGACTCGACCTGGACGGCGTGCACGTAGCCGAGCAGGAGGTCGTCGCTCGCCCGCACGCGGCCGACGTCGGCGGCAGACTGCCCGTAGCCCGTCGCGCGGTCGTCGAACGGCAGGTCGAACCGGCGTGCCCAGCCGTCGCGCGTCCACACCTGCTCCCGCCCGACGGCGGCGGCGACCTGCGCGTCCTGGCCGCGGGCGAGGTGCCACGCGAGCCAGGCGATCGTGTTGGCACCGGGGTCGACGCGCGCGGCGAGCGCGTCGTCCCCGAGCCCGTCGACGGCGCGCGTCGCCGTCGGTCCGATCCGGCCGAACAGGTCCTCCAGCACCGTGCGCGCGTCCACGTGTCGTCCTCTCGTCGTCGGGCACCGTCCCCCGCAGCCTCCGACGGCCCGCGCCCGGTCGCGACCCGAACGGCACCCTGCCGAGGGCGCCGCCGACCGCCCCCACCGCGAACCCGTGCCCGCGCGCGACGCCGCTCAGGGAGCGGTCAGGGCCACGACCAGGGCGTTCCCTGATCCGTCGGGGCGAGCCGACGTGGTTCGGTGCCGTCATGACCGCCACCCGGCCCGACCGCCCCGCGCACGTCGCGCGTCGCACCCGCGGCGCGCGCACCGCCGTCGCGACGCTGACGCTCACGTCGCTCGCCATCGCGGCGTTCGCCGTCCTGCCGTACCTCACGGCGTCCCTCCCCGCGCTGGCCCGCGACGACGTCGGGCTCGCCGCCGCGTACGCCGGGGCGCCGGGGTTCGTCCTCGGCGCGTTCTACGCCCACGTCGTCGCGGGCGGGGTCGCGCTCGTGTGCGCCCCGTTCCAGCTCTGGGCGGGGCTGCGCCGCCGGTACCCGGGCGCGCACCGCTGGACGGGCCGCGTCTACGTCACGGCGGTCGCGGTCGGCGGCGTCGCCGGGCTCGTCCTCGTCACTGTCAACCAGGCCGGCCTCGTCGGCACGCTCGGCTTCGGGGCGCTGGCCGTCCTGTGGCTGTGGACGACGTGGCGCGGGTACCGCGCGGTCCGCGGTGGCGACGTGGCCGCGCACCAGGACTGGATGACGCGCAGCTTCGCGCTCACCTACGCCGGCGTGACGCTGCGCCTGTGGACGACGGCGCTCGTCGTGGCCCAGTCGCTCGCCCTCGGCGACGCGCTCGACCCCGACGTCGCCTTCGACCGCGCGTACGCGCTCGCGCCGTTCCTCTCCTGGGTGCCCAACCTCGTCGTCGCCGAGCTGCTCGTCCGACGACGGCGCGCCCGGCGACCTCAGCGCACGAGCCCCGACTCGTAGGCCGCGACGACGAGCTGGACGCGGTCCCGGCAGCCCGTCTTGCGCAGGGACTCCGACACGTGCGACTTGACCGTCGTCTCGGAGATGAACAGCTCCGCCCCGATCTCGGCGTTGGACAGCCCGCGCGCGACCGCGAGCACGACCTCCCGCTCGCGCGCCGTCAGGTCGTCCACGCCGGGGAACGGGCGGGCCGCGGAGCGCGCCGCGAAGTCGCCCACGAGGCGGCGCGTGACGTTCGGGCCGAGCAGCATCGAGCCGTCGGCGACGAGCCGCACGCCCTCCACGAGGCGCTGCGCCGGCACGTCCTTGAGCAGGAACCCGCTCGCCCCGGCGCGCAGCGCGTCGTAGACGTACTCGTCGAGGTCGAACGTCGTGAGCACGAGGACCCGGGTGCCCGGGTGCCGCGCCACGAGCTCGCGCGTCGCGGCGAGACCGTCGAGACGGGGCATGCGCACGTCCACGACGGCGACGTCGGGCCCGGCCGCCGCGACGACGTCGAGCAGCTCGCGCCCGTCGCCCGCGGACCCGACGACCTCCAGCCCGTCGGCGGCGTCGAGGATCGCCGCGAACCCGTGCCGGACGACGGGCTGGTCGTCCGCGACGACGACCCGCACCGGGGCGCGGGGTGGGCCGGTCGCAGTGCCCGCGGCGTCCGCGGTGTCCGCGCCCGCCCGGCCCCCGTGCGGGCTCACGCGCTCGCCACCGGCTCGGACGCCGCGGGGCTCGCGACCCCGACGAGCAGGATGCGGGCCTCGACCACGAACGTCGCCCCGTCGTCGTCCGGGCCGGCCGAGAGCGTCCCGCCGAGGGCTTCGACCCGCTCGCGCATCCCGGCGAGGCCGCGCCCGGTCCCGCCCGTTCCGCTCCGCTCCCCGTCGTCGACCGGGTTGGTCACCCGCAGCACCGCCGTGCGGTGCCCGTCCCGGCCGACGACCCGCGCGTCGACGACGACGGGCCGGCCCGGCGCGTGGCGCCGCGCGTTCGTGAGCGCCTCCTGCGCGGCACGGTAGAGCGCGTAGCCCGGCGCCGGGGGCACGCCGTCGAACCCGCCCGTCAGCGTCACGTCCTGGCCCGCCGCCCGGGCCGCCTCGACCAGCCCGACGACGTCCCCCGCCCCCGGCTGGGGCGCCAGGTCGGACGCGGCGTCCTCGCTGCGCTGCAGCACCGCGAGCACCTGGCGCAGCTCGCCCAGCGCCTCGCGCGCGTCCGTCGCGATGGCGGCGAGCACGGCGCGCGCGGTGTCGTCGAGGCCCGGGTGCACGTACGGCGCCGACTCCGCGCGCACGGCGACGAGCGAGACGTGGTGCGCGACGACGTCGTGCAGGTCGTGCGCCACGCGCGCCCGCTCCGCGGTGACGGCCTGCGCCTCGGCGGCGCGCCGCGTCGCCGCAGCGGCCGCGCGCGCGGCCGACCGGGAGCGCGCGACCGCGCCGAGCGACGCGGCGACCGCGATCACGGCGACGACCCAGAAGCAGTACAGCGCCCAGATGATCACGTGGTCGCCGGTCGTGGGCGAGACCTCGACCAGGGTTCCGGACCCGACGGACTCAGCCCACCGAGGGTCGTCCGACACGGCCCAGACCGGTCCGATCGGTAGCAGGGCGACGATCGGCAGCAAGGCGTACAGGCCCGCGAGCACGATCGCGACGAGGCCGGGGAGGACGGCCCGGGGCCAGCCGTCGACGGCGGCCACCACCGCGACGCACAGCACGCCGAGCCACCAGCCCCACACGAACGCGCCCGTGACCACGACGGTGACGAACGGGAGCGCCGTCAGGGCGGTGGCGAGGACGGGGGAGCGGCGAGCGACGAGCACCCCGGCGACGACGCACAGGTCGAGCAGCGGCAGCACGAGGCCGGCACCGAGCAGGAGGTCGTCCGTGAGGACGGGGGACTCCCACAGCCCGACAGCCCCGGACCGGCCCCACGTCGGGGTCGCGAGGAGGAAGAGCCCCACGACGAGCGCGAGGAACCCCGGCAGGGCCCAGGGCTGGAGCCGCAACCACCGGTCCGACGGGGCGGGCGTGGCGGGCCGGATCGAAGCGTCCTGCGGGGCGGCGACGACGTTCATGCCGCCGATCCTCGCGCGCCCGAGCCGGCGTCGGCCACCGTCCTGAGGAGGACCCGCCGTCGACCGTGCGCGGGGTGCCGACGGCGCAGGTCTGTCGACTGCGCAGGCCGCCGAGTCCGGGGTTGCGCGGCACCAGGGCTCCCCGGTGCCGCGCAACCCCGGGTTCGGCGTGGTGGGGTGACCCCGGTCCCGGGCTCGGCGCGCGGCCCGACGGCGGTCCGGCCGTTAGCGTTGTCCCGTCCCCCCGCGCGCGCCGACCCGGGCGCAGCGCCGTGGTAGCCGGAGGTGCCGATGGAGTTCCCGTTCAACCTCACCGAGGAGCAGATCCTCTCCCTCATCGTCGTGGGCACGCTCGCGGTCGTCGCGATCGTCGGCGTGAACATCCTCGCGCCCAGGGCGGGGGTGGCGGCGCCGCTGGTCCTCGTGGCCGTCGGCGTGGCGGTGAGCTTCGTCCCCGCGGTGCCGGAGATCCACTTCGAACCCGAGTGGATCCTCGCGGGGATCCTGCCGCCGCTCCTGTACTCCGCGGCCGTCGGCCTGCCGACGATGGACTTCCGGCGGGACTTCACCGCGATCAGCGGGCTCTCGGTCGTGCTGGTCCTGCTCAGCACGGTGCTGCTCGGGTACCTCTTCACGTGGCTGATCCCCGGCCTGCCGCTCGCCGCGGGCTTCGCGCTCGGCGCGATCGTCAGCCCGACGGACGCCGTCGCGACGTCGATCGTCAAGCGCCTCGGCGCGTCGCCGCGCGTCGTGACGCTGCTCGAGGGCGAGAGCCTGCTCAACGACGCGTCCGCGCTCGTGCTCCTGCGGTCGGCGATCGCCGCCATCGCGCTCACGGTGGCCAGCGACGGCGTCGCCCCGGCGTTCTCGCTGTGGGCGGTCGCGGGCGACTTCGTGTTCGCCGTCGTCGTCGCGGTGCTCCTCGGGTTCCTCGTCGGCTTCCTCGGCCTGACCGTGCGACGGCGGCTCGCCAACCCGGCGCTGAGCACCGCCGTCTCGTTCGTCGTCCCGTTCATCGCGTACCTCCCGACGGAGGAGCTCGGCGCGTCGGGCCTCGTCGCGGTCGTGACCGCCGGGCTCGTCACCGGCAACGGCGCTGCCAAGTACCTGCGGCCGCAGCACCGCCTCGCCGAGGAGTCGAACTGGCGGACCGTCGAGCTCCTCCTCGAGGGCACGGTCTTCCTCCTCATGGGGCTGGAGCTGTTCGCCCTCGTCACCGACGTGCAGGAGGCGCACGGGAGCCTGTGGCGGGCCGTCGGCATCGCGGCGCTCGCCGCGGTGGTCATCCTGGTCGTGCGGTCGGCGTACGTCGCGACGCTCCTGCGGTCGCTCGCCCGCCGGGCCCGTCGCGGCGAGTCGATGCGCGGCGTCATCGAGGGCATGCAGGAGAAGCTCGACGCGCGCTTCGCCCCGGACGGGACGCCCGTCGCGCCCGTCGCGCCCGCCGGTGAGGAACAGCCGGCGCCCGGGACCCCGGAGCGACGGGGTGCCGCGATGGTCGCCAAGGCGCCCCCGGAGCGGGTGGGCCGCCTGCGGTCGTCGCTCCGCCGTCGCGCCGCCGACATCGACTACCTCACGGCCGAGCCGCTCGGGTGGCGCGAGGGCACGCTGCTCGTCTGGGCCGGCATGCGCGGCGTCGTGACGCTGGCCGCCGCACAGACCCTGCCCACCGACACGCCGCAGCGCTCGTTCCTCGTGCTCGTCGCCTTCGGGGTCGCCGCGGGGACGCTCGTCGTCCAGGGCGGGACGCTGCCGTGGGTCGTGCGCCGGCTGGGGCTGGCGGGCGGGTCGACCCGCGCCGACGAGGACCGTGGGGCCGTCCGCGTCGAGCTCGACGCCGCCGCCGTGGCCGTCATCGACGCGCCCGACCTGCGTCGCGCCGACGGCAGCACCTACGACGGCGACGTCGTCGCGCGCGTGCGGCGCGACGTCGTGCGCGAGCTGGAGAACCGCGACACCGACGCCGCGACGTCGGCCGACCTCTTCGCCCAGTACAAGGAGCTGCGCCTGCGTGCGATCGAGGCGCAGCGGGTCGCGCTGCTCGACGCGCGGACCTCGGGCGCGTACAGCTCGCAGGCGCTGCGGCACGCGCTCGACCTGCTGGACGCCGAGCAGATCGACCTCGAGCTGCGTCGCGGCCCGTACGTCCCGGGTGACGACGACTGACCGATCGCGCGCCGCGGCGTCCGAGGGCTTGCGGCTTCCCCAGGGGAAGGACCTAGCGTCGCGGGCATGGACGAGCACACGACGGGGCAGGTGGCCCGCGCGACGGGCCTGAGCGAGAAGGCGGTCCGCCTGTACGTGGACCGGGGGCTGCTGACCGCCCGGCGCGCCACGGAGGCCGGGCCGCGCCTGTTCGACGAGGACCAGGTGGCGCGCGCCCGGCGGGTGCGGCTCCTGCGCGACGTCGGCCTCTCCCTCGTCGAGGTCGGCGAGGTGCTCGGCGCGCCGGACGCCGTCGCGGCCTTCGACGCCGTGTGGAGCGCGCGACGGTCCGCCGTCACGGAGTCGCTCACGGCGGGGGAGTACGTGCGGTCCGTGCTCGCCGGTGCGCCCCGCCTCGACGTGGAGGTCCGCCGCCGCGCGGTGGAGGAGCGGCTCGTGCTCGGCGCCGGGCGCCGTGCGACGCTCGACGAGCTGCCGCGCGTGCTCGCGGAGGCCACCACGGCCGTGTTCGAGGTGCTGCGCGCGGCGGGCGTGCCGCTCGCCGGGCACCCCTACGTCGAGTACCACGAGCGCGCGACGGAGGGGTTCGCCGCACGCGTCACCGTGCAGGTCCCCGTGGCCGAGGCCGTGCGGCCGCCCCAGGGGTTCGCCCTGACGACGGACGGCCCGCACGACGAGGCGTACGTCGCGCTGACCGCCGCGGAGGCGGACGACCAGGCCCGTCTCGTCCTGGTCCACGACCACCTGTCGTCCGGGCTCGCGCTCGCCGCCGGCACCCCGGCCGGGGACAACCGCGAGATCTACCTGCCCACGTGGGCGGCCCGCGGTCCCGGCCCGGTCCTGGAGGTCTCGGTGCCGGTGGCCTGACGCGCCGTCGCCGGCTCAGACGTCGGCCGCGGCCAGCGCGCCGTCGACCCCCACGACGCCGAGCTCGAGGCGCGCGATCCCGTCGACGGGGACGGCGGACGACGCGCCGAGCCCGTCCGAGCTCCCCGCGTCGGTGGACGACCACGTCGCGACGACCTCCCGGGCGCCGGCGTCGTCCACGAGGACGAGCTGGTACGTCGCGCCGTCCTCCCACTCCCCGACGGGGTAGGAGCACGACCAGTCGAGACGCGTGCCCCACGCGGCCGGGGTGAGCGTGAGGTCGGCGCGCACGTCCGCCGCCCCGACGGGCTCCAGCGCGACCTCCGTCGTCCCGGCCGCGACCGGCGGCGGTGCGTCGTCCGGACGCGTGACGGCCACCCCGCCCGCGACGCCCGCCACGACCAGACCGACGGCCGCCGCGGAGAGCAGCACGCGGCGTCGGGCCCGACGCCGGCGCGCACCCGCGGCGACGGCCGCGAGCGGGACCACGGTGCCGCCGTCCCCGCCCGGCGCGCCGTCGCGTTCGCCGCCCGCCGCGTCCGGGCCGGTGCCGGAGCCCGCGCCGTCCGTGAGCGCGTCGGCGTGCTCGGCCGTGAGCATGCCGAGGATCCCGGGCATGCCGGCGAGCTCGCCGACGGCCGCCCGGCACGCGGGGCACGTCGTGAGGTGCTGCTCGAACGCGCGCCGGTCGCGCGGGCTGAGCGCACCCAGCACGTAGGCCGCGTCCCACTCGCGGTACGGGTCCGGGGGAGGGGTGGTGGTCATGACGAGACTCCCTTCTCCTGCAGCGCGAGCCTCAGCGCGCGGAGCGCGTAGTGCATGCGGGACTTCACGGTCCCGGGCGGGACGCCGTGCGCCGCCGCCATCTCGGCCACGGAACGCCCGTGGTAGTACGCGTCGACCACGACGGCCCGGTGCTCGGGCGAGAGCGACACGAGCGCGTCCGCGACGAGCCACGCGTCGAGGACGGCCTGCGTCGCGTCCGCCTCGCCGTGGTCGGGGACGTCGGCGCTCGCGAGCTCGCGCCGGTGGTGCGCGCTGCGCAGCTCGTCCACGACGAGGTTGCGCGCGACCGTGAAGAGCCACGCGCGCACCGAGCCCTCGGGGCGCTCCAGCACCTCGGGGTGGCGCCACGCGCGCAGCAGCGTCTCCTGGACCACGTCCTGCGCCTGCGCAGGGTCGTCGGTGAGGCGCGCGACGTAGCGCTCCAGCGCGGGACCGTGCGCGGCGTGGACCGCCCGCAGCAGGTCGTCGGCGTCGGCACGCACGCGCGGCACCTCCCCGTCCGTCACGACCCGGACGCCGGCACGAGGTCGAGGCCGAACTCGACGCTGCCCGCGTCGTCGACCGTGACGAACCCGAGGCTCGGCGCCTGGACGTCGAAGTCGGAGAACGTGATCGGCACGCTGCCGACCACCTGGACGCCGTCGGCGGTCGTGCCGACCTGGGCCTCGACGGTGACGGTCCGCGTCACGCCGTGGATCGTCAGGTCGCCCGTGAGCTCGACGTCGGCGGTGCCCGCCGGGAGGTCGGCGGGCTCGGTCAGGGCGAACGTCGCGGTGGGGAACGTCCCGACGTCGAGCGCGGAGCCGCGGAAGTAGGCGTCGCGCGGCGGCTCGTCGGTCGCGACGCTCGCCATGTCGACCTCGACCGTCGCCGCGGCGAGGGCGCCGTCCGCGACGGTGAACGACCCCGTGACCTGGTCCGTCCGGCCGGTCACGGTGACGTCCTCGCCCTGCAGCACCTCGTGCACGCGGTACCCCGCGTACGAGCCGTCGGCGACCGTCCAGTCCCCCGCGAGGCCGGCCGGGTCGAGCGCCGCCCCGTCGCCCGACGGCGCGTCGAGGGTCGGCTCCTCGGCCGCGGCCCGGTTGGACCAGTCCGCGTACAGACCGGGCCCGACCACGACCGCGGCACCGCCCAGCACCACGACACCGACCCCGACACCCACGAGCACCTTCGTCCTCCTGCGCACGTCCCCTCCTCCGATCATCCTCCGTCGACCCCGTCACCCAGGGAGACGAGGCAGGAGCCGGATCGGTTCAGTCGGGCCCGGCGCGCGGCCCGGTGAACCGCGCGGCGGCCCGTGTCGTCATGAGAGTAGGGGCCGTGCTCGCGACCCCGACCGTGCTCCCGAGGAGTCGACATGCGACGCACCCAGACCACGACCGCCACCACCGTCCCCACCTGGGCCGTCGCCGCGACGCTCGCGACCACCCTGGTGGGGGTGCTCGCCGGGTGCTCCGGCGGGGGAGGTGGCCTCTACGGGGGAGGCGGGAGCAGCCCGTCCACGGACTCCGGCACGACGAGCGACGGCGCGACCGGCGACGGCACGGGGTCGGGCGGTGCGGGGCCGGTCCTCGGTACGGCGGACTCGTCGCTCGGCACCATCGTGGTCGACGGGCAGGGCATGACCGTCTACTACTACGACAAGGACACGAAGGGCTCCGGGACGAGCGCGTGCGAGGGCGAGTGCGCCGCCGCGTGGCCTGCGGTCCACGCGGCGAGCGCGGACCCCGAGGTCGACGGCGTCACGGCCGAGGTCGGCACCATCACAGGCGTCGACGGCGAGCTTCAGGTCACGGTCGACGGCCGCCCCGTCTACACGTACGCGGCCGACCAGGCCCCGGGCGACGTGTCGGGTCAGGGAGTGAACGGCGTCTGGTACGTCGTCGCGCCGGACGGCACCGAGATCATGGACGCCGCCCCCGCAGCCGGGTCGGGTTACTGACCCGCCCGCCCGGGCGCGGGCGAGCCGAGTCCCTCCCGCTACCGTCCGGTCGTCGAGAAGTGCTGGTAGTCCACGGGGCTCTCCCAGGCCCCGCCCCACGACCAGCCGGCAGCGGCGAACGCCCGCACCACGACGTCGTCGGGCAGGATGACGCCGGGTGCGGGCTCGCGCGCGACGAAGGCGGCACCGGCGGGCGGCGCGACCGCCGTGCCGCGGACCCACGGGTTCTCGACGGGATTGACGTCGATCGCGCGTCCGAAGGAGTGCTCGGACCACCGGTCCGTGCCCGCGACGGGGCGGCAGTTGAAGGCCGACGTGTTGTCCGCCGCCATGCTCGCGTCGTCGTCCCCGCCGAAGTCGTCGACGAGTCGCATCGACCGGATCGGGTACCCGGCGTCGAACAGCGTGCGGAACACCGTCACCACCCCGTCCGCGACGTCCGCGTGGACGACGAGCTCGCCCGTCGCGACACCGCCCTCGAACGTGCGGTGGCTCAGCGTCAGGTACCGCAGGTCGGAGAGAGGCACCGGGCAGCCCTCGCGCCAGGACGAGGGAGTCATGCGCGCCGCGAGGCCGGCGTCGATCCCGGAGACGGTGCTCTCGAAGACGGGCGCCTGCGGGACCGCGGGCGGCGCCGACGCGGGCACCTTCTGCGGTGCGGGGCCGCCCCGGTCCGGTGCCGCCGCAGCGGGAGCAGGCGCCGCCGGCTCGGGCGGTGCCGAGCGGTCTGACGGCCCGGGGGCGGGTACGGCCGTGGGCGAGGAGCCGACCGGGGACGTCGGGTTCGCGGCGGGCCCGGGTGAGCAGGCGACGAGCAGGCTCGTGCTCAGCAGCAGCCCGAGCGTCGCGACGGTGCGCGCGGCGGGGGAACCCGACGACGAGGCCATGGGGCCAGTCTCCGCCCGGCGTGGGGTGCTGGCTCGCGCTGACCCGGCTCCGCGGCGTCGGGTCAGGCGTGGTCGAGCGGCGGCGAGCTCAGGCAGAACGGGTGGCCCTCGGGGTCGGCGTAGACGCGGAAGAGGTCGTCGGGGTGACCTTCCTCCTCCGGCGTCCCCGTGAGCGGGCGCGCGCCGCACGCGACGGCGTGCTCGTGCGCCGCGGCGAGGTCGGGCACGTCCAGGTCGACGTGCACCCGCGCGCCGCCGGGCCACGGCGGGACGTCGGCGTCGGACCGCTGGAACGCGAGGCGCGACGCGCCGCCCGGGATCTGGAGCGACAGCCAGTCGTCGCCAGCCGGGTCCGTGCTCTCGTGGCCGGGGGTGTACTCCCAGCCGGTAAGGCGACGGTAGAACTCGGCGAGCGCGCGCGGATCCCGCGCGTCGACGGTCGCGTTGCGGAGCCGCATCGGCCGTGGGTCGGCCATGGTCAGCCGAGCTGCTCGCGCAGCCACGCGACGTCGACGGGGACCTCCGCGTGCGTCTCGCACACGACCGACGTGCCGGCAGCGCGCACGACGCCGAGCAGGAGCTCGGGGTCGATCGTGCCGGCCGTGAGGCCGGCGTGACGGTCGGCGCCGGAGCCCGCGGTGTCACGGCTGTTGTTGAGGTGCACGAGGTCGACGCGGCCGGTGATGGCACGCACGTCCTCGACCGCCGTGGTGAGGTCGATGCCGCCCGCCCACGCGTGGCACGTGTCGAGGCAGAACCCGACGTTCTCGGCGCCGTCGGCCTGCTGGATCGCGGCCCACAGGCCCTCGATGCGCTCGAGTCGCCGGGCCATGGAGAAGTCGCCGCCCGCGGTGTTCTCGACGAAGACGGTCACGTCCGTCTGGAGCGCGTCGATCGCCTTGCGCCAGTTGTCGAACCCCTTCTCCGGGTCCTCCTTCGCGGTGACGTGCCCGCCGTGGACCACGACGCCCGTCGCGTCGACCGCCGCCGCGCCGTCGACGATCTGCTGGAGCAGCTTGCGGCTCGGGATGCGGATGCGGTTGTTGGGGCTCGCGACGTTGATGACGTACGGGGCGTGCACCACGAGCTCGAGGTCCGCCGCCGCGGCGGCGTCCTTCAGGGCCTCCGCGCCGCCCGGGAACGTGAACTCCGGTCCCTTCCAGGACTGGGGGTCGCCGAGGAAGATCTGGGCGACGTCCGCGCCGATGCTCGCTGCCTGCGCGATGACGTCCGACTGGTCGAGGTGGGCTCCGATCCGCATGGGGACCAACCTACGCGGAGCCGCCCACGGGCGCGGAGCGGGCCGCGACCCGGGGTGGGGAGGTGTCGCCGAGCAGAAAATCCATCAGTTTGATTTATACTCGTCGGACGGCGCGAGCGCGTCGAGCGCCCGTGCGTCGGCACGTCGCGCGCACCCGACGAGGAGGACGAGTGGCCGAGCCGATCACCCTGCACGCGAGCGCGACGGAGACGGGGCGACCCCTGACCCACTTCTGGAGCACGGTCGTCGGCGCCGGGCGCGCGAACGAGGGGCTGCGCGCCGACTGGCAGCGCCACCTCGCCGAGGTGCGCGCGGAGTGCGGGTTCGAGTACGTGCGGTTCCACGGCCTCCTGCACGACGACATGTTCGTCTACACCGAGCGCGAGGACGGCACGCCCGTCCTGAACTTCCAGTACGTCGACGCGCTCTTCGACGCCCTGCTCGACGCCGGGGTGCGGCCGTTCGTCGAGCTCGGCTTCAGCCCCCGCGCGCTCGCCCGCGAGACGGAGACCGTGTTCTGGTGGGGGGCGCACGGCGCGCCTCCTGTCGACCTCGACCGGTGGTCGTTCCTCGTGCGCTCGCTCGTCGAGCACTGGGTCGCGCGCTACGGCCTCGCCGAGGTCCGCGCGTGGTACTTCGAGGTCTGGAACGAGGCCAACCTGCGCGGCTTCTTCCGCGGCACGCGCAGCGAGTACCTCGCCCTCTACGCCGCGTCGGCCCGGGCCGTGAAGGCCGTCGACGAGCGCCTGCGCGTCGGCGGTCCCGCGACGTCGAACTTCGTGCCCGACGCCCGCTTCGACGGGGAGGCCGAGGACTTCCAGGTGCACGAGGCGACGCTCGGCGCCGACCTCGACGCCGTCGACTGGAAGCCCGTGTGGCTCGAGGCGTTCCTCGACTTCTGTGAGCGTGAACACCTGCCCGTCGACTTCGTCTCGACGCACCCGTACCCCACCGACTGGGCGCTCGACGAGCACGGCCAGGGCGCGCGCCTCACGCGCGAGGTCGACGCGACCCCGAAGGACCTCGCTCTCCTGCGCCGCCTGGTCGACGCCAGCGCGTTCCCCGACGCCGAGATCCACCTCACCGAGTGGAACTCGTCGTCCTCCCCTCGCGACTTCACCCACGACACCGTGCCCGCCGCCGTCTACGTCGCGCGGTCGGTGCTGCGCTCGATCGGCACCGTCGACTCCCTCGCGTACTGGACGTTCACCGACGTCTTCGAGGAGGGCGGCGCGGGCGACGAGATGTTCCACGGCGGGTTCGGCATGATCACGCTCCAGGGCGTGCCCAAGCCGACCTTCCACGCCTACCGCATGCTGCACGCGCTCGGCGACACCCTGCTCGCGACCGCCGACGACGGCGTCGTGACGCGCGACGACGCGACCGGCCGCGTCACGGCGCTCGTGCACCACTACCCGGCCGAGGTCACGCGCTCGGTCCCCGCCTCGTTCGACGACCGCACCGTCGCCGACGCGACGGAGGCGGCGGGCTCGCCCCGCGACGTCGCGCTCGTCGTCGAGGGGCTCGCGCCCGGCGCCGTCGTCGAGCTCGAGACCCTCGACCCCGAGCACGCCAACCCGGTCGCCGCGTGGCGCGCGATGGGCGCGCCGTCGTCGCCGACGCGCGAGGAGACCGCGCTCCTCGACGCCGCCGCCCGCGCGACGCGGCGCGAGTCCGTGGTCGTCCCCGCCGACGGCGTCCTGCGGGTCGAGCGCACGCTCGCGCCCTGGTCGCTCCTCCTCGCCCGACAGGTCGCGTGAGGGGCCGGACCATGCCCGCCGGTGGGAAGATGTGGCGGGGCGGGCGCCCGGCCCGGTCGTCGTCGACCGGGCGCGAGCAAGGAGGCAGGGCGTGACGATCGACCAGGCGGGCGCGCAGTCCGCGGTGCGCCGCGGCACCAACCTGCCGCGGATGGGCGACTTCAACGAGTCCGTCATCCTCGACGCGATCCGGCGCGCGCCCGAGGGGCTGAGCCGCGTCGAGCTCGCCGGCGCGACGGGCCTGTCGGCGCAGACCGTGTCGAACATCTGCCGCCGGCTCCTCGAGTCGGGCCTCGTCGCCGAGGCGGGCAAGAAGAGCGGCCGCGCGGGCAAGCCGCGCACGGTGCTGCAGATCGTGCCCGGCGGCCGGTACGCCCTCGGCGTCCACCTCGACCCGGCGGTGATCACGTACGTGGTGCTTGACCTCGCCGGGCGCGTCGTCCACAGCCTCCGGCGCCCCACGCCCGCGGTGGTCGACCAGGAGTCGACCATCGCCGCGATGGCCGAGACGATCGACGCCGTCATCGACGCGTCCGGCGCGGACCGGGACCGCATCCTCGGGCTCGGGATCGCCGTGCCGGGGCCGATCGACCTCGCGAGCGGGTCCGTCGTCGACCCGCCCCGCCTCGAGGGGTGGGGGCGCGTCCCGCTGCGCGACCGCCTCGCCGAGGCGACCGGGCTCCCCGTCCTCATGGACAAGGACGTCATCGCGGCCGCCGTCGCCGAGCGGTGGGCCGGTGCGGCGACGCACTCGGGCAACTTCCTCTTCTTCTACCTCGGCGCCGGGTCGGGCATGGGCGTGGTGGTCGACGACGTCGTGCTGCGCGGCGCGTCCGGCAACGCCGGCGAGGTCGGCGGCCTCGACGCGAACTGCACCACGCGTGCCCTGGTCAACGAGGCGGTCGCCGCCGGCGTGCTCGACGCCGTCCCCGGCCGCGGCCCGAGCGTCGAGGGGGAGCAGCTCGCCCGGCTCGTCGAGCTCGCGGCGGCGGGGGAGCGCGGCGCGCAGGTCATCATCGACCGCTGGGCGCGGCGCGTCGGCACGGGTGTCGCCGCGGCCGCGGCCCTCCTCGACTCCGAGCTCGTCGTGTTCGGCGGACCCAACTGGCCGCTGCTCTCGCGGCGGTTCTTCGCGACGGTCGAGCCGATGATCTCCAGCTCGCCGTTCGTCGACAAGATGCACGACATCCGCGTCGTCAGCACGCACCTCGGCGAGGACGTCGGTGCCGTCGGCGCCGCCTGCCTCGTGCTCGACCAGACCCTCTCGCCCCAGCCCCAGGCCCTCCTCCTCGGCTGAGGGCGAGGTCCGGCCGACCGAGGTCAGCGGTCCTTCGCGAGGTCCGTCGGGCGCCGGACAGCGAGGTCCGCGGTCGCGGCGAGGGTGACGACGGCCCAGGTCCCGGCGAGGACCAGGCCCCACAGGACGGGCGTCGTCGGATCGAGGTACCGGGCGTGGAGCGCGACGGCGGCCAGCGTCGTCGCCGTCGCGGCGACGCCCGCGACGAGAAGGGTCTCGAGCGCGACGAGGACGAGCAGCGAGCGTGCGGACGTGCCGGAGAGCCGGTACACGGCGAGCTCGCTCGCGCGCAGCCGGTACGTGACGGCGGTGGTGACGGCGCCCAGGAGCCCCAGGAGCACGGGCAGGAAGCGGCTCGGCCGGTCGAGGAACTCCTGCACCGGGTCGCTCGTCGCCCGCAGCGCCTCGGTGCCGACCACGGCGTTGCCGCTCACGTGCAGCGAGGCGATCTGGGTCGCGGCGACGTCGTCGAGGGCCACGAGGGGGTCGAGCACGACGACGCAGCGCTCGACCTGGGCGTCGTCGGGCCGGAGGGGCACCGTCAGGGAACGGCCCGTCCCGACCCCCTCGCGCAGGGCCGGGGTCCGCGCGGAGTCGAGCGCCTCGTCGCCGACGAGCACGCGCTGGTCCGCGGGCCCGGTCCGGTCGAGCAGGCCCGCGCCGACGAGGGCGTCGACGTCGGCGAGCCCGGGGACGAGGGCGGTCGACGCACGCTGCACGGGGACGTCCGGCCCGACGGGCACGACGAGCGCGCTGCCGCCCGGGACGACCGCTCCCGCGGCCTCGACCCCCGGCGCTCCCGCGAGCGCCTCGCACGACGCGCGTGAGACGAGGGCGGGCTGGTCGGGGTTCGCCTGCACGTAGCTGACGACGCCGCGTCCGCGCTCGGCGAGGTCGTCCAGCTCGTCCTGGAGCGACGTGGTCTCGAGCGCGACGAAGGCCGCGGTGCCCGACCCGAGGACGACCGCCAGCGCGACCACGGGAAGCAGCCGGGCGGAGCGGCCGACGGTGTTGCGCAGGGCCTCGCGCGCGAGGTCGGCGACGCGCCAGCCGTCACGCACGGACGACCGCCTGGGGCCGCAGCGGGACCGTCGCGTCGGCGGCGGCGACGAGCGTGGGGTCGTGGGTCGCGACGACGATCGTCGCGTGCGACACGAGTGCGGCGAGGATCCGGGCCACGAGCTCGGTGTTGGCGGCGTCGAGGTTCGCCGACGGCTCGTCGGCGAGGATGAGCTCCTTGCCCGACGCGAGGGCGCGCGCGAGCGCGACCCGTTGGAGCTCGCCGCCGGACAGGCGCCGGGCCTGGTCGCCCTCCCGGTCCGCGAGCCCGACCTGGTCGAGCGCGGCGCGCGCGGTCTCCCGGGCCTCTCGTCGGGGGCGGCCCGCCGCGAGCGGCGCGACGAGGACGTTGTCGAGGACCGAGCGGCGCCCCAGCGCGTTGGAGCCCTGGGGTACCCAGGCGACGACGCCGGGCGAGGGCGGCCTGGCCGACCCGTCGGGTCCGTGGAGCTCGATGCGGCCCGTCGCGAGTCGTTGGTACCCCGCGACAGCGGCGAGCAGCGACGACTTGCCGCTCCCCGAAGGTCCGACGAGCGCGGTGACGCGCGCGGGCTCGAACGTCGCGGTCAGCCCGGAGAACACCGGGACGGGCCCGAACGCGATGGCGGCGTCGATCACGTCCACGCGCACGCCGCTACCCGCACCCTGACGTACCGGTGGCCTGCGTCGCGTCGCGCAGCACGCGGGAGCCGACGAGGTCGGCGTCGACGAGCACCGTGGCGAGCTCGTTCCCGGGTTCCGCGACCTCGAGCCGGCGGGGCTGCGCCGCGGCCGTGGAGCCGTCGCTCAACAGGACGCACGTCGCGCCGTCGTGGTCCACGCGCACGGCCGTCGAGGGGACGGCGCCGCGCTCCGCCGGGTCCTGGAGCGCGAGGATCGCCCCCCGGTAGCGCACCGTCGACGTCGACTCGTCGGCGATCCGCTCGAGCGTGCCCGCGGCCGCGGCCTCCTCGAGCGCCGCCACGACGCCGTCCAGCTCGGCGCCCTGGGGCGACGCGCTCGACATCGGTACCTCGACCTCGCCCAGGCGCAGCACGACCGGCTCCCGAGCGAGCCGGCCGAGACCGCCGCCCTCGGCGATCGAGGCCACGGTCAGCGCTTCCACGGGCTGCGAGCCCTCCAGCACCGCGTCGCCCGCCTCGACCCGGTCCCCCAGGCCGACGAGCGGACCGGTGACCGCCGGCACCGAGTCGTCGACCCGCACGACGTACGAGAGGCGGAACTCCCCGTCCCGGGGAACCCCGAGGCGCTCCTGGAGCGCCCGGACCGCCTCGCGCGTCGCCGGGCCGAAGCGGTCGTCGACGCCGACCGCGTCCAGGTACCCGAGCGACACGAGGTAGTCCCCGAGCGCGCGCACGTCCGTCCCGCGGTCACCCAGGCGCAGGTCGCGCCACAGAGGGCTGCCGCGGTACGCGAGCACGTCGACGCCGTCGACGGCGAACAGCGCCTGCCCGGCCTCGACGGGACCCGCCTCGGTGAGCGCGGTGACGACTCCCCCCGCGGGAGCGCGGACCTCGGGAGCCACGGCGCGCACCGTCGCGACCTCGACCGCGGTCCGTCCGTCGTCGGAACGGGCGCCGACCTCGACGACCGTCGGCGCCGGCACCGCGACGCTCCGCTCCTCCGCGGCGTCGACGAGCGGGAACGCCACGGCGACCGCGACCACGGGCACGGCCCACAGCGCCACCAACGGCGCCAAGCGCACCCAGCCACGGGACCGGTCGCTCCTCACAGGGCGTCGTACTCCGCGACGCACGCCGCCTCGTCCAGCCCGGCACCGGTCACGGCGCGCTGCGCCTCCGCGAGCGTCGACGGGACGCCCAGCCCACGCTCCTGCAGGCAGTACCTCAGGGCGTCCAGCAGCGACGTCTCCTCCTGGTTCGAGGTCTGCCAGACGACGTCGACGAACCTGAGGTCACGGTCGTAGCAGGTCTTCTCGACGCCGGAGTCGACCGCCTCGGCCGGGATCCCGCCCTGCCACACCACCCCGACGAGCTCGACGTCCCGCAGCTCGTAACCCTCAGCGCGCAGACACGCCCGAAATCTCTCGAACCCCGCCGTGTACTCGTCCTGGGACACCTCGCCGTCCATCAGCGCCTCGCGCTGCTCCGGACCAGCCGAGGAGAGGTCCTCGTCGGCGTTGATCGCGTCGAAGTGCGGGATGTCGTCGGAGCCGGTGCCGCCGCAACCTGACACCAGCAGCGCTCCCAGGAGCGCGCCGGCGCGACGGGACGAGCGTGCCATCACACGTTGGTCGTGAACACGCCGGTACCGGCACCGCTGTGCTGGGCCTGGGTGAAGTTCGTGCCGGTCCGCTTGGCGATCGCGTTGGATCCGCTCTTGTAGGTCCAGGTCGTCCACGACGCGCCGCCCATGTGGGCGTAGTAGCCCCGGACGCCGACCGTGCCGCAGTTGCCGCTCGCTGCGGACTGCACGGTCGACGAGTTCGACGCCCCGAAGACCTCGCCACCTGTGCTGCACAGCCGTGACGCCAGTCCGGCGGACGCGGGGGCCGCCGTCGAGACCATCAGCCCCACCGAGACCGCCACCGCAAGGAGCGCCGAGGCCCCCTTCGTTCCCTTGCGCATCACTGTTTCCCCTCAACATTCGTCGTCGAACATCGGACAGTGGTGCTCAAGGTAGGGGCACCGCCGATATTGCGCAACCCCGGAAAACAAAACACCGGATCCGGATGTGGCGCGCGGCTCCGCAGGTCAGAGCCATCGTGGCCGCCGCCGCGTCAGGCGCGGTGGGCGCTGCCGTCGGTGGCACGCAGGAGCGCCCAGCGGTCGTGCTCGAGCGGGGCGCCGACGGGGTACTTCCGCGCCGCGGCCTCGTCGAAGTCGACGCCGAGGCCGGGGGCCTCGGGCGCGAGCAGGTGGCCGTCGGTCGGGACGGGTGCGCCGGGGAATACCTCGAGCGTGGCGTCGCGGAAGGTCGCCGCCTCCTGGACGCCGAACGCGGGGGAGGAGATGTTGAGCGCCATGTTGGCCGCCATCCCGACGGGCGTGACGTCGCCCGGCCCGTGCGGCGCGGTGCGCACCCCGAACATCTCGCACACGGCGACGAGCTTGCGCGTGGGCGTGAGCCCGCCGAGCGTGGGGATGCGGATGCGCGCGAAGTCGATCGACCGGCCCGCGACCAGCGGGAGGTAGGCGCGGGGGTCGTGGTAGAGCTCGCCGACGGCGAGGGGCGTGGTGCCGGCGGCGCGCAGCTCGGGGAAGTGGGCGGCGTCCTCGGGCGCGAGCGCGTCCTCGAGGAAGAACAGGTGGGCGTCCTCGACGGCGCGCACGAACTGCCGCGCCTCGGCGGGGGTCATGCGCTCGTGGGCGTCGTGGAGCAGCTCGACGTCGGGACCGACGCGGTCGCGCACGTCGGCGAGGATGCCGGGCACGTGGCGCAGGTAGGCGAGCGTGTCCCAGCGGTCGGTGCGTGCCCGACGCCGCGCGGCCTCGGCCTCGTCGCGGGGTGCGGTGCCGTAGGTGTCGCGGCCGGGGACGGCGACCTGGACGCGCACGTGCCGGTAGCCGCGCTCGACGGCGGCGAGGACCTTCTCGGCGACCTCGGCGGCGTCGGCGCCGTCGACGTGCGTGTACGCGTCGGCGTACGCGCGGGCCTTGCCGCCGAGGAGCTGGTGGACGGGGAGCCCGGCGACCTTGCCCTTGAGGTCCCAGAGCGCGACGTCGACCGCGGCGAGCGCGTTGTGCTCGATCGAGCCGCCGCGCCAGTAGCCGCTGTTGAGCAGCAGGCGGTGGAGGTCCTCGATGTCCGAGGGGTCGCGACCCACGAGCATCGGGCCGAGGTACTCGTCGACCACGGTGCGCGTCGCGAGGGGGCGCTGCGGGTCGCTGCCGTCGCCGAGCCCGTAGAGGCCGGGCTGGTTGGTCTCGACCCGCACCACGACGTACGGGCAGCCCTGCGGGCCCGTGAGGAACGTGCGCACCGCGGTGATCCGCAGGCCCTCGTCGCCGGCGCCCGAGTGCTCGGGAGTCCACGGCGCGGGGGCCAGGACCTCGCGGACGACCTCGGTCCCGACCTCGGGAAGGTCGGCTCCGGTGCCGTCCGTGCCGGGCTGCTGCGCTGCTGTCATCGGTGACCTCGTTCCGCGGGTTCGGGAGTGCGCGGGACGGTCCGCGCGACGGTGGACGGGGCCGGGACAACGGGGTGTCCGGTCGCCGTCGTTGACACTGTACATCGAATTGATTTATGTTTCCGGAACCGCGACGCTGCCCCGGCGTCGCCCGTGGACCGAGAGGCTTCCCGTGAACCGACACCGACGTCGTCCGTTCCCCGCCCGCATCACCGCGACCATCGCCACCTCCGCCCTGCTCGCCGGCGCGCTCGCCGCGTGCAGCGGGCCGGCCGGTGGCGGCGGCAACGGCGGCGGCTCCGGCGAGGGCGACCCTGACAGCCTGACCATGTGGACCTTCAAGCAGTCCCACGTCGAGCCCCTCCAGAACGCCGCGAAGACGTTCGAGGAGGAGACCGGGATCTCGGTCGACGTGCAGGCGTACACCCCCGACGACGCGTTCATCACCAAGGTGCAGGCGGCCGCGCAGACGGGCGACCTGCCCGACGTCATGGAGGTCCACACGCACGGCGACGACTTCACGTTCGGGGGCGCCGGGCTGCTCGAGGACCTGTCCGACGACGTCGACGACGACTGGAGCTCGCGCTTCCTGCCCGCCGTCGCGGAGGACGGGACCGTCACCCCGGCGTACTACGAGCAGTCGCTCGCCGAGGGCTCCAAGACCGCCGGGATCGAGGAGGGCCAGCGGTTCTCCGTGCCCTTCACGATCGGGACGTTCGGCATCGTCTACGCCAACAAGGAGCGCCTCGAGGCGGCGGGGGTCACCGAGGCCCCGAAGACCTGGGAGGAGTTCGTCGCGGCGCTCGACGCCGTCAAGCAGACGAACCCCGACGACGGCGGCGTGAGCATCGGCTTCCAGTCCTCCACGACGGGCCTCGAGTGGCTCATGCAGCCGATGGCCTACGGCCAGCTCGGCAAGGACGACTTCGGCGCCCTGTTCGGCCAGGACCCGGCCAAGAACTTCGCGTCGCCCAACGGCGTCAAGGTGCTGGAGACCTACAACCAGATCCAGCCGTACTGGATGCCGGGCACGCAGTCGCTGACGATCGACGACGCGGACATCGCGTTCGCGCAGGGCAAGTCGACGTTCGACATCGGCGGCACGTTCACCCTCGCCTTCCTCGCGCAGAACGGGATGGACGCCGAGAACATCGTGACCTTCCCGGTCCCGGCCCCCGAGGGCGGTGCGATCGACGACCTCCAGCTCGCCCCGTTCGGCCTCACCGGCCTGTCGGTCTCCGCGACCACGGGCAACAAGGACGGCGCGCTCCAGTGGATCAAGTACCTGTCCGAGCAGGACGTGGCGGCCACGTTCGCGAAGGACGCCCTCGACGTCCCGCCGGTCGACCTCGGCGACGACCCGTCCTCGACGGTCGGCCCGGTCCTCGGCGCGATGATCGGCGCGTTCGGCGAGGGCGAGAACGCCTACAACCCCGGTGACACGTCGTACCGCCCCGCGGCGTACGACGCGGCCCAGGTGGGCGACGCCGTCATGGAGCTGACACCGCTCGCGACGCAGGACGTCGCAGCCGTCTCGACGACCGTGGCGACGCTCATCGACACGTTCTGGTCGCAGTCGAAGTGACCACCCCCGCGACGATCGCCGCCGACGCTCCCGCCCACGGGAGCGTCGGCGGCGGCCGGCGCCGCGGCCGGCAGAAGATGCGCTACCGCGGCAAGGAGGTGGCGTGGGGCTACGTCTTCATCGCTCCCGCGCTCCTGCTGTTCCTCGTCATGGGCGTGTACACGCTCTTCTTCGGCGCCCAGCTCTCGTTCGTGCGCTGGAACGGCCTCACGCCCACGTGGGAGTGGGTCGGGCTGAAGAACTACGCCGACCTGCTGTGGGCGAGCCCGATCTACGCCCCGGTCGTGCACCGTGCCGCGCTCAACACGCTCGTCGTGATGATCGCCGTGCCGATCCTCATCCTCGCGGTCGCGTTCCCGCTCGCGATCGTGCTCAACCAGGCGCGCCGGTTCGCCGGCGTCCTGCGCTCCGTCTACTTCGTCCCGTACGTCACGGCGGGCATCGCGGTCTACATGGCCTGGCAGTACGTGCTGGAGCCCAACGGCGCGATCAACCTCCTGCTGCGCGCGCTCGGCCTCGGCAGCCTCGCGCAGCCGCAGGGCTGGCTCGGCAACCCGTCCACGGCGCTGCCGACGCTCATCGTCATCATGGTCTGGTCCGGGGTCCCGGTCGCGATGCTCCTCTACCTGACGGGCCTCCAGTCGATCGACTCGTCCGTCCTCGAGGCGGCCCAGCTCGACGGCGCCGGGTGGTGGCGCACCAACTTCTCCGTGGTGCTGCCGCTCCTCAAGGGCACGACCGCCGTCATCATGCTGCTCAACGTGCGCGACGCGCTCCAGGGCTTCCAGATCTTCCTCATCATGACGAACGGCGGCCCGGCCGGTCGTACGAACGTGCTCGGCCTCGAGACCTACGACCTCGCGTTCCAGCAGCAGCTCGCCCCGACCCTCGGCCTCGCGAGCGCGCTCGGCTGGCTCCTGTTCTTCGCCGCGCTCGCCGTCGCGATCGTCAACCAGCGCGTCACGAGGGAGAAGTGATGACCACCGTCGCCGACCGCACGCAGCTCCCCGACGTGCCCGCCCTCACCCCGCGCCGTCGCGGCACCCCCGCCAAGGTGGTGGTCGCGCGCGTCGTGGTGGGCGTGCTCCTCGTCGGGTACGCCGTCGTGAGCCTGTACCCGTTCCTGTGGATGGTCTCGGCCGCGTTCAAGACGCAGCAGGAGATCGTCATGGGCGGGGGCAATCTCATCCCCGCCGAGCCGACGCTGTCGACCCTGGTCGACACGTGGAGCCGGCTGCACTTCTTCGACTACTTCCTCAACAGCGTCAAGGTGACGGGCCTGACGACGCTCGGCGTCGTCGTCGTGTACTCGGCCGCGTCGTACGCGTTCGCGGTGCTGCGCTTCCCCGGGCGGCAGGCGTTCTTCCGCCTGTTCCTCGTGCTGCTGTTCGTGCCGGGCGTCGTGACGCTCCTGCCGATCGTGCTGCTCGAGAACCAGCTCGGGATCCTCGGCACGCACCTCGGCCTCATCCTGCCGTTCGTCAACGGCACCGCGCCCCTGTCGATCCTGCTCCTCACCAACGCGTTCCAGTCCGTTCCCGGGGAGCTGCGGGACGCCGCGCGGGTCGACGGCGCGGGCGAGCTGCGCATCTTCGCACGCGTCTACGTGCCGCTCGCGCGGCCCGCGATCATCACCATCGCGCTGCTCACCGCGATCCCCACGTGGAACGAGTACCTGCTGTCGCGGGTGTCGCTGAACGACCCGTCGACGTTCACGCTCCCCATCGCGCTCCAGCAGCTCCAGTCGTCGAACGTCGTCCAGTACAACCAGCTCATGGCGGGCGCGCTGATCGTCGTGATCCCGGTGATCATCCTCTTCCTCGCGACGCAGCGGTACTTCGTCAACGGCCTGGTGGGTGCCGTGAAGGGGTGACCCCGGGGGCCTCTCGGCCCCGACCGCGCAGCACGCACCACCGCACAGATCGGAACCACGCCATGAACTCCACCACGTCCACCGACGCGCCCACCGGGCCCGCCCTCCTGCCCGGGGCCACGCTCCTCGTCACGGGGGCCGCCGGGGTCATCGGGCGGGTCGCCGTCCCGCGCCTCGCCGCCGCTGGCTACCGCGTCGTCGCCACCGACCGCGCGCCGTTCGACGCGCCGGCGGCCGTCGCGAGCCTGGTCGGCGACACGCGCGACGCGGCCTTCGTCGACGCCGTGCTCCGCGCGGGGCAGGGTCCGGACGCGCCCGCGGTCGACGGCGTCGTGCACCTCGCGGCGATCGCGTCGCCGGGCCAGGTGCCCGACGACGAGACGGTCGCCCAGAACGTGCAGGGCGCGTTCTGCGTGCTCGACGGCGCGGGCCGGGCGGGCGTGCGCGTCGCCGTCGCGGCGTCGTCGTTCTCCGCGTACGGCTACCCGTGGGCGGGGCGGCACCTCTCGCCCGCGTACGTCCCGGTCGACGAGGCGCAGGAGTCGGTCGCGGTGGACGCGTACGCGCTGTCGAAGCTCCTGTCCGAGCAGGTGGGGGAGTACGTCACGCGGCGCTACGGCCTGCCGACGACGATGCTGCGCATGCCGTTCGTCGGGTCGGGCGACCGGCTGCGCGAGTGGGTCGACCTCGCGCACCGCGACCCGGGCGCGATCCGGCAGGAGCTGTGGACGTGGCTCGACACGCGCGACGCGGTCGACGTGGTGCGCGCGATCCTCGCGTCGGGCGTCACGGGCCACCACGTGGTCAACGTCGCCGCGCCCGACACGACGAGCGACGTCCCGACGGCCGAGCTCCTCGAGCGCTTCCACCCGGGCTCCCGCGTGACGCGGCCCCTCGACGGGTTCGCGTCCGTCATCGACACGACCGCGGTGCGCGAGCTGTTCGGGTTCGTCCCGCGCCACGACTGGCGCACGGGCGACGCGCTCGACCCCGCGGCCGAGGCGCCGGCCGAGGGGGTGAGCGCCTGACCCCCTGAGCACGCACGCGTCAGTCAGTCCGAGAACAAGGGTGTTGAGGATGAGCATGCATGCTGGAGCAGGACGGGTCGTCGCCACCGGCGCGGCCCTCGTCATGGCGGTGACGGGGCTCGTGGCCCCCGCCGTCGCGAGCCCGGTGGTCGACGTCGACCGCTACCCGGTCGGGGTGGGCGCCGACCTGTCGACGACCCCGCGCACGCACGGGATCGCGGTCGCGACCGCCCCGACGACCGGTGCGCAGGCGACGGGCGAGGAGGGCGGTCGCGCCTTCTGGCGCACCGACGCCGCGGCCGGCGCCGAGCGGATCGCGCTCGACGTCGCGGACGCGTACGTCGGGCGCCTCGCCGACGTGCCCGGGTACCTCGTGGTGGACCACCGCGCGGGCGAGCAGGTGGTCGCGACCGCGGCCGACGGCTCGGTGCTCGGTGCGGGCTCGGGCGCGGGCGCGCCGGAGGCGGACGCCGACGGCGACGGCTGGACGTCGACCGTCGTCGCGCTCCCCGCCGGGGCGCTGGAACCGGGCACGCAGGCGGGCGGCGACCCCGAGGTGTCGCTCGCCGCGGCCGACGGCGAGCTCTCCGTCGCGTCCGTACGCGTCGTCGCGCAGGGCACGAGCGTGGACCTCGGCCCGACCGTCGCCGAGCGCGGGATCGCCGTGCGCGCGGGCGACGCGACGGCGGGCCTCGTCACCGGGACGGCGGACGGCCGTGGGTACTGGCAGACCGGCCGGGCCCAGGGCACGAACTTCGTCTACGCCAACGTCTCGGACGCGTACGCGCTCGACACGCGCGACCGCGTGCTCGTCGACGCGACCGTGCAGCAGGGCGGCGGCGACATGTTCCTCCAGTACGACTCGCCGGGCGACACGATCCCGCACATGTTCAAGCCGTCGCCGCGCCTCGCGCTCGGCACCGACGGCTCGTGGGTGTCGCGCTCGTGGCTGCTCGACGACGCGGTCCTCACCAACCGCTCCAACGGCTCCGACTTCCGGCTCTCCGTCGAGGGGTCGCCGCAGGACGTGCGGATCGACTCGCTCGCGGTGACCGTCGTCCCGCGGGAGGTGGACCCCGCGATCGCGCTGCGGCGCCTCGTCGAGCGGGCCGACGTCACGTACGCCGCCGCCCGCGAGGGCGAGCGCGACGGCCAGTACCCGGCGGGCTCGCGCGCCGGGCTGCGCGCCGCGATCGACGCGGCCGACGCCGTCGCGCAGGACCCCGACGCGAACGGCGACGCGGTGGACGCCGCGACGACCGCCCTGGAGGACGCGCTCGAGGACTTCCTCGGGTCGCAGGTCACGACCGACCTCGCGCGCGGCAAGCCCGTGACCGTGAGCTCGGGCGGCCCCGCCGCGGCGGCGACGGACGGTGACCGCGGCACCGCGTGGACCTCCGCGCGCGACGGCGACGCCGAGTGGGTCCAGGTCGACCTGGGCGCCGTCACCGAGATCGACGAGGTGCTGGTGCGCTGGACGCCGGACTACGCGCACGTCTACCGCGTGGAGGTGTCGACGGACGGCACGACCTACGACGAGGTCGCGAGCGCCGGCGCGATCGACGCGACGGGCGTGCGCACGCGGTTCGAGCCCGTCGACGCACGCTACGTGCGCCTCGCGCTCGACGAGCGGGCGACGCAGCGCGCGACGTTCGCGCTGACCGACCTCGAGGTGCGGCGGGCCCCGGCCGTCCCGGTCGACCCCCGCCTCGTCGAGACCGTGTTCCCGACGGAGGACGTCGTGGTCGCGGACCAGGTGGTCACGGACTTCGGTGCCGACCCCACAGGCGAGGCGGACTCGACCGCGGCGATCCAGGCGGCGCTGTACGCGTGCCAGGACGCGACGGGCGGCACGGTGTGGCTCCCCGCGGGCACGTACCGCGTGACGGGCACGCTCGAGGTGCTCCCGCACTGCACGCTGCGCGGCGACCACCCCGACCGCGCGATCTCGCCGGACGCCGACCCGCTGGACGGGACGGTCGTCGTCGCGGACCTGCCGTCGGGCGACGACGGCCCGAGCCTGTTCCGCGTGGGCGGCAACGCGGGCGTCGTCGGCGTGACGACGTACTACCCCGGCCAGGACGCGGCGGACCCGGTGCCCTACGGTTTCACGGTCGAGCTCCCGGGCCGCGCGTGGCAGGGCGAGCAGAACTACATGATGAGCAGCGTCGAGCACGTGACGATGCTCAACTCGTACCGCGGCATCGGGATCTCCACGATGGCGCACGACCGCGGCGAGGGCGGCCCGGGCTCGCAGGTGCACGAGATCGCGAACGTGCGCGACGTCGTCGGGACCGCCCTGTTCGAGGGCGTGGTCGCGTACAACGGCGCGGACGTCGGAACGTGGCAGGACGTCACGTTCGACAACGGCGTCTGGGCAGGTGCGGGCGCCGCGTACGACGCGCCGGAGCGTGCGGTCCTCGACGCGTGGACGCGCGAGCACGGCACGGGCCTGGTGCTCGGCGACCTGGAGTGGGACGAGTTCTCCGGGATCTCGGTCGCGGACTACGAGGTCGGCATCCGCATCGTCAAGGGTCAGCGCGCGAGCTTCACCGGGTCGTTCCTCGACACCGAGGTGCGCCGCACGGACGTCGCCGTCCAGGTCGAGGTCTCGGACGACCGCTGGGGCACCGCCTTCGCGGGTGGCACCCTCGAGGGCTCCGAGGCTGCGGTCCGCAACACGTCGGGCGGTTACGTCAAGCTCACGGGCACGGACGTGGACGGCGCCCTGGAGGGCACCGTGCACGTGCTCGACGGCCCGGCAGACGGGGTCCCCGCGACACCGGAGACGGTCCTCGCGCCGCGTCCGACCGAGCGGCTCGTCGACGTCACGAAGGCGCCGTACGACGTGCCCCGCACGCCCGGCCGGTTCTCCGACGTCGACGTGACGGCGGCGATCCAGGCGGCGCTCGACGACACCGCGGCCGCGGGCGGCGGCGTCGTCTACCTGCCCGCGGGCTGGTACACCGTGCGCGGCCACCTCACGGTGCCCGCGGGCGTGGAGCTGCGCGGCTCTGCGGGCGTCGCGAACCGCGACTCGCTCGAGCTGAGCGGCGGCACCGTGCTCCTCGCGTACGAGGGCGGCGTGGCGCCGGCGGCGCCGGGCGAGCCCGACCCGTCGGTCGGCGAGACCGCGTTCGTCACCCTCGCGGGCGAGGACGCGGGCCTGCGCGGGCTGCGGGTCTTCCACCCGGAGAACAACCCGGCCGGCCCGGACGGCGTCCGGTCCTACCCGTTCGCCGTGCGCGGCGACGCGCCGGGGGCCTACGTGGTGAACGTCGGCCTGACGAACGCGTGGAACGCGATCGACCTCACCGCCGCGGCGGACGGGTTCCTCGTGCGGCGCGCGGTCGGGCTCTTCCTCTCCGAGGGCGTGCACGTCGGCGCCAACGCGGGCGGCACGGTCGAGAACGTGCTGTCGAACGGCAACGTCATCACGCGCCTCGCGTACGGACTGCCGGGCTGGGTCGAGGGGGCCGACCTGTTCGGCCAGGTCATCGACCCGGTCGCGCGCGAGCGCGAGGTCCTCGTGCGGGCGACCGGGTCGCAGGACCTCACGGTGCTCAACACGTTCGCGTACGGCACGCGCGACGGCATCGTCGCGAGCGACGGCGCCACGGTGCGGGCCTTCAACCTCGGGACCGACAACCTCGGCCCGGGCGGGCACACGGTCGACGCGGACGCGTCGAGTGCGGTGAGCGTCGTCAACCTCATGCGGTTCAACGGCACGACGAGCCGCGGACCGGTGACGATCGTCAACCCGCTCGCCATCCACATGGCGACGTCGGCGCTGGGCGTCGCGGCGGACGCCGCGGAGGGCGCCGCCGGGGCCGTGCGGGTCGAGGGCAACGAGGCGGAGCCGGGCCGGTACGAGACGGGGAGCGCGGTGGCCGTGGTCGCCGAGCCCGCCGAGGGGTCGGCGTTCGCCGGCTGGCGCGACGCCTCCGGCGCCGTGGTCTCCCAGGACGCGCGGTACGCGTTCGAGGTCGCGGGCGACACGTCGCTCACCGCCGCGTTCGTCGTCGCCCCGACGTCGGACGTCGAGGTCGAGGCGACCGGGCGGTGCCTCGCGGGCCGCGCGTACGTCGCGGTCCGTGCCCGCAACGGCGGCGACGAGCCCGTGACGGTGCGCCTCGCGACGCCGTTCGGGGAGCGCACGGTCGACGACGTCGCACCGGGGAAGAGCGCCTACCAGTCGTTCGCGACGCGGGCGACAGCGGTCGAGGCGGGCACGGCGCAGGTCACCGTCACCGCGGGCGGCGGCGACGTCGTCCTCACGGCGCCGTACGCCGCCGTGCGCTGCGGCTGACGCACCCCGGCCGCGCACCCGCGCGACCGGCACGACGGCGGGGTCCGGGGCGACCCGGACCCCGCCGCCCACGGGCGGGCCCGCAGGAGGCCCGCAGGAGAGGACGCAGGACATGACGGCAGCGGGCGACGAACCCGGGACGATCCACGGGGCGGACCCCGGCGAGGTCCGGCGCCGCGCCGGGTGGCTCGGCCAGGTCGCGCGCGTCGAGCAGCTCGTCGACGCCGACGGCCCGGCCCGCGGGGCGCGCCGGGTGCGCGTCGTGACGGGCGGCGGGCTGGAGCTCGACGTGCTGCCCGACCGCGCGCTCGACCTCGGCCAGGTCACGGTGCACGGCGTCCCGCTCGCGTGGATGGCCCCCGCGGGTCTCGCCGCGCCCGGGCTCTACCAGGGGGACGACTTCGGCACGACGTTCGGCGGCGGGCTGCTCGTCACGTGCGGCCTCGACCACGTCGGGTCGCCCACGGTGGACGACGGGCGGCGGTTCCCGCAGCACGGCCGGCTCACCGCGGTCCCGGCGAGCGTCGAGCGCGCGGCGGTCGTCGGGGACGAGGTCGTGGTCGAGGGCGTCGTGCGCCAGGCGTCGCTCCACGAGGAGCACCTCGTGCTCCGGCGCCGGGTCCGCGCCGGCCTCGGGACGACGTCGGTCACCGTCGAGGACACCGTGACCAACGAGGGGTGGCGGCCCGAGCCGCACCTCGTGCTCTACCACGCGAACCTCGGGTGGCCGCTCGTCTCCGAGGCCGCGGAGCTCGACGTCTCGTCGCAGCACGTCGAGCCCGACGGGCCGGACGCCGTCGGCGACCCCTGGCGCGAGATCACCGCGCCTGCCGACGGCTACCGCCAGCGCGTGCACCGGCACGACCTCGTGCCCGGGACCGGGCGGGCCGTCGTGACGAACCGCGACCTGGGGCTGCGCCTGACCGTCTCGTTCCCGACCGCGACCCTGCCCGTGCTGTACCAGTGGAAGATGTTCGCCCCCGGACAGAACGTCCTCGGGCTCGAACCCATGAACGCCCCCGCGATCGGCGGCCGCGTCGCCGCGCGCGAGGCGGGCGTCCTGCCCGTCCTCGCGCCGGGCGAGTCCGTCTCCTACGCCGTGCGGTTCGACGTCGAGCGCGTCTGACCCCGCCCCGCCCGGACCGCACCGCGAGCCCCCGCGAACCACCCGAACCGCACCACCCGAACCGCCCGTCGACCCGCCAGCCCGCGCCCCGCGCGAGACCGCCCAGGAGGCCGTCGCCATGACCGACCGCACGTCCCCGCCCACCGCCCTCGTCGTCCGCGGCGGCTGGTCCGGGCACCGGCCCGAGGAGACGACCGACCTGTTCGTCCCCTTTCTCAGCGCGCAGGGGTACGTCGTGCGCGTCGAGCCGTCGCCCGCCGTGTACGCCGACGCGCGCACCATGGCGCAGGTCGACCTCGTGGTGCAGAGCGTGACCATGAGCGAGATCAGCCCCGAGCAGGTCGCCGGGCTCGTCGCCGCCGTCGAGGCGGGCACGGGCCTCGCGGGCTGGCACGGCGGCATCGTCGACTCCTACCGCGCGAGCAGCGAGTACGCGCACCTCGTCGGCGGGCAGTTCGCCCACCACCCGCGCCGCACCGCCGGCCCCGGCACCCCGCTCGGGCCGCTGCGCGGCGACGAGACGGACAGCTTCGTCACGCACGCCGTGCGCGTCGTCCCGGAGCAGTCCCACCACCCCGTCGTCGCCGGGCTCGACGACTTCGAGATCACCACCGAGCAGTACTGGGTCCTCACCGACGACTACGACGACGTCCTCGCGACGACGACCGTCGAGGCCCGGCCCGAGGACCCCTGGCACGACCCGTCGACCTCGCCCGCCGTCTGGACGCGACGGTGGGGCGCGGGCCGCGTGTTCGTGTGCACCGTCGGGCACCGGCCCGAAGACCTGGAGCACCCGACCGTCCGCACGATGGTCGAGCGCGGGATGCTGTGGGCGAGCCGGCAGGAGCACGCGCTGTGACCGCCGAGGCACCGACCCTCGCGGCGACGGCCGGAGCCACCGGTCGCCCGGCGGGCGTGGGGATCGTCGGCTGCGGCGCGATCAGCGGCCAGTACCTCGAGACGCTGCCCCGGCTCGACGGCCTGCGGCTCGTCGCCGTCGCGGACCTCGACCCGGAGCGCGCCGCGGCCGTCGCGGCGGAGCAGGGCGTGCGCGCCCTCACGGTCGACGCGCTCGTGCGCGACCCCGAGGTCGACGTCGTCCTCAACCTCACCACGCCCGGCGCGCACGAGGAGGTGGCGCTCGCGGCCGTCGCAGCCGGCAAGGACGTGTACGGCGAGAAGCCGCTCGCCGCGGACCGGGCCGCCGCCGCGCGGGTCCTCGCCGCGGCCGACGCCGCGGGCGTGCGCGTCGGGTGCGCGCCGGACACCGTGCTGAGCACGGGGGTCCAGACCGCGCGCCGCGCGGTCGACGACGGCCTGCTCGGGACGCCGGTCGCGGCGACCGCGACGATGGTCACGGCGGGCCACGAGCGCTGGCACCCGCACCCCGACTTCTACTACCGCCCCGGCGGCGGGCCGCTGCTCGACATGGGCCCGTACTACGTCACCGCGCTCGTGCACCTGCTCGGCCCGGTGACGTCCGTGGTCGGCGCGTCGAGCCGGGCGCGCACGACGCGCTCGATCGGCTCCGGGCCGCGCGCGGGCGAGGAGATCCCGGTCGACGTGGACACGCACGTGACGGGCGTCCTCACGCACGCCTCGGGTGCGCTCTCGACGCTCGTCATGAGCTTCGACGCCCCGGCGAGCCAGGCGCCCCCGATCGAGGTCCACGGCACGCTCGCCTCGCTCCAGGTGCCCGACCCGAACGGGTTCGACGGCGCGGTCCGCGTCCGCGAGGCCGCCGGGGACGCCTGGCGCGAGCTCCCGGTGAGCGCGGGCTTCCACGGGGCCGGGCGCGGGTACGGCCTCGCGGACCTCGTCGCCACGCCCGACGGCGTCGAGCCGCGCGCGGGCGGCCGGCTCGCCCTGCACGTGCTCGACGTCATGGAGTCGTTGCTCGACGCCGCCGGCTCGGGCACGAGCGTGCGGGTGGCCTTCGCGACAGACCGCCCGCGAGCCGTCCCGCTCACGACCGTCCCCGACGAGAGGGGGTAGCTCACCGACGCTCTGCACGAGACGTGACCGACCGTGCCGGGACCGCGACGACGACGTCGCGCCGGCGCCCCCAGAGAAACGGACTTGAGCACATGAGCTTCACCCGACGTTCCTTCCTCGGCCTGACGGCCGCTGCCGCGGCGACCGCCGCCGTCGGCACCTCCGCCTCCGCCGCCGGCACTGCCACGGCCGCGCTCCCGGGCGCGGCCGCCGCGGTGAGCCCGCCCGGCGACGTCGTCGGCAAGATCACCGCCGGCTACCAGGGCTGGTTCGCGTGCCGGGGCGACGGTGCCCCCATCGACGCGTGGTGGCACTGGGCCCGCCAGGCCGACCAGACGCCGTCCACCACCAACACCGTCATCAAGTCGTGGCCCGACGTCCGCGAGTACACGACGACGTACCAGACCGCGTTCCCTGCGCTCGGCGACGGCCGCCCCGCGCGCCTCTTCTCGTCGTACGACCAGCAGACGGTCGACACGCACCTGCGCTGGATGGCCGAGAACGGCATCCACACGGCCGCGCTCCAGCGCTTCAACCCGTTCGGCGGCGAGGGCCCGACCCGCGACGTCATGGCGAGCCGCACCCGCACCGCCGCGGAGCGCGCGGGCGTCAAGTTCTACGTCATGTACGACGTGAGCGACTGGTACGCGATGCGGAACCAGATCACGCAGGACTGGACGACGAAGATGTCCGCCCACGTCGCCTCGCCGGCGTACGCGCGGCAGAACGGCAAGCCCGTCGTCGGGATCTGGGGCTTCGGGTTCGACGACGCCCAGCGTCCGTTCACGCCGCAGGAGTGCCAGGAGGTCGTCGACTGGTTCCAGGCGCAGGGGTGCTACGTCATGGGCGGCGTCCCCACCTGGTGGCGCGAGGGCACCGGCGACTCCCGCCCGGGCTTCGCGGACGTGTACCGGTCGTTCGACATGATCTCGCCGTGGCTCGTGGGCCGGATCGGGAACGTCGCGGGCGCGGACGACTTCTACCAGCGCGCCACCGTGCCCGACCTCGCCGAGTGCACGCGCCTCGGCATCGACTACCAGCCGTGCGTCCTGCCGGGCGACCTGCAGGAGGGCCAGCGCGCGCACGGCGACTTCATGTGGCGGCAGTTCTACAACCACGCCCGGGCGGGCGTCGCGAGCGCGTACATCTCGATGTTCGACGAGTACAACGAGGGCAACCAGATCGCGAAGACGGCTGCGACGGCGGCCGACGTCCCGGCCGGGTCGGGGATGCGCGCTCTCGACGAGGACGGCACCGCGTGCTCGCCGGACTACTACCTGCGCCTCACGAACGACGGCGGCCGGCTGCTGCGCGGCGAGATCGCGCTCACGGCGGTGCGCCCGACGCCGCCCGTGGTCGGCGGCGGGCCGGGTCCCGTGACCGGGCTCGTCACCCTCCGGGCCCGCGCGAACGGGCAGTACGTCCAGGCCCGCCAGACCGACGGCGGCACGCTCGTCGCTGCCGGTCCGACGGTCGGCGCGTGGGAACGGTTCCGGCTCGAGGAGCTGGGCGGCGGGGTCGTGGCGCTGCGCGCCGACGTCGACGGCCGCTATGTGTGCGCCGAGGGCGCGGGTGCGCAGCCGCTCGTCGCGAACCGCGCCGCCGTGGGCGCGTGGGAACGATTCCGGCTCGAGGACCTCGGCGGCGGGGCCGTCGCGCTGCGCGCCGAGGTCAACGGGCGCTACGTGTGCGCCGACGGCGCGGGCGCCCAGCCGCTCGTGGCGAACCGCGCGGCGGTCGGCCCCTGGGAGACCTTCGACCTAGTCCGCCTCTGACCCCGCTCCGTGCCGAACACGGGGTTGGTGCCGTCATTCGACGGATGACGGCACCAACCCCGTGCTCGGCGGCGAGGAACCTCGTGGTCGAGGCGGTGAGGACATGGTGAGGACGTGTCAGCGGGCTTGTCAGGGGAGGGGGGCGGCGTGCTACAGTCCGTCGAACCGGTTCGACAGAGGGGTCGACCTGGACGACGAGGACGGAACAGCGACGATGGTGACGATCGGCGACGTGGCGCGGCACGCGGGGGTCTCCCGCAGCACCGTGTCGTACGCGCTGTCCGGCAACCGTCCCATCAAGACCGAGACGCGCGAGCGCATCCAGCAGGCCATCCGCGACCTCGGGTTCACGGCGAACGCCGGTGCCCGCGCTCTCGCGACGGCCCGTACGTCGATCATGGGTCTCGTCGTCCCGTTCACGCCCGAGGAGTTCGCCCCGGCGACGCTGGGCTACGTGCTCTCGGTCTCCGAGAACGCGCGCAGCCGCGGCTACGACGTCCTGCTGGTCACGCGCCAGGAGGGCGACGCGGGCATCGCGCGCCTGACGAGCTCGGGCCTCGTGGACGGGCTCCTCGTGCTCGACGTCCAGCGCCACGACGCGCGCATCCCGAGCCTGCTCGAGGCGCGCCAGCCCGCCGTCCTGCTCGGTCTGCCCGACGGTGACGTGGCGCTCGACCGCGTGGACCTCGACTTCGCGGGCGCGGGGCGCAGCCTCGTCGAGCGCCTGCACGGCGAGGGGCACCGGGAGATCGTCTTCCTCACGCTCCCGCGCGAGGTCTTCGACCAGGACCTCGGGTACGCCTGGCGCGTGCGGGAGGCCGTGCGGTCCACGGCGGCGGCGCGCGGGATCGTCGTGCGCGAGGTCGAGGGGGCGACGGAGCCGGCGGAGCGTGCGCGCCGGATCGGCGAGGTCCTCGACCGCCGCGGTGCCGCGACGGCGTTGCTCGTCCACAACGACGGCGCGCTCGTCGACCTGCCGCTGCTCTTCCGCGAGCGGGGGATCCGCGTGCCGGAGGACCTGAGCGTCGTGACCCTGTACCCCGACCGGTTCGGCCGGATGTTCTCGCTGCCCTTCACGGCGATCGAGACGTCGGCGAGCGAGATCGCCGAGCGTGCGGTCCAGATGCTCGCCGAGCGCATCGAGGACCCGGACCTGCCGCCGCGCCGGGAGCTGCTCGAGCCGGTCCTGGTGGACCGGGGGAGCAGCGCCGCGGTGCCCTGAGCTTCTTTTTTGTGGCGTCGAATCGAACCGGTTCGACGATCGTCGGACCGGCAGGCGCCGGGACGACCGCCAAGCACGACCACTGGATTCAGAGAGGAAGACCGATGGTTCACACCGTTCAGCACCGCCACCGTCTCGCGGGGGTGGTCGCGACCGCGGCGGCGGGTGCGCTCGCCCTCACCGGCTGCGCGTCGTCGCAGGACCCCGCGGACGGCTCCGGCACGGGTGACGCCGAGGGCGGCTCCTTCACCCTGTGGGACCCGTACCCGCAGTTCGACGAGACGTCCGCCTGGGCGACGCTGCTCGACACGTGCGCGGCGGAGGCCGGCGTCGAGATCACGCGCGAGGGGATGGACACCAGCGCGCTCACGAGCAAGCTCCTGCTCGCCGCTCAGGCCAAGAACGCACCCGATCTCGCCGTCATCGACAACCCGCTCGTCGCTTCGATCGCCGAGACCGGGCTCCTCGCCTCGACCGACGAGCTCGGCCTCGACACGAGCGCGATCCTGCCCAACGCGCTCGCCGCCGGGCAGCTCGACGGCACCGCGTACGGCGTCCCGCTCGGCTCGAACACGCTCGCGCTGTACTACAACGCCGCGATCCTCACCGAGACGGGCATGCCGGAACCGACGACGTGGGCAGAGCTGCGCGACGTGGTCGCCGCGGCACAGGCGGCGGGGCACCAGGGCATCGCCTTCAGCGCGGTCGGAACGGAGGAGGGGACGTTCCAGTTCCTGCCGTTCTTCTGGGGTGCGGGAGCCGAGCTCGACGACCTGGACTCCCCGGAGGCGGTCGAGGCGCTCACGCTCTGGACGGACTTCGTGACGAGCGGGGCGGCGTCCGCCTCGGTGCTCAACTCGACGCAGGCCGACGCGAACGACCTCTTCCTCGCCGGCGACCTCGCGTTCCAGGTCAACGGGTCGTGGCAGCTGCCGCTGCTCGACGCCGGTGACGTCGAGTACGGGATCGTCCCCATCCCGGGCGTCGACGGCGGGACCGCGCCGGCGCCGCTCGGCGGGGAGTTCCTCACGGTGCCCGTCGCCGACGCCGAGCGGCAGGCGACGTCCGCCGAGCTCGTCGCCTGCATCACCGAGCCGCAGAACTCGCTCGAGTGGGCCAAGGGGCTCAGCTACGTCCTGCCCGTCGACGACCCTGACCTCGAGAGCCAGCAGATCGAGCAGACGCCCAACCTCGCGGCGTTCATCGACGCCGTCGGCTCGGCCCGTGGCCGGACCGCCGACCTCGGCACCGACTACCCGAGGGTCTCCGAGAAGCTCTGGACCGCGGTCCAGGAGGCGCTCAGCGGGACGAAGACGCCGGAGCAGGCGCTCACCGACGCCCAGGCGGCGGTCGACGCCGGCTGACGGCCGACGGACCGATCGACGGACTGACCGAAGGAAGCCCCACCATGACCGCAGCGCCCCACGTGGTGCGCGACGCCGAGCCCTCCGCGGGCCGGTCCGACGACGTCGGGTCGGCCCGCGGGCGGGGCCGCACCCCGGCGACACGCCGACCGGGTGCCGCCCGGGCGGGCTGGACCGCCTGGGCGTTCCTCGCCCCCGTCGTCGCCTACCTCGTCCTGTTCTACGCCGTGCCCATCGTGCGCAACGTCGCGATGGGGTTCCAGGAGTACACGGTCCGCTCGTTCGTCACGGGCGAGGCGCCGTTCGTCGGGTTCGACAACTACGCGGCCGTCGTCGCGGACCCGCTCTTCTGGCCCACGGTCGCGAACACGGCCGTGTTCACCGTGGCCTCGCTCGTCTTCCAGTACGGCATCGGGCTCGCGCTCGCCGAGTTCTTCTCGCGGCACTTCCCGCTGTCCGCGCTCCTGCGCTCGCTCTTCCTCCTCCCGTGGCTCCTTCCCCTCATCGTCTCGGGGTCGGTGTGGCGGTGGATGCTCGACAAGGACAACGGGATCGTCAACGCGGCGCTCGGGCTCGTCGGGGTCGACCCGGTCGGGTGGACCGTCGACCCCCGCTACTCGCTCCTCGCGGTGATCGTCGTGAACATCTGGATCGGGGTCCCGTTCAACATGGTGATCCTCTACGGCGGTCTGCAGGCCGTGCCCGCGTCCCTGCACGAGGCCGCGGCGCTCGACGGCGCCGGTCGCTGGCGCACGTTCCGGAGCATCACGTTCCCGCTCCTGCGGCCCGTGACGACGGTCGTCCTGCTCCTGGGCCTCGTCTACACGCTCAAGGTCTTCGACGTCATCTGGATCACGACGCAAGGTGGGCCGGCGAACTCCTCGCAGACGCTCGCGACGTGGTCCTACCAGCTCTCGTTCGGCCCCCAGCTCGAGTTCGGCCTCGGCGCCGCGGCGGGGAACCTCCTCATCGCCCTCGCGCTCGTGTTCGGGCTCTGGCACATCCGCGCGCAGCGCACCGAGGAGGAGTCGTGAACCACGGCACCCGTTGGCCCCGCACCGTCGTCGGTCTCCTGCTCTGCGCGGTGATGCTCTTCCCGCTGTACTGGATGGTCGTCGTCTCCCTGACACCGCGTGCCGAGCTGCTCGCCGGTCCCGTCCGGCTCGTCCCGGCGTCGGTCACGCTGGAGGGGTACGCCCGAGCGCTGGGCGACCAGCTTCCCTTCCTCGGGACGTCGCTCGTCGTGGCGCTCGGGGCGGTCGCCCTCACGCTCCTGGTCGCGATGCCGGGCGCGTACGCGCTCGCGAAGCTCTCGCCCCCGCGCAGCGGGGGTGTGACGTTCGCGCTGCTCGTGGGGCAGATGATCCCCGGCATCGTCATGGCGACCGGCTTCTACGCGCTCTACGCGCAGCTCGGCCTGCTCAACACCCTGCCGGGTCTGATCCTCGCCGACTCGACCCTCGCGGTGCCGTTCGCCGTGATCGTGCTGCGCGCGTTCATGCAGGGCATCCCCGGCGAGCTCCTGCAGGCGGCCGTCATGGACGGCGCGGGGCCGCTGCGGACGTTCTGGCAGATCGTCGTCCCGCTGTCGCGCAACGCGATCGTCACGGTCTCGCTGTTCGCGTTCCTCTTCGCGTGGTCGGACTTCCTGTTCGCCGTGATCCTCACGTCGAGCGGCGGACCACAGCCCTTCACGCTCGGCATCTACCAGTACATCTCCAACTACTCCAAGGACTGGAACGCGATCATGGCGACCGCCGTCGTCGCGTCCGTCCCCGCGACCGTGCTCCTCGTCGTCGCCCAGCGCTACGTCGCCGCGGGCATCACGACCGGCGCGGTCAAGGACTGAACCCTCCCAGCACGAAGGACAGCAGTGGCACTCTTCGAGAACGTCCCGGGTGGCCTCGTCGCCCACCACCGGCACGAGGTCGTCCGCATCGACGCCTGGGGCCGCGACTCCGTGCGCGTGCGCGCCGCGCGCTACCGGATCGACGACGCGGACCACGGTGCGCTCGAGGCGCCGCCGCCCGGCACGCCCACCCCGGTCGTGACGACGGACGAGTCCAGGGCGACGGTCGTCGTCGGCGAGCTCACCGTGGTCGTCACGGTGCCGTCGGACGCGGCGAACCCGGAGCTCGAGGTCGCGTTCCACCGGACGTCGGACGGCGCCGAGCTGCTGCGCGAGCAGCCCATGCACTCCTGGGCGCCCGGCCCCCGCACGTACACGGGGACCCGCACGGGCACGTACGAGCTGCGGCAGGAGTTCGTCGCCTACGACGACGAACGGCTCTTCGGCCTGGGTCAGCGCACCCACGGCCGGCTCGACGTCAAGGGCCTCGCGCTCGACCTCGTGCAGCGCAACGGCGAGGTGAACGTCCCGTTCGTCGTGTCGAGCCGCGGGTACGGGTTCCTCTGGAACAACCCGGCGGTGGGTCGCGTCGAGTTCGCCGCGAACGCCACGCGCTGGCAGGCCGGGCAGTCGCGCCAGATCGACTACTGGGTCACGGCCGGCTCGCCCGCCGACGTCCTCGCGCGGTACGCCGACGCCACGGGCCACTCCCCGGACCTGCCCGCGTGGGCGAGCGGGTTCTGGCAGTCCAAGCTGCGCTACCGCACCCAGGACGAGCTCCTCGAGGTCGCGCGCGAGCACGAGCGTCGCGGCCTGCCGCTCAGCGTCCTCGTGTGCGACTACTTCCACTGGACCGCGATGGGCGACTTCGCGTTCGACCCGGCGGAGTGGCCCGAGCCCGAGGCGATGGTCAAGGAGCTGCGCGAGATGGGCGTCGAGCTCATGGTCTCGATCTGGCCCACGGTCTCGCCGCTGTCGCGGCACTGGGCGAGGTACCGGGACGAGGGGCTGCTCGTCGGGACGGACCAGGGCCTCGAGGTGCACCAGACGGTGCGCGACAAGGGCATGGCGACGCCCATGGCCGTCGGCTTCTACGACCCCAGCAACCCGCGCACGCGCGCGTTCGTGTGGGACCTCGTGCGGCAGAACTACCTCGACCTCGGCATCCGCGTGTGGTGGCTCGACGCGAGCGAGCCCGAGCTCAACCCCGCCGACCCGCAGAACGTCGTCCTGCACGCCGGCCCCGGGGCTCAGGTGATCAACGCCTACCCCCGCGACAACGCGCGCCTCTTCGCGGAGGGTATGGCGGCGGAGGGCCACGAGCCCACCGTGCTCCTCTCGCGCTCGGCCTGGGCGGGCTCGCAGCGCTACGGCGCGGCCGTGTGGTCGGGCGACATCCCGGCGACCTGGGACTCCCTCGCGACGCAGGTGCGCGCCGGGCTCGGCGTCGCGATGTCCGGGATCCCGTGGTGGACCACCGACATCGGCGGCTTCCACGGCGGCGACGCCGCGGACCCGGCCTACCGCGAGCTCATGGTCCGCTGGTTCCAGTTCGGCGCGTTCTGCCCGCTGTTCCGCCTGCACGGCGACCGGGAGCCGCGCACGGCGACGGGGTTCGACCAGACGGGCGGGCCGAACGAGGTCTGGTCGTTCGGCGACGAGGCGTACGCGATCCTCGCCGACCACCTCCACGTCCGCGAGCGCCTGCGCCCCTACCTGCACGAGCAGATGTCGCGCGCGGCGCGCGACGGGCTGCCGCCCATGCGACCCCTCTTCGTCGACTTCGGCGACGACGCGCGTGCGTGGGACGTCGACGACCAGTTCCTCCTCGGCCCCGACCTGCTCGTCGCGCCTGTGCTGCGCGCAGGCGAGCGCGAGCGCGACGTCTACCTGCCCGCCGGGACGGCGTGGACGGACGCCTGGACCGGGCAGCGGTACGACGGCGGCGCGACGGTCCGCGTGCCCGCGCCGCTCGAGCGGATCCCCGTCCTCGTCCGGGACGGCGCCGACGTGCCCGTCGCGCCGCCGGAGGGCTCGGCGGCCGACTGAGGGCAGCACACGTCGTCGGCCCCGGGGTGACCCGGGGCCTGGCGGCCGCCCGGACCCGGGCGGCGACGCGCCGTCGTACCCGCGGTGCGCAGGTCATCTCACGCAAGGGAGCGAGAACATGACAGCACTTCGCCGACGCACGACCCCGGGCCGGGAGCACCGCCCACCGGGAGGGACGGCACGGCGCCGCGGTCCGGCCGCGCTGGTGGCCGCGGTCGCGACGGCGGCGCTCGCCGTCGGGATCGTCGTCGCGCCCGCGGCGCCGGTCGCCGTCGCCGCGGAGGCGACCGTGACCGTGGACCTCGCGGACTCGACGGGGAGCCCGAACGAGGGCATCGGGCGCGGTTTCCTCTACGGCCTGAGCCGGGACGGCAGTGGCCCGTCCGACGACCTGCTGCTGCCCCTGCGGCCGACGTCGTTCCGCAGCGGCGGCGAGATCGACGAGGTGGGCACGCGCGGCTGGGCGTTCGGGCAGGCGCAGTTCGAGCCGCGCTACGCCGCGATGCGCGACCAGGCGCTGCGCGTGACGAACCCGCCCTACGACGCGACGTTCGACATGATCCTGTCCGACCTGTGGGGCTCGGACGGCTCGGGGACGCGGCCGAACCCCATCCCCGAGCCGTGCGACGACGGCCCGACGTGCGCGGAGTGGGTCGCGTTCCTCACCGAGCTCGTCGACCGGCTCGACCAGGACGGGCTGCTCAAGGACTCGGTGCGGTTCGACATCTGGAACGAGCCGGCGGAGAACTCGTACTTCTGGCCGCGCAGCCAGGCGCAGTACCACCAGATGTGGAACGCGGCGGTGCGGACCCTGCGAGACCTCTACCCCGACGCCGTGATCGTCGGGCCGTCGATCCCCAACTACCACTGGCCGACGCTCCAGAGCTACCTCGACCAGGCGAAGGCCGCGGGGACCATGCCGGACATCTGGAACTGGCACTTCAGCGGTGAACCGCTCGCCGACGCCGCGGAGGCGCGCGCGCGGCTCGCGGACGCCGGGTTCGCGGGCATGCCGATCGCGATGAACGAGTACCTCTACTCCGACCAGCAGTTCCCGGGCTTCTCCGCCTGGTATCTCGCGCAGCTCCAGCGCGCCGGGTACGAGTCGGCGTCGCACGCCATCTGGTCGGACTGCTGCGACCAGGGCCTGCTCGACGGCCTGCTCGTGCGCTCGGGCGGCGACCTGCTCACGACGGGCCGCTACTGGGTCTACAAGGCGTCCGCCGACGCGACGGGCGAGGTCGTGCGCAGCGTGCCGGCCGGTGGCGTCGAGGTCCTCGCGACCCGCGACCAGGGCGCGGCGCGGGCGTCCGTCCTCCTCGGCTCCCGCGGCACGTTCACCGGGACCCTCACGCTGCGTGTCGAGAACGTCCCCGCGTGGCTGCGCGGCGGCGGCGAGGTGCACGCCGTGGTCGAACGCCTGGCCGACGGCGTGCAGGCCGCACCTGCGGTGGTGAGCTCCGCGCCCGTGACGTTGTCCGGCAGCACGGCGACGATCGCGATCCCGTGGGCCGCGGCGAAGGACGCCTACTCGGTGCGCCTCTCGCCCCAGCCGGGAGGTCCTGTGACACCTCCCGGAGACGTGACGGTCGACGCGAACGCCACCGGCCCGGGCGCGTTCACCTACTCCGCGGGGTGGGGGTCGACGACGGGGATCGCCGACATGTACGCCGGGACCGCCCGCTGGTCACCCACGGCGGGCAGCACGGCGTCGTTCACCTTCACCGGGACGTCCGTCGACCTCTACACGGTCCGCGACACCGACCAGGGACGGATGAACGTCACCGTCGACGGCGGGCCGCCGGTGCTCGTCGACAACTATGCCGCGAGCAGGACGGGCTCGGCGCTGCGGTGGAGCAGCGGCACGCTCCCCGCGGGGACCCACACCGTGACAGTGACCGTCACGGGCACGAAGAGCGCGGAGAGCTTGCACACGACCGTCGCGCTCGACAAGGTCGTCCACCGGTCCGCGGCTCCGACGGTGACGACCGTGGACTCGTCCACCACGACCGGGACCCACCGGTTCGCCTACGGGGCCGGGTGGGGGACCACGACGGGAGTCCCGGACCTGTACGCCGGCACCGCGAGCTGGTCCTCGGGTGCGGACCGGACGGCGACCTTCACCTTCACCGGGGCCCGGGTCGACCTGTACACGGTCCGGGACACGGACCAGGGGATCGCCGAGATCCGGCTCGACGGCGGCCCGCCCGTGCTCGTCGACGGCTGGCGTGCGTCACGCCAGGCCGGTGCGGTCACGTGGACGAGCGGGCCGCTCGCGCCGGGCGCCCACACCGTGACCGTCCGCTCGACCGGGACGCGCGACCCGGCGAGCACCGGGTTCACCGTCGCGCTCGACCGCGCCGACGTGACGGCGTGACGGCGTGACGGCGTGACCCCGTCGGGGCGGGGCGGCTCTGGTGCGGCCCCGCCCCGATCGTCGCGTGCTCGGCGACGGGGTCGCGCTGCGGTCCCGTCGCCCGACGACGAGGAGGACGCGTCCGTCAGCGCGCCGGCTCGACCTCGCGCACGTCGTCCGCGACCTCGCTCAGCACGGCCGGGAGGTCGGCCACGCTGTCGACGACGTGGGTGTGCGGCGCCGCCTCGAGGACCGCGCGCGGGACCCCGCCGCTGAGCACGCCGACGACGACGCGTGCCCCCGCCTGGGTCCCGGCGCGCAGGTCGAGCACGGTGTCGCCCACGGTGAGGACCTGCGCGACGTCGGTGACGCCCGTGCGCTCCATGGCCCGGTGGACCATGTACGGCGCGGGGCGGCCGGCGGGGACGTCGTCGGTCGTGACGACGGCGTCGACGACGCCCGTGCGCCACCCGAGCCGGTCGAGCAGGAGCCCGGTGACGTCGGCGGAGAAGCCGGTGGTGAGGGCGAGGCGCGCGCCACGGTCGCGCAGCGCCGCGAACGTCTCGAGCACGCCGGGCATCGCGACGGGCGGGGTCGCGTCGTACGCCTCGCGCAGGATCCGCTCGAAGTCGGCGAAGGTCTCCTCCACGGCGGCCGGGTCGCCGCCGAGCGCGAGCAGCGCGCGGATGGCGGTGCGCTTGTCGGCGCCCATCCAGCGCGCGACGTCGTCGACGTCGGCGGTGCTGCCGTGCCGGCGCACCGCGTCGTGCAGCGCGCGGTAGACGGCTCCTCCCTCCTCCACGGTCGTGCCGGCGATGTCGAAGGCTGCGAGAGCGATCACGGGGTGTGTCCTTCCGGTGGGGTGGTGCGGTTCAAGGGGCGGCGGAGGGCGCGCGCCGTCAGGAGAGGTCGGGGAGCCCCGCGCGGTCCAGCGCGTCGGCGGCGAGCCCCAGGCCCGTCGTCATGCCGATGCCGGTCGTCACCGTCGCGACGTGGACGCCGGGCTCGGGCTCGGCCAGGAGGAGCTCGCGGTCGGGCGCCGAGGCGTACGTGCCCTGCCAGCGCTCGACGACGGCGAGGTCGTCGCGGCCGAACAGGTCGCGGGCGAGGCGCAGCAGCACCTCGAAGCCGGTCTCGTCCTGGAAGACGGGCGCGTCGTCGCCGCGCGCGTGCGTGTCCCCGAGGAGGAGCGTCCCGTCGGCCTGTGGCGTCGCCATGAGGTTGACGTCCCACCGGGCCGCCTCCGGGTCGGCCGCCGCGAGCTCCGCGGCGACGTCCGGCGCGGAGGGGCACGCGGCGAGCGCCGCGTAGCGCACGGTCGACCAGCCGGTGAGCAGCGGGGTGCGGAGCCCGAGCGGCGACCCGGGCCGGACCCGGAGCATGTGGAGCCGGCAGCGACGCAGCCCCACGGACGCGGCGACGTCGGGCAGGAGGCGGTCGAGGTCGTGGTGCGCGGCCACGACGACCACGTCCGCGTCGAGCGGCCCGCGCGTCGTCTCGACCCGCCCGGTCCGCACGGCGCGGGCGGCCGTGCGCCACCGGAACGTCACGCCCTGCGACGCCAGCCAGGCCGCGAGCGCCGGCGCGGCCGCGCGCGGGTCCACCTGGAGGTCGAGCGGCAGGTGCGCCGCGCCGACGACGTCCGCCGTCCGGACGGGGAGCGCGGCCCGGGCCTCGTCGGCCCCGAGCAGGCGCACCTCGTCCGCACCGCGCTCGTCCGCGAGCTCGGCGAGCAGCCGCAGCTCGCCCGCCGTCCGGGCGACGACGTGCGTGCCCGTGGGGGCGACGGCGAACCCGGCCGCGGCTCCGAGCGCGAGCCAGCGCTCGCGGGCGGCGAGCGCATACGCGCGCGCCCGGCCGGCCTGCGCCGTCGTGCACACGTGGCCGAAGTTCTGCACCGAGGAGCCGACGACGGCGGACGCCTGCTCGACGACGGTCACGCGGTGGCCGCGCCGGTGCGCCTCGGCGGCGGCGCCGAGGCCGACGACGCCGGCCCCGACGACGACGACGTGGGCGGGGGTGGAGCGGGGCATGGGGGTCCTTCCGTCAGGGGTCGAGTTCACCGGGGGTCCACCTGCGGGCGGTACGGTCCGCCCGTGACGAGGTCGACCGAGATCGTGCGCGTGCTCGCCGAGGAGCTCGCGCGGCTCCCGCCCGGGACGCGCGTGGCGTCCGAGGCGGAGGTGGGGCAGCGGTTCGGCGTCGGGCGGGCCGCGGCGCGCGCGGCGCTCGCCGAGCTCGAGCGCCGCATGCTCGTGAGCCGTATCCAGGGCCAGGGCACGTTCACCCGGCGCCGGGTCGACTACCTGGTGGCTCCGGGCCGCGCGCCGTCGTGGAGCCGGACGCTGCGGGCCGTGGGCGCGGAGCCGCGCGCCGTCGTGCTCGCCTGCGACGAGGTGCCGCTGCCCGACGACGTCGCGGCGGCCCTGGAGACCGCGCCCGGCACGGCGGGATTTCGCCTCGTGCGCCGGTCGTTCATCGACGGCATGCCCGCGGCGTGGGGCGTCGAGTGGCTGGCCGCCGCGCTCGTGCCCGAGCTGCCGGCGGCGCTGCGGCACGAGGAGTCGCTCGACACGATCCTGCGCCAGTCCGCGCGCGCGGTGCCGGAGCGGGCCTGGACGCGGGCGAGCATGGAGTCGGCTCCCGACGACGCGAGCGCGGGTCTCGGCTGCCGCCCCGGCGACCCGGCGTGGCTCATCGCGAGCCTCGCGCGCGACGGCGTCGGCGGTCGCCCGCTGCTGTCCACGGAGCGGTGGGTGCGCGCCGACGCGGTCCGCGTCGTGCTGGAGCTCGGCGAGGCCTGACTCGTCCGTCACGGGCGCACCGCGACGCGGGGCGCCGTGCCGGGGGGCCCGGCGAGCACGTCGCCCAGGGCGTCGAGGGGGACGGGGGCCGACACGAGCTCGCGCCACGGGACGGCGTCGCGCGTGCGGTCGAGCAGGTCGAGCGCCGCGCCCAGGTGCCGCGGCTCGTAGTTGTGGACGCCGGTGACGGTGAGCCAGCCCCGCACGACGCGCTCCGGGTCGAGCGCGACCGTGGGCGCGGGCGCCACCGACCCCGCGAGCACGAGCCGGCCGCCGACGTCGAGCACGTCGAGGCAGCGCGCGACGGCGGGGCTCGCCCCGGAGAGCTCGATCGCGACGTCGACGAGGCCGACGGGCTCGTCGACGGCGCGCGCGGAGGTCGCGCCGAACCGGAGCGCGAGCCCGCGCCGCGCGGGGTCGGGGTCGGTCACGACGACCTCGGCCGCGCCGGCGTCGCGCGCGGCGGCGACGGCCGTGATGCCGAGCATCCCGGCGCCGCTCACGAGCACCCGACGGCCGCCGAGCGGGCCGGCGGCCTCGACGACCGCCATCACGGTCGCGGTCGCGCACGCCGCGGGCGCCGCGAGCTCGTCGGGCAGCCGGGCGGGCACCCGGGCGAGGGTCGCCCCGGCGGGCAGCACGAGGTGGCGGGCGTACGTGCCGCTCAGCGCCCACTCGGACTCGAAGGACTCGTGCCCGACCTTGCGGACGGCGCGGCACTTCGCGGTCCGTCCGGCGACGCAACGGTCGCACGCGCCGCACGCGACGGCGACGCCGGGGACCACGCGGTCGCCCGGGGCGAGCCGGTGCCCGTCCACGGCACGCGCGCCGTCGGGCCCGAGGGCCACGACCTCGCCCACGGCCTCGTGGCCGAGGACGGAGGGGGCGGGGGAGCGCCGTCGTCCGGTCACGGTGTGCCGGTCGCTGCCGCACACGGTCGCGAGCCGGACCCGGACGAGGACCTCGCCCGGTTTGAGGTCGGGCAGGGGGACCTCGGCGAGCCGCACGGCGGTGCCTCCCTCCCAGAGCGCGACGGTGGTCAGGTCAGCTGTGCGCGGATCCATCCGGAGAGCCTCTCGATGACGAGGACGACGAGGAACACGAGGAGGACGATCCCGCCGGCCACCTCGAAGTGGAGCGTGCGGACCGCCTCGAAGAGGAGGAACCCGACGCCGCCCGCGCCCACGATCCCGAGGATCGTCGAGGTGCGGATGTTGACGTCGAGCAGGTACAGGCCCGAGCCGACGATCGACGGCATCCCCTGGGGCAGCACGGCGGAGAAGAGGACCTTCCACCACCCGCCGCCGACGGACCGGACGGCCTCCGCGGCGCCGGGCGGGATCTCCTCGACCGCGTCGGCGACGAGCTTGCCGAGGAACCCGATCGAGCCGATGCCCAGCGCCATCGCGCCCGCGACGGGACCGAGGCCCACGGCGGCGACGAAGACGACGGCGAGGATGAGCTCGGGGATCGCTCGGACGACGAGGATCGTCGTGCGGGCGGCCGCGTAGACGACGGGGTGCGGGGCCACGGTGCGCGCGGCGAGCAGACCCAGGGGCAGGGACAGCACGACCCCGATGCCCGTCGCGACGAGCCCGATCGCGAGCGTCTGGAGCATCGCCTCCCACAGCGCGGGACCGAGCGAGGTGAGGTCGGGCGGGAACGTGCGGCCGGCGACCTCGAGCAGGCTGGGGACCGACGTGACGATCTCGAGCGGGTCGATGCCGAGGCGGGCGAAGGCGACGACGACGAGCGCCGCCGCGGCCCCTCCCGAGATCCACCGCACCGCGCGGTCGCGGCGGAACCGTGGCCTCCGCGGCGCGAGCAGCGTCCGCCGGACCGCGACCGCCAGCACCTCCATGACGGCGATCAGCACCAGGACGACGGCGACGATCCCGAGCGCCTTGGGGTACACCAGGCCGCGCAGGGCGTCCTGGAGGGCGAACCCGATCCCGCCCGCGCCGACGAACCCGAGCACCACCGACGTCCGTAGGTTGATGTCGACGCGGTAGACGAACGCCGACACCCACGCCGGCACCACCTGCGGCACGACGCCGTTCAGCAGCTCGCGCAGCCTCCCGACGCCCACGCTGCGCACGGCCTCGCGCGGCCCCGGGTCGGCGTCCTCGATCGCGTCCGCGAAGAGCTTGCCGAGCATCCCCACGGAGTGCAGCGCGAGCGCGAGGACCCCGGGCAGGACGCCGAGCCCGAGAGCCCGGACGAACAGCACGGCGAAGACGAGGTCGGGCACGGCACGGCAGAACGTGATGACCGCGCGCGCGACGGCCGCGACGGCGGGGTGCGGCGTCGTCGTGCGGGCGGCGAGGAACGCGAGCGGCACCGACAGGACCGTCGCGAGCACCGTGCCGAGGAACGCCATGAGGACCGTGTCCACGGCGAGCGTGGCGATCCGGGCGGGGTCGTCGACGCGCGGCGGCAGCATGCGCTCGACGAGGTTCGCGACGTCCTCGCCGCCCGCGACCAGCGTGGGCAGGTCGAGCCCGATGGACGAGGCCGCGACGAGCGTCGCGATCACCGCGCCCCCGGCCAGCCCGCGCAGCACGAGCTGGCGGTGCGTGGCGCGCGGGCGCGCGGGGAGGCGCGGGGCGGTCGGCGGGGCGGGCGCCTCCCGGACCGCGCGCGTCGCCTCCGGTGCCGGCGCGCTCACGCCGGCACCCGCGCGCGGGAGCGCTGCGCGACGCCGCGGGCGAGGTCGGCGGCCGCGCCGGACCCGGCCGCGCCCTCGCTCGCGTCGGTGCCCGGCTCGACGCGCCGGTAGATGGCCAGCGCCTCGTCCCGCGTGAGGCCCGCGGCGGGACGGTCGAGGACCTTCTCCCCGTGGCGCAGCCCCACGAGGCGGTCCGCCCAGCCGAGCGCGAGGTCGACCTGGTGCAGCGTGCACACGACCGTCAGGCCCTCCTCGGCGCAGACTCGCACGAACAGGTCCATGACCGCGCCCGCGTTCTCCGGGTCGAGGGACGCGACCGGCTCGTCCGCGAGCACGAGCTGGGGGCGCTGCATGAGCGTGCGCGCGATCGCGACGCGCTGCTGCTGCCCGCCCGAGAGCGTGTCCGCGCGCTGGTACGCCTGGTCGGCGAGGCCGACGCGCTCGATGTGGGCGAGCGCCTCGGCGCGCATGTGGCGCGAGTACGTCGAGACGCCGTACCGCGGGCCGCGCACGCGGCCGAGCCCGCCGACGAGGACGTTCTCCAGGCACGTGAGGCGGCCGACGAGGTTGAACTGCTGGAACACGAAGCCCACCTCGGTGCGCAGCCGGCGCAGCTCGCGCGAGGACGCGTGCTCCACGCGCGTGCCCGCGACCGTCACCTCGCCCGCGGTCGGACGCTGGAGCCCGTTGAGGCAGCGCAGGAGCGTCGACTTGCCGGAGCCCGACAGGCCCAGCAGGACGAGCAGCTCGCCGCGCGCGACGTCGAGGTCGACGCCCGCCAGGGCCGTGGTCCCGTCGAACTCCTTGACGAGACCCCGCACCCGGACGAGCGGCTCCGCCGCCACCGGCGCGGCGGGCACGGTCAGCCCTCGCACTTGTCCGACTTCGTGAGCGTGCAGACCTCGCGCGTGCCGTCGTAGTCCGCGTCCTCCGCGGGCGCGAAGCCCCACGCGTCCTCGTCCGTCAGCAGGCACTCGCCGTCGCAGAAGCCCTGCGAGAGCAGGTACTCCGAGTTGGCCTTCTCCGTGAGGAGGGTCGTGAGCGTGGCGATGTTCTCCGCACCGAGCGCGTCGTTGCCGACGAACAGCGAGCCCGAGATCTTGGGAGACCGCCAGACCTCCTTGAGGTCGCCGTCGGCGAGGTCGCCCGCGGCGGGCAGCGTGTCCTCCACCATCGACTGCATCGCGAAGCCCGCCTCGCAGTCGCCCGCGGCGACGGCGAGCGCCGACGCGTCGTGCCCGCCCGCGAACACCGGCTGCACGCCCGCGGCGAGGTCCTTCTCGGTGCCCGACGTGATGACGCCCGCGTCGATGAGGCCCGAGCTCGGGTAGAGGAAACCGGACGTGGAGCCCGGGTCGACGAAGCACACGCTGCGGCCGGCGAAGTCCTCGAGCCCGTCGATCTCGGCGTTGTCGCCCTGCGTGATGCCGAGCGAGTAGTAGCCGGGCTCGGCGCCCTTCTCCTCGATCACCGCGCCGAGCGGCGTGATCGCCGCGTCGTTGTGCGTCGCGATGACGTACGCGAACGAGCCGAGGAACGCGAGGTCGACCTTGTCCGCGATGAGGCCCTCGATGACGCCCGCGTAGTCCGACGCCTGGCTCACCTCGACCGTCGCGCCCGTCTCCGCCTCCAGCATCGCGATGATCGGCTCGTACCCGGCGGCGAGGTCGGTCGAGTTCTCCGCCGGGATGGCGCCGAGGCGCAGGACCTTCGGGAAGCCGCTCTCGGTGGTGCCGGTCGCGGACGCGTCGGCGGCCTCGCTCGACCCGCCGCACGCGGACAGGGCGAGCGCCGCGACGCCCGCCAGGGCCACGGCGGCGAAGGAGGTGGTGGTGGTCTTCATGTCGACTCCGGGGGTGTGACGTCCGAGGCGGCACCGGGGCCGGCGCCGACTGGAGTCTGGGAGGCGCGGACGAACCGACGGCCCTGCGCGGGTGAACCGCCGGTGAACTGTCGTTCACCGTCTCGCCAGGTCGTCCGGACAACATGCGCCCATGTCCCCGACCACCAGCGTCCCCGGCAGCGGGGTGCTCCCCGCCCGGAACCCCGGGCACGGTGCCCGCGACCTCGTCGACGCCCCGGCCGACTACGTCCTCGGCGGCGTGACCGCCGTCCTCCCGGACGCCGTCGTCGACGACGCGCGCGTCGTCGTGCGCTCCGGCCGCGTCGTCGAGGTCGGCCCCGCCCCGCGCGGCGCACGCCCCGACCTCCACGGCGGCGGCGCCCTGCTCCTGCCCGGCCTCGTCGACGTGCACACCGACGTCCTCGGCCACGAGGTGCGCCCCCGGCCGGGCGCCCGGCTGCCCGTCCCGCTCGCGGTGCGCACCGCGACCGCGCGGCTCGCCGCCGGGGGCGTCCTCACCGCCTTCCACGGGGTCGCCTACGGGGAGCGGACGCCCGTCGGGCTGCCCGCGGGCGAGCCGGAGCCGCGCGAGATGCTCGCGGCGCTCGCGGACGACGCGGCCCGCGTCGACGGCGCCCGCGCGCTGCACCGGCTCGACGTGCGGTGCCCGGCCGCGGTGGACGAGCTGCGCGCGGTCCTCGACGAGGCGGCGTCCGGGCCGGAGCGCGACGGGGCGGGCGCGGTGCCGCTCGTCTCGCACGAGGACCACACCCCCGGCATCGGGCAGTACGCGCGGCCGGCGACGATGGAGCGGTGGCTCGTCGAGCGCGCCGGCATGTCGGCGGACGCCGCGCACGACCACGTGGCGCGGTGGCGCACGGACCGCGAGGCGCGCGCCGACGTCGGGGCGGCGACGCTGGACTGGCTCGGTGGTCTCGCCCGGGCCGGGCGGGTGCGGCTCGCCGGGCACGACCCGGAGACGACGGCCGACGTCGAGGCCCTCGTCGCGCGGGGCGGCGCGGTCGCGGAGTTCCCGACGACGGTCGAGGCGGCGCGCGCGGCGCGGGCCGCCGGGCTCGTGGTGGTCGCCGGAGCCCCGAACGCGGTGCGCGGCGGGTCGCACGCGGCGAACGTCTCGGCGCGCGAGCTCGTCGCGCTCGGGCTGGTCGACGCGCTCGCGTCCGACTACGTGCCGTCCGCGATGCTCGCCGCCGTCGACGTGCTCGTGCGCGAGGGGCTGGCCTCGCTCCCGTCGGCGGTCGCGCTCGTCACCTCCGGCCCCGCGCGCGCGGCCGGTCTCACCGACCGCGGTGCGCTCGTCCCCGGGGCGCGGGCCGACCTCGTCCTGGTCCGGTCGCGCGGTGGCTGGTCGTCGGTCGCGGCGACGCTGCGCGCGGCGTCGGGCCCCGGTTCCCCAGGACCCGACGCCGCTCCGTCAGCGACCGGTCGGCGGACGACGGGTCAGCGGTCGGTCCATGCCTCCGGGAAGCCCGGCAGGTCCTCGCCGCCGAACTTCGCGTAGTGCAGCGACGGCATGTCCTTGTTCGCCTCGAGGTACGCGTCCAGCTCCTCGGCCTCGATCGGCGACTGCGGCAGGACCCACTCCGAGGGCACCTGCTCGCCGGCCCAGATCATCTGCGCCGCGAGGATCGGGGTGCGCCACTGGAAGTTCGAGTACACCGGGGCGATCGCGGTGAGGTCGGAGTCCTTCCAGGTGCGCAGGAAGCTCATCTCGTCCTCGCCGACCATGACGGGGTAGGGCTTGCCGGCGTCCTCGAACGCCTCGACCGCCGCGACGGCACCGTCGCCCGCGTCCATCCAGATGCCGTCCACGTCCCCGCGCTGCAGGTACTGCGTGACGATGTCCTTGATCTTCGCGCCGTCACCACCGGTGAACTCCGTGCCCACGACCTCGAGCTCGGACTCCGAGAAGATCTTGTCGGCCGCGGCCCAGCGGTTCTCCAGCACGTCCACGCCTGGTGCCACGCGGAGACCGAGGACGGTGGACCCGGGCTCGAGGTTCTCGACGAGGAAGTCCGCGCCCGCCGCACCGTAGGCGTAGCCCCCGATCGGGTGGATGAAGGTGACCATGCAGTCGGTGTTCACGCCGCGGTCGAACACGATGACGGGCGTGCCCGACTCGCACGCGGCCTCGACCGCGGGCGTCAGGGTCGCCGTCGTGGACGGGGAGATGACGATCGCGTCGCAGTCGCCGGCGTTGACGAAGGCCTGGATGTCGGAGATCTGCTTGTTGTCGTCGTCCGCCGCGTCCGAGACGCGGAACTCGCCGATGACGCCCTCGGACTTCAGCACGTCGACCTGCTGCTGCATCGTGATCCAGCCCGTCACGCGCCACGGGTTGGACACCGACGCGTTCGAGAAGCACAGCGTGTTGCCGCCCTCCGCGTTCGCGTACTCGGCCGTGTCCACGTACTCGGGCTCGATCGCCTGCAGCCACGGCTGGTCCGCCGGGCCCTCGGGCACGACCTCGCGCTGGGCGAGCTGACGGTCGTAGTCCGCCTGGACGAACCACTCGGAGCCGGCACCGCCGGTGTCCGTGCTCTCCGACGGCGCCGGGTCGGTCTCGGATCCGGCCGTCGGCGAGTCGGTGGTGCACGCGGCGAGGAGGAGGAGCGCGCTGAACGCTGCTCCGGTGGTGAGGAGTCGGGGGTTCTTCATGAGGTGGTTCTCCTAGGTGAGACGTCGTCGTCCCGCCGGAGGCGGGTGGGGCGCGCGGCCGGAGGACCGCGCGACGAGGAGACCCGCGGCCCGATCGGTCCGGGCGGGGTCAGCGGTGCGTCCGCGGGAGCGGAGCGGCAGGGTGTGCGCGGGGGCGCGGGTGGGGCGAGAGGAGGTGCTGCGGGGCGCGGGGTCAGCGACCGAGGAGCGACATGAGCTGCCGACGGATGCGCGTCTCGCTCTCGCTCGTGCCGGACAGCGGGCGGAACAGCGCGGTCTGCTTGATGCCCTCCATGGCGGAGAACATCAGCTCGACGGCCCCGTCGACGTCGTCGAGGTCGATCTCACCGGCACCGACGGCGCGGTGCACCAGACCGAGGAAGTACCGCTCGGCCTCGTCGAGGAACCCTGCCCAGCTCGCGCGGACGTCGGTGTCGTAGAGGGCCTGCGCGACGATCTCCGTGGTGAACACCCGGTTCTCGTCGTCCAGGAGGCAGTCCCGGACCGAATAGGCGACGGCGGCCTCGACGGCCGCGAGCCTGCTCGGCGCACCCTCCGTGGCACTCGCCATGTTGTCGCGCCACCGCCGGTAGTAGACGGCGCACGCGGCGAGGACGACCTCCTTCTTGGAGGAGTAGTGCCAGTAGAGGCTGCCCTTGGTGACACCCGCCTCCGCAGCGATCGCGTCCATGTTCACGCCGACGATCCCGCGCGTCGAGAACAGGCGGAACGCCGCGAGGGCGAGCTCGTCGCTCCGTGCGGCCGTAGCGGTGGTCGTCTCGGTCACGACCCCAGGCTACCGCGCCGGCCCGTACTCCGCGGTACGGAGCAGTGCGTGGCGCGGAGGGCGAGCCGGCGCCCGGAGCGGCCTCACGCGGCGCGGGGCAGCAGCGGCGTGCGCTCGGTGAACCCCGCGGCGGCCACCTCCTTCCGCAGCCACGCCAGCGAGTCGGCGAGCATGGGGCCGCCCTGCCCCTCGCACTCGATGCTCAGCACGCCGTCGAACGCACGGTCGCTCAGCAACCGCAGGATCGCGCTGATGTTCTCGGCGTTGACGCCGTCGCCCGCGGCGACGTGGCTCAGGGCGATCCCGGTGGCCCCTCCGCGGACCGACTCGGCCAGCGAGGGCGACACGTCCTTGACGTGGACGTGGTCGATCTTGTCGAGGAAGCGCGTGGCGAACTCGACCGGGTCGTTGCCCGCGATGAACGTGTTGCCGGTGTCGAGGTTCAGGCGGAGCCACGGCGTGTCCCCGCAGTAGTCGAGCATCTCCTCGAGCCAGTCGGGGCGGGTCGTGAAGTAGCCGTGCACCTCGATGTTCACCACCACCTCGTGCGCCTCCGCGACCCGCACGATCTCCTGGTAGCTGCGCTTCATGAGGTCCAGCGCCTCGCGGTCCTCCAGTCCCTCCGGCTTGTGCAGGCCGTCGGTCGTCGCCACGCGGGGCGACCCGGCGAGGGCGGCCCAGGCGATGGCCTTCTGCACGTAGGGGACGCCGACGCTCATGCCGTCGCGTCCGGAGAGCGGGTAGGCCGCGTCGATCTGCGAGAACTGGACGCCGTACGTCTCCATCTTCCGCCGCAGGAGCGCGGGGTCCTCGAGCAGGGAGACGTGCGGGAAGTACCCGAGGCCGTGGATCCAGCACGCCCCCTCGATCACTCCCGGCTCGATGTAGTGCACGTCGTTCTCCTGCGCCCAGGCGAGGGCCTCCTCGAAGGACTTGTGCGTGGAGTTGAAGGCATCGGTGTGAAAGCCGATCCCGATCTCTGCCATGGAAGAACTCCCTTGTTCCAGCGCCCCGGGCCGTACCAACGGGTCGGGGGCGTGATTCCGCGTGTGTGTTGTCGTGCCAGCCTTCTGACGAGATCACCATACTGACCAGTATTGCGATGTGTCGTCGCCGACAGTAGCATCCTCGGCAGGTTCTGACGACAGGCAGACGAAAGTTGCCACCTGATCGACGGGCCCCCTGACTCACACGCAACGGTGCGACACGAAGGAGCAGGCATGAGGATGCGAAGAAGAGGCGTGGCGGCCGTCGCCGGTCTCGCCATCACCACGGGGCTGGTCGCGGGGGCGGGGCTCACCGCCCAGGCCCACCCCGGCCACGAGCACGCGGAGGGGCCCGAGTTCCGGGCGCTGATCTTCTCCGAGACCGCGGGGTTCGTCCACGACTCGGTGCCCGAGGCGCGAGCGATGTGGGACGAGCTCGCCGCGGCGCACGGCTTCGAGGCGGTCCAGGCGACGGACTCCTCGGCGTTCACCGACGAGGGTCTGGCCGACTTCGACGTCGTCGTGCTCGCCAACGCGTCGGGCGACGTCTGGAACACGGCGGAGGAGGGCGCGTTCGAGCGCTACGTCCGGGGCGGCGGAGGCGTCGTCGCGATGCACAACCCGCTCGACATGGAGCAGGGCAACGCGTTCTACCGCAACCTCATCGGTACGGAGTTCACCGCGCACTCCGCCGCGGGCACGCCGGGCGAGCTCACGGTCGTGGACCACGAGCACCCCTCGACGGCCGAGCTCCCGGACCGCCTGCAGCGGGACGAGGAGTGGTACGGGTTCACCAGGTCGGTACGCGGCGACAAGCACGTCCTCGCCCAGCTCGACCCGACCTCGGTCCCGGCCTCGACGCCCGGCCGGATGACGGACCACCCGGTCACGTGGTGCTCCGCCTACGAGGGCGGTCGCACGTGGATCACGTCGATCGGGCACGCGAAGTCCGCGTACGCGGAGCCCGCGGTGCGCGCCCACGCGCTGGGCGGTGCGCGCTACGCGGCCGGTGTGGCGGAGGGCGACTGCAGCGCGACCGACTGGAGCAACTACGACAAGGTCGCGCTCGACACGAACACGTCGGCCCCGTGGGGCATCGCGATCGCCGACGACGGCCGGGTGTTCTTCACGGAGCTCGTGCGCGGGCAGGTGCGCGTCTACGACCCCGAGCAGCGCTCGACCGTGACGGCAGCGACCCTCCCGGTCTACGGCGGGGGCGAGAACGGACTCCTCGGCCTGGCGCTCGACCCCGAGTTCGCCACGAACCAGTGGGTCTACGTCTACTACTCGCCGGCTGACACCCCGGCACCGGACGGCTTCAACCGGCTCTCCCGGTTCACCATGGACGGCAACTCGATGGACCTCTCGACCGAGAAGGTCATGCTCGAGGTCCCCGCGACCCGCGCGGCCGACCCGAACGACATCGGCCACACCGGTGGGACGCTGCGCTTCGACGCCGAGGGCAACCTCTGGCTCTCCGTCGGCGACGACGTCAACCCGTTCCAGTCGTCGGGGTACACCCCGATCGACGAGCGACCCGGTCGCCAGCACTTCGACGCGCAGGGCACGTCGGCCAACACCAACGACCTGCGCGGCAAGCTCCTGCGCATCACCCCGGAGCCCGACGGCACGTACTCCGTCCCCGAGGGCAACATGTTCCCGGAGGCGGAGGACGGCGCCGACAAGACCCGACCCGAGATCTACGCGATGGGCTTCCGCAACCCGTTCCGCTTCAGCGTCGAGCCCGACGGCACGGTCTTCCTCGCCGACTACGGCCCGGACGCGGGCAGCCCGAACCCGAACCGCGGGCCGGCGGGCTACGTCGAGTGGCAGGTCATCGACGCGCCGGGCAACTACGGCTGGCCCTACTGCCACGCGAACGACCTCGCGTACAACGACTTCGACTTCGCAACGAGCACGTCGGGGCCGACGTTCGACTGCGCGAACCCGGTGAACGACTCGCCCAACAACACGGGACTGACCGAGCTGCCCGCGTCGGTCTCGCCCGACGTGTACTACTCCTACGGCGCGTCGCCGGAGTTCCCTCAGCTCGGCTCTGGTGGCGGCGCCCCGATGGCGGGCCCCGCGTACCACTACGACCCGGACCTCGAGTCGGACCGCAAGTGGCCCGAGTACTTCGACGGCACGCCGCTCTTCTTCGAGTGGGCGCGCAACTTCGTCGCGGAGCTCCCCCTCGACGCGGACGGTGAGCTGCTGGCGATCAACCCGATCCTCACCAACAACACCTACCTCGCGCCGCTCGACCTCCAGTTCGGTCCCGACGGTGCGCTCTACCTGCTCGAGTGGGGCGGGGGCTTCGGGCGCGACAACCCGAACTCGGGGCTCTACCGCATCGACTACTCCGACACGGGCAAGGCGCCGACGGCGGTCGCGACGGCGGACGTCACGTCCGGCACGGCCCCGCTCGAGGTCGCGTTCTCGAGCGACGGCAGCGTCGACGGGGACGGGGACGAGATCTCCTTCGTGTGGGAGTTCGGCGACGGCGAGACCTCGACGGAGCCGAACCCGACCCACACGTACACGGCGAACGGCAACTACGAGGCGCGCCTGACCGTGACCGAGGACACCGAGCACGCGAAGACGGGCACGGCGACCGTGTCCGTGGTGGTCGGCAACACCGCGCCGACGGTCGAGATCACCTCGCCGCCGAACGGGGCGTTCTTCGGGTGGAACGACGTCATCCCGTGGTCGGTCGAGGTCTCCGACCCCGAGGACGGCGCGATCGACTGCGCCGACCTGTCGGTGCAGCCGGCGCTCGGGCACGACGACCACGCCCACCCGACCTCGCCCGTGCACGCGTGCGAGGGCGAGGCGACCACCCTGCTCGACGAGGGGCACGCCGAGGCCGACGCGTTCTGGGTGATCGACGCCCGCTACACGGACAAGGGCGGGGTCGACGGCGCCCAGCCGATCACCTCGAGCGACACCCACGTCTACCGCGCCAAGCGGTTCCAGGCGCACTACTACGACGCCCAGGACGGCGTCGCCGTGGAGAACAACGCCGCCGCGGAGAACGGTCAGTACGTGGGGGCGATCCAGGACGGCGACTGGGTGCGCTACGACGACATGAACTTCCAGGGCATCGACGCGGTGCGCTACCGCGTGTCGGCCGGCCCGGAGGGCGGCGGCACGATCGAGATGCGGATCGGCGCGCCGGACGGCGAGCTCGTGTCGCAGACCAAGGTCGACAGCACGGGCGGGTGGTTCACGTTCGCCGAGACCGCCCCGGCACCGGTCACGGCTCCCGCGGGCACGCATGACGTCTACCTGGTGTTCCGCTCCGACGCCGGGGTGAACTGGTCGATGACGCTCGACGTGTTCGAGGCCGTCGGCGCGGGCGTCGGCGTCCCGCCGGAGGGTGCGCCCCGGGTGGACCTGACGACGCGCGGCGACTGGATCGGTTCCTACGGCGACGCCGGATGGTCGATCCCGGGGGTCGACGAGAACCTTCCTGAGGGGGTGACGGTCGCCCCGGTCTCCGGGACCACGGCGTACACGTGGCAGCAGACCGCGACGAGCGGTGGGGCGCTGCAGCTTCCCCCGGACGGGGCCGCGCGTCGGGCGTCGACCTGGTTCGGGTCCAGCGCCGCGGTCGACGTCGGCCTGCCGGAGGGTCAGGTCTACGACCTCTCGGTCTACGTCTACAGCCATGACGGGTCACGCACCCAGGCGGTGCGCGTCCAGGACCCGGCCGGTGCGGTCCTCTACCCGGCGTACACCGTCTCCGACGCGGGGCAGGGCGCCTGGCTGACGTACCGCGTCGAGGGACCGGTCCGCGTCGTGGCGGACCGGGTGAGCGGACCCAACGCCGTGCTCGGGGGCGTCTTCCTCGACGCGGTCGAGGACGTCGAGCCGGCGGTCGAGGTCACGGTGCAGCCCCGTTGCCTCGCCGGCAAGGTGTACGTCGCCGTCCGGGCCGAGAACGTCTCGGACGACGTGCTCGACGTCGAGCTCGCGACGGACTTCGGGACGCGCGCCGTCGCGGGGGTGGAGCCGGGCGCGAGCGCCTACCAGTCGTTCGCCGCCCGCACGGCCGACCTCGTCGCCGGTGAGGCGACCGTCTCGGCGGCGGGCCGGGCCGTCGCGGTGGACTACCCGGCCCACACCTGCGGGTAGCGCCGCGCGTGGGGCGGGAGCGGGTGTCCGGCACCGCTCCCGCCCCGCGCGGCGGGGACCCGCCGGTCAGCAGGTGGTCGCCGCGTAGTCGGCGACCACATCCCTGCTCTCCGTGTCACCGGCACCGTCCCGGGCTGCCGTGACGGTGCCGGAGACGACGGCCTCGCCGGCCGGGACCGCCGTCGTGCGGCTCGCGAACGACTGGTACGCGCTCGCGCCCGGCGCGACGTCCTCGACGCGTCGGGTGCCGAACGGGGTGGCCAGCGTGACGTCCACCGGGACGTCGCCCGCGTTCACCGCCCGTACGGCGACGTAGACCTTGCCCGCGAGGCAGCGCGGCGCCGCCTGGACGGCGAGGTCGACCGCGGGGCCCTCGGGAGCGTCGGCCCGGACCTCGGGCGCGTCGACGGCCCAGTAGCCGTTGTTCCCGCCGTCGTGCAGGCGCCAGCCGATCCGCACCTGCCGCGCGCCCGACGCGGGGGCCGTCGTCGAGAGCGCGACCTCCTGGCTGGTCTCGAGCGCGGCGCCCTGGGCGGCGTCCCGGCTCCACAGCACCTGCTGCGTGCCGTCGTCGTACTCGGCGACGACGTCGGCGCGCTGCGGCTCGCCCGTGGCGACCTGGCGGTAGTGGTGCGTGAACGTGAGGTCCACCGCGCCGCCGGCGGCGACGTCCTGCCACGGCGACCAGAGCGTGGAGTCGAACCGCTTCCCCGCGCCCACGGGGTCTCCCTTGTCGTTCCACTCGTCGGGGTCGGCCACGGCGATCACGTCCCGGCCGCGGACGAACGAGCCGCGGCCCTGTCCCTCCTCGCTCGTGGTCCAGAACTCGCCGGTCATGAACGACCACCCGCGGTACTCGGTCACGCCGCCCTCGGTGCGCTCGTCGATCGTCCAGCCGGCGGGGGTCTCCTTGGTCCAGCCGGCGGTGTCCTGCGGCTTGGCCGGCTCGTCCACGACGCCCTGGAAGGACGGTGCGACGGCGTCGAACGGGTCGGTCGACGGCGTGCCGATCGGGACGCCGTCGAGCCCCCAGGCCGGGTCGATCGCCACGCCGAGGTGGCGCAGGATCGTCGGCACGACGTCGACCTGGCGCCACTCGCGCGGCGCGGTGCCCGTGACCGGGACGTCCCCTCCCGCGGCGAGGATCCAGATCTTGCGCGTGAGGTGCTGGTCGCCGCCGTGCCCGTAGCCGGTGAAGCCGTGGTCGGTGGAGGCGACGACCAGCCAGTCCTCCGCGGCGTACGTCTCGCGCGCCTCGACGGCCGCGACGAGCTCGCCGACCTGCCGGTCGAGCCGCTCGATCGTCGTCCTGTACTGCGGCGACTCGGCCGTGTACGCGTGCCCGGTCGCGTCGCCGTCGTGGAGGTAGACGACCATCGCGTCGGGGTCGCGCGTCGAGAGCACCTCGACGGCGTCGTCCACGCTCTGCTGGTCCGTCGCCGCCGCGGAGAGGCCGCGCTGCGTGATCTCCACGTCCGCGGACTGGATGAGGTGCTGGTTGACCGGGACCCAGTCGGCGGTCGAGAACGTGGAGAACCCGGGGTCCACCTGTTCCAGGCGGGTGAGGACGTCGGGGTACTCGTCGAAGTTCGGGTCGGTGAAGTTGTTGTCCGGCGAGCGGTGCTTGTCCACCCAGACGCCGGTGAGCAGGTTCGCGTGGCCGTGGCCGGAGACCGTCGGCCCCAGCAGGTTGTCCTGCAGGTAGGACACGCCGAGCTGGCCGCGCGCGGCGAGCGCGTCGAGGTTCGGGGTGTCGTACTCGCGCAGCTTGTCGAGCCGGACGCCGTCGAAGTCGATGAACAGGACCTTGCGGTCGCTGATCCCGTCCGGGACGTCCGCCGGGCCGAGCGGGGGCGGCGGCAGGGGCGACTCGGCGCCCGGCGGCGGGGTGTCGGTGACGGCGACGTCGTCGACGGCCCAGTACCAGTCGTTGGTCGCCTTCTCCACGACCCACGAGAGCCGCATGGTCGTCGCGCGGGCGGGGACCGCGACCGGCTGGGTGAGCGTGCGGTCCTGCAGGTACACCTGGTCGCCGAGCACGGCCGTCGAGTACTCGAACAGGCGCTGCGGGGCGGCGCCGTCGAACGACACCTCGAGCGCGGCGACCTGCGGCCCCGTCTGGCGGTAGCTCGAGTCGAAGCTCACGTGCACGGTCGAGCCCCCGGTCACGGCGATGCCCGGGGACGTGAGCGTGCTGGCGAAGAGCTGCTCGCCAGGCGAGTTGCCGTCGTCCCACTCGTCGTCGTCCGCGACGGCGAGCACGCCGGAGGCCTTGGTGAACTGCTCACGGCCCTGCCCGGTCTGCGCCGCCGCCCAGAACTCCGGGGTGGCGAAGGTCCAGCCGCGCCACTCGGCCTTGCCCTTGCCGGCCATGGACGGGTCGTTCGTGACGGTCCATCCCGTCGGGGCGTCGGGTGTCCAGCCGAGCAGGCCGGCCGGCACGTGCGTCTCGTCGACGCGCGGGCGCAGAGAGGGGGCCAGGGAGTCGAAGTCCTCGCGGGCGAGGACCGTGACCCCGGCCTCCTCCGTGCCCTGCGCGGGGTCGGGTTCCGTCCCGGCCGTGGCCGGGAGCGTCGGCAGGAGCATCGCCGCGAGACAGCTCGCGATCGCGATCGCAGCTCCGTTGCGTGGTCGCATGGTCGTCCTTTCGTCGGGTGACCGCCTGAGCGTTCCCGACGGCGTCGACGCACCGGAGGCGCGGCGAGGACGACCTGGTGAACGGCACACGTCGTCGCGCGGGGGTTGTGCGGACAACCCGCGAGCGCCTCACCGCGACGACGCGCGACTCACCACCCGGTGGCGCTGCGGCGGATGACGTCCCGACGCAGGTCCAGCAGCGCCGCGCGGGCGCGGCGGCGACGGTCGGCCGGGTCCACGGTGAGCTCGTCGCCGGGGTTCGCCCGACGCCGCGGCTCGTCACGGGAGCCGAGGTCCAGGGTCGCGCCGTGGTCGGCCGGGCGGCGCGCGGCCGCCGTCGTGGACGGCGCGGCGGAGGTCGTGGTCGACGGGGCGGAGAAGAGCGGGCGGTTGTCCGGCACGGTGGCCTCCTCGTACGCGGCCGCACGGGCGGTCGCGGATCGGGACGGATGCTGGTGCGCCGGGCTCGTGGCCCGGCGCACCCCCATCGTGCGACGGCGACGTTTCCCCCGGTCGTCCGAGGCGTTTCGGTCGTGTTGCAGCCGAACCTCCGTCCCATGGGACGGGATCACCCGCCCCGCCGAACACGTGGTTGCTGTCGTTCTCCGGCCCATGGCGACAGCAATCACGTTCTCGTGGGCGAGGAGGGCCGTGCTCGGCCGGTCGAGGCGCTGCTCAGGACGGGCCGCGGCCTCCGCACGTCGCGACGGTATCGCCCTCGACGACGACCGAGGCCTCCCAGCGCCACGCCGTCGGGAGCGCGGTGACCGTCGCGGCCGGGACGTGGACCGCGTCGAGACCCGAGCCGTCGGGCGTCGGCGCGACGACCTCCCACTCGGTGCTGCCGTCGGGGAGCTGCTCGACCCGGAACGGCGATTCGAACGTGCCGAGGTCGTCGCCCTGCCACGACTCGAGGCGCAGGACGAGCGCAGCGTCGAGAGGCTCGTCGAGCGTGGCGTCCAGGTCCAGGTCTGCCGCGAACGACGCGTCGAAGCCGGTCTCGGTGCCGTTCTCGGTACCGTCCGGAGTGCCGACGCCGACCGCCGCGGGGGCCGTCCGGGTCACGCCCCACCGGGACTCCGTGGCGGGTATCGACCAGTTGACGACCTGCACGTCGCCGACCGTCAGCGGGGACGTGTCCACCACGGTCGGCGTGCAGGTCGACGTCCACGAGTCCCCCGTGGCGGACGTCGAGGGACCGAGGATGAACACCGCGCTCCCCACGGACAGGACCGCCGCGGCACCCGTGACGGTGCGCGACGGCATCGGGCCCCCGAGCCCGGTGCCAGGGCCGAGGAACGGCACGGGCGGGCGGACCTGCCGCAGCACGACCGTGCTGCACAGCGAGTCGGCGAACGTCCGACGCTGCGCGTGCCACAGCGGGCGGAGGAAGCCGATGTACAGGATCGCGTCGAGGATGTGGGCCGGCTGTCGCAGGACGGTGCGGATCACGCCGGCGGGCCGTCCGGTGGCGTCGTGCACGACGACGATGCCCACGGTCCGCTTGCCCGGGGTCGCTCCCGTCCACCCCTGGAGGGCGAAGAGCGCGGCCGAGGCGCCGAGAGCCCACCATGTCCCGCCGGGGACCATCGTGTCCGCGGCCACGCCGAATCTGATCCCCGGGAGCCAGGCCACGTCGTAGGCGGGCCCGACCGCGAGGAACAGCACCGTCGCGACGATCGCGGTGTCGAGCAGCGATGCGACGACGCGACGGGACCAGCTCGCGTACGCCTCGCGCGTCGGCTCCGGACCGAGTCCGGGCAGCGCCGGATCGAGGTCTCCGGCTCCGACGTCGCGCGTCGGCCCCCTGCCGGTCGGGGCGTCGATGGCCACGCGCCGATCCTGGCAGAGACCCCGCCCGGCGGGAAGCCCGCGCCACGCCGCCGAGGAGCGGGTCAGCGGAAGGAGTGGCGCCGGCCCGCGACGACGGTCGCCAGGACCGGGACCATGAGGGCGAGCGAGACCCACGGCAGCCCGGCCGGGCCGGCGACGGCGAGCGCCGCCCCGCCCACCGCACCGCCGAGCGCGACGGACGTGTTCCAGACGGTGACGAGCGCGGACTGCGCGACGTCGGCGCCGTCGCCCGCGGCCCGGGCGGCGGCGGTCGTGTAGAGGGTGCCGGCCCCGCCGAACGCGGCACCCCACGCGGCGACGGCGAGCACGACGATCACCGTCGACGTCGGCGCGAGGCCGAGGACGAGCATCGCGAGAGCGAACACGACGACGGACCCGAGGGTGAGCGCACGCAACCGGTGGTCGATGAGCGCCCCGACGAGCACGAGCGCGCCCGCGGACGCCGCGCCGAGCACGAGCAGCAGCGCGCTGGTCCGCGAACCCTGGCCGAGGTGAGCGAGGTGGATCGCGACGTACGTGTACAGCGACGTGTTGGCGAGCACGTTGAGTCCGGTCACGAGGAGCACGGGCCGCAGCCCGGGACGGGGGAGCACGGCGCGGATCGGGAGCTGGGCGCCGCGCGGGGTGCCCGCGGCGGCGGGGACGCCGAGTCGCACCCAGGCGAGCAGGCCGAGGCCGACGAGCGAGAGGACGCCGAACGTCCACCGCCACCCGACGGCGGCGCCGAGCACCGCGCCCGCGGGCACGCCGAGCGTGAGGGCGAGCGGACCCCCGGCCATCGCGATCGTCATGGCGCGCCCGACACGGTCGGCGGGCACGATACGGCGCACGTACCCGGGCAGGAGCGCCCACGTGAGCCCGGCGACGAGCCCGGCGGCGAAGCGCGCGACGAGCGTCAGCGCGAACGACGACGAGACCGCGGTGACGGTGTTCGCGACGACGAACCCGGCGACCGTCACGAGCAGCAGGGTGCGGCGGTCCCACCGCGCCGTGGCGCGCGTGAGCGGGATCGCGGCGACGATGGCGCCGACCGCGAACGCCGTGACGGTCTGCCCGGCGGCACCGGCGCCGACGCCGAGGTCGGCGGCCATGGCGGGCAGCACGCCCGCGGGGAGGATCTCGGTGAGCAGCGTGAGGAACCCCGACGCCGCGAGCGCGAGGAGGGCGCCGACCGGCAGCGTGCCCGGTCCGCGCGCGCCCGCGGGACGAGCGGCGTCGGCTGTGGTGGTGCCGCGGTCCGGGACGGTCGCCGCGGGGGAGGTGGTGGGTGTGCTCGTCGTGGACATGGGGTTAGCATGGATGTCTGACATTGATGTGAAGGTCAAGCGGGGCGACCCGGTGAGGTGGATCACGTGCGGATCGGCGAGCTGTCCCGGCGCACCGGGACCCCGACGCGGCTCCTGCGGTACTACGAGGAGCAGGGCCTGTTCACGCCGGAGCGGGCCGAGAACGGGTACCGCGAGTACGGCGAGCACCTGGTCGACCGCGTGCTCCAGATCCGCGGGCTGCTCGAGGTCGGATTCACGACGAAGATCATCAAGGAGTTCCTGCCCTGCCTCGGCAACGCGCCGGAGATCCACCTGCACAACGCCTACCCGGACAAGATCGCGCTCCTGGAGACCGAGCTCGCGCGCCTGGAGGACCGCCTCCGCATCCTCGAGAAGAACCGCGACGCCATCGCCGACTACCTCGAGCGCATCCGCCCGTTCGCTCAGCGCCCCCAGGACCGCGTCCCGGCGCCCGCACAGCCCGCCGTCGTCCCCTGACCCGCCCGGCCTTCCCGCCGAACACGAGGTTGGTGTCGTTATCGGCCCGATAACGGCAGCAAGGTCGTGCTCGACAGCGCACAGAGTCGTGGTCGACGGCGGCGGTCGGGTCGCGGAGGCGCGGCGCCGCCAGGCTGTGGCTACTCCGGGCGCGGCGCGTACATGATGACCGCGACGCCGGCGAGGCAGAGCAGCGCGCCGACGACGTCCCAGCGGTCCGGGCGGAAGCCGTCCACGACCATGCCCCACGCGAGCGAGCCGGCGACGAACACCCCGCCGTACGCGGCGAGGATGCGGCCGAAGTTCGCGTCGGGCTGCAGCGTCGCGACGACGCCGTAGAGCCCGAGCGCGACGACGCCCGCCCCGATCCACAGCCAGCCGCGGTGCTCGCGCAGTCCCTGCCACACGAGCCACGCCCCGCCGATCTCCAGCAGCGCGGCGAGCACGAACAGCGGGATCGAGCGCGCGAGGTCCATGCGCGCCAGCGTAGGCCCGCCCGGCCCCCGCCCCGTCGCTGCCGGCGAGCTCGCGCGCCCGGCCCGCGACCCGCCGTCGAGCACGACTCTGCGCGCTGCCGAGCACGAGGTTGGTGTCGTTATCGGTCCGATAACGACAGCAAGGTCGTGTTCGGCGGGGGAGGGGTGGTCAGCGCAGGGGGTCGAAGGGGCGGATCTCGTCCGGGGTCTTGCCGGTCGTGATCAGGTGGGCGAGGGCGCGGCCCGTCGCCGGGCCGAGGACGATGCCCCACATGCCGTGGCCGCCCGCGGCGTAGACGCCGGGGGTGCGGGTCGCGCCGACGAGCGGCAGGCCGTCGGGCGTGACGGGGCGCGACCCGACCCACTCGTCGTGACGGTCGTCGAGGTCGACGCCCTGGAACAGGTGCCGCACGGACGCGAGGATCGCCTCGATGCGGCGCGGCTGGAGCGGCTCGTCCGGGCCGCGGAACTCCATGGTCCCGGCGATGCGGAACCGCCCCTGGTACGGGGTGCACGCGACGCGGCGCGCGGGCAGGTAGATCGGCGTCTCGACGGGCTCGTCCGTCTTCACGGTGAACGAGTAGCCGCGCCCGGCCTGGACGCGCGTGCGGACGCCGAGCGGCGCGGCGAGCGTCGGCAGCCACGCACCCGTCGCGAGCACGACGGCGTCGCCGCGCAGCACCACCCCCTCCTCGCGCTCGGCGGGGGACCCGGCCCGGCGCGACGCCCCGGCGTCGTGCCCGACGGCGTCGCTCGCCCTGCTCGTGTCCCTCGCCCCGGCGAGCCCGGGGTCCCCCGCCGCGCCGACGAGCGCCGGGTGTGCGGCGGCGTCGGGGTGCACGGCCCGCGCGTAGACGCACGCGCCGAGGCGGCCGGGCTCGACGTCGAGGACCTCGAGCCCGGTGAGGATGCGCCCGCCGCGGGCGCGCACGGAGTCGGCGAGGGCGTGGACGAACGGTCCCGGCTCGAGGAAGCGCTGGCCCTCGAGGGCGTACACGGTGGAGACGCTGTCGGTGAGCTGGTGGGCGCGTTCGCCGGCCTCGACGCGCCGGACCGGGACGGTCTGCCCTGCCGCGGCGACGTGCTCGAGCTCGCGGAGGAACGGCCGCGCCTCGCGCACGTGCTCGAACGCGACGGTGAACGGTCCGGGCGTGGTCCCCGCCTCGACGCCGTGGCCGAGGCTGCCGCCCACGGCGAGCTCGTCGAACGCGCCGAGCGCGACGCGGTCGATCGGGGTGAGGGCCGCCATCGCGTGGTCCCAGCGGCGCTGCGTCGCGTGCGCCATGAAGCGTGCGAAGAACGCCCACAGGCGCGGGTCGAACCGCAGCGGCACGTGCAGGGGTGCCGCGGGGTCGAGGAGGGCGCGCGGTCCGTACGTCCACAGGGACGGGTCGGCGAGCGGCATCGCCATGCCGGGGGTGAGCCACCCGGCGTTGCCCCACGAGGATCCGGCGGCGACGCCCTCGCGGTCGACGACGGTGACCTCGACACCCTGCTCCTGGAGGTGCCAGGCGGTCGCGAGGCCGACCATCCCGGCGCCGACGACGACCGCCGTGCGGGGCGCTCGGCCCGGCGACGCGGACCGGGGGCGGTGGGTGCGGGGACGGGGACGAGAGGTCGTGCTCACGCCGGGCTCCTTCGACCGACGCCCGCCTCGCGGGTGGCGAGGCGGGCGCGTGGCTGGCGTGCGACGGGATGGTGTCGCAACCCCTTCAGCGTGGTGGATCCTTCGGTGTGCGGCAAGATGTTCCGAAGGATCGTCACAGAGTCGGGCAGCGACCGCGGTGACCTTCAAGGAACCGTCAGAGGAGGCTCCCCGTGCCGAAGGATCTTCGACCCGTCGTCCTGGACGACGTCGACCGCCGCATCCTCGACGTCCTCGCGACCGACGCGCGGGCGACGAACGCGGCGATCGCGGCCCGCGTCGGCATCGCCGCGTCGACGTGCCACGCGCGCGTGCGCGCCCTCGTGGACCGGGGCGTGATCCGCGGCTTCCGGGCCGACGTCGACCCGGCCGCGCTCGGCCGCGGGCTCGAGGCGCTCATCGCGATCCGGCTCCAGGCGGGCGCGCGCAAGGGCCTCGAGGCGTTCCGCGACTACCTGCTCACGCTGCCCGACGTCGAGGGCGTCTTCTTCGTCACCGGCGACCGCGACTTCCTCCTGCACGTCGCCGTCGCCGACTCCGACGCCCTGCGCGACCTGGTCTCCAAGACGCTCAGCGTGCGGCCCGAGGTCGCGGGGACCAGCACCACAGTGATCTTCGAGCACGCGCGCCCCTGACACCTCGCGGGCCACGGCACCGCCCCGCCGCGGGGAGGGCGACCCCCCGCGTCGGACCCCGGGCGTACGGTGCCGCGCATGGACGTTCGACTGCGCGGCCTCGCGGACGGTGACCTGGACCGGCTCTTCGGGTGGGAGCGCGACCCCGCCGCCGTCGCGCTGGCGGCGTTCACGCGGGCCGACCCGTCGGACCGCGCCGCGTTCGACCGTCACTACGAGCGCATCCGCGCGGACCCGACGTGCACGGTGCTGGCCGTCGAGCACGCCGGGGAGCTCGTCGGGACGATCGGGAGCTTCACCATGGAGGGGGAGCGGGAGGTCACGTACTGGGTCGACCCGGCGCTGTGGGGACGGGGGATCGCGTCGGCCGCCCTGGCGGCCTTCCTGGCGGTCGAGCGCGAACGACCGCTGATGGCGCGCGTCGCCGTCCACAACGTGGGGTCCGCCAGGGTCCTGACCCGCGCCGGGTTCGTGGAGGGCGGGCGCGAGACGTCGTACGCCCCGGGCGTGGGCTCCGACGTGGTCGAGCAGCTCTACCGCCTGGACTCGTGACCCGGAGACGTCGGGTGCGTCCGGAGGAGGAGCGCATGGGTTCGTGGGAACGGGGCGACGGCGTCGTGGAGCTGCCGGACGGGCGCCGGGTGCGGGGCCGCGGGCTCCGGTCCGGGCCGCCCGGGCCGGACGACGCGCCGGAGCTCGGCGTCTACCTCACCGGGACGCCGCCGCCGGCCACGGCGTGGGAGTCGCGCTGGGTCCGGTGGCCCGACTTCGCGCTGCCGCGGTCCACTCCGGACGCCGTCGAGACGCTCCGCGAGGCCTACGACCGGGCGGCGGACGAGCGCGTGGAGGTCGCCTGCGGTGGTGGGACCGGCCGGACCGGCACGGCGCTCGCGCTCCTCGCCGTCTGGGGCGGCGTCCGTCCCGACGACGCCGTGGCCTGGGTCCGCGCGCACTACCGGCCGCGCGCCGTCGAGACGCCGTGGCAGCGACGCTGGGTCCGCCGCGCCGGGGCCCGGGCGGTCCCGTAGACCAGGTCCGGACCACTGACGTCGCCGGGCGACCAGCGACTGTGGGTGACCGGCCGTACCGTCCGGGCCATGGATCGAGAGACCTTCTGGGAGATCGTCGACGCCGCGCGTGACCGGGCGGGCACGGGTGCCGACGACCGCGGTGCGGAGGACGACCCGCTTCCCGGCGCCCTGACCGACCTTCTCGTCGAGCGGCTCACCGCGGACGAGATGCTCGCGTTCGTCGACGTGGCGGGCGGCCTGGCGCACGACGCGTACGCGTGGCCGCTGTGGGGCGCCGCGTACCTCGTCGAGGGCGGGTGCAGCGACGACGGCTTCCTGGACTTCCGCGACGGGCTCCTCCTCGCGGGCCGCGCGACGTTCGAGCGCGCGCTGTCGGACCCGGACTCCCTCGCCGACCACCCGGTGGTCGCCGCCCTGGTCGACGGCGGGTCCGCCTGGTTCGGGTACGAGTCGCTGGACTCGCTCGTCGGCGACGCGTGGTCGCTCGCGACGGGCGAGGACGACGAGGCGTACTACGCGGCACGCGAGCGGACGGCCACCGGGCACGCGCGCAGCGAGCCCGCCGGCGAGCAGTGGGACTTCGACGACGACGCGGAGAACGCGCGCCGACTCCCGCGGCTCACGGCCCTGTTCGGGGCGTGATCGTTGCGGGAGGGCGGGCCGCCGGTCGGCGCACGGCGCTTGGTACGGTCCGCGCATGGCGACCCGACACCTGCACGTGCTGCGCCACGGCGCGGCAGATCCCTCCGGCGAGCTGAGCGCGGAGGGTGAGCGGCAGGCCGAGCTGGCCGGCCGGCGCCTGGCCGCGCTCCCGATCGACGCGGTCTGGCACTCGCCGCTGCCCCGCGCGGCGCGGTCGGTGGCGATCGTCGGGGCGCAGCTCCCCGGCGTCCCGGTGCGGGAGGCGGCCGAGCTCGTCGACCACGTGCCGTACCTGCCCGACCCGGTACCTCCCGGGTGGGCCGGGTTCTTCGACGACGAGGACCGCGCGGAGGCGCCCGAGGGCGCGCGCCTGGCCGCCGCGCTGACGCGCAGGTTCGCCCACCCCGCGGAGGTCGAGACCCACGAGGTGCTTCGTCACGCACGCGTTCCAGGTCGCCTGGCTGGTGCGCCACGCCCTCGACGCGCCGCCGGAGAGCTGGCTCCGGCTCCCCTCCGGCAACGCCGCGCTCACGACGATCGAGTACCGCGACGACCGGGGGCCTGCGCTCGTCGTCGCCAACGACATGGGTCACCTGCCCCGCGAGCTGCGCTGGACGGGCTACGGGCCCGTCGCGCGACCCTGACGGGCGCCCTGTCGCCCAGGGCGCCCGGGGCGCGAGGTCAGACCCGCCAGGCGAACAGCTCCGTCGGATCGTAGGCCGACCGCACCGACGCGAGGCGCGCCGCCGTCTCCGGCGACCACGCCCGGGCGAGCGTCTCGTCCGTCCACGGGCCGGGCAGGAAGTTGATGTTGGTCTCCGTCGCGGCCCACTGCTGCGACCACTGCGCGAACGACGCCGCGGCGTCGACCATGTCCGGCACGCGCGGCGGGTTGACGCCGACCAGGCTGAACAGGAATCCGGCCGTGCGCCCGCCCGCGGCGGACCCGCCGTCGACGTCGCGAGCGCCGGCCGCGCCGACGTGGCGCAGCTCCGCCGCCACGAACGGCGACCCGCTGCCGGGCCCGAGCTCCGCGAGGAACCGGTCGAGGAAGTCCCCGTCCACCGCCCGCAGGCCCGCGCCGTAGACCCACGACGGGCCCGCGTCCTCGGGGTCGGAGTGGATCGTCGCGACGGCGGTCGTCGGGATCTCGCCGACCGTGTCGGCCAGGACCGGGGCGAGCGCCCGCAACGGCGCGGCGAGGCGCTCGCCTTCCGCGGCGTCGCCCGGGTAGGCGAAGCGCAGCGCGAGCACCGTGCGACCGCGCAGGTGCTCCGGGATGAACGGCAGGTCCGGGAGGGCGAGCACGACCGCCGACGTCGTGACGTCGTCGGGCGCGGTCGCGGTCCAGGCGACCCAGCCGCGCAGCACGTCCTCGATGTGCGGTGCGTCGAACGTGAGCGCCCCCGCGTACAGCGTGCGCAGCGGCGCGAGCTCGACGTCGACGCGCGTCACCACGCCGAGGCCGCCCTTACCGCCGCGCAGCGCCCAGAACAGGTCCGGCTCGGAGTCCGCGCTCGCCTCGACGACCGAACCGTCGGCCAGCACGACCCGGAACCCGCGGACCCAGTCCGTCGTGAGCCCGTGGCTGCGCGTCAGCGGGCCGAACCCGCCGCCGAGCGTGTACCCGACGACGCCGACGCCCGTCGAGGACCCGGTGACCGGGAGCAGACCGTGCTCCGCGCCCGCCTCGACGACGGCCTTCCAGCGCGTGCCCGCGGCGATGCGCGCGACCCGGGTCCCCGGGTCGACCTCGACGCCGGCGAGGTCGCCCGTCCCGAGGACCAGGCCGTCCGTGATCGGGGCGGCCGCGCCGTGGCCCGTCGCGTGGGCGCGCACGCGCAGCCCGTGGTGGGCCGCGAACCGGACCGCCTCGACGACGTCGTCCTCGGTCGCGGCGAGCACCGCGAGGTCGGGGTCGTGCGTGACGAGCGTGCTGTGGGCGGCGACGGCCTCCGCGGCGGTCGGGCCGCCGTCGGGCAGGTCGCCGCGGGCGAGGACGCGGCCCGCGACGCGGTCGCGCAGCGCGGCGACGTCGGTGGGCGGGAGCGTGGTGGCAGAGGTGGTCATGGTGGTGGTCCCCTTCGTCGCGGTGTGCGCGTCTCGACGCTAGGTGCGGTCACCCACACGACGACGCGCGGGCACGGTGCGTGACACGTGGCCCACGGAGTAGGGAGGGCAGCGGTTCAGGTTCGTGGCGTGCCCGGCAGCGGCAGCCAGTCGAGGACGTCCTGGATCGTGCGGTCCCAGAAGCCCCACTCGTGCGTCCCGGGCGAGAACTCCGACCGCAGCGCCACGCCGGACTCATCGGCCACGCGCTCGAACGCCCGGTTGCCGTCGACGAGGAAGTCCTCCGTCCCGCACGCGAGAAAGAGGTCGGGGAGGTCGGCGGTGCGCCCCTCGGCGGCGGCCCGGCGCACCAGCGCGAGCAGGTCGTCGTCCGACCCGGCGATCTCCCGGTCGCCGAACACGCGCTCGACGTCGGGCAGCCGGCGCTCCCGGTACGACTCGTCGGCGAGGTCGAGGACCCCGGACAGGCTCGCCGCCGCCGCGAACCGCTCGGGGTGGCGCAGCGCCCAGCGGAACGCCCCGTACCCGCCCATCGACAGTCCCGCGACGAACGTGTCCTCGCGGCGCGACGACACCCGGAAGAACTGGTCGACCAGGGTCGGCAGCTCCTCGGACAGGAACGTCCAGTACCGGTGGCCGTGCACCTCGTCGGCGTAGAAGCTGCGCTCCACGCGCGGCATGACGACGGCCAGCCCGCGGTCGGCGACGTACCGCTCGATCGACGTCCGGCGCGTCCAGATCGTCTCGTCGTCGCTCATGCCGTGCAGCAGGTAGAGCACCGGCGCGCCCTCGGTGCGGGCGCTCGCGGACCCGGCCATCCCGATCTGGGTCGTCGTGGCCTGCGGGAGCACGACGGTCATCGTCGTGCTCACCTCGAGCACGTCGGAGTAGAAGGAGCAGCGGACGAGGGCCACGGGTCGCCTCCCGGCGGGGTCTCGGGTGTCGGATGCCGCCACGGGTGCCCGGCGGCGCACCCAGTCTGCCCGCTGTGAGCCATCCCACGGGCCGCGCCGCGTTCCTCGTGCCGGGATGAGGCTAGCCTTACCTTTCTCTGCCGCCGTGCTCGGTGGCGCCACCGTTCCCCTGGGAGATCCCATGCGTCGCTCGACGTCCTCCGCCCCGCACCGCGCCGCCGCGGTCGCCACCCTCGCGCTCGGCGCGCTCGTGCTCGCCGGCTGCTCCGCGGGATCCGACGACGGAGCGGCCGACGACGCGACCACGACACCGGCCGCGGGCGGCCCCTTCCCGGTGTCGATCGAGAGCGCCCTGGGCGACGCCGTCATCCCCGAGCAGCCCGAGCGGGTCGTGACCTGGGGCTGGTCGACGCAGGACGCGGTCCTCGCGCTCGGGGTCGTCCCCGTCGCGATGCCGCGCAACGACTACGGCGGGGGCGAGGCCGGGATCCTGCCGTGGGACGAGGACGCGATCGAGGACCTGGGCGGCGAGGCACCGACCCTGCTGTCCGGCTCGGACACCGGCGAGGTCCCGTTCGAGGAGATCGCCGCCGCGCAGCCCGACGTCATCCTCGCGCCCTACTCCGGCATCACGCAGGAGGACTTCGACCGGCTGTCCGACGTCGCGCCCGTCGTCGCGTACCCGGACCAGCCGTGGGCGCTGCCGTGGCAGGACCAGCTCGAGGTCGTCGGCACCGCGCTCGGCAAGAGCGACGAGGCGACGGCGCTCCGGTCCGAGACCGACGACTACGTCGCCGCGCTCGCGGCCGACCACCCCGAGCTCGCCGGCACGACCTTCGTCTACGCCTCGGCGAACACCCCGGGCACGCTCAACGTCTTCCGGGCCGACGACCCGCGCGTCGACCTGCTCGAGGACATGGGCATGACGCTCAGCCCGAGCGTCGCCGAGCTCGACGCCTCGCCCGACGACGGCACGTACTTCTACGGGCTCAGCGAGGAGCGGCTCGGCGAGATCGACACCGACGTGCTCGTCATGTACTTCGGCAGCCAGGACGAGGTCGACGCGTTCACCGCGCTGCCGTCCGTCGGCGCGATGGAGTCCGTGCAGCAGGGCCGGTTCGCCCCGATCGTCGGCGAGTCGTTCGTCATGGCGAGCAGCGCCCCGACCGTGCTCTCCATCCCGTGGATGCTCGACCAGTACGTCCCCCAGCTCGCCGAGGCGGCCGCCGCCTCGAAGTGAGCGGCCCGCGTCGTGAGCGGCCTGCGTCGTGCGCGACGCGGCCGCGCGGCGGGCTCAGCCGCCCAGGACGTCCAGCAGGCGCCGGACCGACGTCCCGAGGCCCCACCGCTCGGTGAGCTCCGCGAGCGCGTCGGGGTCCGCGGGGGCGGTCGGGAGCGCGTCGTGGACCTCCCCGACGGGCGCGTCCGGGGCGACGCGGACCACGAGCGGGGCGACGTCGAGGTAGGGAGCCGCCTCGGTGAGCCGACGGCGCTGGGTCGCCGTCAGGCCGGGGTCCCCCGCGTCCCGGGCGGAGAGCACGCCCGCGAGGTCGCCGTACCTCGCGAGCAGCGCGACCGCCGTCTTCTCCCCGATGCCGGGGACGCCGGGAAGGCCGTCGCTCGGGTCGCCGCGGAGCACCGCCATGTCCGCGTAGGCCGCGCCCGTCGGGATGCCGTACCGATCGGTGAGGCGCGCCTGGTCGACGACGTCGAGGTTCCGCACGCCCTTCGTCGGGTACAGGATGCGCACGCCGGCGGCGTCGTCGACGAGCTGGAACAGGTCGCGGTCGCCGGTGACGACCTCGACGGCGGCCCGTCCCGACGCGTCCGGCGCCACGCCCGCGGCCGCGCGCCGCGCGACCTCGCGCGCCGTGAGCGTGCCGATGACGTCGTCGGCCTCGTAGCCCGCCGCGCCGACGCGCGCGATGCCCAGCGCCGCGAGCACGTCGACGATCACCGGGACCTGCGCGACCAGCTTCTCCGGGACCTCCTCGACGCCCGTGGTCCCGGGGACCTTCTCCGCGACGCGGTGCGCCTTGTACGACGGGATCGCCTCGACCCGGAACGCCGGGCGCCAGTCCACGTCCCAGCACGCGACGAGGCGCGTCGGGCGACGGTCGCCGACGAGCGTCGCGATCATGTCGAGCAGGCCGCGCACCGCGTTGACCGGCGTGCCGTCCGGGGCCTTGATCGAGTCGGGCACCCCGAAGAACGCGCGGAAGTACAGGCTCGCGGTGTCGAGCAGCATGAGCTCGCCGCCCGCCGTCGCGCCGTTGCCTGTCGGGTCGCCCCAGGTGCCGCTCGAGGGCGCGTCGTCGTCCGTGCTCTGCGTCATGCCGCCATCCTGCCGCACGGCCCCGACACCCGGCCCGCGGTGGCGCGCCATGGTCCTGCCCTCGCCGCCGGGCGGCGAGCGCGGTTCACTGGTGCCGTCGACGGGTACACGGAGGTGAGCGTCATGTCCACGACGATGCGACGAGGAGCCGGTGCGGCCCTCGCCGTCGCGGTGATCCTGCTCCTGGGGGCCTGTGCGGCCGGGCCGAACGTCGCCGCGAGCCCCGGCGGCTACGGGTTCTGGTGGGGCCTGTGGCAGGGGATGATCCTGCCGATCACGTTCATCGTGTCCCTCTTCACCGACACGGTGAGCATCTACGAGGTCAACAACAACGGGAACTGGTACGACGTCGGGTTCATGCTCGGCATCGCGCTGTTCTCCGGACCCGTCATCGCGCTGCGCGGGCGCCGGTCCTGACGGCCCGGCACGGGCGTGCCCGTACGGCCCGTCACACGGTGGCCGGTGCGGGCTCGATCTTCTTGCGCCCGACCAGGACGACTACCGTGAGGACGATCATCGTGAGGATCGCGACCGTCGGCAGGAGGCGGGTCTCGCCCGGGACGACGAAGTTGGAGACGAGGGAGAAGTCCCAGGCCCCGTGCACGAGCGCCGGGACGAGGATCCCGCCGGTGCGGCGGCGTATCAGGTAGAAGAAGTAGCCGGCGATGATCGTCGCGAGCACCTGGGCGAACGCCCCGACGCCCTCGGTGATCAGGTTCGACGCGTGCGCGACGCCGAAGATGACCGTCACCCAGAGCGCGACCTTGCCCTCCGAGAACCCGTTCGTGCGGAACACGGTCACGCCCAGGCCGCGGAACATGAGCTCCTCGCCGAACCCGACGAAGAGGCACGACAGCAGGAGGAGCAGCGTGAAGGCCGCACCCTTCGAGGCGAGGCCGCCGTAGTTCGTCACCAGGAGGATGCTCACGACCATGACGACGGGGACGGCGATCAGCCACGACCGGACCGGGCGGTCGTCGGTCCACACCGGTCGCCACCAGCGGAGGAAGGAGACGACGCCGACCACCAGGACGACGGACAGGCCGACCGGCACCGTCATGGACCGCCACAGCTCGTCGATGCTCGTGGGTGCCGCGTACCGGGTGTCGAGGCCGCGGGTCAGCAGGAAGCCGAGTCCCTGGAGCACGACGAGGTAGACGACGACGAGGGCGACGAAGCCCAGCACGGAGAGCCGGCGGCCCGTGCCCGTCGCGTGCGGGTTACGGAGGGCGTTCATGGATCCTGCCTCTCGAGGGGGTCCGGGTCGGGTCATTTCGGGGATCGGGCTCGAAGCGGGTCGGGGGCGACGGTGGCCGTCTCAGGAGGGCGTCCGGGCGGCGGTGTCCCGGGCGCGGCCGGAGACGAGGAAGATCGCGAGGATCGCGACAGCGACGAAGAGGATGCTGAACGTTCCCGCGACGGCGTTGAGCGCGTCCGAACCGGCGTTCGCGCCGTGCGCGTCGACTCCGCCCGTCGCGAGGATCGTCGTGGGGTCGGTCGCGGCGTGGAGAAGGATCGCCGGCACGATGCTGCCGGTGACACGCATGGAGAGGTACATCATCGTGCCGAACCCGAACGCGTAGACGATCGTGATGCCCACCGCCAGGAGCTCCTGCCCGGCGAGCAGGTTGCTGGAGTGCAGCAGCGCGAAGAGGAGCGACGAGAGCACCATCACCGCCTTCTCGCCGTAGCCTGCGCGCCGCAGCATCGTGACGGCGACGCCGCGCGTGAGCACCTCCTCGGCGAAGCCGATGCACAGGCCGAGCGCCAGGACGGTGAGGACGAGCGTCACGTCGTACGACGCCCAGTCCGTCGCCGCGACGTGCAGCACGACGGGCGCGAGCACGAGGACCACCGCGACCCACATCCAGGGCCGCCCCGCGACGGGCTGCGGGCCGAAGACCGTGCGTCGCCAGCGCATCGAGGTCAGATAGGCGACGAGCAGCAGGCCCATGACGAGGATCGGCAGGAGCAGGCCGAAGAACACCGCGCTCGAGGACTCGAGCAGGTCGTCGTCGCTGTCCGGCCCCAGCCCCGTGCTCCCGATGAGCCAGCCGAGGCCGAGGTACACCGCGATGTAGAGCGCCGCGAAGAGGAGTGCGCGCCACCACCCACCGCGGTCCCAGAACCGCTGCCACCCCGACCGGGGTGTGAGCTCGATCGATCCGGTCAGCTCGGCCATGGTGCTCCTCGTCCGCCGTCGCGCGGCCGCCGTCGACGGCCGATCGGCGCGAAACGGGCGCGACCGACAGGCCCGAGCGTAGGGAGCGGGCGCCCGGCGCGCGCGGCGAACGGGCCCGTCAGCCCCGGACCGTGTCGGCGAGCGATGCCGCGAGCCGGGTGAGGGCGCCGGGGACGAGCGCGTAGTACGCCCAACGGCCGCGCTGCTCGCGGGTGAGCAGGCCGGCGTCGACCAGGATCTTGAGGTGGTGGCTGACGGTGGGCTGGGAGAGGCCGACCGGCGCGGTGAGGTCGCACACGCACGCCTCGCTGCCGTCCTGCGCGGCGACGATCGCGAGGAGCTGGACCCGGGTGGGGTCCGCGAGGGCCTTGAAGGTGCGCGCGATGTCGCGCGCGGCCCCTGGCTCGACGGCCTGCGTGACCGCAGGACCGCAGCAGCCGGGCCCGTCGTCGGTGGGCGTCAGGGGCAGCGCGGTCGTCGTCATGCGGCCATCCTCCCACATATTGACAACCTTCGATATGTGACGCACGATGCTCGCATCGACAACCTTCAATGTGAGGAGTGGTGATGGTCGAGGTGGCGCGGGACGAGCTCCCGGTCGTGGTGATCGGGGCGGGTCCGGTGGGTCTGGCGGCGGCAGCGCACCTGCGGGAGCGCGGGCTGGAGACGGTCGTGCTCGAGGGGGGTGACGGACCCGGCGCCGCCGTGGCGTCGTGGGGGCACGTGCGGTTGTTCTCTCCCTGGCGGTACGACGTCGACCCGGCGGCTCGCCGGCTCCTCGAACCGACGGGATGGGTCGAGCCGGACCCCGACGCCCTGCCGACCGGCGCGGAGCTCGTCCAGCGTTACCTGGAGCCGCTGGCCGCGACGCCGGAGATCGCGGCGCGACTGCGCACCCGGACACGGGTGCTGGCGGTCGCGCGCGACGGGGCGGACAAGTCGCGCTCGCTCGGGCGGGACCGCCGCGCCTACCGTGTGCGCACGGTGGGCGCCGACGGCGCGGTGCGCGACGTGCTGGCCCGCGCCGTGCTCGACGCGTCGGGCACGTTCTCGACCTCGAACCCGCTGGGCGCCTCGGGCCTGCCCGCCGTGGGCGAGGCGGACTCGGCGTCCTTCGTGACCGGGCCCCTGCCGGACGTGCTCGGCGCTCAGCGCGACCGGTTCGCCGGTCGGGACACCCTCGTCGTCGGGATGGGGCACTCCGCGGCGAACACGCTCCTGAGCCTCGTCGAGCTCTCCGAGTCCGAGCCGGGCACCACGATCACGTGGGCGATCCGCGGCGGCTCCGCGCGGCGACTGTTCGGCGGCGGCTCCGACGGCGAGCTCCCCGCCCGCGGCCTGCTCGGCACGCGCCTGCGAGCAGCCGTCGAGGAGGGTCGGCTGACGCTGCTCACGCGCGTCTCGATCGAACGGCTCGTGCCCGGCGCCGGGAGCGTCCAGGTCCAGGGGACCGCGCGGGACGGCGCCCTGGACCTCGACGTGCACCAGATCGTCGACGCGACCGGGTTCCGCCCCGACCTGGGGATGCTGCGCGAGGTGCGCCTCGACCTGGACCCGGTCGTGGAGGCGCCCACGGCTCTGGCCCCGCTCGTCGACCCCGACCAGCACTCCTGTGGCACCGTGCCCCCGCACGGTGAGCAGGTGCTCGCCCACCCGGACGACGGCTTCTACCTCGTGGGTATGAAGTCCTACGGGCGCGCGCCGACCTTCCTGCTCGCCACGGGGTACGAGCAGGTGCGCTCGATCGCCGCGGCGCTGGCGGGGGACCAGGCTGCGGCCGACGCGGTCGAGCTGAACCTGCCGGCGACCGGCGTCTGCTCGAGCGACCTGGCCCTCGAGGCCGACGGCGAGAGCGCGGGCGGGTCGTGCTGCGGCACCGCCCCGGCGCAGCCCCAGCCGGTCACCCTCGGGCTCGGCGCGCCGGTGGGTGTCGGGTTCGCGACCGGCGTCGTGCACGGCCGTTCGGGCGACGCGGCCCACGGCTGAGCGCCCGGCCGCGCGTCGGGCCCGGGTCGGACCGGCGCGCGGCCGGCTCCTCAGCCGCGCGGGGGAGCGACCGGGGTGACGCCGAGCTCGTCGAGGAGGGTCAGCACGCGGGCGCGGATCGCGTCGCGGATGGGGCGAACGGCGTCCATGCCCTGGCCGGCCGGGTCCTCCAGGGCCCAGTCCTCGTACCGCTTGCCGGGGAAGATCGGGCAGGCGTCGCCGCAGCCCATGGTGATGACGACGTCGGACGCCTGGACCGCCTCGGTCGTGAGGACCTTGGGCTGCTCGGCGCGGAGGTCGATGCCCTCCTCGAGCATGGCCTCGACGGCGACGGGGTTGATCTGGTCCGCCGGGGCCGATCCGGCGGAGCGGACCTCGACGGCCCCGCCGGACAGGGCGCGCAGGTAGCCGGCGGCCATCTGGGACCGGCCGGCGTTGTGGACGCAGACGAACAGGACGGACGGCTTCGCGGTGGGGCTCTCGGTCATGGTGATGTCTCCCGGGATCAGGGGGTCGGTCCGGCGGGCAGGTCGAGGTCGGGCAGGAGGTCGGTGAGCAGGGCGCGCACGCGGGTGTCGAGCTCGTCGCGGATCGCGGCGACCCCTGCCGGCGAGGCCAGGGCGGGGTCGCCCACGGGCCAGTCCTCGTACCGCGTGCCGGGCAGCACGGGGCACACGTCGCCGCAGCCCATCGTGACGACGACGTCCGCGGCGCGGACGGCGTCGTCGGTCAACGGCTTGGGGAACGCGTCGTCGACGGTGATGCCGAGCGCGGTCAGGCTCTCACGCACGCCGTCGTGGACGTCGGCCGCGGGTGCGGACCCGGCGGAGCGGGCGACGACCCGGCCGCCGGCGTGGTGGCGCAGCAGGGCGGCGGCGAGCTGGGAGCGCCCGGCGTTGGCGACGCAGACGAACAGCACCTGAGGTCGTGCGTCCGCGGCGCGGGTCAGGTCGCTCAGCCGCTGCCGGGCGAACCTTCCCGTGAGCGGCACCAGGTGGGCCGAGACCTTCGCCGAGCGGGCCAGGTCGGTGTAGGACTCGCGGACCACGCGCTGCACGACGTCGAACCGGACGTCGGCGAAGGTCCCGGCCAGGTCCTCGGCCAGGTGGTCGAGCGCGGCGTCGACGTCGTCGAGCCCGGCGAGGACGGTCGTGCCGTGCGCGGCGCCGAGCGCCGCCGGGGCGAAGGAGTCCAGCAGCGTCGTGACCGCCACTCGGTACCCGGGCGCGATGCGGTACCAGACCCAGGTGCCACGCCGCTCCGAGACCAGGACGCCGACGTCGCGGAGCACCTTCAGGTGGTGCGACACGGTCGGCTGCGAGACGTCCGTGAGTGCGGCGAGGTCGCACACGCACGCCTCGCCGGACGCGGAGGTCGCGACGAAGGAGAGCATGCGCAGCCGCAGCGGCTCGGCGAGGGCCTTGAGCGTCGTCGCGACGGTGCCGGCGACCTCGGTGCCGATCGTGTGCGCGTCGACGTGTGGCTCGCGCCGGAGGCCGAGAGCCGGTAGCTCTTGCATCGACATGCCTCTATATTGACAGATATCTATGCAGGCACCAAGGGCGTCCTTGCGCGGCTCTGGTCGATCAATCGGCTTGAACCCGTCGAGGGTGGGGCCGCAGGCTCGGCCCATGACCGACGTCCTGCTCCGCCCCGCCCGCCCCGACGACACGGACGCGTTGGTCGGCGTGTGGCGGCGGGCGGTCGAGGCCACGCACCACTTCCTCACCCCCGAGGACGTCCGCGAGCTGGAGGCCGGGGTGCGCGACGAGTACCTGGCCGCCGTCGACGTGACCGTCGCGGAGCGCGACGGTCGCGTGGCGGGGTTCGTCGGGACGGTCGGGCACCGCGTCGAGATGCTGTTCGTCGACCCGGACCTCCACGGGCAGGGCATCGGCCGTTCGCTGCTGGCCCACGTCGGACGCGACCACGCCGTGCTCGAGCTGGACGTCAACGAGCAGAACCCGGCCGCGCTCGGCTTCTACCGCGCGCAGGGGTTCGTGATCCTCGGGCGATCCGCGACCGACGACCAGGGGCGCCCGTTCCCGCTGCTGCACCTGCGCCGGGAGGCGTGACCTCGGCGGCGACCGATGAGCGGGCGCGCCCGCGCCGGTCGACCCTGGGGAGAGCGGGCCGCCCGGCCCGCGCGACCTCAGGAGGAGACATGCTCGGCAAGGCGTTCAGCGGGTTCTCGGTCGACGACGTCGATGCGGCGCGGCACTTCTACGGCGACCTGCTCGGGCTCACGGTCGAGGGCGACGACCTGCTGTGGATCCGGGTGCCGGGCGACTCGGGCGTGCTCGTCTACCCCAAGGGCGACGCGCACGAGCCGGCGTCGTTCACCGTCCTCAACTTCCCGGTCGACGACGTCCCCGGGACCGTCGCGACCCTGCGCGAGCGCGGCGTCGCGTTCGAGAAGTACGCGGGGACGCCGGTCGAGACCGACGACGACTTCGTCTTCCGCGGCGGCGGCCCGCTCATCGCGTGGTTCACCGACCCCGCCGGCAACGTGCTGTCGGTCATCCAGGACGACGACGCCTGAGGCGGCCGGTCCGCCGAACGACCGTTCTCCTGCGCGGGACCAGGGCTCTACCTCGCGGTGCCGAGGCCCTCCTCGCGGGCGCGGACGATCGCGGCGGAGCGGTCGCGGACGGCGAGCTTGGCGAGCACGTTGGCGACGTGGTTGCGCACGGTCTTGGGGCTGAGCACCAGACGGCGTGAGATGGAGGCGTTGTCGAGCCCGGCCGCGACGAGGTCGAGCACCTCGCGCTCGCGGTCGGTGAGCTGTGGGAACGGCACGCGCGCGGCGGTGCGCCCGCCCACGACGTACGCCATCGCCCGGTCGGCGACGGACGGGGAGAGGATCATCGCGCCGTCGGCCACCGCGTGGACGGCGCGCTCGACCTCGGCGGGGCTGGCGGACTTCACGAGGAACCCGCGCGCCCCGGCGCGGACGGCCGCGACGACGGCGTCGTCGTCCTCGTGCATCGTGACGACGAGCACGCGCGCGGCCGGACGCGCCCGCACGAGGTCGCGCGTCACGTCCACGCCCGAGCCGTCGCCCAGGTCGAGGTCCATGAGCACGACGTCGGCCCTCGCGTCCGGTCCCCGCGCCTCCTCCTCGGCGGTCCCGCCCACCGTGGCGTCCGCGGACGCCACGGACGGGGTGAGTCCGAGCAGGCGCCGCGCCTCGGCGGCGGTCGCCGCCTGCCCGACGACGCGCACGCCGTCGAACGAGTCCAGCAGCGCCGCCATCCCGAGCCGGAACACGGGGTGGTCGTCCACGACCGCGACCCGGATCACGACGCACCCTCGCGGGTGAGCGCCCCGGCCGGGACCAGCGGCAGGGTGGCGTGCACGCGCGTGCCCGGGCGCTCGTCGTCGGGCCGCACCGGCGTGACGTCCAGGCGCCCCCCGAGCTCGTCGGTACGCTCGCGCAGGGACCGCGAGCCGACGCCGCGGGTCGCGTCGGGGGCGATCCCGCGGCCGTCGTCCTCGCACGTGACGAGGAGGCAGCGGTCGCCGAGCCGGACGGTCAGGCGGCACTCGTCGGCCCCGGAGTGGCGGGCCGCGTTGACCACGCTCTCGCTCGCGATCGCGTAGGCGGCTGCGGCGACGCGCGGGTCGAGGCCGTCGCACGGGTCGCAGCGCACGTCCACGACGAACCCGCCGAGCGCCTGACGCCCCGCGAGCTCCCCGAGCGCGACCTCCAGCCCGTGCTCGTCGAGCGACGGCGGCAGGAGGCTCCGCGAGAGGGCGCGCACGTCCTCGACGCGCTGCGCCACCTCGGCACCGAGCGCGTCGAGCACGGCGGCGGCCGCGGCAGGGTCCGTCTCGAGCGTGTTCCGCGCCCCCTGAAGCCCCAGGCGCAGGCCGACGAGCCACGGCCCGACGCCGTCGTGCAGCTCGCGGCGGATGACGCGCCGCTCGGCCAGGCGGGCGCGGGTCGTGGCGTCGCGCGCCTCCTCGAGCTCGCGCGCGCCCTGGGCGAGCGCGAGGCCCGCGCCGAGCACGGGCAGGAGCTGGACGAGCGCGTCCCGGGTCCGCGTGTCGAGGCGCTCGCCCGCGCGGGCGACGACGTGGACCCGCCCGAGCACCCGCCCGCCGTGCGTCACGGGCAGCGAGGCCGTCTGCCCGGTGGGGCGCGACGTCGGCCCGGACCACGTCGGTCCGGACGGGTCCTCGGGGACGCCGGTCGTCGTCGGGCCGTCCGGGGTGCGCTCGATCGTCACGCTCTCCAGGCGCAGCGCCTCGCGCACGCCGACGGCGAGGCTCACGACGAGGTCGTCGGCGGTCGACGCGGACGACAGGTGGCGGCCGACGCTCAAGGCCGCCCGCCCCGGGTCGTTGCCCTCGCCGTAGACGAGCGCGCGGACCCGGTGCCGCAGCCACGTGTGCAGGGGCTGCACCGCGAGCGCCACCCCGACCGCCGCGACGACCTGCGCGGCGGGGCCGTCGACGACCGTCGTCGCGAGCACCACGACCACCGCGTAGACGACGGCGAGGCCTACGGCCAGCATCGCGGCGACCGTCGCGCGCGACAGCACGAGGTCGATGCCCCACAGCCGGTTGCGCAGCACGCACACGAGGATCGCGGCGGGGAACAGCGCCTGGCACGCGAGGTGCGTGAGGGGGAGCGCGAGGATCACGTCGGGGTTCGACCAGGTTCCCAGCAGCGGGAGGAACGACAGTGCCATGAGCGCGGTCCCGAGCGCGAGCAGGCCCAGGCCCCGGCGCTCGTCGACCGGCCCGCGCCGCCAGCGCCACGCCGTCGCCGCGGCCGTGACGAGCCCCATGACGACGACGCCGAGGATCGCGGGGCGCGGGTCGTCCGGGGGCGCGAGGAAGAAGTAGGCGATCGACGCGACGCCGCCCGCGACCCCGCACCAGGCGCCCGCGCCGAGCCGCCCGCCCCGCACGAACCACGGGACGAGGACGAACAGCCCGACCGTCCCGGGGACCCACGCCCACCCGTAGGCGTCCGCGAGCGGCGTCAGCGGCGGCAGGCCGGGGTGGGTCGAGGCGTAGCTGCGCCACGCGCCGCCCAGGGCCGCGACCCCGCCCCCGAGCCCGGCGAGCGCGACGAGCCACCCGACGACGTGCGGCCGGCGCACGAGGATCACCGCGGCGACGGTCCCGTAGACGAGGGCGACGGTCGCGTCGACGACGACGAACAGCAGGTCGCCCAGGAGCAGCGGCACCCCGGACGTGAGCTGGAGCGCGAGCGCGGACACGCCGAGCACCCAGGCGAGGACGCCGATCGTCCAGCCCGTGCGGGGCATCCCGGCGCGGCCGGGCCTGGGGTCGGCCACGGGCCCACGGTAGGGCCGCGGCACGCGCGGCGAGAAGGGCCCGGGCGGGAGATCACCCGGCCGCGGTCGACGGCGAGATCGGCGGTCGGAGCCCAGGTCGGCGGTCCGGACCGCCGACCTCGACCGGACGCGCCGATCTCGCCAGGAGCTGCCGATCTCGCGCGTCGCGCTCAGCGCCGGTCCCCGAGCGCGAAGCCGAGCGCCGTGACGAGGAGCCAGATCGGCCCGACGAAGCCCGCCATGTACTGGAGCGGCGACACGCCCGTGAGCAGCGCGAGCCCGCCGAGCACGAACCCGACGACGCCGATCCAGCGCGGCGCGGCCGCGTGCCGCAGCGCGGCGACGCCGAGCGCGACGCCCGCGACACCCGCGCCGACCCACAGCCAGGGGATCGTCGCGACCCAGTCGCTGTAGAAGGCGCCCGACTCGGGGACGATGAGCGCGGTGTCACCGAGGCCGAAGAGGAACTGCGTGTCCAGGCCCGAGCCGAGCAGCCCGGCGACCGAGACGAGCACGAGGCCCCAGCCTGCGACCGTCGGCAGGAGCGACCCCGCGGGCGCCTGCGCGTCGAGCCGGCGCTTGAGACCGGCGGCGAACACGAGGACGAGGAGCGCGCACGCGATCGTCGCGGTGTGGAAGAGGATCTGGGTCCCGGTGCGGCCCGCGAGGTCGGCGACGATCGCGTCGGCGTCCCCGGCCGTCTCCTCCCAGTTCACGCCCAGCGCCATGGAGGACTGGATCGAGACGAGGCCCAGGACCCCGGCGACGACGCCGGTCCAGGCCCACGCGCGGGGCGTCGTGCCGCGCGAGCGGCGGGTCGGGTCGCCGGCGAGCGGCGACGGGGCGGTGAGCGAGCTGTCCTGCATGGGACGACCTTCCGTTCGGGCCGCCCATCCCGCGGCCGGGGCCCGCCACGTGCCGCGACGGTCCCCGCAGCGTCGGCCGGGCGGCGTCCCGAGCCCCAGGGGCGCGTGTCCCGACCTGCCGGGCAGATCCCGCAGGGCTGCGGGTGCGGTCTCCACGGGCCGGTGCGATGCTCCGAGACATGTCGACTCCGAAGCCCGCGTCGCCCACGATCGTCGCGCAGAACTCCGCCCTCCTCCGGACGCTCCCCTTCTCGGACACGCAGGACTTCGACGATGCGACGCGCGGCCTGGTCGCCCGGCGCGAGCCCGGCGCGATCACGGCGGACGACGGCCGTGTGGTCTGGGACAACGACACCTACGCGTTCGTCCAGGGAGACGCTCCGGACACGGTCAACCCGAGCCTGTGGCGGCAGTCCCAGCTCGTCGCCGAGCAGGGGCTGTTCGAGGTCACCGCCGGCATCTACCAGGCGCGCGGGTTCGACCTCTCCAACGTGACGTTCATCGAGGGCAGGACGGGCGTGATCGTCCTGGACCCGCTCATCTCGACGGAGACGGCGGCCGCCGCGCTCGCGCTCTACCGCGAGCACCGGGGCGACCGGCCGGTCATGGGGATCATCTACACGCACTCGCACGTCGACCACTTCGGCGGGGTCAAGGGCGTCACGACCCAGGAGGACGTCGACGCGGGCCGCGTTCCTGTCGTCGCGCCCGAGGGCTTCACGGAGCACGCGATCGCGGAGAACGTCTACGCGGGCACCGCGATGTCGCGCCGCGCGGGCTACATGTACGGCGCCGCGCTCGCCCGCGGCCCGCAGGGCCAGGTCGGTGCCGGGCTCGGACAGACGACGTCGACGGGGACGGTCACGCTCATCCCCCCGACCCTGTTCGTGACGACCACCGGCCAGGAGGAGACGGTCGACGGCGTCCGGATGGTCTTCCAGATGGCGCCGGACACCGAGGCGCCGTCGGAGATGCTCGTCTGGTTCCCCGACCACAAGGCGCTGTGCGCGGCCGAGGACGCGACGCACACGCTCCACAACCTGCTCACGCTGCGCGGCGCCGTCGTCCGCGACCCGCACGTGTGGTCGCACTACCTCACCGAGTCCATCGACCTGTTCGGCGGCGAGGTCGAGGTCGTGTTCGCGTCGCACCACTGGCCGACGTGGGGCAACGATCGGATCCGCGAGTACCTCTCGCTCCAGCGCGACCTCTACGGCTACCTGCACGACCAGACGCTGCGTCTGCTGAACCAGGGCCTCACCGGGCCCGAGATCGCCGAGCAGATCGTGCTGCCGCCCGCGCTCGAGAACGCGTGGCACGCGCGTGGCTACTACGGGTCGGTGAGCCACAACGTCAAGGCCATCTACCAGCGCTACATGGGCTGGTACGACGCCAACCCCGCGCACCTGTGGGAGCACCCGCCCGTGGAGAAGGCCAAGCGCTACGTCGCCCTCGGTGGCGGTGCGGACGCCGTCGTGGAGCGGGCCCGCGCGGCGTTCGACGACGGGGACTACCGCTGGGTCGCGGAGCTGCTCAACCACGTCGTGTTCGCCGAGCCGGACCACGCCGCGGCGCGCGACCTCCTCGCCGACACGTTCGAGCAGCTCGGGTACGGGGCGGAGAACGGGACGTGGCGCAGCGTCTACCTCTCGGGTGCGACGGAGCTCCGCGACGGCGCGTTCGGCACCCCGACCGTCGCGTCGGCGCCTGACATCGTCGCCTCGCTCACCCCGACGATGCTCTTCGACGCCCTCGCGGTGCAGGTCGACGGGCCGCGCGCGTGGGAGGAGAGCCTGTCGATCGACGTCGTGCTCACCGACGCCGACGAGCGCTACCGCCTGTGGCTGCGCAACGGCGCCCTCACCTACAGCGCCGCACCGCAGCGCGGTGACGCCGACACGACGCTCACCACGACCCGCAAGGCGCTCCCGGCGCTCGCGACGGGCGCCGTCACGCCCGACGGGCTCGCCGCGGCCGGCATCGAGGTGGCCGGCGACGTCGGTGCGCTGGCCCGGCTCGTCGCCGTCCTCGACCCGGGCGACCCCGACTTCGCGATCGTCACCCCCTGACGCGACGCGCCCTGACCCACCCCGCGGCGGGTGGTCCCCGCTGGTCCGGTTTTCGCCCGCGTTCGACAGGACGGGTCCTGAGCGGTGTGGCACCGTCGTGGCGACGGGGCGCACGGCGCGGTGCGCCGGAGCGGGTGAGAGCGGAGGACAGACGATGGGGCGTGGCCGGACGGCGGACAGGACGACACGGGCTGGCAGGGCACGGCGCGAGCGTCGAGCGATCCGGCTGCGGCGGGTGTGGGCCGCGACGGGCACCCTGCTGCTCGCCCTGCCGCTCGTGCTCGTCCCGACCGTGCCGGCGTCGGCTGCGACGTGGGGCATCCAGAAGACCGAGCTGAGCACCGGCCCCTACGCGCCGGGCCAGCAGGTGCAGTGGGCTGTCTCCATCTCCTGCTCGGACCCCAACAACACACCGTGCACGCCGACGTCGATGACCGACCCGCTGCCCGACAACCTCGACCTGGTGAGCGCGTCGATCCAGAGCGGCGGCGGTGCGACCAACCCGAACCTCGTGGCTGACCCGGACAGCGACACCGTGACCTACACGGCGAACAGCGTGCCCAACGGTGGTCAGGTGCAGATCCTCGTCACCGCCCAGGTGTCCGAGGACATCCCGTACTCCGCCAACGGGGTGCCGATCACCAACACGGCGACCGTAGTCTCCGACAACGCCACGCAGAACCAGGCCAGCGACGACATCACTCCCGTGGTGCCGCTCGTCCTCGACTCCACGACGACGAAGACGATCGAGCCGGAGGGTGCGCTCGCCGCGCCGGGCACGCCCGCGACGATGACGATCGGGTCGACGAACGAGTCGAACGACCCGGTCGACACGCTCGTGATCCAGGACCCGGTGGACCCGACCGCGACTCCCAACCCCTTCACGTACCTCGAGTACGTGAGCACCGGCACCATCACGATGCCCCCGAACGCCGACACCGTCACCGAGGAGTACTGGGACGGCGACTCGTGGGAGCCGCTCGACGACTCGGTCGACCCGGCGACGGTCCAGGGCGTGCGGTACACGTTCAGCGGCGACATCCAGCCCGGCGCGACGGCGACGATCCCGGTGAACGTCCAGCAGAGCGACACGGTCGAGGACCTCACCGACCCGACGACCGTCACCAACGACACCTCGTCGTTCGTGACGCACCCCGAGGGGCAGTCCGACCCGACGACCGCGAGCGACACCTACGTCATCACACCGCCCAACAACTCCGTCACGGCGTCGAAGAGCTTCAACCCGGCGACCGTGAGCGCCGGTGACCCGACGACCGTGACGCTCGGCGCGACCAACACGGGCACCCCCGTGACCTCGCTGACCGTCACCGAGCCGGCCCCGGGCACGCCGAGCCCGTTCGAGGGCGACGACCCGATCATGTTCACCGGGTGGGGCACGGACGGCGCCGGCGCCGGGGTGCAGTGGCCGGCGAACGCGACCGCGGCGGCCGTGACGTTCACGTGCGCCGACGGCACGACGACCGACCCGATCCCGGCGACGGCGCCGAACACGCTGCCGGACCCGCCCGGCGGGTGCGAGGTCGTCGGGTTCAGCGTCGAGTTCACCGGGAACATCGTCACCGGCGGCGCGGCCGTCATCCCGTTCACCGCGGACACCGATCCGGACCAGGTGCCGGACGACGTCACGCACCCGAACCAGGTCTCCGCCGACGTCCCCAACGCGGACGCGACGGCCGACGCCGACCTGGTGACGCTGAACGACCGGCTCGCGACGAGCACGGACAAGCTCATCTCCCCCTCGACGATCCCCGCGGTCCCGGGTCAGGGCGTCATCGTCCAGCTCCCGAGCCAGCTCCTGCCCTTCGGACCCGACGGGTCCACCACGAACGCCGACCAGGTCGTCATCTCCGACCCGACGGACCCGAACAATCCCGACGCGTTCTGGGACCACTTCGAGGCGACGTCGGTGCGGAGCACGGACGTCCCCGCGGGCTCGACGCTGACGATCAACTACTGGGACGGCTCGGAGTGGGTCGAGGCGCCCGACTGCGGAAGCCCGATCACCGGCCCGACGACGGCGAGCTGTGACCTGCCGCCGGACGCCCAAGGGGTCCAGTTCGTCTACGACTCGACGGGCGACGGGTTCCCGCCGGGAACCTCGTTCCAGCCGAACTTCGTCGCGGAGTTCACCGGACCCGAGGGCTGGGACGACCCGGTCGAGAACTGCGGCGCGTCCAGCGCGTCGTCGGGCACGGTCGATCCCACCGAACCGGCCGAGGGCTGCGCCACCGTGGACCCCTTCCCGGTCGACGGCGACGGCCCGGGCGACTTCATCGACAAGACGTTCCTCGGGGAGCAGCCCGTGAGCGTGCTGGCACGCTCCGACGACCAGGTGACGGCGCAGATCACGTGGTCGACGGGCGGCTTCACGGGGGTGGACCCGATGGTCGTCTCGGACATCCAGAACCCCGAGACGACCGACGTCGCCGACTCGTTCTACGACGCCTTCGACCTGGTGAGCGTGGCCGTCGACGACCCGCTGATCCAGTACGACCAGGTCGAGAGCGTCGAGCTCTTCATCGACGGTGCGTGGGTCCCCGCGTCGGGCGACCCGTGCCCGGAGGCGTGCGACGGGACGTTCCCGGGTTACACGTTGAGCGCCGCCGAGCAGGAGTCCGCGACGTCCGTGCGGCTCACGTACACCGAGTCGCCGTCTCGCAGCACGAATCCCGCCGACCCGCTCGCGCCCGCAGCCGGTGACGGCGTCGCGCGGTCGACCCAGGCGGACGGGCGCCACCTCGACCTGACGTTCAAGGTCCGCGACTACAAGCGGAGCGACAGCTCTCCCGCGCTCGGCTCCACGAACGGGACGCTGTACAACACGGGTGACCCGGGCCTCGTCAACGACATCGCCGAGGGGACGGCGACGTTCGACGGCGAGGAGTTCACCGACGCCGACGACGACGACGTCCTCATCATCGACCAGCCTCTCAACGTCACGGTGACCAAGGACTGGTCGGGCGGCCCGATCTCGGTGCCCCCGCCGGGCACGCCGGCCGAGTTCTACCCGTCGACGACGGTGACCGTCACCGGCACCAACGCCTCGAACGCGAAGGTCGACCAGCTCCGCCTCGTCGACCCCGCGGACCAGGGCTCGGGCGCGGTGCAGACCGCTCCGGGGACGCACCCGTTCGACACGTTCACCCTGACCTCGATCGCGCTCACCCCGCCGGAGGGCGCGACGTCGACCACGGTGACGCTGACCAACGCCCAGGGCGAGACGGCGACGTTCGACGAGGCCGCGGCCGAGGCGCTCGCGCCCGCCGTCCTGGCGGAGGTCGTCGGCCTCGAGGTCGCCTACGACGGCCTGGTGGAGCCGGGCGCCTCGGGGTCGATGACCCTCACGCTCCAGCTCCGCGAGACGGACCGGTACACGGACGAGCCGGTCTACGGCGACGACGGCGTGATCGTCGTCGACGAGAATCCCGTGCCGAACGGGTCTGCGGCGACGATCAACGACCCCGGCGGCACGGACCAGGACGTCCGCCTCGCGAACGACGGCGCGGACATGACCCTCCAGACCGCGGGCATCGAGCTCGCGGTGGGGAAGTCGTTCGATCCCGCGACGGTGGTCGAGCCGTTCCACGGCGCGAACCAGTCGGAGACGCCCGTCGTCCTGACCCTCACGGGGCAGCCGCTCGGCCCGTCCCGCGCGGTGGAGATGGTGCTCACCGACGACGAGCCGCAGTTCTGGAACCAGTACGACGTCGTCGGCTTCGACCCGAGCGCCGCGCTCGTGACCCCGATCGACCAGGTCCAGGTGGACGCGTTCACCGGCGGCACGTTCACCGGGGACGCCGACGGCGTCACGGTGACGGGCGGCGACTGGGTCACCGGCGAGCCGTCGGGGACGTTCGCGCTGCCGGACGGCGTCGATCCGGAGGACGTGCAGGGACTGCGCTTCACGTTCACCCGCGCTGACGGCGCCATCTGGGAGAACCCCGCGACCCCGACGCAGCCTGTCCCGATCCAGATCCTCCGTCGCGACGACCTCCGCACGGGAGGGCCCGTGCTGCCCGACCTCGCGGCGAACGCCCCGGCACCCGGTGAGGACGCGCCGGGCGTGGCGAGCAACGACGTGCAGGGCACCGTGACCGGGGCCGACCTCGTCGTCGACCCGGGCACCGGTGAGACGGTGCCGGTCTCGGACGACGACGACGCGGCCGCCTCGATGCTCTACCAGCACGCGACGAACGGGGTCCGGATCGTCAAGGACTTCGACGGGACCGTGACGGGCGGGACCGAGGCGCCGGACGCCGTCGTGCCCATGCACATCGCGGTCACGAACACGGGGGACCGGGCGATCGTCGACCCGGTCATCGTCGACGACCCGATGCCTGCCGACCCCGACGGGCCGCAGCTGCGCCTCGCGGACGGAGTCGCCGAGCCGTTCTCGTACACGCTCGCCGGTGCGGCGCCCGACCCCGCCAACGGCACCCCCATGCCCACCGACGCCGCGGACGTGACGGTCGACCAGGACGGCAACCTCGCCGGGCTGACGTTCACGTTCCCCGAGGGCACCGTGCTCGAGGTGGGCCAGACGTACACGATCACGGTCCAGGTCCAGTTCCGCGTCACGCTCGACGCCGGTACGACGGTGAACAACACGGCGGGCGTCACGGGTGACCGCCCGTGGGACGAGTGCGTCACCCGGCTGAACGAGGAGACCGGGGCGTGCGAGGCCGACTCGGACGTCACGACCATCCCCGGCGCGGCGATCTCGCAGTCGAAGTTCGTCAAGGCCACGGACGACGACGAGCTCGACGTGATCGTCGATCCGGCCTACGCGGACCCTGCCTACACCTGCACCCCGGGTGCGGACGGCTTCTACGCCTACCCCTGCACGCCGGTCATCGCGCCGGGCCACGACGAGACCTGGCGCATCCGCGTGGCCAACGTCGGGAACCTGCCGCTCGACAAGGTCGTCATCTACGACCGGCTGCCCGCGCCGGGCGACACCGGGTCGTACGCCACCGGCGAGCCGCGAGACTCCGCGTGGGCGCCGCTCCTCACCAGCGACCCGCCGCCCCGGGTCATCAACGCCCCACCCGGTGCCACGGTCGAGTACTTCTACACGACCGTCGACGACTACTGCATGGACGACATCAACGACCCGGTGAACGAGCCCGTGTGCTCGACGGACCCGGAGACCGGCTGGGCACCGCTCACGGGCAGCGAGACCCCGGAGACCCTCCTCACGGTCACGGCGATCAAGAACGTGATCACGTTCCCCGAGGACCAGCTCTTCCGGCCCGGCCAGTTCGTCGCCCTGGAGGCCTCGACCACCACGCCGCCCGTGGTCCCGGAGGCCGGCGACCGGTCCATCGCGTGGAACTCCGCAGGCGCGTCCGGTGTCGGGGTCGCCCAGAACGGGACCGAGTTCAACATGCTGCCGACCGAGGGCACCAAGGTCGGCGTCGCGGCCGCGTCGGGGCCGCTCGCGGTGAACAAGGTCGTGACGGGCGAGGGGGCCGACAACGCACCCGACTCGTTCGCCCTGAACGTGCAGTGCACGTCGGCCGTCGGCACCTGGGTCGAGACGGTGCTGGACCCGATCCCCATCACGGTCGTCCCCGGGACGCCGACCGTCGTGCCGAACCTCCCCTACGGCGCCGAGTGCACCATCACGGAGGACGGGACGAACGGAGAGACCGAGCTGATCGTCGGCACGGTGACGATCGACAGCGAGGACCCGGAGAACCCGACGACCATCACGGCGGTCAACCGGTACGACCTGTCGAGCATCGAGGTCTCCAAGGAGGTCGTCACCGACGCGGTGGACCAGGACGGCAACCCGGTGCCGTTCGGGCCGTTCGCGGTCGACGTCGAGTGCACCTTCCTCGGCGCGGACGTGTACGCCGAGGGTTACGACGCCGAGAACCCGATGACCGACCTCCCGATCGCGGACGGGGAGACGATCGAGCTCACGGGCCTGCCCGTCGGCTCGGTCTGCACCGTCACCGAGTCGGGCACGGGCAACGCGTCGTCGGTCACGATCACCGTCGACCAGGGCCTGCCGGGACACCCCGTGACGACCGACGGCCCGACGACGGACGTCACGCTCACCCCCGACGTGCTCGGCGCGAGCACGAACGACGTGACGCTGACCAACACGTACGACGTCGGCGCGATCGGTCTCCAGAAGGTCGTGGAGGGCGCGGGCGCCCCCGCGTACGGGAGCGGACCGTTCACCGTCACCGTGGTCTGCACGTACGACGACGACGGCGACGGGCCGCTCGCGCCGCGCACGGTCTACGACAGCGAGGTCGTGCTCGGCGGTGCTGGGCCGCTCACCGCACAGGTCGCGAACCTGCCGACCGGCGCCGTGTGCGACGTCGAGGAGGTCGACGACGCCGGGGCCACAGGCTCCGTCGTCGTGCCCGACAGCGTCACGGTCGGCAGCGGCGACGTCGCGAACGTCGTCATCACCAACACGTTCGACATCGGCACCGTCCAGGTGGACAAGGAGCTCGACGGGCTCGGCGCGCTCTACGGGCCCGGACCGTTCGAGGTGACGCTCGCCTGCACCTACGGGGAGGACGCCGAGGGGCAGCCGGTGGAGATCCTGGTCCCCGGTGGCGCCATGCGGACGTTCGTACCCGGCCAGCCGGCCGTGTACGAGGACCTGCCGGTCGGTTCGGAGTGCGTGCTCACGGAGACCGACGACTTCGGGGCCACCGAGGTCACGATGAGCGTGGACGGCGGCGAGCCGGTCGACGGCACGTCCGTGGACGTCGTCGTGCCGCCCGCGGCGGCGGACGGGTCGCCGACCACGACGACCGTCACGGTGACCAACACCTTCCTCACCGCCCCGCTCCTGCTGGAGAAGGCCGTCGACGGGGACGCCGCCGGCTTCGCGCCGTCGATGCCGGAGATCCCGCCGCTGCCCGACCTGCCGGACGAGCCGCCGACACCGGAGGAGCTCGCCGCCCTCATCGCGCAGCTCGAGGAGTTCTACGCGCAGTTCCCGCTCGAGGGCATCCCGTACCGGGCGTCGATCTCCTGCACGTTCCAGGGCGCGGAGATCGAGGTCCCGGGTGGCCCCGAGCGGCCGTTCGGGCCGGGCCTGCCCGGCGTGTACTTCGGCCTCCCGGTCGGCGCGGTGTGCACGGTCACGGAGACGGAGACCGGCGGCGCCACCGAGGTGACGGTCGAGCCGAACCCCGTGCAGGTGGAGGAGCGTGTGCTCCCCGCGCCTGCGCAGGTGGTGACCGTGACCAACACCTACGACGCCGGCGCGATCGAGGTCGCCAAGGTCGTGGACGGCGACGGTGGCGAGGCGTTCGGCGCCGGACCCTTCACGGTGACCGCGGAGTGCACGTTCCTGGGCGAGCCGATCGACGTCCCGGGCGGAGCCGAGCGCACGATCACCGGGGGCGAGGTCGCCGTGTTCGACGGCCTGCCGATCGGGGCGGAGTGCGTCGTCACGGAGACCGCGACGGGAGGCGCGTCCTCGACGACGGTGTCCGCGTCCGTGGAGGGCGGCGAGCCGGGGGCCGCCACCGTCGGCGCCGACCCGGCTCAGGTGACGGTCACGAACACGTTCGACGCCGGTCGGGTCGTCGTGACGAAGCAGCTCGCCGGCCCCGGGGCGTCCCAGCACCGCGACGACGAGTTCGTGGTCACGCTCGCGTGCACGTGGGACGTCGACGGCGTCGAGACCGACGTCGTGATCCCGGGCGGCGCGGAGCGGACGCTCTCGGCAGCCGACGACTGGACGGCGGTCTACGCGCTCGTGCCCCAGGGCGCGACGTGCGCGGTCAGCGAGACGGACGCCGGCGACGCCGAGGCCGTGACGCTCACCGTCGCGGGCGGTGCCGGCGTCACGGTCGACCCCGAGGACGGGACCCCCACATCGGAGGAGTTCACCGTGCCGACGGGTGACGCCGCCGAGGTCGACCTGAGCGTGACCAACGCGTTCCGCGCCACCGGCGGGGGCGGCCTCCCGCCGACCGGCGCGAGCGTCGGGGCCGCCGCGGTGCTCGCCGTCCTGCTCGTCGGGACGGGGGCCCTGATGGCCGACGCCCGCCGACGCGGGACACGGACCGCGGGCCGCGACTGACAGGCCGCGCGAGGGAGAACCGTCGTCGCGCGACCACGGTTCTCCCTCGCGCGGCAGGGCCGCGCCCAGCGGTTGCGGAACCTGACCAGGGGCGGGACCGTTACCGCATGATCCGCTTCCTGCTGAGCTTCGCGATCAACGTGGTCCTCGCTGCCGTGGGCCTCCTCGTGGCCTCCAGCCTGTTCGACGGCGTCACCGTGCACGCCTCGGGCTTCGTCGTCGCCGTGCTGATCTTCGCGGTGGCCCAGGCGATCCTCGCGCCGTTCGTGTTCAACGTGGCGCGCAAGTACGCGTCGGCGATCCTGGGCGGGATCGGCCTCGTGTCGACGTTCCTCGCCCTGTGGGTCGCGACGCTCATCGGGGACGGGCTGGAGATCTCGGGCGCGTCCACGTGGATCGGCGTCACGGTCGTCGTCTGGGTGATCGGTGCGCTGGGCGGCTGGTTCCTGGGGTGGCTCGTCCTCACCCGCTGGTGGGACCGCCGCCAGGAGCAGAAGCGGATCCGCGAGGCCACGGCCAAGGGCTGACGACGACGGCGCCGCCCGAGGGTGGGCGGCGCCGTCGTCCGTGCCGCTAGCGCAGGAGCGCGGCGACGCGCTCGACGCCGTCCGCGCCGCCCAGCGCGCCCTCGTTCACGACGAGGCGGGCGAGCTCGCGCAGCGGGACGTTGCGGTCGTTGGACGCGCGCCGGAGGCGCGCGAACGCCTCGTCCGGGTGCACGCCGTAGGCGAGCATCACGACCCCCTTGGCCTGCTCGATCGTCCCGCGGGTCTCCGCGGCGGCGGCGATGTCGTGCCGGGCGCGCTCCTGCGCGTGCGTGGTGACGGTCCGGGTGACGTCCACGAAGTAGCCGACCAGCTCGGCGACGGCGCCCGTCTCCCGGTCGCGGCGACCCTGACCCACGACGACGAGGAAGCGCTCCGCGCCGTGCGCGTCCATGATCCGGTGCACGCTCGAGAACGGCGCGCCGGTGCGCCGCGCCTCGTCGAGGATCTGCCGGACCCGTTCCCGGTCGTCGGGGTGCTTGTGGGCCAGGACGAGGGCGGTCGTCGGCACGACGTCGCCCGGCTCGAAGCCGTGCAGGCGGTACGTCTCGGGCGACCACCACCACACGCCCGTGCTCAGGTCCAGGCGGTACTGGCCGATCTGCTGGTGCGCGCCGCGCGCGAGGGCTTGCTCGATGGCATGGTCGTCCACGGACATGCTGGCCTCCGGGTCTCCGGTGGGTGAGGAGCCAGGTCCAGACTCGACCTCCCGAGCCTACCGCTCCGCGGACCCCCGCAGCGATGGCGAGTGCCGGGCGGGGTTCCTACGGTGAAGACGCGGCCGAGGTGCCGCGGGGGCGCCGGACGTGAAGCAGCCCGCTCCGGCGCGCCGTGCGGGAACGTACCGTGCGGTCCTTCGGGCGTGCGTCGCTGTCGTCGGCGCGGCGGGGATGCCCCGCTGACGACAGCGACGCTCCGCGACCTACCGTGCGAGCAGCCGGACCGGCGTGGTCGGAAGAGGGTCGAAGAAGCCGAGGAACCGGCGCACGACCGCGGCGTCCGTGACGCCGGTCGCCCGGGCGAGGACACGTCGTCGGCGGCCGTGATGGACGTCCGGTGGCGTGCCGTCGTGTCGCCAGGGTCGGAACGGACGAGGTGGGTCAGCAGCTCGGCGGTCCAGCCGTCGTCCTCCGCCTCGTGCGCGACCCGTGCCTTGTCGAGGACGGCGTCGCGGCCGCCGCCATCTGCCGCTTGCGCGCCGTCCCGCGGCGGTAGACGAGCACCGTCGCCCACAGGAGGACGGCGCCGAGCACCAGCCGCACGGCCGGCACCCACAGGGGCGGGGCGTGCCGCTCGTGGACCTCGAGCGCCCTGAGGACGAGAAAGCTCAGCGCCAGCACGAGGGCGAGCCCGACGACCCAGCCGACGAGGAACAGGACGCCGTTCGCCTCCGCGCGGCGGGACAGGAGCACGGCGACGAGCGCCATGATCGCCAGGGGGCTCACGACGATGCCGAGCCCCAGCGGCAGGAGGTCGAGGACGAGCGCGCCCACGGCGTCCTACCGGGCACCCTCGTCCGGGGCCTGCTGCGCCCACCGCTCGGCGGCGGCCACCGCGTCGTCCAGCCCGCCCATCGGGACCCGTGCCACCGGGGTCGGTGGGTGTCGGCGTCGGGTACGGTCAGCGCTCCGCGGGCCCGGCCGGGGTGGGCACGGGACCGAGCGCGGCGAACTCGGGCCTGCCCGCAGGGACGGTGACGCGCAGCGGGGGCATCGAGCGGACGACGAGCCACAGCGGGACGACGGCCACGCACAGCACGGGGAGCAGGTGGACGTCACCGACGGTCACGGCCGCCATGAACAGCGCGAGCCAGCCGTCGCGGGCGACCACCAGGACCGCTCCCAGCACGCCCGCGGACACGGCGATCGCGGGGGGCACCGCGGGGACGAGCGCGGCGGCGGAGAGCCCCAGGGCCACGCCGACGAAGACCGCCGGGAAGATGCGGCCCCCGCGGAAGCCCGCGCCCGCCGCGACGACGAGCGCAGCGAGCTTCACGACGGCCATGAGGAGGATCGCGGACCAGGCGAGGGTGTCGGCCTGGTCGGCGAGCTCCTTCATCTCCTCGAGGCCCTTGAAGAGGGTGAGGGGCCCGCCCAGGACACCCAGCAGGCCCAGCACGAGCCCGCCGAGCCCCAGCGCGAGCACCGGGCTGCGGAAGCGGTGGAAGAGGGTGTGCACGGGGGTGAACGCGAGCACGGCGAGGAGCGTGACCAGGGCCGCGACGACGGCGATCACCGCCATGCTCGCGACGTCGCCCAGCGCCGGGCCGGTGTAGTCGGGGAGGTCGACCGCGAAGGTCGGGGCGCCGACCGCCGTCATGGTGACGGCGCCCGCCCCGGCGGCACCCAGGGGGGCGAACAGGCGGTCGAACAGGGGGCCGCTCCGGTCGCCGCGCTCGGCGAAGCTCTCGGTGAGCACGAGCGCGGCGGCGACGGGCGTCGCGAACATCGCGCCGATGGTGCCTGCCATCGCGAGCGCGACCGCCCCCGTGACGGGGACGCCGAACCGCGGTCGGCACAGGAACCACGCGGCGAGCGCGACGTTGATCGCGATGATCGGGTTCTCGGGCCCGAGGCTCACCCCTCCGGCGAGGCCCAGGACGAGCGCGACCGCGAGTCCCGGCAGGGCCCGGAGCGGGAGCGGGGCGGAGACGAGCTCCGTGGTGGCCGGGTCGACACCGGCGTGCCCCGGCGCCCAGCGGACGGTGGCGCCCACGAGCACGCCGGTGAGGGTGAGCACGAGCACCGTCCACCACGTGCGTGTCGTCGCCACTCCCCAGGCCTGCGGCAGCCGGTCCCACACCAGGTGCTGGATCCAGGTGGCGAGCTCCGACAGCGCGAGGAGCGTGAGCGCGCTGACGACACCGACGACGAGGGCCGGGACCACGGACCGCAGGAGGCGCCTCGTCGTGAGGGCGGTAGCCGGCGCGTCGGACACAGGGGAAGGGAACCACGGGCGGGACGGGGCTGCATCCGGAGGCCCGGTGCCCGCGGGGCCGTGGGTCGGGACCGCGGAGACTCGACGCGCGCAACCCTGTGCCCAGGGTTACGTTCGACGCGTCCCGGGGCGCAGCGCCGCGCGCCCGCCGAACGCACGAACCGGAACGAGAGGTCTGACGTGGCAACGCTCACCGTGTGGAAGTTCGACACCCCCGAGGGCGCGCAGCGCGCCGAGGACGCGCTGCTCGCGCTCCAGAAGCAGGAGCTCATCCAGGTCCAGGACGCGGCGATCGTGTCCTGGGAGGAGGGCAAGAAGAAGCCGAAGACGCGGCAGGGCAACAGCACGACGGCGGTCGGGGCGCTCGGCGGCACGTTCTGGGGCCTGCTGTTCGGCCTCCTCTTCTTCGTCCCGCTGCTCGGGGCGGCCATCGGCGCGGCCTCCGGGGCGATCGCGGGTGCGCTGACCGACGTCGGCATCGACGACGACTTCATCGACTCCGTGCGCAGCAAGGTCACGCCGGGCACGTCGGCGCTGTTCGTGCTGACGTCGGGCGCCGTGATCGACCGCGTGCACGAGGCGCTGCAGGCCGAGGGCGTCCACGGCGAGCTCATCCAGACGAACCTCTCCGCGGACGAGGAGGCCAAGCTCCGGGCGGCCTTCGACGAGAACGCCTGAGCGGTCCACCCGGGTGAGGTGCTCGACGGCGGCACGCACCGCCGTCGGGCACCTCACCCGGGTGGACGCCACGGCACCGGCGCCGTAGCCCGCGCAGTCCTCGTCGTCCCGCCCCGGGACCGGACCACGAAGGAGGCCGCCCATGGGCGCGGCGATCGGTCAGTCCCTCCCCGTCGCGGTGGGCGTGCTCATCAGCCCCCTGCCGATCGTGGCGGTCGTGCTCATGCTCGTGAGCGGGCGGGCGAAGGCGAACGCCTTCGCGTTCCTCGCCGGGTGGTTCGTCGCGGTCGGCGCGGTGACGCTGCTCGTCGCGACGCTCGCCGGGGCCGCCACGCCAGACGACGAGGGCCCGCCGCTGTGGGCCGCGATCCTCAAGATCGTCCTGGGCGTCCTGCTGCTCCTCCTCGCGGTGAAGCAGTGGCGCGGCCGTCCTCGGGCCGGGGTCGAGCCGCCGGCGCCGAAGTGGATGTCGGCGATCGACGCGTTCACGCCCGTGAAGGCCGCCGGCCTCGCCGTCCTGCTCGGCGCGGTCAACCCGAAGAACCTGCTGCTCGTCGTCTCCGGCGGTGCGGCGATCGCGTCGGCCGCCCCCGCGGACACGAACGCCCAGGTGGTCGCGTCCGTCGTGTTCGCGCTCGTCGCGAGCCTCGGCGTCGCGACCCCGGTCTTCATCTACCTGTTCATGGGGTCCCGCGCCGCCACGATGCTCGACGACCTCAAGGCGTGGATGATCCACAACAACGCGGTCATCATGGCCGTCCTCCTGCTCGTCCTGGGCGCCAAGATGCTCGGCGACGGGATCTCCGCGCTCTGACCCCGAAGGAGCACGACGTGCTCCCGCTCGACGACCTCGCGCCGACCGGTCCCGTGACGGCGAGCGGCTACTCGATGCCCTCGGCGCGCCTCTCGTCGACCGTGCGCTCGGCCTCGAGGGCGGCCTCGCGGTTCTTGCGGCGCCGCCGCGCGGTGCCGCCGTCGCCGTCCCGGTCCCGCCCTCTGCCGTGCGGACGGTGCCCCTCGGAGCCGGGGTCGTGCAGCATGTGCGACTCGATGAGCTCGTGCCGCTGGAGGTACGTGTTCGCGACCGCCTGGATCGTCGCGGCGATCGGCAGCGCGAGGAACGCGCCCAGCGCGCCGAACACCGCGCCGAACGCGAGCACGACGACGAAGCTCACCGCCGGGTTCATCTCCAGCGCGCGGGCGGAGACCTTGGGGGAGAAGTACAGGTTCTCGAGCTGCTGGTACCCGATGATGAACGCGAGCACCCCGAGCGCCTGGGGAAGGCCCTGCGACGTGAGCGCGACCGCGACCGGCAGCGCGCCGCCGATGTACGTGCCGATCGTGGGGACGAACTGCGAGACGACGCCGGTGAACACCGCGAGGGGGAGCGCGTAGGGCGTCTGGACGATCACCAGGAAGACGAAGGTGAAGACGCTCGACAGCGCGGCGAGGACGATGCGCGAGTTGATGAAGTCGGAGACCTTGACCTGCGTGATCTCCCAGAGCCGCAGGACCTCCTCCTGGCGGTTCGGCGTGAGCCAGCGGCACACCGCGGCGCGGAACTTGGGCCCCGCCGCGAGCAGGTAGTAGGTGACGAGCATGATCGTCAGGGACGCGAAGATGCCCCCGACGATCGTGGTGGTGACGACGAGGGCGCCGGACGCGACGTCGTCGCCGAAGTCGTTGATGACCTGCCGGATGAGGTCGTCCGAGTCGGGGATGACCACGTCGAAGCGGTCCGCGACGAAGTCCTGGACGCTCGCGTACAGGGTGGGGAGCGACTGGACGAGCTGGACGAGCTGCTGGATGAACAGGTTCCCGAAGAGCGCGAGGACCACGAGGATCGTCAGGAGCGAGCCGATCAGGGCCACCGCCGCCGCCGCACCCCGCCGCCAGCCGTGGCGAACGAGCCACACGACGATGGGCTCCAGGGCGAGCGCGACGAAGAACGCGATGAGGATGTTGACCCCGAGCGACTTGAGCTGGCCCATCGCGTACCACGCGAAGACCCCCACGAAGACCGCGACGACGGCCATGGCGAGCGCGCGCGGGACCCAGCGCGGAGGCCTTCGGGAGTCGTGCTGGACAGGGAGTGCGCCCGCGTCCGACACGTCCGACCTGGGGTCCTCGGCAGGGGTCGGCGTCGTCATGCCCCGAACCTAGCGGCGTCTCCGGCGGCGGACCCGCCGGGCGCGCCGCACCTTCCGGATGCCGAACCTCACGACCGGTGCCACGATCGACGCGCACGCTCGTCCGCTCGTCTCGCTCCGGCCGTGGTCGGTACCCCAGGAGGACTCGCATGGCACGCTCGTCGCAGGTCTCGGCATGGGTCGGCTGGGTCTGGTTCGCGGGGATCGTCCTCGTGACGATCGGCTTCTTCAACGCGATCAGCGGGCTGGTCGCCGTCTTCTCCCCGAACAGCCTCGTCGGTGTCACCGACGCGGGCATCGTCGTCCTCGACGTCTCGACGTGGGGCTGGATCCACCTCGTCATCGGCGTGCTGCTGATCCTCACCGGCTTCGCCCTGCTCTCGGGCAAGGGCTGGGCGCGCATGGTCGCCATCGTCCTGGTCGTCCTCAACGCGATCGCCCAGTTCACGACGCTCCAGGTGACCCCGTGGTGGTCGCTGATCACCATCGTGCTCGACGTGTTCGTCCTGTGGGCGCTCGTGGTCCATGGCGACGAGGCCGAGCGCGCCGCGCGCTGACCGACCCGCCCTGGGGCGCCGGGTCCCCGGAGCCCGCGTCCGCACGGCAGTCCTCGCACACACCCAGAGACTCAGGAGCACCGTCCCATGGCAACGTCCACCTTCGGCCCGGTCGAGATCGTCGCGATCGCCTTCCCTGCCGACCGCATCCCGGCCGGTGTCCAGGCCTCCGTCCTCGAGGTGCTCGCGGAGGGCACCGTCACGCTCCTCGACCTCGCGGTCGTGCGGCGCTCCGACGCCGGTGACGTCGAGGTCATCGAGGTGACCGACCTGGGCGACGAGCTGGAGATCACGGACGTCGAGCTCACGGGTGCGGGCCTCGCGGGCGAGGAGGACCTCGACGCGGTCGCCGCCGGGCTCGCCCCGGGCACGTCGGCCCTCGTCCTCGTCGTCGAGCACACGTGGGCCCGCGGCGTGATCGCCGCGACCAGCGCGGCCGACGGCGTCGTGCTGCTCAGCGAGCGCATCCCGGCCGAGGTCGTCAACGAGGTCGCGGACCTCGCGCTCGTCGAGGACTGAGCCGCCCGCCCGGCGCCCGCTCCGTGGCACCTCCGACCACCGAACCAGGAGAACCTCATGCCCATCCGTCGTATCGGCCGTCCCGGGCTCATCGGGACCGCCGCCCGTACCGCCGTCATCGCGGGCACCGCGTCCGCGACCGCGGGCGCCGTGCAGCGCCACCAGGCGAACCGTGCCCAGCAGTCGTGGGAGGCCCAGCAGGCCGAGGCCGCGCAGGAGCAGGCTCGCCTCGAGGCGGCGGCCCAGCAGGCCGCGGCCCAGTACGCCGCCCAGCCCGCGCCGGCCGCACCCGCTGCGGCTCCGGCGCAGGACGACCTGCTCGGCCAGCTCGAGCGGCTCGGACAGCTCCACGCCTCGGGCGTGCTGAGCGACGCCGAGTTCGCCGCCGCCAAGGCCAAGCTGCTCGGCTGACAAGGAGAAGTGCCATGGCCACGTTCACCGTCTGGAAGTTCGACTCGCCCGAGGGCGCGGACACCGCGTCCCGGATCCTGCACGACTCGGCCTCGGAGCACGCGATCCGCATCATCGACACCGCGGTCGTCACGTGGCCCGAGGGCGCGGCCAAGCCGACGACCCGCCACGGTCACCAGGACGAGTGGCGCGGGACCGGCTGGGGCGCGTTCTGGGGGTTGCTGCTCGGGTCGCTCTTCTTCGCCCCCGTCCTCGGTGCCGCGGCCGGCGCCGCGATCGGCGCGTCGTCGAAGGCGATGGCCGCCGTGGGCATCGACAAGGACCAGCTCGACCGCATCCGGGAGGGCGTCACGCCCGGCTCGTCCGCCCTGTTCGTCGTCACCGAGGACGGCGACCTCGACCGCGTCGGCGAGCGGTTCCACGGCACCCACGGGAAGCTCGTCGCCACGAACCTCACGGACGCCGAGCGGAGCACGCTCCTCGAGACGTTCGACTGACACCAGGGAGAGACCGTTATGACATCACAGGGCACGGTCACCGCTGTGCGAGGCCACGCCGTCTCTTTCAAGGACGACCCGTTCCACTCCGACGACGCCCTCGTCGACATCGAGGACGCGCTGATCGTCTGCCAGGACGGCATCATCACGGCGTTCGGTACCTACGAGGAGACCAAGGACGCCGTCCCTCCAGGCGTCGAGATCGTGCACCGGCCGGGTAGCGTGCTGTGCCCGGGCTTCATCGACACGCACGTCCACTACGTGCAGACCGGCATCATCGGCGCGTTCGGGTCACAGCTCATCGACTGGCTCAACCACTACACGTTCATCGAGGAGCAACGCTTCGCCGATGCCGACCATGCTGGCGAGGTCGCCCGCGTCTACTTCGACGAGCTGCTGCGCAACGGCACGACGACGGCGCTCACGTTCTGTGCGGTGTACCCGGAGTCGGTGGACGCGTTCTTCGAGGAGTCGCAGCGCCGCGGCACCCGGATGATCGGCGGGAAGGTCCTCATGGACCGTAACGCGCCGGACGCGCTCCTCGACACCGCCCAGACCGGCTACGACGACTCGAAGGCCCTGATCGAGCGCTGGCACGGCAACGGTCGCCAGCTCTACGCCGTGACACCCCGGTTCGCCCCCACGAGCACGCCCGAGCAGCTCGAGGCGGCGTCCGCGCTGTGGCACGAGCATCCCGGCACGTTCCAGCACACGCACGTCTCGGAGAACGTCGGGGAGATCCAGTGGGTGCGCTCACTGTTCCCCGAGAGGTCGGGCTACCTCGATGTCTACGACCACTACGGCCTGCTGGGGCGGCGCAGCGTCCTCGCGCACGGCGTCCATCTCACGGCCGCCGAGCGTCGCCGGGTGAGCGAGACGGGCACCGCGATCGCGCACTGCCCGACGTCGAACCTCTTCCTCGGCAGCGGCCTCTTCCACGTCCACGAGGCGAAGGACTCGCGGCACCCGATGCACGTGGGACTCGGGACCGACGTGGGCGCAGGGACGAGCTTCTCGATCCTCGCGACGATGAACGAGGCGTACAAGGTCGCCGAGCTGCTCAGCTACCCGCTGAACTCGCTCAAGTCGTTCTACCTCGCCACCCTGGGCGGAGCCCGGGCTCTCGACCTCGACGACAAGATCGGCTCGCTCGAGGTGGGTAAGGAGGCGGACTTCCTCGTCCTCGACCCGGCGGCCACGCCGCTCCTCGCGTTCCGGACGTCGACCGTGGAGTCGACGGAGGAGCTGCTGTTCGTGCTCTCCATCATGTCCGACGACCGCACGGTCGCCGCCACCTACGTCGGTGGCACCCTCGCCCACGAGCGCAAGGAGTCCTGATGTCGAGCGGCCACGCGGCGTACCACCACGCCACCACGTCGATGTTCACGGGGACCGCCCCCTCCCCGGACGAGACGCCCCGTCGCGCGCGCGGCCGGCTCGGGGGTCCCGAGGCGTGGACCATCTGGGTCCTCGCGACGATCTTCGTCGTCTGGCTGTTCGCGATCCAGACCGGCTACGGGATCGTCTCGCCCGACATCCAGCAGGACGCGTCGCTGACCATCACCCAGGTCAGCCTCGCGGCGTCGATCTACACCTGGGTCTTCGCGGTGTGCCAGTTCTTCTCCGGCTCGCTGCTCGACCGGTACGGCACGCGCCCGCTCCTCGCGATCGCCGTCGCCCTCGTCACGGCTGGTGCGTTCCTGTACTCGGCGACGACGGACTTCACCACGCTCGTGCTGGCGCAGGTCGTCCTCGCGATCGGCTCGTCGTTCGGCTTCGTCGGGGCGGGCTACGTCGGCGGCAAGTGGTTCGCGGCGGCCAAGTACGGCCTCATGTTCGGCATGGTGCAGATGTTCGCGTCGCTAGGGTCCGCGGTGAGTCAGCCCGCGATCTCGGCCCTGCTCGGCTCGATGTCGTGGCAGGAGCTCCTCGCGGGCTTCGGCGCGTTCGGCGTCCTGCTGTTCGTCGGGTTCGTCTTCATCGTCCGCAACCCGGTCTCGACGCCGGAGGAGGCGCACGCGGCGGCGGAGGCGCACCGCGGCAAGAACGTCTTCGCGGAGATCTTCGCAGACCTCGCGGCGTGCTTCCGCAACCGTCAGGTCGTCCTCTCGGCGCTCTTCGCCGGCGCGTCCTTCGGGACGATGCTCGCCGTCGGCGTGCTGTGGGGACCGCGCGTCCAGGAGGCTCGCGGGGCGTCGGTGGGCCTCGCGGCCGTCCTGTCCGCCCTGGCCTGGCTCGGCCTCGCGTTCGGCGCACCGCTCGTCAACGTCATCTCCGACCGCTGGCACAGCCGCAAGTGGCCCGCGGTGTGGGGGCTCGCCCTCCAGGCCGTCGCCGTCACCCTCTTCATCTACGGCCCCGCGAAGTCCGCCGGCGTGAGCGTCGTCATCATGTTCGCCGTCGGGCTCCTCGCCGGGACGCACATGCTCGGGTTCACCATCGCCGGCGAGTCTGTGTCCCCAGCACTGATCGGCAGCGCCTCGGCCATCGTCAACGGCGTGTGCTTCATCGTCGGCGGCGTCCTCGAGGCAGTCCCTGGTCGGCTCCTACCAGCGGAGAACCCCGGTCTGAGCGATTATCAGTCAGCGCTGTGGATCATGCCGGCGGTGCTCGCGCTCGGCGTCGTGTGCGCACTCTTCCTCCGCGAACGTCCCTCGTCGCGGCGAGACCAGACCTCCCCCGAGCCGGCGCACCCCGCCGTCACACAGCCGGAGCGGTGAGTTCCAGGGTCGTGGGCGTTCGGGTCAGTCGTCGAGGCGCGCGGGGAGGCCGAACAGCGGAAACCACGAGGCCGTGTCGAGGAACGCGTTGATCGCCGTCACCCGCCCCTCCTCGGTCTCGATCACCTGGAGCGCCCAGGGCTCGTGCCCGCCGCCCTCCGCGCGCCGGTACTGACCGAAACCGAACGTGCCGTTCACCGCCACCGGCACCATGCGGGACCCCTCGCACTCGTGGCCGGGCCCCGTCATCCAGGTCACGATGTCCGCCGTGCCCTTCATCCACAGCGGGTACGGCGGCATGGACAGCGTCGCGTCCTCGTGGAGGATCGCGACGAGCGCGTCCATGTCGTAGCGCTCGAACGCGTCGAGGTACCGCTCGAGCAGCAGCCTCTCCTCGTCGCCGAGCCCGGCGTTCGACGCGACCGGCGCGGGCGCGGGCTCGGCGCCGTCCGCGAGCCCCGAGCTGTCCCAGTGGGCCCGCGCCGCCATCGTCGCGCGCGCTCGCTGCAGCGCGCTGTTGACCGACGCCACGGACGTGTCGAGCAGCTCCGCGACCTCGCTCGCCTGCCAGCGCAGCACCTCGCGCAGCAGGAGCACGGCGCGCTGCTTCGGCGGCAGGAACTGCAGCGCCGCGACGAACGCGAGCCGGATGGTCTCGCGGCCCACCGCGACCTGCGCCGGGTCGCCGTCGTGCGGGAGCACGCGGTCGTCGGGGACCGGCTCGACCCACGTCTCCTCCGGGAGCACCTGTCCCAGGTTCTCGGCCTCCGGCGCCTGGGGGCCGCCGAGCCCCATGGGGCGCTCGCGCCGCTTGCGCGCGCCGAGCGCGTCGAAGCACACGTTCGTCGCGATGCGGTAGAGCCAGGAGCGCAGCGACGAGCGGCCCTCGAAGCGGTCGTAGGAGCGCCACGCGCGCAGGAACGTCTCCTGCACGGCGTCCTCCGCCTCGAACGAGGAGCCGAGCATGCGGTAGCAGTAACCCGTGATCTCCCGGCGGTGGCCGGCGAGGACCGCGTCGAGGTCGTCGCGCTCGGGCAGGGGAGCGGCGCCGGACGTGGTGGTGCCGGGGCGCAGGCCCGTGGGGGTGGCGAGGTCGGTCATGGTGCTGCCTCTCAGGACTCGATGGTCTCGACGTTCGCGAGGGGTGCCCACGGGTGGGCGCCTGATGCTGCGACCACCCGCGCGGGACCAGGGGAGTGGCCCACCTCACACACGCTACCTCTGCCCTCCGACACGGCACAGGGGACGGAGATCAGTCGTCGAGGTCGATCTCGAACCACACGGTCTTGCCCGGGACGCCGTCGACGGCGTCGACGCCCCAGCGCGACGCGCAGCGCTCGAGGAACTGCACGCCCCGGCCGCCCGTCTCGTCCGGGCGCGGGGACCGGAGCCGCGGGAGGGACGTCGAGCCGTCCCGCACGGCGACGCGCAGGACGCGGTGCCCGACCTCGAGCTCCGCCTCGACCGGCGCCGCGCCGTGCTGCACCGCGTTGGTCAGCACCTCGCTCGTGAGGAGCATCGCGATGCGCCGGACCGCCGACGACACGTCACAGCTCTCGAGGACGTCGTCCACCCAGCGGCGGGCGGGACCGATCGCCGACGACGCGTGCTCGACCCGGCGCGTCAGGACGGACGGCCGCCCCGGGCCGGGCGGTCGGGCGACGGTGTGCCGGACGCGCAGCGCGAGGACGGCGACGTCGTCGCGCTGGTCGGACACGAGCCGGCGCACGAGCGCGTCGGGCAGGGCGGACGTCGCGGTCGCCGTGAGCTCGGCGAGGACGGCCTGCAGGGCGCCGAGCCGCTCGGCGTAGGACGTGCCGCGCCGCTCGACGAGGCCGTCGGTGTAGAGGAGGAGCGTGTCCCCGTGCGCGAGGTGCGCGCGGTGGTCGTGCCGCGTGGTGCCGGGCAGGACGCCCAGCATGAGGTCCGGGGCGGCGTCGAGCGCCTCGACGCTGCCGTCGGCCCGCAGCACCAGCGGGGAGGGGTGCCCGGCGTTCGACCACGTGACGTCGAACCCGTGCGGGGTGCGGTCGAGCCGCACGACGGCGGCCGTGCCGCTGGAGTGCAGCGCGAGGCCGCGGTTGGCCCGGTCCAGGAGCCGGAGCAGGACGGCGGGCGGCTCGTCCTGGCACCACGCGAACGTGCGCAGCATGGAGCGGAGCTGGCCCATCTGCGCGGCGGCGCGCATGTCGTGGCCGGTGACGTCCCCGATCATGAGGACGCACGCGTCGTCGTCGAGCACCACGGCGTCGTACCAGTCGCCGCCGACCTGGTCGGTGCGGGTCGCGGACGCGTACGTCGCGGCGAGCTCCGCGCTGCGCACCGACGGGAGCTCGGTGAGCATCGCCGCCTGGAGCGTCGTCGCGACGCGGTGCCGCTCCTCCAGGAGCCGGACGCGGTCGAGCGCGTGCGCGACGTACGACGCGACCGTCGTCTCCGTCTTCACGGCGTCCTCGTCGAACTCCCGGACCGCGTCCCAGGCCAGCGCGACGACGCCCAGCAGCCGCTCCCCCGCGAGGACGGGGAGGAACGAGCGCGCCTCGACGTCGTCGGACGTGATGAGCGCGGCCGCCTCGGGGAGCCGCGCGGTGTACTGGGCGTGGTCGCGGAAGAACAGGGGCTCGCGCGTGCGGGCGGCGATCGCGGCGCCGCGGTCGTCGTCGACCCGCATCCGGCGGAACGACAGGGGGACGCCCGGCTCCAGGTGGTCGAGCGTCGTGTACTCGAGCCGGGTGCCGCTCGCGTCGAGCATCGCGAGGCCCGCGTAGCGGGCGCCGATCCCGGCGCCGACCGCCGAGAGCCGCTCCGCGACGTCGCGCACCGACGTCGCGGCGGCGAACGACTCGGAGAGCTCCAGGAGGAGACGGGACCGCCGGTTCGCCGCGAGCGCGACGCGCTGCATGCGCTTCGCCCGCGCCCGGGCGAGGCGGAGCCGCAGCTCGGAGGTGCACGCGGACGCGAGGTCGGCGAGGGTCGCGAGGTCCTCGTCGGACCACGGGCGCGGCCGCCCGTCGAACGCGCACAACGACCCGACGGCGCGGCCGTGCGGGTCGAAGATCGGGAAGCCGGCGTAGGAGACGACGCCGATGTCGTCGACCGCGCGGAGCGAGGCGAGGTGCGGGACGACCCGCGCGTCCTCGACCACGAGCGGTCGCGCGTCGCTCGTGACGAACTGGCAGAACGTGTGGCTCAGGGGCGTGCGACGCTGGGACTGGTACGGCTCGGGCAGGCCGAGCGCGCCGGGCAGCACCGCCTCGTCGTCGAGGACGAGCGTGACCAGCGCCGACGGCACCCCGAGCTGTCGCCGCACGAGGCGCGCGAACCGGTCGAACGACTCGTCCGCCACCGGCTCGGCGAGCCCCGCCTGCGCGAGCTCGCGGATCGCCTGGGCGTCGGTCATGGTCCAGTATCACCAGGACGAGGCCGGTCAAACAGTGCAAGCCGCGCCAGCCGGGCACGGAGACGGGGTGAAATCGGGAAGAAGGGAACGTCGGGTGAGGGTGCTGCGTGTACCGCTCGTGAGACCACGAGACGACGGCGGGCGCGACCCGCGAGGAGTGACGACGTGACCGCGACGGGTGCGGCCGGACCGGTCGGGGGGACCGGCGGGCTCGAGCTGCTGCTCGACGCCGCAGGCGACGAGCATCAGGACGACGGGCAGGACGGCGCGGCGACGGTCGAGGTCGACCTCGTCGCCCGGCGCACGCGCGACCAGGAGTTCTCGGCGTTCATGCGGGACGCCCGCGACCCCCTGCACCGCATGGCGTACCTGCTCTGCGGGGACCGGCACCGGGCGGAGGAGCTCACGCAGCACGCGCTGGAGCGGACCTACCGCGCGTGGTCGCGGGCCCGCGAGCGCGACCCCCTCGCCTACGCCCGCCGCGTGCTCGCCAACCTGCGCGTCGACACGTGGCGCCGCACGCGGCGCGAGGTGCTCGCCGGGCCGGACGAGCTCACGCAGGCGGAGGGCGCCGGACGTCAGGGCCGCCCCGGCACCGGGGAGCCGACGGCTTCCGTCGACGACCGCGACGCCGTCGTGCGCGCGCTCCTGACGCTCCCGGTCAAGCAGCGTCGCGTCGTCGTCATGCGGCACCTGCTCGACCTCAGCGAGAGCGAGGTCGCCGCCGAGCTGGGCATGCCCGTCGGCACCGTGAAGTCGACGGCCTCCCGGGGCCTCGCCCGCCTGCGGGCGATCCTCGGCGCACCCGAGGGCACCGCTCCCGCCCCGACGACCACCACCCTGACCTCCCCGACCACCTGGACCTCCGGAAGGACACCCCGATGAGCCCCGTGACCGGACGCCCGGTGCCCACCCCGCCCGAGGACGACTTCCTCGCCCGGCTGCGGCGCACGGCCGACGACGCCGTCCCACCCTCCGAGCTCGACCTCGACGTGGTCCTCCGGTCCAGCCGACGCGGCGTGCAACGCCGCCGGTCGCTCGCCGGCGTCGCGGGCGTCGTCGCGCTGGGGCTCGTCGGGACGGGCGTCGTGACGGCGGGCGGCCCGGACGGGCTCCGTGACCTCGCGCGCGAGGTCGTCTCCGGGTCGCCGGGGTACGAGGTCGTCACGGCGCGGGCCACGCTCGTCGACGTCGCGCCGGGCGTCGTCGCGGTGAAGGAGCCCGCGACGTACCTGCGCGAGGACGGCGCGTACGTGCTCGACCTCGGCCTCGGCGCCTGGCGCGACGGCGAGCGGTTCTTCGTCGAGTACCGTCCCGAGCCCGCGGGGAGCGAGCAGCCTCCGGGGCTGCGCGTCCTCGCCGGGGACGACGGCGACCTCGCGGTCCTGCGGCGCGGAGGCACGGCGGGAGCGGTCGTGCACGACGGCTTCCAGAACCTGGTCCTGCTCCAGCGCGAGGGCGGCGCCGAGGGTCTGGTGCTGAGCGTCGCGACCTCCGCCACGCCGCCCGGGTCGGACCCCTCGTGGGAGCGCGAGCGCATGGAGACCTGGGTGCTCCTGGCCGGTGAGGGACCGGCCGCGACCGGCCCGACGTACCGTCTCCCCGACGCCTGGGCGGAAGGTCTCTTCCTCAACGTCGCGGCGCTCGGCCCGGAGGCAGGTCCGGCGACGGACGTCCGGGGGATCCTCACCGCGACGCGGTCCGAGAACGACCGGAGCCTCGGGGCGATGACGTGCGGCTCGCCGCTGACCGGTCCCGACCGGGACCCGAGCTGCCGAGCCTCGTACGACCCGACGACCCGGGAGGTCGTGCCGATCGAGACGTCGCCCGCGATCCCCCGGCTGCTCGTCGACCGTCTGCTCCCCGCCGCCCCCGCGCCCGGCGACACGTCCGACGCGGAGCTCAGGACGTGCCTCGACGTCCGCGGGGTCGAGACCGGCATGCTGCCGGACCGCTGGTACCTCGACCCCGGGGGCCTGGACGGGGATGCCTGGCGGCAGTGCCTGCTGGACGTGGCGCTCATCTCGTCGGCGCGCACGGCCCAGGCCCTCGGCTCCGCCACGCCCGAGTCGTGACGCCGGCGCGCACGGGCACGCCGAGGCGTCGCGACGGACGGGGCCCGTTCAGGTGCCGCCGCGGGACCTGAGGTCGCCGAGCGCGTGCTCGGCACCGTGCGCGTCGAGGTAGGTGCCGCCCCGGACCTCCGGGACGTGCGTGCTGTCGGGGCCGGGAGCGAAGCGGTGGACGAGCGGGTGACCGGTGGGCACGTCGAGGTCCTGGACCTCCTCGGGCGTGAGGTCGTCCACGAGCACGGACAGCGCGCGCAGCGAGTTGCCGTGCCCGACGACGAGCAACGACTCGCCCCGCGTGAGCGCCGCGCGGGTCGCGGCCCAGAAGGGGCGGAGCCGCTCGACGACGTCCGCGAGCGACTCGGCGTCGGGGCGCAGGGCGGCGCGCGCGGCGTCGGGCAGGCGGAGGAGCGTGTCGTCGACGAGCGGGCGCGCGGGGTCGTCGGCCGCGAGCGGGGGCGGGCGGTGCAGGTAGGAGCGGCGGTAGCGCCAGTAGGCCGCCTCGCCGTAGTCGCGCCGGACGACGTCGCGCGGCTTGTCCGTGAACGCGCCGTAGTGGCGCTCGACGAGGCGCCACTCGACGGCGAGCGGGGGCGGCCCGGGGAGCGCGTCGGCGACGATCGCGGCCGTCGTCGACGCGCGCACGAGCGGGGACGTCACGACGCGGCGGGGGACCAGGGCGGGCTCGCGCGCGACGGCGTCGGCGAGCAGCCGGGCCGCGCGCCCGGCCTCCGCGACCCCGACGTCCGAGAGCGGCACGTCGAGGAGGCCGGTGAAGCGGTCGCCCGCGTTGAACGTGCTCTGCCCGTGGCGCACGAGGACGAGGGTGCCGGCAGGACCGCCGTCCGACGACCCGGGCGGCGCCCCCGGCGACGAGCCCATCGCGTTCAGACCTCGAGCAGCCCGCGCTGGTGCGCGAGCGAGACGGCCTCGGCGCGCCCGGACGCGCCGAGCTTGGCCAGGACGTTGGACACGTGCACGCTCACCGTCTTCGCGGAGATGAACAGGCGCTCGCCGATCTGCCGGTTGGTCAGGCCCTGCGCGACGAGCAGCAGGACCTCCTCCTCGCGCTCGGTGAGGACCGCCGTCGTGGACCGCCGGACCCCGGGCAGGTCGAGCCGGCCACGGCGCCCGAGCGCGCGCACCGCCTCCGCGAGCGGGGCCGCGCCCATCGACTCCGCCTCCTCGAGCGCCTGCGCCGCCTCGATCTCGGCGGCGTTCCGGTCGCCCGCACCGAGCAGCGCCTGGGCCCACCGGTAGCGCGAGCGCGCGACCTCGTACCGGTAGCCGTAGTCGAAGAGGCGCGTCGTCTCCTCCCACAGCGCCGGGTCGCCATCGCCCGTGAGCCGGGAGTGCTCGGCCGCGGCGCGCGCGAGCCAGGCGCGCCCCTCGGGCCCGAGGCGACCGCCGCGCGGTCGGCCGCGCTCCGCCGTCGTGCGCGCCGCCTCCAGCAGCTCGTCGCCCCGCGCGACGAGCGCCGCGACCTGGCCGGCGCCCGACGCGCCCTGGAGGCGCGCCGCGTCCGCGGCGTCGGCGAGCGCGGCGAGCGCGAGCGCCGAGATCCAGATGCGGCCCAGGAAGTAGTCGCTCCACGTGCGGCCCAGGTGGTCCACGAGCTCGACGGCGAGCGCGACCGCCTCCTCGTCCCGCCCCGCCCACGTCAGCGCGTCGATCGAGCAGCCGCCGGAGATGAGCGCGATCTGCCCGTCCCGGAACCAGTCCCGCCGCAGGGCGGTACCGCGCGCGAGCGCGTCGGCGTCACCCCGCGCCACCGCCGCGTAGAGCTGGACGCACGAGAGCTGCGGGGCGGACCCCTCGGGCATCGTCTCGCCCGTGGTCTCGGTGGGCGTGAGGTCGCCGAGCACGTACCGCACGAGGTCGCGGAACAGGCGCAGCTCGACGCCGTACGCGCTCCAGCCGAGCCCGGTCGCGCGTGCGCGGTCGAGGCCGTCGGCCGTCACCTGGAGCGCCTCGTCGATGCGGCCCGCGTAGTAGCGGTTGGCCGCGATGTTGTACCAGCAGCGCAGCTCGGTGAGGATGTCGCCCGCCTCGACGGCGCGCTCCCGGGCCTGGGCGAGCAGCACCGCGGCCCGGTCGTCGTCCGCGACCTCGAGGATCGCCATCGTCGTGAGCACGTCGGCCTCGACGTCGGGCGCGTCGAGCCGGTGCGCGACGTCCAGGGCCTGCGCCGCGACCTCCGCGGCGAGCTCGTCGAGGTCGGCGTTCATCGCGGCGCGCGCCCGCATCGCGAGCGTCCACGCGCGGTCGAGCGACGGCGGCTCCGCCGGGAGCACGGCCAGCGCGGCCTCGGTGTGGGCGAGGGTCTCCTCGACCTCCTCCGTGCCGAGCAGGTACCGGGACAGGACGTGCCGCAGCGACGCCTGGCGCATCGGGTCGCTCGCGGTGCCCTCGACGACCTTGCGCGCGAGCGCGACCGCGCGGTCCGGCTCGCCCGCGCGGCTCGCCGCCCCGGCCGCGGCCAGCGCCACCGTGACGCGGTCCTCGCCGAGCAGGTCCGCGGCGTCGGGCACGGCCCGCCACAGCGCGAGCACCTGCTCGAGGTGCCGCAGCTCCTCCGCCGGCGCGAGCACGCGCGCGGCCTTGCGGGCGGCGGCGCGCGACGCCGTGAGCGCGGCCGGGAGGTCGTGCGCGGCGAGCGCGTGGTGCGCGCGCAGCGCGGGGGACCCGAGCGCGGGGTCGTCGTCGAGCGCGGCGAGGTAGGCGCGGTGCACGCCCACGCGCTCGCCCGGCAGCAGGTCGGACGCGACGGCCTCGGCGAGCAGCGCGTGGCGGAACACGACCGTGTCGCGCGCGCCGTCGCCCTCGACCGCGAGGACGTGGTGGGCGATCGCCTCGCGCAGCGCGGCGTCGAACGAGCGCCCGGTCGCCGCCTCGCCGTCCGCGGCGTCGCGCGCGAGCGCCTCGCGCAGGAGCGGCTCGCTCACCTGGCGCCCGGACACCGACGCGACCCGGACGAGGTGCTGCACGGCCGGGTCGAGCACCTCCAGGCGGGCGCGCAGGACGTCCGCGAGGGACCAGGGCAGCTCGTCGTCGAGGCCCGACTCGACGAGCTCCTCGGCGAAGTACGCGTTGCCCTCGGAGCGCGTCCGGACGGACTCGAACGCGTCGGGCAGCAGGGGCGCGCCCGCGAGCGCGGTGGTGAACTCGCGCAGCTCGCCCTCCGTGAAGGGGGAGAGCTGCACGTGCTCGACGCGCGGGTGGCGCAGGAGCTCGGCGAGCACGGGGCGCAGGGGGTGGCGGCGGTGCAGGTCGTCCGCGCGATAGCTCGCGACGACGAGCACGTGCTCGGCGCGCAGGCGCGCGACGACGAAGCGCAGGACGTCGCGGCTCGACGGATCCGCCCAGTGCAGGTCCTCGACGACGAGCACGAGCGGGGCCTCGGCCGTCCCGGACGCGGCGAGCGCCGCCGCGACGCTCTCGAAGAGCTGGAGGCGCTCGCCCTGGCTCTGCTCGTCGTCCGCGGGCGTGGCGGCGTCGAGCAGGCGTGCGAGCGCGGGACGCGCCGCGACGGTCTCGTCGACCGCCGGGTGCTGGGTGCGCAGCGTCGCCAGCGCCTCGGAGAAGGGGAGGTAGGGGAGGCCGACCTCGCCGAGGTCGACGCAGTGGCTCCAGACGACGGTCGCGCCGCTCCCGGCGGCGAGCTCCGCCGCGCGCGTGAGGAGGCGCGTCTTGCCGACCCCGGCGTCGGCGCCGACGAGCACGACGCCCGGCTCGCCACGGCGCGCGCGCTCGACCGCCGCGGCGAGCGCGTCGAGCTCGGCAGCGCGGGCCACGAAGGGCGCGCGCGAGGAGGGGCGTGGCACGGCTCCCATCCTCGCAGCGTGCACCGACACGTGACCAGCGGATAGACCACCGGAGCCCGCGCCCGACACGACGACGCCGTCGACGAGAGGGTTCTCGTCGACGGCGTCGGGAGGCGCGGTCACCGCGCCGGGTGGTCGTGGCGCTGACGGCGCCCGCGCCACCAGTGCAGCAGCGAGGGCTCGTCGTGCCGGAAGTCCTCCCGCAGCCGCTGCGTGCGGTAGGCGAGATCCGCCTCGAAGGTCGGATCGAACTGTGCGCTCATGGTCGTCCCCGTCTCTGCAGGCACCCTGCCTGTCCGACACTCACGTTCGTCCTGAGCACCCGGGCGTCGCATCGGACGACCGCGCACCGTTCGGGGGAGGGTGCCTTAGGCGGTGCCCGCCCCCGACCCTGAGGCGTCTGAGGTGGGTCGTCGCGCCTAAGGCACCCGGCCTCGGCGCGCGCTGACCGGTCGACATGCCGTGGACGCCATCGGCCGCTGCGGGCTTCCCAAGACACGACGCTTGCCCTGGCCTCCTCGTTGGCCGGCTCATCAGGGGCCCCGGTCGACTGAGCGCGTGGCGCGGGTCGGGCGCACGGTGTGTCGGGAAGAGTGGGGTGAGGGTGGAGGCTCACCGGTTGCTGTCGGACCCCGCGGGTACGGTCGTGGTCGTGGCGCATCGGGACTGGTCGGGGTGGGCGAGAGCCGAGTTGGTCGAGCCTGCCCGGGGTACGTCGCGGCGACGTCCGGTTGTGCTCGACGCGATTGAGGCCGGACTGAAACTGCCCGGTGTTCTGACGTCGTTCTGCACCCCGCTCTACGGGCGTCGGCCAGTGAAGGACCACCCGGGGCTGGACTGTGCGGCGACGCCGGTGGCGGCCAAGACCGCATGACCACCCGGGGGCGAACGAAGTCAGGGCTGCGGACCATCGCGGGCCCGTTTGTCGTCGCGCCTGCGAAGGGCGTTCGAACCCGTACTCGCGTTCACCTCACGTCGGAGGAGGAAGCGGCAGTAACGCGGATCGGAGCGTTTCTGGGTGGGCATTACCTGGCGACGCTCGCCGACCGGATCGCTGTCGGTCTCACCACGGGGAAGGAGCAGGCGCGGTGGCGTGCTGAGCGCAAACGGGCGCTGACGGCTGCCACGTCGTCGCGGTGGGCTGGTGCGATCACCCGTACAGTCATCGACTCCTACGACCTGGGGATGCGCGGTCTGGGAGCGCACGTCGACTCGCTGACGGCGGCGGTGAAGACGATCGGCGCGCGCATGGCCGCGCCCGTGGGAGGTGAGGTTCGTGACCCGCACAAGCCCGATGCGCGGCCGGTCAAGGGCTACAAGAGCGAGGCCGAACGCTTCGCCAAGTCTCGCCGCAAAGCCCAGCTAGAAGCCCGGTTGGCCGACGCGCGCGAGCGTCGTGAGCTGGGGCGGCCCCGTATCGTCGCTGGTGGCGGCAGGCTATGGCGCCAGCGGTCATGCCTCGACACGTCTCAGATGACACGTGAGCAGTGGAATCAGCGCTGGACGAGTAAGCGCATGTTCCTGACCGCAGACGGAGAGTCCGGCAAAAGGTTCGGGAACGAGACCATCCGTGTCACCGACCACGCCGTGCTCGTGGTCAAGGTTCCCGGAGGGCTTTCCGCCGACCTCGGAGCTCGGTTGTCGATCGCCGCCCCCGTCTCGCTGTCCACCCACCGTGGCGAGGAATGGGCCGACAGGATCGCGGGGAACCAGGCCATCCGCTACGACCTGCACCGCGACCAACGCGGCCGCTGGTATCTCGATGCGTCCTGGGGCTACGGTGACGCCCCCACCGTCCCCCTCGCCTCGTTGCAGGCACAGTCCACGCTCGGGGTCGACCTCAACGACGGCCATGCAGACGCCGCCGTCATCGACCCCCACGGCAACGTCATCGGCCAGCCGGTGCGCCTGGACTTTCGCATCGACGGGACAACTGAGCATCGTGACGCGCAGGTCCGTCACCTGGTCACCCGGCTCGTCCACCTCGCGAAGAAGCACCAGTGCGCGTCCATCAGCATCGAGAACCTGGGCTTCGCCGACGCCCTCGCCACCGGCCGCGAGACGATGGGGCGCGGCCGGCACGGCAAGCGGTTCCGGCGCACCGTCGCAGGTATCCCGACTGCGAGGTTCCGCACCCGACTGGCCGCCATGGCCGCCGCCGCGGGGCTCTCGGTGATCGCGGTCGACCCCGCCTACACCTCCCGCTGGGGACGCCAGCACTGGCTCCCCGCACTCAGGTCTTCCGACCCGACCACCGACGGCCACCGCGCCGCCGCGGTCGTGATCGGCAGGAGAAGCCTCGGGCACCGTGCCCGGCGCAAGCCCGCCGGACCCGCCACGCGACAGAGGACGCGTAGCGGCCAACCAGTCGGGCCAGCCACACGGTCACCGAAGACTTCCCGCTCGCGTGTCACCACACAGCCGAGGGCGCACGACGCCGCAGGCCCACCGGATCCCTAGAACACACGCCAGCGCCGTCAACACCGTTCGGACGGCAGAGCATCCCGGAGGAGTCACCCGACCCACTCCCGCTCACAACAGGAACGGTGTGGATGGTGACCGTCGCAGACGGGTCCTCCCGCCAATTGTGCGTCACCAACTCGCCCACCACGCATTCCGCGGGTCCTCTGAGCCGCCGTCGCGGGCCTATCGACCGAACTACGGAGATGCGTGCCCAGCAGTTGCGTGACCGGGGTCACTCCTCCCGTTGCCAACGACCGGAGCCCGGCGCAGACTGGACGGAGGACCGGACCCGCCTGTGGGGGTGACCTCGTGACCGACACCTACGACATGCTGCCGATGCTGGGCCGTGGCAAGCACCGCAACCCGAAGAAGGGCGCGTGCTTCATGGAGCTCGCGTCCTACCTCGCGGGGGAGCGGTGGAGCGACCATCCACGGTGCACGCACCCGCTGCTCGCGATGCTGGCGCGCGCCGTGAACGACCTCACGGTCGACCCGGAGCGCCCCAAGCTCGCGCCGCTCATCCCGTCCGTCATCGGGCTGACGAGCGACGACCCGCACTGGGACGTGCGCATCGCGCTGCGCGCCGCCGTCGCGGCGCTGCCGATCGCCCCGGCGGACCGGCAGCAGACGCTCGCCGTCGCGATCATCGGGGCGGAGAAGATGCTCGACGTCCTCGACGACCGGCCCGCGGGCACGCTGAGCGCCGAGTCGGCCGACGCGCTCGCGAGCTGCCCGCGCACGGCGCGCTGGGCGCAGCGGTTCTGCGAGGGCGCGCGGCTGCGGCCGAGCCGGTTCGTGCGCGACGCCGCGCCGAGCATCATCTCCGCGGCGGTGCAGGGCATCGCCGAGGCGTGCGTGCCGGACCCGGACGAGCGTCTGCGCGCGCTGCTCGCCGCGACGATCGACGACTGCCGGGCCTGGGACGACGCGCAGCCTGCGCCGGCCCTCGACCCCGAGTCGTGGGCGCCCGTCGTGCGGCCCTCCGCCGTCGGGACCCGGTGAGCCGCCGGTGAGCGTCACGGGGGACGGGCTCGACGAGGCCCTGGGCGCACAGCTCTGGGCCGCCGTCGACCCGGCGGTCCCGCCCAGCGGCACGGGCTGCGCGGAGTGCGACGCGGGCGGCGGGTGGTGGGTCCACCTGCGCCGCTGCGCGACGTGCGGGCACGTCGGGTGCTGCGACACGTCGCCGGCCCAGCACGCGACGGCGCACTTCCAGGAGACCGGCCACCGGCTCATGCGCTCGTTCGAGCCCGGCGAGGACTGGTACTGGGACTACGAGACGTCGCAGGTGCTCGACGGACCGCACCTCGCCGCGCCGCTCTCGCGCCCGCCGGACCAGGGCTCGCCCGCGCCGGCCGACCGCGTGCCGTCCGACTGGACGTCCCTCATCCACCGCTGACGCACCTCGCCCCGTCGCCGAACCCGGGGTCGCTCCTCACCTGAGTCGTCGTGTGAGGGGCGGCCCCGGGTTCGGCGTTTCTCGGAGTCCGCGGGGCGCGGCTGGGGATGTCGTGTGCTGTTACCTGTTGTCTTTTTCTGGTGGAAGTTGTTTGATTCTGGGGAGACGTCGTGCGGTGCGCCAAGGAGGGTGACCGCCGGACACGGGTGCCCGGTATGCCGCCGCGTCGGAGCAGTCCCTGGATTCACTCGACGAGGAGGAAGCACGGATGCAGTCCATGACAGCGGTAGCACCACCACGGGGCAGACCCGCGAGGATCGTCGCGGCGGCGCTGGCCGCCGCACTGACGGTCCCCCTGGCCGTGGCGACGGCGGTCGGTGCGACCGCGACGCCGTCGGCCACGACGACGGACGGGGCGGGTGCGGCCGACGTCGCGGCCCAGGACCTCGCGCTCGACAACGGCCTCAAGGGCGAGTACTTCCTGTCCGGCGGCCCGTCGTGGCCGCTCACCGACCTCAAGGCCACGATCCCCGACCAGCGGATCGAGTTCCCCAACCTGGTCCCCACGTTCGCGGAGCTCACCGGCCGCGGCGAGCGCACCTCCGCGCGCTGGACGGGCCAGATCACGCCTGACTACAGCGAGGCGTACACGTTCTCCGCGATCGGCGACAACGGCTTCCGGCTGTGGATCGACGACCAGCTCGTCATCGACCACTGGGTCGACGACTGGGACGTCGAGCAGACGTCCGCCCCGGTCCAGCTCCAGGCGGGCCAGGAGTACTCGTTCCGCATGGAGGTGTTCCAGAACACCGGCGGTGCGCACCTCCGGTTGCGGTGGCAGAGCCCCTCGCAGCAACGTGAGATCGTGCCGACCGACGCCTTCACGTACCCCGACGACTTCGTCGTCTTCCCCGCGCAGGCCGCGCTCGAGAGCGACGGCACGAGCCTGAACGTGACGTTCCAGGGCGCCGCGGGCGGCGTCGACGAGAGCCTCGTCGACCACCTCAAGGTCCAGGTGGACCAGCTCGCATGGCCCGTCGCGCAGGTCGCGGCGCAGGGCGACGTCCTCGGCGTCACGCTCGCCGAGCCCGTCGACCGCGCGTCGACCGCCCGCCTGGTCTACGACGGCGAGGGTGACCTCACCGTCGGCGGCGAGAAGGTCGGCTCGCTCAACCTGCCGGTCACCAACGGGTCCGACTTCCGGATCCAGACCCCGTGGGCCGACGACTTCGACCCCACCAACCCCCTGCCGGAGTACCCGCGCCCGCAGCTCACGCGCGACGCGTGGCAGAACCTCAACGGCGTCTGGCAGTTCGAGGCGGCGGAGTCCGACGACGCCGTGCCGAGCGGCCGCGACCTCGACGAGGAGATCGTCGTCCCGTACGCGGTCGAGTCCGCGCTGTCGGGCATCGAGCGGCGTGAGGACGACATGTTCTACCGCCGGACGTTCGAGGTGCCGCAGGACTGGGCGGTCGGGAGCGACAACCGGCTGCGCGTCAACTTCGGCGCGGTCGACTACGTCGCCACCGTGTACGTCAACGGCACGGAGGTCGGCACCCACCGCGGCGGGTACGAGTCGTTCTCCGTGGACGTCACGGACGCGCTCGTCGAGGGCACCGAGCAGGAGATCGTGGTGCGCGCCGTCGACACGACGGACGGCAGCAACCAGGCCGTCGGCAAGCAGACGCTCAACCCGGGCGGCATCTTCTACACCCCGACGTCGGGCATCTGGCAGACGGTGTGGATGGAGCCGGTCCCCGCGGCGGCGATCGACGCCGTCGTCACGACGCCCGACGTCGAGGCCGGCGTCCTCGCGGTGACCGCGCAGTCGGCCTCCGCGTCGGACGACGCCGAGGTGACCGCCGTCGTGCGGGACGCCGAGGGCACCGAGGTCGGCACCGTCACCGGCGCCGCGAACGAGCTGCTCGCGGTCGAGATCCCGGACGCGCACCTGTGGTCGCCGGAGGACCCGTACCTCTACGACATCGACGTCACCCTGACCGACGGCGGCGCGACCGACACCGTGGCCTCCTACGCGGGCATGCGCTCGATCGAGGTCTCCGAGGTCGACGGTGTGCAGCGCATCCTGCTCAACGGCGAGAAGACGTTCCTCATGTCGACGCTCGACCAGGGCTACTGGCCGGACGGCATCTACACGCCCGCGTCCGACGAGGCGTACGTGTTCGACATCCAGGCCCACAAGGACCTGGGCTTCAACACGCTGCGCAAGCACATCAAGGTCGAGCCCGCGCGCTTCTACTACCACGCCGACACGCTGGGTCTGATGATCTGGCAGGACATCCCGAGCGGCTGGTTCAACAACGGCGACACGAACCCGGCGTCCCGCGTCTTCTGGGAGCAGGAGATGAAGGACATCATCGACCAGCACCGCTCGGTGCCGTCGATCGTCGGGTGGGTCACGTTCAACGAGGGCTGGGGCGAGTGGAACCTCGGCGACACGGCGCGGATCGGCACCACGATCGACGAGTACGACCCGAGCCGCATCCTCAACACGCACTCGGGCTACAACTGCTGCGCGTCCAAGGGTGACTCCAAGACGGGCGACATCATCGACTGGCACCAGTACACCGGCCCGGCCCTGCCGAAGCCGGACGCCACGCGCGCCGCGATCGACGGCGAGCACGGCGGCTTCTCGATGAGCGTCCCGGGCCACATGTGGCCGGGCGTGTCCGCCAACCCGTACGGCGGCGTCGCGAACAGCGAGGCCCTCACGGACGCGTACGTGCAGAACACCGAGAAGCTCGTCCGGCCGGCGCAGTGCTACCTGTCCGGTTCGGTGTACACCGAGATCTCCGACGTCGAGAACGAGCTCAACGGCTTCTACACCTACGACCGCCGCGTCCTCAAGATGGACGCCGCGCGCGTGAAGGACGTCAACGAGCGCGTCGTCGCGGCGGCGAAGCAGGGCTCCGCGCCCGTCGACCCGGGCACCCCGGGCCTCACCGGCACGGGCCGCTGGTCGTTCGACGAGGGCCAGGGCACGACGGCGGCCGACGGCGTGGGCGACCACGCGGCGTCGGGCACGGGCACCTGGGTCGCCGGTCACGGCGACACCGGTTCCGCGATCAGGCTCAACGGCACGAACCAGTCGTTCACGACCGAGGGGCCTGTCGTCGACACGACCGGCTCGTACACGATCTCCGCGTGGGCGCAGCTCGACAAGACGCCCGGCGGTGCGTGGTCGACGATCGTCGGCCAGGACTCGTCGCTCGGCTCGAGCGCGTTCTACCTCCAGTACGGCGGCGGCGGCCGGTGGGCCTTCTCCTACGAGGGGGAGCCGCGCGCCGAGTACGTCGTGCAGCCCGTCCTGGGCGACTGGTACCACGTCGTGGGGGTCCGCGACGCGGCCGACCAGAAGCTCAAGCTCTACGTTAACGGCGAGCTCGTCGGCCAGTCCGACGTGTGCGGCGGCACCACGCCGTCCGGCCCGCTGACGATCGGGCGCGGGCAGTGGAGCGGCAACCCCGTCGACTACTGGCCGGGCACGATCGACGACGTGCGCGTCTTCGACCGGGCGCTGTCCGACGCCGAGGTCGCCCAGGTCTACGCCGGCGACGACGGCGAGGAGCCGACGCTCGACGTGACCGTGACCGCCGACGCACGCTGCCTCGCGGGCAAGGTGTACGTGGCGGTGCGCGCGACGAACGGCGAGGACGTCCCCGTGGACGTCACCCTCGCCACGCCGTTCGGGACCAAGGCGTTCGCCGCCGTGGCCCCGGGGGCGAACGCGTACCAGTCGTTCGCGGTACGTGGCGCGTCCGTCGAGGCGGGCGAGGCGACCATCACGGCGTCGGCCACCGTCGACGGCGAGCAGGTCAGCACGGAGGTCGCCGCGCCGTACGACGCGACCACCTGCGGCTGAGCCGCGAGCGCTGACAGCAGACGCCAGGCCCGCCTCGTCCGGCTCTCCGGACGGGGCGGGCCTGGCGTCATGGGGCCCAGGTGGTCGTGGCGCGGTGGTTCCACGCGGCGATGGCGCTGTCGAGACGTGCCCGGGCGGCGACGTAGTGGATGAGATCGATCGCCGCTTCGTGGTCGACGACCGAGATGACGTCCTCCATCTCACGCTGGGAGGCGTCGATCTCGCCGACCAGGTCGATGGAGCGTCGTGGTGGGGTCTCGAGGTCGGCGGTCATGGGTGTGAGCTGCGTGCGCTAGAGGCGGTGTGCGAGGCGTCGGCGGAGCTGGTGGATGCGCAGGGTACCGACGACGAGGGCGACGATCCCGACGCCGATCCCCGCGATGAGCAGGGCGAGGGCGAGGGGGACGGAGCCTTGCCAGCCGAAGAACGAGACGAGCACGAGCTGGGTGTTCTGGAGCATGAACACGATGAGCGCGACCAGGACGAGGGCGGCGACGCACAGGCCGACCCACGTGGCTCCGGTGCGGGTCCGGGGAGTCCGCGTCGGGTTGCCCGACGTGCGGGACACGTGTGCTGGACGACTGCCCGACACGGCAGCGGTGGGTTGCCCGTTCGTCGCGGAGCTGAGCGGGGTGGTGGCCATGGCGGCCTCCTTGCGGTTCCGGGCCCGCGCACCTCAGACGGGGCACGTTCGCCGCGGATGCCTTCGACCCTACGCCGTCAACCTGGGAGCGAACCTGGGAGCGGCTGTGCGCGGGGGTGGGGGCTCTCTAGCGGCCGAGGCTGGCGGCCAGGGGGCAGGAGAACGGTTCGCGGGCGTGGCCAGGGACGTCGTTGAGGTACTGGACGACGATCCGGTAGGAGGCGAAGAACCCGACCTCTGTGTACGTCACGCCGAGCTGGGAGCAGTACTCGCGTACGAGCGGCTGGACGCGCCGGAGGTTCGGGCGCGGCATGCTCGGGAACAGGTGGTGCTCGACCTGGCGGTTGAGACCGCCCATGAGGAAGTCGACGACGGCGCCGCCGCGGATGTTGCGGGACATGAGCACCTGGCGGCGCAGGAAGTCGACGTCGGCCGTCGCCGGGACGATCGGCATGCCCTTGTGGTTCGGTGCGAACGCGCCCCCGAGCAGGATGCCGAAGGCCGCGAGCTGGACCGCGAGGAACGCCGCCGCGACGGTCGGAGGCAGCAGCAGGCCCAGCGCCACCAGGTAGAGGGCGAGCCGCGCGAGCAGGACCGGGACCTCCACGCCCCGGTGGGGCACCGGCCGACGCCCGAGCACCCTGCGCACGCTCGCGACGTGCAGGTGGAGGCCCTCGAGCGCGAGCAGGGGGAAGAAGTACCAGCCCTGCCGGTGGGCCAGCCACCGTCGCCAGCCGTGGCGGCTCGCGACGACGGCGGGCGTGAACGCGATCACGCCCGGTGAGATGTCGGGGTCCTGGCCCTCCTGGTTCGGGGCGGCGTGGTGGGCATCATGCTTCGCGGTCCACCAGGCGTGGCTGAGCCCGACGAGCGCGTTCGCGAGGATGCGCGCGGTCCAGTCGTTCCACGCGCGGGACCGGAACACCTGCCGGTGGGAGCTGTCGTGACCCAGGAACGCGAGCTGGGCGAGCACGAGCGCGAGCACCACGGCCAGCAGGAGCTGCCACCAGGAGTCGCCCAGGAGGACGATCCCTGCCCAGACGGCGCCGAGCGCGGCGACCGTCAGGACGAGCCGGGTCCAGTAGTAGCCGTACCGACGGCGCAGCAGGCCGGACTCGCGCACCATCTTCGCGAGCACCGAATAGTCCCGAGCCGTCGCGCGGGCCGCGGGTCTGACGCGGCCCGTCAGCGCCAGGGGCTGCTGCGTCTCACTCGAAGCGGACACGATCGGCCTCGGCCTTCACGCTCGCCGTGCGCAGCACCTCGGCCGCGCGCCACTCGGCGAGCTCGTCGGCCTTGCGCGTCCGCTCGTTCGTGATCGTCTCCTCGACGTCGCGGAGAACCGTCGCGATCTCGTGGGCCAGTCCGCCCGAGAGCATGGCGAGGTTCGTGTTCTCGACGAGCAGGCGCCGGTCCTCGACCCGGAGCACGATCCCCGGATACCCGTGATCGGCGAGCAGCGCGGTAACCGCGGGGAGCTCGAGCAACGCCTGCTCCGGACCGGACACCCGGCGGGAGAACACGGCGGTCACGGTGTACAGCTGGGGCTCGGCATCCGTGCCCAGCTCGCGCGGCAGCGCGGTGTCCAGGACCCCCCGCAGCTGCAGCGCAGTGTCCTGGACCCGCCCGAAGGGGGTAGGTGTGGGTGTGGTGGTGCTCATGGCGTCGTCCGATGCTCGGAGCCGAGGCCGGCTCGCGTCCGCTGCCGTCGTAGCAGTCGGTGAGGCGCCAGGCGCCCCACTCAAGGAGATCGGTGACTCGTCCTCCAGGCCGGGTCCACGACCGCCGTCGTCGTCCCAGCGCGCACCCGAGGTGACCTCGTCCGGAGCGACGGTCTCGCACTGCGTCCGAGAGCCGACTCGATCGGCGACACGTGGGCCGATCCGGCGATCAACCACACCTCGACACTACACCTGGAGGGCTTGCTCGCTGCGTCCGCCAGGGGCCGTCGAGAGCAACAGGTGGGAGGATGGGGAGATGGCGCTGACCGAGTTCCTGCTCGCCCGGATCGACGAGGACGAAGCAGCGTGCGCGAGCCTCGAGGACGAGTCGGGACCGCCGACGCCGTGGTCACGGTCGCGGCTGCTGACCGAGTGCGCGGTGAGACGGCGCATCATCACCCTCGCGTACGAGGCCACCGGGTACGACATGACCGCCGACCTCGAGCGGGACAGCAACGACCGTGCCGAGAGCGGCATCGCCTTCGTCGGCGACCGCATCCTGCGGGCACTCGCCACGCCCTACGCCCAGCACCCGGACTTCGACCCTGCCTGGCGCACCTGACGACTCACCCACCTACCCCGCCCTCCTTCGCGTGGCGAGCGGGCCCCGCACGGCGCATCGTCGGTAGCGTCACCACCCGCGGGGAATGCCGGTCGTGAAGCGGCCCGCAACCGGTGTACCTCCCGACCCGACGACGTACCGCGACCGTCAAGGGTCGAGAGACAAGCCGAGAGCGTGGTCCTCCATGACCGTCATCGAGAAGTGGATCACCGTCGACTGTCCGGGCTGCGGCGGTCCCGCTCGTGCCCGCGTCCTGCACATCGTCGCCTGGGGCTCGATCCCGGGAACCCGGATCCCGCACCGGGTCAGCATCCTGTGCCGGTACCACTGCTCGGTCACTCGTGACGAGGCAGTATCGGCCGTGCTGGTCTGCCCCGAGTGTCGGGCGCACGTCGCCTAGGTCGCCGGATCGCCCCGGCGCGCCCCGGGCGGCACGCGCCCGCCCGGTCATGTCGTCGTCGGGCCGGAGACGTTCACCAGCCACCCGACGCCGAACCGGTCGGTGAGCATCCCGAACTCGTCGCCCCACGGCGCCGTCTGCATCGCCATGACGTCCTGCGCTCCGTCGGACAGCGCGGCGAACCAGGCGCGGAGGCGCTCGCGGTCGTCGGGGCCACCGAACAGCGCGACCGACGCGTGGTCCGTGAGCGTCGTCCCCGGGGGGACGTCGGATGCCATGAGCGTCCCGGCGCCCTCGATCGGGAGCTGGGCGTGCATGACCTTCTTCGCCTGCGCCGGGTCGTCCACCGGGCCGAACGAGTCGTAGGTGCTGATGTCCGGCGCGACGCCGAACACGGTGCCGTAGAACTCGACGGCGGCACGCGCGTCTCCGTCGAAGTTCAGGTAGGGGCTGAGCTGAACGGCCACGATGGCCTCCTCCTCGAGATGGACCTGACTCCCGTGTGGACGGCCCGGCGCAGCCGGACTGAGCGGTCCCTCCTCGTCGGGTCTCGCGCCGCGGAGGTGTCGGCCCGCCGGCGGCGCCCTTCCGCTAGGGTGTGCGCGGCCCGACGGCGCGGCCACCGGACCGCGGGCGGCTCACCCGCGTGCGGCCCACGGACCGAGGAGCGCGACAGGGGGACCGGGCGTGCAGCGCAACCTCGTCCACGTCTTCGACGTGTCGGGCGCCGATCCCGCGCTGCTCGACGACGACCCGACCGTCCGCCGCTGTCTCGACGCGATCGTCCGGCACGCGGGCATGACGCCGCTCGGCGAGGCGTCCCACCGCTTCGAACCCCAGGGCACGAGCGTCGTGATCCTGCTCGCCGAGTCCCACCTCGCCGTGCACACGTGGCCCGAGCACGGCACCGCCTACGTGACGCTCACGACCTGCCGGGCCCCGGCGTCGGCCACGTTCACCGAGGACGTGCGCACCCTGCTCGCCGACGCGCTGGGCGCGGCCGACGTCGCCGTGCGGAGCCTCGTGTGAGCCGGACCCGCCCCCGGCTCGCGCTGCGCGTCGGCGAGGACCTCGTCGGCACGCCGCCCCACCTCGCCACGCCGCGCGCCGTCGCCGTCCTGTCGACCGTGCACGGCGGCACCACCTTCACGTGGGAGGAGTGGCAGCTCCTCGCCCACGACGGCGCGGACGTCTGGGTCGAGTACGACCACGACACGCGCGACGTCACGCTCCTGCACCCGACCGAGGCGTGGCCGCCCGTCGTCGACCTCGCGGGGCTGCACACCGGGCGGACGCTCGGCCTGCGCCTCGACGGGCGGCAGTACTCGCTCGTCGTGCGCGAGCGCGGCACGGGCCGGGTCGAGCACGTCGAGGGGCAGTTCGCGGAGCCGTTCGTCGTCGGGCAGCAGGTCGAGTACGTCGACCTCTCGGCCCACGGGACGATCGTCTCGATCGAGCGCACGGCCGGCCCGCTCGGTCCCGTGACCGCGGTCTACCGCGGTCGTCGCATCGACGCCGCGGAGCAACGCCGCCTCTTCGGGCGCCGCGTCGCGCCGCGCACGCTCCCCGGTGGCCGGTTCGTGGCCTTCGCGATCGCCGCGGTCGTGCTCGTCGGGCTCGCGGCCTCGTGCACGGCGCGCGCCGCCACGGGAGACGGGTCGTGCACGCCCCGCACCGTCGAGACCGTCGCACCGTCCGGCGAGGTGACCAGCACCGCGCAGAGCGGCACGTGCGTACGCCGCTCCGTCTACGGCGGCGGTGGCGGCGGGCTCGGCAAGTGACCCGCCCGACCGTCGGACCCCTCGTCGAACCCGTACGCCCGACAGCCCGTCCCACGACCTGACCCCGGGAGACACCGTGATCGCAACCGCCGCCCCGCTGGCGTTCCTCTGGTCCTTCTTCTCGACCATCCTCTACTCGGCGCTCGGCATCGTCCTGCTGCTCGTCACGCTCGTGGTCGCCAACAAGGTGTTCCGGCTCAACCTGCACCGCGAGCTCGTCGACGAGCACAACGTCGCGTTCGGCGTGATGATCGCGGGCCTCGCCGTCGCGATCGGCCTCATCATCGCGGGGACGATCAGCTCCTGACCGTGCTCGACCAGCAAGAGCTCCCGCCCGGGCGACCGCCCGAGGCCGCCGCGGACGACCCGGGCGAGGCCGCGCCCCCGGCCGGGCGGTCCGGCCGCGCGCGCCCGATGGACCGGCCCACGGTCTTCGCCGCCGCGCTGCTCGTCGCCGTCGGCGGGCTCGTCTACGAGCTCATCCTCGGGACGGCGGCCTCGTACCTGTTCGGCGACTCCGTCGTCGCGTTCTCCGTCGCGACGGGGCTGACGCTGTTCGGCATGGGCCTCGGCTCGCTCCTCGCGCCGCGGCTCCAGCGCACCGCGGGGCTGAGCTTCGTCCGCAACGAGCTCGTGCTCTCGCTCCTCGGCGGGACGTCGGTGCTCGCGCTGTTCTGGGCGTACGCGTCGACCGAGCTCGCGTGGGTCGTGTTCGTGATCCTGTCGCTCGCGATCGGCACGGCGATCGGCGTCGAGATCCCGCTGCTCGTCGCGGTGCTCAAGGAACGGGGGAGCGAGGGGTCGGTCTCGCTCCTGTCGAAGGTGCTCGCGCTCGACTACTTCGGGGCGCTCGCGGCGTCGCTGCTGTTCCCGTTCCTCCTGCTGCCGTACCTCGGGCTCGTCCGCACCGCGTTCGCGGTCGCCGTGCTCAACGTCGCGGTCGCGGCGTTCATGCTCGCGCGCATGGGCCACCCGCCGCGCTGGACCGCCCTCGCCGCCGTGACGCTCGTCGTCCTCCTCGCGGGGTTCGCCGCGTCCACGTGGCTCGAGACGCGCATCAGCGCCGGGATGTACCAGGACCCGGTCGTGGCGCAGGAGCGCAGCGCGTACCAGCAGGTCGTCGTCACCGAGTACCGCGGCGACACCCGGCTCTACCTGGACAACCAGCTCCAGTTCTCCTCCGTCGACGAGGCCCGCTACCACGAGACCCTCGCGCACGCGGCGATGACGTCCGTCGCCGCGCCCGCGTCCGTCGCGATCCTCGGCGGCGGCGACGGCCTCCTCGCGCGCGAGGTGCTGCGGTACGACTCCGTGCAGGAGGTCACGCTCGTCGACCTCGACCCCGCCGTCACCGACCTCGCGCGCGAGAACCGGCTCCTCACCGACCTCAACGAGCACGCGCTCGACGACCCGCGCGTGACGGTCGTCAACGCCGACGCCTTCCGCTGGGTCGAGGACACCCCGCAGACGTTCGACGTCGTGCTGGTCGACCTCGTCGACCCGTCCACGGAGCGCGTCGCCAAGCTCTACTCGCAGGAGTTCTACGGCATGGTCGCCGCGCACCTGCGGCCGGGCGGCGCGTTCGCGACCCAGGCGACGTCGTCGTACTTCACGCCGGACGCGTTCTGGCAGGTCGTGTCCACCGTCCGCGCCGCGGCGCCCGACCGGGCGGTCGTGCCGCTCACCGTCAACGTGCCGTCGTTCGGCGAGTGGGGGTACGCGCTCTCGCTCCCCGGGGGCGAGGTGGCACCCAGGGCGGGAGAGCCCGACGACGTCCCCGGGCTCTTCGCGCGCACGCCGCTTCCCGAGGGCCTGCGGTTCCACGACGCGGCATCGCTCGCTGCGACCACGCACCTGCCCGCCGACAACCCGCCGCGCGACCTGCCGTCGTCGACCCTGCTCTCCCCGACCGTGCAGCGCACCTACCAGGAGGACATGCGCGCCTGGCGCTACTGAGCGGTGTGCGCCACGGCCTCCAGCGCGTCGAGCGCCGCGAACGGGTCGTCCGGGCGGGTCGGGTCGGGGCTCGTCGCGACGAGCACGACGCTCGACACCCCGCCCGCGCCGAGCTCGGCGAGCCGGGCGCGGAAGGCGTCGGGCGGCCCGACGACGGCGAGCGCGTCGACCCACGCGTCCGGCATCGCGGCGGCGAAGGCCTCGGGGGTGTCGCTCGCGTCGCGCAGGGCGCGGAAGTCGTCGGCGAACGGCAGCGGGTCGATCTGCGCCGACCAGTCCGCCTCGCCCAGGACGGCGAGGTGCGGCCGGACGATCGCGCGGGCGGTCGCGACGTCGTCGTGCACCGCCCCGAGGGAGAACGCGACCACGCGGTGGGCCGGTGGGGCGGCGTCGCCCGCGCTCGCGCGCCCGGCGTCGATCGCGGCGCGCGCCACGGCCAGGTACTCCGGGGTCACGGGCATGTCGAGGATCGTCCCGTCGGCGACGCGGCCGGACACCTCGAGCGAGCGCGGGCCGCGCACCCCGGCGAGCACGGGCGGCGGCGAGGCGGGCGGGGCGTGCAGCGCGACGTCGTCGACCGTGACGTACCGGCCTGACGCCGAGACGCGCTCGCCGTGCAGCAGCGCGCGCACGGCCGACGTCGTCTCCTCGAGCATCGCGAGCGGGCTCGCGGGCCAGACGCCGATCTGCCGCATCCACGCGGGCATGCCGTGCCCGAGCCCCAGGTGCAGACGGCCGGGGTGCAGCGCGGCGAGGGTCGCGGCCTCCATCGCGGCGGTCGACGGCGCGCGCGTCGCGGCGGGGAGGATCCCGATGCCGACGGTGAGCCGCTGCGTCGTGGCCAGGACGGTCGCAGCCTGCGCGATCCCGCCGTGGAACGTCAGGTCCTCGACGACCCACACCTCGTCGAGCCCGACCTCCTCGGCGCGGCGTGCGAACGGCACGATCTGGTCGGCGGGCAGCTCGCGCGGCAGGATCACGCCGAGCGCGGGGGTCGTCGAGGTCGCCATGCGGCGACCGTACCCTGACAGCGCTCCCACCTGCGAGGGCCCCCGGTGACCGCCCGCAAAGCCCTGGCCGCAGCCGGAGCGCGGCGCCTACCGTCAAGGCATGACCGCGCTCGACGACGACGCCCTGGCCGCCCTCGACACCCACCTGCGCGCGGCGGCCGACGCCGACGCGTTCTCCGGCGTCGTCCGGATCGAGCGCGACGGCGACCCGCTCTTCGAGCGCGCGTACGGCGTCGCGTCGCGCCGCTGGGGCGTCCCGGTCCGCGCGAGCACGCGGTTCGACGTCGCGTCCGTGACCAAGCTGTTCACCGCCGTCGCGGTGCTCCAGCAGGTCGGGGAAGGGCGGCTCGGGCTCGACGACCGCATCCACGACCACGTGGACCTGGCGGGCACGACGATCCCGCGCGACGTGACGATCCGGCACCTGCTCACGCACACGTCGGGCATCGCGGACGACGCCGACGAGGAGGCGGGCGAGTCGTACGAGGCGCTGTGGGTCGACCGGCCGAGCTACTCCGTGACGCGCACGGCCGACTTCCTCCCGGGGTTCGTCCACAAGGAGCCCAACTTCCCGCCGGGGGAGGGCTGCCGCTATTGCAACGTCGGCTTCGTGCTCGCCGGGCTCGCGCTGGAGGCCGTCACCGGCAGCACCTACCGCGAGCACGTCCGCGAGCACGTCTTCGCGCGGGCAGGCATGGACCGCTCCGGGTTCTTCCGCATGGACGAGGCCGAGCCCGACGTCGCGGAGGGCTGGGAGCCCGTCCGCGAGGGCCCGGAGGGCGAGGGGCCCGTCACCGGGTGGCGGCAGAACATCTACTCCTACCCGCCCGTCGGCTCGCCCGACGGCGGCGCGCACGTCACCGCGCGCGACCTCGCCCGGTTCTGGGCGGCGGTCCGCGGCGGCGAGCTCCTGCCGCCCGACCTCACGCGCGCGTTCCTCACGCCGCAGGTCAAGCACGACGACGCCGACACGGACGAGACGGACGACAAGGACGCCGAGGGCGTGGAACGCGCGGCGAGCGTGCACTACGGGTTCGGGCTCGAGTTCGAGCTGCTCGCCGACGGCTCCGTGCGCTCCGCGTACAAGGAGGGGATCAACACCGGGTCGAGCGCGATGCTGCGCCACTACCCGGACGCGGGCGGATCCGTCCCGGACGGTCTCCCGCCGGCCGGGGTGCCCGGGGTGACGGTCGTCGTCGTGTCCAACGGGGAGGCCGGCGCCTGGGAGCCGGTCCGGCGGATCGACGCGCTCCTCCTGGAGTGAGCGAGGAACTGCCCCCACACGAGGCGTGGCGCGTGCAAACGTAGGTCGCCATCCGGCGTAACCTGCCGGGGTGACGAGTCGAGGACACCAGCCGCCGGTGCTGTCGGACGTGGCGGAGCTCGCCGGCGTGAGCATCTCGACGGTGTCGAGAGTGCTCACAGGGCGTACGCCGGTGAGCCCTCGGCTCAGGGACAAGGTCCAGGCGGCGGTCTCGGAGCTTGGCTACCGGCCCAACGCCGCGGCGCAGACGCTCGTCAGCGGGCGCCGTTCGACGGTGGCGGTCCTCGCGAGGAACACGTTGCGGTACGGCTACGCCGCCACCCTCCAGGGCATCGAGGAGGCCGCGCGGGCCGCCGGCTACGTGGTGTCGATCGCCGTCGTGGAGTCCGAGGCGCCGCGCGACCTCGATCGCGCGGTCGACCTCGTCCTGTCGCAGTCGCTGGCGGGAGCGATCGTCGTGGAGTTCGACTCGCTCGGCGTGCGCACGCTCGAGTCGTTGCCGGACGCGCTGCCCGTCGTCGCGGCGGCCGGTGCTCGGCGCCGGCCGGGTCCGCGACCGCACGCGTTCCTCGACGACCAGGCGGGGGGCGAGGAGGCGACGAGCTACCTCCTGGGGCTTGGGCACCGCACCGTGCACCACGTGGCGATCCCGTCGACACGTCCGCGCAGCGGTCGAACCTGGGGCTGGCGTCGTGCGCTCGAGAGCGCGGGCGTCGAACGGCCTGGCGTGATCCAGGCGAGCTATGACCCGGACTCCGGGTACGAGGCCGGGCTGGTGCTCGCGGCGGACCCGGCCGTCACCGCCGTGTTGTGCGGCAACGACGAGCTCGCCATCGGCGTCATGCGCGCCCTCACCGAGCAGGGCAGGCGAGTGCCCGAGGACGTCAGCGTGGTCGGCTTCGACGACCAGCCGTTCGCGCGCATGTGGAGCCCGCCCCTCACGACGGTCGCCCAGGACTTCGTCGACCTCGGACGCCGGACGTTCGGGATGCTCGCGCGCTGGGTGGAGACGGGCGAGCGTCCGGAGGACAGCGCTGCCAGGCCAGAGCTCGTCCTCCGGGAGAGCGCTGCGCCACCTCGGGACTGACACCCCCTTCTTTCTCCTCCGGCCGCACCGGAAGTCGCGGTCGGCGCGTCGCCCCGCGCCCCGTGACCCGGCACACCCGGTCTGACCAACGTTTGCAGAGCAGGGGATGTGTGCGCTAACTTCTGACCAACGTTTGCAGGAACCCGCACAGGTGCGGGGCGACGAGGGAGTGCGCGTACGTGGTGAGCACAACGGTGGCCGAGGACGTCCGGGACGCGGACGGGACCCAGGCTTGGCCTCGAGTGGTGCGTCTGGCGGCGGCCGGCGCGGCCGTCGTCCTCCTGCTCCCGGAGGACGGTCTCCCCGAGGTGCTGCACTGGGGCGCCGACATCGGGGACAGCCCCGAGGACCTCGAGGACCTCGAGAGGGCGACCCGGCCGGTCCTCGCGACGAACGGCGTCGACCACGGCGTGCGCGTCGCGCTCCTGCCGGAGTCCTGGACGGGCTGGACCGGGACGCCGGGGCTCTCCGGTCACCGTGCCGGGGCGAGCTGGTCGCCGCGGTTCCGCCCGACGCGGATCGACGTGGACGAGCACGAGCAGGGCGGATCGGTCGTCGTCCAGGCGCACGACACGGCTGCTGGCCTGCGCCTCGGGCTGGAGCTGGAGCTGCTCCCCTCGGGTCTGCTCCGGCTGCGTGGACGGGTGACCAACGTCGGGGCCCGGCCGTACACCCTCGACGGCCTGCGCCTCGCCCTGCCGGTCCCCACGAAGGCGGACGAGATCCTCGACCTCGCCGGGCGCTGGGCCAAGGAGCGAGTCCCGCAGCGGGCCCCGTTCGTCGTCGGCTCCCACGTCCGCGAGGGCAGGCACGGTCGGACCGGTGCAGACGCGGCGACGGTGCTCGTCGCGGGCGAGCCCGGGTTCGGTTTCGAGTCGGGGGAGACGTGGGGGGTCCACGTCGCCTTCAGCGGCAACCACGTCGTGTCCGCCGAGCGGACCTTCGACGGTCGCCGGCTCCTCCTGGGCGGCGAGCTGCTGCTGCCCGGCGAGGTCGAGCTGGCGCCGGAGGAGTCATACACCGGCCCCTGGATCTATGCGAGCCACGCGGACGGGCTCGATGCGCTCGCCGCCCGGTTCCACGACCACCTGCGCGCGCGCCCCCGGCACCCGCGCTCACCCCGCCCGGTCGTCATGAACGTGTGGGAGGCCGTCTACTTCCACCACGACCTCGACCGGCTCAAGGAGCTTGCCGACCTTGCGGCGGAAGTGGGGGTCGAGCGGTTCGTGCTCGACGACGGGTGGTTCGGCGGGCGTCGTGACGACGCCACCGGCCTCGGCGACTGGGCGGTCTCCGAGGAGGTCTGGGGCGACGGGCGCTTCACCGAGCTCGTCCGGCACGTCAAGGGGCTCGGGATGGAGTTCGGGCTCTGGTTCGAGCCCGAGATGGTGAACCCCGACTCCGACCTCGCCCGGCGGCACCCGGAGTGGATCCTCCAGGTCGAGGGCAGGCTCCCTGTCGAGGCACGCCACCAGCAGGTGCTCGACCTCTCGCACCCGGGAGCGTACGAGCACGTGCTCTCCAGCGTCGTCGCCGTCGTCCGCGAGCACGGGGTCGACTTCGTCAAGTGGGACCACAACCGCGACCTCGTCGACGCAGGGTCGACGCGCACCGGCCGCGCCGGGGTCCACGAGCAGACGCTCGCCGCCTACCGCCTCATCGACGAGATCCGCGCGCGGTGCCCGGGCCTGGAGATCGAGTCCTGCTCGTCCGGCGGCGCACGGGTCGACCTCGAGATCCTCGAGAGGACCGACCGGGTATGGGCGTCGGACTGCATCGACGCCCACGAGCGGCAGCAGATCCAGCGCTGGACCGCGCAGCTCCTGCCGCCCGAGCTGGTCGGCAGCCACGTGGGGGCGGACCGGGCGCACACGACGGGCCGCCGGCTCGACCTCTCGTTCCGGGCCGCGACCGCGGTCTTCGGGCACTTCGGCATCGAGTGGGACCTCTCGGAGGCCGGCGAGGGGGAGCGCGCGGAGCTCGCAGGCTGGGTCGACTACTACAAGCAGGCGCGGCACCTCGTGCACACGGGTCGTGTGGTGCGCCGGTCGCTCGAGGGTGGTGACCTGTGGCTCCACGGCGCGGTGAGCCCGGACCGCACGGAGGCGCTGTACGGGCTCACGCTCCGCGAACGCCACGTCACCTGGCCCGCGGGCCGGGTACGGCTGCCCGGCCTGGACCCTGACGCGACCTACCTCGTCCGCCCCTCCGGCCCGGCCGTCGTCCGGGGCGACGACCCGCGCACCGCCCCCACCTGGTGGGCGGACGGACTGCGGCTGAGCGGGGCGGCGCTCGGCTCCGTCGGGATCAGCGTCCCGGCGCTCGACCCGGACCAGGCGGTGCTGATCCACGTGGAGGTGGAGAGATGAGCGCGGAGACGAGTACGCGTCCGGCAGCCCCAGCCCGGGCGGCTCGGCGGCGGTCGCAGGAGGTGCGGAACCTCCCCGCGGCACTGCTGTTCGTGCTGCCCGCCGGCATCGGGTTCCTCGTGTTCTTCCTGTGGCCGACGCTTCGGGGGATCTGGCTGAGCTTCACCGACTCCACCGCGTTCAACGCCGGCGGCTTCGTCGGGCTCGAGAACTACCAGCGGATGGTCGCGGACCCGGTCTTCTGGAACGCCTTCAAGGTGACCATCTGGTACGTGCTGCTCAACATCGGGCTCCAGACGGTGCTCGCCGTGGTGGTCGCGGTGCTCATGCACCGGCTCACGCAGTCGATGGCGATCCGCGGCATCGTCCTCACCCCGTACCTCGTGTCCAACGTCGTCGCGGCGATGCTCTTCCTGATGCTGCTCGACTACCAGCTCGGGTTCGTGAACGAGCTGGTCGAGACGCTCGGCGGCGACCGCATCATGTTCTTCGGCGACCAGTCCCTCGTGATCCCCACGATCGCCCTGGTGAACGTGTGGCGCCACCTCGGGTACACGGCGCTGCTGCTCTTCGCCGGGCTGCAGACGATCCCGGAGAACCTCTACGAGGCGGGCCGCGTGGACGGCGCGTCCGAGCTGCGCATGTTCCGCTCGATCACGATGCCGCTCCTGCGCCCCTACCTGGGCCTCGTGCTCATCGTCACGATGATCGGTTCGTTCCAGGTCTTCGACACGGTGTCGGTCGCGACCCAGGGCGGGCCGGCGAACGCCTCGAACGTCATCCAGTACTACATCTACCAGGTCGCCTTCAGCCGCGGGTACGACTTCGGGTACGCGTCGGCCATGTCGGTCGCCCTGCTCGTGGTGCTCGCCGTGATCGCGGTCGTCCAGTTCCGGCTCACCCGGGCCAACCAGAACGACATGGCGTGAGGTTCCGATGACCACCACAGCTCCAGCACCCGTCGCGGCACCGACCGAGCAGGCCCCGACCGAGGCGACGACCCGTCGTCGGCCCCGGATCACCCCAGGCCGCGTCCTCGGCTGGGTCGTGCTCGTGCTCCTCATGATCGTGACGATCTTCCCGTTCTACTGGATGTTGCGGACGGCGCTGTCCACCAACGCGGCACTGCCCGGAGGCGCCGCGGACCCGCTGCCCGTCGGGTTCAGCTGGGAGGGCTTCCGCCGCGCGCTCGGGCTCGCCACGGCGCAGGAGTCGCTCGCCGACGGCGGGTCCGGCGCCTCGATGGACTTCCCGCGGTACCTGCTGAACTCCGTCGTCGTCGCGACCCTAGTCACGGTGTGCCAGGTGTTCTTCTCCGCGATGGCCGCGTATGCGTTCGCGCGGCTGCGGTGGCCGGGTCGCGACGCCGTCTACGCGGTCTTCCTCACCGGCCTGATGGTCCCGACCATCTTCACGCTCCTGCCGAACTTCCTCCTGGTGCGCGACCTCGGCCTGCTCGACACGCTGCCGGGGATCGCGCTCCCGACGATGCTCATGACCCCGTTCGCGGTGTTCTTCCTCCGGCAGTTCTTCGCCGGGATCAGCTTCGAGATCGAAGAGGCGGCGAAGCTCGACGGAGCCGGGCGGTTCAGGACGTTCTTCACGATCGTCCTGCCCATGGCCTCGCCCGCCGTGGTGACCCTTGCGGTCCTCACCTACATCACGGCGTGGAACGACTATCTGTGGCCGTTGCTCGTGAGCCAGTCCGACGACTCACGAGTGCTCACCCTCGCGCTCGGGATCTTCCGGGCGCAGTCCCCCCAGGCATCTCCGGACTGGGCCGGCCTCATGGCGGCGACGCTGCTCGCAGCGCTGCCGATGCTCCTGCTCTTCCTCGCGTTCGCGAAGAGGATCGTCAACTCGATCGGCTTCACGGGAATCAAGTAGCCGCTCGTCACCAGGGGGCTCACGGGTACGGCGGCCGTCGGACCCGACAACCATTCCGCACCATCGACGCGGATGTCTGCGAAAGGGAACAACGATGCGCAAGTCTGTCCACGTCGCGGTGGCAGGATCCCTGGTCCTCGCCCTCGGCGCCTGCTCCTCGGGAGGCGGCTCGGGCTCGGGCGGCTCCGGCGACAAGATCTCGTACTGGCTCTGGGACTCGAACCAGGTGCCCGCCTACCAGGCGTGCGCCGCGGCGTTCTCGGAGGAGAACCCGGACGTCTCGGTCAAGATCGAGCAGTTCGCCTGGGACGACTACTGGACGAAGCTCACGGCCTCGTTCGTCGGCGGCTCGGGTCCGGACGTCTTCGTCGACCACCTGTCGAAGTACGGCGAGTTCGCCGCGCAGGGGCAGATCGTCGCGCTCGACGAGCTGGTGGAGAAGGACTCGGTGGACACCACTGTCTACGCCGAGGGCCTCATCGACCCGTGGCGCTACGCCGACGGCTCGCTGTACGGCCTCCCGAAGGACTGGGACACGACCGCCTTCTTCTACAACGAGGCGCTCGTCGCGGACGCCGGCTACACGGCGGACGACCTGTGGGCGGCCGACTGGAACCCGGACGACGGCGGCACGTTCGAGCAGATCGTCGCGCACCTGACGGTGGACGCGAACGGAGTGCGTGGTGACGAGGCCGGGTTCGACAAGTCGAACGTCGCGGTCTACGGCCTGGGCATCAACCCGAACTTCGAGGAGACGGGCCAGATGCAGTGGGCCAACTTCACGGGCTCGCTGGACTGGGACTACCTGGACGAGAACCCGTGGGGCACGCGCTACAACTTCGACGACCCGGAGTTCCAGAAGGCGGTCGACTGGTTCTACGGCCTCGCGGACAAGGGCTACGCACCTGCGGCGGGCGTGTTCTCCGAGGAGACGCTCACCCAGGTCGGTTCCGGCAAGGTCGCCATGGGCACCAACGGCTCCTGGGCGACCGGGACCTTCAAGGCGCTCGAGGGCGTCGAGGTCGGTATCGCGCCCGGGCCGGTCGGTCCGACGGGTGAACGCGCGTCCGTGTTCAACGGGGTCGCCGACTCGATCAGCGCGTCGTCGAAGAAGCAGGACGCGGCCTGGGAGTGGGTCCAGTACCTCGGCTCCAGCGCGTGCCAGGACATCGTCGCCGAGCACGCCGTCGTCTTCCCCGCGATCCCCGAGTCCGCGGACAAGGCGCTGGCCGCGTTCGAAGCGAAGGGCTGGGACGTCTCGGCGTTCTTCAGCTACCGCGAGGAGGGTCGCACGTTCCTTCCTCCGATCACGGTCCGCGCAGGTGAGGTGAACGCCATCGCGTCGGTCGCGTTCGAGGACATCGCGCTCGGCAACAAGGACGCGTCATCCCTGACGGAGGCGAACGAGCAGATCAACGCGGTCCTGGCGGACTGAGCACCAGCACGGACGGTTGGGCGCGGCCCGTGCCGCGCCCAACCGTCCGCTCGGGGCGGTCGCACCGGCCGTCCCCCGGTTTCGACAGCACGAAGGAGTGTGGACAGATGCAAGGCAAGAGAACGGACGGCGGGCGCACGGTCCTCCGCCGGCTCACGGCAGGACTGACTGCGTCCCTGGTCGCCGCTACCGGAGCGGTGACCGTGCTGCCCGGTGCAGCGGCTGCCGAGGACGTCGAGGTCCTCGCGGTCGACCTGTCGGCCTCGACAGGTGCGGTGCAAGGCGGAGCCTCGGGCATGCTCTACGGTCTGGGCGACGACGGCGTGCCCACCGACGCGATCATCGCCGGGGCGCACCCGACGAACGTCACCCAGAAGGCGCCCCACGGAGCCCAGCACCCCAACGGGGACCCGCTCGACGTCGAGCGCTCGCTCTTCGAGAACGGGGGCGAGTACCTGATGGTGAACATCCAGGACTACTACCCCGACTGGGCCTACAACGGTGGCAAGCGCCCCGAGGACTTCGACACCTACCTCGACATCGTCCGCACGGTCGTGACGAGCATCGTCGAGGAGTCGGACTACCCCGAGCGGTACGTCTTCACGCCGTTCAACGAGCCCGACGGCATCAACTGGTACGGCGACTGGAACGTCATGCGGGACACCTTCCTCGCCGACTGGAAGGCCGCGTACGAGACCATCAAGGAGATCTACCCGGAGGCGAAGATCGCCGGCCCCGGTGACGCGTGGTGGCACGGGACCAGCACCCGCCAGATCCTCACCTACGCCAAGGCGAACGACGTCCTGCCGGACATGTGGACCTGGCACGAGCTCGGTGTCGAGAACCTCGCCACGTTCCGGTCGCACCTCGCGGAGTTCCGTCAGATCGAGCGGGAAGTCGGGGTCGGCCCGCTCCCGGTGAACATCACCGAGTACGCGATGCGCCGCGACATGGGCGTCCCGGGTCAGCTGGTCCAGTGGATCTCGATGTTCGAGGACGAGAAGGTCGACGCGCAGACGGCGTACTGGACGTTCGCGGGCAACCTCAACGACAACATGGCCAAGAACAACGCCGCGAACGGCGCGTGGTGGCTGCTGAAGTGGTACGGCGACCTCACGGGGGAGACCGTGGAGCTGACCCCGCCGACGCTGAACAAGGTCGACACGCTGCAGGGGCTCGCAGCCCTCGACGAGGAGAAGCGCCAGGCGACGGTCCTGTTCGGTGGCGGCTCGAAGGACGTACGCGTCGACGTGTCGGGCATCAACGCCGAGGTGTTCGGCGACGAGGTCGACGTCCAGGTGCGTCGTGCCGAGTTCACCGGGCAGGAGGGCGAGGCGCTGGCGCCGCCGGTCGTGGTGGCCGAGCGTGCCGCGGTGGTCGATGGTGCCGTGCAGGTCGTGGTCCCGAACAGCGACCGTCACTCGGCCTACCAGGTCGTGGTGACGCCGACGCTTGACGATGCGCCGGTGGTGGACACGACGTGGACGCACCGCCTGGAGGCGGAGTCGGCGCAGCTGTCCGGGCTGACGGTGGTGGACCGCCCCGCCGGTGACGCGTGGACGTTCGCGGCCTCGGGTGCCAAGGACGTGCGCGGGTTCACGTCGGCGGGGGCGACGGCGTCGTGGACGGTCGACGTCCCGACGACGGGCACGTACCGCCTGGGTGTCATCGCGGGAGTGAACGGGCCGAACGTGGGGCCCGGCTCGCACGCGCTGTTCGTCGACGGAGCCCAGGCGGGCACGATCCGCTACGAGGCCGGGTTCTCGGACTCCTACCGCGGCAAGGCCGAGGTCCTGGTGGATCTCCAGGCGGGCGCGCGCGAGCTGTCGGTGCGCGCCAGCGCCGACGGGTCCACGGTCCTGCCGGGCGCGAACGTGACCCTCGACCGGTTCGACCTCGAGCGCGTCGACGGTCCGGACACCTCGACCTACCCGGCGAACCTCGCCCGCCTGTCCGGTGCGACGGTCTCCTACGACACCGGCACGGCCGGGCGCGTGGAGGTCGCTGACGAGGGCTCGGCGACGTTCTACGTGGCCGCTCGCGAGACGGGGTACTACGACGTGACGCTGGACTACTCGGCGGACGCGGCGACGACCGTGGGGCTGCGGCTCAACGGCCGGGAGGTGGCCGGCCTCGAGGCGGACGCCGCGGGCGAGCGCATCTCGGCGGCGCGTGTCCACCTCGCGAAGGGCATCACGGAGCTCACGGTCACCTCGCCCAAGGGCATCGCGCTCGGGTCGCTGACCACCACGCGGGCCGCCGAGTCCGACGCGACGGTCACGACGGTCGAGGCCGAGGACGTGCTCCAGCTCTCGGGTGGTGCACGCCTCGAGTCGGTGGCGCAGCCGACCGACGTGTCGGGCCGGCAGGTCTCCTGGCTGGGCGGCAGCCCGCAGAGCGTCGCCGTGTGGCCGCGCGCCGAGGGTGTGGGCGCGGGTCAGTACGACCTCGTGGTGCGGTACGCGAACGCGGAGAAGAACACCGGGCACGCGTACAACACCGACGTCATCACGCGCTTCCTCGACGTGAGCGAGGCCGGCGGCGGCACCACGCGCGGCGCCTTCCGGCACAACTACTCGTGGAAGGGCTTCTGGACCCACACGGTCGCTCTGGACCTCACCACGGACGACGGCGCCCTGACGCTGGGCAACGCCACGGGCTGGGCCCCGAACCTGGACACCCTCGCCCTGGCGCCGCTGGTGCTGGACGTGACCAACTCCGGTTCCTCCGCGGGCGTCGCGCTGGACGTTCAGGTCCAGCCGCGCTGCCTGGCCGGCAAGGCCTACCTCGCGGTGCGCGCGACGAACCAGGAGCAGTCCGCCGTCGACATCTCGGTCGCCACGGCGTTCGGCGCCCGCGAGTTTGCCGCGGTCGGCCCCGAGCGATCCGGCTACCAGTCCTTCGCCACGCGTGCGGCCCGGCTCGAGGCGGGCAGCGTCACGGTGACGGGCGCGACGGACGGGCGTGAGGGTCGGTACGACGTCGCGTACGACGCGCTCGACTGCGGCTGACCCGCTGACGGTCGTCCGCCACGTCGCTCGGGCCTCGCACGGTATGAACGACGCGAGGCCCGAGCGACGGGCTCCAGGTCGTACGCACTACACGGACCTGGTGCTCGCGCTCCAGGCGTCCGGCGCCTGCGACGCCGGGAGGACCACAGCGGTCCGGGACGTCGTCGCGGACGTCTCGTTCGACGACGTCTGGATGCCCCGGTCGCGCGGGTACGTCGCGCTCGCGCGAGCCGGAGTCATCCAGGCCTGGATCCATCCCGGCTTCGTCGACGTCAGGTCGGGGCCTGGCGGGGCCCGTCGGATCCCCCTCCCGCGCCGCGGACTGGCAAGTCCAGGCGACGTCGACCCCGGCACGATGCACGACGGCGACGTCAAGGAGACCGCGATGACGACTGATCGGCGACCCACCCCGACGCGGGGGGAGCAGAGCAGCGACCGGCTGCTCGGTACGGTGCGCAGGGAGCGCATCGCCGCCGCCGTGCGCGTCCGTGGCGTCGTCACGGTCGCCGACCTCGTCCGCGACCTCGGGGTGTCCGAGATGACCGTTCGTCGCGATCTCGCCGCCCTCGCGGAGCGCGGTCTGCTCCACCGGGTGCACGGTGGCGCGACGTCGGCCCGAGGTCAGGGATCGGTGCACGTCCCGCGGCCGGGACCCCCTCGCGCGGGTGACGACGCGCGCGCGGAGGTCGCCGTGCGGTTGATCGAGCCCGGGGGCGTCGTCGCCCTGGGGTCGGGGACCACCATGCCCCTCCTTGCAGAACGGATCGTGGGTGATCCACGGCTCCGGCCGCTCACGGTCCTGACGAGCTCGACGGTCGTCGCGCGAGTCGTGGACTCCGCAGGAGACGGCCTGCTGACGGCGATCCTCACCGGTGGCACGCGCACCGCGTCGGGGACTCTCGTGGGCCCGCTGGCGCGACGCGCGTTCGGCGAGATTCCCAGCACGCTCGCCTTCGTCGACGCCTACCGGATCACGTCCGAGACCGGGGTGGCCGGCCCGGGACACGAGGAGGCCGGCGTCAGCCGGGCGATGGTGGAGAACGCCGACCGGGTCGTGGTCCTCGCGAGCAGATCGGCCTGGCGGCCCGGCGGGCGGCACCCGATCGCCTCGCTGGACGAGGTCGACGTCCTCGTCACCGACGACGCGGCGCCTGCCCGCGAGCGTGAACGGGCCGGGTCCGCCGTCGGGCGGCTGTTGCTCGCACCTGCCGGGGCCGCGCTCCCGGCACGTCGGCGTCTCGTACGCGGTTGAGGTGGCCCCGTACGCCACGAGACTCCGCGCGCCTCCGCACGAGACCTCCACACGGTCTGGCCCGCATCGGCCGCGCGGGGTCCCGACGCTCGCCTAGGCTCGGGAGCCATGCCCTCCGGACTTTCCGCCGCCCTCTCGGCCGCCCTGCCCGCCGCGTCGACGGCGGAGCCCGCGCTCGACGGCGTCGCGGGCTGGGCCGTGAACCTCATGGAGACGCTGGGGCCGGTCGGCGCGGCGATCGCGATCGCGCTCGAGAACCTGTTCCCGCCCCTGCCGAGCGAGATCATCCTGCCGCTCGCGGGCTTCACGGCGAGCCAGGGGAGCTTCGGCCTCGTCGAGGCGATCCTGTGGACGACGGCCGGGTCGGTCGTCGGGGCGCTCGCGCTCTACCTCGTGGGGGCGCTCGTCGGGCGCGAGCGCACGCGCTGGGTCGCGGAGCGCCTGCCGCTCGTCAAGGTCGCGGACGTCGACCGCACCGAGCAGTTCTTCCTCAAGCACGGCGGCGCGACCGTCTTCTTCGGTCGCTTCATCCCGATCTTCCGCAGCCTCATCTCCATCCCGGCCGGGGTCGAGCGCATGCCGCTGTGGAAGTTCCTCGGCCTGTCCGCGGCGGGCAGCCTCGTGTGGAACACGATCTTCGTCTACGCCGGCTACGCCCTCGGCGAGCAGTGGCACGTCGTGGAGGAGTACGCGGGTGTGCTCCAGAAGGTCGTGATCGTGGTCGTCGCGGCCGCGGTCGTGTGGTTCGTCGTGACGCGCGTCTGGCGCTGGGTGAACGACGACGAGCGCCCCGCCCACGCGCGCGGCGGGCGGTCGTCGTCGCCTGCCCGCGACGACGCCTGACCGCGTCCGACGCCGGACGGTCCCCCACCTGGAGCGTCCCGGCGCTGGCGGCGCGGCAGCGTCCCGCGGCCGGTCGCCCGCGCGGTCGGGGCGAGCCTGGCGGATGATCGGAGCGTGCCCGACGAGAACCCCCGCCCGAGCGCGCCGCCGAGCCAGTCCCCGAGCGCGTCGTCCGGCGTGTCCCGGGCAGCGCCTGACGCCGCGCTCGTCGCGACGGGGCGGCACTCCCCGCTCGCGGCCCAGCGGCACCGCGTCCGCGTGCGCCGGGTCGCCGCGACCGTCGTCGTGGTCCTCGCGGTCCTCTCGCTCGTGGGTCTCGTGGCGCGCCGGCTCTGGGTCCACCTGACGGTCTTCCAGGACTTCCTCCCGGGCGTCGAGGCGAGCAGCCGCGCGTCGAGCATCCTGCTCGCGGCCGTCGTCCTGCTCCTCACGGCGCGCGGCCTGCGCAACGGCCACCGGCTGTCGTGGGTCGTGACGTGCGCGGTGCTGGGCCTGACGGCCGTCGCGCACCTGGTGCACCACCGGCACGCGCTGCCGGCCGTCGTCGTGCTGCTCGCGGTCGGGTGGCTCCTCACGCAGTGGCGCGCGTTCCCCGTCCTGCCCACGCGGCGCGCGGTGCGCCGGGCCGTGCTGCTCCTCGTCGCGATCGGGGTCGCGCTGGTCCTCGTCGTGGTCGCGGTCGCCGTGGTGCTCGCCGCGCGCGACGCGGGCGACGCCGAGCTCGAGAGCGCGGCCCGCGTGATCGCCGTCGTCGCGACGGTGCTCAACCTCGTGCTCGTGGTGCTCGTGCTCTGGTGGCTGCTCTCGCCGCGGTCGCCCAAGCCCGCGACGACGGCGGAGCACCTCGCCGAGCGGGAGAAGGCGCGCACGGTCGTGGCCGCGCACGGGGGCGGCACGCTCGACTACTTCGCCCTGCGCGACGACAAGGACTGGTTCTTCGTCGGCCACGGCGTCGTCGCGCACTCGGTCCGCAACGGCGTGTGCCTCGTCTCGCCCGACCCGATCTGCCCGCCCGCCGAGCGCGAGCTCGTCTGGGCCGAGTTCCTCGACCACGTCGCGCGCAACGGCTGGAAGGTCGCGGTCGTGGCGGCGGGCGAGCCGTGGCTCCCGGTCTACGAGGCATCAGGCCTGCTGCCTGCGTACCTCGGCGACGAGGCGACCGTGGACTGCCCGTCGTTCACGCTGGAGGGCAAGGCGCACAAGTCGCTGCGCCAGGCCGTGAACCGCGTCGCGCGCACCGGGTACACGACGACCTTCCACGACCCCACGGCGCTCGACCCCGCGCTGCGCGACGAGATCGCCGCGATGAGCGACGAGTCCCGGCGCGGCGAGGACGAGCGCGGGTTCTCCATGACGCTCTCGCGCCTGTTCGACCCCCACGACACCGGGCTCATGCTCTCCGTCACCCGGTCCGCCGAGGGGCGCGTGGACGCGTTCTGCCAGTGGGTGCCCGCGAGCGACATCGACGGCTGGTCCCTCGACGTCATGCGTCGCCGCCTCGACGTGCCGGACCTGCCGAACGGCCTCGTGGACGCGACGATCGTCGCGACGATCGCGGAGCTCGTCGCGCGCGGCCAGCGCGGTCTCGGTCTCAACTTCGCCGTCCTGCGTGAGCTCATGGACGGCGAGCGCGACTCGCGGCTCGACCAGCTCGTGCGGCCGGTGGTCAAGCGGTTCTCCGAGGGGACGCAGGTGGAGACGCTCGCGACGTTCAACGACAAGTTCGACCCCGGCTGGACCCGCCGCTATGTGGTGCTCGACTCGGCGGAGCAGGCGGCCGCGCAGGCGCTCGTCATGGCCGGCGCCGAAGGAGTCACGGAGATCCCGGTGATCGGCCGGTTCCTGCGCGGGGTCGGCGCCGCCCCGGCAGAGGCCGCTCCCGCCGTGGCGACGTCCGGACCTGCAGCGGGGGGCGAGACCTCGTGATCCTGTCTCTCCTCGCCGCCGTCGCCGCGAGCGTCCTGTACGCGGTGAGCACGATCATGCAGGCGATCGCGACGCGGCGGGCGCACGGCCTCGCGGCCGTCGCGCAGCCGCTCGTCATCGGCGGGCTCGTGGTCGACGGCGTCGCGTGGCTCCTCTCGTTGCTCGCCCTCGACCACCTGCCGCTGTTCGTCGTGCAGGCCGTCGTCGCGGCGTCGCTCGTGGTCGTCGTGCTGCTCGCGCGGCTCGTGCTCGGCGCGACGCTGCGCCGCACGGACCTCGTGGCGATGGGCGTCGTCGTGGCCGGCCTCGTCGTGCTCGCGCTCGCCGCGGGGGAGCAGCCCGCGACGCACCCGCCGGCGGGCTTCGTGACGTGGGTCAACGTCGCCGGGGCCGCCGTCGCGGTGGGCACGGCCGCCGCCTACCGGCGCGGGCACCCCGTGCTCCTCGCTGTGCTCGGCGGCCTGGGCTACTCCGTCGCCGCCGTCGCCGCGCGCGGCGCCCACGCGTCGGGCGACCTGCTCGACACCGTCTTCCAGCCGCTCGCCGTCGCGATCGTGCTCGGCGGTGTCGCGGGCGCGCTCGCGTACCTGCGCGCGCTCGAACGCGGCGCGGTGGGCACGGTCGCCGCGACCGTGTCCGTCCTCGAGGTGCTCGTCCCCGGGATCGTCGGTCTCGCCGTGCTCGGCGACGTCGTGCGGTCGGGCTGGGCCGTCCCCGCGGTGGTCGCGACGCTCGCGGCGGTGGGCGGCTGCGTCGTCCTCGCGACGAGCCCGGCGAACGCCGCGGCGGAGGAACCGGCCCCCACCCCCGCGGCGCCGGGAACGACCTAGGGTGGTCCGGGTCGACCCGTCGAACCCGGGGTCGCTCCCCACGCGCACGGCTTCGTGAGGAGACGTCCCGGGTTCGGCACCGAGGGAGGAGAACGATGCGCACGCCCCTGGACGTCCTCACGCTCGACGAGCTGCGCCGTCGGACGTCGGTGAAGTGGCGCGCGTTCGACCCCGACGTGCTGCCGCTGTTCGTCGCGGAGATGGACGTCGCGCCGTGCGAGGCCGTGGTCGACGCCGTGACCGCGGCCCTGCGCGCGGGCGACACCGGGTACGACGTCGGCACCGCCTACGGCGAGGCGTACGCGCGGTTCGCGGCGCGCCGGTGGGGCTGGTCGTTCGACGCGTCGACGTCGCGCACCCTGCCCGACGTGATGCTCGCGATCGTCGAGGTGCTGCGCGTCCTCACGGCCCCGGGCGACGCGGTCGTCGTGAACCCGCCGGTGTACCCGCCGTTCTACGGCTTCACGGCGAACGAGGGGCGGCGGGTCGTCGACGCCCCGCTCGGCCCGGACGGGCGGCTCGACCTCGACGCGCTCGAGCTCGCGTTCGCCGACGCGACGGGCGTCGCCGCGAACGGGCGCGGCCCCGGGAGCGGGCGCCGCGCCGTCTGGCTCGTGTGCAACCCGCAGAACCCCACCGGGACGGTGCACACCCCCGCCGAGCTCGAGGCCGGCCTCGCGCTCGCCGCCCGGTACGGGGTGCGCGTCGTCGCGGACGAGATCCACGCGCCGCTCACCCGACCGGGCCTCGACGGCCGCCCGGCGACGACCCACACCCCGCTCCTCGCCGTCCCGGGCTCCGAGCGTGCCCTGGCGATCGTCTCCGCGTCCAAGGCCTGGAACCTGCCGGGGATCAAGGCCGCGGCGGCCGTCGCCGGGCCTGACGCCGCCGCCGACCTGCGCCGGATCCCCGAGGAGGCGAGCCACGGCGTGCAGCACGTGTCGGTGCTCGCGCACGTCGCCGCGCTCGACCACGGGGAGGCGTGGCTCGACGCCGTCCTCGCGGGCGTCGAGCGCAACGCGTGGCTCCTCGCCGACCTCCTCGCGGCGCACCTGCCGGAGGTCGGCTACCGCCCCGGCGAGGCGACGTACCTCGCGTGGCTCGACTGTCGAGGGATCGCCGGCGGTCCGTCCTCCGACGGCGTCCCGGCGCCTGCGCACGACCCGCGCGCCTGGTTCCTCGACCGGGCGCGGGTCGCGCTGGAGGACGGGCGCCGGTTCGGCCCCGGCGGAGAGGGTCACGTTCGGCTCAACCTCGCGACCGGCGTCGACGTGCTCGCGGAGGCGGTCGAGCGCATGGGGGAGTCGGTGCGCGCGGCGGTCTGAGCGCGACGTGCCCGCCGCCGATACGCAAGCACCCGATGACTCCGCGCCGCCCGACCGGTCGGCACACCGACCGACGACCACCACCCTCCGGAGGCCCCCGTGCCGTTCGACCCCGTCCCTCTCGACCGCACGTTCACCGCGCCCGTCGGCGTCGACGTCAAGGGCGACACCTGGCCCTGCGTCGAGGTGCCGGAGGCCCGCGAGCTCTTCGGGACCCTGCGGTCGGTCCGGGTCGACGCGACCGTCGACGACGTGCCGCTGCGGAACGTCGGGCTGATGCCGACCGGTGCGGGCGGCCTGATGCTGTCGCTGAACGCGGCGGTGCGCAAGCGCCTGGGCAAGGACGTGGGCGACACCGTCACGGTGCACCTCGAACGACGGCTGAGCTGAGGACCCTGACAGTGATCTGATGACCGCACGATGGTTCGGGGCTGAGTTCCGGACATCGTTGCGCGAACGCCGAACGGGTACCTAAGATACATTCGATGAATCTGGTCCACGGCGGTCCGTCAACGAGGAGGGAGGCCCCGTGCCCGGTCACGACGTCGTCGACGCCCACCACCACCTCTGGGTCCGGTCGCGGACCCCTCAGGACTGGATCGACCCGCTCACGATGGCGGCGATCGACCGCGACTTCGTCCCCGCGGACCTGCCCGCCGCCGTGCACGGGGTGAGCGCGGCCGTCGTCGTCCAGTCGGCGAGCCGGTGGGCCGAGTCCGCGGAGCTGCTCGCCACGTGCGCCTCGCCGCAGGGGCGCGTGGCCCGGTTGGCGGGCGCCGTCGTCTGGGCCGACCTCACGGCCCCGGACCTGGCCGAGCGCCTCGACGCGCTGCGCGCGGGCCCCGGCGGTCGGTACCTCGTGGGTGTGCGCACCATGCTCCAGGCCGAGCCCGACCCCGCGTACCTCGACCGCGCCGACGTGCGCCGCGGCGTCGCCGCCGTGGGCGCCGCCGGGCTCGCGTTCGACCTCGTCCTGCGCGACCACCAGCTCCCCGCGGCGGCACGGCTCGCCGCCGCGCTCCCCGACGTCCCGTTCGTGCTCGACCACCTCGGCAAGCCGCGGCTGGACGCCGGTGGCGCGGCGGGGGCCGACGGGGACCGGCTCGCCACCTGGTGCCACGACGTCGCGGCGCTCGCCAGCCGACCGAACGTCGCGGCGAAGCTGTCCGGCCTCGTCACCGAGGCCCGCTGGGACGCGTGGACCCCGACCGACCTGCGGCCCGCCGTCGACCACGCGCTCGACGTCTTCGGTCCCGCGCGCCTGATGTTCGGCTCCGACTGGCCCGTGTGCCTGCTCGCGAGCGACTACGGCCGGTGGCTGGAGACCGTGCGCGGGCTGCTCGCCGACCTCGCCCCCGGCGAGCGCGACGCGGTGTGGGGCACCACCGCGCGCCGCGTGTACGGGCTCCCGGCCGCCGCCACTGCCGGTGCCCCGGCCGACGCCCGACCACCAGCACGCACCCCAGACCGAGGAGAGGCTTCCCCGTGACACCACCGACCAGCCCGCCGCCCGAGCTCGACGGCGTGCGCGCCGTCGTCACCGGCGGCGCGTCCGGCATCGGCGCCGCGATCGTGACGGCGATGCTCGCCCGGGGCGCGCGCGTCACGTCGGTCGACCGCACGACCGACGGCGTGCCCGACGGTGCCCACGCCGAGGTCGCCGACGTCACCGACGACGCCGCCGTCCGCGCCGCCGTCGACGCCGCCGCCGCGGCGATGGGGGGCATCGACGTCGTCGTGAACAACGCCGGCATCGGCGCCCAGGGGACGGTCGCCGACAACGACGACGCCGAGTGGCTGCGCGTCCTCGACGTCAACGTGCTGGGGATCGTGCGCGTCACGCGCGCGGCGCTCCCGCACCTGCGGGCGTCGGACCGCGCCGCCGTCGTCAACACGTGCTCGATCGCCGCGTGGACGGGGCTCCCCGCCCGGGCGCTGTACTCCGCGTCCAAGGGCGCGGTCCAGGCCCTCACGCTCGCGATGGCCGCCGACCACGTGCGCGAGGGCATCCGCGTGAACTGCGTGAACCCCGGGACGGTCGACACCCCGTGGGTCGGGCGCCTGCTCGACGCCGCGGACGACCCGGCCGCCGAGCGCGCCGCGCTCGCGGCCCGCCAGCCCACGGGCCGGCTCGTCAGCCCCGAGGCGGTCGCGCACGCCGTCTGCTACCTCGCGAGCCCGCTCGCCGCGGCGACGACGGGCGAGGCGCTCGCGGTCGACGGCGGCATGCACAACCTCCGGGTCCGCCCGCCCGCGGCGTCATGACAGGGGAGCAGGTCGGCACGACCGCGCCGGTGACGAGCCTGTCCGCCCGACGGGTCCGCGACACCGCCGTGCGGCTGACGTCGCTCGGGTACGGCGCGGCGCAGGCAGGCAACCTCTACCGGCCCACCTCCGACGCCGAGACGGCCGCCGCGGTCGACGCGGCGTGGGACCTGGGCGTGCGCTACTTCGACACCGCGCCGCACTACGGTCTCGGGCTCTCCGAACGGCGGCTCGGCGCCGCGCTGCGCGACCGCCCGCGAGCCGAGCGGGTCGTGTCCAGCAAGGTCGGGCGGCTCCTCGTCCCGTCGCCGGAGACGGCGCACCAGAAGGACCCGGACCTGTTCGACGTGCCCGCCGACCAGCGCCGCGTGTGGGACTTCACGCGCGACGGCGTGCTCCGGTCGCTCGACGCGACCCTCGCGCGCACGGGCCTGGACCGGGTCGACGTCGTCTACCTCCACGACCCGGACGAGCACTGGGACGCGGCCTCCCGCGAGGCCGTCCCCGCGCTCGTCGAGCTGCGCGACCAGGGCGTCGTCGGGGCCGTCGGCGCCGGGATGAACCAGTCCGCGATGCTCGCGCGGTTCGTGCGCGAGACCGACGTCGACGTCGTCATGTGCGCCGGGCGGTTCACGCTGCTCGAGCAGCCCGCGCTCGCCGACCTGCTGCCCGCCGCCCTGGAGCGGGACGTCGCCGTCGTCGTCGCGGGCGTCTACAACTCGGGCCTGCTCGCGCGCGACGTCCCGCCCGACGACGCCACGTACGACTACGCGCAGGCACCCGCCGCGCTGCTCGACCGCACCCGGCGGACCGCGGCCGTGTGCGCCGACCACGGCGTCACGCTCCCCGAGGCAGCGCTCTCCTACGTCCGCCTCCACCCCGCCGTGGCGAGCACCGTCGTCGGGCTCCGGTCGCCCGACCAGGTGCGCCAGGCGTACGAGCGGCACACGGCCAGCGTCCCCGACGCGCTCTGGGACGCGCTCGTGCGCGCCGGGCTCCTGGCCGAGGGCGCCTCGCCCACGGCCTTTGCGCGTCCCTGACCCCTCCCCGAGAAAGAGGACCTGATGCACCTGCTCCGCCTGGGGCCCCTCGGCCACGAGATCCCCGCCGTCGCCGAGGCCGGCGCCACCTACGACCTGCGCTCCCTGACCGCCGACGTCGACGGCGCGTTCCTCGCCGCCGACGGCGTCGCGCGCGTGCGCGACGCGCTCGCCGCGGGGACGCTGCCCGTCCTCCAGGATCCGGAGCGGCTGCGCCGCGGGGCGCCGGTGGCCCGGCCCGCGGCCGTGATCTGCATCGGGCAGAACTACGCCGCGCACGCCGCGGAGTCGGGCGCGGAGCCGCCGTCGACCCCGATCGTGTTCCTCAAGCACCCGAACACGGTCGTCGGTCCGGACGACACGCTGCCCGTCCCGCCGGGTGCCGAGAGGCTCGACTGGGAGGTCGAGCTGGGGGTCGTGATCGGCCGGGCGGCGAGCTACCTCGCGTCGCCCGAGGAGGCGCTCGCGCACGTCGCCGGGTACACCGCCGTCGACGACGTGAGCGAGCGCGCCTGGCAGCTCGACGAGTCGCTCGGCCAGTGGTCCAAGGGCAAGTGCGGGCCGGGGTTCGCGCCCACGGGCCCGGCGCTCGTGCCCGCCGACGAGCTCGACGCCGGGGACCTGCGGCTGCGCTCGTGGGTCAACGGCGAGCCGCGCCAGGACTCCACGACGGCGGACATGATCTTCGACGTCGCGTACCTCGTGTGGCACCTGTCGCAGTACATGACCCTCGAGCCCGGAGACCTGATCTGCACGGGGACGCCGCAGGGCGTCGCGCTCTCGGGCCGGTTCCCGTACCTGCGCGACGGCGACGTCGTGGAGGTCGAGATCGCCGGTGTCGGACGGCAGCGGCACGTGGTCGCGGACGCCGTCGTGCCGGCCGCTCCGGCGGTGGGGACGCTCGACCGCGCCCCGGTCGCGCGGTGACGGACCCGTGCTGCGCTACCCGCTGCTGCACCCGGGCCAGATCGGCGCGCTCGCGGGCGCGGGGCACGGCTCCCGCGTCCTGCTCGCGGACGCCAACTACCCGCACTCGACGGGCGTGCGTCCGGGGGCGCACCGCGTCCACCTGAACCTGCGGCCCGGGCTGGTGACGGTCGACCAGGTGCTCGAGGTCCTGCTCGACGCGGTCCCTGTCGAGTCCGCGGCCGTGATGGTCCCGTCGGGGGCCGAGGGCGACGTGCTGGCGCGCGGCGCGGACGTCCCCGCGCACGCGGGGTACCGCGCCGCGCTGGCCGCGGCGGCGCCGTCGGCCGCCTGGCAGGGGCTCGACCGGTTCGCGTTCTACGACGCCGCGCGGGGTGACGACGTCGCGCTCCTCGTCGCGACCGGGGACGAGCGGGCGTACGCGAACCTCATGCTCACGGTGGGCGTGCGGCAGGGCTGACCGCTGCGCGATGGTTCGATGAATCATCCGATGTTGAGCACGTTTTGTGCGGATCGGTCCCGGGAACGCCCGCCACAATCCGCGAATCCTGCTCCAGACTCTTGAAATGCATCGGATGTCTGCGGTAGAACTGACCTCGGTCACATCCAAGCAAAGGGGCTTCACGTGAGCACGGACCCGACTCCCACGGCACGTGCGGGCGACCCGCCCGCGACGGCAGGGACCCCGCTCCTGCGCGTCGCGGGCATCACCAAGGCGTTCCCCGGGGTCACGGCGCTCGACGACGTCCGCCTCGACCTGCGGCACGGCGAGGTGCTCGCCCTCGTCGGCGAGAACGGCGCCGGCAAGTCGACGCTCATGAAGCTGCTCTCCGGCATCCACCAGCCCGACGCCGGGACCATGGAGCTCGACGGCGAGCCGCTCGACGTGCGCTCCCCGCGCCAGGCGAACGAGCGCGGGATCAGCATCATCCACCAGGAGTTCCACCTCATGCCCGACCTCTCGGTCGCGCAGAACATCTTCGCCGGGCGCGAGCCCCGGCGCGCCGGGCTCATCGACGACCGCGCGCTCGTCCGCCGGGCCACCGAGCTCTTCCGTCGCCTCGAGATCCCGCTCGACCCCCGCCAGCCCGTCGCGCAGCTCAGCGTCGCCGGGCAGCAGATGGTCGAGATCGCCAAGGCGCTGTCGTTCGACGCGAAGGTCCTCATCATGGACGAGCCGACCGCCGCCCTGAACGACGTCGAGGTGCGCACGCTCTTCCGGCTCATCCGCGGGTTCGTGACCCCGAGCACCGGCGTCATCTACATCTCGCACCGCATGGACGAGATCAAGGAGATCTCGGACCGGATCACCGTCCTGAGGGACGGCCGCTACATCGACACGCTCGACACGCCCGGGACCGACGTCCGGGACGTGATCGCGCGCATGGTGGGGCGCGAGATCCGGACCGACGTGCGGCCCGCGCCCGCCCCCGAGGGCCGCCCCGTGGTCCTGTCCGTCCGGGGGCTCAGCACCAGGAAGCTGCTCAAGGACGTCTCCTTCGACCTCCACGAGGGGGAGATCCTCGGCTTCGCCGGGCTCATGGGCGCGGGCCGCACGGAGGTCGCGCGGGCGCTCGTCGGCGCGGACCGCAGCACGGGCCACGTCGAGGTCCGGGGCCGCGCGATCCACGTGCGCAACCCCGCCGACGCCGTGCGCCAGGGCATCGGCTACCTGTCCGAGGACCGCAAGCGGTACGGGCTGCTTCTCGACCAGGACGTCACCGCGAACGTCATGCTCTCCTCGCTCGACCGCGAGACCCGTGCCGGCTTCGTCCGCGACGGGGACGCACGTCGCGTCGCGACCGACATGGTCCGCCGGCTCGCGATCAAGACGCCGTCGGTGCGCCAGCGCACCAAGAACCTCTCGGGCGGCAACCAGCAGAAGGTCGTGCTCGCCAAGTGGCTCGTGCGCGACTGCGACGTGCTGATCGTCGACGAGCCGACGCGCGGCATCGACGTCGGCGCCAAGGAGGAGATCTACGAGCTCCTGCGCGCGCTCGCCGACCAGGGCAAGTCGATCGTCATGATCTCGTCCGAGCTGCCGGAGGTCCTGCGCCTGTCCGAGCGGATCGTCGTCATGTGCGAGGGCCGGGTCACCGGCGTCCTCGACAACGCCGACGCCACGCAGCACAACGTCATGGAGCTCGCGACGCAGTTCGGCGGCGCCGAGCACCTCCTCGCCACGACCGGAGACGCCCGATGACCTCGACCACCACCGTCACCGACGCCCTGCCCGACGCCGTCGTGGCGTCGCGCGGCCCGCGCTACCGCCAGCAGCTCCAGCAGATCCTCGCGTTCGCCGGGCTCGTGGTGATCTTCGCCTTCTTCTCGATCGCGAGCCCCTACTTCCTGGACTGGGCGAACATCAAGGGCATCCTGCTCGCCACCGCCGTCACGGGGATCATGGCCCTCGGCGCGACGTTCGTCATCGCGACCGGCGGGATCGACCTGTCCGTCGGGACGGGCATGACGCTCTGCGCGGTCATGACCGGCGTGTTCCTCACCAACCTGGGCCTGCCGCTCGTGGTCGGCGTGCTCGGCGGCATCGCGGCCGGCGCGCTCCTCGGGCTCGTCAACGGCCTCAACGTGTCGTTCCTCGGCATCCCGCCGTTCATCGCGACGCTCGCGACGATGATGGTCGCGCAGGGCCTGTCGCTCGTCATCTCGGGCACCAAGCCGATCTACTTCTCCGACGTCGCGGGCTTCGGCCAGATCGCGCTCGGCGAGCTGATCCCCGGCCTGCCGAACGCCGTCCTCATCTTCTTCGCCGCCGCCGCCGTCGCGGGGGTCCTCCTCAGCAAGTCGCTCATCGGCCGGTACGCCCTGTCGATCGGCTCCAACGAGGAGGCGACCGCGATCTCCGGCATCGACGTCCGGCGCTGGAAGGTCGTCGTCTACACCGTGGCCGGCGTCTTCACCGGGCTCGCGGGCGTCGTCATGGCGTCCCGGCTCAACTCCGCCCAGCCCGGCCTCGGGCTCGGGTACGAGCTCGAGGCGATCGCTGCCGTCGTCATCGGCGGCACGTCCCTGCGCGGCGGCAAGGCGACGATCCTCGGCACCGTGATCGGCGCGCTCATCATGGCCACGCTCACCAACGGCCTGCGGATCATGTCCATCCCGCAGGAGTGGCAGAAGGTCGCCGTCGGCGTCGTCATCCTCCTCGCCGTCTACACCGACATCCTCCGGCGCGGGAAGGACGCCTGACCCCCGCGCTCCCACCCCGCAGCACCGCCACCTCCCTCGTCTCCCCTGACGACGACGTCATCCCCGAAGGAGCACCTCATGAAGACCACCCGGGTCGCCCGCCTCAAGTACGTCGGCGCCGCGAGCGCCGCAGCCCTCCTGCTCGCGCTGGGCGCGTGCAGCTCCGCCGACGACGGCGGGTCCGGTTCCGGCGGCGGCGACGGCGACGGCGACACGCCGTACGTCGCGCTCGTCTCCAAGGGCTTCCAGCACCAGTTCTGGCAGGCCGTGAAGCAGGGGGCCGACGACGCCGCGGAGGAGCTCGGCGTCGAGGTCACCTTCGAAGGGCCGGAGACGGAGACCGAGGTCGACAAGCAGCTCTCCATGCTCCAGACCGCGCTCGACAAGAACCCCGACGCGATCGGGTTCGCCGCGCTCGACTCCGAGGCGTCGATCCCGCTCATGTCGGACGCGCAGTCGCGCGGCATCCCCGTCGTGGCGTTCGACTCCGGCGTGGAGTCCGACGTGCCGATCACCACGGTCTCCACCGACAACGAGGCCGCCGCGGCCGAGGCCGCGAAGCACATGGTCGAGCTCATCGGCGGGAGCGGCAAGATCGCCGTGCTCGGCCACGACCAGACGTCGCAGACGGGCCAGCAGCGCGTCTCCGGGTTCGTCGACTACATCGAGGAGAACGCGCCCGACGTCGAGATCGTCGACGTGCAGTACGCGGGCGGCGACCAGCTCAAGTCGGCCGACGCCGCGAAGTCGATCCTCCAGGCGAACCCCGACCTCAAGGGCATCTACGGCACCAACGAGGGCGCCGCGACCGGCGTCGTCAAGGCCGTGCAGGAGCTCGGCGCCGCGGGCACGCTCACGGTCATCGGCTTCGACTCCGGCAAGGCGCAGACGGACGCGATCCGCGACGGCCTCATGGCCGGCGCGATCACGCAGAACCCCGTCGGCATCGGCTACGAGACCGTCAAGGCCGCCGTCGCCGCGATCAACGGCGAGGACGTCGAGCCCGTGATCGACTCCGGCTTCTACTGGTACGACGCGACGAACATCGACGACGAGGAGATCGCCGCGGTCCTCTACGAGTGACCCGGCGGGGCACCTGCTGAGATCGACCCGTGCGTCCTGAGATCGGCCTCCCGAGGGTCGATCTCAGGACGCACGGGTCGATCTCGTGTGCCGTGCGGCGACCGCTCCCCCGCGAGGTAGAGCCCCGGTAGGCCGAGGTAGAGCCGTGGTCGCGCGATGTAGAGCCCTGGTCAGCCGATGTAGAGCCCTGGTCGGTCGAGGTAGAACTGTGGTTCTTGTGTCCGACGGCGTGTGGTCGCCCTGGGTGGTCGGGGTGGGTGGTGGTGCCGCGTCTACCATCCGCCGCTCGTTCCTCGCGGCTCCCGCCAGGCCCGCCACGACGCGGCACCACCACCCACCCCGACCGGTGTCGTCTCGCCCTGGTCGTCGCGCACCCGGGCGACTGCCCGCGGTGTCGGTCTCGTCTGCCCCTTCCCACGAGCGCATCCGCTTGCCGTCTGTCGCTGTCGCTTCGTCGGGCCATGGTGGGCCGACGGCCGAGCGGTGGGGGTGGGCTCGGAAGCGAAGGGGCGTCAGAGCGGCGCTCCACAAGCCGACGGCCGACGGGTCGGGGTGACGGCGCCGCAGCCCCGAGCTCCGAGGCCACCCGCGCCGCGGACCCGACCCCGCGCCTGAAAGCCCGTCCACGGCTCTACCTCGGCAGACCGGGGGTCTACCTCGGCCGACCAGGGCTCTACCTCGGGGGAGGCCCTGGCGGAGGTCAGGCGTCGTCGTCGGGGAGGTCGTCCGGGACGCGGGGGAGGGACTCCTCGACGCCGAGGAGGTGGTTCGCCATGCGCAGGCGTGCGCGCTCGGGGTCGTGCGCGGCGAGCGCGCGCCAGATGGCCTCGTGCTCGCCGTGCGTCCGCTCCTCGGCGCCCTCCTCGTGGAGGCCGCGCCAGAGGCGCTCGCGCACGGTCCGGCTGGCGAGCGACTCGACGAGCGCGGCGAGGACGGGGTTCCCGGAGTGCACGGCGATGATGCGGTGGAACGCGATGTCGGTCTCGATGAAGCGCTCGTGGTCGACGGCGGGCTCGCGCAGGATCTCCTCGACCTGGTCGAGGACGCCGCGGGCCTCGGCGAGGGCCTCGTCCGTAATGTGGGTCGCGGCGAGCCCGGCGGCCTCGGTCTCGAGGATGCGGCGCACGTGGTGGAAGGGGAGCGCGCTGCCGTCGCCCTGCAGGTCGACGACGAAGCCCATGGGCGACAGGAGCCGCCGGGGGTCGAGGCTCGTGACGTACGTGCCGTCGCCCTGGCGGGTGTCGACGATGCCGAGGATGGAGAGGGCGCGGACGCCCTCGCGGAGGGAGCCGCGCGAGACGCCGAGCGCCTCGGCGAGGTCCTTCTCGACGGGCAGCCGGTCGCCGGGACCGAGCTGTCCGTCGAGGATCATGCGCCTGATGCCGTCGACGACCTCATCCGTGCGGGACATGGGTGCAGTATCGCCTATCGCAGCACGGGGGCGACAGATTCCTCCGATGACTGCACGCCGTGGTCGGGTGCCGCGCCCGCGCGTCGTCCCGTCCAGTACGTGCCGCCGGGGAACCGGTACTGGGCGACGGACGCGGCGTGCATCTGCGTCGAGTACCCGGGTCGTGACGGGAGGACGTAGCCGCTGCCGGCTCCGGTGTCCGCGACGACGCACGGGTCGGTGAAGTGCTCGTGGAGGTGGTCCACGAACTCGGTCACGCGGCCGGTCAGGTCGCCGGCGACCGCGACGTAGTCGAGCACGGACACGTGCTGCACCATCTCGCACAGCCCCACGCCGCCCGCGTGCGGGCACACGGGCACGCCGAACTTCGCGGCGAGGAGCAGGACGGCGACGATCTCGTTGACGCTCGCGAGGCGGCCGGTGTCGAGCTGGCAGAAGTCGATCGCCTCCGCCTGGAAGAACTGCTTGAACATGACCCGGTTGTGGCAGTGCTCGCCGGTCGCGACGCCGATCGGCGCGACGGCGCGCCGGATCGCGGCGTGCCCGAGCACGTCGTCGGGGGAGGTGGGCTCCTCGATCCACAGGGGGTCGAACGGCGCGAGCGCGGCCATCCACTCGATCGCCTGCGGCACGTCCCACACCTGGTTCGCGTCGACCATGAGCGTGCGGTCGGGGCCGATCACCTCGCGAGCGATCGTCAGGCGGCGCACGTCGTCCGCGAGGTCGGCGCCCACCTTGAGCTTGATGTGTCCGTACCCGGCGTCGACGGCCTCCTGGCACAGGCGCCGCAGCTTCTCGTCGTCGTACCCGAGCCAGCCGGCCGACGTCGTGTAGACGGGGTAGCCGGTGCGCTCGAGGTGGGCGATCCGCTCGGCCTTCGTCGCGGCCTTGGCCTCGAGCAGGGCGACGGCCTCGTCCGCGGTGAGCGCGTCGGAGAGGTAGCGCAGGTCGGCGACGGCGACGAGCTCTCGGGGCGTCAGGTCGGCGAGCAGGCGCCAGAGCGGCTTGCCGGCGCGGCGGGCGACGAGGTCCCACGTCGCGTTGAGCACCGCCGCCACGGAGAGGTGCACGACGCCCTTCTCCGGGCCGAGCCAGCGCAGCTGCGAGTCGGAGGTCAGGGTGCGGTACACGCCTCCCATGTCCGCGGCGAGCTCGTCGACGTCGCGGCCGACGAGCGCGCTCGCCTGCTGACGCGCGGCCTCGGCGACGATGTCGTTGCCGCGGCCGATGGTGAACGTCAGGCCGTGGCCTGCGAGCGGTTCCCCGGACCCGTCGGTCGCGTCGGTGCGGAGCACGACGTAGGCGGCGGAGTAGTCCGCGTCCTTGTTCATCGCGTCCGAGCCGTCGGCCGTGAGCGACGTCGGGAAGCGGACGTCCTCGATCTCGACCCGCGTGATCCTCGCCATGCGTACCCCTCGCCGTCCCCGCGGGAGACCGCGGAATACATCTGATGACTGGTCTCAATCTAGGCAGTTCTTGCCGGAAGGTCAAGGATCGTCCGACCAATCTGCGTCGAGACATCGAATGAGTGACGCTCACACGGAGCCTGTCAGTGCGCCGCGCTGCGGATGTCCGACGGTCCCGCGCGACGCACGGGCCCCGGTCGTGGGAGACCCGGGGCCCGTGCGTCGTCGAGCTGGTCCGCGACGTCAGCAGTCGCGGCCCTCGAAGGCGACGTCGTGCGTCGTCACCGGGCCGTCGGCCGGCACCCGCGCGGTCACCGTGGCGGTACCCGCCCCGACCGCGGCCGACCGGACCGAGAACGACTGGTACGCGTTCGCGCCCGGTGCGACGTCCGCCACCGTGCGCGTGCCGTACGGCGTCTCGAGGGTCACGTCGAGCGGGACGTCGTCGTCGTTGGTCGCGCGGACCGCGACGTACGCACGGCCGGCGAGGCAGCGCGTCTGCACCTCGACGCTGACGTCCGGCCCCGGGTCCTCGGCGTCGAACGCGAGCTCCTGCCACGTCGCGACCTCGTCCGCGGTGAGCGCGCGGGCGAAGACCGCGACGCGGTCCACGGCGCCGCGCTGGACCTCGCCGCCGCCCTGGTTGGCGCCGACGTGGAACGGGCGCGTCTGGCACCCGTTGATCGCGTCGTACCCACCGACCGTGCCGCCCGGGCGGGCGACGCCGTCCACGTACACCGTGATCGCGCCGTTCTCGCCGATGGTCACGACGAGGTCGAACCAGCGGCCCGTGGGCACCGTGACCGGGGTCGTGGTGCCGGTCCCGGCCGTGATGACCCGGACGTTGTTCGACGGCGTGAGGTCGACGAGGATGCCGTCGGCGTCCTGCCCGACCGGCTGCGCGTCGAACAGGCGCCGGTACGACGACTGCCCGGCGTCGATGCGGAACTCCCCCGCGAACGACGCCTGGTAGAGGTACCCGAGCTGGAACGGCTCGCTCGCGGCGTAGGTGTTCGGCCCGAGCGTCTGGGCCGAGCCCGTCGGCCCCTCGGCGAGCACGGCACCCGTCCCGACGACGCGCGGGGTGCGCCCGTGGCCGGACGCGTCCGTGAGCGGGTCCGCGCCGAGGTCCCACGCGAGCAGCGTGTCGCCCGTGGGCGGTGCGGGGCACGGCGACGGCGGCCGGACCGCGATCGCGGCCCGGCCCTCGACCGTCCCCCCGCCCGCGGCGAGGCGGGCGACGACGGCGGACGTCCCGGACGCACCGCCCGCGCCGACGGTGACGCGGAAGGAGACGTCGCGCGACCCGCCCGCCGGGACGGTCTCGAGGTCGACGCCCGCCGGCTCGGCGGACCAGGCCGCCTGGCCGTCCTCGACCGCAGGGAGCACGAGCGCGAGCTCGCCACCCTCGATCGCCGCGTCGCCCACGGCGGACACCGTCGCCACCACGTCCACGACGTCGCCCGTCGTCGCGCTCCCGGGGGCCGTGACGCCCACGGTCGCGAGCGCGGACGCCGTGTAGGTCGCCCCCGCGGACGCCGCGAACGTCACTTCCGCGCCGTCGCGCGCGTGCTCGACGGGCGACCCGTCGCCGTCGACCAGCGTGTACGCGCCCGAGGCGAAGAGCGGGCTGCGGACGGTCAGGTCGCCGTCGCGCGACGGGTGGAGCGTGACCTCACGCGCCGCGCCCCCGGTCCAGGCGGCGTCGACCTCGGTACCACCACGGGCGACGAGCCCGGTGTACGACCCCTCCGCCCAGGCCGAGGGCAGCGCCGGGAGCACGTCGACGACGCCGTCCTGGCTCTGGAGCAGCATCTCGGCCACGCCGGAGGTGCCGCCGAAGTTGCCGTCGATCTGGAACGGCGGGTGGTTGTCCCACAGGTTGTCGAGCGTGCTGCCGGTGAGCTGCTCGCGCAGGAGCTTGTGCGCGCGGTCGCCGTCGAGGAGGCGCGCCCAGAAGTTGACCTTCCAGGCCTTGCTCCAGCCGGTGCCACCGTCGCCGCGGCCGTCGAGCGACACGCGTGCTGCTGCCGCGAGGTCCGGGGACGACGACGGCGAGACGGCCCCGCCCGGGAACAGGGCCCAGAGGTGGCTCACGTGCCGGTGGGTGTTGTTGGGCTCGTCGAGGTCCTCCTTCCACTCCTGGAGCTGGCCCCACGACCCGACGCGCAGGCCGGGGTCGAGGTCGGCGCGCGTCGCGGCGAGCTCGTCGAGGAACGCGGTGTCGGTCTCGCCGAGCGCCTCGGCCGCCGCGGCGGTGTTGGCGAGGTGCTGCGTGACGATCTGCTGCGAGATCGCCGCGCCCGCGGTGAAGTCGCCCTGCTCGGGCGAGTAGCTCGGGGTCACGACGAGCGAGCCGTCGCGCGGGTCGACGACGAGGAAGTCGAACCAGAACTCCGACACCGACCTCAGCATGGGGTAGGCACGCTCCGCGAGGAACTCCTCGTCGCCCGTGAACAGGTAGTGCTCCCAGTAGTGCTGCGCGAGCCACGCCGCGGCGTCGGGCTGCCAGAAGGACTGCGGGTACTGGTGCAGGCCCGTGAACCCGTACGGGTTCGTCTCGTTGCCGACGACCCAGCCGTCCGCGCCGTACATCGTGCTCGCGGTCACCTCGCCGGGCGCGACCATCGAGTCCACGTAGTCGAACAGCGGGGCGGTCGTCTCGGAGAGGTTCGTCGTCTCGGCCGGCCAGTAGTTCATCTGCAGGTTGATGTTCACGTGGTAGTCGGCGTCCCACGGCGGGTTGTTGACGCGGTTCCACACACCCTGCAGGTTCGCGGGCAGCGACCCGTCGCGCGACGAGGAGACGAGCAGGTAGCGCCCGAACTGGAAGTACAGCGCCTCGAGCGCGCGCTGGTTCTCGGGCGTCGTTCCCGCCCGGTAGGCGGCGAGGAGCTCGTCGGTCGGGACGTCGGGCAGCTCGGCGCCGAGGTCGAGCCGCACGCGCTCGTAGAGCTCGCGGTAGTCGGCGAGGTGCGCCTTGCGGAGCGCGTCGACGCCCTTCCCGGCGGCGGCGTCGACGCGGGGCGTCACGACGTCCAGCGGCGCGACGCCGCTGCGGTACGCCGGGTACTCGCCCTCGTAGTCGGTCGCGGCGGAGAAGACGATCGTCGCGGAGTCGGCGCCCGCGACCGTGACGCGGCCGTTCGCGCCGTCGGTCCGGGTGCCGCCGTCGGTGAGTACCTGCGCCTGCGACGCGAACCGCAGGCCGTTGTTGGTGAGGGTCCCGGACGTCGTGATCCGGCCGCCCGCAGCGGTCTGCGCGACGTTCGACCGGCCCGACGGCAGGTCGAGCCGCGCCTCGAAGCCGATCGCGCCCGGCTCGTCGGCCGTGAGCCGCACGACGACGACGTCGTCGGCCGCGCTCGCGAAGTACTCGCGCGTGTACGTCGTCCCGTCGAGGTCGTAGGTCGTCGTGACGACGGCGTCGCCGATGTCGAGCGCCCGGCGGTAGTCGGTGGCGGTGCCGTTCTGGCCCGCCATCTCCAGCACCAGGTCGCCGTACGTCTGGTAGGAGCCGAAGTTCGTCTTCGGCTGGCCGAGCACGGAGGCGACCTCCTCGGGGCTGACGCTCCCCTCGGCGTCGATCCGGTCGCGGACCTGCTGGATCGCGTCCGGCCGCGGGGTGGTCCAGTTCCCGAAGTTGTAGCCGGAGGCTCCGGGGCCACCGGTCCACAGGGTCTTCTCGTTGAGCTGGAGCTGCTCGCGCGCGACGCCGCCGAAGACGGTGGCGCCCATCGCGCCGTTGCCGATGGGCAGCGCGCGCTGCTCCCACTCCTGCTGGAGGTTCGACGCCGCCGTGTTCAGGGGCTCGTCGAACCAGATGGTGTCGGGGTCGCCGGGGATCGTCGCGCCGGGTGCGGTCACGGCACCTAGCGTGCCCGACGTCGGGGCGCTCGCCCCGGACGCGGGCGCCGCCAGGAGCGCGAGCGGCACCGCCAGCGCCCCGGCTGCGGTCGCGGCGACGAGCCGGCGGGCGCCGGCGGGTCGCGCGAAGGGTCGGACTCGGGACATCAGTGGCCTCCAAGGGCGGCGCGTCGGTGCGCCGCGGTCGGTCGGGTTCGGCGCTCGGACTACGCCAGGGCCCAGGAATCATCCGATGTGTCACCGACCAATGTGGCGGAAGTGCGCCTCGGGGTCAAGGAGATGGGGGAAATCTCCCGGTCTTCATCCAATCATTGCGCTCCGTTCCTCCTGGCGGTCAGGATGGGCAGTGCTCCCCATCGCGACAGGCGCCCGCGCCGCGTAGCGTCGGCGTGCGACCGTCGAGACGAGGCTGTCGACACGTGCGCGTGAGAGGACACGCGCAGGTGCGGGGAGGAGACGGCATGAGCGGCTTGTGGGGCGCGGACGTCCGGGCGCTGCGCGCGCTCGCGTCGACCCTGCGCGGGGGTGCGGACGCGCTGCGGACCCACCGGGCGCAGGTGGCGTCCGTCGTCGACGCCGCGACCCGGTGGGAGGGCCCCGACGCCGCGGAGTTCCGCAACGACTGGGCCGCGAGCCTCGGTCCCTCGCTGGCGACCACCGCGACCCTCCTCGACGCCGCGGCCGACCAGCTCGCCGCCGACGCCGACCAGCAGGAGTCCGCGAGCAGCGACGGGGGCGGCACCCCAGGCGGCCCGGGCGGTGGTCCGACGTCGGGCCTCGGCGGCCCCCAGCAGACCGTCCCCACGCCCACCCCGGGCGAGTACGCCGCGATGGACGCGAGCGAGCGCGCCGAGTGGCTGGAGAACGCGACGGACGCCCAGGTCGCCGCGCTCTACGCCCAGATGGTGCGGCTCGGCGTCGACCCCGACTCCCCGGGGTTCTCCGACCTCGCCGTCGCGCACTGGACCCGCGTCGCCGCCGGTGAGGCGGGCTTCGACTTCGCCGAATGGGACCCGTCCGCCGGGGCGTCCGCGAACCGCGAGATCATCGAGGGCGTCTACACCTATTACGGCGAGCTGTACCTCGACAACCCGTGGATGCAGTGGGCGGGCATGGCCGCGATGATCGGGCCGTCCTTCGCCGCCGGGTTCTTCGACCTCGACATGATGCGACAGCTCGCGCAGGGCGTCGCGACCGGCGCCCAGGCGCTCCCGCCCGGCGTCGACCGCGCGGCCCTCGAGGCGATCGCGACCATGTCCGACGCCGAGCTCGGGTTCTACGAGAACCAGTTCCTCTCGATGCAGCGCGAGATCTTCGTCGACCAGGCCGTCATGCACGAGGCGTACCTCAACGGCGGCATGGAGGAGATGGAGCGGCTGCTCGAGGCCGGCGTCATCGACGACGCCGCGTACCAGGCCTGGTCGGACATCGAGGCCGGACGCGGCGGCGACGCGCAGGCGCTCGCGGACGGCAACACCGCGCTGCTGTGGCGCGAGCAGAACCAGATCATCGCCGACGACTGGCAGACCATGCGCGGCCACCCCGTCACGGGCGAGGCGTTCACCTATCTCATGACGCTCGTCGGGGAGCCGTCCATCCCGGGCGCGGGCACGTACGCGCAGTACGACCCCTTCACGGTGAGCGTCGAGACGCCCGGCCCGGAGAACATCGGCATCCCGTTCACGGGCATCTCGTTCGACAACCCCGTGCAGGGCACGGTGACGGTGGAGACGCCGCTCCCGGGCGGCAACATTGCCGACCAGGCGACGCGCTGGGAGTACATCTCGAACGACACGTTGCCCGCGTACCAGCAGCTCGTCACCCAGCACCCGGACCAGGCCGCGCAGATCATCGGCACCGACGTGTCCGACCGCATCGACGACTACCGGCTCACCAACCCCGCCCGCGTCGGCCGCATCCTTGACAGACTGACCGAGTGGGACGTGGACGTGGACCAGTGAGCCGGCTCGACCCGGGCGGGCGGCAACGGGCGGCGGCGCGGGCTGCGATCGTCATGCTCGCCGGGTCGCTCGTCCTGGCGGCGTGCACGGTGACGTTCGGCGGCCCGGACGACGCGACCACGAGCCCGGGCGGGACGAGCACGGCGACCGGCGGGACGTCGTCGGGCGACGAGGCCGGGACGACGACGATCGAGGACATCGAGAGGGGCGAGCCCATGCGCTGGGACGTGAGCAGGCCGATCACCGCGGAGTCCGTGGGGCTGGGCGAGTCGCAGGCCGTCGTGCGGGTGCCCGACGGCGCGGCGCAGGTCGAGCTGACCCTCCCCGACGGGACGTGGTCGACGACGGCCGAGGAGCTGACGATCCAGCCCCGCCGCGGCTACGTGAGCACGATCAACGTGTTCCGCACCCTGTCCGGCGGGCAGGCGGTCCACGACCAGCTCGTCGCCGACGCCGAGGTCCTCGGCCTCCCCCGCTCCCAGGTGGACCGCTGGCTCGACGAGCTGCCCGCGTCGCTCGACGCGTCGCGCGCGGGCGGGACGCGCGAGCGCACCGGCATCAACGGTTCCAACGGCGACGTCGTCACGTCCGTGCAGATCAGCCACGAGCCCGGGCCGGGAGGCGACGAGAGCGTCCGCCTCTGGTACGCGATCAGCCCGGTCACCCCGGACTGACGGCCCGGCGGCTCCACCGTCGCGCGCCCGGCGTGAAGAAGCGGAGGACGAACCGGGCCGGTTCGTTCCGGACGTCCGGGTCGTCCGAGGCGTGGGGTAGCGTCCCTCCCGTCCCGAACCGCCCGGAAACCCAGGGGAGCAGCCGGTGAGCAGCGTCGCGCACGTCCACGGTCGAACGAGCACGCAGGTCGGGCCGCGCGTCCGGCACCGGGTCGTGCGCTGGGTCTCGGCCGCCGCGCTCGCCCCGGTCCTCGCGCTGCCACTCGCGGCCTGCACGCCCGACCGCCCGGAGGCGCAGGACGCGGCGGACGCGCTCGCGCAGGCGATCCAGGCGGGTGATGTGAGCGCGCTGGAGTTCCGCAACGGCGCCGCGAAGGACGTCCAGGCCCACCTCGAGGCGGTGCTCGAGCCGCTCGCGCCGTACGAGCGCACGGTCGAGGTCTCGGCGGTGGACGTCGTCGAGGAGGGCGACGACGCGGGCGACCGCGCGACGGCGACGCTCGCCTACCGCTGGGAGGTCGCCGGGGAGCAGGCCTGGGAGTACACGACGACGGCGGAGCTGTCGTTCGCGGAGGCGGCCGACGGCGAGGACGGGCCCGGGGCGTGGGACGTCGTGTGGGAGCCGGACGTGCTCGTGCCCGAGCTCGGCCAGGGCGACCGGATCGCGGTGAACCGCGTGCCCGCCGTGCGCGCGGGCATCCTCGGCGCCGACGACGTCCCGATCGTCCAGGACCGGCCGGTCTACCGGATCGGCGTCGACAAGACCCTCGTCGCCTCCGGCGCGTGGGACCGCGCCGCGCGCGAGCTCGCCGCGGTCGTCGGGCTCGACCCCGAGGAGTACGCGCAGCGCGTCGCGGGCGCGGGGGAGAAGGCGTTCGTCGAGGCGATCACGGTGCGTACGGAGGACACCGCGGGCGTGGACGTCGACGCGGCGCGCGGCGTCGACGGGGTCCGCGTGGTCGACGACGAGCTGCCGCTCGCGCCGACGCGCGAGTTCGCGCGCCCGATCCTCGGGCGCGTGGGGGACGCGACGGCGGAGATCGTCGACGAGTCCGAGGGGGCGATCGCCGCGGGCGACCAGGTCGGTCTCTCCGGCCTCCAGCGCCAGTACGACGAGCAGCTCCGGGGCGTCCCGGGCCTGTCGATCGAGGTCGTGCCGGGCGAGGGCGACGCGGAGGGGGAGACGACCGAGGTCTTCTCCGTCGACCCGGTGGACGGTACCCCGCTGAGCACGACCCTCCGGCCGGACATGCAGGTCGCGGCCGAGGCGGTGCTGGCCGGGCAGGGGCCGAGCGCGATCGTCGCGATCCAGCCCTCGACGGGTGCGGTGCTGGCCGCGGCGAGCTCGACGGCAGGCGAGGGGCTCTCGACCGCGACGACCGGACAGTACGCGCCGGGCTCGACGTTCAAGGTCGCGACGACGCTCGCGATGCTGCGCGCGGGGCTCACGCCCGACACGACCGTCGCGTGCCCGCCCACGATCTCCGTGGACGGTCGCGAGTTCCAGAACGTCCCGGGCTACCCGACGGCGGCCCTGGGCGACGTGCCGCTGCGCACCGCGTTCGCCAACTCGTGCAACACCGCGATGATCGGGCAGCGGGACACGGTGACGCAGCAGGCGCTGCACGACGCCGCGGCGTCGCTCGGGCTCGGCGTCGAGTCCGAGCTGGGCACGCCCGCGTTCTTCGGCGACGTCCCGACCGACTCGCAGGGCACCGAGCACGCGGCGTCGATGATCGGGCAGGGCAAGGTCCAGGCGTCGCCGCTCGCGATGGCGACGGTCGCGGCGAGCGTCGCCGCCGGGCACACCGTGTCGCCCGTCCTGGTCCACCCGGCCGTGCAGACCGTCGCCGACGAGGAGCCGGCGGGTACCCTCACCGAGGAGGAGGCGACGACGCTGCGCGGCCTCATGCGCGCCGTCGTCACCGAGGGCTCCGCGTCCATCCTCCAGGACCTCCCGGGCGAGCCGGGCGCCAAGACGGGCACCGCGCAGTACGGCGACGGCAGCCAGTCGCACGCCTGGATGATCGCGACCCAGGGCGACCTCGCGGTCGCCGTGTTCGTCGAGACGGGCGACGGTGGCGCCGTCACCGCAGGTCCGCTCCTGCACGCGTTCCTGGACGCGCCCAACGCCTGATCTCGCGAGAGAGCGACGCCCGGCCCCGGACCCCGGAAGATCGGTGCCGGGCGTCATTGTCTCGGCGGCGGATCGCCATCTCGCGAGGCACGGGGAATAGGGTCCGCGGTCGGGTCGTTGCGTACTAGCAGGTATGATCGGTTGCCGCGGGCGTCCGTCTGCCCGCTTTCCAGCGAGAACCCACCGTTCCGGGAGAACCTTCGTGTTCGTCAGCGTGCCTGCCTGGCAGCTCACCCAGCGCCGCGACGTCGACCTCCGTCGAGTCGCCAGCGCGCTGTGTCGCTGACCCCCCGTCGCCGCTGACGCCCCTCCGCCTCCGCACACCCGTCAGGACCCCGGGTCGCCTCGCGACCTGAGTCGCTGACGTGCGTGGCGCGTCCCGCACCGTCAGAGCTCCAGGTCGCCCGACGACCTGGCGTCCTGCCCCGGGTCGCGCTGCTGCCGGCGCCCCGCGACGACGTCCCGAGCCCCTCTCCCGAGAGCGGGCGCTCGTGCGCCCGCGTCACCCCGAAAGGTCCCCTGTGTCCTCGACCCCCTCGTCGGCCGTCTCGAAGGCCGACCCGCAGCAGGCGAGCCAGGCCCCGGCCTCGGCGCCCGCGAAGAAGAAGCGCCGGTTCCCCTCGTTCAGCGTCCAGATCCTGCTGGGCCTCGCGGTCGGCGTCGGCCTCGGTGCCCTCGCCCTCGCCATGGGCCCGCAGGACGCGGCCGGCGAGGTCCCCAACGGCCTGACCACGACGCTCGACACCATCGGCTCGTCGTTCGTCACGCTGCTCAAGGCCGTCGTGCCGCCGCTCATCTTCACCGCGATCGTCGCGTCGATCGCAAACCTGCGCACCGTCACCAACGCCGCGCGCCTCGCGGGCCAGACGCTCCTGTGGTTCGCGATCACCGCGGCGATCTCCGTGGCCGTCGGCATCGGCCTGGGCCTGCTGTTCCAGCCGGGCAACCGCGCGTCGGTCTCGCTCGACGCCGCGTCCGAGCCGGGACGCACCGGCACGTGGCTCGACTTCCTCAACGGCCTCATCCCGGGCAACGTCCTGGGCCTCGGCGCCAGCACGCAGGTCGAGGTGACCGACGGCGGCGCGAGCGCCAGCACGTCGGTGAACTTCAACGTCCTGCAGATCCTCGTCGTCGCGCTCGTCATCGGCATCGCGGCGCTCAAGTCGGGCAAGAAGGCGGACCCGTTCCTCGCGTTCAACCGCTCCGCGCTCGCGATCGTGCAGAAGGTGCTGTGGTGGATCATCCGCCTCGCGCCGATCGGTACCGCCGGCCTCATCGGCTACGCCATCGCGGCGTACGGCTGGACGTCGCTCGCGTCGCTCGCGTGGTTCGCCGTCGCGATCTACGTCGGCCTCGCGGTCGTGCTGTTCGTCGTCTACCCGATCCTGCTGCGCACCAACGGCCTGAAGATCTCGAGCTATTTCAAGGGCGCCTGGCCCGCGATCCAGCTCGCGTTCGTCTCGCGCTCCTCGATCGGCACGCTGCCCGTGACGCAGCGCGTCACCGAGCGCAACCTCGGCGTCCCGAGCGAGTACGCGTCGTTCGCCGTGCCGCTGGCCGCGACCACCAAGATGGACGGTTGCGCCTCGATCTACCCGGCCATCTCGGCGATCTTCGTCGCGCAGATCTTCGGCATCGACCTGTCGATCACCGACTACCTGCTCATCGCGTTCGTGTCCGTCGTCGGCTCCGCCGCGACCGCGGGCCTCACCGGCGCGATCGTCATGCTGACCCTCACGCTCTCGACCGTGGGCCTGCCGCTCGCGGGCGTGGGTCTGCTGCTGGCGATCGACCCGATCCTCGACATGGGCCGCACCGCGGTCAACGTCGCGGGCCAGGCGCTCGTCCCGACGATCGTCGCCAAGCGCGAGGGCATCCTCGACCTCGAGCAGTACGAGGCCGCCACGGCCGAGGACCCCTTCGTGGACGAGGACGACGCGCCCGAGGCGCCGGCCGAGACCGCGGAGGCCACGCCGTCGGGCACCAAGGAGCCCGTGGGCGCCTCCGCCTGACGCCGACCAGGCGATTCCTCGCCGTCGAGCACGACGTTGCTGCCGTTATCCGCGGGATAACGGCAGCAACGTCGTTTTCGGCGTCAGGGCTGGGGGCGACCCTCGCGCAGGACCGCGAGGCGCGAGCGGTACTCCCGCTCGTCGATCTCGCCGCGCGCGTACCGCTCGCCGAGGATCGCGACCGGGTCCGGGCCGGTGGCGCGCCAGCCGCCGGGACCGCCCGGGCCCCAGCCGCGGCGCGCGCGGCGGGCGACGAGGAAGATCACGGACGCGAACAGCAGGAACCACAGCAGGGGGAAGACGAACCACCACGGTCCGGGCCCCCAGCCGGCGTGCGCCACGGACGCGACGGCCTCCGTGGGGACCACGGCCCCGGTGAGTGCGGTGAGCATGACGACCTCCGGTGTCGGTGCGCCCCGCCGGTCGGCGGGGGCGGCCACGATCCGGCCGCACCTCCAGGCTTCCCGGTGCCCGACGCCGCGTCGTCCCCCGTGCGTGCCGACCTCGCTCGTCCCGTGGTGCCGGTCAGCCCGCCCAGCCCGGGCGCACGAGCCCGGACTCGTAGGCCGCGACGACGAGCTGCGCGCGGTCGCGCGCGCCCACCTTGGCCATGACGCGCGACACGTGCGTCTTCACCGTCGACTCCGACAGGTAGAGCGTCCCCGCGATCTCGTCGTTCGAGAGCCCGCCCGCGACCTCGACGAGCACCTCGCGCTCGCGCGGCGTGAGCTCCGTGAGACCGGGGACCGGCCCGACGGCGCGCGTCGCGTCCGCGACCCGGGACAGCAGGCGCCGGGTCACCGTGGGCGAGAGCAGGGCGTCGCCGCGCGCCGCGACCCGCACCGCCCGGACGAGGTCGACGGGCTCGGTGTCCTTGACGAGGAACCCGCTCGCGCCGCCGCGGATCGCGTCCGTCACGTACTCGTCGAGCTCGAACGTGGTGACCACCACGACGTGCACGTGCGCCGCCGCGCGGTCGGCGACGATCCGCCGGGTCGCCTCGAGCCCGTCGAGCCCGGGCATCCGGATGTCCATGAGCACGACGTCGGGCAGGTGCTCCAGCGCGAGCCGGACGGCGTCGTCCCCGGTCGCGGCCTCGGCGACGACGCGCATGTCGTCCTCGGAGTCGATGAGCGCGCGGAACCCGCCGCGCACGAGCGCCTGGTCGTCGGCCAGCACGACGTCGATCATGGTGCCTCCTCGTGCCGCGGCGGTTCCTCGTCGGACCGTCCGGTGGTGCTCGGCCGGGGCGTGGTGCCCGGCCAGGGAAAGACTGCCCGCACCCGGAAGCCGCGTCCAGCGGTGTCCTTCTCCGGTCCGTGGGTCGGCCTGGCCGCCGACCCCGTCGTGAGCGTCCCGCCGACGCTCTCCACGCGCTCGCGCATGCCGCGCAGGCCGTAGCCGGGCTCGGGGTCCGACGGCGTGCCCGGGCCGTCGTCGGTGACCGTCACCGTCACGTGGCGCGCGGCACGGTTCTCGTCCACCCCGGCGGCGCGGGCGTCGGACCCGGACCCGCTGCCTGCGTCGACGACGACGCGGACGTCGACGTGCGTCGCGCCGAGCGCGTGCCGCCGCACGTTCGTCAGGGCCTCCTGCACCACGCGGTAGACGACCCCGGCGAGGCGGTCGGGCAGTCCGGCGGTGGCGGGGTCCACGGCGAGCGCGACCGCGAGCCCGCCTCCCTCCGCCTGCCGCACGAGCCGGGGGAGCGCGGCGAGGTCCCACGTCGGGGCGAGCGGGGCGCCGGCGACGACCATGTCGTGCGCCACGACCGCGCCCCCGCGCGACTCCCCCCGGACGACGCCGAGCACCGCGCGGACCTCGTCGAGGGCCTCCGTGCTCGTCGCGCGGATCGCGGTGAGGGCGCTGCGGGCCTGGTCCGGGTCGCGGTCGAGCAGGTGCAGCCCGACGCCCGCCTGCACGGTGATCGCGGAGAGAGAGTGCGCGAGGACGTCGTGGACCTCGCGCGCGATGCGCAGCCTCTCGTCCGCGACGGCCGTGCGCTCCCGCTCGGCGCGCGCCACCTGCTCGGCCCCGCGCGCGGCGGCGATGCGGGCGGCCCGGTCGCGGATCCCGCCCGCGACGAGCAGCACGACGACGGTCCAGGCCGCCCCGCCGAGGAGCGTCGCCCGCGGCGGGGCGTCGGGACGCAGCGCGGCGGCCCCCACGACGGCCCCCGCGAGCAGCACGGCACCGCCCCACGCCACGCGGCGCCCGCGCTCCGCGGGACCGCTGAGGAGCACCCCCACGAGCACACCGACGGGCCCCGCGAGCACCGGTCCCCACGCGTACCCGGCGACGAGGAAGGTCCCGGCGGCCGCGACCGACACCGTGACGGCGACGACAGGGCGCGGCACGAGGAGCACGAGCGCGAGCGGCGACACGAGGAGCAGGGCGACGGCGGTGAGGTCGAGCGGTCGCGCGCCGGGCTGACCGTGCGTCGCGCCCGCCGACCCGAGGACCGAGACCACCGCGAGCACCACGGCGAGGAACGCCCGGGGGCGGCGACGGTCGAGCGGGCCCATGCGTCGCACGCTACGCCGCGCGCGACAGGACCGCGTCCGCCCGGGGTGCCGGGCGCCGTCGTCCCCGGGTGCCGTGCGCCGGCGAACCCGCACCCTCGAGCGGTCCGGTCCTCCCGAGGTGGCGCAGGCGAAGCCCCCGCCGGTGACGGTCGAGGGAGACCCTCGGAACGGCCCGGACCTGCACGGTTCCCGCGCGCAGGGCGCACCGGACGTGCAGGAGGATGCGTCAGGATCCATGACCGTGGACACCGACCAGGGCCCGATCGCTCCTCGCACGGCCGACGAGTTCCGAGCGCACCGTCGCCGCGTGATCGCGGGCTGGGTCGTCGGCTTGGTCGCGCTCGTCCTCGTCGCCCTGCCCGCCGCGGTGGCGCTCCTGCTCGGACTGGACGCGAGCAGCGACCAGTGCGTCGATCCGCCGACCTTCGACGCGCCCGCGTGCAAGAACGCCCCGAGAGCGTTCGCCGTCCTGGTGACCCTGCTCGCGCTGCCTCCGCTCCTCGGAGTCCTCACCGCGCGGCCGCGGCGCACGATGCGCACCGTCGCGGCGATCGGGACGGTGGCGATCCTCGCCTACGCGATCCTGCTGCTCGCGCTCTGAGCGCCGGTAGCCTGCGCCCCATGGCAACGCACGACCCGCACGTCGACCCCCGGCTCGTCGAGGAGCACGAGGACCGCGCGGCCGACGGCGGCGCGCCCGCCCCGGCCCGCTCGGGCAGGACCACGGAGCGCGTCGTCCTCGGGCTCTACGTCCTGGTGCTCGTGTGGGTCGTGCTGCTCAAGATCCACACCGGCGACTTCGGCGACCTCGTCGGCCGCCGGTCGGTCAACCTCGTCCCGCTGGGCGGCACGGCCTCCGGCGGGCTCGGTTCCCGAGAGCTTGCCGTCAACGTCCTCGCGTTCGTCCCGCTCGGCGTCCTCGTCTATCTGGCGGCCCGGCAGCGGCGCCTCGCCAGGATGCTCCTTGTCGTCGTCGGGCTGTCCGTGGCCTTCGAGATCGTCCAGTACGTCGCCGGCATCGGAGCCAGCGACGTCACCGACGTCCTCACCAACACCGCCGGAGGCCTGGTCGGCCTGGGCGTCGCCTGGCTCGCCCTGCGCCTGTTCGGCGACCGCGCCCAGCGGCCGCTCCTCGTCGCCCTCGTCGTCGTCCTCGTCGCGCTGGCCGCGGGGCTCTTCGCCTGGCTCCAGGTGACTGGCGTCCGGTTCCGGCTGTAGCGCCGCCGCGGAACGGCCGGCCGGCGGCCGGGGCGCGCGGCCGAGGCGCCGGCGTCTATCCGGTCGGCTCGCGCACCGCGGCGAGCACGACGGGGTCGGCGCAGCCGCGCGCGAATCCCGTGATCCGGTGGTCGACGTCGCGCCCGAGCACCCACGAGCCGACGCGCTCCGCGAGCGGGGCCAGCCAGCGGGGGCGGCACCGGAAGGAGTAGCGCCACGTCGCGCGCGTGCCGCCGGACGGGTCGGGGGCGAACCGCCACCCGCCCGCGAGGTTCTCGAAGAACCACGACCCGCGAACCATACGCATCCCGACGTTCGTCGGCGGGTTGTACGAGACGTACTCGCTCACCATGGACAGGCCGCTGCGGTGCCGGGTGAAGGTGCGCACGCCCTTCGCGGGCGCCGTGGCGCCGTCGAGGAAGTGCTGGCGCCGGATGAACGGGTCCCAGCGCAGACGGACCGCGCCGGTCGTCTGAGAGACGGCGAACGCGGTCGCGGGGTCGACGGGGACCACGAGCGAGGACTCGACGACGGGCATCCTCGGATGGTCCCACGGCGGGCCCGGACGCACGAACGGCCCGCCCCTGGGTGAGGGGCGGGCCGCCCGGACCGCGGCGCGGGTGTCGGCGAGGGGTCAGGACGCGAAGGCGTACCCGGCCTCGGTGCACTGCGCGCGGAAGGCGTCGAGGGACTCCTGCAGGTTCGACGTGTCGATCGTCTCGCCCTGCACCGCGGCCTCGAACGGGGCCTTGATCCCGTTGAGGTTCTGCTGGAGCTCGGGGTCCGCGAAGTTCTGGACCGCGACGAGGCGCTCGCGCGTGGTGTAGATCGCGGCGGCGGCGGCCTCGTCCTCGGGCGTCTCGAGCAGCGGCGTCGACTCGGTGACGAGGCGCTCGGCGGAGTACTCGCCGCCGTAGTACATGTTGCACGTGGTGGTCACAGCGACGACGGCGGGCGTCACCTCGGGGGCCGCCTCGGTCGTGGTCGTGGTCTCGGGGGTCGCCGCGTCGTCGCTCGCCGGGTCGGTCGGCGAGGCGCAGGACGCCAGCAGGAGGGCACAGGAGAGCGCCGCGGTAGCGGCAAGAAACTTACGCATGCTAACGATTTCACACTCTCGCGCACGCGGGGCGCAACAAGATTCGCGTGTGGTACGCGCAGGAACGGCGGAATCCTGCGGTTCCCGGGGCAACCTTGTGCCCAGCGTCACAACCTTCCGGGACCGAGGTCCCGGTCAGGGCACGTCGAGGACGACCTTGCCGCGGACGTGCCCGTCGGCGACGAGCCGCAAGGCCTCCGTCGCCTCCGCCAGCGGGAACCGGGCCGAGACCTCCGCCCGGAGCCTCCCGTCCTCCGCGAGCGCGAGCACCTCGTCCAGGGCACCCTTCGCGTCGACCTTGTCGACGACGCCCGCCGCACGCGACGCGTCGGACCCGACGATCGTCACCGCGCTCGGCGGGTCGTCCGAGGTCGCGGGGGCCAGGTCCTCGCCCAGCAGGGCGACGGTCGCGGCGACCGTGTCCGCGGAGCCGACGAGGTCGACGACGACGCTCACCTCGTCCAGGCCGTCCGGCAGCGCGCGCACCGCGTCGACGAGTCCCGGCCCGTACGCGACCGGCGTCGCGCCCAGCCCGCGCAGGTAGTCGTGGTTCGCGGGCGACGCCGTCCCGACGACGCGTGCCCCGAGCGCGGTCGCGATCTGCACCGCCGCCGACCCGACGCCGCCGCTCGCGCCGTGCACCAGCACCACGTCGCCCTCGCCGACGTCGGCCTGGACGAGCGCGGAGAACGCTGTCGCCGCGGCGACGGGCAGCACCGCCGCCTGCTCGAAGGGCACGGACGCGGGCTTGCGCCGGACGTGGTCGGCGCGCACGAGCGACAGCTCGCGCTGCGCGCCCGTCCCGTGCCACACGACCTCGTCGCCGGGCGCGAGGTCGGGCACGTCCGGGCCGACGGCGTCGACCACGCCCGCGGCCTCGAACCCCAGCACGCCGGGCACGCGACCCCCGAACGCGCCCGCGAGCCGCTTGAGGTCCGCGGGGTTGACGCCGACGACCCGGTTCGCGACGCGCACCTGGCCGGGTCCGGGCTCGCCGACGTGCTCGTCGTCGACCCGCAGCGTCTCCGGCCCGCCGAAGGCCTCGAAGACGACGACCGTGCTCATGCAGACCCCCTGTGGTCTCGCCGTCGGACGTCGGTAGCGCGCCGCGGGGGCGAGACGACGCGGCGGGCCCGGGGGGAGCCGGGCGGTTCCACTCTTCCATCCGCCGACCGCCGCTGTCATGCGCCCAGCACGGTGAGGACTCCCCGTCCGGGACGGTTTCACCCCCTCCCCGACGTTGAGAGGGCGAGATGACGACACCACGCACCGGCCGAGCACCCGGCCCCGAGGACGCCGCGCGCGAGCGCCTGCTCGCCGTACGGGACGACGCCGTCGCGCGGATGCGCGCGCTGCGCGCCGAGGTCGTCGGCATCGTGGAGGCCTCGCGCGACTCGAACGCGGACGACGAGCACGACCCGGACGGCGCGACCATCGCGTTCGAGCGCGCCCAGGTGGACGCGCTCGCGCGCGACGCGGCGGCGCGGGTGGAGGAGGTCGACGTCGCCCTCGCGCGGCTCGACGCGGGCACCTACGGCGTCTGCGAGGCGTGCGGGCAGCCGATCGCCGCAGGGCGCCTGGAGGCGCGACCCACGGCGCGGACGTGCGTCGCGTGCGCGACGACCCGCTGAGGCGGCACCTCGTCCGTGCCGACGGTGGCAGCGGGAGGCTCGTCGCAGGTCGGCGCCGGACGCTGACGACCAGGGTGGCGCCGCGACGCTGCGACCGCGGGCACCCGCGCGTCGACCGTCGTACCGTCGGACCAGCACTCTGTGGTGGTGGGAGATCCCGACCGAGGGGCCGAGAATGGTCACGAGCACACGAGGTACCGCGCGTCGACGGGCAGGCGACGGGGACGACGACCCCGGGCCACGGGCTGCGGAGAGCGCCGGGGCGCGCACCCGCACCGTGAGCGCGCCCGGGGCGTCTCCATGGGCCGAGGCCGTGGCGCGGTGGGGCGGGCGTGTCCTGCAGGTCTACGCGGTCTGGCTCCTGCTCGCCCTGCTCTTCCGGCCGGTCGCGCGCCACGCCGAGCGGCCGGTCGCCGAGGTGCTGTCGATCACCAACGTGCCCTCGTACCCGTCGCTCTTCACGGCGGTCGTGGTCGGCCTCGTCGCGAGCGGCTTCCTCCGCCGACGGCGCGTCGCGCTCTGGTTCGTCATCCTCGTCTGGCAGCTCCCGTCCGCGCTCGTCATGCTCCTCGCGCTCGTGCTCGACCGCGTCGACCCGACTGCCGGCGTCCTCGACGACGTGCACTGGACGGCCTACGCGGGCGGCGTCGTCGGGCTCGTGCTGACGGTCGTGCTGATCGCGGCCCGACGCGCCTTCCCGGCTCGCATCGCCCGCGGCGCGTGGTGGGCGGCGGGCCTCGTGCTCCTGATCGGCCTCGCGCTCGCCGCGGCGATCGTCACCGCGCTCCTGTGGGTGGTCCCGTCGAGCCTCGACACCCCGGCGGAGCGGATCGGCTGGGCGGCGAGCGTGTCCGTCGGCCTGTCGCCGCACGAGGAACCGTTCGCCATCGACGGCAGCGCGCCGGGCTGGCTCGCGCTCGTGGGCGGCCTCGTCGCCGGGGCGGCGCTCCTGCTCGCCGTCGTCGTGTTCCTGCGCACCGGTCCGCGGGACGCGGCCCGCCGGCCCGACGAGGAGCTCGCCCTGCGTCGTCTGCTCCTGGAGCACCCGAGCGACGACTCGCTCGAGTACTTCGCGACGCGCGACGACCGCGACGCCATCTTCTCCGCCGACGGGCGAGCCGCCGTCTCCTACCGCGTCGTGAGCGGGGTCGTCCTCGCCGCCGGCGACCCGCTCGGGGACCCCGCCTCGTGGCCGGACGCCATCGACCGGACCCTGGCCTTCGCGCGCGGGCACGGTTGGGCGCCCGGCGTGCTGTCCGCGAGCGAGAAGGGCGCCCGCGCCTACCGCGACGCGGGGCTCGCCGTGATCACCATGGGCGACGAGGCGATCGTCGAGACCCGTGAGTTCGACCTCGCGGCACCGTCGATGCGGCCCGTGCGTCACGCGGTCGCCCGACCCCAGCGCGAGGGGTACTCGGTACGCCTGCGCCGCCAGCGCGAGATCCCGGCCGACGAGCTCGCGGCGCTCGCGCGTGCCGCTGACGAATGGCGGCACGGAGAGGACGAACGCGGCTTCTCGATGGCGCTCGAACGGCTCGGCAGCCCCCGGGACCCGCGCGTCCTCGTGGTCACCGCGCACGACCGCGACGGGGAGCCGCGCGGCCTGCTCACCTTCGTCCCGTGGGGGCGCAAGGGCGTCTCGCTCGACTACATGCGCCGGTCCCCGGACGCGGCCCCGGGGGTCACGGAGCTCATGATCTCGACGCTCGCGAGCGAGGGCGCCGGGATGGCGATAGACCGGGTCTCCCTCAACTTCGCGATGTTCCGCGGGCTCATCGAGCAGGGTGAGTCGGTCGCGGCGAACCCGTGGCAACGGTTCCTCCGCCGGCTCGTGCTCGCCGCGTCGCGGTGGTGGCAGCTCGACCAGCTCTACCGGTCCAACCAGAAGTACGAACCCCGGTGGCGCACGCGCTACCTCTGCTACGCGGCGTCCGCGCAGCTCACCTCCGTGACGGTCGCGGCCGGGCAGGCGGAGGGGTTCGTCCCGCTCTGGCCGACCCCTCGGAGCGCCCGTGCGGGGGCCGGGTCGTCCGCCGACGCCGCGCTCGGCACGGCCGTGCGGGAGCAGGAGGACGCGCTCCTCGCGCTCGACGTCCCGACGCAGCGGCTCACCGACCAGGAACGGGCCCGCCGCGCCAAGCTCGACGTGCTCGCGGCCGCGGGCATGCCGGCCTACCCCGTCGGCGTGCCGCGCACGCACCGCCTCGCGGACGTCGACGAGCTGCTCCTCGGCCACGGGGTGTCGGTGTCGGGGCGGGTCGTGCGGCTGCGCGACCTGGGCGGGGTGTGCTTCGCCGTCCTGCGCGAGGAGAACCACGAGCGCCAGGTGCTGCTCACGGCCGACGGGACCGCGGACGTCGCGCTCTGGCGGCGCGCGGTCGACCTGGCGGACCAGGTGAGCGTCACGGGGACGGTCGTGCGGAGCCGCACGGGCGAGCTCTCCGTGCACGCGGACTCGTGGGTCATGGCGTCCAAGTCGCTCAAGGCCCCGCCGGACAAGTTCCGCGGGCTCGCGGACCCCGAGACGCGCATGCGCCTGCGGCACGTCGACCTCGCTCTCGACACCAAGGCGTCGGTGACGCTCCGGGGTCGTTCCGCGGCGGTCCACGCGCTGCGGACGTCGCTCGTCGAGCGGGGGTTCATCGAGGTGGAGACCCCGATCCTGCAGCGCGTCCACGGCGGCGCGAACGCGCGCCCGTTCCGCACCCACATCAACGCGTACGACATGGACCTGTACCTGCGCATCGCGCCCGAGCTGTTCCTCAAGCAGCTCGCGATCGGCGGCATCGAGCGTGTCTTCGAGCTCGGCCGCAACTTCCGCAACGAGGGGGCGGACGCGACGCACAACCCCGAGTTCACGTCGCTCGAGGCGTACCAGGCGTTCGGCGACTACACGACGATGCGCCACCTCACGCGCGAGCTCGTCGTCGCGGCCGCCGTCGCGGTGCACGGCGACGCCGTCTCGCGCCGTCCCGACGGGAGCGAGGTCCGGCTCGACGGTGAGTGGCCGGTCGTCACCGTGCACGACGCCGTCTCGCGCGCCGTCGGGGCCGAGGTCACGCCCGACACTCCCGAGCACGAGCTGCACGCCCTGTGCGCGCGGTTCGGCATCGAGGTCGGCGAGGACGAGACGCACGGCGCCGTCGTCAACGAGATGTACGACCGCCTCGTCGAGGGGCAGACCGTCGAGCCCACGTTCTACACCGACTTCCCCGTCGAGACGTCGCCGCTCACGCGCGTCCACCGCCGCGACCCGCGGCTCGCCGAGCGCTGGGACCTCGTCGGCTTCGGGGCCGAGCTGGGCACGGCGTACTCCGAGCTCATCGACCCGATCGACCAGCGCGAGCGGTTCACGCAGCAGTCGCTCCTCGCGGCGGCGGGCGACCCCGAGGCGATGGAGATCGACGAGGGCTTCCTCTCCGCGCTCGAGTTCGCCATGCCGCCGACCGGGGGCCTCGGCCTCGGTGTCGACCGGATCTACATGACGATCATCGGCGCGTCGATCCGCGAGACGCTCGCGTTCCCGTTCGTGAAGCCCCAGCGGCGGTCCTGACCGTGGGCGCCGACCTGCCGACCCCGGACACGGACCCCGCGCTCCCCGCGGACGTCCTGCACCAGCTCCAGCCCACGGGCACGTACCTCACGAGCTACCCGGTCGCGGTCGGCCTCGCCGTGGTCGGGGTGGCGGGCATCGTGTGGGCGGTCGTGCGGGCGCGACGCGCCCGGCGGCGTCGCCAGGAGCGACGGGCACGGGGCGACGACGCGCGCCGGCCGCTCCGCTCCCGGTGGGCGACGGCGGGCCTCGCCGTCGTCGGCACGCTGTCCCTCGTGCTGGGGCTCGCGATCGGAGTCAACGCGTACGTCGGCTACGTGCCGACGTGGGACGCCGCCCGCGTCCAGCTCGTCGGGCTCGGGCTGACCGACCTCTCGCCGCGCTCGCCGGGCGGCGCGCACCGCGGCCAGGTGCGCACCCTGGCGATCCCGGGCACGGCGGCCGAGCAGATCGAGGACCAGGACGCCTGGGTCTACCTGCCCCCAGGGTTCGACCCGGGCGGGTCGGCGCGCTACCCCGTCGTCTACCTGATCCACGGGTCGCCCGACGAGCCGAGCAGCTGGTTCGCCGCCGGCCGCGTGCCGCGCACGATGGACGTGCTGATCCGGGAGGGGCTGGTCGACCCGATGATCGTCGTCGCGCCCACCGTCAACGGGACGGGCCCGGGCGGGCTGGACACCGAGTGCCTGGACTCGACCAAGGGCGGGGAGCAGGTCGAGACCTATCTCACGACGACCGTCGTCGAGGCGATCGACACGACGTACCCCACGCTCACGGACCGGGAGCACCGGATCATCGGCGGCATGTCGTCGGGCGGGTTCTGCGCGCTCAACGTCGGCCTGCGCCACCTCGACCTGTACGGGACGGTCCTCGGGATCGAGCCGTACGGGAACCCGGGGCCGGGACCGGAGAGGGCGATGCTCTCGACGCAGGCGGAGATCGACGCCAACACGCCGACCACCTACCTGCCCACGATGACGTTCACGCACCCCCTGCCCGTCTTCCTCGACTCGGGGGAGGACGCCCCCCAGGACGCGCTCACGACGGTCCGGCAGATCGCCGCCGACCTCGAGGCCCAGGGGCAGACCGTCGAGCTCCGCGAGGAGCCCGGTCAGGCGCACACGTGGTCGATGGCCGCGATCGCGCTCCCGTACGGGCTCGTCTTCGCGCACGAGCAGATGGCGTCGACCGGCGGCTGATCGCGTCCGCCGGGTCGTCCACCCGTCAGAGGTCGGAGAGGAAGTCGCCGCCGATCCCCGCCTGGGTCTCCAGGAGGTCGCCGGTGTCGCCGAGGACCACCCAGTTCGGGCCTGCCAGCGCCGCCTGGCCCTCCACGGCCGGCTCGACCGGCAGGAGGCCGAGGAACTCGTCCTCGTCGACGCCGTCCGCGAAGACGGCGAGGAGCGTGGTGTCGTCGCACTCGCCGAGCTCGACGTCGGGTGAACCGGAGTCCTCGGGCGTGAACGACAGGCACGTGAGCCCGGCCGTGGTCGCGGCCTCGTGGAGCGCGTCGAGCGAGTCGTACTCCACGTCCTTCTCGCCGGGGCCCGGGCCGGAGCACGCGGCGAGGAGCCCGGCGAGCACGACGACGCCGGTGAGGAGTGCTCGTGCGGGTCGACGGGACGAGGATCCGGGTCGGGTGCGCATGCCTCGATGGTCCGCCGTCGCCCGGGATCGCGCCACGGGAGAGTGCCGGTCAGCGGTCGTCGGCCGTGCGGTCGGGTGCGGCACGACGTCGCGGAGGGTCGTCCGGGGCGCCGCTCGACTGCCACGTGAACGGCTCGAACGACGACTCGGCGTCCCGCCACCCGGGCGTGCGTGCCCGGTAGACGAGCAGCGGGAGCACGACGAAGACGACCGACAGGACGACGAGCAGGACGACGTACGTGACCGGGCTGCCCACCGCGACCTGGCCGGGGGGCGCGAAGCTCGTGACCAGCGCGAGGAGCGAGGCGACGAAGCCGACGCCGCCGACGACCCACACTCCGGGGCGACCACCGGGGACGCGGTACGGTCGCGGACGCTCGGGCTGGCTGCGGCGCAGCGCGACGACCGCGGCGAACATGAGCAGGTAGGCGACGAGGTACAGGATCACGGTGAGCTGGCTGAGGAGCTGGTAGGCCGACTGCACCGAGGGCATGACGACGAACATCACCGACAGGACGGTGACGACGAGCGCCTGGACGAGCAGGATGTTCGTGGCCATCCCGCGGCGGTTCGTCCGGTGGAACCACCGGGGGAGGAACCCGGCGCGCGCGACCGCGTGGAGACCGGTCGCCGGACCGGCGACCCACGTCGTGACGCCCGCCAGCACGCCGACGGCGAGCATCGCCGCGACGACCGGCCCCGCCCAGGGGATCCCGGCCCAGGCGAGCAGGTGGTCGAACGCCTGCAGCAGGCTCGTGGTGAGGCTGATGTCGTCCTGCGGCACGACGACGGCGATGGTCAGCGTCCCGAGGGTGAGGACGACGACGGCGACGAGGGCCGCGACGAGGATCGCGACGGGGTACGTCCGCTCGGGACGCCGGATCGACCCGACGTGCACGGCGTTCACCTCGATGCCCGCGTAGAAGAGGAAGATCCCTGCCGCGAGCACGACGTTGTCGAACCGGGTCAGGTCCGGGACGAACGCGCCCCAGGACAGCGTCGTCCGGGAGGGTTCGCCGCTGAGGAGGTAGGCCGCGCCGAGCCCGACGAGCAGCGCCGCCGGCACGAGCGTCCCGATGATCCCGCCCCAGCGAGCGGTCCGCGCGAACGCGGAGGCGCCACGGAGCGCGATGAGCGTCGCCGCCCAGAACACGACGAGGACGATCGCCAGCACGAAGACGCGGTCGTCGGCGACCTGCTCGTCGAGGCGGGCGTCAGATCCGGTGTACGCGAGGGTCACGGCGGCGAAGGTCAGGACCGTGGGGAACCAGATGCAGCCTTCGACGAACACCATGGCGATCGCGAGGAATCCCCACCGGCTCCCGAACGCCTCGCCGACCCAGCGGAACATCCCGCCCTCGGCCGGCCACGTCGAGGCGAGCTCCGCCGCGACGATCGCGACCGGGGCGAGGAAGCACACGGCGGCGAGGAGGTAGTAGAACGCCGACGAGAGCCCGTACTCCGCCTCGGCCGGCAGGCCGCGCAGGCTGACGACCGCCGCGACGTTGAGCATGACCAGCGAGGTCGCGGTGATGGTCGCCGCCGCGGGCCGGGCGGGGCGCTGCGGGGTGTCGGTCCGAGCCATGGTTCTCCCCCCTCGGCGGGCGCGCCGGCCCTCGAGGGAACGCTAGCGACGTCGGCCCGGACAGGCGAGCGGTGCCGGCTCGCGCGCGATCGACCCGTACGGCCGAGATCGACCTTCAGGGGGTCGGTCTCGGGCCGCAGGGTCGATCTCGGGTCAGGCGCGGAAGCGCTCGCCGCGCTCGACGACGTGGCCCGCGCCGCGGCCGTCGTTCGCCTCGACGTCCCACGTGTAGACCTCGGTGCCGGTGACCAGCACGTGCTCGGCGCGCGACGTCACGTCCAGCGGGTCGCCCGACCACACGACGACGTCCCCGTCGAGGCCCGGAGCGAGCGCGCCGACCCGGTCGTCGAGGCCGAGGAACGCCGCCGGGTTGACGGTGAGCGCCCGCAGCGCGGTGTCGCGGTCGAGGCCCTCCTTCACCGCGAGCGACGCCTGGTGCACGAGGAAGTTGATCGGCACGACCGGGTGGTCGGTCGTGATCGCGACGCGCACGCCCGCGCGCGCCAGCGCCCCGAGGTTCGCGATGTCACGGTTGCGCAGCTCGATCTTGGAGCGCGACGTGAACAGGGGGCCGAAGATGACCGGGACGTCGCGCTCGGCGAGCACGTCGGCGACGGCCGCGCCGTCGGTCCCGTGGTTGACGACCAGCTTGTAGCCGAACTCGTCCGCGAGGCGCAGGGCCGTCGCGATGTCGTCGGCGCGGTGCGTGTGCTGGTCCCAGTAGAGCTCGCCCGCGAGGACGCGCGCGAGGGTCTCCTTGGCGAGGTCGCGGTCGAACGGCTCGCCCTTCGCCTCGGCGGCGTCGCGCTTGGCGGCGTAGTTCTGCGCGTCGACGAACGCCGCGCGGATGACCTTCGCGACACCGAGCCGCGTGGAGGGCGTCTTCTTCTGGTCCCCGTAGACGCGCTTGGGGTTCTCGCCGAGCGCCGACTTCACGGACACGGCCTCGCGGATCACCTGCTCGTCGACCGTGCGCCCGCCCCACGTCTTGATCGCGACCGTCTGGCCGCCGATGGGGTTGCCCGAGCCCGGCTTCACGACGGCGCTCGTCACGCCGCCCACGAGCGCGTCGCGGAAGCCCTCGTCCTCGACGTTGATCGCGTCGATCGCGCGCAGCGCCGCGCCGTTCGGGTCGGTCATCTCGTTCGTGTCGTTGCCGGCCCAGCCCTCGGCCTCCTCCATGACGCCCATGTGGGCGTGCGCCTCGACGAAGCCGGGCAGCACCCACCGGCCGTGCGCGTCGAGGGTCGGGACGCCGTCGGGCACGACGACGTCCGCGCCGACCGCGGTGATGATCCCGCCCTCGATCAGGACGGTCCCGTTCTCGATCGGGTCAGCGGCGACGGGCACGACGTAGCCGTTCACGACGGCGACGCTCCGGCGCGCGGTGCGCGGGACCGGACGGGATGAGCTGCGGGCGGGGCTGGATGAGGTCGTCATGGTCCCCATCATCGCCCCGGGCAAGCACGTGCGAGCCCTTCCCCGGGATCGGGAAGGACTCGTGTACCCTGAAGGTCGCGCTCATGTCGCCGGTCGAGCAGACCGCGGCGTTCTTCGGTCCTCAGCATCGAAGCAAGACCGTGCGCGCCCGGCAGCAGACGCTGCCGTCGAGATCTCCGCCCACCGAGCGCGGAGCGAGAGCAGAGAACATCCTTTCTTCCCTTTCTGACCGCCCTGAGACCGCATCGACGGTCACGGGCACGCCCGGACCAGACCTCGTGCTGCGCCGCGCCGACGACGACCTGTGGGTCGCGACGGCGGACGGCGAGTACGCCGGCCTGGTCACCCGACTCCCCGACGGCTTCCACGTCCACGACCGCTTCACGCGGCCGCTGGGCGTCGTCGTCGACCTCCACCACGCGAAGCGGCACCTCGTCGCTCGACGTGAACGCCCGGCGGGCCCTCGCGGGACCCGCCCCCACGACCGTCGGCGCCCCGCGGGGCGCGACAACCGGACCCGCGCTCGTGGGCCGGTCGCACCAACGAAGGAAGACACCATGGCTACAGGCACCGTGAAGTGGTTCAACGCGGAGAAGGGGTTCGGCTTCATCGCCCCCTCCGACGGCACCGCCGACGTGTTCGCCCACTACAGCGAGATCAACTCGAGCGGCTACCGCTCGCTCGAGGAGAACCAGAGCGTCTCGTTCGACGTCACCCAGGGCCCCAAGGGCCCGCAGGCGACGAACATCCAGGCTCTCTGACCTCGCTCCCGCCCGGCGTGCAGCGCCGGGCGGGCGACGACGTCCCGAAGGGGCCGCGCCACCGCGCGGCCCCTTCGGCATTCCCGGACGGAACGCACGGCCGGCTTCGCGCGACTCCGGGCCCGGTCGAGGGCGCCCGCGGGTGCACCGGGGTGGGCGGGGCGCACTAGGCTCCTGAACGCACCACCGCACCGCGCGCGAAGGAGCCCGCATGCACGTCGTCGTCGGACTGTTCCGGCTGTTCCTCGTCGTCCTCGCCCTCGTCGGGACGCGCGCCATCTGGCGCGACGGCGACGTCGAGGGACTGATCTACTTCACGAACCAGACGGGTTTCCTCATCGCCGTCGTGTTCACGTGGGCCGGGGTCGCGTCGATCCTGCGCCGCCGGCAGCCCCCGGGTTGGCTCAAGGGCGGCGTGACCCTGTTCGCCGCCATCACCGGCCTCGTCGCCAACCTCGTGCTCGCGCCCGAGGACCCCGGCGCCCCGGCCGTGTTCCTCGGCCTGACCGACGGCCAGATCGAGCACGAGCTCCTCCCGCTGGCGGTGTTCGTCGACTTCCTCCTGCTCGACGCGCACCGGCGCCTGCGCGGCCTCGACGCCGCGCGCTGGCTCCTGTACCCGCTGGCGTACTTCGCGTTCACGACGATCCGCGGGTTCGTGAGCCCCGGCAGCGAGTACCCGTACGGGTTCGTCGACCTCGACGCCCTCGGGTGGACCGGGCTGCTCGTCAACGTCGTGCTCTACGGGGCGGGCTTCTTCGTGCTCGGCCTCGTCATCGTCGGGATCGACCGGCTCCTGCCCACCGGGCCGGCGATCGGTCGGTACGCCGACCGCTCGCCCGACCTGGAGTCCCCGGAGCCGGCGGGAGCGGCGGGCAGCCCGGACGACGCGTCCGCGTCACGCTAGGGTGGCCGTCGTGCCCTCCCCGGTCGTCGGTCCGCTGCGCGTCGCCCGCGCCGCGCTCGTGGTGACCCTCGTGCTCGCGCTGACGGCCTTCGCCCACCGCGTCGCCGGGGGAGCCCTCCCCGACCCTCTGGTCCTCGCCGCGCTCGCCGCCTTCACGCTCGCCGGCACGACGGCGGCCGCGCGGCTGCGCTTCACCCCTGCCCGGCTCGTCGTGCTCCTCGGCGGGACCCAGCTCGCGCTGCACCAGGCGCTCGTCGTGCTCGCGCCCGTCGGGTCGTGCGTCCCGGTCGGGGTCACGTCCGGGCACGGCGGGCACGTCGCCTCGGTCGGCGACGTCGTGTGCGCGGCGCCCCTCGGCGCATCGGTACCGGCCGACAGCGGGGCGATCCTCGTGCACCCGGAGCACCTCGCGACGTCGGGCACCGCGGGGCTGTGGATGGTCGTCGCGCACGCGGTCGCGACCGTCGTGCTCGCGCTCGTCCTCGCGCGCGGCGAGCGTGCGCTCGAGCGGTTCCTCGCGTGGGTGACTCCGCGTGGCGCCCTCCCCGCCCTCGCGCCCGTGGCGCCGGTCGCACGCCCCGTCGTGCCGTCGACCGGTCCGGTGCGCGTCGCGTCGCGGTGGCGCTCGCGCCGCGCTCCGACCCGCGGTCCGCCCCGGCCGGCCGGCCCGTCGGGAGCACTGCTGCGCCCCCTCGCCGCGTCCTGACGCGGCCCCCGACGAGGCCGACCCGGTGACGACCGGGCCACGGGGCACCACCGTGCGGCGACCGCCGCGCCTCGGACGGAAGAACCCTCATGACCCTCTCCCTGCGCCGACCCCTGTCGGCCGTCCCCGCCCTCCTCGCGCTCGTCGCCGCCGCGGCGCTGGCCCTCGGCCTCACCGCCGCGCTCGCGACGCTCACCGCCGCTCCGGCCTCGGCGCACGACCGCATCCTCAGCTCGGACCCGGCCGACGGCGCGCAGCTCGCGACGCCCCCGACCGCGATCACGCTGACCTTCAACACGGAGCCGCTCCCCGTCGAGCCGCAGGTCGTGGTCTCGGACTCCGCCGGCACGGTCGTCACGCAGGGCGCGCCCGCGATCGACGGCAGCACCGCGACGTTCGCGCTCGACCCCGCCGTCGCGCTCGGCGGCGACACGTACACCGTCGCGTGGCGCGTCGTCTCGTCCGACGGCCACCCCATCGAGGGCACGTTCGCGTTCACCGTCGCGGCCCAGCCCGAGGCGCCGGTCGCCGAGGAGCCCACGACGGACGAGGCGACTCCGGAGGAGCCCGCGTCCGAGGAGGCCACCACCGACGCGGCCGAGGAGACGTCGCCGGAGCCCGCGACGCCGGTGGCGACGGACGCGGAGGACGGCGGCTCGTCGGTCGTCCCCGTGCTCGTGGGGCTCGGCGCGCTCGTGGTCGCCGCCGCGGTCGTCGTCGTGATCGTCGTCCGTCGCCGCGGCGCGGCGACGGGCGACGACGCGCCGCACGACCCCGAGGACTGACCGTGCCGGCGCACGCCGTCCTCCCCTGCCCGGGGAGGACGGCAGACGACCCTGCCGCGCGCACCCCTCCTGCCGCTAGGGTGCGTCCGTGACGTCGCCCGGAGCAGGGGTGCTCCGCGGCGTGCGGGTGCTGCTGCTCGCCGCCGCGGTCCTCGGGCTGTCCGTCGTCGCGCACGCGCTCGCCGGCGGCACCGACCCCGGTGCCGTCCCGCTCGGCGTGCTCGCCGTCCTCACCGCCGTCGCGGTGCGACCCCTCACGCGCCGCCAGGTCGGGCTGCCGCGGCTGCTCGGCCTGCTCGGCGCGGGCCAGCTCGTGCTGCACGTCGTCTTCGACCGCTGCGCCGCGCTGTCCCCGGCCGACGCGTCCGCGCACGCGCACGCCGCCTCGCCGCTGACGATGCTCGGGGCCCACGCCGTCGCGACGCTCGCCGTCGCGCTCGTCCTGCGCTACGGCGACGCCGTCCTGTGGCGCCTGTGGACGTGGCTCGCCGGACGCCGGGTCCCCGGCCGCCCGCGCGCCGTCGTCGTCCTCGCGGCGCCTCCCGCCGTCGGCGCGCTGCCGACGGTCCGCGACCTGCTCGCGCGCGGCGCCGCGCCCGGGCGCGGTCCGCCCGCCGTCGCCTGACCTCTCCCGGACGCTCCGCGGACTCTCCGCGGCGTCCCGCTCCCGCGCGCCTGCGCGTCCCGTGCCCACCCCGCCCGGCCGGCTCCGCCCGGCCGCCCCGGGGCGTGCCCTGACGTGCCGTCGAGCGCCGGAGCCCTCCCGCTTCCTCGTCTCCCCGAAAGGCACCACCATGCGAAAGACCCTGCGCGCCGTCGGCGCCGCCGCCCTCACCACCGGGATCGTCGTCGTCGGCGCGGGCGCCGCGGCCGCCCACGTCACCGTCACCCCCGACACGACCGACGCGGGCGCGTACGCGCTGCTCACGTTCGGCGTCCCGCACGGCTGCGGCGACTCGCCGACCACGAAGGTCTCCGTCCAGGTCCCCGAGCAGATCGTCACCGTGACGCCCACCGTCAACCCCGGCTGGGACGTCGAGAAGGTCATGGCGGCCCTCGACGAGCCGGTCGACGACGGGCACGGCGGCCAGTACACCGAGCGCGTCGCCGAGGTCGTCTACACCGCCAAGGCCCCGCTGCCCGACGGCTACCGAGACGCCCTCGTGCTCTCGCTCAAGCTCCCCGACGCGGCGGGGGACACGCTCGTCTTCCCGACGGTCCAGGAGTGCGTCGATGGCGAGACCGCCTGGGTCCAGGTCGCGGCCGAGGGCGAGGACGGGCACGACCTCGAGGCGCCCGCGCCGCTGGTCGAGCTGACGGCCGCCGAGGGCGACGGGCACGACGCCGCGGCCGAGACCGTCGCGGACGACGCCGACGCCGCGGCGTCCGCGGAGCCGGCGGACGGTTCCGACGGCGCGCCCGCCGCGCTCACCTGGACGGCGCTCGTCCTCGCGGCGGCGGGCCTCGTGCTCGGGGCGCTCGGGTTCGTGCGCTCGCGTCCGAAGGCCTGACCGTGGGCCGCCCCTCGGTGCTGCGCCGGGTGGTGGCCGTCGTCGTCGGTGCCGCGGCCGCGGTCCTGCTCGCGATCCTCGCGAGCGGCCCGGCCGCGGCCCACGCCGTCCTCGTGGGCACGGACCCGCGGGACGGCACCGTCCTCGACGCGCCGCCCGACGCGCTGACCATCACCTTCAACGAGCCCGTCCAGGTCGTGACCGGCGGGACGACGGTCCTCGCCGCCGACGGCTCGCCCGTCGACGTGGACGTCGCCGCGGTCGACGACGCGCTCGTCGTCACCCCGGCCACGACGCTCGACGACGGCACGTACGTCGTGAGCTGGCGCGTCGTGTCCCTCGACACGCACCCCGTCGCCGGGGCCTTCACGTTCTCCGTGGGGGCGCCCAGCGCGACGTCCGTCGAGGCCCGGGTGGCCGAGCCGACGGCGGCGCTCGTCGCCGTGCGCGCGCTCGACCAGGCCGCGGTCTACGCGGGAACGTTCCTCGTCGCGGGACTCGTCGGGTTCGAGCTTCTCGTGCTGCACGCGTCGCCCGGGGCCGCGCCGGTCCTGCGCCGCCGCCTGCAGCGCGTCCGACGGTGGGCGCTCGTCGCCGCGGGCGCCGGCATCGTGCTCGCGGTCCCGCTCACCCCGGCCTGGCAGGCCGGGGGCGGGCTGGGCGCTCTCGTCGACCCCGCGACGTGGGCGGCGGGAGTCACGACCGACTCCACGCTCGCGGGCGCGCTCGGCCTCGCCGGCCTCGTCGTCACGACGCTGCTGGCGCCCCGCGCGGCACGGGAGACCCGGGCGGCGTGGCCCGCCGGGGTCGTGCTCGGCGCGGCGGCCCTGGCGCTGGGCTCGCTCGTGCTCGTGGGGCACACCCGCACGTTCGGCCCGCCCTGGCTGGTCGTCACGGCGGACGCGCTCCACGTCGTGGCCGGGGCCGTGTGGCTCGGCGGGGTCGTCGGCCTCGCGCTCGTGCTCGCACCGTCCGCGCGCGTCGACGCGCGGCGGTCGGCGGTCACCGTCGCGCGGTTCTCGGCGCTCGGCGCGTGGGTCGTCCTCGCGCTCGCCGTCACCGGGACCGTCCTGGGGTGGCGCATCCTCGGCACGCTCGACGCCCTCGTGTCGACGACGTACGGCCAGACCCTGCTCGTCAAGGTCGGCGTCGCGCTGTGCCTCGTCGGCATCGCGGCCTGGAACCGGTACCGGCTCGTCCCCGCGCTCGGCGACGACGGTCCGGGCGGGCACGGTGCCGGTGCGGCCGGGGCGACCGCGCGCCGTCGGCTCGGCCGGACGGTGACGGCGGAGGCGGTGCTGCTCGCGCTCGTGCTCGCGGTGACGGGCGTGCTCGTCTCGCGGAGCCCCGTCGCGGCGGACCCGGCCGTCGAGGAGGCCACGACCCCGGCGGTCGAGGTGGTCGAGGAGCTCGGCGACGGGACCCTGCACGCGCGGATCACCCCGGGGCGGGTGGGCGTCAACGCGCTCGAGATCGAGCTGCTCGACGCTGACGGGAAGCCCCTGGAGCCCGTCGCCGTGCCCGAGCTGTCGACGACGCTCGCCGACCCCGCGCTCGGCCCGTTCACCCGTCCCCTCACGCAGACGGGGACCGGCGCGTACGAGGCGACGCTCGACCTGCCGATGGCGGGCGACTGGACCCTCCACGTGAGCGTCCGGACGTCCAAGTACGAGAACCCGATCGTCGAGATCCCCGTGGAGGTGTCCTCATGACCGGTCCCCAGCGGTCGCTCCCCGGGCGGCGCGGGTCGCGCGTCGTCCTCGCCGCGGTCGGCGCCGGCACGCTCGCCGTGCTGACCGCGGGCCCGGCGGGCGCGCACGTGCTCATCGAGACCGTGGAACCCCACGGCGACGGCACGTCGACGCTCACGTTCACGTTCGACCACGGGTGCGACGGCGAGCCCACCGACGCGCTGCGCGTCACGCTCCCCGAGGGCGTCGAGGCGCTCGCGGCGGGCCAGCCGGACGGGTGGAGCTCCGACGTCGGTGCCGACGCCGTCGCGTGGTCCGGCGCGCCCGTGCCCGACGGCGAGCGCGCGGCCTTCACGCTCGACGTCCGCGTCACGGGCGACGTCGGGCAGGCGTTCGTCTTCCCCGCCGTCCAGGAGTGCCCGTCGGGGGCGTCGTACGCGTGGACGGACACCGACCCGTCGGGGGCCCGCCCCGCGCCGACGTTCGTCGCGACGGCGGCGTCGCTCGCCCCCGCGCCCGTCGCGGCGGGAGCGGCCCCGACGCCGACGGCGCCCCTCGTCGCGGCCGTCGTCCTGGGGGCCGCGGTCGTCGGGGTCGTCGGTGGGCTGTCGGCACGCCGCCTCGCGCGCCAGACCTGAGGGCGAGGCCGACCTGGTCGCACCCACCTCCGGCCTTCGCTCGTCCAGCGCCGGAGGTGGGTGCCCGACGCTCTCTCCGGGCTTCCGCCACGTTCTGGCGCGACGTGGCGGAACGTGGAGGTGGTCCTCCTGATGGCGGGCTCAGAGCGCCTTCGCCAAACCGGGGCGAGACGTGGCGGAGCTTGGCGCAGTCGCCGTGAAACCGCAGAGGCACTCCCGGACACTACGGGGCATGGACGGCGATCCGGACCCTGCCGACGAGCAGGGTGGCGCAGAGAGCGACGCCGCGCTGTGGACCGCCGCGCTCGGCGGTGACGGTGCGGCGTTCGGCGTGCTCTTCGACCGGCACCGCGACCGCGTGTTCCGGCACGCGTACCGGCTCGTGGTCGACCGGCACCAGGCGGAGGACGTGCTGGCGGCGGCGTTCCTCGAGCTGTGGCGCCGCCGCACGTCGGTGCGGCTCGTCGAGGGCTCGCCCCTGCCGTGGCTCCTCGTCACGGCGTCGAACGTCGCGCGGAACGTCCGCCGGGGGACCGGACGCCACCGCCGGCTGCTCGACGCCCTGCCCCGGGGCGGCGACGTACCCGCTGCCGAGGACTCCGCGTTCGGCGACGACCCGGCCGAGGTCGTCGACCCGGCGCTCGGCGCGGCGCTGCGCGCGCTGCCGGCCGCCGACCTGCGGCTCCTCACCCTCGTCGCGCTGGAGGGCTGGTCGCTCTCCGACGCCGCCGGGGTGCTGGGCCTGACGCCGTCGGCGGCCAAGTCTCGGCTGCACCGGGCACGCGTCCGGCTCCGCACCGCGGTCGGAGAGGTGGAACCAGGACGGGCGAGGACGCGCCCGAGTGGTGCGTTCGTCGAAGGAGGGCGCTCATGAACAGCGAGAACCGCATGCCGGTCCTCGATCCCGTGTTCGCCGGCGGGCTGCGTGCCGCGCTCGTGGCCCAGGCGTCGGCGGCGGCCTCTCGCCGCCCGGCACGACGGCGGTGGTGGGCGGGCGTCGGGGCGCTCGGCGCGCTCGCGGTCGCCGGCGGGACGGCGTACGCCGTGACGGCGCTCGTCGAGCCCGGGGGCACGGTCGTGACCCGGCTGGCGGAGCCGGTCGAGGTCACGCGCGCGGGCACCTCGACCGTCGAGCTCGGGCCCAGGCCGGACGGCGCGACGCACGTCGAGCTGTCGCTCGTGTGCCTCGACGCGGGGCGGTTCGTGCTCGAGAACGGCGCGAACATGACCTGCTCGGCCGAGGACGCGCAGGACGAGGCGCGGCGGCTCGCGGCGGGGGAGGGCGTCGGCATGGGCTGGAGCGTCGTCGCGGTGCCGGGCGACGAGTCGGTGCGCGTGGAGGCCGAGCCGGGGGCGCGCTGGCACCTCGTCGCCACCTACGTCGACGAGACGGTCACCGCCTGGGCGACCAACGCGAACGGCGACACGTACGGGGTCGCGAACGACACGGGCTGGCCCGACCTCGTCTCGGTCTACGCGACGAACGGGCGGGTCGGCTACGCGTACGCACGGGATCTGGAGGAGGCGCAGGGCGGCACGCCGTCGAGCCCCGAGGAGGCCGCGGCGTGGCAGGAGGAGCGCGAGGGCACGACCGTCAGCGTCCCGGTGTACGAGTCGGACGGGGAGACGGTCATCGGAGAGTTCGTCCTCGGCGGATGAGGCGGACGTCGGGAGCCCGGCCGACTCGCCGAGCCGCGGCGGGACGACGCCCGGCCTGGTCGACGGGCGTCGGGGCGACGCCCGACGTACTGTGATCCAGATCACTGTTCGTGAACGTCCCGAACATGCGCCCACCGCCTCTTGCACTGGTGGGGGACGTCGCCGCGACGGGTCACGCGGCGACACCTGGACCGGTGGCGGTCCGCGACGAGAGCTTCGCTGGGGGGAGCTCTCGCGGCGGATCGCCACCGGTTCCTCTGCGTCTTCCCCTGTGCTTCCCCGTGCGTGGGGCCGGGGCGGCAGCGAGGTCAGGCGGCGACCGCGACGGCCAGCAGCGTGAACGCGACGACGAGCAGGACGATGCGGACGAGGTGGTACCGGTCCCAGCGGGCCATCTGCTCGCGCCAGTCGGCCGGCGCCGTCTCGGGGGTCCACGTCTTCCCGCGGTTGTTGATGGGCACGAGCACGGTGACCGTCAGGATGATGCTCAGCGCGAGGACCGCCGCGGCGGTCCACGCCGCCCAGGCCCCGACGGGCAGCACGAGCGCGGCGCCCGCGGTGAGCAGGAGCGACCCGAAGTACCAGAACGGCATCGCCCGGCCGAGCATCCGCCCGCCGTCTGCGCGGGCGAGCAGGCCGGCGTTCTCCGGCAACCGGTCGACGATCGGGTTGATGACGAACGAGACCGACATCTCGACCCCCACCATCAGACCCACGACCACCACTGCGACGATCGGCAACCACTGCATGTCCGGCTCCTTCGATGTGTGGAATCTAGCAACGCTAGGAAAACTAGCACAGACAACCTAGCGGCGCTAGACTTCATCTATGAGCACACCGGCAGCAGCGCGCAAGGCACGGCTTCTCGAGGAGCGAGAGGCGCAGATCGTCGCGGCGGCGCGCGTGCTCGCCGAGGAGCAGGGGTGGGAGGCCGTCACCACGCGTCGCCTCGCCGAGGCGATCGGATACAGCCAGCCCGTGCTCTACGGGCACTTCCCGGAGGGCCGGTCCCAGATCGTCACCGCCGTCGCGCTCGTCGGCTTCGAGGAGCTCGCCGCAGCGCTCACCGCGGCCCGTCCGCAGCCCAGCGAGGGTGCGAGCGGCGAGGACCGGGTCCGCGCGCTGGTCGTGGCCTACCTCGACTTCGCCGCGGGCCACCCGGCGACGTACGAGGCGATGTTCCACCTGCCGATCGGCGCCGCGTTCGCCTCGGACGAGACGCCGCGCGCGATGCGCGAGGGGTTCGACGCGATCGTCGACGCGCTCCTCGCGCTCGACCGTCCGCCGTCGGACGTGGGGACGGCCGCCGAGGTCGTGTGGGGGGCGGTGCACGGCGTCGCGACGCTGCAGCGCGCGGGCCGGTTCTCCGCCGAGAACTACGAGCGTCGCGTCGACGAGCTCGTCCGCCGTGTCGTCGGGTGAGGGTCCGGGCGACTCGCTCGTCGAACGGCGATCCTCCTGCGTCGTAGCGTGACGCCATGATCTCTCGACTGACGCTCGTCACGGGCGGGACCCGTGGCATCGGGGCGGCCGTGGCCCTCCGGCTCGCCGCGGCCGGGCACGACCTCCTGCTCGGCTACGCCCGGGACGACGCCGCGGCCGCGGAGACGCGCGCCATGGTGGCCGCGCGCGGGGTGCGGTGCGCCGTGGTCCGCGCCGACCTCACCACCGAGCGCGGCGTCGAGGAGACCTTCGCCGCGGCCGCTGGGCTCGGCACCCTCACGGGAGTCGTCAACAACGCCGGCGCGACGCTCCACATCGGCGCGCTCGCGGACACGCCGGCCGACGTCGTGCGCCGGGTCGTCGACCTCAACCTCACCGCCGCCGTCCTCGTGGCGCGCGCGGCGGTGCGGGCGATGAGCACGGTGCGGGGCGGGCAAGGCGGCGTGCTCCTCAACGTCTCGTCCGCGGCGGCGACGCTCGGATCGCCCGGCGAGTACGTGCACTACGCGGCGGCGAAGGCCGGCGTCGACGCCTTGACGAAGGGTCTCGCGCACGAGGTCCTCGGGGAGGGGGTCCGGGTCGTGGGGGTGGCGCCCGGCCTGATCGAGACAGGTATCCACGCCGACGCCGGCGACGGCGACCGGTCACGGCGTGCCGCGGCGGCGCACCCGTGGGGGCGCGTGGGATCACCCGAGGAGGTCGCCGCCGCCGTGGCCTTCCTGCTCTCGGACGACGCGTCGTACGTCACCGGAGAGACGCTGCGCGTGGCAGGTGGCCGCTGAGTCGAGCGGGGAAGCGGTCCCGCCGACGGTCTCTCGTCCGCGGCCGCGGGCCCGAGGGGGCCCGTCGTCACACCGCGTCGCTGCGCGCGCCGAGCCACGGTGCGAGGACGTCGGTGCGGCCGAGCCAGCGCAGGCCGCCGTCGGCGAGCTCGTCCGGCGTCGCGAGCACGTCGCGGAACGCGTCGAGGAGGCGGCTGCGTTCGTCGTCGCCGCCGTCACCCTCGCCCTCGGGCGTGGCCCCGACGATGACGACCCGCGTGTGCGGCTCGACGGGCCGACCCTCGGCGGTCGTCGCGTCGTCCCACGTGCCGAGCGTGCCGATGCAGAGCTGACCTCCCGCGCCGTCCCACGCGCACAGCGAGTCGGGGCGGTTGGCGACGTGGAACACCCCGCGGGACCGGACCCGTCCGGTGCCGAGGTCCTCGATGCGGCGCAGCAGGCGCTCGGGGTCGAACGGCCGGGCGGACCACAGGTCGATCGTCCAGCTCCGGTCGCCGTCGGGCGTCACGCGCCGGGGGAGCGGGCCCCGCACGCCGAGGGGGTGGGCACGGCGCTCGCCGGCGGCGGGGTCGTGCGTGCGCCGGGCGAGGTCGTCGGCGGCGACCGCGTGGAGCCCGTCGATCCGCCGGGTGCCGACGCCGCGGAGCCGGTCGACGAGCCCGGACCCGGTCGCCGCGGCCGCGAGGTCGCCGGTCGTCACGACGAGGTCGGCGTGCTCGAGCTGGGCCGCCAGCACCTCGCCGACGGCGCGCTGGTCGTCCTCCGTCAGCCCGACGCCGCGCTCGGAGACGAGGTCGTCGTCGAGCAGGTCGTGCTCGAGCGTGTCGACGTCGGCGACGGCGAGCACGGTCGCGAGGCGGAGGCGTTCGAGCTCGTTGCCGGGCGTGGCCTGCGCGGCGAGCGCCCGGACGACGGGCAGCGACTCGGCGGCGACGGGCAGCGCGAGCACGACGTGGTCCCACCGGCCGTCGTCGGCGAGCCGGCGCAGCGTGGGGACGGCGTCCTCGCGCACCGCGCACGAGAGGCACGCGTGCTCGAGCGGCACGACCTCGTCCTCGATCACGCCGGTCGCGTCGACGACGACCCGGCGCAGCGCGCCCTCGGCCGCCCGGATGTCGTGCCGCAGCGCGACGACGCGCGGCGCCCCGACGACGAGCCCGAACACCGCGCTGTCGCGCAGCACGGGGTCGATCGTCGCGAGGACGCTCAGGGCGGCCCGCGTGTCCCCGGCGTCAGCGGGCGGCTCGGCAGGGGCGCCGGGCGCGGCCTCCGGGAGGTCGTGCGCGTCGTCCGGCCAGGGGCCCGACGAGCGGGATGACGAGAAGGGCATGAAGCGCTCCGATCCATGGTCTGGGGCGTCCCCGTGCGGCCTCGCGGCCGGCCCGGGAACAACCCGCTCCTGAGAACTGTTCTCGACAGCGGGTCAGCATAGCGTCTTGACGGGAATGATTCTCACTATCTAGTGTCGTCTCCCGTCGCCTCACCCGACCCCGAGAGGAACTGCCATGTCCGCCGTCTGCCAGGTGCTCGGCACCGCTCCCGGGTTCGGCCACGCGATCTCGCACTCCCACGTGCGGACCAAGCGTCGCTTCGACCCGAACATCCAGAAGAAGCGCTACTGGGTGCCGTCGCTGGGTCGCCACGTGACCCTGCGCGTCAGCGCCCGGGGCATCAAGACCATCGACCGACAGGGGATCGACGCCGTCGTGGCGCGGATCCTCGCCCGAGGGGAGAAGCTCTGATGGCTACCCGCACCGACCTCCGTCCCGTGATCAAGCTCCGGTCCACCGCCGGCACCGGGTTCACCTACGTGACCCGCAAGAACCGCCGCAACGACCCCGACCGCATGGTCCTGCGCAAGTTCGACCCCGTCGTCCGCCGCCACGTCGACTTCCGCGAGGAGCGCTGATGGCGAAGCGGTCCAAGGTCGCGCGCAACGACCGGCGCGTCGAGGTCGTCGCCCGCTACGCCGAGCGCCGTGCGGAGCTCAAGCGGGTCGTCGCGTCGCCGTCCTCCTCGCCCGAGGAGAAGGCGTCCGCGCTGCGCGAGCTCCAGCGCCAGCCTCGCGACGCGAGCGCGACGCGCGTGCGCAACCGCGACGTCGTCGACGGCCGCCCGCGCGGCTACCTGAGGAAGTTCGGGCTCTCCCGCGTCCGCCTGCGCTCGCAGGCGCACCGCGGCGAGCTGCCCGGAGTCACGAAGTCGAGCTGGTGACCGCCGCCGCCCCGAGCGGCGGTCGTCACCGGCCTGTCACTGGCCCAGCAAGGAGACCACCATGAAGAAGGACATCCACCCCGTCTACGGGCCCGTCGTCTACCGCGACAAGTCCGCCGACTTCTCGTTCCTGACCCGCTCGACCCTCGCGGGCGACCACCCGCAGGGCCCGGGCGTCCCGCGCGAGACAGTGACCTGGACGGACGGGAACACCTACCCCGTCGTCGACGTCGAGATCTCGAGCGCGAGCCACCCGTTCTACACGGGCACGCAGCGCGTCGTGGACACCGCCGGCCGCGTCGAGAAGTTCCGCCAGCGCTACGGCGCCCGCGGCGGCGCGCAGGGCGGGGGTGCGCGATGAAGGTCCGCGCCTCGCTCCGCTCGCTCAAGGACAAGCCCGGGGCGAAGGTCGTGCGCCGCCACGGCAAGACCTTCGTCATCAACAAGGCCAACCCGCGCTGGAAGGCCCGTCAGGGCTGACCCGCGCACCCACCACCACCGGAGAGGAGCGGCCGACCGGGTCCCCGGGCGGCCGACCACGCATGCACCACACCGCACCCGACCCGACCGACGCCCACGCCGATCCCGCCGGGGCGAGTCCCCCCTCCGGTGACGCCCCTCCCGGGGCACGGGCCCGACGGCGCCCGCTCGCCCTCGCGCTCGGCCTCGCCCTCCCGCTCACGCTCGTCGCGGCGTGCGCGCAGGGGGCGGGCTCCGAGGGCGAGCAGGGCGACGCGGCCGAGCCCGCGCCGTCGGCCACCTCCGACGTGAGCGAGGCGGCCGCGCTCACGCCGCGCCTCGCGATCACGTACGACGGCGGCGTCCAGGTCCTCGACGCGACGACGCTCGAGGTCGTCGACGACCTCGAGCTCCCCGGCTTCAACCGACTCAACCCCGCGGGCGACGGGCGCCACCTGCTCGTCTCGACGTCGGGCGGCTTCCAGGTGCTCGACGCCGGCACCTGGGCCGAGCCGCACGGCGACCACGACCACTACTACACCGCGGACCCCGTCCTCACGGACGTGACGTACTTGGCCGAGAAGCCTGGCCACGTCGTCGTGCACGAGGGCCGCACGGCGCTGTTCGACGACGGCACGGGCGAGATCACCGTGCTCGACTCCGCCGCGGTGGCCGACCCGCACGGCATCGACGACGCGCGCACCCTGACGACCCCCGCGGCACACCACGGCGTCGCGGTCGAGCTGTCCGACGGCTCGCTCGTCGTCTCCGAGGGCACCGAGGACGCGCGCACCGGCGTCCGCCTCCTCGACGCCGCGGGCGCCGAGGTCGCGGCGAACGACCAGTGCCCCGGCGTGCACGGCGAGGCCGTCGCCGCGGACGAGGCCGTCGTGATCGGGTGCGAGGACGGGGCGGTCGTCGTCGCGGGCGGCGCGATCAGCAAGGTCGCGGCCCCGGACGCCTACGGGCGCATCGGCAACCAGGCGGGCAGCGAGGCGTCGCCGTTCGTGCTCGGCGACTACAAGTCCGACCCCGACGCCGAGCTGGAGCGGCCGACCCGCGTGTCGCTCATCGACACGCGCGACGCGAGCCTCCGCCTCGTCGACCTGCCCGCGAGCTACACCTTCCGCTCGCTCGGCCGGGGCGACGCGGGCGAGGCGCTCGTGCTCGGCACGGACGGGTCGCTGCACGTCATCGACCCGGAGGCGGGCACGGTCGTGCGCTCCATCCCGGTCGTCGACGCCTGGGAGGAGCCCGAGGAGTGGCAGGAGCCGCGGCCCGCGCTGCTCGTCCAGGACGGCATCGCGTACGTCACCGACCCGGCCGGCCGCGCGATCCACGCGGTCGACTACGTCGGCGGCGAGGTGTGGAAGACCGCGGAGCTCGACGTCGTCCCGAACGAGCTCGCCGGTGTCACCGGGAAGCCGGCCGCGGCGGGCGCGCACGACGACGCCCACGAGGAGGGCGAGCACGGTCACGACGAGCCCGCGGAGGAGGGTCACGAGGACCACGACCACGAGCACGAGGAGGGCTGAGCGCAGACACGCGACGCTCGGAGGCCGCGAGAAGTCGCGCGAAACTCCGCGTGTTCCCTAGTGTTGTCCCCGGTGCACGGCCTCGCGGCTGGCACACTGAGACCGTGACGACGGGTGGTGACCACCGCGCGTCGTGAACCGAAGAAGGGATTCGCATGTCGCTCAACAAGTCCGAGCTCGTCTCGGCCATCGCCAGCAAGGCCGACCTGTCGAAGGCGGACGCCGAGAAGGCTCTCAACGCCTTCCAGGAGGTGCTCATCGAGTCGCTGGGCAAGGGCGAGGCCGTCAAGGTCACGGGCCTCCTGTCCGTCGAGCGCGTCGAGCGTGCCGCCCGCACGGGCCGCAACCCCCGAACGGGCGAGGAGATCTCGATCCCGGCCGGCTTCGGCGTGAAGATCAGCGCCGGCAGCCTGCTCAAGAAGGCCGTCGCCAAGTGACGTCTCGCTGACCGGCCGCTGCCGGTCCGGTCAGCAGCACGAAGGCCCGGAACCCCGCGAGGGGCTCCGGGCCTTCGTCGTGCCACCCCCGCGCCGAACACGGGGTTGATGTCGCTATCCGCGCGATAACGACACCAACGACGTGCTCGAACGCGAGGAAGCCCGTGCTCGGCGACCTGTGTCGGCCGCGGTCTCAGGCGTGGACGACGTTCGCGAGGATGCCGTGGTTCGTCAGGCGCGTGCCGATGGCCTGATCGACCTCGGAGAACGCCTTGTTCGAGCGGGCCACGCCGACCGCGCCGGCCATGGCGCCGTGCCCGGTCGGGCGGTCGATGCGCGCGACGAGCTGGTCGCCGTGGAGCATGAAGTCGACCGTGAACACGAGGTGCTGGGCCTTGCCGGCGAACGCGCCGAGCCAGAACGTCTTCTGCTTGCTCCCGCGCTCGGCGGCCCACTGGCCCGTCGGGCGGGTGGTGACGGTGAAGCCCTGCTCCTGGAGCGCGGCGTGCAGGTGCTGCTTGGCGACCTCGGGGTCGCCGGACAGGAAGTAGTCGACCGTGGCCATGGTGGCTCCTCGTGGTGTTCTGTGGCTGGCTGTGGCGGGTGTGACGGCGGCAGTGCCGCCACACGGGCGGACAGCCCTCGGGATGCTACCGCCGTCCGAGGGCCCACCCTCGACCCGTCTTGAGAACCATTCTCATAGAGCGCTAGGCTGGGCGCTCCACCCACCGGAAGGACCTCTCATGGCCGTGCCCAAGCGCAAGCTCTCCCGCTCCCACACCCGCGCCCGCCGCTCGCAGTGGAAGGCGCAGGTGCCGGAGCTCGTGACCGTCTCCGTCGACGGGCGAGAGGTCACCCTCCCGCGCCGCCTCGTCGCGGGCGTGCGCCGCGGCTACGTGACGCTGCCCGACTGACCCGCTCGCCGACCACCGCAATGCGGTGGTCGGTGCGCGGGTCGGTCGGTATCGTCGCTCGCGGAGGCCGCGAGGCGTGACGACCCTCGGCCGGTGGCGACACCGGCGGCGGCACCCCGCGCGTGACGGCGTACCGACGAGAGGTCGACGAGACGTCGACGAAGGTGTGGTGGCACCGCGACCTAGCCCCCGCCCGCACCTCCAGGGCCTGCCCTTCCCTGGAGGAGTCATGAGACCACCCGCCCCGCCCGCCCCCGCTCGCACCCTGGCCGCCGACGTCGCCGCCGCTCCACCCGGACGCGTGGTGACCCTGAGCGGGCACGTGCACCGCCGCCGCGAGCTCGCGACGGTGTCCTTCCTCGTCCTGCGCGACCGCACGGGACTCGCCCAGGTCGTCCTGCGCCCGCACGAGGTGCCCGCGGAGGGGCTGCCGCCGGAGGAGACCGCCGTCCAGGTCACGGGGACGGCCACGGCGAACGCGCAGGCACCGGGCGGCGTCGAGATCACCGCGCCGACGATCACGCTGCTCGGCGCGCCCGCGACCCGCCCGCCGGTCGAGCTGTGGCGCCCCGACCTCGACGTCGCGCTGCCGACCCTCCTGGACCACGCCGCCGTGACGTGGCGGCACCCGGCCCGGCGGGCCCTCTGGGAGCTCGCTGCCGCGAGCCTGCGCGGGTTCCGCGCCACGCTCGACGTGGCGGGCTTCACCGAGATCCAGACCCCCAAGCTCGTCGCGTCCGCCACGGAGTCCGGCGCGAGCGTCTTCCCCGTCGACTACTTCGGTCGCACCGCCTACCTCGCCCAGAGCCCGCAGCTCTTCAAGCAGCAGCTGGTCGGCGTGTTCGAGCGCGTGTACGAGGTCGGGCCGGTCTTCCGGGCGGAGCCCCACGACACGGCCCGGCACCTCGCGGAGTACGTCTCCCTGGACGTCGAGCTCGGCTTCGTGCGCGACCACCGGGACGTCCTGGCCGTGCTGCGCGACGTGCTCGCGGGCATGGTCGGGGCGCTCCGGGACGGGGCGGGCGACGCCGTCGAGCGGCTCGGGCCGGCGCTGCCGGTCGTGCCGTCCGAGATCCCGGTGATCCACTTCCGTGACGCGCTCGCCCTCGTGGGGGCGGCCGACGACGAGCCGGACCTCGCCCCCGAGCACGAGCGGGCCCTCGGCGCGTGGGCGAGGTCGACCCACGGCTCCGACTTCCTCGCGGTCGAGGGCTACCCGATGCGGAAGCGGCCCTTCTACACGCACCCGCAACCCGACGACCCCCGCTGGAGCAACAGCTTCGACCTGCTCTTCCGCGGCCTGGAGCTGGTGACGGGCGGGCAGCGGCTGCACCGCTACGAGGACTACGTCGCCGCGCTGGCGGCGCGGGGCGAGACGACAGAGCCGTACGAGGCCTACCTCGAGGCGTTCGCCCACGGGATGCCCCCGCACGGAGGCTTCGCCATCGGCCTCGAGCGCTGGGTCGCCCGCCTCGTGGAGGCGCCCAACGTCCGGGAGGTCGCGCTCTTCCCCCGGGACCTGCACCGGCTCGCCCCGTAGTGCCCGACGGCGCGTGCCACCACGCGCCGTCGGCCCGCCGTGGCAGCATCCTCGGGTGAGCGAGCCGAGCCCCGACCTGACGTCCGGCCCCGTCCCGGGGCGCCGGGAGCGCCGCGAGCAGCCCGGGCGGCCGCGCGCCGAACCGCAGGGCCACGCGCACGGGCCTGCGGCTCCCGCGACGCGGCGCGTGCGCCTCACGCTCGCGGCGCTCCTCGTCCCCGCCCTGCTCGTCACGCTGGCCGGGCTGGTCGCGCTGTGGCCCGCGTCGGCCGACGTGCCGGACCGCATCCCCGTCGCCGCGGAGGGCAGCACGGTGCTGCGTGCCACCGTCACCGGGCCGATCGACGCGGAGACGGGCGAGGTGCCGGCCCGCCTCGACGCCGGTTCCCGTGCGGGCGGCGAGGACGTCGGCGGCGACGCGATCACGGTCGGCGCGCCGCCCGAGTACGTCGCCTACGGGTTCGACGAGGGCGACCGGCTCCGCGTCCTCTACATCGCCGAGGCCGTCGGGGCGGGCGTGAGCCCGTACGTGTTCATGGACTTCGAGCGCGGGCTGCCCATCGGGGTCCTCGCGATCGCGTACGCCGTCGTGGTGCTGGCCGTCGCGCGGTGGCGGGGCCTCGCCGCGCTGGCGGGGCTCGCGGGCGCGTTCGTCGTCATCACGTGGTTCACGCTGCCCGCGCTGCTCACGGGGCAGAACGCGCTGGGCGTCGCGCTCGTGACGTCGTCGCTCGTCATGTTCGTCGTGCTGTACGTCGCCCACGGCTTCACCGCGCGCACGTCGACGGCGCTGCTGGGCACGCTCGTCGGGCTGGCCATCACGGCGGTGCTCGGGTGGTGGGGCTCGGGCGCGTCGAACATCACGGGGCTCACCTCGGAGGAGTCCCTGTGGATCCCGCAGTACGCGCCCTCGCTCGACATCCAGGGCGTCGTGCTGTGCGGCATCGTGCTCGCGGGCATGGGCGTGCTCAACGACGTGACCATCACCCAGGCGTCGGCGGTGTGGGAGCTGCGGGCGGTCGCGCCGCTCGCGACCCGGCGCGAGCTGTTCGCGCGCGCGATGCGCATCGGGCGCGACCACATCGCCTCGACCGTCTACACGATCGCGTTCGCCTACGTCGGCGCGGCCCTGCCGCTGCTCATGGCGGTCTACCTGTCCGACCAGAACCTCGCCACGAGCCTCACCTCGGGCGAGATCGCGGAGGAGGTCGTGCGCACGCTCGTCGGCTCGATCGGCCTCGTCCTCGCGATCCCCATCACGACGGCCATCGCGGCGCTCGCCGTGCCCGGCACCGCGTCGGTGGCGTCCGTCCCCGTGGGTAGGGTCGAGGTCCCCGCGGCATGACGACGGGGCGTCCCCGCCCGTCCGGACGGGACGACCTGGACGACCGGAGGACGACGGTGACGGAGACGACGAGCGGCCGGGGCGGTCGGGGCAGCCGAGACGCAGCGGTGCTGGGACCGGGCGGGGTCGGCGGGCTGGTCGGCGCGCTGCTCGCACGGTCCGGGGCCGACGTGACGTTCCTCGCAGGGGAGGCCACGGCGGCGGCTCTGACCGAGCACGGCGTGCACGTGCGCAGCCGCCAGGTGGGCGACGTCCGTGTCCCCGCGCGGGCGGCCACGCGGCTCGACGAGCCGGTCGACGTCGTCCTCGTGGCGGTCAAGCAGACCGCGCTCGCCGACGCGCTCGACCGCGTGCCGCCCGAGGTGCTCGGCGACGGCGTCGTCGTCCCGTTCCTCAACGGGCTCGACCACCTCGACGTGCTGCGCGCGCGGTACGGGGCCGAGCGCGTGCTCCCCGCGACGATCCGCGTCGAGTCGACGCGCGTCGCTCCCGGCGAGATCGAGCACACGAGCGCGTTCACCGACGTCGACCTCGCGCCCGGCGGCGTCCCGCCCGAGCGGGTGGAGGCCGTGCGCACGCTCCTGGACCGGGCCGGCATCTCGACCACCGTCCACCCCGACGAGACGGCGCTCATGTGGGCCAAGCTCGGCTTCCTCGCCCCGTTCGCCCTGCTCACGACGACGCACCGCGCCCCGATCGGCGAGGTGCGGACCGTGCACCGCGCCGAGCTCGAGGCGCTCGTGCGCGAGGTCGCGGCGGTCGCCGCAGCGAGCGGGGCGCGGTCGGACCCCGCGCGCACGCTCGCGTTCTACGACCGGTTCGCGCCCGAGGCCAAGTCGTCGATGCTGCGGGACGCCGAGGCCGGGCGCCCGCTCGAGGTGGACGCCATCGGCGGCGCGATCGTCCGGGCCGCCGACCGCGCGGGCGTGGACGCGCCGCTCACGCGCGCGCTCGTCACCGGCCTCGGCGGCTGACGGGCGGACGCCCGGGACGACGCAGGCCGGGAGCCTTCACCGGACCGCCACGCGACCCCCTGTGGACGCGTCCCCAGGAGCCTCACAGGTTCGCCAGGATGTCCGTCATGAGAGAGCCGTGGGTCGACGTCGCGCTGGCGCGGCTGCCCGAGACGCGTTCCTGCCCCGCGTGCGCCGCGACGCTGCGGTCGTCCCGCTGCGAACGGTGCCTGCTCGACCTCACCGGCCCGCTCGCGTTCGAGGTCGCCGCGGCGTCGAGCGAGGCGGCCGACGCGCTCTCGCGCCGCCAGGTCGCCCTCGACGCCCTGCGCGCGGCCCAGCCCGAGGCCGCCGCGTGGGCGGCCCGCGCGGCCGTCACGGCGCCGCCCGGTGCGCGCGCGGTCCCCGCCGGTCCGCCGCGCGCGATGCGCCCGCTCGACCCGAGCGGCCGCGGCCAGGCGGGCCCGCGCCCGCCGGTCGTCGCGCCGGTGGCCGGGACCGCGGCCGGCCCCCGGCGTCCGGTGCCCGTCCGTCCCTCGGCGCCCGGGTCGCCCGCGACGGCCGGGCCGGTCTCGCCCGCACCCGCGGGGTCGCGTGCCGTCGTCGTCCCGGGCGCGGCGCCGTCGCGCTCGGTGGGACTCCAGCCGGTGCTCGCCGGGGCGGGGGCGGGTCTCCTCGCCGTCGCGACGGTCGTCTTCGTGTTCTTCACCTTCGCCGACGACCTCGCCCTGCGCGCCCTGGTGACCGGGGTCGTCACCGTGCTCACGGTCGGGGCCGCGGTGCTCCTGCGGTCGCGCGGCCTGCGCTCGTCCGCCGAGGCCGTCGCGGCGCTCGCCGTCGTGCTCGCGGTCGTGGACGTCGAGCTCGCGCTGAGCGCGTGGGGGCTCGGCGCCGTCGGCACCGCGGTGGCGCGCGCGTCGCTGCTCGCCGCAGTTGTCGCGGGCCTCGGTGTCGTCGGGGACCGGGCGCGCGTCCGAGCGTGGGTGACGAGCGCCGTCGTGCTCGGGCCGCTCGTCCCGCTCGCCGCGGCGCCCGCCGCGGGGGCGCCCTGGGGCTGGGCGGTCGCCCTCCTCGCGACGGCGTGCCTCACGGCGCTCGCCGCGCCCGTCGCGGCGCGCTCCGGCGCGCGGGTCGGCAGCGCCCTGCGGGGCGAGCGGGCGCTGCTCGGCGTCGTGCGCACGGTCGCGGTGCCCCTCGCGGTGGTCGTCGGGCTCACGGTCGCCGCCCCGCCGGGGCTCCCGACCGGCGCGGGGGCCGCCCTGGTCGCCTTCGGCGCGGCGCTCGCGGCCACGCTCCTGCGCGTCGCGACGCGCGAGCGGCGCTGGTACGCGGTCGGCGGTGCGTCGGCCGTCCTCGCGGGGGCGCTGCTCGGCACCGGGGGCGACGTCGCCTGGCTGGGCCTGGTCCCCGTGCTCGCCGCCGTCACGTGGCTCCTCGTCCTGGTGCTCACCTCGCCGCGCGTGGTGTCCGGGGTGCTCGGCTCCCCGGTCCCGGCGGTCGGACGGTCGGACGCCCTCCTCGGCGGCGCGCTCGTCGCCCTCGTCGGGGCGGGGCCCGCGCTGGCCGTCGCGGGGGTGCGCGCGGCCGAGGTCCTCGTGACCGGCACCGCCGGGACCGCCGCGGCCCTGGACGACGCGCCGCTCGGCGTCGGCGTCTTCTCCGCCGGCCTGTGGGGCGAGGGCGTCCGGGGCGGCACGGCCGGCGCCGCGCTGCTCGACGGGACGCTCGTCGGCCTGCTGTCCGCGCTCGTCGTCCTGCTCGTCGCCTCCCGGCTCCCGCTGCGCACGCCGTCCCCCGTGCGCTTCCCGCGCCTGGCAGGTGCGCGGCGGCTCGGCGCCGCCCCGGTCGTGCGGACCGGGCGCGCGCTCGGGCCGTGGGTGCTGCTCGCCCTCGTCGTCGCGCTCGTGCTGGACCCCCGCCTCGCGGGCGTCACCTCGCTCCTGCTGCTCGCGCTGCTCGCGGCCCTGCTCGTCGTCGTGACCGCCCGGCCCGTCACGACCGCTCTGCCCGACGGGCACCGCACGGGCCTGACGGCCGGGGCCGGCGACCCGGGGGTCGGCGCCGGTGGCGCCGCGCCGGGCGTGATCGTCCGCGCCGTCCGACGAGGGCTCGGTCGTGCCCTGCGCCCGGTCGCCGGGGTGCTCCCCGCCCCGCGCGCCGTCCTGCGGCACGGTGTCGTCCCGGTCGGTCGGGCCGAGGCACGGGTCTGGCGCGCGGCCGCCGTCGCGGGCACGATCGCCTCCGTCCTGCTCCTCGTGGCCGGCTCGTGGGTCGCGCGCCCGACCGCGACGGCCGGCGCCGTGGTCGTCGGCGTGCTCTTGCTCGCGGCCCGGGCGGCCGCGCCGCGCGGTCTGCACGCCCCGCTCGTCGGCACCGCCTACGGCTACGCGCTGCTCGTGCTCGGCGTGACGCTCGCGTGGAGCGGCGCCGGGACGGTCGCGGTCCTGTGCGCGGTCTCCGGCGTCGCCTCGCTCGCTGCGCTCGCGGTGACGCTCGTCCCGCGAGTCGACCGGGAGTCGTGGTGGGCCGTGCTCGGCGTGACCGCGGTGCCCTTCGGCCTCGGCGTCCTCACCGTCGTCGACGAGCGCAGCTGGTGGTCCGTCGCCGCGTGCGCCGCGATGCTCGCGCTCGAGGTCGTGCTCGTCGGCTCGCGGCGGCCCGGGTCGGTCACCGCGCTGCGCGTGCTCGCCGCGGCGCTCGTCCTGCCGACGGCGGCCGTCGCCGTCGTCAGCGCGGGCGCCCTCCTCCTGCCGGGCAGCGGGTCGCCCGTCGTGCTGCCGGTCGTCGCGCTGCTCGTGGCGACGGCGCTCGCCGCGGCCCGCCCGGTCACGGCCCGGATCCACCTGGCCGCCGGGCGCGTCGCCGTCGAGGCGAGCGCCGCGCTCACGGGGGCGATCGCCGTCGGGCTCGCGTTCGGGCGCCCCGCCGCCGGGCCCACGGTCGCGGTCGCGGTGCTGCTCCTGCTCGCCGTGGGCGCGGGGCTCGCCGCGCGCGACCGGGACCGGCGCGCGGAGTGGTGGCTCGCCGCCGCCCTGGGGACCGCCGCGCTGTGGACCGCGCTCGCCGCCGCGGACGTCGGCCTCGTCGAGGCATACACGGCGCCGCCGGCGCTCGCGGCCCTCGTGACGGGGGCGCTGCTCGCCCGGCGGTCGCGCCGCTGGTGGGAGCTCGCGAGCGCGGGCCTGGTGCTGCTCGTCGTGCCGTCCGTGCTCGCCCTGGGCGCGGCACCGGGCGCGGGCGACGTCCGGGCGCCGCTCCTCGTCGTGGCCGGGGCCGGGTGCGTCCTCGCCGCGGTGCTGCTGGGCCGCGGGACCGGCGCGGGCGAGGGCGGGTGGCGACGCGCCGCGGCCCTGCGGCTCGCCGGCGCGGGGGTGCTGGCGGCGACCGGCGGGACCGTCGAGTCGCTCCACGTTGCGCACGCGCCAGGCGGCGGCGCGGTGTTCGTGCTCGGGTTCGCCTGGGCGCTCGCCGCGGGCGGGGTCGCGCTCGGGGCGGGCCTCGTCGCCGCCCGGGTGGCTCCGCGGGGCCGGGGCCGGGGTGCCGCCGTCGCGCGCCGCTGGGCCGTGGCGCCCGCCGCGACCCTCGTGGTGGTGGGGACCGTCGCGAACGTCCGGCCGGTGTGGGGCGTCATCGCGACGGTCTGGCTCGTCGAGGTGGCCCTGCTCGCGCTCCTCGTGGTCGGGGTGCGGCGCGCGGTCCGCGGTCGGCTCGACCTCCCGCCCGCCTGGTTCACGTGGTCGCTCGCGCTCGTCGCCGCGATCGGCGCGTGGTGGCCGCGCGAGCTCCGCGTCGAGGTCTTCTCGCTCCCGCTCGGCGCGGGCCTGCTCGTCGCGGGGTACCTCGCGCTCGCGGCCGGCACGACGGCGGTGCGCGGCACGGCGGGCGGCGATCCCGGTGCTCTGGCCGGTCCGGGCAGCCCGGGGAGCAGCCACGCCGACCCGGCCCCCGGCGGAGCTCCGGCGCGCGCGACGCCGATCCTCGCCGGGTGGCCCGTCGGGTTCGTCGGTTCGTGGCGGACGCTCGCCCCGGGCCTCCTCGCGCTCCTCGGGCCGTCGGTCCTCGCGACGTACACCGACGCGCGCACGTGGCGGGCCGTGCTCGTCGTCGTGCTCGCGCTGGCGGCGGTGCTCGTCGGGACGCGCAAGCACCTCGCCGCGCCGTTCCTGCTGGGCGTCGCGGTGCTGCCGGTCGAGATCCTCGTCGTGTTCGTGTCCCAGCTCGGCACGCGCATCTCCGCCGGTCCGTGGATGCTCACGCTCGCCGCGGCCGGTGGCCTGCTGCTCATCATCGCGACGTACTACGAGCGCCGGATCGCCGCGTACGACGGCGCTGCGGCGTACGTGCGCGACCTCCGCTGACGATCAATCCCTACCGCCTGGCCCGTTTTTGCGCCGCGTGGCCCATAATGATCGGGGCCCGCCGCGTGTCGGCGGGCGAATCGGCAACGGAAGAGCAGGGCGGGTCGCGACGGCACACGGCAGTGTCCGGTCGGCGCGGGCACGCCCGGGGGGCGTAGTCCCTGGAGAACGGCATCGTGATCAGGATCGGCATCGTGGAGGACGACCCCGCGAGCAGCGCGCTGCTCGTGGAGTACCTGCGACGGTACGAGAGCGAGCACGACGAACAGTTCGCCGTCGCGATGTTCACGGACGGCGCGCAGGTCGTCGCCGGGTACCGGCCGGACTTCGACATCCTGCTGCTCGACGTCGAGATGCCGCACCTGGACGGGTTCAGCGCCGCCCACCGCATCCGGCAGGTCGACGCCGACGTCGTGCTGATCTTCATCACCAACATGACGCAGCACGCGATCAAGGGCTACGAGGTCGACGCGCTGAGCTACATGCTCAAGCCGCTGCGGTACTTCGCGTTCTCGCAGGAGCTCAAGCGCTCGGTCGCGCGGATCCGACGGCGGTCGGCCGACTACCTGCTGCTCGCGGTCGACGGCGGGCTCGCGCGCGTCGCGACCGACGACATCGTCTTCCTCGAGAGCGCCAAGCACCGCACGACCGTGCACACCGTCGACGGACGGCACTCCGTGGTCGGGCCGCTCAAGGCGCTCGAGGCGCAGCTCGAGGGCAAGGACTTCTTCCGGAGCAACAGCGGCTACCTCGTGAACCTGCGGCACGTGCTGGCCATCCAGGGCAGCAGCGTGCTCCTGGTCGGCGGGCACGACCTGCTCATCAGCCGTGCCCGCAAGAAGGCGTTCCTCGCGGCGCTGACCGACTACCTCGGGGAGCGGCGCGCATGACCCAGGCGGCCTCGATCCTGGAGACCCTGCCGGACATCCCGCGTGCGCTGACCGGGCTGGCCGAGTGGCTCGCGTGCCTCGTCTACGTGCTCCTGCGGCGACCGCGGCTGCCTCGCCCGCGGCTCGTCCTGCTCGCCGCCGCAGCGCTCGGCGCGCAGGTCGGCGTGCAGGCCCTCGCCGACCTGCTCCCGCGGCAGCTCTGGACCGTGGGCATGGCGGCCGCGGTCGCGTGCATGTACGGGTTCATCGTCGCGGCGGCGCGTGTCTCGGCGCGGGACGCGGGGTACTTCGCGGCCCGCGCGCTCGTGCTCGCCGAGCTCGTGGCGGCCCTGCACTGGCAGGTCCACTGCTTCTTCTTCCTGCCCGAGGGCCGGCCGGGGACGGCGTGGCAGGTCGCGTTCTTCGTCCTCGTCTACGCGGTCGGGTACGGGGTCGCGTACGTCGTCGAGTCCCGGCACTTCCGCCCCGACCAGGAGCTCGACGTCACGGTCGGCGAGCTCGCGTCGGCCGTCGCGATCGCGCTCGTGACGTTCTTCATGAGCAACATCAGCTTCCTCAACGCCAACACCCCGTTCAGCGGGCGCCTCGGGCTGGAGATCTTCTACATCCGCACGCTCGTGGACCTGTGCGGGTTCGTGGCGCTGTACGCGCAGCAGGGACAGCGGCTCCAGCACCAGGCGCGGTCCGAGGTGCGGGCGATCGACGAGATGCTCCGCCGCCAGCACGAGCAGTACCTCCAGTCCAAGCGGAACATGAAGATCGTCCACCGCAAGTACCACGACCTCAAGCACCAGATCGGCGTGATCCGGGCCGAGGTGGACCCGCGCCGGCGGGCGTCCTACCTGGACGACCTGGAGGCCAGCATCTCCGGCCACGCCCGGCAGGCGGACACCGGGAACGGGGTGCTCGACGTCATCCTCACGACGAAGAGCCAGGAGTGCGCCGAGCGCGACATCGACCTCACGTGCGTGGTCGACGGCGCGCTGCTCGACTTCATGTCCGCGATGGACGTCGCCGCCGTGTTCGGCAACGCGCTGGACAACGCGATCGACGGCGTCATGGCGGTGCCCGACCCGGAGCAGCGGATCATCAAGGTCGCCGTCTACGCGCGCGACCGGTTCGTGCTGCTGACGGTGGAGAACTACTTCTCCGGCGAGCTCCACACCGAGGGCGGCGACATCGTCACGCGGCGTGCCGACAGGACCCGGCACGGGTACGGGCTCAAGTCCATCCGGTACACCGCGGAGAAGTACGGCGGCTCCATGACGGTCAACACCGAGGACCGATGGTTCCTGCTCCGCGTGCTGCTCCCCCTGCCGCAGGACCGTCCGCCCACCGCCGCCGCACGCCGGTCGGTCACGTCGGGGGCCACCACCGCGTAGACCTTCCGGGCCGACCCGACGGGACTTCCGACCCCCGCGCCGTGACCCCGTCGTGACCTCGCCGACCGATCGTGCACGCAAAGCGACGGTTCGTGCACCGGGCCGCCCGGGCCGCCCGCGCCGTCCATAGCGTGGCGGCGCGGCTCAGGACCACGACGTCCCGGGCCTCGACGGGTTCGCAGAGCTCGTCAGCCACGCACGTGCCCCGGGTGGGGCGGCGGGGACGGCGCGGTGGCCGACGAGCGCGGAGACGACAAGGGAAGGTCGATGAAGACAACGACAACGGCGGGAAAGCTCGACGGCAGGGCGGCACGCGTCCGGGGAGCGGCGGCGCTCGCGGGCCTGGCCCTCGTGGCCACCGCAGGGTGCACGGCCGGCACCCCGGACAAGGAGAGCGCGTCGGACGCGTTCACCACGCGGGAGGTCACCGACGGGACCACGGCCTTCGTGGTCGTCGACAACCCGGGTGACGGCCCCACGCTCTCGTACGGTGCGGACAGCGCCGTCGAGCTGCTGACCGAGGAGGTCGACGGCCAGAAGCTCGCGTTCAAGGACATGAACGCGAACGGGACGCTCGACACCTGGGAGGACTGGCGCGAGAGCGCGCAGGACCGCGCCGCGGCGCTGTCCGAGGAGCTGACGATCGAGCAGATCGCCGGCCTCATGCTGTTCAGCTCGCACGAGCGGTCGCCCGCGGACGGGCTGACCGACGCGCAGAAGGAGTACCTGACCGACTCCCACCTGCGCAACGTGCTCAACGCCGGCCCCAACGACGTCGAGGCCAACGTCACCTGGTCCAACCAGATGCAGGCCTTCGCCGAGTCGCTCGCGACCGCGGACGAGCCCTACGTGCCGGTGAACTTCAGCTCCGACCCGCGCTCGACGGCCGGCGCGTCGGACTACAACGCCTCGGGCGACATCTCCCGGTGGCCGTCCAACCTCGGCCTCGCGGCGACGTTCGACGCGGAGCAGACGCAGAAGTTCGGTGAGGCGGCGTCGGCCGAGTACCGCGCGCTGGGCATCGCCACGGCGCTCAGCCCGCAGATCGACCTCGCGACCGAGCCGCGCTGGCTGCGCGTGGACGGCACGTTCGGCGAGGACGTCGCCCTCAGCACCGAGATGGCCCAGGCCTACGTGAGCGGCTTCCAGGGCACCCCGGGCCAGGAGGGCTGGGGGACCGAGTCGGTCAACGCGATGATCAAGCACTGGGCCGGCGACGGGCCCGGCGAGGGCGGCCGCGAGTCCCACACGACCGCGGGCAAGTACGGCGTGTACCCGGGCGGCAACTTCGACCAGCACACCGAGCCGTTCGTCGGCGCGCTCGACGCGGCGGCGGTCATGTCCGCCTACTCGATCGCGCTGGACGGCGAGGGGCAGCCGCTGTTCGGCGAGCGCGTCGGCTCGGCCTACGACTCGAAGCGCCTGAGCATCCTGCGCGACGACAACGGCTACGGCGGCGTCGTCGTCACGGACTGGGGCGTCACCGCCGGCGGCACCACGGACCCCGACGCGATGATCGGGACGTCGTGGGGCGTCGAGGACCTCACGGTCGAGGAGCGCCACTACGCGATCCTCAAGAACGGCGTGGACATGTTCGGCGGCAACAACGCCGTCGAGCCCGTCCTGGCGGCCCACGACCTGTGGCAGCAGGACTTCGAGGCGGGCACGAACGACGTCGACGCCGACACCCGCTTCCGCGAGTCCGGCGCGCGCATCCTCACCATGCTGTTCCAGCCGGGCCTGTACGAGGACGCGTACCTCGACCTCGACGCCTCCACGGCGACGGTCGGCAGCGAGGACAAGGTCGACGCCGGCTACGAGGCGCAGCTCGACTCCGTCGTCATGCTGAAGAACGACGGGACCGTCGCGGCCTCGGACGCCGAGGCGTGGAAGGACAAGACGGTCTACGTCCCGCGCTCCTACGACACCGGCTTCGCGGGCGTGTTCGGCCCGGGCGAGTACACCGAGGGGCCCGGCATCACGCAGGAGACCGCCGAGGAGTACTTCGGGAAGGTCGTCACCGACGAGGCCGTGACCGACGCCGACGGCAAGGTCACGAGCTACACCGCGCCGGACCTGTCCGACGTCGACCTCGTGCTCGTGGGCATGAAGAGCCCCAACAACGGCAACCCGTTCTCGCAGGCCGGCCACGACAGCGAGACCGGCGAGTGGTACCCGCTGTCGCTGCAGTACCGCCCGTACACCGCGGACGGCGCGAACGTGCGTCAGACGTCGATCTCCGGCGACCTGCTCCCGGACGGGACGCAGGAGAACCGGTCCTACTACGGCAAGACCTCGCGGATCGCGAACGAGTCGGACCTCGACGCGTTCGACCGGGCGCTCGCGGCCGTCGAGGCGTCGGGCAAGGACATCCCGGTGATCACCGTCCTCAAGGCGACGAACCCGACGATCCCGGCCGAGTTCGAGTCGCGGTCCGACGCGATCCTCGTCGGCTTCGGGGTCAGCGACCAGGCGCTCATCGAGTCGGCCCTCGGCCTGCACGAGACGCAGGGCCGGCTGCCGATCGGCTTCCCCGCGTCGATGGACGCGGTCGAGAAGCAGCTCGAGGACGTCGGCGAGGACGCGGAGCCCTACACCGACGCGGCGGGCAACGCGTACGCGTTCGGCTTCGGCCTGAACTTCAGCGGGCCGATCACGGACTGACGGACCGCACGGGCGGGCGGTCGCACGAGCGGCCGCCCGCCCGGGCAGGCGGCGCCCGCACGGCGCCGTCCGCCCGACCAGGCCGCGGGGTGGGCCCGCGGCGCGAACGAACCAAGGAGCAGGAAGTGAAGCGGAACAAGGCGTTGACCACGGGGATCGGGCTGCTCGTCGCCGTCACGGGGGCCTTCGGGCTGACGGCGTGCGGGAGCGGGGACGACTCCGCCGGCGGGTCCTCGTCGGAGAGCGAGTCGGCCGACGTCGACGTGGCGACCGACCTCGAGAACGCGCGCACGGCGGTCGCCGACGCGCTGGCCGAGGACGACAGCTGGGCGCAGATCATGCTCGCCAGCGACGTCAAGGAGCCGACCGTGAAGTACGGCCTCCTCGTGGTGCCCTTCGTTCCCTCGGACGCCGCCTCGCGCGTCCAGGGCACGATCGACATCAAGGACGGCGAGTACACGATCGAGGCCGACTCCGCCGCGACCGGCGAGACCTGGCAGATCGACCAGGACGGCACCATCACCCCGGCCGGGAAGTAGCCCACCCGTGCCTCGTCCCTCCGGCGGGCCGCTCGGGCGGATCGCCGGGCGGATCGTCGGACGGACGAGGCACCACCCAGGGCACGAAACGACACGGGTCGGGCACGACGACGACTGTCCGTGCCGCAGAAACGACCGATCGTGCAGCCGCGGCGGGCGGCGCCGAACCCCGCTCCTAGCCTGAGGAACGGGCCCGCACTCGAGGAGGAATGCAGTGAACGCCAGGGCGAAGAACGCCGACGGTGGCAGGACGCCGATGTCGAACAAGAAGTTCCTGTGGATCTGGGTACCCGTGCTCGCGACGGTGACCGTGCTCGTCGTCGTCGCGAACGTCGCGCTCAACGTCGCGGGCGGCTGGGTCGCGTCCCAGCTCGGGTCCGGTACCTACACGTTCACCAACTCCGAGGAGTCCTCGGGCTGGGACACCGAGTACTACACGGCCGAGCACGACAGCCAGGAGTCCGTGGACGAGGCCGCGAAGGCGCTCGTCGAGGAGATCGCCGCCGGCGGCATCGTCCTCGCGAAGAACGAGGCCGGCGCGCTGCCCCTCGCCGCGGACGCCCGCGTGACCATGCTGGGTCGCGCGTCCGCGGACCCGGTGTTCGGCGGCTCGGGCTCCGGATCGGTCGACACCAACTCCGCGGTGACCGTCCGGGGCGGCCTCGAGAACGCGGGCCTCACGGTCAACGGCGACGTCTACGCCACGATCGAGGCGTTCGCGGCGGAGAACCCGCGCGGCCACATCGAGATGGACAACCCCGACGCGTCGAGCTACACGATCGGCGAGCTGCCCGTCGGCGACTACGAGGCGCAGTCCGGGACGTTCGCCGAGTTCGGCGACGCCGCGATCGTCACGATCGGCCGCCCCGGCGGCGAGGGCGGCGACCTCACGCGCGACATGACGGGTTGGGACGACAACGCTGAGCCCGGCCAGCACCAGCTCGAGCTCAACAAGGACGAGAAGGACCTCATCGCGCTCGCGACGGCGAGCTTCGACACGGTCGTCGTGGTCGTCAACGCGTCCACGACCCTCGAGCTCGGCGAGCTGCAGGCCGACCCCGCGGTCGACGCGATCCTGCTCGCGGGCTCGCCCGGCGCCACCGGCTTCAACTCCCTGGGCACGATCCTCACGGGCGAGGTCAACCCGTCCGGCCGCACGACCGACGTCTGGGCCGCGGACTTCACCGCCGACCCGACGTTCGCGAACTTCGGCAGCTTCTTCTACTCGAACATCGACGCGTCCTACCCGGTCTCGACGGTCGAGAAGGCGACGTCCAACGCGACCGTCACGAGCAACGCGCCCTTCGTCGACTACACCGAGGGCATCTACGTCGGGTACCGGTACTACGAGACCGCGGCGGCCGAGGGCTTCGTCGACTACGACGACGCCGTGGTCTACCCGTTCGGGTACGGCCTCAGCTACACCGACTTCGCCTGGGCCGTCACGGGCACGGAGGCGGGCGACGTCGACGGGACCGTGGCGGTCACGGTCGAGGTCACGAACACCGGCGCCGTCGCGGGCCGCGACGTGGTCGAGCTCTACTACACCGCGCCGTACACGCCGGGCGGCATCGAGAAGTCCGAGGTCGTCCTGGGCGACTTCGCCAAGACGGGCGTGATCGAGCCGGGCGCGAGCGAGACCGTGACCCTGGAGATCGCCGTCGAGGACATGGCGTCCTACGACCACCTGGGCGAGAAGGCGTACGTGCTGGAGGCGGGCGACTACACGATCAGCCTGCGCACCGACTCCCACACCGTCGCGGCGGGCACCGCGCCGATCACCTACCCGGTCGCGTCCGACGTCGTGTACGCGGGCGAGGACCACCGCGCGACGGACCGCGCCGAGGTGACCAACCGGTTCGACGACGTCTCGGCGCGCTTCAGCGCCGAGGGCGGCGCCGGCACCGTCGTGCCGATGTCCCGCGCCGACTTCGCGGGCACGTTCCCGCAGGCCCCGACGGCCGAGCAGTCGGTCGCGGACGAGGCCACGCAGGACGGCTTCGCCGCCTGGGACTACGACGCCGAGGCCGCCGCGTTCGACGGCGAGATGCCGACGACGGGCGAGCGCTCCGACCTGACGCTCGTCGACCTGCGCGGGCTGCCCAAGGACGACCCGCAGTGGGACGAGCTGCTCGACTCCCTGACGGTCGGCGACATGACGGACATGCTGCTGAACGGCGCCTACCAGACGGCCGCGATCGCCTCGATCGCCAAGCCGCAGACGGTCGAGCCGGACGGCCCGGCGGGCTTCTCGTCCTTCATCAACTCGTCGATCAACGGCGTCGCGTACCCGTCCGAGGTCCTCATCGCGCAGACGTGGGACGTCGACCTCGGCACCGCGATGGGCACGATGATCGGCGAGGAGGCGCTCCAGAAGGGCCTCAACGGCTGGTACGCGCCGGCGGTGAACCTGCACCGCTCGCCGTTCGGCGGCCGCAACTTCGAGTACTACTCGGAGGACCCGCTCCTCTCGGGCCAGATGGCCGCCGCCGTGTCGAACGGCGCCGCGAGCAAGGGCGTCTACACGATGCTCAAGCACTTCGCGCTCAACGAGCAGGAGACGAACCGCGTCGACAACGGCCCCGCGACCTGGGCGACCGAGCAGACGATCCGCGAGCTCTACCTCAAGCCGTTCGAGCTCGCGATCAAGGACGTCACCCTGGACGTCCGGTACGTCGCGGACGACGAGGGCACGATCGAGGAGACGACGGTCGGGGCGCTCGGCATCATGAGCTCGTTCAACCGGATCGGCGCCACGTGGACGGGTGGCTCGAAGCCGCTCATGACGGACGTCCTGCGCGGCGAGTGGGGCTTCGAGGGCTTCGCGATCACGGACTTCAACCTGTACCCGTACATGAACCCCAACGAGGGCCTCGACGGGGGCACGGACCTGACGCTCACCTTCCAGCCGTCGAAGTCGTTCGGTGACACGACGTCCGCGAAGGCGGTCACGGACATCCGGAACGCGACCCACAACATCCTGTTCACCGTGGCCAACTCGAACGCCATGAACGGGCTCGCCCCCGGCGCGACGGTCACCTACACGCCGCCCACGTGGGTCTACGTCCAGATCGGCGTGTCGGTCCTCCTCGGGCTGCTCGTCCTGGCCGGCGCGTTCCTCGTGACCCGCCGGGTCCGCCGCCACCGGGCGGCGAGCGAGGCGGCCCCGGCCCCCACCTCCGAGCCGGCGGTCCCCGCCGCCCGGTAGCCGGTGACCGTGACCCCCGGGCGGGCGACCGCCCGGGGCCACGGCACCCGGCGCCGTCGGGCCGGTGGCGCCCACCACCGCCGGCCCGACGCCGGGGCCCCGGACCGCCGTCCGGCACCGGGTCCCCGCCCCGCACGTCCCGAGCGGCGCCGTCGCCGACGCACCGCCGACGGCCGGCCCCGCCCTGCCCGCAGACCGCTCGGACAGACCCGCACGACCCCACGACCACGCAAGGAGAGCACCGTGCAGCTCCACGGCGAGACCACCGCCGCGGCCGGCGAGACGGCCTCGGCACCGAGCACGACGACCGCGACGACCGGCGTCGTCCCGACCGCGAGCCTGACCCTCCTGGAGAAGGCCGCGCTCCTGACGGGGAAGTCCGTGTGGGAGACGCACGACGTCCCGCGGCTCGGCGTCCGCTCGCTCTGGCTGGCCGACGGTCCGCACGGCGTGCGCAAGCAGCTCGGCGCCGCCGACCACCTCGGCATCGCGGCCTCGCAGGAGGCCACGTGCTTCCCGACGGCCGCCGCCGTGGCGAACACGTGGGACGTCGACCTGGCCGAGCGCGTGGGCGCCGCGCTCGGCGGCGAGGCCGCGGCGCAGGACGTGGACGTGCTGCTCGGGCCGGGCCTCAACATCAAGCGGTCGCCGCTCGGCGGGCGCAACTTCGAGTACTTCTCCGAGGACCCGCTGCTCGCGGGCCGGATGGCCGCCGGGTACGTGCGCGGGATCCAGTCCCGCGGCGTCGCCGCGTGCCCCAAGCACTTCGCGGTGAACTCCCAGGAGCTGCGCCGCATGGTCTCGGACTCCGTGGTCGACGAGCGCACGCTGCGGGAGGTCTACCTCACGGCGTTCGGGATCGTGGTCGCGGAGGCCAGCCCCCGGACGGTCATGTCCTCATACAACCTCGTCAACGGCGTGTACGCCCACGAGGACCCGTTTCTCCTCACGCAGGTGCTGCGCCGCGAGTGGGGCTTCGACGGCGCCGTCGTCTCCGACTGGGGCGGGTCGAACGACGTCGTCGCCGCCGCCGCGGCGGGCGGGACGCTCGAGATGCCCGCGGCCGGGCTCGGCTCGGCGCGCCAGCTCGTGGACGCGGTGCGGTCCGGACGCCTCGACGAGGCCGACCTCGACGCGCGCGCCGACGAGGTGCTGCGCCTCGTCGCCGCGGCCCGCGAGCCCGGCACCGCCCCTGCCGTGGGCGTCGACGCGCACCACGCGCTCGCCCGCGAGGTCGCGGCGCGCTCGGCGGTGCTGCTCAAGAACGAGGACGCGATCCTGCCGCTCGCCGCGGGGACCCGGGTCGCGGTCGTCGGCGACTTCGCGCGCACCCCGCGCTACCAGGGCTCCGGCTCCTCCGCGGTGAACCCGACCCGCCTCGACAGCGTGCTCGACGTGATCGGGGGCTCGGGCCTCGACCTGACGTCGTTCGCCCCCGGCTTCCACCGCGACGGCACGCCCGACGCCGCGCTGCGCGACGAGGCCGTCGAGGCCGCGCGCGGCGCCGACGTCGTGCTCCTCTTCCTCGGCCTGGACGAGATCGCGGAGTCGGAGGGCCTGGACCGCTCGACGCTCGCGCTGCACCGGGCGCAGGTCGAGGTGCTCCAGGCGGTCGCCGCGGCGAACCCCGCCACGGTCGTGGTGCTGGCCGGCGGCGGGGCGATCTCCACCCCGTGGCTCGGCTCGGCCCGCGCGCTCGTGCACGGCTACCTCTCCGGGCAGGCCGGGGCCGGAGGGATCCTCGACGTGCTCACGGGCGTCGTCAACCCCTCCGGGCGGCTCGCGGAGACGCTGCCGGTGCGGCTCGCGGACACCCCGACCGCCGGGTCGTTCCCCGCGACCGGGCGCACCGCGGTCTACCGCGAGGGTCTGTACGTCGGCTACCGGTACTACACGAGCGCCGACGTCCCCGTGGCGTTCCCGTTCGGGTTCGGTCTGTCGTACACGACGTTCGCGCACTCGGGCCTCGTGGTCGACAGCAGCCCTGCGACGGGTACTGCGACGGGTACCGCGACGGATGCTGCGACGGTCACCGCGACCGTGACGGTGACGAACACCGGGACGGTCGCCGGGGCCGACGTCGTGCAGGTCTACGTGCGCCGCGAGACGCCGGGGGTCCACCGCCCGGTCCGCACGCTCGCGGGCTTCGCGCGCGTCGAGCTCGCGCCCGGCGAGTCGCGCACGGTCACCGTGCCCCTCGGGGACGCGGCGTTCCGGCACTGGGACGTCGAGACGGGCGCGTGGCAGGTCGAGCAGGGCGCGTGGTCGGTGCTGGTCGGCTCGCACGTGGACGACCTGCCGCTCGGGGCGACGGTCGAGCTCGCCGGCACGGTGCCGCCCCGCACCGAGGACGACCTGCCGGAGCCGTACCGCACCGGGCGGGTCCACGACGTGTCGGACGCCCAGTTCGCGGCGCTCCTGGGCCGCCCCGTCCCGACGGCGGCCTGGTCCGGTCCCCTGGGCGTGAACGACCCGCTCTCGCGCCTCGCGGACGCGCGCTCGCCGCTCGCCCGCCTCGCGTTCCGGATCCTGTCCTGGCGGCGCGACGCCGCGGACCGCAAGGGGACGCCGGACCTCAACATCCTGTTCCTGCTCAACATGCCGTTCCGGGCCATCGGGAAGATGACCGGCGGCCTGGTCGACGCCGCGATGGTCGACGGCATCGTCCGCATCGTCAACGGCCACTTCTTCCGCGGCACCGGCGCCGTCCTGCGCGGCTTCGTCCGCAACCGCCGTGCCGACCGTCGAACCGCGCGGACCCTCCGCGGCGACGCCTGACCCGCTCGAAGGGAAGACCCATGTTCACCCGCCTCCGCGACGCCTGGCGCCGGTTCTCCGAGAAGCGACCGGGGACCGCGCAGTTCGTCGTCTTCTTCGTGCTGAGCAACGGCATCACCGTGCTGCAGCTCGCGCTCATGCCCCTCATCAAGTGGGTCTTCGGCATGACCGCCCTGGTGGACGTGGCCTTCCAGGTCTGGCCGATCGGGACGAACCCGGACGGGTCGACGTACTACGTCTTCGACTACGCCGCCGGCCCGCTCCCGGGCGGCGGCGGTGGGCTGGCATACTTCCTCGCCGTGCAGATCACCTTGCTGGTGGCGCAGGTGATCAACTTCTTCGCTCAGCGCAACATCACGTTCAAGTCCAACTCGTCGGTCGCGAAGGCCGCGCTCTGGTACACCATCGCGTACGTCGTCATCTCCATCGCCGCCGCCGCCGCGCAGGGCCTGTACAAGACGCCGATCTACGAGCTGTTCATCGACACGTGGGGCCTGGGCGCCGCGGGCGAGACCCTCGCGGACTTCACGACGATGATCATCAACGCGGCGATCTCGTTCTGGGTGTTCTTCCCGATCTTCAAGGTCATCTTCAAGCAGGTGCCCGAGGTGCCGGCCACGCCGGAGGCGGAGCACGCCGGAGAGGTGCGTGCGTCGTGACCCCGCTCCTGACCGTCGTGGTCCCGGCGTACAACGCCGAGCCCTACCTGGCGCGCGCCCTCGACTCGCTCGTGGGGTTCGGGCCCGAGGTGGAGGTCCTCGTCGTCGACGACGGCTCGACCGACGGCACGGCGGCGCTCGCGCAGGGCTACGCCGAGCGGCACCCGGGCGAGGTGCACGTGCTCCGCAAGGCCAACGGCGGGCACGGCTCGGCGATCAACACCGGCCTCGACCACGCCCGGGGGGAGTACCTCAAGGTCGTGGACGCCGACGACTGGGTGGACCGCGCCGCCCTCGCGCAGGTGCTCGCGACGCTGCGCGGGTTCGTGCGCCGGTTCGTGGACCCCGACGGCCCCGGTGGAGCGCCGGTCGACCTGTTGGTGAGCAACTTCGTCTACGAGAAGGTCGGCAAGCGCGTCAAGACGGCCGTCCGGTACCGCGGGGCGCTGCCGCGCGGCCGCGTGCTCACGTGGTCGCAGACCCGGCGGTTCGCCAAGCGCCAGTACATGATGATGCACGCGCTGATGTACCGGACCCAGGTGCTGCGCGACGCGGGCCTGCGGCTGCCCGAGCACACGTTCTACGTGGACAACCTGTACGCTCTCGTGCCGCTCGCGCACGTGCGCACGCTGTACTACCTCGACGTCGACCTCTACCGGTACTTCATCGGCCGCGAGGACCAGTCCGTGCACGAGGCGGTCATGCTCAAGCGGCTCGACCAGCAGCTCCGCGTCAACTGGCTCATGCTCGAGCACGTCTCCCGGACCCCGGTCACCGACCGGCGCCTGCGCCGCTACCTGCTCCACTACGTGGAGATCATCTGCGCGGTGTCGTCGATCCTGCTGGTCCGCGCCGGGACGCCCGCGTGCCTCGTGGAGAAGGAGCGGCTCTGGTCGCGCCTGCGCGCCCAGGACCCCGAGCTCTACCACCAGGTCCGCTGGTCGGGCCTCGGGCAGATCGCCAACCTCCCCGGCCCGGCGGGCCGGCGCGTGACGGTCCTCGCCTACCGCGTCGCGCAGCGCGCCATCGGCTTCAGCTGACCGCGTGCCCGACGGCGGGCGGCCGCGTCGCGATCCGCGTCACCGCTCGCCGCGGCGCTGCTGCTCGATGAGGGGGCGCAGGCGGTAGGGGATGAGCTCGCCCATCGACAGCGAGGTCTCCGTGCGCTCGACGCCGTCGATCGCGAGGATCGCGGCGTCGATGCGGAACAGGTGGTCGGTGTCGCGGCACGCGACGGTGACGCGCAGGTCGGCCGTCCCGCTGCGCCCGAACGCCTGCACGACCTCGGGGATGCGCGCGACGTCGTCGACGATCCGAGCGAGCTCCTTCTGGCGCACCTGGACCTCGACGAACGCCGTGAGCGGGTGCCCGAGCACGTGCGGGTCGATCCGCCGGTCGAGCGCGAGGAACGCGCCCTCGGCCTCCAGCCGCGCGAGGCGCGCGGCGACGGTGTTGCGAGAGATCCGCAGGCGGTCGGCGAGCGCGACGATCGTCGCCCGCGGGTCGTCGGCGAGGGCGAGCAGGAGGTCGAGGTCGACAGCGTCGGCGCTGTGCATGCTGCTCACCCTAGCCGAGTGACCGCGGTCACACTGCGCAGCGCGTCGGAGGTCGGTGGAGCCATGTGCGCGCCAGGGGTTACGTTCGCCCTACCTCGGTCCTCGACGGAGAGGACCGGCTCCCCGAGGTGAGGTGGCGACGATGCCCAGCGAACCTGCGGTGCGGACCGGACCGACGGCGGCGACCCCGCCGAAGGCGCAGAACGGTCACCGGGCGGCAACCCCGCGCGACGCACGAGCAGACCGGAAGACCATGGCGCACGACGTGCGCCCGGACACGCCCGCCGCCCGGCGCGCGGGCGCCCCGGGCAGGCAGCCGCGCGCCGGTGACGCTCCCCGGGACGCCGGGGGCACGCCGTCGGGCACGACCCCGACCCTGCGCCTGCTGACCGAGGACGGCACGCGGCTCCCGGACCCCGAGCTCGACCGGTGGCTCGCGGACCTCGACCCCGCGGCACCCGACGACGACGCGCGCGAGGCCGCCCGGACGACCCTCCTGCGGCTCTACGAGGACATGGTCGTCGCGCGGCGGATCGACGCCGAGGCGACGGCCCTCCAGCGCCAGGGCGAGCTCGCGCTGTGGCCCCCGCTGCTGGGCCAGGAGGCGGCGCAGGTCGGCTCGGCGCGCGCGCTGCGCGACGACGACTTCGTCTTCTCCTCCTACCGCGAGCACGCGGTCGCGCGGGTGCGCGGCGCCGAGCTCGTCGACCTGGTGCGCGTGTGGCGCGGCGTCGCGGTCTCCGGCTGGGACCCGTACGCGATCGGGATGGCGTCGCCGCAGGTCATCATCGGTGCGCAGACGCTCCACGCGACGGGCTGGGCGATGGGCGTCCAGAACGACGTCGACGCCGGCCGGGTCGACGCGGCCGCCGGGCTCCCCGTGGGAGTCGCGTACCTCGGCGACGGCGCGATGAGCCAGGGCGACGTGAACGAGGCGTTCGTCTTCGCGTCCACGTACCGCTCGCCGGTCCTCTTCTTCTGCCAGAACAACCAGTGGGCGATCTCCGAGCCGGTCGCGCTCCAGTCGCGCGTCCCGCTCGCCGACCGCGCCCGCGGGTTCGGCATGCCGGGCGTGCGCGTGGACGGCAACGACGTGCTCGCCGTGCTCGCCGTGACGCGCGCGGCGCTCGACCGCGCCCGCCACGACGACGGCCCGACGCTGATCGAGGCCGTCACGTACCGGATGGGCCCGCACACCACGGCCGACGACCCGAAGCGGTACCGCGACGCGGCCGAGGTCGAGGAGTGGACCGGGCGCGACCCGATCGCGCGGTTCGAGGCGTACCTGCGCTCCGTCGGTGTGCTCGACGACGCCCAGGCGGCGCGCGTGCAGGGCGTCGCCGACGCGGCGGCCGCCGAGCTGCGCGCCGGGTGCGTCGCACTCACCGACCCGCCGCCGCTGTCCCTCTTCGACCACGTCTACGCCGAGCCGCACCACGCGCTGGAGCGCGAGCGCGCCGAGTACGCGCACTACCTGGCGTCGTTCGGGGACGGGGACGACGGCGCGGGCGGGCCGGGCGCCGCGGGCGACCGGGCGGCGTCGAGCACCGGGGCGACCGTGACGGGGGTGGCGCGATGAGCACCCTCACCGTCGCGAAGGCGCTCGGCGCGGGGCTGCGCCGCGCGATGACCGACGACGACCGTGTGGTCGTCATGGGCGAGGACGTCGGCCGGCTCGGCGGCGTCTATCGCGTGACCGACGGGCTCCAGGCGGAGTTCGGGCCGCGCCGCGTGCTCGACACGCCGCTCGCGGAGTCGGGGATCATCGGGACGGCCGTCGGGCTCGCGTACCGCGGCTACCGGCCGGTGTGCGAGATCCAGTTCGACGGCTTCGTGTTCGTCGCGTTCGACCAGATCCTGTCCCAGCTCGCCAAGATGCACGCACGGACGGGCGGGAAGGTGCGCCTGCCGATCACGATCCGCATCCCCGTCGGCGGCGGGATCGGCGCGGCCGAGCACCACTCCGAGTCGCCCGAGGCGCTGTTCGCGCACGTCGCGGGCCTGCGCGTGGTGTCCGTCGCGAACCCGCAGGACGCGTACACCGTGCTCCGCCAGGCCGTCGCGTGCGACGACCCGGTGATCTTCTTCGAGCCCAAGCGGCGGTACCACCTCAAGGGCGAGGTCGACCTCGACCCCGTCGACCCGCTGCCCATGGACCGGGCGCGCGTCGTGCGGGAGGGCCACGACGTCACCCTCGTCACGTGGGGCGGCCTCGTCGGGACCGCGCTCGACGCCGCCGTCGCCGCGTCCGACGACGGCGTGTCCGTCGAGGTGGTCGACCTGCGCTCGCTCTCGCCGATCGACCACGACACCGTCGCGGCGTCCGTCCGCAAGACGGGTCGCGTCGTCGTGACGCACGAGGCGCCGCGGCAGGCCGGGCTCGGCGCGGAGATCGCCGCGACCGTGACCGACCGCTGCTTCGAGTACCTCGAGGCCGCGCCCGTCCGCGTCACCGGCCACGGCATGCCGTACCCGCCCGCCAAGCTCGAGGGCCACTACCTGCCCGACCTCGACCGCATCCTCGACGGCGTCGACCGCGTCCTGGGGCGGGTCGAGCCGTTCGTGCCGTCGTCCGTGCCCGACGCCGCGGCGCCGGTCGGGGCTCCCGGGTCGCGCGGCGCGACCCGCACCGTCGAGGCGGTGGCCCGATGATGACGATGCGCGAGTTCCGCCTCCCCGACCTCGGGGAGGGCCTCACCGAGTCCGACATCGTCAGCTGGCACGTCCACGCGGGCGACCACGTCGAGCTCAACCAGGTCATCGCCGAGGTCGAGACGGCCAAGGCCCTCGTCGACCTCCCGTCCCCGTACGCGGGCGTCGTCGCGTCGCTGCACGCGGAGGAGGGCCAGACCGTCACGGTCGGCGCCCCCTTGGTGACGTTCGAGATCGACGACGGTACCCCCGCCACCCCGCAGGCCGCCGAACCCGGGGTTGGGGGGCAGCCGGACCCCACGGTCGCGTCGAACCCCGGGCTCGGCGGCGAACCGATCCCCGGCAAGCCCGGGGTCGCGGGCGGTCCCGGCCTGGCGCCGCCCGTCTCGACGGCGTCCGCCGCGGCGGTGTCCGACGACGGGCCCGAGCCGAACCTCGTCGGGTACGGCGCTCGCCCGGACCGCGTCGGTCGCCCGACGCGCCGACCTCGCCGGCCCACCGGCGGTGCCGAACCCGGGGTTTCGCGCCACGACAGCACCGTGACGACCCGCAACCCCGGGCTCGGCGGCGCGACCGCGCCCGGTGACCGTGGCCGGGCGGTGGAGCGGCCGCGGTCGACGCCGCCGGTGCGGGCGCTCGCGAAGAAGCTCGGCGTGCGCATCGACCGCGTGGACGGCACGGGTCCGGACGGGCTCATCACGCGCGACGACGTCCTCGCGGCGGTGAGCTGCCACCGCGACGCCGTGCGGCCGCCGCGCGACGCCCACGGCACGCTCGCCGCCTCGACCGCCTCGACCGCCTCGACCGCGTCGACCGCGTCGACCGACGCTCCGACGGCGCCCGCGGACGAGAGGGGAGTAATGGCCCCGCGAGAGCCCGGGCGAGGGGCAACGTCTCCCGTCTCGGCGGACGCCGGTGCCGACGCGGGGGCCGGGCTCGAGCCCGAGGTCGTGCCGGTGCGCGGGGTGCGCAAGCACACCGCGGCGGCGATGGTGGCGAGCGCGTTCACGGCGCCGCACGCGACGGTGTTCCTCACGGTCGACGTGACGCGCAGCGTCGAGCTCCTGGAGCGCCTGCGGACCCACCGCCTCGCGCGGGGCGCGCGGATCACCGTGCTGGCGCTCGCGGCCCGCGCGCTGTGCCTCGCGCTGCCGCGCCACCCCGCGCTCAACAGCGCGTGGCACGACCTCCCGGACGGTTCCGCGGAGATCGTGCGGCACCGCCGCGTTCACCTGGGGATCGCGGTCGCGACGGACCGGGGGCTGGTCGTGCCGCACGTGCCCGACGCGCAGGACCTCGACCTGCCCGACCTCGCCGCCGAGCTCACCGACCTCACGGTCACGGCGCGCGACGGCCGGACGACGCCCGAGCGCCTCACCGGCGGGACGATCTCGATCACCAACGTCGGGGTGTTCGGCGTCGACGCGGGGACGCCCATCCTCGTGCCCGGCGAGGCGGCGATCCTCGGCCTGGGCGCGGTGCGGCGTCGGCCGTGGGAGCACGACGGCGAGGTCGCGCTGCGCGACGTCGTCACGCTGAGCCTGTCGTTCGACCACCGCGTGGTCGACGGCGAGCAGGGCGCGCGCTTCCTCGCCGACCTCGGCGCGCTGCTCGAGGACCCTGCCCTGGCCCTCCTGGCGAGCGGTCCGCCCCCTGGCGGTGGCGTGACACTCGGCCGAACCCGGGGTTCTACGCCATCGAGCGCCGTCGGTGACCCACAGCCCCGGGTTCGGCAGGGAGGGGTGACCGGATGACCGTGCTGACGAGCGCCGTCGACCCCGGGTCGGAGACGGCTCGGGCGAACGACGCCGCGCAGCGGGCGCTCGCCGGCGAGCTCCGGGACCGCACGTCGACCGTCGCGCGCGGGGGGCCGGCGTCGGCGCGTGACCGGCACGTCGCGCGCGGCAAGCTGCTGCCGCGCGACCGCGTCGACCGGCTGCTCGACGAGGGCAGCCCGTTCCTGGAGATCGCGCCGCTCGCCGGGTACGGCGTGGACGACGGCGCGTGGCCGGCCGCTGGGGTCGTCGCCGGGATCGGTGTGGTGAGCGGGCGGCAGGTCATGGTCGTGTGCAACGACGCGACCGTGAAGGGCGGGACGTACCACCCGCTCACGGTGAAGAAGCACCTGCGCGCGCAGGAGATCGCGCTCGAGAACCGGCTGCCGTGCGTCTACCTCGTCGACTCGGGCGGGGCGTTCCTGCCCCGGCAGGCCGAGGTGTTCCCGGACCGCGACCACTTCGGCCGGATCTTCTACCACCAGGCCCGGCTCTCGGCGGCGGGGATACCGCAGATCTCCGCGGTCCTCGGGTCGTGCACGGCGGGCGGTGCGTACGTGCCGGCCATGAGCGACGAGACGGTGATCGTGCGCGACCAGGGCACGATCTTCCTCGGCGGGCCGCCGCTCGTGAAGGCGGCCATCGGCGAGGTCGTCACGGCCGAGGAGCTCGGGGGCGGCGAGCTGCACGCGCGGCGGAGCGGCGTCGTCGACCACCTCGCCGACGACGACGAGGACGCGCTCGACACCGTGCGCCGCATCGTCGCGACGCTCCCGCCCGACCCCGCACCTGCGTGGGCCGTCGCAGCGAGCCTGCCCCCCGCCGTCGGCCACGATGACGCCTGGGCGTCCGGACCGGGGACGACGAGCCGGTCCGGCGAAGGTCTGTACAGTGCCGTCCCGACCGATGTACAAGCACCGTACGACCCGCGCGAGATCATTGCGCGACTCGTCGACGGCAGCCGGTTCGACGAGTTCAAGCGCGAGTACGGCGACACGCTCGTCACCGGGTTCGCGCGCGTCCACGGCCACCCGGTGGGCATCCTCGCGAACCAGGGCGTGCTCTTCGGAGCGTCGGCGCTCAAGGGGGCGCACTTCATCGAGCTGTGCGACCAGCGCGGCATCCCGCTGCTGTTCCTGCAGAACATCTCCGGGTTCATGGTCGGCACCGACGCCGAGGCGGGTGGCATCGCCAAGGACGGCGCCAAGATGGTCACGGCCGTCGCGACGACGCGCGTCCCCAAGCTCACCGTGATCGTCGGCGGGTCGTTCGGCGCCGGCAACTACTCGATGTGCGGGCGCGCGTACTCGCCGCGGTTCCTGTGGTCGTGGCCTGCGAGCCGCATCTCCGTCATGGGCGGTCCGCAGGCCGCGTCCGTGCTGTCGACTGTCAAGCGCGACCAGCTCGCCGCGCGCGGCGAGACCTGGGACCCCGACGAGGAGGCCGCGTTCTCCGCCGGCATCCGCGCCGACTACGACGAGCACGGCAGCCCCTACTACGCGACCGCGCGCCTGTGGGACGACGGCGTGATCGACCCCGCCGACACGCGCCGCGTGCTCGGCCTCGCCCTCGGCGTGTGCGCGCGCACGCCCCTCGCCGAGACCTGGACCGGTGACCGGTTCGGCCTCTTCCGGATGTGAGCCGATGACCTCCGACACCCCCCACGAGGCGACGGCCCGGCCGGCGGACCGGCCGTCCGCGCGCCCGGCGGACCGGCCGGCTGCCCCACCTGGCGGCGATCCCGGGTTCCGCACGGTCCTCGTCGCCAACCGCGGCGAGATCGCGTGCCGCGTGATCGGCACGCTCCGGCGCCTCGGCGTGCGCTCGGTCGCCGTCTTCTCCGACGCTGACGCCGACGCTCGCCACGTGCGCGAGGCCGACGTCGCCGTCCGGATCGGTCCCGCGCCCGCCACGCAGAGCTACCTCGACGTCGATGCCGTCGTCGCCGCGGCCGTCGCGACCGGCGCCGAGGCGGTCCACCCCGGCTACGGCTTCCTGTCCGAGAACCCTGCGCTCGCCCGCGCGTGCGAGCGCGCGGGCATCGCGTTCGTCGGGCCGGGCGTCGACGCGCTCGAGGCGATGGCGGACAAGCTCGCCGCCAAGCGCATCGTCGGCGCCCGGGGCGTGCCGGTCGTGCCCGGCGCGGGCGAGCCCGGGATGCCCGACGACGACCTGCTGGCCGCCGCGCGCGGCGTCGGGTTCCCGCTGCTCGTCAAGCCGTCCGCCGGGGGCGGGGGCAAGGGCATGGTCGTCGTGCGGACGGCCGACGACCTGTCCGGTGCGCTCGCGTCCGCGCGTCGCGTCGCCGGGTCGTCGTTCGGCGACGACACGCTGCTGCTCGAACGGCTCGTCGAGGCGCCGCGCCACATCGAGGTGCAGGTGCTCGCCGACACCCACGGGACCGTGGTCCACCTCGGCGAGCGCGAGTGCTCGCTCCAGCGCCGCCACCAGAAGGTCGTGGAGGAGGCGCCGTCGCCGCTCCTCACTCCCGCGCAGCGCGCCCGGATGGGTGAGGCCGCGTGCGAGGTCGCGCGGTCCGTCGGGTACGTCGGCGCCGGGACGGTCGAGTTCCTCGTCCCCGCCGCGGACCCCGACGCGTTCTTCTTCATCGAGATGAACACGCGCCTGCAGGTCGAGCACCCCGTCACCGAGATGGTCACCGGCCTCGACCTCGTCGAGCTCCAGCTCCGCGTCGCGGCCGGCGCGCCGCTCGGGATCGCCCAGGACGACGTCGTGCTGCGCGGCCACGCCGTCGAGGCGCGCCTCTACGCCGAGTCGCCCGAGCGCGGGTTCCTCCCGGCGACCGGCTCGGTCCTGGTCTACGACGACGACGGCGTCCCCGCCGGTCCCGGCGCCTCGCCGCTGCGCCTCGACTCGGGGATCGCCGCCGGTGCCGTCGTGAGTGGGTACTACGACCCCATGCTCGCGAAGGCCGTCGCGTGGGGTGAGACGCGTGACGAGGCCGTCGACCGGCTCGACGGGCTGCTCGCGCGGACCGTCGTGCTGGGGGTCGAGACGAACACGGCGTTCTTGCGGTCGTTGCTCGCGGATCCCGATGTCCGGGCGGGGCGGCTGGACACGGGGCTGATCGACCGGCTCGTGTCTTCCGGTTCGGGGCCTGTGCTCGGGTCCGGCGAGGGGCCGGGGGGTGTGCGCGCCGTCTACCATCCGCGCCCTCGTTCCTCGGGCGCTCCCGCCAGACCCAGCCACGACGGCGCGCACACCCCCCGACCCCTCACCTCCGCGGTCGGCTCACCCGCCGACCACGACGGCGCGCACACCCCCCGACTCCTCACCTCCGCGGTCGGCTCACCCGCCGACCACGACGGCGCGCACACCCCCCGACTCCTCACCTCCGCGGTCGGCTCACCCGCCGACCACGACGGCGCGCACACCCCCCGCCCCTTTGCTGCGGAGGTCGGCTCGCCGCCCGACGGCGTCGGGCGGGTCGAGCTCGTGGCCGCGGCACTGTTCCTCGTCGCGGTTGCGCTCGCCGAGCATGGGGTTGTGGCCCGTCCGGAGGACGAGATGGGCAGTAACCCGATGCTCGGCGGGGGAGCGGGGATCTCTGAGGCCGATCCGTGGCGGGTGCGTGACGGGTGGCGGCTCAACGCGGCCGCTGCCGCGCGGCAGGTCGTGCTCGTCGATGCCGCCGGGGATGTGCACGAGGTGCGGGTCTCCGGGTCGGCGCGGGACGCCGTCATGCAGTGTCCGCCGGCGCGCGACACCGACGGCGGGTGGGGACCCGGCGCCGCGCGACCGCGTGAGGTGCGGGCGTCGATCGAGCGCGACCGCGGGGGCGACGGCGCGTGGTGGCTCACCGTGGACGGCGTCCGGGAGCGGGTGCGGCTCGCGCTCGACGTGCCGCCCGCCGACGGCGAGCCCGCGACGGTGTGGCTGTGGCGCGACGGGCGGACCGTCGCGCTGGCCGCGCCGAGCCGGGAGCAGCGCGCCGCGCGGGCGCGGGACGAGCGCCGTCGGGCCCGGGACGACGCGCCCGGCGCGACGGATCCCGAGGTGCGCGCCGCGATGCCGGGCACGGTCGTGACGGCCGTCGCGGACGGCGAGCCGGTCGCCGCCGGGGCCGTCCTCGTGACGGTCGAGGCCATGAAGATGGAGCACCCGCTCCTCGCCCCGCACGACGGCGTCGCCGACGTGCGCGTGCGCCCCGGCGACCTCGTGCGCCGGGACCAGGTGGTCGCCGTCGTCCACCCCCACGACTCCGGCGCGGCACAACCCGCCGACCCGGTCCCGCAACCCGACACCCAGGGAGCATCATGATCGAGGCCGACGTCCTGCTCGACGACGAGCAGCGGAAGCTCAGCCAGGTGGTGCGCGACTTCGCGGACAGCGTCGTCGCGCCCGCCGCCTACCGGTACGACACCGAGCGCCGCCTGCCGATGGAGATCATCGAGCAGATGGGGGAGCTGGGGCTGTTCGGGCTCCCGTTCCCGCGCGAGATCGGTGGCCAGGGCAAGGACTACGTGTCGTTGTGCCTCGCCGTGGAGGCGCTCGCGCGCGTCGACCAGTCCATCGCGGTGACGCTCGAGGCGGGCGTCGGGCTGGGGATCGTGCCGATCTTCCGGCACGGCTCGCGCGAGCAGCAGGAGCGCTGGCTGCCCGACCTCCTCGCCGGGCGGGCGCTCGCGGCGTTCGGGCTCACGGAGGCCGACGCCGGCTCGGACGCGGGCGGCACGCGCACCACCGCGCGGCTCGACGGCGACGAGTGGGTGATCGACGGGTCCAAGCAGTTCATCACCAACTCGGGGACGCCGATCACGAGCCTCGTGACCATCACGGCCGTCACGGGCGAGCACGTCAGCCAGGACGGCGAGGTGCGCAAGGAGCTGTCGAGCATCATCGTGCCGGCGGGGACGCCCGGGCTGGAGGTCGGGCCGGCGTACGACAAGGTCGGGTGGCACACCTCCGACACGCACCCCCTCACGCTCACCGACGTCCGGGTCCCGGGAGGCAACCTGCTCGGCGAGCGCGGCCGCGGGTACGCGAACTTCTTGCGCGCGCTCGACGAGGGCCGCATCGCGTTCGCCGCGCTGGCGACCGGTGCCGCGCAGGGCTGCCTCGAGGAGGCGCTGCGGTACGCGAAGGAACGGGTCGTCTTCGGGCGGTCGATCGGCGAGAACCAGCACGTCGCGTTCACGCTCGCGCGCATGCAGGCCCGTGTCCACACGGCGCGGCTCGCGTGGCTCGACGCCGCCCACAAGCTCGTCGCGGGCAAGCCGTTCAAGGCGGAGGCGTCGGTCGCGAAGCTCGTCGGCGGCGAGGCGGCGATGGCGAACGCGCGCGACGCGTCGCAGATCTTCGGCGGCTACGGCTTCCTCAACGAGAACCCGGTCGCGCGGCACTACCGCGACGCCAAGGTCCTCGAGGTCGGCGAGGGCACCACCGAGGTGCAGCTGATGATCATCGCGAGGAGCCTGGGCCTAGAGGGTTAACCCAGGCTGCCGAACACGACGTTGCTGTCGTTCTGGCAGCCATTCCGACAGCAACGTCGTGGTCGACGGCGGGGGACGTCGTTCTCGGCGGACGGCAGCAGGCGGGCGGTCCAGGACGAGGGAGGAGCAGCATGCGCGAGGTGGTCCAGCGGGGCCTGTACTACGACGAGCTGGAGACGGGCGTGGTGTACCGCCACCGGCCCGGCCGCACGCTCACGGAGGCGGACGACGTCGTCTTCTCCACGCTCACGATGAACCACCAGGCGCTGCACCTCGACGCCGCGTGGGCCGCGACGCAGCCGTTCGGGCAGCGGCTCGTGAACTCGATGATGACGCTCTCCACGCTCGTGGGGCTGTCGGTCGGGCAGGTCACGCAGGGCACGATCGTCGCGAACCTCGGCTTCCGCGAGGTCGAGTTCCCGAAGCCGCTGTTCCACGGCGACACGCTCTACGCGGAGACGGAGGTGGTCGAGAAGCGGCTGTCGGCGTCGCGCCCGGGCCAGGGCGTCGTCACGCTGGAGCACCGCGGCCTCAACCAGGACGGCGTCCTCGTCGCGCGCGCCGTCCGCACCGCGCTCTTCTGGACCCGCGCCGCCCACGAGGCGGCGCCCGACGGCGACGCGTCACCGGACCGCGGGGCCGCTCCCGGGGCGACGGGTCACCCCCCACCTGCCGAACCCGGGGTTGCCGGGCAGGCCGAGCCCGACGTGCCCACCAAGCCCGGGTTCGGCACCGAGGGGGAGCATCCGCACCACGAGCCCGTTCTCGAGCGCGGCGACGAGGAGAGCGCGTGGTGAGCGACGGGTTCGGACTCGGGCCGGCGCTGCTGTTCTGCCCCGGCGACCGGCCCGACCGGTTCGGCAAGGCCGCCGACCGCGCCGACGCCGTCATCCTCGACCTGGAGGACGCCGTCGCCGCGGCCTCGAAGGACGCCGCCCGGCGCGCGGTCGTCGAGGCGTCCGCGACGCTCGACCCGGCGCGGACGGTCGTGCGGGTCAACGCCGTCGGGACGCCGGAGCACGCGCTCGACGTCGCGGCGCTCGCGGACACGCGGCTACGGACGGTCATGGTCGCCAAGGCCGGGCCGGAGCTGCTGGGGTCGCTCGGCGCGCTCGCGGCCACCCTCCCGGGCGTCCGGGTCCTCGCGCTGTGCGAGACGGCGTCGGGCGTCGTCGCGGCGCCGGAGCTCGCCCGGCGGCCCGAGGTCGTCGCGCTGATGTGGGGTGCGGAGGACCTCGTCGCGTCTCTCGGCGGGACGTCGAGCCGACGCCCTGACGGCTCGTACCGCGACGTCGCGCGGCACGCGCGGTCGGCGGTTCTCCTCGCGGCCGGTGCGGCGGGCAAGGCCGCGGTCGACGCGGTGCACGTCGACGTCGGCGACCTCGACGGGCTGCGGGCCGAGGCAGAGGACGCCGCCGCGTCGGGGTTCGCCGCGACGGCGTGCATCCACCCGAGCCACGTCCCCGTGATCCGCGCGGCCTACGCCCCGACGCCGGACCAGGTGGAGGCAGCACGCGCCGTGCTCGACGCGGCGGCCGCGAACCCTGGCGGACCGGACGCGGTCTTCACGCACGACGGCCGGATGGTCGACGGCCCCGTGCTGCGTCACGCGGAGGCCGTGCTGCGCCGGGCGGGCGCCTGACTGCGTTGAGCCGGCACCTGGTCGACACCGGCCGACGCCGGCCGACACCGGCCATGGGGACCGGTCCCCATGCCGGGGCGGTGCGGCGCGTCGGGCCTGCCGCATAGCCTCTCCCCGTGACCGACGTGAACGCCCCGGACCCGCAGGACCAGCACTGGACCGAGGGGTTCCCGCACCTCGCCGACCGCGCCGCGTCGCTCCTCGGCGTCGACGTCGCGACGGTCGCGCGGCTCCACAAGGTCGTCCCGGGCGGGTTCCACGTCTGGACCCCGGGCCGCGGCGGGGCGCAGGCGATCGTCGGGTTCGACGGGTCCGCGTACGTACGGGAGTCGTGCTTCACGCAGGCCCAGCTGGTGGAGGCGTTCCACGCGGGTCACCGCAACGACGCGAACGCCGCGACCCTGCCGGTGAACCACGCGGCGTCGGCGGTGGCCTCGATGGTCGGGATCCTGCGCGGCGACCCGGCGCAGCCCGCGACGCCCACCGGCCCGAGCGAGGCGGAGCTCGCGGAGCTCGTCGGCGGCGCGTTCGAGCAGACGACGCCGGACGAGATCGCGGACCGGCTGCGCGCCCGCGGCAAGGGCGCCTTCGTCGTCGTCGGCGTGGACCGCGCGCACGGGCCGGGTCACTGGTACGTCGCGTACTTCGACGGGGAGGACGTGCTCGCGCTGGACCCGGTCGCCAACGGTCGCACCGCGTGGCCGCCGCCCGCGGCGGACGCCGTGCGCTGGTGGGCGGACGGGACGCCGACGACGGTGCCCGCGCAGGTCGTGCTCGACGTCCGGTCGGCCACGGGCCGCCGCGTGTGGACGCAGACGACGCCGTTCCTCGCCCCGACGGCGCAGTCGTTCCTGGACTGGGTCGCGACGCTCCCCGCGGAGAAGGTCGTGACGGGCTACCAGGTCTGGCACGGCTTCTGGTGGGTCGTCCTCTCGGCGTCGGGCGACGACCTGCGCGTCGCCGTCACGGACCTCACGAAGGACGGGATCTCGACGCTCACGTGGGACGTCGACCCGATGCTCGACACGTACCGGCAGCAGCGCGAGATGGTCGCGTTCTGCAAGGTCGGCTCGAAGAGCACGCGCTTCACGGAGACCGTGCTGGTCTACAACGACGTGTACGACGCCCCGGAGATGTTCGTCGAGCGCACCCGGCCGGTGGGCGACGGCGCGTCGGGGTGGGTCGTGAAGTCGATCGCCGCGCAGCCCCGCGGCGGGCTCCTCCCCGTGCCCGCGCACGAGCTGTACCGCCGGGCGCCGCACCTCGTGCGCTACCTCTCGCTCCCCGAGGGCTTCCGGGCGGTGTGGGCGAAGAACCGGACGAACCAGATCTGGAACCCGGACGGCGAGCTCGTCTGGGACGCCGACGCGCGGGACGCGGCGAAGGCGGCCGCTGCGGCGCAGCACGGGACGGCGACCGGCGCACCCGCTCCGGCGGCGGGCACGGGGACAGGCGACGCCCCGGCAGCCTCCTCGGCGGGTGACGCGTCGGCGAGCGCGACCGCGGAGGGGGTTCCGACGTCGGGCGCGCCCCGCCCGCGCGGCAGCGTCGCCTACGAGGCGGCGCGCGAGGTGCTCGACGACCGCGCTGTGAGCCGGGAGCGCGCACTGGCCGCGGCGCACGGGCTGCGCGACGCGTTCGTCCGCAACGAGCACGTGATCGGCCTGCTGCCGGGCGACGCGGAGCAGGTGCTCGTCGAGACGTACCGCCGGGCCGACGCGGGCGGGGCCGACGCGGTGTCGCGCGAGGCGGCGACGTCGTGGGTGCGCGAGGCGTACTTCCGCCGCCTGCCGCTCGCCGCGGAGGCGGCCGAGCGGGTCGACCGGCTCGCCGAGGACGACCCCGACGGTGGGGCGCACGTGCTGCGCGGATGGATGCGCTACAACGGCTACGGGTTCGCGCAGGACGCCACGGCGGCCGTCGCCGACCACGAGGAGGCGGCGCGTCGTGGGAACGCCGACGCGCTGTTCGAGCTGTCCGTCCTCACCGCGACGGGCCAGGGCGCGCCGGTGGACGAGGCACGCTCGCGAGCCTTCCTCGAGCAGGCCGCCGACGCCGGCCACCCCCGCGCGCTCTACAACCTGGCGGCGGAGCACGCGACGGGCCGTGGTCGTCCCCGGGACTCCACGCGCGCCCTGGAGCTCTACCTCGCGGCGGGCGACCGGGGCAACGGGCGCGCGGCCTTCACGGCGGGGGTCATGATGCTCACGGGGGACGGGTCGCTGCCCGACCCTGCCCGCGCCGGCCGGGCGTTCGCGCTCGCCGAGGACCTCGGGTTCGACGTGCGCGACGCCGCCGCGCAGTTCCCCCCGCAGCTCGCCGAGCAGGTCGTCGGAGCGCTCGCGGCGGGCTGACCGGACAAAATACCCCCGCGGGCCGTTCCACTTGCGGGCTCGGGCATCGTATGGTCACTCGCGTGAACGTCTACGTCGTCCTGTCCCGCAGCCGTACGGTCCTGTCCCGGACCATCGCGCTGGCGACCCGCGACGAGTTCACGCACTCGGCCCTGGCGCTCGACCCGGGGCTCGACCTCATGTTCAGCTTCGGGCGACGTCGGGCCGGGAACCCGTTCGTCGGGTGCTTCCGGCGCGAGCGGTTCGACGACGGCCTGTACCGCGGCATGGACGTCGTGCCCGGGGTCGTGCTCGCGGTCCCCGTGACGCCGGAGCAGCACGAGGCGATCCGGGTGCGGATCACCGAGTTCCTGCTGGACTCGCACGCGTTCTCCTACAACGTGCGCGGGCTCGTCGGCGCCCGCTTCGGCCGCGGCCACGAGGCGGAGGACCGGTTCTTCTGCTCCGAGTTCGTCTACCACGTGCTGCACGGCGCCGGGGTGTGCGACCTCGGCGTCGAGCGGTGGCAGGTGCGGCCGCAGACGCTGCTCGACCTGCCGGGCCGCGTCGTCTTCCGGGGCGACCTCAAGGACTACGTCGCGGCGCACGGTGAGCTCGAGACGCTCCCGTCGCTCACGTTCGGCCACGCCCGCGAGCGCGTGCTCGGCTGAGCCCTCTCAGGGGCGGTCGGCACCGGCGGCGAGGTGCGCGTTGACGCGCCCGAGGAGGTCGAAGAGCTGCGCCCGCTCAGCCGGGGAGAGCGGCGCCATGACCCGGTCGTTGACCCCCGCGAGGATCGCGTCCAGCTCGTCGAGGCGGCGCTCTCCTGCGGGCGTGATCGACACGACGTTGCGGCGCTTGTCCGCCGGGTCGGGGGTCCGCTCGACCCAGCCTCCGGCGCCGAGCTCGTTGAGGACGGCGACGAGGTCGCTGCGGTAGACCCTCGTGCGGTCCGACAGGGCCGACTGGCTCGCGGGGCCGAGCTCGGCGAGGGCGGCGAGCACGACGAAGTGGTCCTTGTGCGCGCCGACGGCCCGCAGGGCGTCTCCGGCGACGCGGCGGGTCTGGGCCGCGGTCATGCCGACGAGGCGGGAGAGCTGTCCCGTGAGCCGCGCCGGCGTCTGGTCGCCGCGGTCGAAGCGGAGGTCGTCCTCGGTGTCCACGGCCTGATCCTACCCCTTGCGTTAGTCGATCTAACGATCTAGGTTTCGTGAGAGGAGCGAACGTTAGACGCTCTTACGATATGAGGAGGGGACATGACCACGACCGAGACGCTCGTTCGCGAGCTCGCCGACCGTGCCGAGCTGGCCGACCTCGTCGCCCGCCACAGCCTGTGGATCGACGAGCGCCGGTACGACGAGACCGACCGGCTCTTCACCGACGACGTCGTCGTCAGCTCGCTGCGCGGCGAGTCACGGGGCCTCGACGCGCTCGTCGCGCTCGTGCGACGCGGCCACGACGGCTACGCCCGCACCCTGCACCACAAGGGAAACCTCGTCGTCGAGATCGACGGCGACTCCGCGACGGTGCGCGCGCACGACCTCGCCGTGTTCGTCGTCGACGATGCGACCGAGTCGATCGCGGCCGCCGTCCACCGCTACGGCGCGCGACGCACCGAGGACGGCTGGCGCCTCGACCGCCTGGAGGTCACTCCCGTCGCGCTGACGGGCGCGCTCGAGCGAGCGCTCTAGGCAGCCGGGCGGCCCGGAGCGCCGCGCGAGCGCGCAACACGCCCCGCGGTCGAGGACGTCGGCCGGTCAGCCGACGCGCAGCGCTGCCACGATGTCCTCGACCCGCTGCTTCGCGTCCCCGAAGAGCATGCCCGTGTTCTCGCGGAAGAACAGCGGGTTCTGCACGCCGGCGTAGCCGGCCGCCATCGAGCGCTTGAAGACGACGACCTGCCCGGCCTCCCACACGTGCAGCACGGGCATGCCCGCGATGGGGGAGCCGGGGTCGTCGAGCGCGGCCGGGTTCACCGTGTCGTTCGCGCCGATGACGAGCACGACGTCCGTGCCCGCCAGGTCGTCGTTGATCTCGTCCATCTCCAGCACGATGTCGTACGGGACGCGCGCCTCGGCGAGCAGGACGTTCATGTGCCCGGGCAGGCGGCCCGCGACCGGGTGCACCCCGAACCGGACGTCCGCGCCGCCGTCGCGCAGGAGCTCGACGAGCTCCGCGACGGGGTACTGCGCCTTGGCGACCGCCATGCCGTAGCCGGGGGTGATGACGACGCTGCGGGCGTCGCGCAGAAGGGCCGCGACCTCGTCGGCGCTCACCTCGCGGTGCTCGCCCTGCGGACCCTCGCCGCCCCCGGCGGGGGCAGCGCCCTCCTCGGCCCCGAACCCGCCGAGGATGACGGACACGAACGACCGGTTCATTGCCTTGCACATGATGTAGCTGAGAATCGCACCGGAGGACCCGACGAGCGCGCCCGTGACGATGAGCAGGTCGTTGCCGAGCATGAAGCCCGCCGCGGCGGCGGCCCAGCCGGAGTACGAGTTGAGCATCGACACGACGACGGGCATGTCGCCGCCGCCGATCGACGCGACGAGGTGCCAGCCGAGCGCGAGCGACACGACCGTGAGCAGGAGCAGGGGCCAGATCGACGGCGCGACGACGAACCACACCACGAGCCCGACGCTCACGAGGAGCGCCGCGAGGTTGAGCAGGTTGCGGCCCGGGAGCTGGAGCGGGGCCGAGCGCGTGCGCCCGGACAGCTTGAGGAACGCGACGACGGAGCCGGTGAACGTCACCGCGCCCACGAGCACGCCGAGCGAGACCTCGACGAGGTGCGCGACGTCGTCGGCGCCGGCGGCGTGGGCGGTCAGGTAGGAGTTGAAGCCGACCAGCGCGGCCGCGGCGCCGACGAAGCTGTGCAGGATCGCGATGAGCTCGGGCATCTGCGTCATCTCGACGCGGCGCGCGCGCCACGTCCCGACCGCCGCGCCCACGAGGAGCACGAGCGCGATGAGCAGCGCCGTCGTGAGCACCGGCCGGGCGCTCGTGCCGAGCGCGAGGACGATCGTCGCGGCGAGCGCGAGGACCATCCCGACCATGCCGAGCAGGTTGCCGCGGCGCGCGGACTCCTGCTTGGACAGCCCCGCGAGGCTGAGGACGAAGAGGACGGCGGCGAGGACGTAGACCGCCTGGGCGACGGACGTCGCGGTCATCGGGCCACCCCCTGCGCGCGCGCCGGGACGTCCTTGCGGAACATGCGGATCATGCGGTTCGCCACGAGGAAGCCACCGAAGATGTTGATGCTCGCCACCGTCGCGGCGAGCAGCGCGAGCGTCGTGACCACCCAGTCGTCCGAGCCGATCTGCAGGAGCGCGCCGACGAGGATGATGCCGGAGATCGCGTTGGTCTGGGCCATGAGCGGCGTGTGGAGCGAGTGCGTGACGTTCGAGATCACGTAGTACCCGACGATCACCGCGAGCGTGAACACCGTGACGTGCCCGACGAGCGACGGCGGCGCGAACGACAGCGCGAGCGTCACGAGCACCGCGGCGAGCGCGGCGCCCACGGTCCGACGGCGGCGGCGCAGGCTCGCGGCCGACGCCGCCTCCGCGGCGGCCCGCTCGTGCGCCGCGGCCTCCAGCGCGGGGTCGGGTGGTGGCGCGGTCGACCCCGGTGCCTGTGCCGCGCTCACCGCGACGGGCGGCGGCGGCCACAGCACCTCGCCCTCGCGCGCGACGGTCATGCCGCGCTGGACCGGGTCGTCGAGGTCGAGCGCGAGCTCGCCGTCCTTGCCCGGCGTGAGCAGCTCGAGCAGGTGCACGACGTTCGTCCCGAGGAGCTGCGACGTGTGCTGCGGCAGGCGCCCGGCGAGGTCGGTCCAGCCGACGACCACGACGCCGTTCTCCGTCACGACCCGCTCGCCGGGCACCGTGAGCGCGCAGTTCCCGCCGCCCGAGGCCGCGAGGTCCACGACGACGCTCCCCGGACGCATCCCCGCCACGGCCTCGGCCGTGAGGGTCCGCGGCGCGCGGCCGCGCACGAGCGCGGTCGTGACGACGACGTCCGCCTCGGCGGCCTCGCGCGCGTACACCGCGAGGGCCGCGGCCTCCTGCTCGGGCGTGAGCGGCTTCGCGTAGCCGTCGGCGGACATGCCCTGCTGCGCGGCAGGCTCGCGCACGGCCGTGCCGCCCATGGACTCGATCTGCTCGGCCGCCTCGGAGCGCACGTCGAACGCGCGCACCTGCGCGCCCAGGCTCGCCGCCGCGCCGACCGCGGCGAGCCCCGCGACGCCGCCGCCGATGACGAAGACCTTCGCGGGCGCCGTCTTGCCCGCGGCCGTGACCTGCCCGGCGAACATGCCGCCGTACTCGCCCGCCGCCTCGACGACCGCGCGGTACCCCGCGACGTTGGACAGCGTGCTCAGCACGTCGAGGGCCTGCGCGCGCGAGATGCGGGGCACGGCGTCGAGCGCGAGCGCCGTCACGCCGTGCGCCGCGAGGCGCTGCACGAGGTCGGGGTCGTTCGCGGGCCCGAGCATCGCGACGAGCGTCGCGCCCGGTCGCAGGAGGGACACCTGGGCGTCGGTCGGCGCGTTCACCGCCGTGACGACGTCGGCGCCCCACGCGGTCGCGGCGTCCACCACGCCCGCCCCGGCCGCCTCGTACGCGGCGTCGGAGAACGTGGCCCCCGCGCCGGCGTCGTGCTCGACGACCACCTCGTACCCGAGTGCCCGCAGGCGCTCGACCGTGCGCGGGGTCGCGGCGACCAGCCGCTCCCCGTCCCTCACCTCGCGGGGGACACCGATCCTCACGTGCGGGCTCCTCACCTCGTCGAGCATCGTGGGCGCCCGCGCGGCCGGAGCCGACGGCGGGTGCGCGGCGAGCCTATCGGGGGCCGGCCTCGTCGTCCCGGGTCCAACGTCCCCGGGCGGGCGAGCCTCGACCCGGTCGGCGCGCGTCGTGCCCGACGCGGGACCGGCGGGGAGTTCTCACCATCGCGCGAGGTGGCGCCGCGGGCGCCGGGTCCGCGAGGATCGGGGCGCCGTCCGCTCCGACCCCAGGGGGAACCATGCGCCGCACCACCGTCCGTACCGCCGTCCTCGCACCCGTCGTCGCGCTGTGCGCCGTCGCGCTCGCCGCGTGCTCGGTCAACGCGAACCTCACCGTGCCGGCCTCGAAGATCGCGGAGGACGCCGAGGGCGCGCTGGCCGAGATCGGCGAGGCCGACGTCGACTGCGGCGAGGGGAACGTCGACCTGGTGGACGGCGAGGTCGTCGACTGCGAGCTCACCGACCCTGCGTCCGGGAACGTCTACGACACGACCGTCACGCTCTCCGACGTCGACGGGACGAAGTACCACGTCGACGTCAAGGTCGCCGACGCCCCGCAGGGCTGACGACGCCGGTCCGACGCGCGGCGGCTACAGGTCGCCCTGCTTCTGCAGGTACCGCATCGCGACCCACCCGATCGGGATCCGCGCCCAGTAGGTCGCGACGCGGAAGAGGAGCGTGGCCGACGTGGCGAGCGCGACGGGGACCCCGGCGGCCGTGAGGCCGGCGGTGAGCGCGAGCTCGATCGTGCCGAGGCCGCCCGGGGTCGGCACGGCCGCCCCCGCGGCGTTGCCCACCAGGTAGATCACGGCGACGTCGACCAGGTCGAGCTCCTGCCCGAACGCGGCGAGCGCCGCGTCGAAGGCGAGCACGTAGCCGAGCGTCATGATGATGTTGCCGGCGAACCCGATCGCGAGGCGTCCCGGCTGGCCCAGCATCTCCGACAGGCGGGGCCACACCTGCTGGATCGTCGGCCGGATCTTGGCGAGCGCCCAGGCTCGCACGGCCGGCACGAGCAGCGTCGCGAGGACGGCCAGCGCGACGCCGCCGATCGCGAGGAGGACCGTCGTCGACGGGAGCTGGACGAGACCGCCCTCCCCGGTGAAGATCGACAGGACCACCAGGATGAGGATCGTCACGACGAACTGCGACACCTGGACGAGCGCGACGGTGGCCACGGCCATGGGGGTCGAGATGCCACGCCGGGTGAGGAGGCGCAGGTTGAGCGCCGCCGGGCCGATGCCGGCGGGCGCGGCGAGCGCGACGTAGGAGCCGGCCGCCTGGGTCAGGTTGACCCGCCAGAACGGCAGCCGCTTCGGCGAGAAGGCGGTGAGCGTGAGCGCCGCGCCGAGCCACGTGAGGATGCCGAGCACGAACGACAGCACCGCCCACCACGGGTTCGCCTCGGTCACCGCCTCGGCGATCTGCTCGAAGTTGAACGAGGTGACCAGGGCCGTCACCGCGGCGATCACGAGCGCGATCGTGAGCACCGTGCGCGCGCCGAACCGCGTGATGCGCTGCGGCTCGACGTCCGCCTCCGGCAGACGTTCCACGAGCGCCGCGCGCAGCTCCTTGAGGAGCTCCTTGTTCTGCCGGATCTCCTCGCGCGTGCTGGGGGGCAGCGCGACGGACTGGAGCAGCGGGCCGATGGCGGCGATGTCGTCGTCGGGCAGGACGCTCACCGCGGACTCGACGGCACGGCTCGCCCCGACGCGCAGCGCGAGGAGCGCGACCATCTGGGCGAGATCCATGCGACGCGCGAGCTCGGACGACGCGATGTCGCCCTGCTCCCACCCGGTGAGCCAGACCTGCGGCGCGCCCGTCGCGGGCTCGCGGGAGACGAGCATGACGTCGGACGTCAGGGCGCGGTGCGCGATGCCCGCCGAGTGGGCGAGCCGGAGCTGGCGCCACGCCTCGTTGAGCACCGAGTCGGTGAGGTCCTCCACGGTGAGGTCGCGCAGGGAGACGGCGCCGGTCGCGTGCTCCTGGACGAGCACCATCGAGTCGTCCGACTCCGCGACGCCGAGCAGGCGCGGCGTGCGGACGCCGGCCGCGCGCGCGGCGTAGGACAGCAGCGCCGTGCGCTCGGCGGCGGCGCGCAGCGAGATGGCCGCGCGGCCCTCGCTGCCGCGCAGGCGCAGCGACCGCCAGAACCGGGTGAGGAAGCCGACGACCTGCCGGTCGCCGTCGAGCACGACGACGTCCCTGCGCACGCCGTCCTCCGCGAGCATCGCGTAGACGCGGTTGTCGCCCGCGCGGGCCAGGGCGATGGCGGCGGGGTCGGAGGGCGCGTCCTGCGCGTCCGTCGCGGGCGCGCGTCCGTTCGTCCCGCGCCGCTGCGTGCCCTCGTCGGCAGCGGGCGCCGCCCCGAGGTGCTGCGCGGCGAGGGCGGCGTCCGCGGTGAGGACGGTGCCGGCGTCCTCCGTGGCCCCGGGGGCGCGCAGGACACCGACGTGCACCTCGGCGGTGATACGTCCCTCGGCGTCGACCTCCGTGATGGGGTCCTCGGCCGCCTCGGCGAGCTCCTCGTCGTCGGTGACGTCCCGCACGCGGACCAGTGCCGTGGGGGAGAACCCGGCGCGCCGCACCCCGGACACGAGGTCGGGCCCGTAGGCCCGCTCGCTGCGCACGCCCGAGACGTAGCGCACGGTGAGCCCGGCGATGCGCCCGAGCAGCAGCGTGATGAGGATGCCGGGGAGCGAGACCTGGCCGGTGATGAGCACGACGCCGATCGCGACGAACAGCAGGTTCCACGACCACTTCACGGTGCGGCGCCGCGTCCGCGTGCCCGCCGCGGTGAGGAGGCCGCCGATCGCGGCGACGTAGCCCGGGACCGTGAGCCGCCACTCGCCCTGCGTGAAGACCGAGAGCCCGCGGATGAGCTCGTCCGACCCCCAGGTGCGCAGCGCGAGCACGACGAGCACGCCGAGGAGCAGGCCGAGCGCGGCGGCGACGATCGACTCGACGACCTGGCGCCCGAGCCGGCGGACGCCCAGCTCGGTGAGGACGGCGATCGGGACGAACAGCGTGATGAGGCCCTCGAGCACCTGCACGGGGACGAACAGGATGCGCGCGAGCAGGTCGGAGAAGTTGCGGACGTCCTCCGCGACCCCGGCCGTCGTGCCGTGCGCGTACACGGACATGAGCAGGACGACGACGACGCCTACCGCGCACAGCACGAGGTTGACGAGGTCGATCGGGTGCCGGACGCGTTGCTCGGCCGTGTCGACGACGCGGACGGTCCCCGCGTCGTCGTGACCCCGGCGCGCGAGCAGGGCCTCGAGCGCACCGGTCTGGGGACGGGTCTCCGCCTGCTCGGACCGGGCGAGCGAACCGACCTCGACGACCGCGCCGACGTGGGGAGCGTCGCGCTCGGTCGGCTCGGGGGCGGGGGAGGCCATGCGAGCGAGTCTAGGTCGGGGCCCTCGCGCAGGCGCGGTATTTGGCCGATTCCTCCGGGTGATTCGCCCCGTTCGCCCGCATGCTGGACGGCTCGTGGCACCCGCTCGGCGGGCGGGTGTGAGCAAGGCCTCCCTAGCATGGGCGGAGCGACGGACCTGGGAGGTCGGCATGGCACGTGGCACGACGACGGAGCGCGGCGCCGCGGGCGGCCCCGACCGTCCGGACGACTCCGCGGCTCCGGACGCGAACGGCCAGGAGCGCAACCCCTTCCGCAAGGTGTGGTGGCTGCCCGTGGTGCGGGGGACCCTCCTCGTCGTCCTCGGCCTCCTCCTCATGATCGAGCCGCTGGAGCAGCTCGGGACGCTGCGGGTCGTGCTCGGCGCGTTCCTCGTGGCCGACGGCGTGCTCGTCGCCGTGCAGGGGTTCGTGCACCGCCGGCAGGTCGGGTCGGCGTGGTGGCTCGCGCAGGCGGGCGTCAACGTCGTGTTCGGCGTCGTCGTGGCGCTCTGGCCGGACCTCACCGCGACCGCGCTCTACTACGTGCTCGCCGTGTGGGTGCTCGTGCTCGGCATCACGACGATCGCCGGGGCGGCCGCGCTCGTCCGCAACCGTGACCTGGGCTGGGCGTGGATGCTCGCGGTCGGGATCGTCTCGGTGCTGTTCGGGGTCCTGCTCGTCACGCGGCCGCTCGACGCCTTCGACGTGCTGCGGCTCGTCACCGTCGTGTTCGCGCTCTACGCGTTCGTGACCGGGGCGATCCACGTCGTGTCGGGCTTCGCGGTCCGCGCGGTCGCGCGCGAGCTCGCGGACCTGCGCGCGCAGGCCGTCGCGGCGGGCGTCGTCGTGACGGGCGGGTCCGTGCTCGGCGCGCCTGCCGCCCACCCGGGCGTCGCGCCGCCGACGGCCACCGGCACGACGGCGCAGCACGGCCCGAGCGCGGCGCCGTCGCCGGGACCGACGCCGGAGCCGGCGCCACGGCAGGAGCCGGAGCGGGACGGGCCGGACGGTGAGGGACGGCTGCCCTAGCATGTGACCCTCATCCGTCGATGCGAGGAGCCCCGGTGGTCACGGCGTACGACATCCTCTTCGGCCTCACCCCGCAGGACGCGGTGGACGGGTCACCGGTCGGGACGGCGGACCTGAAGCCGCCGCCCGTCGCTCCCTGGGGCGAGGCGGCCTGGGGGTGGATCGGCGACGACGGCCCGGGGATCGAGCCGCGGACCTGGCCGCGGAGCCCGAGCACCGGGCTGCCGATGCGGCACGCCGTCACGCTGCGGCTGCCGGTCGAGTACCAGCGGCGGGGCCCCGGGTTCCCGGGGGTGGCGTACTTCCTCGGCGAAGGGCAGTTCGCCGTCGAGCACGACGCGAGCGACCCGGAGGACCCGTTCGTGGTCGACCTGCGCGCGGCTCGGGAGCACCCGCAGGCGCTCGTGCTCAGCGACATCATCGGCCAGCGCTTCGCCCTGGTCTGGCTGACCGAGCCGGAGCTCGCGGCCGGTCCGACCGCAGCCCCGCCCGACACCCGTCGACCGGGTGAGCACGTCGCGACGGACGAGGGGGAGAACGCCTGGGACCCGCCCCGGGGCTCGCGTCGCGGCGAGGACATGGCGGCCACCCGGTGGGCCTACCTCGTCCCGAGGGTCGACGACCCGAACGCAGGCGCCGCCCCGGGCCGCGAGGAGACCGGCTGGGTCTCGCCGTGGGACGAGGAGTGGACCGGGTTCGCGGAGGGGGAGAGCCCCTGGGCGGACGACCACCTCGGCGGGACGTCGGAGGCGATGGTCGACTCGCTGGAGGGCGACTTCACGCCGCACTACCTGGAGCTGTCGACGCCCACGTGGGGCGTCGACTACGGCAACCGCGAGACGCACCTGATCGACCTGGAGACCGGGGCCTTCGGGATCGCCTGAACGGGGGGCGGTGCGCCGTCCGTGGCCGACGCCCCGGGCGCGGCGTCCCGGCCGCTAGCATCGTCCCCGCCGTCGACCCGAGGGGGACCCGCCCGTGAGCGTCCTGTTCATCATCGTGCCGCTGTTCCTCGGGGCCGCAGGCCTGTGGACGCTGTTCGGGGCGCTGCGCGGCCTCGCCGGTGTCCGCTCGCTCCAGCGGACGGGGCAGACGACGTACGGGCTGGTCGTCGCGGCGCACGTCCAGCACTCGTCGCGCGGGAGCGGGTCCGACCGGGAGACGAGCTCGCGGGTCGTCGAGACGATCGAGTTCACGACGGCGGACGGTCGCTGGGTCCGCGCGGTGCCGTCGTTCTCCGACGTGGGGATGCTGGACCGGTCCGGGAGCGAGGTCAGGGTGATCTATGACCCGGCCGACCCGACCCGCTGCGCGGCACCCGTCGGTGAGCGCCTCGGCGCGGGTGGGCAGGTCGGCCGGATCGTCTTCTCGCTCGTCTTCCTCGGGTTCGTCACGTTCTTCGTCGTCATGTCGCAGTCGATCCTGCGCATGTCCCCCTTCTGAGCGTCACGCGGCGCCGAGGCCTCGCCGGACCGGGGATTCCGCTCGACGGGTCCGCGGTCAGGCGAGGCCGAGCGACTGCTTCCACTCCAGGGGGAGGAGCGCGTACCCGACGAACGCGACGACGTCGAGCAGCGTGTGGGCGATGACGAGGGGCATGACGCGGTGCCTGCCCCAGCGGGACGTGTAGAACCACGAGAAGACGACGCCCATGACGACGTTCCCCACGAACGGGCCGAACCCCTGGTACAGGTGGTAGGACCCGCGCAGCAGCGAGCTCCACACGACGAACTTCACGCGGCCCCAGCCGAGGTCGCGCGTGCGCTCGAACAGGTAGCCGACCGCGATGACCTCCTCGAGCAGCCCGTTCTGGAGGGCGGCGAGGATCAGCACGGGCACGGTCCACCACGCGGCGTTGAGCGCCGACGCCTGCACCTCGACCGTGATGCCCAGGAGGCGGCCCAGCGCGTAGAAACCGAGACCGGGGATCCCGATGGCCGCGGCGAGCGCGAACCCCCACCCGACGTCGCGCAGGGGCCGGGCGCCGTCGAGCCCGATCGCCCGGACGGCCGAGCGGCCGCGCGCGCTGAGCAGGTACAGCGCGAGAGCGACGGGCAGCACCGCGAAGAAGATCCCGGCGAGCTGGTACGTGAGATCGAGGTACGGCCGCGCGGACCGGCTGACGTTGAGGCTCGCGGACTGCTCGCCGAGCGGCGTCCCGGCGGTGAGCCGCGCGAGGATGTTGATGATCGCGTAGACCGCCGACTTGCCCAGGCTCAGGCCGAGGACGATCCAGATCTCCGCGCCGATCCGTCGTCGCGTCGCCCGGTCCGGGCGGTCGTGCGCGTCGACGGCGACGGCGTCGCCCCTGGTCGGGGCCGCCGTCGGGCCGGGCGCGGGCAGCGGCTCGGGCGCGGTCGCGGGGGTGGACGCGGTCAGGTCGGGCACCGTCCGGTTATAGCACCGGACGCCGGGAGCGGCCTCGACGTCGCCTGGACGCCCGCTGTCCGCCGACCACGGACCTGCTCCGCGTCGACCACGAGGTTGCTGTCGTTCTCGGCCCCAGAACGACAGCAACCTCGTGCTCGGCGGGTCGGGGGGTTCGGGGGTCAGGGGGTGCGTGGGCGGCCCGGGCCTCGGGGTGGGCGGACGTCGCGGGGGAGGCGGCCGGCATCATCCAGCGCGCGGCGCAGCAGCATCTCGATCTGCGCGTTGACGCTGCGCAGGTCGTCGCCGGCCCAGCGCGCGAGCGCGTCGTGCACGGCGGGGTCCAGGCGCAGGAGCACCGACTTGCGCTGCGGGCGCTGCGCTCGCCCCGTGCCCGTGCCCGACGCCGGCTGCTCGGCCTGCGGGGGCGCGTCGCCCTCCGGCGTGGCAGGCTCCCCGCCCGCGCGGACGCCGCGGCCCGACGACGGCCGGTCGCCGTCGTCGGGCGCGTCGCGCTTCTCGGGCGGCGTGGGCCCGACGGGCGTCACTGGTACAGGGACCCCGTGTTGACGACGGGCGTCACGCGGCTGTCGCCGCACAGCACCACGAGGAGGTTGGAGACCATGGTCGCGCGGCGCTCGTCGTCGAGCGTGACGATGTCCTCGGCCTCGAGACGCGAGAGCGCGTCCTCGACCATGGACACCGCGCCCTCGACGATGCGCGACCGCGCCGCGATGATCGCGCCGGCCTGCTGGCGCTGGAGCATCGCCTGGGCGATCTCCGGGGCGTAGGCGAGGTTGGAGATGCGGGCCTCGATGACCTCGACGCCCGCCACGACGACGCGCGCCGCGACCTCGGCCGCGATCTCCGCCGACACGACCTCGGTGGCCCCGCGCAGCGACTGCTCGCCGGCCTCGGCGTCGTCGTAGGGGTGCGACATCGCGACGTGGCGCAGCGCGGACTCCGCCTGGACGCGGACGAAGTCCTGGTAGTCCTCGACGGCGAAGGACGCCTTCGCGGTGTCGGCGACCTGCCAGACGATGATCGCCGCGATGTTGATCGGGTTGCCGTCGGCGTCGTTGACCTTGAGCTCGCTGGTCTCGAAGTTGCGGACGCGGACGGACACGCGCTTGCGCGACGAGAGCGGCACGGTGGCGACCAGCCCGGTGCGCCGGATGGTCCCGAGGTACCGGCCGAAGAACTGGACGACGAGCGTCTGCCCGGGGTTGATGACCTTGACCATCGTGAGCAGGAAGAACCCCAGCAGGATCGCGACGACGCCCAGCACGACACCGCCCGGGGTGCCGGTCGCGAACAGGGGCACCGACGCGCCGAAGGAGGCGAGGAGGAGCAGGATCACCAGGCCGCCGCCACCGGCACCGAGCGACCACGCGGGCTGCTCGGTGACGTCGACCCGCGTGCCGTCGTGGCCGACGGGACGGCCGGTCGGCTCGCCGCCGACGGACTCCTGCGGGGGTGCTGCGCTCTCGGTCACGGTGTCCGTCCTCTCCTGCGGCCGGGGCCGCGCACGTCGTGTATAGCAAAGTGATATCACATTACGGCGCGGTCGAGCGACCTCCGCCCACCCTTCCCGTCGCCGAGCACGCCCGCGCCTGCCGCCGAGGGGCAAGAAGGGGGTTGCGCGACCGGCGTCACCGTGGCAACCTACAAACAGGTTTGCAGTGCAAAGTAGTTTTCAGGACCTCGAGAGGACACCATGACGACGGACCACGGCGACGATCCCCGCGACGGGGTGGCCGAGCCGGACGAGCCGGCGCTCGACGTCGCCGAGACGCTCCGCCTCATCCGTGAGCAGCAGGACCGCGCGCGGGACGCGACCGAGCCCGACGCGCGGCTGCTCTTCCTCGCGTGGGGGGTCGCCTGGCTCGTCGGCTACCTGTGCCTCTGGGCGAGCGCCGTGCACGGCGGCGCGGGGACGGGGAGCATGGCGGGCGCCCAGCCCGAGCCGTGGGCGTTCTGGGTCTTCTTCAGCCTCATCGCCGCGGCCATCGCGTTCACGATCGTCCACACCGTCACGCGGACGGTCGGCACCCGTGGCGTCAGTGCCCGGCAGGGGACGATGTACGGCTGGTCGTGGACCCTCGGCTTCGTCTCCTACGGGTTCGTCCTCGGCGGGCTCGCCCGTGCCGGGGCGTCGGAGGAGGTCATGGCGCTGGCCAGCAACGCGTTCGCGTGCGTCGTCGTCGGCCTGCTCTACCTCGGGGGCGGCGTCGCGTTCTGCGAGCAGCGGCTCTACGTCGTCGGGGTCTGGATCCTCCTGGTGGCCGGGGTCGCGACGATCGCCGGCCTCCCGCTCACGTACCTCGTCATGGGTGCGCTGGGCGGCGGCGGCTTCCTCGTCATGGCCGTGGTCGAGCACGTCCTCAAGGTCCGACGGCGCCGCCTCGCCGCCGGCGCCCCGCCCGCCCGGGTGGCGGGGGAGGGCGCGGCCGATGCCTGACACCGAGCTCGACCCCGTCATCCACGCCCCGGCGCGGCTGCGCGTCGTCGCGACGCTCGCGACCCTCCCGACCGGGGACGAGCTGTCCTTCCCCAAGCTGCAGAAGCTCCTCGACATGACCGCCGGGAACCTCTCCACCCACCTGCGCAAGCTCGAGGACGCGGGCTACGTGTCCGTCACCAAGACCCACGAGGGCCGCACCCCGGCCACCTACCTCGCTCTCACCGCCCGCGGCCGTGTCGCCTTCGAGGACTACACGACCGCCCTGAACACGCTCCTGAAGGGAGCCGCAGGATGAGCACCGACCACGCCCCGAGCACCAGAGCCTCCCGGGCCGTCACGACCGAACCCGCGGTGTCGGCCACCGACCCCGCCCGACCGGTCGTCGCCGTCGACCACGTCACCCGCCGCTTCGGCACGGTCGTCGCGCTCGACGACGTGTCCCTGACCGTCGGGGCGGGCGAGCTCGTCGGCCTGCTCGGCCCCAACGGCGCCGGCAAGTCGACCCTGCTGTCGCTGATCAGCGGGCAGCGCCGGCCCGACGCCGGGACGGTCCGCCTGCTCGGCGGCGACCCGCGGGACGCGCGCAGCCGCGCCGCGCTCGGCCTCACGCCCCAGGAGACCGGCCTGCCCGCGACGCTCAAGGTCCGCGAGGTCGTCGACTTCGTCGCCGGCCACTACCCGGACCCCGTCCCGACGGCGGAGCTGCTCGACCAGTTCGGGCTCACCGAGCTCGCGGGCCGCCAGACGGGAGCGATGTCCGGCGGGCAGAAGCGCCGCCTCGCCGTCGCGCTTTCCCTCGTGGGCCGGCCGCGCGTCGTCCTGCTCGACGAGCCGACGACGGGCCTCGACGTGAGCGCCCGCCAGGCCCTGTGGGACGCGATCCGCGCGTACCACGCCGACGGCGGGACGGTGCTCCTGACCAGCCACTACCTGGAGGAGGTGCAGGCGCTCGCGGAGCGCGTCGTCGTCATCGACCAGGGCGTGGTCAAGGCCGACGCCTCGCTCGACGCGATCCTGCGCCGCGTGTCGCTGCGGCGGGTCGTCGTCGGGTCGCCCTCGGACCTCGCCGACCGGCCCGGCGTCGTGCGGTCCGACCGCCTCGGCGACGGCCGCCAGGAGCTCTACACGCCCGACGCCGACGCGCTCGTGCGCGAGCTCGTCACCTCGGGCGTCGACTTCCACGACCTCGAGATCCGGGGCGCGAGCCTCGAGGAGGCGTTCGAGCAGATGGTCGCGCGCGACGCGACCCCGACCACGGAGGCACGGGCACGATGACCACCACGACCCTCCCGGGCGGCGCGCCCGCCAAGGCCCTTCCCGGGCCGCTGCGCCTGACCTGGCTGCACCTCAAGTACCAGTTCCTCGAGACCGTGCGCGTGCCGGTCGCCGTGCTGGGGAACCTGCTGTTCCCGGCGCTCGCGATGTTCTTCTTCGTCGTGCCGCAGAAGGAGGTCGCGGGCAACCCCGTGGCCGCGACCACGGCCGTCGCGTCGCTCGGCCTGTTCGCGATCTGCTCGGCGAGCCTGTTCACCTACGGGCTCGGTGTCGCGGAGGACCGGCAGCTCCCGTTCGACCCGTTCGTGCGCTCGCTCCCGGCGGGCCCGACGCCGCGCATGGCGGCGCGCGTGCTCAACGGCGGCGTCTTCTCGCTGTTCGGGCTCGTCCCGCTCATCCTCATCGGCTGGCTGTTCACCGACGCGAGCGTCACGTGGAGCCAGCTCCTCGCGGGGGTCGGGACGGTCCTGCTCGTGTCCGTGCCGTTCGTGCTGCTCGGCATGGCGATCGGCTACTCGCTGTCCGCGAAGGCGGCGCTGCCGGTCGTGCAGGTGATCCTCTTCCCGCTCGCGTTCGCCGGCGGCCTGTTCCTCCCGCCGTTCCTCTTCCCCCCGTGGCTGGACGCCATCTCCATGGCCACGCCGACGCGCGCGGGCCGTGACCTGCTCGTCCAGGCGCTCACGGGCGAGCCGGCGTACGGGGGCGCCTGGTTCGTGCTCCTCGGCTGGACGGTGGTCTTCGCCGCCCTCGCGGTCGGCGCCTACCGCCGCGACGAGGGCCGCCGCTTCCGCTGACCCCCCGGTGCCGAACACGACGTTGCTGTCGTTATCCCGCGGATAACGACAGCAACGTCGTGCTCGACGGCGACGAACGTCGTGGTCGGCGACGGCGACGGCGACGGCGCGGGCCGGGTCAGGCGGCGCGGCGCAGGCGCAGCGAGTTCCCGACGACGAGCACCGAGCTCGCGGCCATCGCCGCCCCCGCGATCATCGGGTTGAGCAGGCCCGCCGCCGCGAGCGGGATCGCCGCCACGTTGTAGGCGAACGCCCAGAACAGGTTCTGCTGGATGATCCGCAGGGTCCGGCGCGAGAGCCGGATCGCCGTCGCCGCGCTGCGGAGGTCCCCGCGCACGAGCGTGAGGTCGCTCGCCTCGATCGCGACGTCCGTCCCCGTGCCCATCGCGAGCCCGAGGTCCGCCGTCGCGAGCGCGGCGGCGTCGTTCACGCCGTCCCCGACCATCGCGACGACCCGTCCCTCGCGCTGGAGCCGCGCGACGACGTCGACCTTCTGGTCCGGGAGCACGCGCGCGACGACGTCCGACTCCGCGATCCCGACGGCGCGCGCCGCCTCGCGGGCCGCGCCCTCGCCGTCGCCCGTGAGCAGGTAGGGCCGCAGGCCGAGGTCTGTCAGCTCGCGCACCGCCTCGGCAGACGTCGGCTTCACGGGGTCGCGCAGAACGAGCACCGCGCGCGCCCGGCCGTCCCACGCGACGACGACGGCGCTCGCCCCCGACGCCTCGGCGGCCGCGAACGCGCCGTCGAGCGCCGGGTCGGGCGAGACGCCCTCGTGCGCGAGCCACGACGGCTGCCCGACGAGCACGCGCCGCGCGGTGAGCCCGCCGCCGTCGCCCAGGGAGAGCCCGGAGTGCGCGGTGCGGACGACGGCCTCGACCCCGCCGCCCGGTTCGCTCCGGAAGTCGAACGCCTGCAGCGAGCCGATCATGACGCCGTCGGCCCCCACCGGGGCGTCCCCGCCGTTCGAGGACGATGCGGCCGTCCGGCGCGCGGCCTCGGCGACCGCCCGGGCGATCGGGTGCTCGCTCAGCGCCTCGACCGCGCCCGCGTGCCGCAGGGCGTCGCGCGCGTCGTCGACCTCCCGGCGCGACCTGTCAGCGTCTCGTCGCGCCGGAGCGCGACCGTCCGCTGACAACGTGTCGAGCGGCACGGTGCCCGACGGCGTCACGACCGCCTCGAGCGCCATCGCGCCCTGGGTGACGGTCCCCGTCTTGTCGAGCACGACGGTGTCCACGCGCCGCGTCGACTCGAGGATCTCCGGGCCCTTGATGAGCACGCCGAGCTGCGCACCCCGGCCGGTGCCGACGAGCAGGGCCGTCGGCGTCGCCAGGCCGAGCGCGCACGGGCACGCGATGATGAGCACCGCGACGGCGGCGGTGAACGCGAACTGCGTGCCCGCCCCGGCGAGCAGCCAGCCGACGAACGTCGCGACCGCGAGCACCAGCACGACCGGCACGAACACCGCCGAGATCCGGTCCGCGAGCCGCTGCACCGGCGCCTTGCCCGTCTGCGCCTGCGTGACGAGCCGCCCGATCTGCGCGAGCGTCGTCTCCTCGCCCACGCGCGTCGCCCGGACCAGCAGCGCGCCCGCCGCGTTGACCGTCGCGCCCGTCACGTCGTCGCCCGGGCCGACGTCGACCGGCACCGGCTCACCCGTGAGCAGCGACGTGTCGACCGCGCTCGAGCCCTCCAGCACCACGCCGTCCGTCGCGACCTTCTCGCCCGGCCGCACGACGAACACGTCCCCGGCCGCGAGGTCCGCGACCGGGACGCGCTCGGTGACCCGCGCGCCGTCGGCACCCGTGCGGGGAGAGCCGTCCGGGCCGAGCACGACCCGCTCAGCGTCCTTGGCGCCCAGCTCCAGCAGGGACCGCAGCGCGTCGCCCGCGCGTCGCTTGGACCGGTGCTCCGCGTACCGGCCGGCGAGCAGGAACGTCGTGACGACGGCCGCGACCTCGAAGTACAGCTCCGGCGTGCCCATCGCGTCCCGGGACGGGATCAGCGTCGGCTGCATCCGCATCCCCAGCTCGCCCGCGCCGCCGAGCAGGAGCGCCCACAGCGACCACAGCGTCGCCGCGACCACCCCGAGCGAGACCAGCGTGTCCATCGTCGACGCGCCGTGCCGCGCGGCCCGGAACGCCGCCGTGTGGAACGGCCACGCGCCCCACGTGACGACCGGCAGCGCGAGCGCCGCGACGACCCACTGCCAGCCCGTGAACTGCAGCGCCGGGACCATCGACAGCGCGACGACCGGCACGGTCAGCACCGCCGCGACGCGGAGACGTTGCCGCAGCACGGCGCCTCGGTCGGGTCCGCCGGCGGGGTGGCCGGAGGTGCTCGGGCCACCGTCCGGAGCCCTCGTTCCTCGGGCACCTCCTGCCACTCGGTCGCGATCCTCCTGCGTTCCCGCGCTCGCCCTGGGGTCTCGCTCGGTCAGGCCTGCCACGCCGTTCGCATCGTCCCGCCGCTCGGTCGCCTCGACGATGGACTCCCCGCCGTCCGCCGAGGTAGAGCCGGGGTCCGCCGAGGTAGGCCCCTGGTGTGCCGGAGGAGAACCGTGGTGCCGCGAGGGAGAACCCTCGCCCACGGGGGCGAGATCACGCCGTGTGGTGACGCGGGCGGCGTAGCCGGCTTTCTCGACGGCAGCGACGAGGTCGGCGTCGGTGACGTCGGCGGCGAGGACGACGTGCGCGCTCTCGAGCGGGAGGTTGACGGTAGCGGTGACGCCGTCGACGCGGTTGAGGCGCTTCTCGACGCGTGCGACGCAGGACGCGCACGTCATGCCCTCGATCGCGAGGTCGACCTCGGCGAACGGTCGACCGTCGACGACGTCGCCCGGCGGGTCGGCGGTCGTCGGGGTGGGCGCGGGCTGGGCGGTCATGCGGGTGACTCCTCGACGGGTGCTCTGACGGAGGCCACCGACGGCGGTCCGTGGTGTCGGACGTCGCGGCGTGCGCGCCCGAGCGGGTGGGGACGGGCGGCGCGGGGCCGTGTCGAGGTGGCGACGGTCGGCCCGTGGGTGGTGCCCGACGGCGGAGGCGACCTCGTGCGGACGAGGCACGCCCCGGCGTCGGGCACCGGGGCGGTGCGACCTGTCAGCGACCGCTCGCGCGATACGGCGACCACCTGCTGACAGGTCACCCGGGAGTGGCGCTGTCAGCAGGAGGTCGCGTGATGCCGCGACCGGGTGCTGACAGGTCGCGCGCGGGTCAGGAGCGGGGCGGGACCTGGAGGTCGTAGGTCTTCGTCGCGGGGACGGCGTCGCCCGTGGACGTGCTCGGCGCCGTGCCGCAGCCGCACGCGCACGCGTGCGCCTCCTGCTTCTCGGCGGCCTGCTCGGCGTACTGGGCGGCGAGCGCGTCCTCCTGGACCTCGACCGTCGCGACCTCGTAGCCGGCCTCGTCCACGGCCTCGCGCAGCGCGGCCTCGTCGAGCGGGTCGTCGGAGAAGACCGTGACCTCGGACGCGCCGCCGACGCGCAGCTCGACGCTCACGTTCTCGACGCCGGCGACGGCCTCGAGGTCCTTGGTGACGTGCGCGACGCAGTTGCCGCAGGTCATGCCGGTGACGCCCAGGGTGGTGACGGTGCTCATGGTGCTCCTCGGTGGTGGGGTGGGTCAGCTGCGGACGAGGCGGGCGATGGCGTCGGCGGCCTCCTTGACCTTGGCCGCGCCCTCCTCCTCGGACTGGCGGGCCGCGTCGACGACGCAGTGGCCGAGGTGGTCCTCGACGAGGCCGATGCTCACGGCCTGCAGCGCCTTCGTGACGGCGGAGACCTGCGTGAGGATGTCGATGCAGTAGACGTCCTCGTCGATCATGCGCGCGATGCCGCGCACCTGGCCCTCGATGCGGCGCATGCGCTTGAGGTACGCCTCCTTGTCGGACGCGTAGCCGTGCGGACCGGTGTGGGCCGCGTGCTCGTGCGCGACGGCGGGGGCCTCTGTGGTGTCGGTCATGCTCTCCTCCTCGTCCAGGGCGCGGTGCCGTGACCGCGGGCGATCGTCGTCTTATACCCCACCAGGGTAACGGATGGATACCCCCCAAGGGTACGCCGGTCCCTGTCGCCCGACGACGAGGGTCGTGACACCTGTCATGCCTGCGCGGTGACGGTCCCACGTCCTCCGGTGAGCGGGCGCACTGTCGACGCGCCCGCGCCGCCGAGAGGCTGGAGGCACCCACAACGAGAGGCGCACCATGACCGACATCGTCACCGGGCTCCAGGAGCTCACCCAGGGTCTTCCGCCCCTGCTGCGCTGGGTCGGGGTCCTGCTCGCGGGCGCGATCCCCTACGTCGAGGCCGAGGGGGCGGCGATCCTCGGGGTCGTCGCGGGGGTGAACCCCGTCGTCGCGATCGTCGCCGCCGTGGTGGGCAACGCGATCGCCCTCGCGCTCGTCGTCTGGCTCATCGGTGCCGCCCGCTCGGGCGTCACGCGCGGACGAGCCGCCGCGCAGTCGCCCAAGCAGCAGCGGATGCGGAAGGTGTTCGACCGGTACGGCGTGCCCGGCGTCAGTCTTCTCGGGCCCCTGCTGCTGCCGAGCCACGTCACCGCAGCCGCCATGGTCGGGTTCGGTGCGCCGCGCGCCCGCGTCTTCACCTGGGGGGTCGTCGCGGTCACGGCGTGGGCCGTCGTCCTCGGCATCCTCGTGCACCTCGGAGTGAGCGCGGCGGTCGCCTGACGCCGTCCCCGGCTCCTGCCCGACGGCGGGTCTCGGGCCGGTCGCGGGGGCTCGGCGGGTCACGCTGCTGTCACGGCCTCATCACGATTGCGGCGCTCGCCGCGCGAGGCCCCTGGCGCCCCCCTAGCCTCCCAAGCATGAGCAGGGGAGCGGGAGCAGGACGGGCGGTCCGCGCAGCGGCGGTCGCGCTCGCGCTCGCGGGCGCGGGCGTCGTCGCGGCACCGTCGGCGGGCGCGTGCGCGTGCGGCGGTCTCGTCGACGGGCCCGCGTACGACACGTCGGTCTCGCAGGAGACGGCCGTGCTCCAGTGGGACGGGACGACCGAGACGATGCTGCTGGAGCTCGACGCGCTGTCCAACGCCCCGGAGGTCGGGCTGCTGCTGCCCACCCCCGCGCCGGCCGAGGTCGCGCTCGCGGACCCGAAGGTCTTCCGCGAGCTCGACGACCTCACGCAACCCCGCGCCGTCGTCTCCGACTACCGGTGGTGGCCCGAGCTGGGGTTCGGCGCGGCCGGGAGCGACGGCGCCGGCGCGCCGGCGGGGGTCGCGGTGCTCGACGAGGTGCGGCTCGGCCCGCTCGACGTCACGACGCTCGGCGCGACCGACCCGGGTGCGCTCGGGGCGTGGCTCACGGAGCGGGGGTTCCAGCTCCCCGAGTCGATCCAGACTGCGCTCGTGCCGTACGTGAACGAGGGCTGGTCGTTCGTCGCCGCCCGGCTCGCGCCGGAGGAGGCGGCCGCGTTCGACGGGACGCTGCAGCCCCTGCGCGTCACGTTCGCGAGCGGTTCGCTCGTCTACCCCATGCGCATGTCCGCCGTCGCCGACGACACCCAGAGCACGCGCACGTACGTCCTGGCCGACCACCGGGTCGACCGCACGGACGCGACCGCTGCCGCGACCGAGCCGACGGTGCGGTTCGCGGGCCGCGTCGACCCGGCGTCGGTGGGCTCCGACGAGCTCGCCGAGCTCCTCGCCGCCGGCAGCTTCGTCACGTCGCACGAGCAGGTCTTCACCGACCCGGGGACGGAGATCGTCTCCGACTTCGCGTTCGGGCCGGCCGGTGCCGACGTCGCGTACGCGCCGACCTACGCGGTCGTGGCGGACAAGCGGATCGGCCCGTTCTTCGCGGGCCCGGTCCTCGCGTTCACGGCCGTGCTCGCGCTGGCCGCCCTCGTGATCTGGTCGGGTCGACGGCGGCGCGCACCCGCGCCGGCCCTCGCGCCGCGACCCGCGCGAGCGTGACCGTCCCGCACGAGCGGGCGAAACGCGCGCTTCGCCGCGACACGCGGGATTTCTGGGTGTTCCATGGAGGCGAAGCGGGAGGCGACACAGGCCCCAGGCCGCCGGTGAGCCGGCCCGTCACCTAGCACGGGGAGTGACCATGACGACGCAGGACCCGATCCTCACCGCCTTCTCCAGCACCGCGAAGCAGGTCTGGTACTGGCCAGTGCTCCGCGGGGTGCTCGCCATCCTCTTCGGCATCGTCGCCCTGGCGTGGCCGGACAAGACCGCGGCCGTGATCATCTGGGTCATCGGCATCTTCGCGGTCGTCGACGGCCTCGTCGAGATCATCGAGGGCATCCGGCGCCGCGGCACCGGCAGCGGCACCGCGTTCCTCGTGACCATGGGCGTCCTCAGCCTCGCCGTCGGCATCGTGCTGCTCGTCTGGCCGGGCAAGACCGCGGTCGTCCTCACGTGGATCGTCGGCTTCTGGGCCGTCGTCTACGGCCTGTTCCAGACCGTCGCGAGCCTCGACCTGCGCAAGGTGCCCGGCAGCGGATGGGGCTGGGGCGTCTTCGCCGGCCTCCTGGGTCTCGTCTTCGGTCTGCTCGTGCTGTTCAACGTCGACGCCGGGCTGGTCTCGATCGTCTGGATCCTCGCGATCTTCGCGATCCTCTGGGGCGTCATGCTCATCGCGTTCGGCGTCCAGATCCGCTCGCTCGGCAGGCAGGCGGGGCAGGCCGCGACGTACTGACGCTGCGCCCCCCCGCGCGCCCCTGCGCGGCCGAGCACACGGTCCAGCGCGGTCGAATACGACGTTGGTGTCGTTATCCGAGGGATGACGACACCAACGTCGTGTTCGGCGTCCGGGGGGGTGGGCGGGGCCCCGGGCGGTCAGGCCGGGGCCGCGTCCGCGGCGGCGCGGGCGGCCGCGGGGAAGGCGTCGAGGATGCGGGAGACGGCGGCGTCGTCGTGGGCGGCGGAGACGAACCACGCCTCGAACACCGACGGCGGGAGGCTCACGCCCGCGTCGAGCATCGCGTGGAAGAACGCGCGGTACCGGAAGGTCTCCTGCGCCTGGGCCTGCGCGTAGTCGCGCACGCCCGCGCTCGCGGCGAGGTCGCCGAAGAAGACGGAGAACAGCGAACCCGCACGCTGCACGCGGTGCGGGACCCCCGCGGCGTCGAGCGCCGAGCCCACGGCCGACGAGAGCACGCCCGCGACCTCGTCCACGCGCGCGTACACCGCGTCGTCGGCGAGGCGCAGCGTCGCGAGGCCGGCCGCGACGGCGACCGGGTTCCCGGACAGCGTGCCCGCCTGGTAGACGGGGCCGAGGGGTGCGAGCTGGTCCATGACCGCCGCCGGGCCGCCGACCGCGGCGACCGGCATCCCGCCGCCCACGACCTTGCCGAACGTGAACAGGTCGGGCGTGTAGCCGTCCGCGCCCTGGCCGCGCAGCACCGCGTTCTCCAGCCCCCACCAGCCGCTCGGCCCGACGCGGAAGCCCGTGAGCACCTCGTCGAGGACCAGCAGCGCGCCGTGCGCGGCGGTGATGCGGCGCAGTCCCTCGTTGAAGCCCTCCGCGGGCGGTACGACGCCCATGTTCGCGGGCGACGCCTCGGTGATGACGGCCGCGATCTCGGAGCCGCGCTCCGCGAACGCCGCCTCGACCGCCGCGAGGTCGTTGTACGGGAGCACGAGCGTCTCGGCCGCCGTCGCCTCCGTGACCCCGGCCGAGCCGGGCAGGGCGAGCGTCGCGACGCCCGAGCCCGCCTCCGCGAGCAGCGCGTCCACGTGCCCGTGGTAGCAGCCGGCGAACTTCACGACGACGTCGCGCCCGGTCACGCCGCGCGCGAGCCGGATCGCGGTCATCGTCGCCTCGGTGCCGGTCGAGACGAGGCGCACGCGCTCCGCGGCGGGCACCCGGCGGCGGATCTCCTCCGCGAGCTCGACCTCGCCGAGCGTCGGGGCGCCGAACGACAGCCCGCGCGCCGCGGCCTCCTGGACCGCCGCGACGACGTCGGGCTGCGCGTGCCCCAGCAGCGCCGGGCCCCACGAGCACACGAGGTCGACGTACTCGCGCCCCGCGACGTCGGTGACGTACGGGCCCCGGGCCGAGGCGAGGAACCGCGGGTCGCCCCCCACCGACCCGTAGGCGCGGACCGGCGAGCTGACGCCGCCCGGCAGCACGCCCTGCGCGCGCACGAACGCGGCGTGGTTGTCCGCCCCGCCCGCGCCCGGCGCACCGAACAGCGCCGCGTTCTCCGCCTGGACCGCCTCGGCCGTCCCGAAGCCTCCGGTGTCCGTCATGCCCGCGTCCTTCCGTCGTTCTCGTCCAGCCAGCCCGCGAGCTCCGTCGCCCAGTAGGTGAGGATCACGTCCGCGCCGGCGCGCTTGATGCCCAGCACCGACTCCGTGATCGCGCCGCGCCGGTCGATCCAGCCGTTCGCGGCGGCGGCCTCGATCATCGCGTACTCGCCCGACACCTGGTACGCCGCGACGGGCACCGGCGACATCTCCGCGACCGCGGCGAGCACGTCCAGGTACGAGCCCGCGGGCTTGACCATGACCATGTCCGCGCCCTCGGCGAGGTCGAGGTCGGCCTCGCGCAGACCCTCGCGCGCGTTGCCCGCGTCCATCTGGTACGTGCGGCGGTCGCCCTGGAGCGCCGAGTCCACGGCCTCCCGGAACGGCCCGTAGAACGCGCTCGCGTACTTCGCGGAGTAGGCGAGGATGCCCACGTCGTCGAACCCCGCGGCGTCCAGCGCCTCGCGGATCACGCCGACCTGGCCGTCCATCATGCCCGACGGCGCCACGACGTCCGCGCCCGCGCGCGCCTGCGCGACGGCCATCGACGCATAGCGGTCGAGCGTCGCGTCGTTGTCCACGACCGCGGACCCGTCGCGGCCGGTGGTGAGCACGCCGCAGTGCCCGTGGTCGGTGAACTCGTCGAGGCACGTGTCCGCCATGACGACCGGCCCTCCGTTCGCGTGCTCGCGCGCCGCCTCGACCGCGATCCGGATGCCGCGCTGCAGGATCCCGTCCTCGGCGTCGGCCTGCGTCCCGGTCGCGTCGCGCTCGGCGGGGATGCCGAACAGCATGACGCCGCCGACCCCGGCGCGTGCGGCGGCGCGCACCGCGTCCGCGAGCGTCGTCTCTGTGTGCTGCACGACGCCCGGCATCGACGAGATCGGGCGCGGCGCGTCGAGGCCCTCCTTGACGAACAGCGGCAGCATCAGGTCCGACGCGTGCACGCGCGTCTCGGTGACGAGCCGGCGCACGCGCGGGCTCGTGCGCAGGCGGCGCGGCCGGTGGTGCCCGGCAGGCAAGTGGGTCACGAGGGGTCTCCTTCGTCGGTCGGGTCGACGGCGCCGGTCGGGTCGGCAGCCTGGGGTGCGGCCGGGTCGCCCGACAGGGCGGTGGTCAGGGCCGCATCCACGGCGGCGGCGAGCGCGGCGTCGGTCGGGCGCTCCGCCACGACGTCGAGCCGCAGCCCGACGGCGCGCGCCGTCCGGGCGGTCGGGTCGCCGATCGCGACGCCCGCCACGTCGTCGCGCGGACCGAGCTGCCGGGCGACCTCGCGCGCGACGCTCCCCGACGTCAGCACGACGGCGTCCACCTCGCCCGCGCGCCACGCCGCGACGACCTCCGGCGCGAGCGCGTGCGTGACGGTGCGGTAGACGGTGACGACGTGCGGGACGTAGCCCAGGTCGTGCAGGCCGTCGTGCATCGTCGGCGCGGCGAGGTCCCCTTGCGGGAGCAGCACCACGCCTCTACCTCGCGAGGGAGAGCCCTGGTCCGCCGAGGGAGAGCCCGGGTTGGCCGAGGTAGAGGCGTGGTCGGTCGAGGCGAGGGTCGTGAAGGCGGCGACGAGGCCGCGGGCGGAGTTCTCGGTCGGCTCGAGGTCGACCTGGATGCCGACGGCTTCGAGGGCACGGCGGGTGGCGGGCCCGACGGCGGCCCAGCGGGACCGACGGGCGGCGTCACTCAGGTCGACGCCCTGGCGGGCGGCGCTCGCGACGAGCTCGTCGATCGCGTTGACGCTCGTCACGACGACCCAGGCGAAGTCGCCGTGCGCGAGGCGGGCGACGGCGCCGTCCACGGGGGCGGCGTCCTCGACCCGGGCGCGCTCGATCGCGGGGCTGACGAGGACGCGCGCACCGGCGTGACGGAGCGTCGCCGCGAGCCCGGCGGCGCGCTCGGGAGCACGCGGGACGAGGACCGTGCGCCCGGCGAGCGTCGCGCTCGCGGCGTGCGGGGCCGACGCCGGGCCGGCGGTCTCGGCGTCGCCGTGCGGGGTCGGCCGCTCCGGCGGGGGCGGGACGACGGGCGCGGGGCCGCGCGACGGGTCGCGCAGGGGGCCCGGGGTCATCCGTCCTCGCCGCGGTAGCCGCCGTCGCGGAGCTGCTCGCGCGCGGTCTCGACGGCGCGGTCGGGCGACGGGACGGCGTCGGCGGCGGGGGCCGTCACCGGCTCGACCGTCGCTGCTCGCCCCCCGGGCCCGGAGCCCGTCTCGCGGAGCGGGGCGAGGCGGGCGGCGCCGTCGGCGAGGAGCGCGTCGGCGACGCGCACGCCGAGCGCGCGGGCGGCGTCGTCCCGCGCGTCCTGCGACGTCGCGCCGACCGGCACGGTGGTGCGGCCCGAGTGCGTGAGCTGCTCGACGCCGTCGACCCGGGCGACGACGGCGGTCAGCACGATCTCGCCGTCCTCGACCAGGGCGTGCGCGCCGACCGGCGCGGCGCAGCCGGCCTCGAGGCGCGCGAGGAGCGACCGCTCGGCGAGCACGGCGAGGCGCGTCGGCTCGTGGTCGAGGTCGTGGAGGGCGCGCGCGAGCACGGGGTCGTCGAGCGACGTCGTGCGCACCTCCACCGCGAGGGCACCCTGCCCGGCGGCGGGCGCCATGATCGCGGTGTCGACGACCTCGGACACCGCGTCGAGCCGGCCGAGCCGCGCGAGCCCCGCGTAGGCGAGCACGACGGCGTCGAGGTCGGCGTCCGGGCCGAGCGCCCGGGCGAGGCGGGTGTCGACGTTGCCGCGGATGTCGACGACGTCGAGGTCCGGCCGGACGGAGCGGAGCTGCGCAGCGCGCCGGGGTGACCCGGTGCCGACGCGCGCCGCGCGCGGGAGCGTCGCGATGGTGAGGCCGCCGCGCGCGCACAGCACGTCGCGCGGGTTCTCGCGCTCCGGCGTGACGACGGTCAGCCCGGGGGCGGGCTCGGTCGGGAGGTCCTTGAGGGAGTGGACGGCGACGTCGCACCGCCCGTCGAGCAGCGCCTCGCGCAGCGCGGTGACGAACACGCCGGTACCGCCCATCTGGGCGAGCGACCCGGTGAGGACGTCGCCGTCGGTGCGGATGCGCACGATCTCGACGTCGCGGCCGGTCAGCTCTTCGAGGCGTCGGGCGACGTGGCCGGTCTGGGTGGTGGCGAGGGCGCTGCCGCGCGTGCCCACGCGGAGGGGAGGGGTACCTGCAGGGCTCACGGTCCCAGTCTCTCCCCACTTCGGCGGTGCGCGGAAATGCGCACGTCACGACGGGGGAAATGCCCGCCGGAGTGACGTGGTCCTGACGCTCGGTCAGGAACGTTCCGACAATACGTCAGGACAATTCCTGAGGAATTGCCGTTCCCCTTTCTCGGGATTCCGCTCAGGATTGCCTCACTCCACGCCGGCGAGGCCGCGCGCACATTCCTGGGCGTGTCCGACGATCGCCGCGAGCCCCGTCCCGGCGATCCAGCCCCCGGTCACGCCGAGCCCGGGGACGGCGTCGACCCGGGCGACGAACGCCGCCACCTCGCGCCGGAACGCGGGGGTGGGCGGGGGCAGCGCGCCGTTCCAGCGCGTCACGACGTGCCCGAGCACGCGGCCGTGCAGGTCCACGCCGAAGAGCCGGGAGGCGTCGGTGACGACGCGGTCGAGGTCGGGCTCCGTCGTCGCGCCGATGCGGCCGTAGCTGAGTCGCACCACGTGGTGGCCCGGTCCGACGGTGGCGCGCACGCGGTCGCGCAGCCACGGCCACTTGGCGGTCGAGTGGGTCAGCGCCTTGGCCTCGACGTCCGACGGCGGCACGGCGCGGCCCGCGTCCCGGTGCGGCGGGGCGACGAGCAGGCCGGTCCCGCGCGGCGCGTCGTCGAGCTCGGGAGCGCGGAGGAGGAGCGTGACGAGGCGGACGTCCGCGCCGGGCTCCGGGTCGGGCAGCAGGTCCGCCGCGGTGCCGACGAGCGGGCCGAGCGCGTCCACGAGCGCCGGGGTCGTCACGACGAGGCGCGGCGCCGCGAGCTCGACCGGCCCGTCCGGCGTCTGCGCCCGCACGACCCAGGCGCCGGGGCGGGGGCCCTCGTCGGAACGGCTCGCGTCCCTGCGGGCGACGTCCGTGACCTCGTGCTGCACGCGGACGTCGGTCCCGGCGGCGAGCTCCTCGACGAGCCGGTGCATGCCGCCGTCGATGCCGCGCACGGCCGAGCCTGCCGGGGCGAGCGCGCGCAGCGACGCGACGGCCCGCGCGAGCGACCCCTCGCGCTCGAACGCCTCGCGGAGCCCTGGCGCGACGGCGGCGACGTCCAGCCGGTCGAGCGGCGCCGAGTGGACCCCTGCGGCGACGGGCGAGACGAGGCGTTCCGTGACGCGCGTCCCCATGCGCGAGCGCGCGAACGTCTCGAGCGTGCGCAGGTCGGTGAAGCGGCGGGGCAGGACGCGGTCGAGGCTCGCGCGCAGCGCCCCGCCGACCCCGACCGCGCGGCGGACGTCGCGAGACCACGGCTGGGCCGGGATCCCGAGCACGCCCGCGCGGGGCAGCGGGTAGGCGCGGCCGGCGGCGTAGCCCCAGGCGCCCGCGCCCGACGGCTCGACGACGTCGAGGCCGAGCGCGGAGACCAGGTCGCCGACGGCCGTGCCGCGGGCCGCGAAGGACTCGGCGCCGAGGTCGACGCGCACGCCGTCGAGGCCGGGCAGGTCGCCGCCGCGGACCGGCCCGCCGGGGACGTCCGCAGCCTCCAGCACGACGACGCGCAGCCCCTGCTCGCGCAAGGACCGGGCCGCGGTGAGGCCCGCGACCCCCGCGCCGACGACGACCGCGTCCACCCCCTCGGGGACGGCCCCGGGGGAGGTGCGGGACGTCGTCGGCTCGGTGCTCACCGTCGGGTCGCCTCCTCGTGCGCGTCGTCCTGTCCCGTCCAGTCTGCGCCGAGCGCGTGGACCAGGCCGACGACACGCGTGAGGACGTCCGGGTCGGTGTCCGGCGGCACGCCGTGCCCGAGGTTCACCACGTGCCCGGGCGCGGTGCGTCCGCGGCGCACGACGTCGCGCACGTGCGCCTCGAGCACGTCCCACGGCGCGGCGAGCAGCGCGGGGTCGACGTTGCCCTGGACCGGGACGGGCGCGTGGCCGTCGGCGAGGAGCCGGGCGGCGTCGTCGAGCGGCGTGCGGTAGTCGACGCCCACGGCCACGTCCCGCACCCCGGCCGCGGTGACGGCGTCGCGCATCGCGGGGAGCAGGTGCTCCGTGCCGGTGCCGAAGTGCACGACCGGCACGCCGAGGTCGGCGACGTGGGTGAGCGCGCGCGTGCTCGCCGGGGCGGCGCCCGCCGCGTAGTCCGCGCGCGAGAGCGAGCCCGCCCACGAGTCGAAGAGCTGGGCGGCGCTCGCGCCCGCCTCGACCTGCGTCCGCAGGAACGTGCCGGTGAGGTCGGCGGCCCAGTCGACGAGGCGCTGCCACGTCTCCGGGTCGCCGCGCAGCAGCGTGCGGGCCGCGAGGTGGTCGCGCGACGGGCGCCCCTCGACGAGGTAGGCCGCGAGCGTGAACGGGGCCCCGGCGAACCCGATGAGCGGGGTCGTGCCGAGCGCGTCGACGGTCAGCGCGACGGCCTCCCGGATCGGGGCGAGCGACTCCTCGGTGAGCTCGGTCTCCACCAGGCGTGCGACGTCGTCGGGCGTCCGGTACGCCTGGCCCATGACCGGGCCGACGCCCGGCGCGATGTCGACCTCGACGCCCGCGAGCCGCAGCGGCACGACGATGTCGGAGAAGAAGATCCCCGCGTCCACGCCGTGGCGGCGCACCGGCTGGAGCGTGATCTCCGACGCGAGGTCGGGGCGCAGGCACGAGTCGAGCATGCTCACGCCCTCGCGGGCCGCGCGGTACTCGGGCAGCGAGCGGCCCGCCTGGCGCATGAACCACACCGGTGTGATTTCCGGGCGATTTCCCGTCGTGCCCGCGCGCAGTGCCTGCACGAGCGGCGAACGGTCCGTGCGGCCGTCGGTCAGGGGATGGCCCGGGGAAAGGGCGACAGGAATCACAGCTACCGATTCTGCCTCCCTCCCGGTGGAATGATTAAATCGGAGGCACTGTGGCTCTTCTCTCCCTCACGGCCAGCCACCACGAGCTCGACCTCGACGCCCTGGAACGACTCTCCACCGGGGCCCACTCGATCGGCGGCTCCGCGGTCGCGGCGTGCGACGTGATCACCGGTGCCGTCGTCCTCGCGACGTGCAACCGGTTCGAGCTGTACCTCGACGTGGACGCACCCCTCGACGGGACGGGCGTGCAGCACGCGACCGAGCACGTCGCGCGCATGGTCGCCGACGCGTCGGGCGTCGCCCCGGCCGAGGCGCTCGCGTCGTTCCGCACGCGCGCCGGGACCGAGGTCGCCGAGCACCTGTTCGCCGTCGCGTCGGGTCTGGACTCGATGGTCGTGGGGGAGCGCGAGATCGCCGGCCAGGTGAAGCGCGCCCTGGAGACCGCGCACGCCGACGGCGTCACCTCCTCCACGCTCGAGCTCCTGTTCCAGACGGCGTCGCGCACGTCGAAGAAGGTCAGCACGCAGACGACGCTCGGCGGCGCGGGCCGCTCGGTGGTCGCACTGGGCCTCGACCTGGCGGCGGCCGAGCTGCCCCCGTGGCACCAGGTGCGGACCGTCCTCATCGGGACGGGGTCGTACGCGGGCGCGAGCCTCGCAGCGCTGCGTGCGCTCGGGTGCGACGACGTGCGCGTCTACTCGCAGTCCGGCCGCGCGGAGGAGTTCGCCGCCGCGCGCGGGGTCGAGGCCGTGACGGACCTCGTCGCGGCGCTGGAGGACGCGGACCTCGTCGTGTCGTGCAGCGGGGCGCGGGGCCGCGCGCTCGTCGGCGACGACGGCCCGGCCGCGGCCCGCCGCGAGCAGGCCATCGAGCACGTGCTCGACGCCGCCGCGGTGGTCCGGGCGCGCGAGCGCGCCGCCGTCCGGGCGGGCGACGAGCCCGAGGCCCGGCCGACCGTCGTGCTCGACCTCGCGCTGCACCGCGACGTCGACCCGCGCGTCGCGGACGTCGAGGGCGTGCTGCTCTACGACCTCGCGACGCTCGCCGCGCACTCGCCGTCCATCGCGTCGGAGCTCGTCGTGCAGGCCCGCGCGATCGTGGACGACGCGACGCGCGCGTTCGAGGAGACGCGGCTCGGCCGCGCGGCGGACACGGCCGTCGTCGCGCTGCTCGCCGACGCGGAGCGGCGCGTCGCGCTCGAGGTCGCGGACGTCGTCGCGCTGCGCGAGGCGGACGGCGACCCGGTGGAGCCGGACGAGTCCGACGAGATCGCGCGCGCCGTGCGACGCCGCGTCCACGCCGACCTGCACCGCGCGATCGTCGAGGCCCGGGCCGAGGCCGTCGCGGCCGCCCAGGCGGAGGAGCGCGCCGTCGTCGCGGACGCGCAGGCGCTCGCCGACGAGGCGGCGACCACCGCACGGCCGACGAGCCCGGGGTCGCTCCCCACACCTGCTGCGCGCTGAGGAGCCACCCCGGGTTCGGCTGCCGGCACCCCTTCACGGTCGACCTGGTCGTTCGCCCGGGCATGCAATTGACAGCGCAGTCATCGCCGGGAGAGAGTGACCGGCGGACGCCCGTCGTCGACCAGGAGCACCGTCGCCCCGCCACGAGCGGCCCGGGCGGCACCTGGCCGACGGACCCGGGGCACCCCGGGCGACGCAGCCCGGTCGCACGTCGAAGAGGACATGGCATGAGACGACCACGACTCGCCCTGCTCGCCGCCGGGCTCGCGCTCGCCGTCGCGCCGGGCACGCTGCTGCCCGCCGCCGCGGGCGCCGCCCCCGGCACCGAGGGCACCGTCACCGCGACCGCGGGCGACGACCTCACGCTCGAGGTCAACCCGTTCGTCGGCACCGAGAGCGAGGGCAACGCCTACCCGGGCGCGACCGTGCCGTTCGGCATGGTCCAGCTCAGCCCGGACAACACGAACTCCTACGCCTCGACGTCGTACAGCACGAACGCCGGGCGCGTGTGGGGCTTCAGCCACCGGCACGTCAACAGCGCGGGCTGCCCCGCGGCGGGCGAGCTGCTCGTCACGCCGGACACGAGCGCGATGCCGCGCACGTCGCGCTCCTTCATCGCCATCAAGGACCAGAAGAACACCGAGCACGCGTCCGCCGGGTTCTACGAGGTGACGCTCGCGAACGACGTGCGCGCCGAGCTCAGCGCGACCACGCGCGTCGGCGCGCACCGCTACACGTTCCCCGCCTCGACGACGTCGCACCTGTCCTTCAACGTGGGCCAGACGCTGCGCGACGCCGGCGCGAGCTCGGTGACGTGGGTCGACGACCGCACGCTCGAGGGCTGGGTCGACAACGGCGGGTTCTGCGGTGGCACGCCGGACAAGCAGCGGTACTTCTTCAGCGCGACGTTCGACCGGCCGGTCGCGTCGAGCGGCACGTGGGGGACCGACGCGCGGTACGTCGCCGGCTCCACGACGAGCGAGGTCGCGCAGGGCAACAACGGCGCCGTCGCGGTGTTCGACACGACGAGCGACCGCGACGTCGAGGTGAGCGTCGGCGTGTCCTTCGTGAGCGTCGACGGCGCGCGCGCCAACCGCGACGCGGAGGCCACCGCGGAGGGCGGCCAGGTCGCGTTCGACACCGTGCGCGAGGAAGCCCGCGACGCGTGGAACGCCGAGCTCGGCCGCGCCGCGATCGACGCGTCGCCCGACCAGCGCCGCGTCTTCTACACCCAGCTCTACAAGACCCTGCTGTCCCCGACGATCGGCAGCGACGTCGACGGGCAGTACCGCGGTACCGACCTCGAGGTCCACCAGGCCGACGGCTGGGACTACTACCAGAACTTCTCGCTCTGGGACACGTACCGCACCCAGGCGACGCTGCACGCGCTGCTCCTGCCCGAGCGCGCGCAGGACATCGTGCGCTCGATGTACCAGCACCGCGTCGAGGGCGGCTGGCTCCCGCGCTGGTCGCTCGGCGCGCTGGAGACGAACATCATGGCGGGCGACCCCGTCACGCCGTGGCTCGCGGAGAACTTCGCGCTCGGCACCGTCCCCGACGACATCGCCGACGAGCTGTGGGGCTACCTCGTGGAGAACGCGACCACGACGCCCCCGTCGGACGTCGCGTCGGTCGGTCGCCGCAGCACCGAGTTCTACGCCGAGCACGGCCACGTGCCGTTCTACCCCGAGAACGAGGGCGGCCTCGGCGGCCAGTTCGAGGAGTACCGCCACGGCGGCTCGGCCACGCTCGAGCTCGCGCTCGCCGACGCGAGCCTCGGCGCCGCGGCGGAGCGCACCGGCCGTGACGGCGGCCAGGCGTTCCTCGACAAGGGCCGCAACTGGCGCAACCTGTGGAACCCGGACGTCCAGCTCTCGGGCGGCTTCCAGGGCATGGTCAACGCGAAGCGTCCGACGGGCGAGTTCGTCACGCTCCCCGAGCTGACCGACGTCACGCGCTCCGGCTTCCACGAGGGCGTGCCGTGGCAGTACCAGTGGATGGTGCCGCAGGACGTCACGGGTCTCCAGGAGGTCATGGGCGGCGAGGACGGCTTCGTCGAGCGTCTCGACTACTACTTCGACCAGCCGGCGCTCGCCGCGAACCCCGGCGTCTCGCCGAGCACATGGGCCAAGGGCGGCAGCTCGTACTACACGACGATCCGCTACAACCCGGGCAACGAGCCGACCATCACGAACGCGTGGCTCTACGGGTACGTCGGGCAGCCGTGGAAGACGAACGACGTGCTCGCCGCGAACCTCAACCGCTTCCCGGACACCCCCGGCGGCGGCGTGGGCAACGACGACCTCGGCACGCTCGCCGCCTGGTACGTCATGGCGTCGCTCGGCTTCGAGCCCGTCATGCCGGGGTCCGGCATCCTCGCGCTCAACGCGCCCAAGGTGCAGGCCGCGACGCTCACGACCGACGCCGGGGCGACCCTGCAGATCGACGCGGCGGGCGCGAACGAGAAGCTCCCGAGCTACGTCGCGGGCCTCGAGGTCGACGGCGCCGCGCACACCGCGGCCTGGCTCGACGTCGCGGCGCTCCAGGACGGCGGCACGCTCGACTTCGACCTCGCCGACACGAGCGCGGGCCTCACGTGGGGCACCGGGGCGGCCGACCGCATCCCGTCGGTCTCCGCGGCGGCCCCGCCCGCGCCGGTGACCGTCGAGGCGAGCGCGCGCTGCCTCGGGGGCCGGGCGTTCGTCGCGGTCCGCGCGACCAGCACGGCCGACGAGCCCGTCGACGTCACCCTCACGACGCCGTTCGGCGAGCGCACGGTCCGGCACGTCCAGCCGGGCAAGAACGCCTACCAGTCGTTCACGACGCGCACCACGTCCGTCGAGGCGGGCACGGCGACCGTGACCGTCGTCGCCGCGGACGGCACGGTGTCCCACGTCGACGCCGCGTACGAGGCGCTCGACTGCGGCTGACCCGCGGTCCGGTCGCGACAGGGAGCGCGCGCTCCCGCACGAGGGCCGTCGTCGGGCAACCCGCCCGACGGCGGCCCTCGCCGCTAGGCTCGGCGCGTGAGCACCACCACGCGCCTGGGCGTCCTCGACATCGGCTCGAACACCGTGCACCTCGCCGTCGTGGACGCCGCGTACGCGGCGCGCCCCGTGCAGGCGGCGGGCGCGCGGACCGTCGTGCGCATCATGCGCTACCTCCAGCCCGACGGGTCGCTGTCGCCCGAGGGCGTCGCCGCGATGCTCACGGCGGTCGACGACGCGATGGCGCTCGCCCGTGAGTCCGGCGTCGACGAGATGCTGCCCATGGCGACGTCGGCCCTGCGCGACGCGACCAACGGGCCCGAGGTGCTCGCCGCGATCGGCGAGCGCGTCGGCCAGCCGGTGCGCGTGCTCTCCGGCGAGGACGAGTCGCGCCTGACGTTCCTCGCCGCGCGGCGGTGGCACGGCTGGGCCGCGGGCCGCCTCCTCGTCCTCGACATCGGCGGCGGCTCGCTCGAGATCGCGTCCGGCGTCGACGAGGAGCCCGACCTCGCGGCCTCCGTGCCGCTCGGCGCCGGGCGCATGACGATGGCGTTCCTGCCCGACGACCCGCCCGCCCCCGAGCACGTCGAGGCACTGCGCGAGCACGTGCGCGCGACGCTCGCCCCCACCGTCGAGGCCTTCCGGGCGCTGCCCGCGCCCGACCACGTCGTGGCCACGTCCAAGACGTTCCGCTCGCTCGCGCGCCTCGCGGGCATGCAGACCGAGTCCGTCGGCCCGGACGACCGGTGGCGCATGCGCCGCTCGCAGCTCGCCGACTGGGTGCCGCGGCTCGCGCGCATCACGGCGGAGGGGCGCACCGCCCTGCCCGGCATCACGCCGGAGCGCACGTTCCAGATCGTCGCGGGCGGTGTCGTCGCCGTCGAGACGATGCGCGCGCTCGGCGTCGACGAGGTCGAGATCTGCCCGTGGGCGCTGCGCGAGGGCGCGATCCTGCGCCGCCTCGACCACAGCTGAGGTCCTCGGTGTCGGACGTCCGGTCCGGGGCCGACCTCTCACTCCATCTGGGTGATGTGGGACGGCGACCGCGCCCCTAGCGTCGGAGGCGTCCGTCCGACCCGACCGAGTGGAGGGCCCATGCGCCCCGACCGGCACGCCCGCGCGATGCTCCCGATCCCGGACCGGCCGCCGAGCGGCCTCACCACGTACGACGCGAAGGACCCCGAGACCTCCTACCCCCCGATCGAGCCGCTGCTGCCGCCGGAGGGTGCACCCAACGTCGTCGTGATCCTCCTCGACGACGTCGGCTTCGGCGCGTCGAGCGCGTTCGGCGGGCCCTGCAGCACGCCGACGGCAGAGCGTCTTGCCGCGGGCGGGCTCCGCTTCAACCGCTTCCACACCACGGCGCTGTGCGCTCCGACGCGGCAGGCGCTGCTCACCGGTCGCAACCACCACTCGGTCGGCATGGGCAGCATCACGGAGACCGCGACCTCGGCGCCGGGCAACAGCTCGGTGCGACCCAACACCAAGGCGCCCCTCGCGCTGACACTGCGGCTCAACGGATACTCGACGGCGCAGTTCGGCAAGTGCCACGAGGTTCCGGTGTGGCAGTCGTCGCCGCTGGGCCCGTTCGACGCCTGGCCCACGGGTGGCGGTGGCTTCGAGACGTTCTACGGGTTCATCGGTGGCGAGAACAACCAGTGGGACCCGGCGCTGTACGACGGCACGACCCCGGTCGAGCCGCCGGCGACGCCCGAGGAGGGGTACCACCTCACCGAGGACCTCGTGGACCACGCCACGGTGTGGGTACGCCAGCAGAAGGCGCTCATGCCGGACCGGCCCTTCTTCGTCTACCTCGCCCCGGGCGCGACCCACGCCCCGCACCACGTGCCTCCTGAGTGGGTCGAGAAGTACCGCGGCGCGTTCGACGACGGGTGGGACGTCCAGCGCGAGCACACGTTCGCGCGGCAGAAGGAGCTGGGCGTCGTCCCGCAGGACGCCGAGCTCACCGTGCGGCACGACGAGATCCCCGCGTGGGACGACATGCCGGACGAGCTCAAGCCCGTGCTCGCGCGTCAGATGGAGGTCTACGCCGGGTTTCTCGAGCACACCGACCACCACGTGGGACGACTGATCGACACGCTCGAGGAGCTGGGAGTCCTCGACGACACGCTCGTGTACTACATCGTCGGCGACAACGGTGCGTCGGCCGAGGGGACGCTCAACGGCGCGTTCAACGAGATGGCGAACTTCAACGGCATGGCCGCCCTCGAGACGCCGGACTTCATGCGCTCGAAGATGGACGAGCTCGGCTCGCCCAGCTCGTACAACCACTACGCCGTCGGGTGGGCGTGGGCGATGGACACGCCCTTCCAGTGGACCAAGCAGGTCGCGTCGCACTGGGGCGGCACCCGCAACGGGACGATCGTGCACTGGCCGAGCCGCATCGCCGAGAAGGGTGGCCTGCGCTCGCAGTTCACCCACGTCGTCGACATCGCGCCGACCATCCTCGAGGCGGCGGGTCTGCCCGAGCCGACGGTGGTCAACGGGGTGCAGCAGTCGCCGATGGAGGGGACGAGCATGCTGTACGCGCTCGACGAGGCCGACGCCCCGGAGCGGCACGACCTGCAGTACTTCGAGATGTTCGCCAACCGCGGGATCTACCACCGGGGCTGGAGCGCCGTCACCAAGCACCGCACGCCGTGGGTGATGGTCGGCGGCGAGCTCCCTGCGTTCGACGACGACGTGTGGGAGCTCTACGACGGGTCCCGCGACTTCAGCCAGGCGCACGACCTCGCCGCCGAGCACCCGGACGTCCTCGCGAGGCTCCAGCGCCTGTGGCTCATCGAGGCCACGAAGTACAACGTCCTCCCGATGGACGATCGGACGTCGGAGCGCCTCGAACCGTCGATGGCCGGTCGACCGACGCTCATCCGGGGGACGTCGCAGGTCTTCTACCCGGGCATGGGACGACTGTCGGAGAACAGCGTCGTGAGCATGAAGAACCGGTCGTTCTCCGTCTCGGCGGACGTCGAGGTGCCGAGCACCGGCGCCGAGGGCGTGATCATCGCCCAGGGCGGCCGGTTCGGCGGCTGGAGCCTGTACGTGCACGAGGGCCGGCTCACCTTCACCTACAACGTCCTCGGGATCCAGCTGTTCACCGCCGTCGCGGACGAGCCGGTCCCCGCCGGGAGCCACGCCATCCGCATGGAGTTCGCGTACGACGGCGGAGGGCTCGCCAAGGGCGGGGACGTCACCCTCTTCCACGACGACGCCCCGGTGGGCCGGGGCCGGGTCGAGGCGACCCAGCCCATGGTGTTCTCGGCCGACGAGACCACGGACATCGGCTACGAGTCCGGGACCTGCGTCTCCCCGGACTACACGACGCGCACGAGCCGCTTCACCGGGCGCCTGCACCGCGTCGTGCTCGACGTCGGCACGGACAGCCACGACCACCTCGTGAGCCCGGAGGAACGGATGCGGATCGCGATGGCCAAGCAGTAGCCCGGTCAGCGGGGCCGGGACGTGGGGCCTTCCGTGGGGCTGAACCCGTCGCCCGAGTCGTCGGCGAGCACGGCCTCGACGCCGTACGAGCGGCGGTCGGCGGCTGACGGAACGTCACGTCCATGTAGGCGCGCGCCCGCCGCAGGCGGCGGACCGCGACCTCGGGCTCGACTCTCACGCCGCCCACCGCGGCGCGTCCGCACCCCACGGCCGGGCCGGGGCGGGGTAGTCGTCGAGCGGAGCGCCCGCGAGACGGTCGAGCGCGGGGCGCGTCGTCGTCGCCGCGACGTCCCGTCCGTCCAGGCGCGCGGGGTGGTCGACGACGCAGCCCGCCCCGGGCACGTGCGGCGCGGCGTGCGCGGGGTCGCGGCCCGGTGCGGCGAGCAGGGCGCGGGCGGTCCGGGCGAGCGCGCCGTCGACCTCGCGCCCGCGGCCGTCGGTCGTGCGGTCGGTGAGCGCCTCGACCACCGCGGCCGCGACGAGGTAGCCCGTCGCGTGGTCGAGCGCCTGGGCGGGCAGGGCGCCGGGCGCGGCGTCCTCGGGAGCGCACGCGGTGCCGTCCCGCGACCCCTCCACGAGCGCGATCCCGCTCACCGCCTGGACGATCGAGTCGAAGCCGCGCCGCCCGGCCCACGGGCCGTCGTCGCCCCACGCGCTGACGCGCGCGTGCACGGCACCGGACGGGAGCCTCAGGCCGAACGCCTCGATCGCGCCCGGGCGGTAGCCGGTCACCAGCACGTCGGCCTCGTCGAGCAGGCCCTGGGCGCGGGCGAGGCCGTCGCGCGTCGCGAGGTCGAGCAGCGCCGACCGCTTGCCCTGTCCCGTGTCGAGGTGCTGGACCTCGATCTCCGGCAGCCCCGGCGGGTCGACGCGCAGCACGTCCGCGCCGAGCAGGGCGAGCGTACGCGTCGCGACCGGGCCCGCGATGACACGCGTGAGGTCGAGCACCCGGAGCCCGGCGAGCGGGCGCGGCCCGGACCCGAGCGGGCGCGCGGGCGCGGCGTCCTCGCGCACGACCGTGCGCACCGGTGGGTCCGACGCCGTCGCCCGGCCGGGCGCGGACGCGCGCCACGCGTCCTCGGTGCGGACGCGCACGGCGATCGCGCCACACCGTGCCGCGCGGTCCTCGACGTCCTGGGCCGACTGCGTGGCGAGGGCGGCGACGACGGCGCCGCGCGTCGCCGTCCCGTCCGCCGACGCGGGCAGGTCGAGGAGGGTGAGCAGCCGCGCGCGGTGGTGCGGGTAGTTCGCGTGCGTGCGAACCCAGCCGTCCGCGGTCCGGAAGAAGCCCGAGAGCGGGGCGAAGCCGTCCACCGGGGCGCCGTCGACGCGGAGCAGCCGGTCGCTCGCGAACGCCGCGGCGACGCGCTCGGGGTCAGGGGGCGGGCCGGCGTCGAACCCGCCCGCGCGGGCCGCGGCGTCGCGCACGGCGGCGACCGACGCGACCGCGAGGTCCAGGACCGGCAGCGTCGCGGCGAGGAACGGCGCGGCACCCACCCCGCGACCCTACGCCGCCGGGAGGCCCCGGTGCCCGGACCTCGCGGTCGATCAGTTCCCGACCGTGACGGTGCCGGGGAACCGGGCGGCCGAGCGGTCGGTCGCGGAGCCGTCGCCCGCGGCGTTGATCTCGGAGATCATCATGACGAGCTCGAGGTCGGAGTCCGCCGCGCGGGCGAGGCTGGTCGCGAGCTGGTACGGGTCCGTGAGCGGCTTCATGTCGTAGTCCGTGACGATCATGCGCGTCTGCATGCCCAGGCTGTCGTTCTCGACCGCCGTGCGCACGCTGTCCGCGAGGCGGTTCATCTGGGACTCCGTGAGGGTCATCGTCACCTGCTGCCCGGACGACACCTCGCTCGACGGGGAGAAGCCCGAGAAGTCCTTCGTGTTGAAGTACTGCGAGGACATGTCGTCCGCGGTGACGTCGAACGAGTACGTGCGCGCGGACACGTCCTCCGTCCCCGACGCGTCGAACGCCTGCGACATGCGGAAGTCGCCGCGGTCGCCGTACGTCGCGGTGAGGAGCTGCTCGGTGCTGCCGTCGGGGTTGGTCGTCGCGACGAGCGAGCCCGTGTTCTTGCCGATCTCCCACTCGGCCCCGCCGACGGGGGTGTCGAAGCCGACGGTCGACGTCGAGTCGAACTCGACGCGCTCGATCTTCGTCGTCCCGGAGATCCCGGTCGACGGGTCGGCGGGGATCTCGCCCGTGACGAGGTACGTGTCGTACGCGGCCTGGCCCTCCGGCGTCGACAGGTCGAACTCCGCGCTGCGCAGCGACGCGCCGTCGAGCGACGTCGTGTTGCCGAGCATGACCTTCACGGCGTCGAAGTCGAGGCCGAGGCCTGCGTGGTTCGCGATGGCCTCGGTGGGGCCCGCGGTCACGCGCACCGTGTCGTCGCCCGTGCGCTCGATAAGGCTCGTCACGCCGCTCGCGTCCTTCACGGACGACTCGACGGCGATGTGGCGGAACGCCGCGTTGAGCTCGGTCTCCGCGTAGCTGCCGCCGTCCATCGTGACGGACGAGCCGACCGGCATGCTCCGCGGGTCGAACGGGTTGATGCTCCCGGGGTCGGTGACGCCCGCGTCGTTGGGCACCTTGACCGTGTACGCGGACGTGACGCCGGTCGTGTACCCGCCGCTGACGCCCGTGCCGCCCTTGTCGACGCCGCCCTCGACGCCGATCGAGACGTCGGACTTGGACGTGTACGTGGTGAAGCCGTCCTCCGACTTCTCCCCGACCGTGTACTCCGCGCCGCCGTTGACGCCGAACGAGATCTTCGACCCGTTCGTCGTCTTCATCCAGTCGGAGAGCGAGCCGCTGCCCGAGTACGTGGTCTCGCCGCTCTCCGGGTCGTGGGTCACCCCGATCCCGACCTTCGCGTCGGTGCCCTCGGTCGCGGGGTTGCCCAGGCTCCCGTTGTCCGTGCCGGACTCGTGGTCGCCCTTCACCGTGACCTTCGGTCCACCCGGGCTCTCGTCGCCCGAGCCGGACCCGCCGCCCCCGCCGGGGCCACCGCCGGAGCCGGGTCCGCCGCCGGGACCGCCGCTGCCGCCCCCGCCCGGGCCGCCCGTGCCGTCGGAGCTGGCGCTCTCCTGCTGGTCGGCGTTCTTGCGCACCTTGTCCGCCGCGTCCCGCAGCGTCGCGGTCGCGGCGGCCAGCGCGGGGCCCAGCTCGGCGGACCAGCGGCCGCGGAGCTCGTCGCCGTCGGGTCCGGCCCAGCGGGAGCCGCTCACGGTCGAGTCGAGCGTGCTGCGCGTCGTGGTCAGCGCCTCGGACGCCGTCGTGAGGCTCTGCGCGAGCGCGCGCAGCTCGCCGATGTCGGCACCGTAGAACCCCATGGTCGTCCCTCTGTCGCTGCGGATCGTGCCCCCGGAGCGTACGCGGGCGGGCGCCGTCGCGTCTTGCCCGGACCATGGGGCGAGGTCCCCATGAGGAGCCGGCGTCCGCGGCGGGACGCTGCTCGCGATCAGGCGGAGAGGACCCCGGCGAGCCGGTCGAGGACGATCCGGCCGGCCGGCGGGACGCGGTGCGCGTCGGCCGGCGTGAGCCACGCGAGCTCGGCGATCTCGGCGTTCGGCGCCGGCTCGGGGGACCCGGGGACCGGCTCGGCGTACAGGCAGTGCATGCGCACGACCCGACCGCCGAGGCCGTGCCCGGGTGCCTCGGCGACGAATGCGGGCCGGACCGACGTCGGGTCGAGGCGCACGCCCAGCTCCTCGTGGATCTCGCGCACCAGCGCCTCGGCGTCCGACTCGCCGGGCTCGACCTTGCCGCCCGGCATGAAGAAGCGGTCCTTGCCGGTCGTGCGGACGGCGAGCAGGCGCCCGTCGCGGACGTTCACCCAGCCGACGGTGCGCAGCGGCGGCAGCGCGGCGGGCTCGGGGGCGGGCGGGTCGGTGCGGGGAAGGTCGTGCGACGTCACGCCCCCACTGTGCCATCTCCGGCGTGCGGTCTCCGCGGCGCCGCCCGGGCGCCGACGACACGACGGCGAGGACCCCCGACGGCGCGTGGCGCACCCAGCGAGCCACGCGCCGTCGGGCCTGCCCCTCGCGCGGCCCCAGTTCCGGCGAAGGACGATCGTGCCGGGCGGGACCCGGCACAGACGATCGTCACACCAACCGGCGAACCCTGCTCGTCGCGGCCCGTTCCCGCCCGGTCTGACGCCGAACACGACATTGCTGCCGTTATCCGGGCGATAACGGCAGCAATGTCGTGCTCGAGGGCGAGCAGGGTCATGCTCGACGGCGTCGGGTCACCAGGACGCGTTGCGCGCCAGCTCGAGCGCGACCTCCTGCCACCACTGTCCGGCGGGCGGCCCGCCGTTGCACGACCCGTCGCTCTCGCCCGGCAGCTTGACCCACAGCAGGGCGTCGAGGTGCGTGCCGTCGTCGACCGCGCCCGGCTGGTCGCCGAGCGCGCGACCCCGCGGGTTGCACCACTCGCCGTCGCTCCCGTTGCCGTTGCGCGACGTGTCGACGACGAACGACACGTCCCCGCCGAGCAGCGCCGCGACCTGCTCGCCGTACGCTCGCGACTCGGCCGTCGTGCGGTAGTTCGACGTGTTGAGCGCGAACCCGACGGCGTCGTCGAGGCCCACCTGCTGGAGGCGGGCCGCGGCGGTCGCCGGGCTCAGCCACGCGGAGTGGCCCGCGTCGACGTAGACGCGTGCTCCGGCGTCGGTCAGGATGCGCGCCGCGTCGCGCAGCATGCCCACGCGGTCACCCTGGCCGGAGCAGTCGCCGAGCTGGGCGAGGGCGTCGGGCTCGAGGACGACCCACGGCTCGCCGACGATGCCCGACGCGACCGTCTGGACCCAGCTCCGGTACGCCGCCTCGGCGGTGCCGCCGCCCGAGTGCGAGCCGCAGTCGCGGCCGGGGATCGCGTAGATCGTCAGGAGCGGCGTCGCGCCCTCGGCCGCGGCCGCGCTCGTGAACGCGGCGACCTTCGCGCGCGACACCTGCGCGTCCGCGTCGGTGACCCACGTCGACTGCGGCGTGAGCGCGATCTTCGCGAGCAGGTCCCGGTCCGTGCCCGACGCCGCCTGCCAGGCCTCCCACGCCTGGTTCGTCTCGTCCACGTGGAACGTCACGTCGTCCGGCGTCTCGGGCGGGTCGGTGGGGTCCGGCGGGTCGGTGGGGTCGGGCGGGGCGTCGCCGCCGCACGCGACGCCGTCGAGCGTGAAGCTCGCGGGCACGGCCGGGGCGGCCGCGGCCGTGCCCACGAGGCCGAAGGAGGCGCTGCCGCCCGTGGCGAGCGACGCGTTCCAGCCGACGTCGCCCACGGTGATCCGGCCGCCGTCGCGCGCGAGCGTGCCGTTCCAGAGCTGGCTGATGCCCTCGCCCGTCGGCAGGTCCCAGGCCAGCTCCCAGCCCGAGCGCGGGGCGCCCAGGTTCGTGACGGTGACGTCGGCCTGGAAGCCGCCCGACCACGAGCTCGTGATGCGGTAGTCGACCGTGCACGCAGCGGAGGGCGCGGCCGCGCTGGACGTCGCGAGCGCCGCGCCGACGGTCGCCGTGGCGCCCAGCGTCGCGAGGGTCGCGAGCGCGGCGACGAGCGGCGCGGCACGGTGCCGTCCGGGACGGGTGGGGGAGTGGACTCTCATGATCGGGGCTCCGTCGCCTCGGGGTCAGGACGTCACCACGGTAGGGACCGGCGGGGAGCCGTGATCAGGGTGCGAAACGTTTCGTCCCGGCGCGTCGGGTGCCATGGCTTCGTGACAAGGGTATGTTCGTCGCCATGGCATCCAAACCTCTCCAGGAACCCGCGTTCCTCGTCCTGTCCGCGCTCGCGGCCGGGCCCCTGCACGGGTACGGCATCGCGCAGGACGTCGAGTCCAGCTCCGACGGCCGCGTGACGCTGCGCGCCGGGACGCTCTACGGCGCGATCGACCGGCTCGTCGCCGCCGGGCTCGTCGAGGTGGACCACGAGGAGGTCGTCGACTCGCGCCTGCGCCGCTACTACCGGCTCACCACCGAGGGCGGCTCGCGCCTCGCCGCCGAGGCCGAGCGCGCCGAGGCCCAGGCGCGCCGCGCGCTCGAACGCCTCGGTGCCCGCCGTCGCGCGTCCGCGGTGGTGCGCGACGGCGCCGCGGCACGCCCCGCCCGCGGCGTCGCGGGAGGCCTCGCCGACGGCGGGGCGGTGCTGGCATGAGCGCGGACCGCGAGCGCCGCCCCCGTGCCGCGGGCGACGGGACCGACGTGCCGGCCGCAGCGAGCCCGACGGCGGAGCCCGGAGCGACGGTGCTCGTCACCCCGGTGCTCGTGCGGGACTACCGCCGCCTCCTGCGGCTCTTCCCGTACACGTACCGGCGGGCGCACGAGGCCGAGATGCTCGGCCACCTGCTCGACGGCACCCGGCCAGGGCAGTCGCGCCCGACCCGCGCCGAGCGGTGGGACCTGCTGCGCGCCGCCGCACGCGAGTGGACCCTCGCGCCCCTGGGCCCGAGCGAGCGGCAGCGTGCCGCGGCGGCCGTCGTCGTGCTCGTCGCGCTGACGGCGGTGCTCGCCGCTCCCGCGTCGCAGGACCTCCTGCGCGTCGGCCTCGCTCTGGGGAACGAGCCGGCGCGGGAGGTGGCGCCGGTGTGGCTGGCCGTCGCGACGGCGCTCGTCGCGGTGCCCCTCGCCCCGGCCTGGCTGCTGTGGGCCGGGTCGGTCGTGGCCCTGGCCGCGCGCCTGCGACGGACAGGGCTCGTGCTCGCCGCGCTCGCCGCCGCGGCGGGCGTCGTCGCGGTCGGCTCGCTCGTCGCGGCGGAGCGCGCGTTCGACGCGTTCCGGGAGGTCGGGTGGGTCGTCGCCCTCCTGGCTTCCCTCGGGGCCGTCGCCGCTCGGGCGCGGCAGACGGGGCCCGTCCTGGGGGCGCGCGCGGGTGTCGCCGCGCTCTGGCTGACGGCGGTGTCGCTCGCGGTCTCCGTGCCACGAAGTGCGACGACCGTCGCGGACGAGGGCGTCTGGGTCACCGCCCCGGCCTACCCCTTCACGCTGGCGGCGGAGGTCGTGATCCTCGTGGGGGTGGCGGTGCTGCTGGTGGCGGTCCGCCCCGTGCGGCAGGCCGCTCCCGTGCTGGCCGGGGTCTTCACCGCACTGTTCCTCAGCGGTTCGGACGTCTTCTGGTCGGGCGCGCTCGACACCACGGTCGTGAACCTGGGCAACGTGCTCGGGGTGGTCGCGCTGTCGGCCCTCGTCACGCTCGTGGCCCGGTGGGTGGTCAACCGCCTCGACGAGCTCGCCGCGTCGCGGGCCGCGCACCGCGCGCTCCTGGCCGCGTCGGGCTCGGGCACGGCGGTCGCCGCATGACCGCGGCAGACGCCCCGGCCTCGGTCGCGGACCCGCTGGTCCCTCCCGTGCTCGTGCGGGACTACCGCCGCCTCCTGCGGCTCTTCCCGTACACCTACCGGCGGGCGCACGAGGCCGAGATGCTCGGCCACCTGCTCGACGGCGCGCAGCCGGGGCAGTCGCGCCCGACCCGCGCCGAGCGGGCGGACCTGGTGCGTGCCGCAGCCCGCGAGTGGCTGCTCGCGCCGCTGGGGTCGACGCCGCGCCGACGACGGGCGGCGACCGGGCTGCTGTTCGTGCTGCTCCCGGCCGTGCTCGCGATCATGGCGGCGCGGGTCCTCGCGTTCGCTGCCGCGATCGTCCGGGCGATGCTGGGCCCGGACGGCCACGCGCCGCTCGTGGCGACCGTCCCGACCGCGCTGATGTGGGCCCTGTGGGTCGTAGCGGTCGCACTCGCTCTCGTCGGCGCGCGACGCGTCGGCCTCGTGGTCGCGGTGCTCGCCGCCGGGGCGGGTGTGGCGGCGCTCGTCGTGTCGGTCGCGGCGGGCAGCGCCTATGCCGCGTACCTCGACGCACCGTGGGTTCTCGCGCTCGTCGCGTACGCGGGAGTGCTCGCCGCGCGACGGACGTGCTGGGTCGGCGCCGAGCCGGTGGCGCTCCGGGCGGCGACGGCCGGCGCCATGGCGCTCGTCCTCGGCGCCTTCGTCGCCGCGGCCTTCTCCGACGCGGCGCATCTGGGCGTGCCGTGGTGGTCGGGCGTCGCCCTGAGCTCGTGGACGCTCCCCGCGCTCGCCGCACCGGTCGTCCTGCTCCTCGGCGCCGCCCTGCTGTGGCGCCGGACCCGGCAGGCGGTCCCGGTGCTCGGCGGGCTCGCGCTCGCGATCCTGCTGAGCCGCTCGTCCTTCTTCTGGTCCGGCACCGTGAGCCTCCAGACGGCGGACCTCGGCAACGTCCTCGCGCTGCTCGGGCTCACGACCGCCGTGACGCTCGTGCTGCGCTGGGCCGTCAACCGTCTCGACGAGCTCTCCGAGGCGCGGGCCTCGCACCGCGCGCTGCTCGCCGCGACGGGAGCGGCGCCGGGGCCGGGCGCGCCGCACCCGGGCGAGCCGACCGCCGTCTGACCCGCGTCGTCGAGCACGACCTTGCCCGCGGACGACAACGGGGTTGCTGTCGTTATCGGCCGGATAACGACAGCAACCCCGTGTTCGGCGCTGGTCTTGTCAGTCCAGGTAGGCCGACACCAAGTCGGCCGCCAGGCCCGTGTAGGTGGCCGGGGTGAGGTTCGCGAGGCGCTGCGCGACGTCGTCGGGCAGGCCGAGGCCGGCGACGAACTCGCGCAGGCGCGCGGCGTCGACGCGCTGGCCGCGCGTGAGGTCCTTGAGCCGCTCGTAAGGGTTCTCCATGCCGGGGACGCCCGCGACCGACGCCGCGCGCATGGCGGACTGGATGGGCTCGCCGAGCACCTCCCAGTTCTCGTCGAGGTCCGCCGCCATGAGGTCGGCGTTCGCGGCGAGGGCCTTGAGGCCGCGGCGCACGTTGTCGATCGCGAGGAGCGAGTGGCCGAACGCGGGGCCGACGTTGCGCTGCGTCGTCGAGTCCGTGAGGTCGCGCTGGAGGCGTGAGGTGACGAGCGTCGCGCCGAGCGTGTCGAGCAGCGCGGAGGAGATCTCGAGGTTCGCCTCGGCGTTCTCGAACCGGATCGGGTTGACCTTGTGCGGCATGGTCGACGACCCGGTGGCGCCGGGGACGGGGATCTGCGTGAAGAACCCGAGGGAGATGTAGGTCCACACGTCGGTCGCGAGGTTGTGGAGGATGCGGTTGAACCGCGCGACGTCGGCGTACAGCTCGGCCTGCCAGTCGTGCGACTCGATCTGCGTCGTCAGCGGGTTCCACGTGAGCCCCAGGCCCTCGACGAAGTGCTTCGAGACCGACGGCCAGTCCACGCCCGGGACCGCGACGGTGTGCGCGCCGTAGGTGCCCGTCGCGCCGTTGAGCTTGCCCAGGTACTCCGCGGCGCCGATGCGGCGGAGCTGGCGGCGCAGGCGGTGCGCGAGGACGGCGAGCTCCTTGCCGAGCGTCGTCGGCGTCGCGGGCTGGCCGTGCGTGCGCGAGAGCATCGGCACGTCGGCGAGGTCGCGCGCCATGTCCGCGAGCTGGTCGGCGAGCGCCGTCGCGGCGGGCAGCCACACCCGCTCGACGGCGCCGCGCACCATGAGCGCGTACGACAGGTTGTTGACGTCCTCGCTCGTGCACGCGAAGTGCACGAGCTCGCCGACGCCGGGCAGCACGGTCTCCCCGCCCAGGGACTCGGGGGCGGCGGCGAGGCGGCGCTTGACGAAGTACTCGACGGCCTTGACGTCGTGCACCGTCTCGCGCTCGATCGCGGCGAGCTCGGCGATCTCCTCGCCGCCGAACGTCGCGGGGATCTGACGCAGGTACGCGACCTCCGCGTCGGAGAGCTGGGGGGCGCCCGGCACGACCGGGCGGACCGCGTTCTCGTCGACCGCCTGGACGCCGTTGCACAGCGTGATCAGCCACTCGACCTCCACGTGGAGGCGCTCGCGGTTGAGCGCGGCCTCGCTGAGGTGGTCGACGAGCGGGGCGACCGCGGCGCGGTAGCGACCGTCGAGCGGGCCGAGCGCGATCGGCGGGGTCACCTCGGCGAGCGACACGCGGGCAGGGGCGTCTGCGGCAGGGTTCTCGGGCACGCCCCTGATTCTCCCACGCGTGCCCGACGGCGGCCCGCGCCTCCCGCAGTACGGGCATGCGGTCCCGGGCGGGCGAGCGACCTGTCGGTGTCGGGCGGGTCGTGGCCGTCCCCAGGACCCTCGTTCGAGCGGCCCGTCCACAGGTCGTCCTCGATCGGGACGGGCGGTGCGCGCCGCTGCGTACGGTCCTCGCCATGTCCTCCTCGTCGCCGCCGCCCCCGCCGTGCGTCGCCGCGCCGTTCGGCGTGTCGCTCGCCCGGACCCGGGTCCTCACCGCTCAGGACGACGTCGCGCGGGCGGGTGCCGCGCTCGTCGCGCCGGACCTCCCGTGGGCGGGCCGTGCGCGCGCGTCGTACGACGACGCCGCGACCGAGCGGCGCGCCGGGCTGCTCCGGCTCGGCATGCTGCTCGACAGCTGCCTGCTGCGCCTCGACGCGCTCACCGTCCTCGCCGAGGCCGAGGTGACGCGGATCCGAGCCGAGCTCGCCGCGGCGGGCGTGCCGTGAGCGGCCCCCGCCCGGCACCCGTGGTCGTGGTGCGCGGTGGCACGGAGGCGACCACGGTCGAGACGGCGGCGGTCGTCGCGCAGGCGGTGGCCCTGGGCGCCCGGGCGGATCTCGTCGCCGCGACCGTGGCCGCGCTCCGGGACGCGCGGGACTCCGTGGAGGTCGCGACCGCGAGCCCCACGTCGTTCGGGGGTCGCTTCGCGGCGCCGGCCCCGCTCCTGGCCACGACGGGCTGGAACGTTCACGCCACGCCGTGCTGGTCGGCCGAGGTACGCGCCGCGCGCGCCGCCGCGCTCGAGGCGTTCGACCTCGCGATCGGTGTCGCGGAGCAGCAGGCGGGAGGCCTGCGCTTCCTCGCGGCGCGACTGCACCAGGCTGTCCGTGTGTACGACGACGGGGACGCTGCCGCGGCTGCCCTGTGGCAGGACCTCGCGCTGCTGGTCGGGGGCGGCATGAGCCCGACCGGGGCCGCCGCGGCCGGGCTCGGCCTCGTCCTGAGCGCGGGATCCGTCGGGTTCCTGCGCTCCCTCCTCCTCGGTCGGCCTTCGCCGGGCGCGTTCGCCTCCACCGGAGGGGCGTTCCACGCTGCCACGATCCGCGCGCTGAGCCGCGTGATCGGTCTGGCCGACGACGACCGCGCCTGGTACCAGATGCCTACCGCCGGCAACGCCGCGTCCGTGCTGCGCGGGTTCATGCAGCCGTTGCGGGACCGGTTCCTCCCCGATCCCGAGGTCCGACTGGTCGGCACGGGCCGCGCGCTGCCGACGCCCACCGACATGCGCTCGGCCCTCGGCGCGGTGTCGGCGCTCGACACGGACTCGACGCTGAGCATCCAGAAGATCGTCAAGGACGACGGGACGCCGACCTGGGTCGTCGCCATCCCCGGCACGCAGATCTCGAGGACCAACCTCCGCACCGTCTTCAACATGACGTCCAACTACGACCTCGCGGACGACGACCTCGCGGTGCGGGCCCAGGCCGACAGCGTGCGCGCCACGATGGAGGCGATGCGGCAGGCCGGGATCGGGCCGGGCGACGACGTCGTGCTCGTCGGGCACAGCCAGGGCGGCATGGTCGCGACGACGGTCGCGGCGGCGAGCGTCGGCACGTACAGCGTGCGCCATGTCATGACCGCGGGGTCCCCCGTGTCCAACCACGGCCTCCCGCCGGGGATCAAGGCCACGCACATCGAGACGCAGGGTGAGGGCGTCTCGGACGCCGACGGCGCCGAGAACCCCGCGACGCCCGACAGGGTCACGGTCACCGGCGTCCTGCCGGCACCGGACGGCGGCCCCCCGCTCGAGGTCCCGCACAGCGTGCACTTCCACCAGGAGGTGCTGGACACCGCGGTCGAGGTGGGCGACCGGGGGCTCGAGGAGCACCTGGACGACATAGAGCGGCTGCTCGACGGGGAGGCGGCGGAGCCCCTCGTCTACGAGGCGCGGCTGGTGCCCGACCCGGACACCACGGTCTGCATCGGGGACCTGGCGGTGCCGCGGTCGCTCACGCTCCCGTGGGCGCCGGGCACGCCGTTCCCGGGCGCGCCCGGGGTGCCGTTGCCGGGGATACCGACGCCGGGGTCGCCGTCGCCCGGGCTGCCGGGGATCCCGGCCACGGGTGCTCCGGGGCCCGGTGATCTCACCGCGCCGGGCCCGGACGGCGGGGGAGGCGACGATGACGCTCGGTAGCGACGCCGGCCCTCGCGGACCGGGGTGGCCGGGGTCAGCGCTCCTGGGCCTTCGGCACGACGGCGGACACCGCGAAGTTGATGAGCCCGATGATGAGGGCCGCGAGCAGGGCCCACCAGAACCCGCCGACGATGCGGATGCCCCAGTCCGTCTGCTCCGTGATCCACGCGGTGAGCATGAGCATCAGCGCGTTGACGACGAGCGAGAACAGCCCCAGCGTGAGGATGTAGAGAGGGATGGACAAGATCTGCACGATCGGCTTGATGACGGCGTTCACCAGCGAGTAGAGCAGCGCCACCACGAGGATGATGACGACCTGTCCGCCGGCGGTGTCGGAGCCGACGATCTGGAAGTGCTCGTCGATGAACAGGCTCGTGAGCCAGATCGCGAGGCCGGTGACGAGGACGCGGACGACGAAGCTCATACCGGGCATCCTGCCATCCGGACCGGGCGCAGGCACGGTGCGGGCCGGTGCGCCGCGGGGATCCGCACGGGCAGGTGGCATGATCGAGGACCGTGGCCCACGAACCCCGCGTCCCCTTGCGTCCCGCCGTCGCCGCGCTGCCGGCCTACGTCCCCGGGGCCCGCGTCGCCCCGGGCGCGGCGGCGTTCAAGCTCTCCTCCAACGAGAACCCGTACCCGCCGCTGCCGTCGGTCGTCGCGGCGATCGCCGACGCCGCCGCGGACGTGAACCGCTACCCGGACATGTACGCGACCGAGCTCACCGAGGCGCTCGCGGACGACCTGGGCGTCGACGCCGACGAGGTCGTCGTGGGCAACGGCTCGGTCGCGGTGCTCGCGCACGTGCTGCAGACCGTCGTCGAGCCGGGCGACGAGGTCGTGTACCCGTGGCGCTCGTTCGAGGCGTACCCGATCGCGGTCGCGGTCGCGGGCGGGACGTCGGTCCAGGTGCCGCTGCGGACGGGGGCGGACGTCGGTCGGCTCGACCTGCCCGCGATGGCCGCGGCGATCACCGGGCGCACGCGCGTCGTGCTGGTGTGCACGCCCAACAACCCGACCGGCCCGGTCGTGCACCGCGAGGAGCTCGAGACGTTCCTCGCGGCCGTGCCGTCGGACGTGCTGGTCGTGCTCGACGAGGCGTACCTCGAGTTCGTGCGCGACCCCGAGGCGCCGGACGGCCTCGCCGTGTACGCGCAGCACCCGAACGTCGTCCTGCTGCGGACCTTCTCCAAGGCGTACGGCCTGGCCGGCCTGCGCGTGGGCTACGCCGTCGCACGCCCGCGGCTCGCGGCAGGGATCCGCGCGGTGTCGACGCCGTTCGGCGTCTCCCACGTCGCGCAGCGCGCAGCCATCGCGTCGCTCGCGGCGCGCGACGAGCTGCTGCAGCGGGTCGAGCACCTCGTCGCCGACCGTGCGCGCCTCGTCGAGGGCCTGCGCGACCAGGGCTGGGTGCTGCCGGAGTCGCAGGCGAACTTCGTGTGGTTCGACCTGGGCGAGCGGACCATGCAGCGCGCCGAGGAGGCGCGCGCCGGCGGGGCGATCGTGCGTCCGTTCGCGGGCGAGGGCCTGCGCGTGAGCGTCGGGGAGCCGGAGGCGACGGACCTCTTCCTCCGGGTGAGCGCCACCTGGCTCTGAGGCCGTCCGTCCCGGACCGGTGCCGAGCGGTCCCTGTTGCCGGGCGCCGACGGCGCGAGAACACTCGCGTTCATGGACAACGTCGAGTACGACCAGTTCGTGGACGAGTACGGGTGGGCCTTCGGCACCGCCGCGCTGGTCGTCTACCTCGCGGTGGCGGTGATCTTCTTCATCGCCTACATCCGGATCATCCAGAAGGCCGGCTACTCGGGCTGGTGGATCCTCGTCGGCCTCGTGCCGATCCTCAACGTCGTCATGTTCCTGGTCTTCGCGTTCTCGCGCTGGCCCGTGCTGCGCGAGCGCGACGCGCTGCGCGCGGGCGGCGCGTACCCGCGGTAGGGCGGGCCCCCGCCGGCGCGGGGGCCGTCCGGTGGGGATTGGAGGTTCCCTACAGCCCGCCGCGACGGATGTTGGGCGACACGTCGGCAGCCGAACCTACGGTGTCGTAGCCTACGCTTGCGTAGGCTACGGAGACGTAGGTTCCGACGGCGCCCCGATCGGGCGCCTCCTGCCCCCGAGCGGGCCGGCCGCACGGCCGGGCCGCACCGAAGGAGAGTCGCGTGACCGAGAACGACGCGAGCACCACCGCGCGGGACGGCGCGAGCACGCCCCCCGACCTCCCCGACGTCGCCGGCGGTCCCGACGACGCCCCCCTGCTCCAGCTCGTGACGCCGGCCGGCGCCCGCGTCACGACCCCCGAGACGGACGGCTACCGCGAGCGCGTCGCCCACCTCGACGCCGCCGCCCTGCGCGGCCTCTACCGCGACATGGTGCTCACGCGCCGCTTCGACGACGAGGCGACGTCGCTCCAGCGGCAGGGCGAGCTCGGCCTGTTCGCGCAGTCGAAGGGCCAGGAGGCCGCGCAGATCGGCTCCGGCCGCGCGCTCGCCCCGCAGGACTACGTCTTCCCGTCCTACCGCGAGCACGGCGTCTCGCACGTGCGCGGCATCGACCCGACGGCGCGCCTGCGCCTCTTCCGCGGCGTCGACCACGGCGGGTGGGACCCGACGGAGCACAACGTGCACCTGTACACGCTCGTCATCGGGTCGCACACGCTGCACGCGACCGGGTACGCGATGGGCGTCCAGCGCGACGGCCTCGTCGGGTCGGGCGACCCGGAGCGCGACGCGGCCGTCGTCACGTACTTCGGCGACGGGGCGACGTCGCAGGGCGACGTCAACGAGGCGCTCGTGTTCGCCGCGGTGAACAACGCGCCCGTCGTGTTCTTCTGCCAGAACAACCAGTGGGCCATCTCCGAGCCGACGACCAAGCAGTCCCGCGTGCCGCTCTACCGCCGCGGTGGCGGGTTCGGCGTCCCGAGCGTGCGGGTCGACGGCAACGACGTCCTCGCGTGCTACGCCGTGACGGCGGAGGCGCTCGAGCGGGCGCGCACCGGTGGCGGCCCGACGTTCGTCGAGGCGTTCACGTACCGCATGGGCGCGCACACGACGTCGGACGACCCGACCAAGTACCGCTCGCGGGCCCAGGAGGAGTACTGGCGCCGTCGCGACCCGATCGACCGGCTCGAGAACCTGCTCCGCGCCGAGGACGCGTGGGACGACGCGTTCGCCGCCGACGTCGCGGCCGAGGCCGACGCGCTCGGCGAGCGGCTGCGCGACGAGGTCCGCGCGCTGGCCGCGCCCGACCCGTCGACCATGTTCGACCACGTGTACGCGACCCCGAACGCCGTGGTCGAGCGCGAGAAGGCGTGGTTCGCCGACTACCAGCAGTCCTTCGAGCAGCCGGCCGCGGAGGTGGCCCGATGAGCGACAACAAGACCCTGACCCTCGCCCGCGCGATCAACGAGGGCCTGCGCCGGTCGCTCGAGACCGATCCGAAGGTCCTGCTCATGGGCGAGGACATCGGCGCGCTCGGCGGCGTGTTCCGCGTGACGGACGGGCTGCAGAAGGACTTCGGCGAGGACCGGGTGGTCGACACCCCGCTCGCGGAGTCGGGCATCCTCGGCACCGCGATCGGCCTCGCGCTGCGCGGCTACCGGCCCGTGTGCGAGATCCAGTTCGACGGCTTCATCTTCCCCGCGTACGACCAGATCACGACGCAGCTCGCGAAGATGGGCTACCGCTCGGGCGGGACGCTGCAGGTGCCCGTCGTGATCCGCGTGCCGTACGGCGGCGGGATCGGCGCCGTCGAGCACCACAGCGAGAGCCCGGAGGCGCTGTTCGCGCACACCGCCGGCCTGCGCGTCGTGTCGCCGTCCACGCCGCAGGACGCGTTCACGATGATCCAGGAGGCCATCGCCTCGCCCGACCCGGTGCTGTTCTTCGAGCCCAAGGGCCGCTACTGGGAGAAGGGTCCCGTCGAGACCACCGGGCGCGGCGAGGGCGCGACCGTGCTCGACCGCGCCCGCGTCGTGCGCGCGGGCACCGACCTCACGCTCGTCGCCTACGGCCCGACGGTCGCGACCGCCCTGCGCGTCGCCGCGGCGGCCGAGCAGGAGGGCCGCAGCATCGAGGTCGTGGACCTGCGCAGCATCTCCCCGCTCGACACCGCGACCGTGGTGGAGTCCGTGCGCCGGACCGGGCGCTGCGTCGTCGTGCACGAGGCCCCGACCTACCTGGGCTCCGGCGCCGAGGTCGCGGCGCGGGTGACGGAGGAGTGCTTCTACTCGCTCGAGGCGCCGGTGCTGCGCGTCGGCGGCTTCCACACCCCGTACCCCGTCGCCAAGATCGAGCACGACTACCTGCCGAGCCTCGACCGCGTGCTCGACGCCGTCGACCGCGCGTTCGCGTTCTGACGCGACCGTAGCGACCTCGACAGCGCCGACCGGGACCACCAGGAGGACCACGCAGTGCCCACCTTCGAGAAGTTCAACCTCCCCGACGCGGGCGAGGGCCTCACCGAGGCCGAGATCGTGCAGTGGCACGTCGCCGTCGGCGACGCCGTGACGGTCAACCAGACGATCGTCGAGATCGAGACGGCCAAGTCGCTCGTCGAGCTCCCGTCGCCGTACACGGGCGTCGTCACGGAGATCCTCGCGCCCGAGGGGACGACGGTCGAGGTCGGCGTGCCGATCATCGTCGTGGACACCGACCCGTCCGGTGCGGCGCCGGCGCCGAGCGCGCCCGCCGGCGTGGTGCCCGACGGCGAGGGCGCGCCCTCGGCGCCCGCCTCGCCCGCGGCAGGTCCTGTCGCCGACGACGCCGCGGCGCCCGCGGTGTCCGACGCACCGGCGGCGGCGGGCGGGTCCGGCTCGGTGCTCGTCGGCTACGGCACCGTCGAGCCGGGCACGGCCCGCCGTCGTCGCCGCGGCGCCCCCGCGGAGTCGTCAGCGGATGCTCGCGGCATGGCGCGACCAGTCGCTGACAACTCCCGGCCTGCAGAACTGTCAGCAGATGCTCGCGGTATCGCACGACGAGGTGCTGACGGCTCGACGGCGAGCGGCGCCGTGGGGCACGTGCACCTGCCCGTGCTCGCCAAGCCGCCGGTGCGCAAGCTCGCGAAGGACCTCGGTGTCGACCTCGCGAGCGTCGCCGGCACCGGGCCGGGCGGGATCGTCACGCGCGAGGACGTGCAGGCGTACCACGAGCAGGCGAAGGCGAAGCCGCTGGCGACGTACGCCGACGACGACCAGCCGTGGCTCGCGACCGGCGCCGTCACCCCCGACGGGCGCCAGACGCGCGTGCCCGTGAAGTCGGTGCGCAAGCGCACGGCCGAGGCGATGGTCACGAGCGCGTTCACCGCCCCGCACGTCACCGTCTTCCACACCGTCGACGTCACCAAGACCATGCGGCTCGTGCACACCCTGCGCGAGGACCGCGAGTTCACCGACGTGCGCGTCACCCCGCTGCTCGTCACCGCCAAGGCGCTGCTCCTCGCCGTGCGCCGCCACCCGGAGATCAACGCGAGCTGGGACGACGCCGCGCAGGAGATCGTCTACAAGCACTACGTGAACCTGGGGATCGCGGCGGCGACGCCGCGCGGGCTCGTCGTGCCGAACATCAAGGACGCGCACCGCCTCGACCTGCACGGCCTCGCGGGCGAGATCGCGGACCTCACCGCGACCGCGCGGGCGGGCCGCACGTCGCCCTCCGACATGGCCGACGGCACCATCACGATCACGAACGTGGGCGTGTTCGGCATCGACACCGGCACGCCGATCCTCAACCCGGGCGAGGCCGCGATCCTCGCGTTCGGCGCGATCCGCGAGCAGCCCTGGGTCCACAAGGGCAAGATCAAGAAGCGCTGGGTCACGCAGCTCGCCCTGAGCTTCGACCACCGCCTCGTCGACGGCGAGCTCGGCGCGCGCGTGCTGGCCGACGTCGCGAAGGTGCTCGAGGACCCGGCCCGCGGCCTCGTCTGGGGCTGACCGACCGCCGAGGGAGAGCCCTGGTCGCGCGACCAGGGCTCTCCCTCGCGCGACCGGGGCTCTCCCTCGCGGCGGCGGGCGCTCACAGGTCGTGGGGTGCGAGTGTGCGGAAGACCTCACACGGGCTTAACGACGGCCGCGCGCGGGGGAAACACGGCGTTCCTAGCGTCCTCGGTACTGACCGGGACCTGCTGAAGGAGCCGCCATGTCCGCGCCCACGAGCCCCACCACCCACGAGGGTGAGCAGTCCGCAGAGCACCCCTCCGGCACGTCGACCACCTCGACCGTCGCGGCCTCCGCGCCCGGGGCCGCGACCGCCGTCGTGCCGACCGCCGCCTCGACGGCCGGCCGCACGGCGACCGCCCCGACCCACCGCTCGGGACGCTGGATCGACCGCTGGGACCCGGAGGACCCGACGTTCTGGCGCGACGGCGGCCGGAAGGTCGCGACGCGCAACCTGTGGATCTCGGTGTTCGCGGAGTTCCTCGGCTTCGCGGTCTGGGCGCTGTGGTCGATCGTCGTGCCGCAGCTCCCCGCCGCCGGGTTCACGTTCACGGTCGACCAGCAGTTCTGGCTCATCGCCGTGCCGAGCCTCGTCGGCGCGACGCTGCGCATCCCGTACACGTTCGCGGTGCCGCTGTTCGGCGGCCGCAACTGGACCGTGGTCTCGGCGCTCCTGCTCCTGCTCCCGACGGCGGCGCTCGCGGTCGCGGTGCAGGACCCGGGGACGCCGTTCGGCGTCATGCTCGCGGTCGCGGCGCTCGCGGGCTTCGGCGGCGGCAACTTCGCCTCGTCGATGGCGAACATCTCGTTCTTCTACCCGGAGCGGGAGAAGGGCAAGGCGCTGGGCCTCAACGCCGCGGGCGGCAACCTGGGGACGGCGGTCGTCCAGCTCGCGGTGCCGCTCGTCATCGTCGCCGGGGCGGGGGTCGCGCTCGAGCGCGCGGGTCTCATGATGATCCCGTTCATCCTGCTCGCGGCGTTCCTCGCGTGGCGGTTCATGGACAACCTGTCCACCGCGAAGGCGGACCCGAAGTCGTTCGCCGCCGCGACGCGGAACAAGCACACGTGGATCATCTCGTTCCTCTACATCGGGACGTTCGGGTCGTTCATCGGGTACGCCGGGGCGTTCCCCATGCTGCTCAAGGGCCAGTTCCCCGAGGTGACGCTCTCGATCGCGTTCCTCGGCGCGCTCGTCGGCTCGGTGACGCGGCCCCTCGGCGGCGTCATCGCGGACCGGGTGGGTGGGACGCGCGTCACGATCGCCTCGTACGGCGTGATGGCGCTCGGGGCGTTCGGCGCGATCCAGGCGCTGCAGTCGCACAGCTTCGGCCTGTTCTTCGCGTCGTTCCTCGTCCTGTTCGTCGCGACGGGCATCGGCAACGGCTCGACGTACCGCATGATCCCGGCCGTCTTCCAGGCGAGCGCCGTCCCGGGCGGCGCGCTCGACGGACCGACGGCGGTCGACGCGGCGGCGCTCGACGAGGCCCGGGCCCGCGCCCGCAAGGCCGCGGCCGGGTGCATCGGGATCGCGGGGGCGATCGGGGCGTTCGGCGGCTTCCTCATCCCGCGCGGCTTCGCCGCCTCGACGAGCCTCGCGGGCTCGCTCGTCCCCGCCCTGTGGACGTTCATCGGGATGTACGCGGTCATGGCGGTCGTCGCCTGGGCCGTGTACCTGCGCAAGGGGTCGGCGCTCGCGTCGGCCGGGATCTGAGCGTGGACACGCACTGCCCCTACTGCGCGTTGCAGTGCGGCATGTCCCTGACACCTGGCGCGGGACCGATCCCGGTCACCGTCGCCCCGCGCGACTTCCCGACCAACCGGGGCGGGCTGTGCCAGAAGGGCTGGACGAGCGCGACGGTCCTCCGCGCGACCGACCGGATCACGACCCCGCTGCTGCGCGGGGCCGACGGCGAGCTCCGCCCGGCGTCGTGGGACGAGGCGCTGGACGTCGTGACCGCAGGGATCGCGCGCGTCCAGGCCGGGCACGGCCGGGACGCGGTCGCGATCTTCGGCGGTGGCGGCCTGACGAACGAGAAGGCGTACGCGCTCGGCAAGTTCGCGCGCACCGTGCTGCGCACCGCGAACATCGACTACAACGGGCGCTTCTGCATGGCTTCGGCGGCGGCGGGCGCGAACCGCGCGTTCGGCGCCGACCGCGGGTTCCCGTTCCCCCTCGCCGACCTCGGCGGCGCGGACGCGGTGCTCCTGCTCGGCTCGAACCTCGCGGAGACCATGCCGCCGTCGGTCCAGCACCTCGCGGGCGTGCGCTCGCGCGGCGGGCTCGTCGTCGTGGACCCGCGCCGCAGCGCGACGGCGGCGCTCACGGGCGAGCCGGGGGACGTCGTCGGGCAACGCGCCAGCGTGCCCGACGACGGACGCTCGCCCGGTCGCGTGGTCCCGCCTCCGGGTGCGGGGCCGGTGGGCGACCAGGGCGTGCACCTCCAGCCCGTGCCCGGCACCGACCTCGTCGTGCTGCTCGCGCTGCTGCACGTCGTGGTCACGGAGGGGCTCGCGGACGCCGCGTACCTGGACGGGCGGACGACGGGGTTCGACGACGTCCGGCGCTCCGTCACGGCCTGGTGGCCCGAGCGCGCGGAGACGGTATGCGGGGTCCCGGCCGAGAGGCTGCGGCACGTCGCGCGGCTGCTCGCGGCCGCGTCGCCCGCCCACGGCGGCGCGGGCGCGTACGTGCTCACCGGGCGCGGCGTCGAGCAGTCGTCGCAGGGCACCGCGACGGTGACGGCGGCGATCAACCTCGCGCTCGCGCTCGGGCTGCCGGGCCGCGTCGGCTCCGGGTACGGCGCGATCACCGGCCAGGGGAACGGTCAGGGCGGGCGCGAGCACGGGCAGAAGGCCGACCAGCTCCCGGGCTACCGCAAGATCGACGACCCGGCGGCACGCGCGCACGTCGCGGGCGTCTGGGGCGTGGACCCGGCGACGATCCCCGGCCCGGGGATGCCCGCCGTCGAGCTGCTGCGCTCGCTCGGCGCCCGGCCAGGACCGGGCGGCGCGGGCACCACCTCCGCCGAGGACGGGCGCCCGCGCGCGCTGCTCGTGCACGGGTCGAACGTCGTGGTCAGCGCGCCGGACGCGGACCGGGTGACCGCGAACCTGCGCGCCCTCGACCTGCTCGTGGTGTGCGACCTCGTGCCGTCGGAGACGGCGCTCCTCGCCGACGTCGTGCTGCCCGTGACGCAGTGGGCCGAGGAGGAGGGCACCATGACGTCGCTCGAGGGGCGCGTCATCCGGCGCCGTCGTGCCGTCGACGCGCCCGGCGAGGCGCGCTCGGAGCTGTGGATCCTCGCGGAGCTCGCGCGTCGCCTGGGCTCGTCGGTCTCCTTCCCGACGGATCCCGCCGTCGTCTTCGACGAGCTCGCGCGCGCGTCCGCGGGCGGCGTGGCCGACTACTCGGGGTTGAGCCACGCGCGTCTCGACGCGGACGAGGACGACGGCGGTCCGGGGCTCTTCTGGCCCGTCCCGTCGGGCGCGTCCGACGCGGGGCAGGCCGGCGTGCCGCACCCGGGGACACCGCGGCTGTTCCTCGACCGGTTCGCGACCCCGGACGGGCGGGCGCGGATGGTCGCGGTCGACCACGTCGGGCCGAGCGACGACGTGCGCCCCGACGCCCCGCTCTACCTCGTCACCGGCCGCGTGCTGCAGCACTACCAGTCGGGCGCGCAGACACGCCGCGTGCCCGAGCTCGACCGGCTCGTGCCGGCGCCGTTCGTCGAGCTGCACCCGGTCCTGGGCGTGCGGCTCGGGGTCGGCGACGGCGACCGCGCCCGTCTCACGACACGCCGCGGCGCGATCGAGGCGGTCGCGCGGTGGACCGACCGGATCCGGCCGGACACCGTCTTCATGCCCTTCCACTGGAGCGGGGAGGGCAGCGTCAACCGCGTCACGACCGACGCGACCGACCCCGTCTCGGGCATGCCCGAGTTCAAGGTGTGCGCCGTGGACGTGCGGCGCGCGCCCGAGGTGCAGGAGGTGGGCGCATGACGCGGGTCGTCGTGGTCGGCAACGGCATGGTCGGGTCGCGGTTCGCGAGCGACCTCGTGGCGCGGTGCGGGGCCTCTGCGGGGACGGCGGCCGTCGATGTCACCGTGCTCGGGGCCGAGGAGTACGAGCCGTACAACCGCGTGCTGCTCAGCGAGGTCGTGGCGGGCAAGGTCGACGTCGCGGCGATCGGGCTGCCCGGCACCGACGACGCGCGCGTGACCGTCCGGCGCGGCACCGAGGCCATCGCGATCGACCGCACCGCGCGCCGCGTCGTCACGGGCGAGGGCGCGCACCCGTACGACGTCGTCGTCCTCGCGACCGGTGCGGCCGCGCGGGTCCCCGACCTGCCGGGCCTGAGGGACCTCCCGGGCGGCCTGCCCCGCGGCGCGCACGCGCTGCGCACGCTCGACGACGCGCGCGAGATCGTCGCGGCGTCGCTCAACGCCCGGCACGCCGTGGTCGTCGGGGCGGGCGTGCTCGGGCTCGAGGTCGCGTGCGGGCTCGCACGTCGTGGCGTCGCGGTGAGCCTCGTGCACGGGGGCGGGAGCGTCATGGACCGCCAGCTCGACGGTGCTGCAGGCGGCGTCGTCGCGCGGGGCCTCGCGGGGCTCGGCGTGCGGACCTGGACCCGCGCGCGCACCGAGCGCGTCGTCGTCGGAGCGGGCTCCGTGCGCGGCGTGACGCTCCGCGTGCCCGACGGCGGGGCGCCCGCCGGCCCGCCGGCCCGCCCGGGTGGTGGCGCCGGGGCGGCGGTCGACGCGACGCGCCTTGTCGAGCTCGAGGCCGACCTGCTCGTGCTCGCGTGCGGCACCGTGCCCGAGGCCGGGCTCGCGCGCGCGGCGGGCCTCACGGTCGACCGGGGGGTCGTCGTCGGGCCCGACCTGGCGAGCCCCGACGACCCGCAGGTGTTCGCGATCGGCGACTGCGCGCAGCCGCCCGAGGGCGGCACCGGGCTGATCGCGCAGGGCTGGGACCAGTCGCGCCGGCTCGCGGACCACCTCGCGGAGCGGCTCGCGGTCACGATCCACCGGGGCGACGCCGGGAGGCCGGGCGCCGCGCAGGGGGCGGCGCCGGTCCGACCGCGAGTCCGCCTCGGGGCGGACGCCGGTCGGCCGAGCATGGCGTTCCGCCTCGCCATGAACGTCGTCGCACGCCCGGTCGGGGAGTCGCCCGGGCCGTCGGCGCAGGACCGTCCCGGGGGCGCCGCCCGCCTTGCGCGACCCGGGTCCACGGGTCGTCCGCGTCCTGCTGGGCCCGGGAACCCCGGTGCGGACGAGCGCCCGCGGGCCGGGACCGACGTCGTGCGCGTGAAGGCGGCGGGGCTGGAGATCGTGACGATGGGCGTGTGCGGCGAGCGCCGGGCGCCCGACCCCGCGCACCGCTCCGTGACGCTGAGCGACCCCGCGTCGGGTCGGCACGTCGAGGTCGTGGTCGCGGACGGGCTGCTCGTGGGCGCGACCTGCGTCGGCGCGCCCGAGGTGGGCGCCGACCTCACGGCGACGTACACCCGTCGGGTCCCGGTCCCCGCGGACCCCGCCCACCTGCTGCTGCGCCCGGTCGCGCAGGCCCCCGCGCCGGCGTCGTCCCCGACCCACATGCCCGACCGCACGACCGTCTGCACGTGCAACGGCGTGACCAAGGGCGACGTCGTCGGGTGCTGGCACGACGGCGCCCGCAGCGTGGACGACGTCGCGCGGGCCACGCGCGCGACGACGGGCTGCGGCGGCTGCAAGGACGTCGTGTGCGGGCTGGTCGACTGGCTCGCGCACGCCGACCCGGACCAGCCGCAGGCCGAGGCGACTCCGGCGCGCGCCGGCCTCGGCGCGTGAGGTCGGCAAGCCCTGCCGATCTCGCACCGCTCCGCCGACCTCACACGGGGGTGCGGGTCCGGGTGAGAACACCGTTACGGACGGGCAACGGACGGGGCACGGTCGCGAAACCGCCCGTCCGTAGCGTCGTCAGCACCTTCCCGGGAACTCTCCTCGCTCTCGTCGTACCCCGCGGACGGTGACCGACCCGCCCCGACGCCCCCCAGGAGCCCGCCGTGACCGGACCTCAGACCGATCCCGCCCCCGCCCCGGCACCCGGTGCGCCCCGGCACCTCGTCGTCGTCGGTGGCGGCATGGTCGCGCAGCGGCTCGTCGAGGCGTTGCGCGCGCGCGACACCGGCGGCGTGTGGCGCGTCTCGCTCTTTGCCGAGGAGCCGCGCAAGCCCTACGACCGCGTCGCCCTGACGAGCTACTTCTCGGCCCGCGACGCCGACGAGCTCACGCTCGGCGACCCGGCGCTGTGGGACGACCCGCTGGTCACGCTGCACCGCGACTGCGCGGTGACGTCGATCGACCGCGACGCGAAGACCGTCACCGACCGGCTCGGGCGCGTGCACGCGTACGACGAGCTCGTCCTCGCGACCGGGTCGAACGCCGCGCGCCCCCCGATCCCCGGCAACGAGCTGCCCGGCGTGTTCGTCTACCGCACGATCGACGACGTCGCGGCGCTGCGGGGCTGGGTCGAGGAGAAGCGCCGCGACGCCACGACGGAGGGCGGCTGGGAGCGGCCCGTGCGCGGCGCCGTCATCGGCGGCGGGCTCCTGGGCCTGGAGGCCGCGGGCGCGCTCAAGGCGCTCGGCGCGCAGGCCACGGTCATCCAGTTCGGCACGCACCTGATGGACGCGCAGATCGACCTGGGCGGCGGCGAGGCGCTCAAGCGCCTCATCAACGGCATGGGCATCGCGGTGCGCTGCAGCACCGGGACCAAGGAGATGAAGGTCTCCCGCAAGACGGGCCACGTGGGCCGGCTGGACTTCGTCGACGGCGGGCGGCTCGACGTGGACGTCGTCGTCATGGCGACGGGCGTGCGGCCGCGCGACGAGCTCGCGCGTGCGGCGGGCCTGGAGGTCGGCGAGCGCGGCGGGGCGGTCGTGGACCTCGCGTGCCGCACCGAGGACCCGCACGTCTGGGCGATCGGCGAGGTCGCGTGCATCGAGGGTCGCTGCATCGGCCTCGTCGCCCCGGGCTACGCCATGGCGGAGGTCGTCGCGGACCGCCTGCTCGGCGGCGAGGCGACGTTCCCCGGCGCGGACACGGCGACCAAGCTCAAGCTCCAGGGGGTCGACGTCGCGAGCTTCGGCGACGCGTTCGGCCGCACCGAGGGCGCGATGGAGCTCGTGTGGGCGGACCCCGTCGCGGGCGTCTACAAGAAGCTCGTCCTGTCCGACGACGCGCGCACGCTTCTGGGCGGCGTGTTCGTGGGCGACGCGGCGCCGTACGCGTCGCTGCGGCCGATGCTGGGCACCGAGCTGCCGGGCGACCCGGGGCTGTTCCTGCTCCCCGAGGGGTCCGGGGGCGGGGCGCCGAGCCTCGAGCTGCCCGACGACGCCACGGTCTGCTCGTGCAACAACGTCAGCGCGGGCACGATCCGCGGCGCGGTGACGGAGCACGGGTGCACCGACCTCGCGGGCGTCAAGGCGTGCACCAAGGCCGGGACGAGCTGCGGGTCGTGCCTCCCGCTCGTCAAGAAGATCACGACGACCGAGCTCGCCCGGGCGGGCGTCGAGGTCTCGAACGCGCTGTGCGAGCACTTCGACCTCTCGCGCGCGCAGCTCTTCGACGCCGTGCGCGTCGCGGACCTGCACACGTTCAGCGAGATCGTGGGGCGGTTCGGTCGGGTTCCCGAACCGGTCACCGACACGCAGGGCGCCGTGCTCGTCCGTGACGCCGGGCGCGGCTGCGACATCTGCAAGCCCACGATCGCGTCGATCCTCGCGTCGCTCGGCAACGGGCACATCCTCGACGGCGAGCAGGCGACGCTGCAGGACACCAACGACCACGTCATGGCGAACATGCAGAAGGACGGCACGTACTCCGTCGTCCCGCGCATCCCCGGCGGCGAGATCACGCCCGACGGCCTGCTCGTCATCGGCCAGGTCGCCAAGGACTTCGGGCTCTACACGAAGATCACCGGCGGCCAGCGCATCGACATGTTCGGCGCGCGCATCGAGCAGCTCCCGCACATCTGGCGCCGGCTCGTCGAGCACGGGTTCGAGTCCGGGCACGCGTACGGCAAGTCGCTGCGCACGGTGAAGTCGTGCGTCGGGTCCACGTGGTGCCGGTTCGGCGTGCAGGACTCGGTCGGCATGGCCGTCGAGCTCGAGCTGCGCTACCGCGGGCTGCGCTCGCCGCACAAGATCAAGCTCGGGGTCTCCGGGTGCGCGCGCGAGTGCGCGGAGGCGCGCGGCAAGGACGTCGGCGTCATCGCGACGGACAAGGGCTGGAACGTGTACGTGGGCGGCAACGGCGGGTTCACGCCCCGGCACGCGCAGCTCCTCGCCGAGGACCTGGACGACGAGGCGCTCGTCCGCACCATCGACCGCTTCCTCATGTACTACGTCCGCACGGCGGACCGCCTGCAGCGCACGGCCACGTGGGTCGAGGACTACGAGGGTGGTCTCGACGCGATCCGCGAGGTGATCGTCGAGGACTCGCTCGGCCTCGGCGCGGACCTCGACGCCGCGATGGCCCGCCACGTCGGCGACTACGAGGACGAGTGGCGCGCGGTCCTGGAGGACCCGGAGAAGCTGCGCCGCTTCGGCTCGTTCGTCAACGCGCCCGCCGAGCCGGACCCCGACCTCGCGTACGTCACCGAGCGCGGCCAGATCCGGCCCGCGACGACGGACGAGCGCGCCGCCCTGGAGGAGGCCCGCGCCGCGGGTCTCGCCACCGTCCCCGCCGGCCCCGTGGTGATCGCCGGCACGACCCTGGAGGTCCGTCGATGAGCGTCGTGTCAGCAGAGCAGGCCGGCCCGGTGGCGGCGGAGACCACGGAGTGGGAGCGCGTGTGCCTCCTGCGCGAGCTCCTCGTCGAGCGCGGTGCCGCCGCCCTCGTGGGCGGCGTGCAGGTCGCGCTGTTCCGCCTCCCGGACGACACGGTGCGCGTCGTGCAGCAGCGCGACCCGTACTCCGGCGCGAACGTCATGTCGCGCGGCATCGTCGGGACGCGCGGCGGCGTGCCCACGGTCGCGGGGCCCATGTACAAGCAGGTCTTCGACCTCGCGACCGGCCGCTGCCTCGAGGCCGCCGGGTACGTGCCCGTCCAGGGCCTCGCCCCGGACCTGGTGACGTGGCCCGCGGAGGTGCGCGACGGCGTCGTGCACGTGGGGGCCCGCCGCCCCTCCGCCGGCGTCGAGGCCACGGACGGTGCGGCGTGACCACGCTGCTCGGCCTCGACCTCGCCGGGCGCACGGTCCTGGTCGCGGGCGGTGGCCCCGTCGCGGCCCGCCGCGCCCGGGCGATGGCCGACGACGGCGCGCACGTCCGCGTCGTCGCGCCCCAGGTCTGCGAGGACCTGCGCGACCTCGTCGCCGCCTCGCTGGGTGCGGGGTATCTGTCGTCGATCCGTCCTCGGGACGACAGCGACCCCGCACTCCGCGGAGGGGGCGTCACCTGGGCGCCGCGCGAGGTGCGCGAGTCCGACGTCGCGGACGCGTGGCTCGTGCTCGCCGCCACCGACGACTCGGGGACCAACCGCGACGTCGCCGCGTGGGCCGCGGCCCGACGCACCTGGTGCGTCAACGCCGGAGCCGCGCACGAGGGCACCGCGCGCACCCCCGCGACGACCCACAGCGGTGACGTGCTCGTCGGGGTCGTCACGGACGTCCCCCCGGCGCGCCTGTCAGCAGACCGTCGCGCGCGGGAGCGACGAGCCGCTGACGGCGTTGCGGATCGGCGGCGCGACGGCGGTGCGGACCCGCGGCGCGCCCGCGCCGTCCGCGACGCGATCGCCGAGCACCTGCGCTCCGGTGGCGCCGACCAGCGGCGCCACCGCCCGGCGTCCGGCGGGCTCGGGAGCGTGACGCTCGTCGGTGGCGGACCGGGCGCCGTCGACCTGCTCACCGTCCGGGGGCGCCGGGCGCTCGCGGAGGCGGACGTCGTCGTCGCCGACCGGCTCGGACCGGTCGACGTGCTCGACGAGCTCGCGCCGGGCGTGGAGGTCATCGACGTCGGCAAGACGCCCGGGAACCACCCCGTCCCGCAGCACGAGATCAACGCGATCCTCGTGGAGCAGGCGCAGCGCGGGCGGCGGGTCGTGCGGCTCAAGGGCGGCGACCCGTTCGTCTACGGGCGCGGCGGCGAGGAGGTCATCGCGTGCCGGGAGGCAGGCGTCCCGGTGGACGTCGTGCCGGGCGTGTCGAGCGCGCTAAGCGTGCCGGCGCTCGCGGGCATCCCGCTCACGCACCGGGGGACGGTCGCCGCGTTCCACGTGATCAGCGGGCACGACGGCCTCGACGACGCCGCGCTCGCCGGGGTGCGCGACCGCACGGCTACGCTGGTGGTCCTCATGGGTGTCTCGCAGCTCGCACGCATCACGGCCCAGGCGCTCGGCGCCGGGGCCGACCCCGCGCTGCCCGTCGCGATCGTGGAGAGCGGCTCGACGCCGCGCCAGCGCGTCACGCGGGCCCCGCTCGGCGAGGTCGTGGAGCGCGCCGCCCAGGTCGGGGTCCGGGCCCCGGCGATCATCGTGGTGGGGGACGTCGCCGCCGAGGGACGGCTCGACCCGGCGACGGTCGCGTGACCGGCACCGGCAGCACCGAGATCGACCCGCGCGTCGCGACGTCGACACCCGGAAGGTCGATCTCGGACGCTCGGGTCGATCTCGCGTCCGACACCGGCGGCGACCGACCCGCCCTCGGCCAGGTCATGGCCGGCTGCACGGTGCTCGTCACCGCGGACCGCCGCAAGAGCGAGCTCGCCGCCGCCCTCCAGCGCCGGGGTGCCGAGGTCCGTCACGCGCCCGCGCTGAGCATGATCCCGCACGCCGACGACGAGCAGCTCCTCGCGGGGACGCGCGACCTCGTCGAGCACCCGCCGGACGTCGTCGTCGTCACCACCGGCATCGGCTTCCGCTCCTGGGTCGAGGCCGCCGACGCGCACGGCCTCGCCGACCGCCTGCTCGAGGTCCTCGCCGACGCGCGGATCGTCGCGCGCGGGCCCAAGGCGCGCGGCGCGATCCAGGCCGCCGGGCTCACGGCCGACTGGGTCGCCGAGTCCGAGACGTCGGCCGAGATCGCCGACGTGCTGCTCGGCGAGGGCGTCGCCGGGCTGCGCATCGCCGTCCAGCACCACGGCGCCGGGGCAGACGGCCTCGACGTCGTCTTCGCCGAGGCCGGTGCCGAGGTCGCGAGCCTCGTCGTCTACCGGTGGGGGCCGCCGCCCGACCCCGAGGCGCTGCGCGCGTCCGTCGAGGCCGCGGCGGTCGGCGAGATCGACGCCGTCGTGTTCACCTCCGCGCCCGGCGCCGAGGCGTGGCTGAGCGCGGCGGAGGAGCACGGTGTCGGGCGGCTCGTCGTGTCGCGGTTCCAGGACGGGTCCATGGTCGCGGCGGCCGTCGGGCCGATCACCGCGAAGCCGCTGGAGCACCGCGGGGTCACGCCGCTCCAGCCCGAGCGCGGGCGGCTCGGTGCCCTCGTGCGCACGCTCGTCGCGCACTACGAGCAGGCCGAGACCGTCGCGCTCGCGACCGTCGCCGGCGCGCTCCAGATCCGCTCGCGCGTTGCCGTGCTCGACGGCGAGGTGCTGCCCCTCTCGCCCAGCAGCCTCGAGGTGCTGCGCCTCCTCGCCGCGCGCCGCGGCGAGGTCGTCACGCGCGACGACGTGCTCGACGTCCTGCCCGGCGACTCGCGCGACCCCCACGCGGCCGAGGTCGCCGTGGCCCGCCTGCGCGAGGCGACCGGGCGGCGCGACCTCGTCAGGACCGTCGTCAAGCGCGGATACCGATTGGAGCTCGCATGAGCGCGGAGATCCTGGCCTTTCCTTCGGGGGCGCCGTCCGGCCCGAGGGCGTCGTCCGACCCCGGTTCGAGGGCTGCGGACGGCGGGAGGCCCGGCGCCGCGCCCGTGCTGATCGGCTGCTCGCACGGCACGAGCGACCTCACGGGGCGCGACGTGATCCGCGCGCTCCTCGAGGACGTGCGCGCCGCGCGCCCCGACCTCGACGTCCGCGAGGCGTTCGTCGACGTGCAGCAACCCGAGGTCGCGGACGTCGTGACGTCGGTCGTCTCCCCGACCGCGGCCGTAGGCGACCCGCACGGTTCCGCGGCGGGCGTCGCGGACGGCTCCGCGGCGGACGGCGCGCAGCCGGGCGACGCGGTCGTCGTGCCGCTCCTGCTGTCCGCCGGGTTCCACGTGAGCGTCGACGTCGCGGCGGCGGTCGAGGACCGCGGCCCCGGCAGCGGTCGTGCGGCGGCGGGTTCGCCGCTGGGTCCCGACCCGCGGCTCGCCGACCTCCTCGCCGAGCGGCTCGCCGAGGCCGGCGTGCGCCCGGGCGACGCCGTCGTGCTCGCCGCCGCGGGGTCCAGCCGCCCCGGCGCCGCGCGCGACGTCGAGGAGCTCGCCGCCCGGCTCCGCGAGCGCGTCCCCCACCCCGTCACGGTGGGCTACGGCGCCATGGCGCAGCCCTCCGTGCCCGACGCCGTCGCCACCGCCCGCGCCGACCTCGCCCCCGGCGGGCGCGTCGTCGTCGCGGCCTACCTGCTCGCGCCGGGCTTCTTCTACGACCGCGTCCTCGAGGCGGGCGGCGACGTCGTCACCGCCCCGCTCGCGCCCGACCCCCGCCTCACGGCGATCGTCCTCGACCGCTACGCCGCCGCCGCGTCCACCCTCGCCCGCTGAGGGAGGACCCGGGTCGCCCGAGCAGGGCCCTGGCCTGCGTCGGCGACCCGCGTCCTACCCCGCCGGGGCCGGTCGGGTTCGGGGCGCGACGAGGAACGCCGTGAGCGCGACCGCGGCGGTGATCCCGAAGCACACGACGTAGGCGCCGAGGCCCAGCGCGTCGCGCAGCGCCCACAGCAGGGAGCCGGTGATCGCGAGCGCCACGGCGGCGGCCAGGGCGTTCGCGACCTGGAGGGCCGAGCTGTTGGCGCCCTGCTGCCGCACCGCGGACAGCTCCAGGGTGAGGACCGAGACCGTGGGGCTGACGAAGCCCATCCCCGTGCCGGCGACCGTCCAGGCGAGCATGCCGACGATCGTCGGCACGCCGGGCAGGGCCAGCAGCATGACGCCGCCGACGCCGAGGGTGATGAGCGCCGTCCCGAGCCGCACGTACGCGACGTGCGGCCAGGCCCAGCGTGCGTGCCCGCGCACCCAGGCGGCAGCCGACCACCCGACCGCCCCGAACGTCAGCACCGCGCCCGCCGCGGCGGGGGACAGGCCGCGCTCGTGCGACAGGAGGAGCGGCAGCAGCACCTCGGTCCCCGTGAAGGCCGCGCCGATGAGCGCGCCGATCGCGATCACCGCGGGCAGTCCCGACGCCGCGCGGGTGGTCCCGCGCGGGAGCAGGCGGGGGACGGCGGCGGCGATCACGCCGAGCGCGACGACGAGCAGCACGGCGAGCAGCAGCCCGTCGTGCTGGCCCGCGACGTGCAGGAGCCCGACCCCTGCCGCCGCGACGACCGCCCACCACAGGGGCGCGCGACCGGTCGCCCGGTCGGCGGGCGCGGCGCCGGTCGCCTCCCGGGGCGCGGCCGCCGCGGACACGGCTCGCAGACCGGGCCACATGAGGGCGAGCGCAGGGATGGCGAGGACCGGCACGGCGAGGAAGACCCAGCGCCAGCCTGCGTGTTGCACGACGATCCCGGCGATCGCGGGGCCGACGATCGACGGGACCATCCACGCCGCGGCGAACGCGGCGAAGACGCGGGGCCGCCGGTCCTCGGGGTAGACGCGCGCCACGAGGACGTACAGCGCCACGAGGTAGGTCCCGGAGCCGAGCCCCTGGAGCACGCGCCCGGCGACGAACACCTCCATGGTGGGTGCGAGCCCCGCGACGAGCAGACCGACGAGGAACAGGCCGACGCCGACGAGCAGCGGCGCCGCCGGACCCGAACGGTCGCCCCAGCGGCCGCCGACGACCATCCCGACCACGCTCGCCGCGATGGTCCCGGCGAAGGCGACGGCGTAGAGGGAGAGGCCGTCGAGCGCGGACGCGACCGTGGGCATGGCGGTCGCGACGGCCAGCGCCTCGAACGCCCCGAGGAGCACGAGCGCGAACATCCCGGACATGACGACCCGCTGGGTCGCGGCCGGCAGGGTGGGGGGACGGTCCTCGGGGACGAGGGGCGCGTCGTCGTGCGGCGGCGCGGCGTCGGGTCCGGGCGCGGGCGGGAGCGTGTCCGCGCCGGCGGGGGCGGAGGTCGCCGAGCCGTGGGCGCGCGTCATACGAGCACGACCTTCCCGGTCGTCGCGCGCTCCTCGAGCTCGCGGTGCGCGCGGGCGGCCTCGGCGAGAGGCACCTGGTGCGTGACGACGTGCCACGTCCCGTCTGCGGCGAGCGCGAGCGCGCGCTCCTGCAGGGTGAAGAGGTCGCCCCACGGGCGTGCCTGTGGCCCGACGGCCCACCGCACCTCGGGGCCGCCGTCGCCGGGGTCGTCCGCCGCGCGGTTGCCCTCGCCCGACGACCATCCGAAGAGCACGAGCCGCCCGCCCGGCGCGACGAGCGTGGCCGCGGCCGTCCCCGGGTCGCCACCCACGCCGTCGAGCAGGACGGTCGCCCCGTCGGGGGCGTGCTGCCCGACGACGGCCCGCGCCGCGTCGAGCCAGGCGTCGGCCCGGTAGTCGATCACGACGAGCCGCTCGGCATGCGGCTCCCGGGCGAGCGAGCGCACGAGCGCGACCTTCTCGGGACCGCCCGCGAGCCCGACGACGCGTGCCCCGGCCGCGAGCGCGCTCTGCACGAGGAGCGTGCCGAGACCGCCGGCTGCGGCCGTGACGACCACGGTGTCGGACGCGGTGATCTCGGCGAGGTCGAGGATGCCGACGGCGGTGCGGCCGGTCCCGATCATGGCGAGCGCGTCGGGCGCGGTGACGTGGTCGGGGACGCGGTGCAGCGCACCGACGGGGACGACGGCGAGCCGCGCGTACCCGCCGCCGTCGGGGGTGGCACCCAGGTGGGCGGCGACGCGGCGGCCGCGCCACGCGGCGTCGACCCCGGGCCCGACGACGTCCACGACCCCGGCGACCTCGCGTCCCGGGATCGTGGGCAGGGCGGGCAGCGGGAGGGGGCCGCCCGCGGCCTCGCCCCGGCGCAGGGTCGTGTCGAGCAGGTGGACGCCGTGCGCCCGGACTGCGACGAGGACCTCGCCCGGCCCGGGGACGGGGTCGGGGACCTGGTCGAGGACGAGGTTCTCGGGTGGTCCGAACGCGTGCAGGCGGATGGCGTCCACGGGGGCTCCTTCTGTGGCGACGGGGCCGCGCCGGAGCGGCGGCACGCGACCCGGTCCGGGCGCGCCCTGCTAGTCTCGAACCTCAACAAATGTTGAGGTCAAGCATCTGCGGCGGACCACCGTCGCAGCCGGTCCGCCGAGGAGCCCGCGTGCCCGACGACGTCCCGTCCCCGAGCGACGAGCTCACCGTCGGCCAGCTCGCCGCGCGCAGCGGCGTCGCGGTGTCCGCGCTGCACTTCTACGAGCGCGAGGGGCTCATCACGAGCCGCCGGACCCCCGGCAACCAGCGGCGCTTCGCGCGCGAGACGCTGCGCCGGGTCGCGTTCGTGCGCGCGTCCCAGCGCGTCGGCATCCCGCTCGCGCGCATCCGCGCCGCGCTCGCGACGCTGCCTGGCGACCGGACGCCCACCGCCAAGGACTGGCACCGCCTCTCGGCGGGGTGGCACGCCGACCTCGACGCGCGCATCGAGCAGCTCACGCGCCTGCGCGACCACCTCACGGACTGCATCGGCTGCGGGTGCCTGTCGCTGCGCAGGTGCGTCCTCGTCAACCCGCACGACGCGCTCGCCGACGAGGGCCCGGGCCCGCGGACCCTGCTCGTGGAGGGGATCGAGGACTGAGCGCCGGACGTCAGGCCGGCGCGAGCAGCGACCCGAAGCTCGTGCGCCGGCGCAGCGCGAACCCCAGCCGCTCGTACACGCCGATCGCGACAGTGTTCTCGGCCGCGGCGTGCAGGAACGCTCGGTCGCCCCGCTCCTGCACGTGGAACGCGACGTCGCGGACGAGGCGCGACGCGAGGCCGCGTCCCCGGTGCGCGGCGTCGGTCGTCACGGCGCTGATCTCCGTCCAGCCCGCGGGGTGCAGGCGCTCGCCCGCCATCGCGACGAGCCGGCCGGCGTCGTCCCGGAACCCGACGTAGCGCCCGAGCAGGTAGGTGCGCGCCTCGAACGGCCCGGGGCGGCTGCGCTCGACGAGCGCGAGCATGTCCGGCACGTCGGCCGCGCCGAGCACGACGGCCTCCGGGTCGGGACGGGTGACCAGACGCCCGGTCTCGACGAGCTGGACCCCCTCCACGCGGGCCTCGAGCGTCCAGCCCGTCGGCAGGTCGACGCCCTGGGGCGGCGCCGAGAAGCGTCCGCCCGGCCCGACGAGCGTCGCGATCGCGTCCCACACCCCGGGCTCGTCCCACGAGCGCACGCCCGTGATGGGCGAGACGTCGGCCGGGTAGCGGCGCGCGAGGTCGTCGCCCTCGGCGAGGTGCGCGTGGGCGCCGGTGAGGGCGCTCCACGACGGGTTGTCCAGGGCGGCGTCGTCGACGCCGGTGGCGTCGGGCGTCGTGCTCGTCGCGGTCATCGTGCTCCTCCTCGCCCGGTCGCCCGGGTGCGTGTCGTCGTCAGTGCCGTCGTCACGGTCGTCCGGCCGTGCGTGTCCTCCCGGGCGAACGCTCGCGGGCGCGCGCCTCTTCCAGGTGCGCTCAGCCCTCCCACCGGTCCCGGTGGACGACCTCCGCGAGGGGCCGACGGCGCGGCTCGGACCAGCGCCCGCGCGCCGGGTAGCCGAGCGGGACCAGGCCCATCGTCAGCGCGTCGCCGGGCAGGCCGAGGAGCGCGGCGACGTCGCGCTCGCGGACCGTGTGGAAGGTCGTGAGCGTCGTCCCGAGCCCGTAGGCCCGGGCGGCGAGCACGAGGTTCTGCACCGCGCCGTAGATCGAGGCGCCGAGCCGGGGGTCCGTCGATCCCGCCGCGTTCCGCAGCACCGGCACGACCCACACCGGCGCCTCCTCCAGGTGCAGGGCCAGGTGCTCGACGGCGCGGAAGCCCGCGTCGCTCACGCCCGCGTCGTCGGTCGCGGCCCCGAGGACGGCGTCGCGGCGGTCCCCGTACGCGGCGCGCCACCCCTCGCGGTACCACTCGGCGATCTGCGCCTTGGTGGCCGGGTCCGTCACGACGACCCAGGCCCACTGCTGGCGGTTGCCCCCGCTGGGGCCGCGGACCGCAGCGTCGAGGATCGCGTCGAGCACGTCGTCCGGCACCGCGTCCGGCGAGAGGTAGCGGCGCGACGGCGTCGAGTGGAGCGCTCGAAGGATGGACAGATCCTCAGGTGTGGTCACGGTCGCCGAGGGTACGGGCTACCATCCGGCGCGTTCGCGGGTCCCGGCCACCGTCTCGCAGGGTGGTCGTCTCCCGCGGCGCGTCCTGATCCACAGGCCTCGGACGGGGGAGCAGATGGTCACGGAAGTGCCGGTCACGGACGTGCTGGTGGCAGTGCACGTCGACACGGGGGAGCACGACGACGCCGAGAGCCTGCGGGCGCGCGTCGCCGCGCTGGAGGGCGCGGGCGTGCACGCGCTGACCTTCGCGCCCGGGTCGGACGGCGGGCTCACCGCCGTCGAGGCCGCCGCCTTCGCGGCGGCGTGGACCGAGCGCGTCGGGCTCGTCGCCGTCGTCAACCCCGTGCACGCGGAGCCGTTCCACCTGTCCAACCAGCTCTCCAGCCTCGACCGCGTCTCCCGCGGCCGCGCCGGGTGGTGGCTCGACATGGTCGACGACGCCGCCCACGCCCGCGCGCACGGCACCGAGCCCGTCGGGTTCGACGACGCGTCCGCGCTCGCGCAGGACGTGGCCGAGGTGGTCGAGGCCGCCCGGCTCCTCTGGGACTCGTGGGCCGACGGCGCGCTCGTCGCCGACCGTGCGACCGGCCGCTTCCTCGACGCCGAGCGGGTCCGCCACGTCGACTTCGTCGGGCAGCGGTTCGCCGTCAAGGGCCCGGCGCTCCTGCCACGGCCTCCGCAGGGCCAGGTCCCGGTCCTCGCCGAGGCGCGGTGGCTCCCTGCGGGGGCCCGCGACGTCACCGTGGTCGGCGAACCGGCGGTCGTCGACCTCGCCGGTGGGCCCGTGCTCGTCGACGTCGCGGTCACCGGCGAGCCGGATCGTGCCGTCGAGGTCGTCGGCCGCGTCGCCGGGGCGGACGCGTCCCTCGTCGCACCGGACGAGCGGACGCGCCCCTCCCCGCTGGTCGTCCGCCTCGTGCCGGACCGGTCGGACGAGGCGGGGGCCGCCGTCGGGCAGGTCCTGGAGACGCTCCGTGCACGGGGACTGACCGCCCCGCCGCCCGGCCCTGGCAGGACGCTGCGCGACCAGCTCGGGCTGGAGCGCCCGGTGGGCCGGACCGGCCACGCCGCCACGACGATCGGAGCACGACGATGAGCGCACCGACGGCCCCCTCGGCCACCGGCAGGCCCCGCCGCGAGCTGCACCTCGCGGCGTTCTTCCCGTTCGGCCCGCACTACGACTGGACGTCCGTCGCCGACCCGACGACCTACTACGACGCCGAGACCTATGCCGCGCTCGCTCGCGCGGCCGAGCGCGGGCTGTTCTCGGCCATGTTCCTCGGCGACAGCCAGCGGTTGCGCGAGCACCTCGGGCGGGTCAACGACACGGTCGTGACCGGGCGCCCGGACCAGCTCGTCCTCTTCGCGCACCTCGCCGCCCGCACGCAGCACCTCGGGTTCGTCGCCACGCTCAACACGACGTTCGCCGCCCCGGCGGACCTCGCGGCGCGGGTCGCCACGGTCGACCGGCTCAGCGGCGGGCGCGCGGGCTGGAACGTCGTCACGACGAACGACGCCTGGACCGGGGCGAACTTCCGTCGCGGCGGCTACCTGCCGCGCTCCGAGCGCTACCGCTCGGCCGAGGAGCACCTCGCGCTCGTCCACGCCCTGTGGGACGCCGACCGCGGGGTGACGGTGCGCCGCACGGGCACGCACCACGACGTCGTCGCGACCGCGACCCTGCCCCCGTCGGCGCAGGGTGCTCCCGTGATCTTCCAGGCGGGCGAGTCCGACGAGGGCCGCGACTTCGCCGCCCGGCACGCCGAGGGCATCTTCTCGCGGTACCTCGAGCCCGAGGCGGCGGCCGCGTTCGCCGCCGACCTGCGCCGTCGGCTCGTCGCGCACGGACGCCCCGCGGACGACCTGCGGATCTTCCCCGCGGCGAGCATCACCCTGGGAGACACCGCGGCGGAGGCGCGGGAGAAGGCGGAGTGGTTCCACCGCCGGACCTGGACGGACCGCATGGTCGTCGCGGTGGTCGAGGCGGTGTGGGGGCGCGACCTCTCGTGGCTCGACCCCGACGGCCCGCTGCCCGACGTGGATCCCGTCTCGGCCGAGCAGACGCGCACCCACGGCGTCGTCAACAGCCGCGACAACCCCGTGGAGACCGCGGCCGCGTGGCGCCGCCTCAGCGCCGAGCAGGGACTGACCGTGCGCGGCCTCGTCGACTCGCTGCACGCCGCGGCCGCGTTCGTCGGGACGCCGTCGTCGGTCGCGGACCGGCTGGCGGCGGCGGTGCGGGCCGGGGAGCTCGACGGCATCAACCTCACGCCGCAGTCGGTCCCGGACGGGTTCGACGACGTCGTCGACCGGCTGGTGCCCGAGCTCCAGGAACGGGGCGTGTACCGCACCCGCTACCCCGGCACGACGCTGCGCGAGAACCTCGGTCTGCGCGCGCCCGTCCACCTCCGGCTCGCCGCCGCGGGGTGACGTCCGCCCGGGCGGGCGCCGGCCCGCCGCACCGGGTGGCGTGGGCGCGGGCGGCACGGGTGCGGCCGGGTGGTCACCAGTTCTTGGTGCCGCTCCCGCTGCCGTCGCCCGGGTCGGTCCCGGTGCCGGGCTGGTCGCCGTAGAGGTCGCGGTACTCCTGCTCGAGGCGCTCCTGCTCGTCGCGCGCCTCCGAGCCCTGCTGCTGGAGCTCCTCCTGGCGCTGCTGCTCCTCGCGCTCGGCCTGGCTCTGCTGGTCCCCGCCCTCGGAGCCCTCGCCTCCCGAGGCCTCGGACTGCTCGTCGCCCTCGGAGCCCTCGCCCTCCTGGGTGTCGCCGCCGCCCTGGTTCTCAGGCTGGGAGTCCTGCGCCTGCTGCTGCTTGTCCTGGAGGCGCTGCTGCGCGGCCTCGTTCTGCTGCTCCTGCTCAGGGGTCTGCTCGGACTCCCCGCAGTCGGGCCAGCCGCGGACCTGCTCGGCGGTCGCGTACTCCTGCTCGGCGTACTCGTACCAGTCCTGGACGTCCTGGCGCAGCTCCTCCGGGTCGGGCTCCTCGCTCCCGTCGCCGTACGGGTCGAGGACCTCCTCGTCGTACGGCAGCCCCGCGTCGCGGGCGGCGATGGCCTCCTCGACGAGCGCGAGCTCCGCCGCCTTGCCGTCCGCGTACTCCATGTCGCCGTCGCCCTGGATCTCGTAGGCGAGCGACAGGTTCGTCTGGATCATGCAGCGTTCCTCGGGCGTCTCGTGCTCCGCGAGGTCGTACGCGCGGTCGAGGGACGTGATCGCGTCGTACAGCGCCCACGAGTCCTCGGAGCGCGCGAGCGCGGTCCCGTGGTTGAAGTGCGCCTTCCACGGCTCGACGATGTTGAAGGTCCGCTGGATCCCGTAGTAGTCCGCCGCGGTCGTCGCCTCCCCGGCCTCGTAGCGGTCCTTGGCCGTCGCGGCGATCGGCGCGAGGAGCGCCAGCTTGACCCCGAGGACGACGAGCGCGAGCACGACGGGCAGCGTCCCGACGAGCCACCAGGTGCGCCGGCGCAGCCGCGCGGCGCGCAGCGCCGCGACACCCGTCGGGCGCGGCTTCCGCCGCCCCGTCGGGGGCGTCGGGGGAGAGGGCCAGGTCATCGACGCACCTCCACCCGGTCCGCCGTGGGGGTGCCCGACGGCGACCGGTCGCCGTCGCCGTGCGCCCCCGGTTCCCCTGCGCCCGGGCCGGGCGCGGGTCCGCCGGTCGCCGACGCCCGGGCCGTCGTCGGGCGCACGAGCGAGCGGCTGGCCGAGCGCGACCAGAACCACGCCTCGAGGCCGAGCAGCGCGACGAGCGCGAGCGCGAACGGCCAGACGACCGGGCGGTACGCCGTGACGTCGCGCCGGCCGTCCGCCGCGACCTGCTGCGGGTCGACGCCCGCGACGAGCGACGCCGTCTCCGACGGCTCCTGCCGGTGCACGTAGGGCACGCCGAGCTGGTCGGCGAGCGCGGTGAGCGACTCCTCGTCGAGCACGGACAGCGCCTCCACGGGCTCGCCGTCCTGGCTCGGCTGCGACCAGTCGATGATGTACTCCGCCTCCTCGGGCTCGACGTCCGGGTCGTACTCCTTCATGCGGCCGCCCTCGGCCGTGCCGTAGCCGAGCACGGCGCCGCCGTCGACGAGCGGCGCCAGGTCGGCGAACGACCGCGGCTCGCCCTCCGCCGTCTGCTCGCCGTCGGTGAGGAAGAAGACGAGGCGCACGTTCGCCGGGTGCTGCTCGGCGGACCCCTGGAGCGCGGAGCGCAGCTCGTCGAGGGGCCGGTCCGTGAGCGAGCCCTGCGAGTACCGCGTGATCTCGCGGTGGAACGTGTCCGCCCACGACGTGATCGCGCGCGCGTCGGTCGTCAGGGGGAGCTGGCGCGAGGCCTGCGAGTCGAACGAGATGATCGAGTACCGGGCGCCCGGGATCGCCTCGGTGAGGCTCCTGATGTCGTGCCGCACGCCGTCGAGCCGCTCCTGGCCTCCCTCGGGCCCGTAGTCCTCGGCCGCCATGGACCCGGTGCGGTCGACGACGAAGAACATGTCGACGTTCGCGACCGACGTGTCGCGGTCCGTCGACGCGACCGACGGCGCGAGCCCGATGATCCCGAGCAGGACCACCGCTCCGGCGCGGCGCAGCCAGGCCGCGCGCGGGGCACCCGGGCGCGGGGCGCCGTCGGGCCCGGGGCGTCCGGCCACGACCGCCTGCCACACGGCCAGGCCGAGCAGGGGCAGGACGAGCAGCGCGAGCGCCCACACGGGCACGAGCGGCTGCAGCGTCACTCCTCCGAGAGTCATCGCGTCACTCCTTCACCCGCCACGCGACGACGAGCAGCAGCGCGACGCCGAGGACCGCGACGAGGAACCAGCCCGCGGGCCGGTCCGTGACGATCACCTCGGGCGACGCGTCGAGCTCGACCGCCTGCTGCGCGACGACGTCGTCGACCATGCCCTGCACCGCGGCCGGGTCGTCGGCGAGGAAGTAGAGGCCGCCGCCGTCCTCGACCGTGCTGCGGTACTCGCTCTCCTCCGGGGTGCCCTCGTAGCGCTGCGAGCCGCCGAAGATCCCGTGCAGCGTGATGTCGCGCGACGCGACGAGGTCGGCCGCCTGGGGGAGCGTGTAGATCGGCTCGCCGGACACGTAGTTGTCGGTCGCGAGGATGATCGAGCGCGAGCGCTCGGTGTCCTCCGCGTCGAACTGGAGCGCGCAGCTCGCGAGCCCGTCGCCGATGAGGCTCGCCCCGGAGAGGTTCGCCGTCGTCCCGGCGGTGAACTGCGCGTACTCGAGGATCTCCGCGTCGTCCGACCCGCCCGTGTAGTCGAAGGTGGACGGGTCCTTGTCGAGCGCGTCGATGCCGCCCTGGAGCTCCTCCTGCACGAGCGTGTAGTCGTCCGTGAGGGGGAAGACCGTGCGCGACGACGAGTTGAAGATCGACAGCGCGATCCGCTCGCCCTCGAAGCTGTCCACGAGCTCCTGGAACACCTTGAGCACGGCGCCGTCGTACTCGATCATCGAGCCCGACACGTCCAGGCACAGCACGATGTCGCGCGTGCCGAGGCGGTCGACCACGACGTCCGTCTCGACCGGGCGCGCCGCCACCGCCCCGGCGCCGACGACCGCGACGAGCAGCCCCGCCGCCGTGAGCCCCTGCAGCACGCGGTAGCGCCGCACCCACGCGGCGAACGCCGGCACGCGCGCGAGGTACTCGGAGTTCGCGACCCACAGCACGCCGGCGTCGGCGTCACGCCTCCGGCGGTGCCGGGCGAGCCACCAGGCGACCGCGCCCGCGGCGAGGACGGCGGCGACGAGCACGACCCACAGCCACGGCCACAGGATCGACGCGCCCTGGGGTCCGGGCACGACGGCGCTCGTCGCGAGCGCGTGCCTCACCATCCGCGCACCACCGATCGGGCGCGGTCGATCGAGTCCTCGGCGTCGGTCGCGCGCGCCGCGGGGTCGTTGTCGTGGTCCGCGAACGACGGCCGGTAGTACCGCGCGATGACCTGGGTGAGCCGCCCCGCCTCGCCGATCTGCTGGATCTCGGAGAGTGTCATGGACGACGCGTCCTGCCCGAGCCGACCGGTCGCGAAGCCGCGCATCTCGGCCGAGAGCGCGAGGTGCAGCGCCCGCTCGTCGAGCTCGCCCGCGCGGAACCGCTCCGCGACGGCGTCGAGCCGCCGCTCGTACTCGGCGCGCAGCGAGGCGTACGGGTCGTAGGGGCCGGTGGGGAGCAGGGGCGCGACGGGCGGCACGGCCTTCTCCGCCGCGCTCGCGCGCGTCAGCCAGATCACGAGGAACACGACGGCGGCCGCCGCGAGGATCGCCACGATCCCCAGGACGGTCCACCACCCCGAGTAGCCCACGGGGTCGACGAGCTCATCGACGGGCACGCTTCTGCCTCCCCAGGAGCTCGACGAACCGCTGCACGACGTCGTCCGACCCCTCGACGAGCACGCCCTCGACCTGGAGCGCGCGCAGCCGCTCCGCCACCTCGGCCCGCCGCGCGGCGAGGGCCTGGGCGGCGGGCTCGGCGAGCGCGGCCCGGCCGCGCAGGAACGCCGGCAGGCGCAGCGTCCCGTCGACGTCCGCGACCTCGCCCGTGGCGTGCGGCCCGACGCCCGCGCTCACGGGCGAGAGGTCCGCGACCTGGACGACCATGACCTCGTGGCGCACGCGCAGCGACCGCAGGAGCTGCTCGTGCTCGGCCTCGGGCCGCGCCTCGTCCGTCACGACCACGATCAGCGAACGGCGTCGGAACGCGGACCGGGCGCGGTCCAGCGGCCGACCCAGGTCGCTCGCGGGCGCGTCGGGACGCCACAGGTCCTCCACCGTGCGCAGCAGCACCTCGAGGTCCTGCGTGCTCGCGCGGGGCGGGAGCTGGACGAGCCGCCGGGCGTCGCCCGCGACGAGCGCGACCCGGTCGCCGCGGTCGCGCGCGAGGTAGGCGACGAGCGCGCAGCAGAAGCTCGCGACCTCCGCCTTGGTCTCGCCGCTCGGGGCGGTCGCGCCCATCGTGCGCCCGGTGTCGACCACGAGCACGAGGTTGAGGTTCGACTCGCGCACGAACCGGCGGATGATCGGCAGCCCCGCGCGCGCGGACGACTTCCAGTCGATGTCGCCGACGTCCTCGCCGGGCGCGTACAGGTGCAGGTCGTCGAAGTCCTGGCCGTGCCCCTTGAAGACCGACCGGTGCCGTCCCTCGAGCAGGCCGGACGCCCGGCGCGCGACCGGCAGGTCGAGCCGGGCCCGGACCTGGGCGAGACGGGAGACGTCGGGCACGTGGTGCTCTCTCGAGAGGGTGAGGGGTCGCTCAGGGCGTGGGGACGGCGTCGAACACGGCGTCCACGAGCTGCTCCGGCGGGACGTTGTTGGCGAGCGCGTCGAACGTGCGCACGAGGCGGTGCCGCAGGACCGAGTAGCGCACGGCCTTGATGTCGTCCGGGATGACGTACGCGCGGCCCGCGAGGATCGCGAGCGCCTGGCCCACGCGCATGAGCGCGATGCCGCCGCGCGGCGACGCGCCCACGCGCACGTGGCGGTCGAGCCCGGGGATCGGGCGCGGGCCGGACAGCCGCGTCGTGTTGATGAGGTCGACGACGTACCGCTTGATCGAGTCGTCCACGTACACGTCGTCGACGAGGCCGCGCAGGAAGCGGACGTCGTCGAGCGAGATCGGCTGCGCGGTGAGGGGCTGCGTCATCTGCCCGGTCGCGATGCGCTGCAGGATCTCGAGCTCCTGCGGCGGCGTCGGGTAGGTGAGCACCTCCTTCATGAGGAAGCGGTCCATCTGGGCCTCGGGCAGCACGTAGGTGCCCTCCTCCTCGATGGGGTTCTGCGTCGCGAGCACCATGAACGGGTCGGGCAGCGCGAAGTTCTCCCCGCCGATGGACGTCTGCTTCTCCTGCATCGCCTCGAGCATCGCCGACTGCGTCTTGGCCGAGGAGCGGTTGATCTCGTCGAGCAGCACGACGTTGGCGTGCACGGGGCCGAGCTGGGTCGTGAACTCGCCGGTCGCGTAGTTGAAGATCTGCGTGCCGACGATGTCGTTCGGCATGAGGTCCGGCGTGCACTGGATGCGGTGGAACGAGCCGTCGACCGCGGCCGCGAGCGTCTGCGCCGCCGTCGTCTTGGCGAGCCCCGGCACCGACTCGAGCAGGATGTGGCCGCCCGCGAGGAGGGAGCTGACTAGCGCCGTGCGCAGCGCGTCCTGGCCGACGACGCGCTGGTCGAAGACCTGGCCGACGCGCTTGAGCAGGTGGCTCGCGCGGTCGAGGTCCTGCGTCGAGATGCTGCCGTGCCCTGCGGCCATCGATCGTCCTCCGGGTCGTGCGTGGTCGTGCGGGTGTGTGGTCCCGTGCGCGGCCGGAGGGGTGGACGGAGCGTCGCGAGCCCCCGGCGAACCCGGCCCAGTATGCCAGCGCGACCGTCGCCGGACCGGGCGTCGTCCACAGGCCCGGGTGGGGAGAGGTCCCCACCCCGTCTCCGCGCGGCCTCGTCTCCGGGACCGTCCGCGGGCATGTCGGGAATGTCGCGAGGGCGCCGCGAGGTTGGGCTGGCATGAGCCACGACGCCGTCGGGACGACCGACACCACCACCGCGGGAGCACCCGCCCCGGACGCCGCCCCCGCCCCCGACCGGCTCGGCGAGCCCGCGCTCCTCGCGCTCCTCGCCGCGCGCCACCAGGGCGTGCTCGCGACGGTCAAGAAGAACGGTCGCCCCCAGCTCTCCAACGTCCTCTACGCCTGGGACCCCGACGCCGGCGTCGCGCGCGTCTCGGTCACCGCGGACCGCGCCAAGACGCGCAACGCCGCGCGCGACCCACGCGTCTCGCTCCAGGTGAGCGCTGAGGACTTCTGGAGCTACGCCGTCGTCGAGGGCGACGCCGAGCTGAGCGCCGTCGCGCTGGACCCGCACGACGCCGCCGCCGACGAGCTCGTCGAGACGTTCCGGGCCGCCTCCGGGAGCGAGCACCCCGACTGGGAGGAGTTCCGGCGCGCGATGGTCGCCGACCGCCGCCAGGTGCTGCGGGTGCGCGCGACGCGGGTCTACGGGATGGCCCGGCTGCCCCGGCCCTGACGCGGTGGGCGGGCGTCGTGACCGCCGTCGTCCACAGGCGATGACCGGAGGGGTCCGCGCGCTCGCTACCCTGGTCCGGTGACCACGACTGCCCTGCGCCGCGCGCCGTCGGACGCCCGACCCGCGAACCCGTGGTGGCTCGTCCTCGCCGGACCGTTCGCCGTCGTCGTCGCGGTCGTCGCGGTGCTCGCCGCCGGCGCGTTCTCGGCCGCGTTCACCGTCCCGGCCGGCTTCCCCGACCCCGGCGCGCTCGCGCGCCTCGGCACGCCCGTCGTCACGGTCCTCACCGAGCTCGCCGTCGCGCTGACGCTCGGCTCGCTCGTCCTCGCGGCGTGCGTGCTGCCCGCCGGGACGCCGGTGCGCAAGGCGCTCGGGGTCGCGGGCGCGGCGGCGGCGACGTGGGCCGTGCTGTCGGTCGTGCAGGTCGTGCTGCGCTACTCCTCGATCTCGAGCACGCCGATCACGGGCCCGACGTTCGGCGACCAGCTCGGCCTCTTCGTCTCGCAGGTCAGCCTGGGCCGCAACTACCTCGCGATCATCGTCGTCGCGGCGCTGACGTCCGCGGCCGCGCTCGCGGTGCGCGGTGCCACGGGCGCGATGTGGACGGCTGCCCTCGCGCTCGTCGCGATCGCGATGCAGGCGAACACGGGCCACGCCGCGGGCGCCGTGAGCCACGAGCTCGCCGTCTCCTCGATGTTCCTCCACCTGGCCGGGGCGGCGCTGTGGGTCGGCGGCCTGGGGACGCTCGCCGTCGTGCGCGTGCGCGGCGGGCTGGGACGCGCCGACTTCGCGTCGTCGGTCGCGCGGTACTCCGCGATCGCGCTGTGGTGCTACGTCGCCGTCGCCGTCTCCGGCATCGCGAACGCGAGCCTGCGCGTCGACACGCTCGCGGGCCTGACCACCGACTACGGCATCCTCCTGCTCACCAAGCTCGCCCTGCTGCTGGTCCTCGGTGCCGTCGGGTTCGCGCACCGCGAGCTCGTCGTGCGGCGGCTCTCCGGCCCGACGGCGGTCGCGCGGCCGGGCGCCGGCGGTGCGTCGTCGAAGGGTTCCTCGAAGCCCGCGGCGAAGGTCTCGTCGAACGGCTTGTCGAGCAAGGCGGCGACGTCGTCGCCCACGGGCGCGAAGGGCGCCGCCGCCGAGGGTACGCGCTGGCTGTTCTGGCGCCTCGTCGCGGTCGAGCTCGCGATCATGGGCGCGGTGTCCGGGGTCGCCGTCGCGCTCGGGTCGACCGCGCCGCCGGTGCCGCAGGAGGAGCCGCTCGACACCTCCGCCGCGTATCAGGTGACCGGGCACGCGCTGCCGCCCGAGCCGACGCTCGCGCGCTGGTTCACCGAGTGGCGCTGGGACCTGCTGCCCGCGTTCGCGTGCGTCGCGGCGCTCGTCGTCTACCTGCGCTGGGTGCGCCGCCTCGCGAAGCGCGGCGACTCGTGGTCCGTAGGGCGCACCGTGTCCTGGTGCGTCGGGATCCTCATCCTCTTCTGGGTGACCTCGGGCGGACCGGCCATGTACGGCCACGTGCTGTTCAGCGCGCACATGGTCCAGCACATGATCCTCGCGATGGTCGTGCCGATCTTCCTCGTGCTCGCAGCGCCCGTGACGCTGCTCCTGCGCGCCGTGCCGCCGCGCAAGGACGGGTCGCGCGGGCCGCGCGAGTGGGTGCTCGCGATCGTGACGTCGCGCGTGGGCCAGTTCTTCGCCAACCCGATCGTCGCCGCGGTGAACTTCGCCGGCTCGATGATCGTCTTCTACTACACGCCCGCGTTCGAGTACGCCCTGACGACGTACGCCGGGCACCTCGCGATGCTCGCGCACTTCACGCTCGCGGGGTACCTGTTCGCCAACGCGCTCGTCGGGATCGACCCCGGACCGCACCGCCCGCCCTACCCGCAGCGGCTGCTCCTGCTCTTCGCGACCATGGCGTTCCACGCGTTCTTCGGCGTCGCGCTGACGTCGGGCGAGGTGCTGCTCGTGCCGGAGTGGTTCGGTCTGCTCGGCCGCGAGTGGGGCCCGAGCGCGATCGCCGACCAGCAGCGCGGCGGCGGCGTGGCCTGGGGCATCGGCGAGCTCCCGACGCTGATCCTCGCGATCGTCGTCGCGGTCATGTGGACGCGCTCCGACGAGCGCGAGGCCCGGCGGAGCGACCGCCAGGCCGACCGCGACGGCGACGCCGAGCTCCAGGAGTACAACGCCATGCTCGCCGAGATGTCGAAGCGCGACGACTGACCCCCCTCCCCGCCGAACACGACCTTGCTGTCGTTATCGGACCGATCACGACAGCAACCCCGTGTTCGACAGCGCGGAGCCTCGTGCTCGTGCGAGGTGGCGACGCAGCGACGTCGTCATGCGACCCGGCCGGCTCGTCCCGGGCTGCATCAGGTCCCGACCGGTGAAGCGAAGAACCTCCACCCCGCCGTGGCTCACGAGCGCGTTCTGACGCGAGCGGTCGCGCAGGAGCGCGTCGGGCGAGCCGTGGACGTCCGTCCCGTCCATCTCGCCGATCAGCCACCGCCCCCGGGGCAGCCGCCACCCGAGATCTCCGCGCCCGACGAACGTGCCGTCGTCGACCACGTCGACCTGGAGGTCGTCGGGTGCCAGCCCGACGTCCGCGCACTCCAGGCGAGCGAACGTCTCGAGCGGTGACTCGGACCGCGCGTCCGACTCGGCCCACCAGGCGTGCGTCCGCGCGACACCCCGCCGCCCCCGGGCGAGGTCGTGGGCGCGAGCCAGGCCGTCGGCGTCGAGGAGCCCGAGGTGGCCGGCGCTGTCCATCGCCGCGACGGCACGTCGCCGGCCCATCTCCGGGACCGCCTGGGCCAGCGCCCAGTCGGGGCTCGCGACGAATCGGCCGGCGACCTGGACGACGGTCATCCCGTCGTCGAACTGGCGCAGCCGGATCCCGTCGCGCGGCAGCGCTCCCCGCGCCCCGGGGAGCGTCGCCTGCGGCACGACGCGCGTGCTGATCCCCTGGACACCGAGAAGGACGAGCGCGCACGGGCCGACGGCGATCGCCTCGGGTCCGTACGCGAGGAGCGCGAGCCAGGCGGCCCGGAGCCGAAGGTGGTCGTGCACCCGGGGGTCCGATGGCGCGACCAGCCCCGGCATCGCCTCGAACACCCCTCGCGTGGGTCGGCGCCAGCGGCCCTGGTCGACGAGTCGTGAGCGGCGGTTCGCGTTCACCCCGTGCGCGTCGCACTGGGAGGCGGAGACGAGCCCCGCCTGATGCTCGGCGAGGACGAGGAGCTCGGTCGGGACGGTGGTCAGTGTGCGCACCTCCGGATCTGACCAGAGGCCTGCCCGGCCGCGCACCGGCGGGGTGCGCAGGCTGTGGACAGCGATCACGGAACGGGGCCCTGTGGACGGCCCCGTTCCGCGTACCCCGGGGACGACAGCCCGAGCCCTCGGTGCGCGCGGGCGCCCCGACCACGACCTTGCGCGGTGTCGAGGACGAGGTTGCTGGCGTTCTGGGCCCCAGAACGCCAGCAACCTCGTGTTCGGCAAGGTCGGGGTGGGGGGCGCTGCCGTGATAGGACGTACGGGTGAGTAACGACGCCGCCACGCCCGGTATCTCCGGCCCCTCCGAGACCCCGTTCCACGATCTCGACCACTACCTCGCGATCCCTCGGGTCGGGGGGCTCGCGCTCTCGCCCGACGGGGCGCGCCTGGTCACGACCGTGCAGACGCTCGACCCGCAGCGCACCGGGTACCGGACCGCGCTGTGGGAGGTCGACCCGGCGGGGGAGGCCCCGGCGCGTCGGCTCACGCGCAGCACCAAGGGGGAGTCGAGCGCGACGTTCACGGGGGCGGGTGACGTCCTGTTCACGTCGGCACGGCCCGACCCGGACGGCGGGTCCGACGACGACCCGAAGGCCGCGCTGTGGCTGCTCCCGGCCGGGGGCGGCGAGGCGCGCGTCGTCGCAACGGCGCCCGCGGGCGTGAGCGGCCCGCTCGCCGCGACGGACGCGCCGGTGGTCTCGGTCGCGGCGTCGGTGCTGCCGAGCGCGCGCGACCTCGCGCACGACGCCGAGCTCCGGTCCGCGCGCAAGGACGCCAAGGTCGCGGCGATCCTGCACAGCGCGTACCCGGTGCGCCAGTGGGACCACGACCGCGGCCCGGACGAGGCGCACCGGTTCGTCGGCGACCTCACGGCGCTCGTGGACGAGCCCGCGCACCCGCTCCCGGACCCGGCCGGGTCCTCCGCCGAGGATGCCGGACGGGAGGCAGCCGCCCACGACCCCCGGCTCCTCGACCTGCACGACGTGACCCGCGGCGTCGGGCAGGGGAGCGCCCCGGGCCGTGCGCTGCACGACCACTCCGCGGACCTGTCCGCCGACGGCACGACCCTCGTCACGACCTGGCAGGTCGCCGGCCCCGGGCCGCAGGTGCGCAACACGCTCGTCGCGATCGACACCGCGACGGGCGCACGGCGCACGCTCGTCGACGAGCCGAGCGCGGAGGCGCACTGGCCGCGCATCTCGCCCGACGGCGCGTGGGTCGCGTTCGTGCGCGAGACGATCTCGACGCCGCACCAGGCGCCGGAGGAGAGCCTCGCCGTCGTGCCGCTGCACGCGCCGGACGGGCCGGCCGGGGTGTCGACCGCGGACGTCCCCGCCGTGCACGACGACTCCGCGACGACGCGCGCCGAGAACCACGCGACCCCGCGCACGCTCGTGCCGCACTGGGACCGCTGGCCGACGTCGCTGCGCTGGCTCCCCGACGGCTCGGGCCTGCTCGTCACGGCCGACGACGACGGCCGCGGGCCGGTCTTCCTCGTCGCCTTCTCCCCGGACGGCGCGACGGAGAACGGCACCGCCGAGCGCGTGACGAGCGCCGACGCCGTCTTCACGGACGTGCAGGTCGCGCCCGACGGACGCACGGCCTACGCGCTGCGCACGAGCTACCTCGAGCCGTCGCACCCGGTGCGCATCGACGTCGGGGCGTTCCTCGGCTCCGGCGAGGCGGGCGGCCGCACCCCGGTGCCCGCGACGCCGCTGCGCGGCCCGGTCGCGACGCCCGACCTCCCGGGCACGCTCGTCGACGTCGAGACCGCCGCGGCGGACGACGTGCGCGTGCGCGGCTGGCTCGCCCTGCCGCACGGTGCGTCGGCGGAGAACCCGGCGCCGCTGCTGCTGTGGATCCACGGCGGCCCGCTCGGGTCGTGGAACGCGTGGAGCTGGCGCTGGAACCCGTGGCTGATGGTCGCGCGCGGGTACGCGGTGCTGCTGCCGGACCCGGCGCTGTCGACGGGGTACGGGCAGGACTTCGTGCAGCGCGGGTGGGGCGCGTGGGGCAAGGCCCCGTACACCGACCTGCTCGCGATCACCGACGCGGTGGAGGCGCGTCCGGAGGTCGACGCGTCGCGCACGGCCGCGATGGGCGGGTCGTTCGGCGGGTACATGGCCAACTGGGTCGCGGGCCACACGGACCGCTTCCGCGCGATCGTCACGCACGCGAGCCTGTGGGCGCTGGACCAGTTCGGCCCGACGACGGACCACGCGTACTACTGGGCGCGCGAGATGACGCCGGAGATGGCGCTCGACAACAGCCCGCACCGGTTCGTGGGCGACATCGTGACCCCGATGCTCGTGATCCACGGCGACAAGGACTACCGCGTCCCGATCGGCGAGGGGCTGCGGCTCTGGTACGAGCTGCTCGAGTCGTCGGGCCTGCCCGCCGGGGCCGACGGCGAGACGATCCACCGGTTCCTGTTCTACCCGGACGAGAACCACTGGGTCCTCCAGCCGCAGCACGCGAAGGTCTGGTACCAGGTGGTGCATGCGTTCCTCGCCGAGCACGTGCTCGGTGCCACGCCGGGCGAGGGCGACGCCGAGCTGCCGACGACGCTCGGCTGAGCACGGGTCCACGCGCTCTCGAGCACGGGGTTGCTGTCGATATCGGCTCGATGACGACAGCAACCTCGTGGTCGACGCCCTGAGGGGGACGTGTTGGGGGACGCGTCAGGGGAGGGTGCGGAGGCGGGCTGCGCGCAGCGTGAGGTAGTCGCGCTCCGCGGGGCTCGGCGTCGCCGCGGCGGCGGCCACGTACTGCCCGACGGCGGCGCGCGTCTCTCCCGCCCGCTCCAGCAGGTGCGCGCGCACGGCGGGCAGGCGGTGGCTCGTCGCGAGGGCGTCGTCGAGGCCGGCGAGGAGGGCGAGGCCCGCGCGGGGGCCGTCGACCATCGCGACCGCGACCGCCCGGTTGAGCGTGACGTGCGGGCTCGGGTCGAGGCGCTCCAGCACCGAGTACAGCGCGAGGACCCGTTCCCAGTCCGTCGCGTCCGTGCTCGGCGCCTGCGCGTGCAGCGCCGCGACCGCCGCCTGCACCTGGTACGACCCGACGAGCCCGTGGGGGAGCGTCGCGGTGACGATCCGGACGCCCTCGACGATCTCCGTGCGGTCCCAGCGGGAACGGTCCTGCTCGGCGAGCGGCACGAGCTCGCCGCGTGGACCGGTCCGGGTGTCGCGCCGGGCGTCCGTGAGGAGCATGAGCGCGAGCAGGCCGCCGACCTCCGGGTCGTCCGGCAGCAGCGTGTGCACCGTGCGGGCCAGCCGGATCGCCTCGCCGGACAGGTCCGCGCGCCGCAGTGACGGTCCCGAGGTCGCGGTGTGACCCTCGGTGAACACGACGTAGAGCACGCGCAGGACGGCGGCGAGCCGCGCGTCCCACTCGCCGGGCCCCGGTGTCGCGAACGGGCGGTCGAGCGCGGCGAGTCTGCGCTTCGCACGCGTGATGCGCTGCGTCATGGTCGCCTCGGGGACGCCGAACGCGCGGGCGATCTCCGCCGTCGTGAGCCCGCCGACGGTCCGCAGCGTCAGCGCGACGGCGCTGGCGGGCGGCAGGTCGGGGTGGCAGCACAGGAAGAAGAGGGTGAGCGAGTCGTCGACGTCGCCCGGTCCCGCTCCGTCGGCGCACTCTCCCGGCACCCCGTCGGGCGCGTCCGGTGCCGGCGAGGCCCCGGCCGCGCCCGTGAGCCCGGCCGGGGCGAGCCGCGCCGACGTCGGGTCGCGCCGCGCCGTCGTCTCCTCCCGACGGCGCCGCGCGACGTCGGCCCGGACCGTGTCCACGAGCCGGCGCTCCGCGACGCGCGCGAGCCAGGCCCGCGGGTCGTCGGGGAGCCCGTCCACCGGCCAGCGGGTCGCGGCCGCGAGCAGCGCCTCCTGCAGCGCGTCCTCGGCGTCGGCGAGGTCGCCGCAGCGCCTGACCAGGAGGCCGAGGACGCGCGGCCGGAGGTCCCGCAGCAGGTCGTCGACCGGCTCGGGGGACGTGGTGGTCACTGCTCGGACGCGGGTGCGCTCATGACCTGGCGGACCTCGATGTACTCGCCGATCGGGGCGCCTCCAGGGCCAGGTGCGGCCGACGCCTGCGCCGCGATCTCGACCGCGCGGTCCTGGCTGTCGACGTCGACGATCCAGTAGCCCGCGAGGAACTCCTTCGACTCGGGGAACGGGCCGTCGGTGACGACGGGGGCCGCGCGGCCGTCGGACACGACGACGACGGCCTGGTCCGGCCCGGCCAGGCCCTGGGCGTCGACGAGCTCGCCCGACGCCGCGAGCTGCTCGCCGAGCGCCCGCTGGAACGCGATGTGCGCCTCGATGTCCTCCGGCGCCCACTCGTGGATCGGGAGGTCGCAGTGCGCCGCCTGGGTGTACGTCTTCACCAGCATGTACCTCATGGTCGTTCCCTTTCGTCGGTCGGCGCCCCGTCGGCGCCGTCACGGGGAGGTCGGAACCGACGGCCCGCTCCCGACACGCCTCGGGCATGGATCTGTGTGATCTGGATCACATCACACGGCGGCGACGTGACGAACATCTGCAGCCCGACCAGAACGACGTGCCGCGCTGTCGAGCACGACGTTGCTGTCGTCATCGGCCGTATTCCGACAGCAACGTCGTTCTCGGCGGGTCAGGGGTTGGCGCGGAGCTGGGCCAGGCCGCGGCGCGCGTGGCTCTTGACCGTGCCGAGGGGGAGGCCGGTCTCGGCCGCGACCTGGGCGTGGGTGCGGCCCTGCGCGTACACCAGGCGCACCACCCGGCGCCGCTCGGGGGCCAGGCGTCGCAGCGCCCCCTCCATGTCGACCCGCGCGGCGACGTCGTCGGCCGGGTCGGGGACGGCCGTCACGGGACGGCCCCGCGATGCGGCCTCGCGCCGTCGGGCCTCGCGCGCCCGCGCCGTGAGGAGGTCGGCGGCGACGTGGCGCGCGATGCCCAGGAGCCACACGGGCACCTCGCCCCGCGCCGGGTCGAACCGGTCGCGCGAGCGCCACGCGGCGAGGAACACGAGCTGGGTCGCGTCGTCGGCGTCGGACGGGTCGCCGAGGCGCCGCGCGACGACGGCCCGGACGAGCGGGGCCCAGCGGGAGTACGTGGCGGGAAGGTCGAGCCCGCGGCCGTCGTCGGCGACGCCGTCGAGCGCGCGCTCGACCCGCCTCGCGCCCTGCGCGGCGCGGGGGACACGTGCCACGGTCCCGACCATCGCGTCACCGGTCCTCGTCGTCCTCCTCCCAGTGTCCGACGCCGCGGCGCGGGACGCGAGGTCGGGTGCGCGGTGCGGGGGCTCGGGGCGGTGGTGACGGTGCGCGGGCGGCCGTGCTCAGGCGGGCGTCAGCGGTGCACCGGACGGCGCTGGTGGACGTGCCGGTCGTGCACGGCCTTGCCGAGCTCGTAGATCGAGCCGACGAGGATCGCGGTGATGATGAGCGCGCCGAAGATCAGGAACCACTGCGACATGCCGTTCCCGATCCCCGAGACACCGATCGTCCCGCCGGATCCGGCGGCGAGCGACGCGAACATGGGGACCTCCTCCCGAGGGGGCGGACGTGCCCTCTCGTCCGGGGTTCGTCCGCGTGCCCCCGGACGGATGCGCGCGTGCGGTCCGGGTCCGGGGGTCTCGCGTCAGGCGACGCTGGACGGGAGCGGGGCGAACGCCGCGCGCCAGCGGCGCACGAGGCGCCGGTCGGCCGCACCCCGGGCCGCGGCCCACGCGCAGTGCTGGGTCGTCTCGCGGTGCTCCAGCAGGGCGTCGCGGTCGTGCTCGAGGGCCCAGAGCAGGGCCGTGCGCACCTCGGTGCGCGAGGGGGCGGAGGGCAGGGTGTCGTGCATGGTCCGTCTCGTCGTCGGTCGGTCTTCGGGCGGCCTGGTGACCGCTTCCACCCGACAAGACGGCACAAGTCCCCGTCTGTGACGCGAGTTCGGTGACTTTTTTCCGGAGAACGTGTGATGCCGGTCGCACGGGCCGGCCGCACGACACGTACCGTGCGGCCGGCCCGCGACGGGCACCGTGCTGCGAGGAGCGCCGGTCAGGAGACCGCGTCGACCAGGACGGCCGCGAGGTCGCGCGGGCGCGAGAACATCGGCCAGTGCCCGGTGGGCAGGTCGACGTAGGTGAGGTCGGTGAGCTCGCCGAGCTCGGTGTGCAGCGGCGGGCCGGGGTTTGCCAGCTCGGCGAGCACCGCGGAAGGGATCGACGAGCAGACCGCGGTCGCGGGGACCCGCAGGCGTGCCGGGTTCGTCACGCGCACCGGGCCACGCGCGACCGGGCCGGGCGTCGGCACCGCGCGCTCGCGGAACCGCGCGAGCGCCGCGTCGTCCAGCCCGTCGAGGCTCGACCCGCCCTCGGCCAGCGCCTCCCAGTCCGGCAGCGGGAGGTCCGCCGCCTCTGCCGGGAGGTCGGGGGAGAGCGCGGCACCGTCGACGAGGGGGCCGGTGTCGACGTACACGATCCGCTCGATCCGGGCCGGGTCGCGGTCGGCGACCTGCTGCACGACCGGCCCGCCGCCGCTGTGGCCGACGAGCACGACCCGTCCGTCGAGCCCTTCGACGAGCCGCGCGACCGTGTCCACGTGGTCGTCGCGCGTGACGTGGGCGCGGTCCTGTGCGGTCGCGCCCGGGTCCATGCCCGGGAGCGTGACGGCGTGCGGGACGAGGCCGGCGGCCTCGAGGTGGGGGACGACGTCGTCCCACGCCCAGGCGCCCAGCCAGAAGCCGGGGACGAGGACGACGTGGAGGGGCTGGCTCGGGTCGTGGTTGCTCATGGACCCACCCTCGCAGGGCATCGGTGACACCTGTCTGTCACCATCGTCCGATGAACAGGACGGAGCGTCTCTATGCGATCGCGGAGGAGCTGCGGCGGGCCGGGCGCACCGGCACGACGGGTCCGCGCCTCGCGGCAGCGCTCGAGGTGAGCGAGCGGACGATCAAGCGCGACGTCGCCGCGCTGCAGCAGGCCGGGTTGACGATCTGGGCGCAGGCGGGACCCGGCGGCGGCTACGTGCTCGATCCGAGCGCCTCCCTGCCCCCGGTGAACTTCACGCCCGGGCAGGCCGTCGCCGTCGCGGTCGCGCTCGCGACGCTCCCGCCGGGCAGCCCGTTCGCGGTCGACGCGCTCGCCGCGCGGGGCAAGGTGTGGGACGCGCTCGCGACCGGCGACCGCGCGCGGGCCGAGGCCCTCGCCGCGCGCGTGTGGGTGCGGCACGAGGCGAGCTCCGCGCCGCCCGGTGACGACGGCACGTCGCACGGCGCGGACGGCGGCGGGGACGTCGTCGGGCGCGCCCGCTCGCACCTCGGGGTGCTGCGCGCCGTCGAGCAGTCGCTGGCCGGGGCGCGCGTGCTCGCGATCCGCTACCGGGACGGCCGGGGCGCGACCTCGGCGCGCCGGGTCGAGCCCGTGCTGCTCGCGCACACCGAGGGGCGCTGGTACCTCGTCGCGTGGTGCCGGTCGCGCGAGGCGATCCGCTGGTTCCGCCTCGAACGCGTCGAGCGCGCCGACCTCACGGCCCAGACGTACGCGCCCCGCCCGGTCGAGGACGTCGGCGAGCCGCCCGCCGGCGCGGCGGCGGTCTACGACCCCGACCCGGCGTGACGTCGCCGGCGGACCGTCAGTCCCCGCGCAGCACGCAGAACTCGTTGCCCTCGACGTCCGCCATCACGACGAACGTCTCCTGCTCGCCCTGGCCGACGTCGACGCGGCGCGCGCCGAGCCCCTCGAGCCGCGCGACGTCCGCGGCCTGGGCGGACGACGAGAAGTCGAGGTGCACGCGGTTCTTGACGGCCTTGCCCTCGGGGACCCGCTGGAAGACGAGGCTCGGCGGGCCGAGCACCGTCTCGCCGTCGCGCGGGTAGAGCACGGCCTCGCCGTGCGGTCCGGTCTCGCGCCCCGTCCAGCCGAGCGCGGCCTGCCAGAAGTCCGCCACGACGGCGGGGTCGGCGCAGTCGACCACGGCGCCGCTGAAGGTGAGTGTCATGGCGCCAGTGTGACGTGCGCCACCCACAGGGTCGCGCGGCGTCGGCGGGATGCGTCAGGCCGCGCCGGGGTCCGGTTCGACGAGCCGCCCGACGAGCGCAGGCAGCCAGTCCGCGGCCTGCGCGCGCTGCGCGGCCTCGTCGCCGTCGGGCGCGAGGAACGCGTCCCTGGCCGCGGACGTGTAGGCGCTGATGAGCACGCGCGTGGCCGCGGCGGCGTCGATGGCGAAGCGCATCCCGACGCTCGTGAGCACGCGGGTGAGGATGTCGGCCAGCTCCGTGCGGAACGACTCCTCCTGGTCGGCGAACCGCTCTGCGACCTGCGGGTCGCGCAGCGCGAGCAGCTCGAGCTCCGCGCTCATGAGGCACCACCGGCGCTCGTCGCGGGGGTCCGCCATGACGGCCGCGACGATCGTCGCGATGGCCTCGGGGGCGATGACCCCGTCCCGCACCGGGTCGTCCGGCAGGTGCTCGACGGCAGCCTCGAGGCTCCGCATCCGCATCCGGATCTCGCGCTCGGTGAGGGCGAGGAACAGCGACTCCTTGGTGTCGAAGTTCGAGTAGAAGGCGCCGCGGGTGAAGCCCGCCGCCTCGCAGACGGCCTCGATCGACGTGCCGTTGATGCCGTGCTCGGCGAACAGCCCGTAGGCGGCGTCCAGCAGGCGCTCGCGGGTGCGCTCGCGGCGGGGGGAGAGCGGGGTCTCGCTCTCCGTGCCGCGATCGACTCGGGTCGGGTCGAGGTCGGTGGTCACGCCGGACATGCTCCCACTGTCGGACGGGCCGTCCGCACCGGGCGGCCTTGCGATACATGAGTGTATCCGATACGGTCGCGCATCGGATACAGCGGCGTATCCTGAAATCCGTCTGCACTCTCCCCAGGAGGCCGCTCGTGTCCTCAGCGCTGTACTCGCTCGGCCGCTGGGCGGTCGGGGCGCGCCGGCTCGTCCTCGCCGCATGGATCGGGATCCTCGTCCTCGCGGGGGCGCTCGCCGGCCTCGTCGGCCAGGGCCTCGACGACGAGGTGACGATCCCCGGCACCGAGTCCCAGGCCGCCCTGGACCGCCTCGCCGCCACGTTCCCGCAGGTCAGCGGCGCGTCCGCCCAGGTCATCGTGGTCGCACCCGACGGTTCCACCATCGAGGACGACGCCGTCCGCGCACCCGTGGAGGACGCCGTCACCGCGCTCGGCGACGTCGCCGGCGTCGCCGCCGTCACCTCGCCCTACGACGACACCATGACCGCGTCGATCAGCGACGACGACGTCGCGACGCTCATGACGATCCAGCTCGACGAGGGGCAGAGCGAGGTCTCCGACGCCACGAAGGACGCGCTCGGCGACGTCGTCGACGACCTGGCCGCCGCCCTGCCCGACGGCGCCCAGGCCGCGCTCGGCGGACAGCTCTTCAGCACCGAGTTCCCCACGCTCACCGTCACCGAGGCCCTCGGCCTCCTCGTCGCGCTGGTCGTGCTCGTGCTCACGTTCGGCTCGTTCGTCGCCGCCGGGCTGCCGCTCCTCAACGCCGTGATGGGCGTCGGCGTCACCATGGGCCTGCTGTTCGCCGCGACCGCCGTCGCGCAGATCAACTCCACGACGCCGATGCTCGCGGTCATGCTCGGCCTCGCCGTCGGCATCGACTACGCGCTGTTCATCGTGTCGCGGCACCGCGACGAGCTCGCGAGCGGGCTGAGCGTCGAGGAGGCCGCCGCCCGCTCCGTCGCGACGGCGGGCTCCGCCGTCATCTTCGCCGGCCTCACCGTGATGATCGCGCTCGTCGGCCTCGGCGTCGCCGGCATCCCGTTCCTCACCGTCATGGGCGTCGCCGCCGCCGTCGGCGTCGGACTCGCCGTCCTGGTCTCGATCACGCTGCTGCCCGCCATGCTGGGGTTCGCGGGCGAGCGGCTCCGCCCGAAGGCCCCGCGTCGTCGTGGACGTGGGCGACGGCGTGCGGTTGCGGGAGCGGACGGCGGAGGGTCGGCCGGGGCGACCGAGCCGCCCGGGCGACGGGCCGGACGAGCGGCGGCTGCGCCCGAGGATGCGAAGGGCGTGGTGGGCCTGATCGAGCGAGACTCCGGAGTGAGCTTGCGAACGCAGGAGGATCGCGACCGAGAGCCGGGAGCATCGCGAGGAACGAGCGATGCGGATGGTAGCCCGAGCACCTCGGGCGCAGCCGCCGCGGACCCGACCACAGCCGCCTTGAACTCGACGGAGACCACAGCGCACCGGAACCGGTTCTTCGCGGGGTGGGTGCGGACCGTCACGCGGGTCCCGCTGCTGACGATCGGGCTCGTCGTCGCGGCGATCGTGCTGCTGACGCTGCCGGCGCGGGACCTGCAGCTCGCGCTGCCCGACGCGGGGACGCTGCCCGAGGACAACCAGGCGCGCGTGACGTACGACCTGGTGTCGGAGCACTTCGGCCCCGGCTTCAACGGGCCGCTCATCGTCACGGGCACGATCGTCACGTCGACGGACCCGGTCGGGCTCATGAACGACCTGGGCGACGAGATCGCGGGCCTGCCGGGCGTGGCGGACGTCCCGCTCGCGACGCCCAACCTCACCGCGGACACGGGCATCGTGCAGGTCGTGCCGACGGGCGCGCCGGACTCGGCGGAGACCAAGGACCTCGTCACGGAGATCCGCGCGCAGCACGACCACTTCCTCGACGCGTACGGCGTGGACCTCGCGGTCACGGGCTTCACGGCGGTGGGGATCGACGTCTCGGCGAAGCTCGGGGCGGCGCTGCTGCCGTTCGCGTTCGTCGTCGTGGGCCTGTCGCTCGTGCTGCTGACGATGGTGTTCCGGTCGATCGCGGTGCCGATCAAGGCGACGCTCGGCTACCTGTTCTCGGTGGGCGCGGCGTTCGGCGTCGTGACGCTCGTGTTCGAGCACGGGTTCCTCGCGGACGCGCTGAACGTCACCCGCCTGGGCCCGGTCATCTCGTTCATGCCGATCGTGCTCATGGGCGTGCTGTTCGGCCTCGCGATGGACTACGAGGTGTTCCTCGTGGCGCGCATCCGGGAGGACTACGTCCACTCCGGGAAGGCGCGGCGGTCGATCTTCACGGGGTTCCAGGCGTCGGCGAAGGTCGTCACCGCGGCGGCGGTCATCATGTTCGCGGTGTTCGTGGCGTTCGTGCCCGAGGGCGACATGAGCCTCAAGCCCATCGCGCTGGGACTCGCCGTGGGCGTGCTCGTCGACGCGTTCGTCGTGCGCATGACGCTCGTGCCCGCCGTGCTGGCGATGCTCGGCGACAAGGCGTGGTGGATGCCGCGCTGGCTCGACCGGGTGCTGCCGTCGTTCGACGTCGAGGGCGAGGGGCTGTCCAAGGAGCTCGCGCTCGCGGACTGGCCGGAGCCGGGCAGCACGGACGCGGTCGTCGCGCACGACCTCGTGGTCGCCGGGGCACAGGGCCCCCTCGCGGACCAGGTCACGGTGCGCGTGCCCGACGGCGGGTCGCTCGTCGTGCACGGCAGGTCGCCCGCGGCGGTGTCGGGGGTCGTGCTGGCGCTCGCGGGACGGCTCAGGCCGGCCTCCGGCGCGCTCAAGGTGACGGGCCTCGTCCTGCCCGAGCGCGCGCTGAGCGTGCGCCGGCGGGTCGCGCTCGTCGACCTCGCGGCCGACGTCGCGGCCCTGCCCGGCGACGCCCCCGCGCCCGCCGCGCACCGCGTGCCCGCGGCGTCGAGCGTCGCCGCGCTGCTGCGCGAGGGCCCGCGGCTGCTCGCCGTCGTGGGAACCGACGCCGTCACGTCCCCCGCGGAGCGTGCGGCGCTGGCCGAGGTGCTCGCGCAGGCCACCGAGCGCGGCACGGCGGTCGTCCTGGGCGCCGTCGGGCCCGCACCCACCGACCTCGCGCCACCCGGGACCCAGGTGCTCGACCTGCACGCCCCCGACCCCACCCACGCGGTGCCCGCCCCCGCCGACCCGGCGTCCGCCGTCGGCCCGCGCACCGAGGAGGTGCCCGCATGAGCGTCTTCCCGCCCGACACGGCGCAGACCGACCCGATCACCCCGGACGTGCCGCCGCCCGCCGCCTCCCGGACGCGCCGCGTCGACGCCCGGCGCGCGTGGACCGTGGCCGCCGCCGTCGCGCTGCCGCTCGCGGTGCTCGGCCTGCTGCTGTGGGCGCTGTGGGACCCGCAGGAGCGGCTCGACACGGTGAAGGCCGCGATCGTCAACCTCGACGAGCCCGTCGAGGTCGAGGGCCAGACCGTCCCGCTGGGTCGCCAGCTCACGGCCGGGCTGGTGAGCGGCGGTGCCGCCTCGACGGACACCGGGCCCGTCGCCGTCCAGCCCGACCCCGGCACGACGAACTACGACTGGGTCATCACCGACGCCGCCGACGCCGCGTCCGGGCTGGCCGACGGCACGTACTCGGCCGTCGTGACGATCCCCGAGGACTTCTCCGCGGCGGCCACGTCGTTCAGCGGCGACGCGTCCGACGCGACCCAGGCCACGCTGACCGTCGAGACGGCGCCCGGGGGGCGCGTCGTGGACGAGGCGCTCGCGCGCATCGTCACGACCACCGCGACGTCCGTGCTCGGCACGACGCTCACCGAGAACTACGTGGACGGCGTGCTTGTCGGCTTCACGACCCTGAACGAGCAGCTCGGCGAGGCCGCGGACGGCGCCGACCAGCTCGCCGACGGCGCGTCCCAGGCGAGCGACGGGGCGACGCAGCTCGCGTCCGGCGCGGGCGAGCTCGCGACCGGTGCCGGGGCGCTCGCGTCCGGCGTCGGCGAGCTCGGCTCGGGCGCGGACCGGCTCGCGTCCGGCGCGGGCGACCTCGCGACCGGGGCGCGGGGCGTCGCCACCGGGTCGCGGCAGGTCGCGGACGGGGTCGCGCAGTCCGCGTCCGGCGCGGGCTCGCTCGCGACCGGCGCCCAGGGACTGGCCGACGGCGTCGCGGGCGTCTCGGGCGGCGCGTCCGACCTTGCGGGCGGGCTCCGCACGCTCGACGACTCGATCTCGGCCGTCCCCCTCCCGGGCGGAGGGTCCACGTCGCTCCCGGCGCTCGGGACCCGGCTCGCGACGGGTTCGCGCGACGTCGCGGGCGGGCTCGCGCAGGTCGTCGCCGGGCTCGAGCAGCAGAAGGTCCAGGCGGGGTGCGCGGCGGACCCGACGTCGCCCGCGTGCGTCGCGCTCGACCAGCAGCTCGCCGCGCTGCGGCCGCTCGCGGTCGGTGCGGCCGAGGTCGCGGCGGGGAACGCCGCCCTGGCCGGGGCGCCGTCGGGCGCGAACGGGCCCACCGGGCTCTACGCCCTCGCGGCCGGGGTAGACCAGGCCGCGCAGGGTGCGGACCGGCTCGCCGGCGGGGCGGCGCAGGCCGCCACCGGCGCGACGGGCGTCGCCGGAGGAGCACGCGACCTCTCGGCCGGTCTCGGGCAGCTCGCGACCGGCGCGGACCAGGTGGCCGACGGCGCCGCGCAGCTCTCCGGCGGCGCCGGCGAGCTGTCGACGGGGGCGGACGGGCTCGCGACAGGCGTCGGGGCGCTCGGGTCGGGCGCGGACCAGCTCGCGACCGGGACCCAGGACCTGGCGACGGGTGCGGGTGACCTCGCGGGCGGCGTCGGGCAGCTCGCGGACGGCACGACCGAGCTGGCGCAGGGCCTCGGCGACGCGACGGAGCAGATCCCGTCGTACACGGACGCCGAGCGCGAGAACCTCTCGGCGGTCGTCGCGGACCCGGTGGCCGCGCCCGGCGTCGAGGACCTCGGCACCGGGTCGACCGGCCCGCTGTTCGCCGTCCTCGCGCTGTGGCTCGGCGCGCTCGCGGTCTTCGTCGCGTTCCCGCCCGTGCCCGCCAAGCTGCTCGGGTCGACGCGGACCGCGGGTCGGCTCGCCCTGGCAGCGCTCGCGCTGCCGGCGGGGATCGCGGCCGCGACCGGCCTCGTGATCGGCGGCGTCCTCGCCGCGGTCGAGGGGGCGAGCGTGGGCGGCTGGGTCGGATTGCTCGCGGTCGGGGCGCTCGCCTCGGTGGTCTTCGTCGCGCTCAACCAGGCGCTCGCCGCGCTGCTCGGGAACGTGGGGCGGGCGATCAGCCTGCTCGTCGCGGTGCTCCTCGTCGCCACCGGCATCGTTGCGACCGTCCCGGCCGCGCTCACGAGCCTGCGCGACCTGCTGCCCGTGGGCTCGGCGCTCCGCCTCCTCACGTCGATCGTCGACCCGGGCGCGGCCGGGGGCGCGGGCGACGCCGTCGCACTCGTGCTCTGGGGTCTCGCGTCCGTGGCGGTGACGACGCTCGTCGTCGCCCGCCGCCGGTCGGTCCGCGTGGAGCAGCTCCTGCGCGCCTGACGGGTCGTCGGCGTGGCGCGGTGCGGGTGTGGGCGGCTGCCGTCAGACTCGCTCGGCAGGACGCGGACGGCGGGAGCCGCCCGTCGGGCGAGGGGACGGTGCACCGATGGACCAGCAGAAGGCACGGGAGATCAAGTCGCAGCTCGCGGACTACGCGCGCGAGCTCGCGGAGCGGTCGGGGCTGGCGGGCCGGTCGGACACGGCGATCGAGGCGCGCGACGTGCCCGACGCCGCGGAGGTCGTGCGCGCGCCCACCCTCGCGATCGGCCTCGCCCCGCACGACGACGGCGGGTACGCCATCGCGGTCCGGTACCGGCTCGGGGTGCCGACCGCGCGCAGCATCGCGCGCAAGGTCGCCTCGGAGGCGGGGGACACCGTCGACGTGCGACGGACGGGGCGGATCCGCCCGCTCGCCGGCGCCGCCGGTCGGGGCGGCGCGAGCGAGAGCGGGCCGGGCCTGCGGCCGCCGGTCGTCACGGCGTACGCGACCGGCGAGACCGGGCGGGTGCGGCCGCTGCGTCCGGGCGTCTCGATCGCCCACGTGGACGTCACCGCCGGGACGCTCGGCGCGTTCGTGCGCCTCGGCGAGCCGCCCGTGGAGGGCGCGGACGTCGCGTCGGTCTACGCGCTCTCGAACTGGCACGTGCTCGCGGGGTCGCCGTCCGCGCGGGTCGGGGACGTCGTCGTGCAGCCCGGCCCCGCCGACGGCGGCAGCGCGCCCGACGACCGCGTCGGGACCCTCGCCGCGCTCGTCCCGCTGGAGGCGGGCGTCACGCAGACCGTCGATGCCGCCGTCGCGCTCCTCGACGACCCGGCGGTGGACCCGGAGTACCCCGTCGGCCGGGTCACGGACACGGCGGTCGCGTTGGGCGGCGAGGTGGTCGGCAAGTCCGGACGCACCACCGGCGTCACGTCAGGTCGCGTCACGGCCATCGAGCTCGACGACGTCGTGGTGGGCTACGGCGACGGCCTGGGCGCGCTGCGGTTCGACGACCAGATCGAGGTCGAGTCGACGGGCGACGGGCCGTTCTCGCGCGGCGGCGACTCGGGGTCGCTCGTGTACCGGGAGGACGGGGTCGCGCTGGGGCTGCTGTTCGCGGGGTCGGAGACGGGCGGCGCGAACGGCACGGGCCTCACGTACTGCAACCCGATCGGGACCGTGCTCGAGCGGCTGGGCGCGACGCTGCTCGGGTGACATCGCCTGACGAGGACTCCTGGCCCTGCCGCGAACGCTCCGACGGGCGCACAATGAGGTCGGGAGGTGGTTCGCCGTGGCGACGCTCGAACGAGCCCGCGAGGCCAAGGCCGCGCTCCGCGACGAGCTGGCGGGCCTCGACGGTGTGACCGGCGTCGGCATCGCCCGCGCCGACGCGTCGGGCGCGCCGGTACGTGGTCCGCGGGCACAGGAGGTCGTCGACGACTGGCTGCTGCGCGTGAACGTGACCTCGGACGACGTCGACGTCCCGGAGACCGTCGACGGCGTCGAGGTCGAGGTCCGCGTCGTCGGGGACGTCACGGCGTCGCGCGTCTGAGCCCCGCCACTCTCCAGCCCGAGCCCGGCCCGAGCGGCAGTGCCGGTCGTCGCACGGGCAGCGGCCCGGCGCCGCACCCTCGAGGGCGGCACCGGGCCGAGGTCAGTGCGTCACCGGGTCACCGTCGTCACCGTCGTCACCAGGTCACGAGGCGGGGGCGTAGCGGGCCGGGTCGGCGTCGAAGCGCGGGCCGCACGACGAGCAGCACAGCCAGTAACGGACGCCCTCGTGGTCACGGACGAGCCCGGCCGCCTCGGCGTGCGCCTTCACGGTCGTGCTGCCGGGCATGACGGGGCACTCGGCGACGTCGTCGTCGGGCACGGAGCCCACCCGGGGTGCGGTGTGGGCGTGACAGGCGTCGGCCGGCTCGGCGTCCACGTGCGACGGGGCGTCGTCCTGGGGGTGGCACATGCGGGTCCTCCTGAGGGTCGGTGCGGTCAGACGCCGGCGAGCCGTGCCGCCGGCGCGGTCAGGGTGGTGGCCGTCGGGTCCGGGCTCGTGGCCCGGCTCCGGAACGACCGCAGGCGCAGGCTGTTGCCCACGACGAACACGCTGGAGAACGCCATCGCGGCGCCCGCGAGCATGGGGTTGAGCAGGCCCAGCGCGGCCAGCGGGATCGCGGCGACGTTGTAGGCGAAGGCCCAGAACAGGTTCACCTTGATCGTGCCGAGCGTCCGCCGCGCGAGGCGGATCGCGTCGGCAGCCGAGCGCAGGTCGCCCCGCACGAGCGTGATGTCGGCGGCCTCGATCGCGACGTCCGTGCCCGTCCCCATGGCGAGGCCCAGGTCCGCCTGGGCGAGGGCCGCGGCGTCGTTCACGCCGTCGCCGACCATCGCGACGACCTTGCCCTCGCCCTGGAGCCGGCTGACGACGTCGACCTTGTCGCGCGGCAGGACCTCGGCGATGACCTCGTCGATGCCGACCTCGGCCGCGATCCGGCGGGCGACGGTCGCGTTGTCCCCGGTGAGGAGCACCGGGGTGAGGCCGAGCGCGCGGAGCTGGCGGATCGCCTCGGCGCTCGTGGGCTTGACCGCGTCGGCCACCACGAGGACGCCGCGGGCGCGCCCGTCCCAGCCGACGACGACGGCCGTGCCACCCTGCTCCTCGGCGCGGGCCTTGGCGTCGGCGAGCTCGCGCGGGAGGTGCTGCGCCCACTCGGCGAGGAGGGACTCGCGGCCGACGAGGACGGCGTGCCCGTCGACGACGCCCTGCACGCCCTTGCCCTCGACGTTGGTGAACTCCGTGGGCGCGGGGAGCGGGCCCACCTCCTGGGCGGCGCCCCGGGCGATCGCCCGGGCGACCGGGTGCTCGGACGCGTCCTCGAGCGCCCCGGCGAGGCGCAGGAGCTCGGCGCGGTCGACCCCGGGGCCGGTGACGACGTCGGTCAGCGTCATGACGCCCGTGGTCACGGTGCCCGTCTTGTCGAGCACCACGGTGTCCACGGTGCGGGTGGACTCCAGCACCTCGGGGCCCTTGATGAGGACGCCCATCTGGGCGCCGCGCCCCGTCCCGACGAGCAGCGCCGTCGGGGTGGCGAGGCCGAGGGCGCACGGGCACGCGATGATGAGCACCGCGACCGCGGCGGTGAACGCGGCCGAGGCGGGCGCGCCCGCACCGAGCCACGCGCCGAGGGTGCCGACGGCGATCGCGATGGCGACGGGGACGAAGACGGCCGAGACGCGGTCGGCCAGCCGCTGGACCTGGGCCTTGCCGGACTGGGCGTCCTCGACGAGCCGGGCCATCTGCGCGAGCTGCGTGTCGCCGCCGACGCGCGTCGCGCGCACGACCAGCCGCCCGCCCGCGTTGACGGTCGCGCCGGTGACGGCGTCGCCCTCGCCCACCTCGACGGGCACGGACTCGCCTGTGAGCATCGAGGCGTCGACGGCGGACGTGCCGGCCACGACCGTGCCGTCCGTGGCGATCTTCTCGCCGGGGCGCACGACGAACTCGTCGCCCACGGCGAGCTCGGTGATCGGGACGCGGGTCTCGGCGCCGTCGCGCAGCACCGCGACGTCCTTGGCCCCGAGCTCGAGCAGGGCCCGCAGCGCGGCGCCGGCCTGCCGCTTGGACCGCTTCTCGAAGTAGCGGCCGGCGAGGATGAAGGTCGTGACGCCTGCCGCGACCTCCAGGTAGATGTTCCCGGCGCCGTCGGTGGGGGCGACGGACAGCGTGAACGGGTGCGTCATGCCGGGCTCCCCGGCCGTGCCGAGGAACAGCGCGTAGAGGGACCACAGGAACGCGGCGCTGGTCCCCACGGAGATGAGGGTGTCCATCGTCGCCGCGCCGTGGCGCAGGTTGGTCCACGCGGCGCGGTGGAACGGCCAGGCCGCCCACACCACGACGGGCGCGGCGAGCACGAGGCTGGCCCACTGCCAGTACGTGAACTGCAGCGCGGGGACCATCGCCATCGCGATGACCGGGACCGAGAGCACCACGGCCCCGACCAGGCGCTGCCGCAGCGCGGTGAGCTCCGGGTCGGCGTCGTCCGCCTCGTCCGCTGCCGGGACGTCGGGGTCCTCGACGCGGGGGAGCTGGGCGGTGTACCCCGTCTTCTCGACCTCGGCGATGAGCGTGGCGGCGTCGACGCCCTCCGGGACGGTGACCTTCGCCTTCTCCGTCGCGTAGTTCACGGTCGCGGTGACGCCCTCGAGCCGGTTGAGCTTCTTCTCGATCCGCATGGCGCACGAGGCGCACGTCATCCCGCCGATCTCGAGCTCCACGAACGTCCCCGGGGTCGGGGCGGCCGGTGCCGTCATGAGGTCCTCCTTCCGGCCCGGCGGCGTGCTGCCGGGCTCACGGGTGATCAGTGGTCGTGCGACGCCGGGTCGTGACCGGTCGCGGGGGCGTCCTGTGACGCGGGGGCGGGGCCGCTGTCGGGCGCCGCCTCGACGACGAACGCCGCGGTGCGCACCTCGCCCTCCACCTGGAAGTCGAGGTACAGCAGGTAGCGGCCCGGGGTCGGCGCCTCGACGCCGAACGACACGGTCGGGCCCGACGTCTGCCCCGACTCCGGCTCGGCGCCCTCGGGGTGCGCGTGCAGGTAGGCGAGGTCGCCGTCGCGCAGCGCGACGAGGTGCCCGTAGGCACCGAGGTAGGGCTCGAGCGTCGTGACGGGCTCGTCGTCGCGGGTGACCTCGACGGTCAGCCGGGAGACCGTGCCGGCCTCGAGCTGCCCGTCGAGCGCGACGTCGTACCCGTCGACCGACGCGGTGGTGGAGACCTCGGCGTCGCGGGCCGGGGCGAGGTCGCCCGCGACGTCGACCGTGCGGGTCAGCGTGACGGCGTCGCCCGCGCTGGGCGCGGCGTCGGCGTAGACGCGGTACGTCCCGGCGGCGTCCCAGGCCCACGGGATCGACCAGCGCCCGTCCGCGTCCATCACGGGATGGACGTGCCGGAAGTGCGCGCCGTCGGAGCGCACGACGACGAGGTGCAGACGCTGCTCGTGCGCGACGTCGAACTCCGTGACGGGACCGCCGTCGGGGTCGGTCAGGGTGAAGGCCAGCTCTCCGGCCTCGCCCACGCTCCCGGGAGCCGTGATCTGGCCCAGCGTGTACCCGTCCTGCTCCAGGGACAGTCCGCGCGTCATGTCCGTTCCTCTCGTGCTCTCCTGCTCGGGGTCGTCGCTCGTGGCGACGTGCTGGTCGGGGGCGTGCGAGGCGGCCGGTGCCGGGGCTGCTCCCTCGGGGACGACGGCCCCGGCGACCGCTGCGGAGGCGACGAACACGACGCCGAGCCCCGCGGCGTACAGCCCGATCCGGGCGGGGGCTCTCATGGCACCCGCACCGCCTGGTACCCGGCCTCGTCGACCGCGGCCACGACCGTGGCGTCGTCGAGGGGCTGGTCGGCCGTGACGACGAGCCGACCGGTGGTGGCGCTGACGTCGATCGCGGTCACGCCGGGCACCTGCCCGACCTCTTCGCGCACCGACATCTCGCAGTGCCCGCAGGTCATGCCGGTCACCTGGTACTCGATCTCGACGATGCTCATCGCGTTCCTCCTCGTCCCGGATACCCCGGCGGGGTATCGAACGATGGCGAATATACCCACCAGGGGTATGTGGGTCAAGGGTCGGAGGTCGCGCGACAATGGGGGTGTGACCACCGAACGACTTCCCCGCGTCCGCGCGTCCGAGCTCGTCGGGCGTGGCTGGCTCAACACCGGCGGCCGGACCGTCACCCTCGCGGACCTGCGCGGGAAGGTCGTGATCCTCGACTTCTGGACCTTCTGCTGCGTGAACTGCCTGCACGTCCTCGACGAGCTGCGCGAGCTCGAAGAGGCCCACCGCGACGTGCTGGTCATCGTGGGCGTGCACTCGCCCAAGTTCGAGCACGAGGCGGACCCGGTGGCGCTCGCGGCCGCCGTCGAGCGGTACGAGGTGCATCACCCCGTCCTCGACGACCCCGAGCTCGTCACCTGGTCGGCCTACGCCGCGCGCGCCTGGCCGACCCTCGTCGTCATCGACCCCGAGGGCTACGTCGTCGCGCAGATGGCGGGGGAGGGGCACGCGTCCGCGATCGCCGCCCTGGTCGACGAGCTCGTCGCCGAGCACGAGGCGAAGGGCGCGCTGCACCGCGGCGACGGCCCGTACGTGCCGCCCGCGCCGACGTCGGGCACGCTGCGCTTCCCCGCGAAGGCGATCGAGCTGCCCGGCGGCAACCTCCTCGTCGCGGACGCCGGGCACCACGCGCTCGCCGAGCTCCTGCCCGACGGCGAGACGCTCGTCCGGCGCATCGGGTCCGGCGAGCGCGGGCTCGCCGACGGCGGCCCCGACGACGCGCGGTTCGCCGAGCCGAACGGGCTGTGCCTCGTCCCTGTCGAGCTGCGGTCGTGGCTCGAGTACGACGTCGTCGTCGCGGACACGGCGAACCACGTCCTGCGCGGCGTGCGCCTCGCCGACGGCCACGTGACGACCGTCGCGGGGACGGGCGAGCAGTTCATGGTCGGCGGGGTCGAGAACGTCGTGCTGCGGGAGGGTCGACGGGGTGCCGATGTCACGAGCCACGGTCCGGCCGAGGCGGGCGGGCAGTACGCGCCGCTCGACGTGCGCCTCTCGTCACCCTGGGACGTGGCCTGGTCGCAGGACCTCGCGGCGTTCGTCGTGGCGATGGCGGGGAACCACACGCTGTGGGCGTTCGACGGCGAGCAGGGATCGATGACGCACCTCGCCGGGACCATGAACGAGGGGCTGGAAGACGGGCCCGGTGCGTCGGCCTGGTTCGCCCAGCCGTCCGGGCTGGCCGTCGGTGCGGACCGGGCGATCTGGGTCGCGGACTCGGAGACGTCCGCGCTGCGCCGCGTGACCCCGGCGCCCGGCGGGGGCGTCGAGGTGCGCACCGCCGTCGGGCAGGGGCTGTTCGACTTCGGCCACCGCGACGGCCCGGCCGAGCAGGCGCTGATGCAGCACCCGCTCGGGGTCGCGACCCTGCCCGACGGGAGCGTCGTCGTCGCGGACACCTACGACGGCGCGCTGCGCCGGTTCGCGCCCGCGGCCGGGGAGGCCGGGAGCGTCGGGGACGACACCTCCGGGACTCGTCTCGCCGGCGAGGTCACGACCCTGGCGACGGGCCTCGCGGAGCCGAGCGGCGTCGTCGTGCAGGTGGGCGAGGGGCCGGACGGCGAGCCCCAGGCCCACCTGCTCGTGGTCGAGTCCGCCGCGCACCGGCTGACCCGCGTCGCGCTCCCCGCGTCGCTCGCGGGCGAGGTGCTCGACGGCGGCGCGCACCGCACCCAGCGGCCCGTCACCGACATCGGGGCAGGGCCGCTGTGGCTCGACGTGCCGTTCGTCCCGGCGCCGGGGCAGAAGCTCGACGACCGGTTCGGTCCGTCGACGGAGCTGCGCGTGAGCGCGACGCCGCCCGAGCTGCTGCTGTCCGGGGAGGGGACGGGCGTCGAGCTCGGGCGCGACCTCGTCATCAACCCGGAGGTCCGCGAGGGCGTGCTCCACGTGACCGCGCGGGCGGCGTCGTGCGACGTCGTCCCGCTCGGCCCGGAAGGCGAGCCCGACCCGGACGTCTTCCCTGCGTGCCACCTCGCGCAGCAGGACTGGGGCGTCCCGGTCCGCGTGGTCGACCGCGGTGAGCCGGGCGACGTCCCGACCCTCACGCTGCCTCTGCGGGGGTAGGCCGGCGTCGCGGGGCCCGGCCCGGGCTGGTGCCGGACATGCCCAGGGCCAGGCTTCGAGGAAGCCTGGCCCTGGGGGCGGGTGTCGTCAGCAGACGGTCCAGGAGTGGCCGAGGATGTGGCCCGCGGTGCTGAAGACCTTGGACTGGCCGGCCAGGAGCCGGTAGGAGGCGGTGGCCTTCGCCCCTCCGCCGTTGGCGTAGGACACCACGAGGACCCTGCAGCTCCCGAACGTGTTGGTGTACGTCCGGGTCTCGGCCGCGTTCGCGACGGTGGGCGCAGCGACGGCCAGCGCCGCAGCGGTGGCGACGACGGCGACGAGCCTCTTGAACTTCATCGTTCCCCCTCCATTGGGTGGTGATGCCCGGGGCATCGTGGCACCAGGCTCGCCCCCTGTGGGCGTGGTGCCAGGGGAAGCCTGGCATATGGAAGGGGCCCGCACAATAGACCTGGCGGTCTTGTCTCTGATCCCGTGGGAGGACGGTCAGCCCCAGGTGAGGAGCTCCTCGCCGTGGGCGGCCCACGCACCGACCTCGGCGAGCGAGGTCACGTCGTCGGGAGCCGCCTCGAGCGCGACGACCGGGCACACGGCGGACCGGCCACCGGCGCGGACGGCCTTCGGGTCCCACGAGACGAGCACGGTGCCGCGCTCGACGTGGTCGCCCTGCGCGACGTGCGTGGTGAAGCCCTCGCCGCCGAGCTGGACGGTGTTGATGCCGAGGTGGACGAGGACGGCGCGGCCGTCGTCGTGCTGGACGACGAACGCGTGCGGGTGCAGCTTGACGACCGTGCCCGTGATCGGCGCGACGGCCTCGCCGCCCTGCGCGTCGTCGGGCTCGACGGCCAGCCCCGGCCCGACGAGGCCGGCCGAGAAGACGGGGTCATCGACGTCAGTGACGTCGATGACTGTGCCCGTGACGGGAACGAGCACCGTGAGCGGCGCGGCCATCAGCGCAGGTCCTCGATGTCGGAGGCGATGTTGTCGGCGTCCGGGCCGACGATGACCTGGATCGCGGCGCCCGACCGCACGACGGCGATCGCCCCGGCGGCGGTCAGCGTGGCGTCGTCGACGAGCGCCGGGTCCTCGACCTCGACGCGCAGGCGCGTGATGCACGCCTCCAGGTCGAGGACGTTCGCGTCGCCGCCGAGGCCTCGGAGAATCTGCTCTGCCTTGCTCACGGGTGCTCCTCGTGGTCGTGTTCCGGCCAGGGCCGGGTCAGGTGTCCCGGCCGGCAGCCGTGCCGGTCGGGGTGCGCGGGGCGCGCGGGGTCGGGAGGCCGTCGTCGGGGTGGTGCGGCGGCGGTGGTGCTGCGGTGGTGACGGGACCCTCACATGAGGTCGGCGAGGTCGGACGCGATCGTGTCGACCTGGGGGCCGACGACGACCTGGACGACCCGGCCGTTGACCATGACGCCGAACGCACCGGCGCGCCGCAGGAGCGCGGCGTCGACGAGCGCGGGGTCCTTGACGAGCGATCTCAGCCGGGTGGTGCACGGGTCGATCTCGTCGATGTTCGCCACCCCGCCGAGCCCGGCGAGGATCGTCGCGGCGCGCTCCGCGTCGGACTGTGTCATCGGTCGTTCCCTTCGGTCGCCCGGGCCGGCACTGGCACGGGGTCGAGGTGGTCGGTCGGCGTGGTGTCGGGGGCGGCCGTCGCGGCGGCCGGGTCGGCAGGTGCGTCCGCCGCGCCGGCGCGCGGCACGAGCGTCGGACGCGCCTCGCGCAGCGGGACGAACACGCTGTACCGGTCGCCGCGATAGCTCGACCGGGAGTACATGAGCGGTGCGTCTCCCGCGAACGTGCGGCGGACGGTGCGCATGACGGCGCGCGAGGCGCGCAGCCCGAGGAGCTTCTGCTCCTGGACCGTCGCGTCGGAGGCGGTGATCGTGTCCTCGCCCCACGTCGGGGCCAGGCCGCGCTCGCGCAGGGCGCCGTAGAGGCTCTCGGGGACGCCGTCGTCGAGCAGGTCGGGCGCGAGGTCGACGGGGATCCACGCCTCCTCGACGCTCATGGGGGACCCGTCCGCGGAGCGCAGGCGCACCACGTGGTGCATGGGGTCGCCCGTCGCGCGACCGAGCGACTCGGCGACGGACGCCGGCGCGGGCGCCGTGCCGACCTCGAGCACGTCCGTCCCCGGCTCCATGCCGCGGCGCCGCGCCTCCTCGCCGAACGTCGTGAGGCGCATCTCGAAGTCCGCGCGCGGCGGGGCGACGAACGTCCCACGGCCCTGCGCGCGCTCGAGCACCCCCTCGGTGACGAGCGCGTCGATCGCCTGGCGCACGGTCATGCGCGAGACCCCGAACTTCTCGGTGAGGCTGCGCTCAGAGGGCACCGCGTCGCCGACGGAGAGCTCGCTCGCCACGAGGTCGGCGAGGTAGGCGCGCACCGTGAGGTACTTGTGCTCGCTCGCCTGCGATCGTGACCTGCTCATCGTCGTGCCGCGTCCTCGTCCTCGTCCTGGTTCTGGTCCTTCGTCGGCGCCCGTGCCCTGCCCGGGCGGACGACCCTGCGTCGGTGCCTCGATCTCCACGGGTGCATTGTCCGTCCTGCGACCTGCGGCGACGCGGGTCGTGGACCTGTCCGTGTGTCCCGGGTCACCTCCGGGGGTTGACACATCATGAGGTCTAGACCACTCTTCGTGCAAGTGGTCCAGACAACCTGGACCGGGTGTCCGGCACGCGAGCCCAGGAACGACCCCAGTCGTCCTCGGCGTGCCCGGAGACCGGCAACGACGCCCGTACGACGTCGCGCCACAGCCGCCGCACGACGCACCTCGGCCTGCGCCCCAGGCCCACCCAGGAGGAGAACGACACATGACCACCGTCGCCGAACCGACGAGGACGAAGAAGGGGGTGCCCGGCTTCGCGCAGCTCCAGCGCGTCGGGCGCTCCCTCATGTTGCCCATCGCGTCCCTGCCCGCCGCCGCGCTGCTGCTGCGGCTGGGCCAGGCCGACATGCTCGGCGCCGACGGGGTCGCGGGCACGTGGCCCTGGATGCAGTACGTCGCCGACGTCTTCGCGTCCGCCGGCAACGCGCTCTTCGCGAACCTCCCGCTGCTCTTCGCGGTCGGCGTCGCGGTGGGCTACGCGAGGAAGGCCGACGGCTCCACGGGTCTGGCCGCCGTCATCGGGTACCTGGTGTTCAAGGGCGTGAGCGACGCGCTGTCTCCGGCGGTGCTCGGCAAGCCCGGCGGGGTCACCCCGGACGGGGTGCTCGACAGCGCCGACCCGGCAGCAGTGACGGCCGCCGAGGGCGGCGACTTCTCGCAGCTCCTGACGCACGCGATCGGCATGGGCGTCGACGCCCCGAAGCAGGAGCTGATCAACTACGGCGTCCTCGGGGGCATCGTCATCGGCCTCACGGCCGCGCTGCTCTTCCAGAAGTACTACCGGATCAAGCTCCCGCAGTACCTCGCCTTCTTCGGCGGTCGTCGCTTCGTCCCGATCGTCACGGCCGGTGCCGCCGTCGTCATCGCCGTGATCGGCGCGCTCATCTACCCGGCGTTCGACAGCGGGTTCACCGCGGTGGGCAACTGGGTCACCGGCTCGACCGTCCTGGGTGCCTTCGTCTACGGCACGGTGAACCGTCTGCTCGTGCCGATCGGCCTGCACCACCTGCTCAACTCGCTGCCCTGGTTCCAGTTCGGCGACTACACCGACGCGAGCGGCGAGGTCTGGCACGGCGACATCGCTCGCTTCCTGCACGGCGACCCGACGGCCGGGACGTTCATGACCGGCTTCTTCCCGATCTTCATGTTCGCGCTGCCGGCCGCGGCGCTCGCCATCGTCCACACGTCCAAGGCGAAGAACCGCAAGGTCGTCGCGGGCATCATGGGATCCGCCGCGCTCGTCGCGTTCGTCACGGGCGTCACGGAACCGCTCGAGTTCGCGTTCGTCTACGTGGCCTACCCGCTGTACGCCATCCACGCCGTCCTCACGGGGACGTCGCTCGCGCTCGTCAACGCGATCGGCATCCGTGACGGCTTCGGGTTCTCGGCGGGGGCGATCGACTACCTGCTGAACTTCCGCATCGCCGAGATGCCCCTGCTGCTCATCGTCATCGGCCTGGGCTACGGGGTCATCTACTACTTCCTCTTCCGATTCGTCATCACGCGGTGGAACCTCAAGACCCCGGGTCGTGAGGACGACGAGTCCGGTGCGGAGGACGCCCCGGCCGTCGAGCCGGCGACGTCCGCCGCAGCCGTCACGGCCGCGGACGACACGGCGACCGTCAGCAGGGCGGAGCGTGCAGCGGGGAGCGGCTCGACCGGAGCGCCCGCCGGGTCGGCCGACGCCGGAGGCACGGCGTGACCGTCGCCGACGACGCGACGCGCGCACCTGCGCGGGTCTCTGACCCGGGGCTGACCGGCGTGCCGGTCAGCCCCGGGCGGGGGGCGGGGACGGTCGTGCGGATGCCCGACCCGGTCCCCGAGCCCGATGCGGCCCCGCTCGCCGCAGGCAGCACGGACGCCGACGTGGACCTCGCGGTGACGCAGGTCCTCGCGGCGGTGACGACCGTCCAGGAGGACCTCACGGCCCGCGCCGCGCGGGCCGAGGGCACCGCGGCGGAGGTGCTGGGCGTGACCGCCGCGATGGCGGCGGACCCTGCCCTGGCGCGCGACGCCGTGGGGCGCGTGCGGGAGCAGGGCTCCACCCCGGCGCGCGCCGTGTGGGACGCGGCGGGCGTCGTCGTCGGGCAGCTCGAGGCGCTGGGCGGGCTCATGGCGGAGCGGGCTCGCGACGTGCGCGACGTGCGCGACCGGATCGTCGCGACGCTGCTCGGCCTGCCCGCCCCGGGGGTGCCCGACCCGGGGTTCGCGTTCGTGCTCGTCGCGGACGACCTCGCCCCCGCGGACACCGCGCAGCTCGACCCGGAGCGTGTCCTCGCCGTCGTCACGCGGGGCGGGGGCCCGACGTCGCACACCGCGATCCTGGCCCGCGCCCTCGGCATCCCGGCCGTGGTGGCGGTCGAGGACGCGCTGACGCTGCACGACGGTGCGACGGTGCTCGTGGACGGCGGGCTCGGCACGGTCGAGCGCGACCCGTCCGACGCGGACGTGGCCGCCGTCGTCGCTGCGCGCGGGGCGCGCGGCGAGCGCCGCCGGTTCGCCGGAGAGGGCAGGACGGCGGACGGCCGCCGCGTGGAGCTCCTCGCCAACGTCGCCAACGGGGAGGACGCCCGGGCGGCCGCGGAGGCGGGCGCGGAGGGTGTGGGGCTCTTCCGCACCGAGGTGTGCTTCCTGGGCCGCACGGTCGAGCCGACGATCGACGAGCAGGTCGCGGCCTACCGCGAGGTGCTCGCGGCGTTCGGCGGCCGCAAGGTCGTCGTGCGCACGCTCGACGCGGGCGCGGACAAGCCGCTCCCGTTCGTCACGCCCGAGGCCGAGCCCAACCCGGCGCTCGGGGTGCGTGGCCTGCGGACCGCGCGCCGCCACCCCGAGGTGCTCGACCGCCAGCTCACGGCGATCGCGCGCGCCGCGGCGGAAGAGGCGGCCGAGGTGTGGGTCATGGCGCCGATGATCGCGACGCCCGACGAGGCGGAGTCCTTCGTCGCGCTGTGCGCGGAGCACGGCCTCGGCACGGCGGGCGTGATGATCGAGGTGCCCGCCGCGGCCCTCGGGGCGCGCTGGGTGCTCGCCAAGGCGTCGTTCGCGAGCATCGGCACGAACGACCTCACGCAGTACACGATGGCCGCCGACCGCGAGGTCTCCGACCTCGCCCGCCTGTCGACGGCCTGGCAGCCGACCGTCCTCGCGCTCGTCGGGGCGACCGGCTCGGGGGCGGCGCTCAACGGGCGTCCGCTCGGCGTCTGCGGCGAGGCCGCGGCCGACCCGGTGCTCGCTCCGGTGCTGGTGGGGCTCGGCGTGACGTCGCTGTCCATGACGCCGCGCGCGCTCGCCGACGTCGCGGCGGTGCTCGAAGCCACGACGGCAGAGCAGTGCGAGGAGCTCGCGTTCCTCGCGCTCCAGCAGCCCACGCCCGACGCCGCCCGCGCGGCCGTGCGGTCCCGCCTCCCGATCCTGGACGAGCTGGGTCTGTAGCAGGACCGCTGCCGAACCCGGGGTCGCGGGTCACCGAGACGATTCGGTGACCCGCTACCCCGGGTTCGGCAGCGGACGGTGCGTGCTGGACCCCGGTCGGGGCGGAGGCTCGCCGGCTACAGCACCGCGAGGGTGCCGAGCCCGGACTGGGGCTGCACGCCCGGAGGTGCGAGGCAGCCGAGCAGGTCGAGGTTGGACTGGACGACGACCTCGGTGAACGACGCCCCGACGAACGGCCCGGAGACGACGACGCCGGTGAGCGTGAGGACGGTCTGCCCGGCGACGTCCTGGCTGGTCGACGTCCCGGTGACCGTGCTCTTCTCCCCGGTGTCCCAGGTGACCTCGAACGTGCCGGAGGCGGACGGCGGCAGGGCGCTGAGGCACCCACGCTTCGAGAACCGTCCACGGTTCCGACGTGTGAATATGCAACCGTAGGGTTGCGTCCGACGGTCACCCGGTCTACCTTGGTGTGCAACCAAGTAGTTGCACTATCGGATGGACGGGAGAGCGGCGATGGTGGACATCCTGCACAGGGTCGGGGTCGAGGGGTCGACGCCGGAGGCGGTGTACCGGGCGCTGACGACGGTCGACGGGCTCGCCGGCTGGTGGACCGAGGACACGACGGGCAGCGAGGGCGTCGGGGGAGTCCTCGCGTTCCGGTTCCCGCCGGTCGGGGGGTTCGACATGGAGGTCGTCGAGCTGCGGCCGTCGGAACGGGTGGTGTGGCGCGTCGTCGACGGGCCGGAGGAGTGGGTCGGCACGACGGTCGAGTGGGACCTGCGGCAGGACGGCGACTGGACGATCGTGCTGTTCGGCCACCGAGGCTGGGCCGAGCCCGTCGAGTTCATGCACCACTGCAGCACCAAGTGGGCGTCGTACCTCCTGAGCCTCAAGGCGCTCGCAGAGACAGGTGCGGGCGCGCCCGCCCCGCGCGACGTGCAGATCAGCGACTGGCACTGACCTGTCGACGGCAGACCCCGTCGTGGGCTCGTCGGGGACGCTGCGCGGGGCGGGCCGTCCGGCGCGGTCAGGCGACCTCGGTCTGCTCCAGGAACGACGCGAGGGCGTCGATCGAGGCGCTCGCGTCGTCGCCGTCGGCGTCGGTCGACAGCACGACCTCGTCCCCGGCGGTCACGCCGAGCGTCATGACGCTGAGGATGCTCGCGGCCTCCACGGGGTCGCCGCCCTGCTTGGAGATGCGCACGGGCGTGGGCTGGGCGGCGGCGGCCTTGACGAACAGGGCGGCGGGGCGGGCGTGAAGGCCCTCGGTGATCGCGACGACGACGGCACGGTCCATGGTTGGTTCCTCCGGGCAGACAAGTGGTCTGGACCAGTGCATCCTAGGGGATCGCCGCCCACAAGGCGAGGGCCCAAGGGCCTCCCGTCCGAACGCCGTCGCGGGCGCTTCCGCCCGGATCACACGTCGCGTGCCGCGCGCGCACCGTCCCGCCGCTCGAGCGTCGAGCGCGCCGCCGCGAGCCGCGCGATCGGGACGCGGTACGGCGAGCACGACACGTAGTCCAGGCCGATCTCGTCGAACAGCGCGACGGACGCCGGGTCGCCGCCGTGCTCGCCGCACACCCCGGCATGGAGACCCGGTCGGGCACGGCGCCCGCGCTCGAGCCCGACGTGCACGAGCTCCCCGACCCCGTCCCGGTCGATCGTCGCGAACGGGTTCGTGCCGACGACGCCCGCCTCCAAGTAGGCGGTGAGGAACGACCCCTCGGCGTCGTCGCGGGAGATGCCGAGCGTCGTCTGCGTGAGGTCGTTCGTGCCGAACGAGAAGAACTCCGCGTGCTCGGCGATGCGGTCCGCGACGAGCGCCGCGCGGGGAAGCTCGATCATCGTCCCGACGGCGTACGGCAGCGGGGCGTCAGCGCCCTCGAGCTCTTCCGCCATCGTCGCGTCGACGACCTCGCGCATCCGCCGCAGCTCCTCCGAGAACCCGACGAGCGGCACCATGATCTCCACGCGCGGGTCGTGCCCGGCCGCGCGCACCGCGAGCGCCGCGCGGGCGATCGCCCGCACCTGCATCGCGGCGATCTGCGGGTGCAGCAGCGCGAGCCGCACGCCGCGCGTGCCGAGCATGGGGTTCATCTCGCTCAGCCGCCGCACCTGCGCGAGGAGGTGGCGCGCGCGGGCGAGCCGCGCCGTCGTCTCCCCGCCGCCGGCCGCGGCGGCCCAGCCCTCGAAGACGGCGTCCGTCCCGTGCAGCGGTGCGCCGGGGTCCCCGACCTCGTCCTCGAGCCGCTGCACGACGAGCGACTGCTCGACGAGGTCGGGCAGGAACTCGTGCAGCGGCGGGTCGAGGAGGCGGATCGTCACGGGCAGCCCCGACATCGCGGCGAAGATCTCCTCGAAGTCCGCCTGCTGCATGGGCAGCAGGCGGTCGAGCGCCGCCGCGCGCGCGGCGTCGGTCTCGGCGAGGATCATCTCGCGCACGACGGGGAGCCGGTCGGGCGCCATGAACATGTGCTCGGTGCGGCACAGCCCGATGCCCTCGGCACCGAGCTCGCGCGCCTTGGCCGCGTCCTCGCCCGTGTCGGCGTTGGCCCGGACGCCGAGGCGCCGCACGTCGTCGGCCCAGCCGAGCACGGCCCGGAAGTCGTCGGTGACCTGGGGCGGCACGAGCGGCAGCGCGCCCGCGTAGACGTCGCCGGTCGTGCCGTCGAGCGTGATCGTGTCGTCCTCGGTGAGCACGTGGTCCCCGACGTGGACGCGACGCCCCTCGACGTCGATCCGCAGCGCGCCGGCGCCCGCGACGCACGGCTTGCCCATGCCGCGTGCGACGACCGCCGCGTGCGACGTCATGCCGCCGTGCGCGGTGAGCACCCCCTGCGCGGCGATGACGCCCGCGATGTCGTCGGGGTTCGTCTCCCACCGCACGAGCACGACCGCCTCGCCGGCCTTCCCGCGCTCGGCCGCGGTCTCGGCGTCGAGCACCACGCGCCCGACGGCGGCCCCCGGCGACGCGTTGAGCCCGCGCGTGAGCGGGGTCGCGCCGTGGCCGGGGTCGAGCGCCGGGTGCAGCAGCTGGTCGAGCTGCGCCGGGTCCAGGCGCCGCAGGGCGGTGTCCCGGTCGATCACGCCCTCGTCGACGAGCTCGCGCGCGACCCGGAGAGCCGCCTGCGCGGTGCGCTTCCCGGTGCGGGTCTGCAGGAGGTAGAGCGCGCCGTCGTCCACCGTGAACTCGATGTCCTGCATGTCGCCGTAGTGCTGCTCGAGCCGGGTCATGGTCGTGCGCAGCTCGCGGAACGCGTCGGGCAGCACGGTCTCCATCTCCGCGAGGGGCCGGGGCGTGCGGATGCCGGCGACGACGTCCTCACCCTGCGCGTCCACGAGGAACTCGCCGTAGAGCTCCTTGGCGCCCGTCGACGGGTTGCGCGTGAAGCACACTCCCGTCGCCGACGTCGCGCCCTTGTTGCCGAACACCATCCGCATCACGTTGACGGCGGTGCCCAGGTCGTCGGGGATCCCGTTCGCCTTCCGGTACACCGCGGCGCGCGGGTTGCCCCACGACGCGAACACCGCGTCGACCGACCGCCGGAGCTGCTCGCGCGGGTCCGTCGGCAGGTCCTCGCTCGTGTGCTGCCGCGCGACCGCGCGGAACGTCGCGACGAGCCCGCGCAGGTCGTCCGCGTCCAGGTCCGTGTCCTGCGCGACGCCGCGGCGCGCCTTGAGCGCGTCGAGCTCGTCCGCGAACGCGTGGGCGGGCACGCCCTCGACCACCTCGCCGTACATCTGCACGAACCGTCGGTACGAGTCCCAGGCGAAGCGCGCGTTGCCGGACTCGGCCGCGAGCCCCTCGACCGAGTCGTCCGAGATCCCGAGGTTGAGGATCGTGTCCATCATCCCGGGCATGGAGAACACGGCGCCCGAGCGCACCGACACGAGCAGCGGGCGCTCGCGCGCGCCGAGCCGACGCCCCGTGCGATCCTCGAGCGCGTCGAGGTGCGTGACGACCTCGTCCCACAGGCCGTCCGGCCACGACCCGCCGCGCTCCATGGCCGCGACGCACGCCGCCGTCGTCACGGTGAAGCCGTCCGGGACGGGCACGCCGATGCGGCGCATCTCTGCGACCCCCGCGCCCTTGCCGCCCAGCAGGGCCCGCATGTCGGCGCGGCCCTCCGCGAGGTCGTAGACGTACCGGTCGCTCATGGCTGCTCCTCGTGGTCGGCGGCGGTGGCCGCGCCGTCTCCTGCCCGACGGCGGTCCGCCGCCCGGGTCTGCGGGGTCGCCCGGGCGAGGTCGTCGCCCGGGGGCTGCGGTGCGTCGTCGGGCGCGAGGGCCCGACGGCGCGCGGTGACGAGCTCGACGACGCGCCCCGCGGCCTCCTCGAGCGCGAGCGTCGTCGTGTCGAGGACCGGGCAGCCGAGCCGCCGCTGGAGCCGGGAGACCTCGTCGAGCTCGTCGTGGATGCGCGCGAGGTCGGCGTACCCGCCGAGGGCCGTGCCGCCGTGGCCCCGGTGGCTCCCGAGGCCGGCGACGCCCATCGCGTGCACGCGGCGCTGCCGGATCTCGAGCAGGCGCTCGGGGTCGATCGTCAGGCCCACGACCTTCCAGCGCTCCGCCTCGAACAGCTCGCGCGGCGGTGCGACGCCCGGGACGAGGGGGATGTTCGCGGTGGGGTAGCCGAGATAGCCGAGGTACATCGACAGCGGGGTCTTGCCCGTGCGCGACGCCCCGACGAGCACGACCTGCGCCTCGTCGAGCCCGTCGGTGAGGTGGCCGTCGTCGTTCGCGACCGCGAACTCCATCGCGTGGATGCGGTCGAAGTAGTCCGCGGCGAGCCCGACCGGCTGCACGACGCGCGCCGGCTGCGCGCCCGTGCGCGCCGTGAACGCGTCGAGCGCGGGGGCCAGCAGGTCGGCGCACGGGACGTCGAGCGCCGCGCACGCATCGAGCACGCGCGTGCGCAGCGCGTCGTCGACGACGGTGCAGAACACCACGGCCGCGGCAGGGTCGGCGCGGAGCTGGGCCACGACGTCGTCCACGCCCTGCGCGGTGTGCAGCCGCGGGTGCCGCACGACCCGGACCTGCTGCCCGGGGAACTGCGCCTGCGTGGCGCGCGCGACGCGGGTCCCGGTGTCTCCCGTCGAGTCCGCGACCACGTGGATGTCGATGACGCGCGCCGTCGCCGTCATGCCCCCAGGCTAGGCGGGCCCCGGGTCGTGCTGCATCCGAGAGGCTCCCGGCGTACCCGGAGGTGCCGGGCGGACGCGCGGTGCCGCCGTGGGACGACCTCACTACGGTGGACGCCGGGCGGACGACGTGCGTCCGACAGCAGGGGGGACGAGCATGCCGGAGACGGTGATCACCATCAGGGCCGAACGGGGTGGCGCGCGGCGCGGCCACGGGTCGGCCGACGCGCCCGCGGGCAGGGCGCTCCAGTTCCACGGCTGTACCGACGGCTGCTGCCCGCCTCCCGACCTCCACGTCAGGGGCGTCGCGGGGTCGGTCGTGGCGGACCGCGACGGGTGGCGCCTCGCCAACCTGAGCACGGTGATGCCGCTGCGTGTCTGGAACCTCGACGACCCCCGGGACCGGCTGCGCCTGCTGCCCGGGTGCGCGACGGCGCCGCCGTTCGACCTCGCGGGGATCGCGGGAGCGAGCGGTCACGTGCTCACGGTCTTCGGGCCCGAGCAGGGCGGCGTGTCCGACGCCCGGTGCGTCGGCCAGGTCCGGGAGTCCTGGGGCCTGGACCCCGGGAGCCGCCGCCACGCGGTCATGACCGCGCTCGTCGCGGACCGGATGCGCGGCGACAGCTCCGCTCCGCTGCCCACGGCTCGGGAGATCGGCGTGCGGTTGGGGATCTCCCACCGCACGGTCCAGGAGCACCTGGTCCAGCTCGCCGAACAGCTCGGGGTGCCCGACCCGGGACACCGGCGGGCGGGTTGGATCCAGGAGGCGCTCGTCGAGTTCGCCCTCCTGCACCCCTACGTCCCGGCGCCGGGTGCCCGCGCTCCCTGGTAGTCCGGCCGTGCCGAGCCCGTGCCGTACGGGTTGGGCGAACGCGACATCACGGGCACGCTGGACGACGTCGCGGCGCCGTGACACCTGTCCAGCACTGTCCAGCAAGGGGGAGAGACACGATGTTCGGAAAGCTCCGGAAGCCTGTGGTCGCGGTCGCACTGGCCGTCGCGGCCGTGGCCGGCGGCGCGGGTACCGCCTACGCGACGATCTCGTACGTCGGCGGCGGCACGTGGGACCACGGCGTGGGTGGAGGGACCGTCTGGTCCGACTACTACCACGGCTCCAAGTGCCACGGCTCGTCCGTGCAGGGGACGTACTACGAGAAGCGGTACGCCTCGGCGGGCCGGTGGTCGATGGCCGACGCGCCCAGCAGGGCCTTCGTGGTCGACAAGGCCTGGTACGACACCTCGTGCTGACCTGATCGACCTGCGGGGCGGGGTCCGACGACCCCGCCCCGCGCTGCTCCGCCGCCGCCGTCAGCCCGTCCAGAGTGAGTCCCCATGCTGCCTCGACTCGTCCGTTCCGCCTATGTGCTCGGCGTCGTCCTTCCCGTGCTCCTCGCGCTCCAGCTCTTCCTCGCCTTCGACGAGGCCGAGGGCGCGGGCGCCGAGTTCCAGGTCGTGGCCCAGCAGATCACCGCCGACGGGCGGCTGTCGGCGACCGACCTGGCTCCGGTGCTCCAGGAGACGGCCGTGGAGTCCGGCGCCGACATCGGCATGGTCGCGTTCGACATGACCGACCCGACGCACCGCAAGCACGTGTTCGCGATCGCGGGCCGGGACGACGGCGAGGTGGCCGAGCGGCTGGCCGGCGGCTATCGCCACTTCTCGCCGCAGATCGAGGAGGACTACCGCCCGTTCGCCGACGTCGGCGACGTGGATCCGCGGGGGTACTACCTCGTCTGGGGCGACCGTGCCGACGCGGACACCTTCCTCGCGGCGATGGGACGTCTGGGGATCACGGGGGAGGTCGCGCCCTACCCGGGCCGCGTCGGCGACCTGGCGACCGACGGCGCGGCCTTCCTGGGTCCCGTCACCGGGACCGCGGCGGCCGTGTCCCTCCTCGCCCTGGTGGTCATGATCGGCGGCGGGGTCGTGATGAGCGCCCAGTCGTACGGCGTGCAGCGGCTCCAGGGGAGGTCCTTCGGCGTCGCGCTGCGGCGCGACCTGGCCGAGGCGAGCAGGCTGCTCGCGCTGACGGCGGGGGTGGTGGCACTCCTCGGCGGTGGGGTGCTGTGGTTCTACAACCGGGGAGCGCGGGCGGGGGAGCTCCTCGTCGTGGTCCTGGCCGCCGTCGTGGTGTTCCTCGGGGTCATCGTCGTCACGCACCTCGGCGCGGCAGGGCTCGCCTTCCGGGTGCCGATCCTGGCCGCGGTCAAGGGCCAGTTCTCCGCGGGCTGGGCCCTGGCCGGCATCCTCGGGGTCCGGGTCGTCGGCGTCCTGCTCGCCGCGGGCGTCGCGTTCACGACCGTGCAGACGGCGATGCAGGTGGCCGACAGGTCGGCCGAGCAGGAACGGTGGGCGACGGCGGCCGACGCGGTGTACGTCCGGCTGTCCGGGCAGATGGGTGGTGACGACCCCGAGCTGGAGAGCCGGTACGGGGCGATGGCGCACGATGCCGTGGACCGCGACGACGCAGTCCTGGTCGACGACGTCACGGCCGACCTCTCCACGGCCGGAGACCCGGGTCGTGGCTCGCCGCGCCAGACGCGCTCGCTGCCGTGCCCGGTGCTGCTCGTCAGCGACACCTACCTCGACCGGCAGCAGGTCCTGGACCGGTCGGGAGCTCGCGTCTCCGCGGTCGCCGACGACGCCGTGACCGTCCTCGCTCCGCCGGGCTGCCAGGAGTCCGCCCGCGAGGGGGCCGCGTACGTGGCCATGGGCGGTGACCCGGACTCGACCCCCGTCGTCACCCAGGAGGTCGCCGCGGGCCAGGACCAGTTCGTCTACGGCACGCTGGACGACGTGCGCGGCGCGGCGCTGCTGCGCGACGCCGTGCTGGTCGTCCTCCCGTCAGGGCTGGACGTGGTGCCCGAGCCCTTCTGGGGTGGCTACCTCACCACGGGCAACATCGTGTTCGACGACGCCGCGAGCGCCGAGCGGTACGTCGAAGAGTACGACGTCGGTTCCATCGTCAACGGGATCTGGTCCGCGAGACAGCACTCCGCCGCGCAGTACGCCGAGGTGGTGTCGAACCTGCGGATCTCGCTGCTGAGCCTGGCGGTGGCCGTCGTCGTGATGATCGTGACGGCCGTCAGCGTGAGCGCGGTCCATGTCCGCCGGTCGGCCCAGCTCGTCTACGTCCGGCACATCACCGGATGGCCCGCCTGGTACTCCCACCGTCTCGTGCTGGTGCTCGAGCTCTTCCTGGCCGCTCTGGTGATCGGTGCCGGCGCGGTGCTGGGGCAGCAGGGGGCGAGGTTCCAGGCGGCGGTCTTCGCCGGGCAGGCGGCGCAGTGGCGTCTCGGCATCGCGGTCGCGGTCGCTGTCCTGGCCGTCTGCTCGGTGCTCCTCGGCCTTCGCTGGGCGACTGCCCGGTTGATCGCCACCCGGTCCGCCGACTCCTGACACGACCCGTCCGACGGCACCGGCCTCCCGGCGCCGCGAACGCCAACGAGAAGAGGAACCTGCCATGTCGTCCGTCGTCGTCGAGGGCGTCGCCAAGTCGTTCGGCAGCCGCGTGCTGTTCGAGGACCGCTCCTTCGCGGTCGAGCCGGGTCAGATGACCGCCCTGACCGGGCCGTCGGGCTCGGGGAAGTCGACCCTGCTCAACTGCGTCGGTCTGCTCGAGACGCTGACTGCCGGGTCGATCACCGTCGACGGTCGCGACATCACTCGGCTCCGCCCCTCCGGGGCGCGCCGATTCCGTCGCGACACGCTCGGCTACCTGTTCCAGAACTACGCGCTCGTGGACAACGCCTCGGTGCGTGCCAATCTCCAGATCGCCCGTGCCCCCGGTCACCGGGGCGGCCCGGGGCTCGGGATCGACGAGGCGCTCAAGCGCGTCGGGCTCGACGGCATGGAAGAGATCCCCGTCTTCCAGCTCTCCGGTGGCGAGCAGCAGCGGGTCGCGCTCGCGCGGCTGCTCGTCAAGGCGCCGACGGTCGTCCTCGCGGACGAGCCGACCGGTGCGCTGGACCGGGACAACGCCGAGATGGTGCTCGAGTCCCTGCGCGGCCTGGCTGACGACGGTGCTGCCGTGCTCGTCGCCACCCACTCCCGCCACGTCGTCGACGCGTGCTCCGACGAGGTCCGGATCGGCTGACGGCCCGTCGGCGCGACCACGCTGGGTGTGGGGCACAGCCGACGGGTCTAGGGTGACCGGCATGTCCGACGCGACGACGCCGAGCGCGGCGTCCCCCGAGGCGTCCCCGGTCCCCGGGGAGGCGCAGCGCATCCACGTCACGCTCTCGACGGCCAGCGTCTACCCGCGCAAGGCCCCGTACGCCTTCGAGGCGGCGGCCGACCTCGGGTACGACGGCGTCGAGGTCATGGTGTGGTCCGACGAGACGACCCAGGACGCCGCGACGCTCCGGCGGCTCGCCGCCGAGCACGACGTCCCGATCCGCAGCATCCACGCGCCGACGCTGCTCGTGAGCCAGCGCGTGTGGGGGCGCTCGCCCGGCCCCAAGCTCCGGCGCAGCGTCCGGCTCGCGCAGGAGGTCGGGGCGAGCACCGTCGTCGTGCACCCGCCGTTCCGGTGGCAGTACCGGTACGCGCGCGAGTTCGAGGACCTCGTCGGCGAGCTCGACGAGACCGAGGGCGTGACCATCGCGGTGGAGAACATGTACCCCTGGCGCAGCCGCAAGCGCGAGATGCAGGCCTACCTGCCGGGCTGGGACCCGTCCGAGCACGGCTACGAGCACGTGACGCTCGACCTGTCGCACGCCGCCGTCGCGCAGCAGGACGCGCTCGCGCTGCTCGACGTGTTCGACGGCCGTCTCGCGCACGTCCACCTGGCCGACGGGTCGTCGTCGATCACGGACGAGCACCTCGTCCCCGGTCGCGGCGACCAGCCGTGCGACCGGGTCCTCGCGGAGCTCGTGCGGCGCGGCTGGTCCGGCGACGTGGTCGTCGAGATCTCGACGCGCCGCGCCCGGACCGCGGCCGAGCGTCGCGAGGACCTCGCGGCGTCCCTGTTCTTCGCGCGCACCTACCTCACGCCCGGGCCGCACCCGGGCTACGAGCCACCGCCCGGCCACCCGCACCGCCACGCCGACGCCTGGGGCGAGGAGGACGCGCGGGACGGCGCGGAGGACGCGGGCACGGACGACGACGTCGCGAAGGCGGCCGGGACGGCCTGACGCGCCCGCTGACGTAGGCTCGGCGATCGTGGCTCGCGTCAACGGTCTCCTCGCCGACACGACGCCGTTGCGCATCTCGCCGCCGTTCCGACGGCTGTGGTGGGGCCTCGGCATCTCCAACCTCGGTTCACAGCTCACGGTCGTCGCCGTCGGCCTCCAGGTCTACGCGCTCACGGGCTCGTCGCTCGCGGTCGGGGTGCTCGGCATCTGCGCCCTGGTGCCCCTCGTCGTGCTGGGCCTCTACGGCGGCGCGCTCGTCGACGCGTACGACCGCCGCAAGGTCGCCCTCGCGGCGTCGACCGCCCTGTGGGTCATCACGGCGCTCATCGCGGTCCAGGCGTGGCTGCACCTGAACTCGGTGGGCGTGCTCTACGGTCTCGTCGCCGCGCAGTCGGCGGCCTTCGCCATCAACAACCCGGCGCGGTCGGCGATCATCCCGCGCCTCGTCGAGCCACGGCTCCTGCCCGCCGCGAACGCGCTCCAGACGATCGCGTGGAACGTCGCGCTCACGGTCGGCCCGCTGGGCGGCGCGTTCCTCGTCGCGCTCTGGGGCTACCAGGTCGCCTACACGATCGACGCCGTGCTCTTCACCGCGGCGCTGTGGGCGGTGTGGCGGCTCCCGGACATCCCGCCCCTCACCGGCGACGACGCCCCGCAGCCCGCGCAGGCGGGGCGGCGGCGCCGGGTCGCGGGGTGGCGGTCCGTCGTCGACGGGCTGCGGTACCTCGCGACGCAGCCCAACGTCCGCACCACCTTCCTCGCCGACCTCGCCGCGATGGTGCTCGCGTCCCCGCGCGTCCTCCTGCCCGCCGCGGGCGTCGTGTTCCTCGGCGGGGGCGAGGCGACGACGGGCGTGCTCGCCGCGGCGTTCGCCGTCGGGGCGGTGCTCGCGGGGGTGTTCTCCGGCGGGCTGTCGCGCGTGCGCTGGCAGGGTCGCGTCATCGTGTGGGCCATCACGGGCTACGGGCTCTCGATCGTGCTGTTCGGCCTCGTCCTGGTGGGGGTCGGGGCGACCAGCCCCACGACCGTCCTCGTGGGCGGGGTCGTCGCGGCGAGCGTCGCGCTGGCGCTCGCGGGCGCGTCCGACGCCGTGAGCTCCGTCTTCCGGCAGACCATCCTGCAGACCGCGACGCCCGACGACATGCGCGGCCGGCTCCAGGGCGTGTTCATCGTCGTCGTCGCGGGCGGGCCACGGCTCGGCGAGCTCGTGCTCGGCGCCCAGGCGACGTGGGTGGGCGAGGCCTGGGCCGCCGTCGCCGGGGGCGTGGCGTGCGTCGTCGTGCTGTGGGTCGTCGTGCGGTCGCAACGGAAGTTCTGGCGCTACGACGCCCTCCACCCCGAGCCCTGAGGCGGGCGCTCAGCCGATGCGCGTGGCGCCGATCCGCTCGATGCGGTCGCGCCCCCAGTCGCCGAGCGACTCGAGCGCCGCGTTGAGCGCGCTGCCGTGCTCGGTGAGGGAGTACTCGACGCGCGGTGGCACCTCGGGGAACACCTCGCGCACGAGCAGGCCGTCGGCCTCCATCTCGCGGAGCTGCTGGGCGAGCACCTTGTCGCTCACCCCGGGCAGCCCGCGCTTGAGCTCGGCGTACCGACGCACGCCGTGGTCCTCGAGCTCCCAGAGGACGAGCGACTTCCACTTGCCGCTCACGACGTCCATCGCGGCGTCCAGCCCGCACACGTAGGGGCCGCGTCGCGCGGTGCTCGTGGAGGTGCTCGCGGAGGTGCCCGCGGAGGTGCCGCCGGGCGTCGCCGCGCCGGGGGAGGTGCGGACCGCCGTCGTCGTCATCGTTCGCTCCTTCGTCGCAGACCGGTTCCGTGCCGGGCGGCGCCCTGACCTGCACGCTCACCCTGAGGTGAGAACCCCACCTCGAAGTGCGTTCTTCCCGGGCGACCGTACGTCGGCGAGCGTGGACGGCGAGGGCACGCCGCGCCGTCGGCGGCCCGGGCACCACCACCCGACCCGGAGGAACGATGTCTGACCAGCCTGCACGACCCTCGGAACGCGCCGTCACCGTCCTCGGCCTCGGCGCGATGGGCAGCGCCCTCGCGGCCGCGACCGTCGCCGCCGGTCACCGGACGACTGTGTGGAACCGCACGCCGGGACGGGCGGGCGCGCTCGTCGAGTCCGGCGCCCGTGAGGCGGCGACGGTGCGCGACGCCGTCACCGCCTCGCCGCTCGTCGTCGCGGTCGTCCTCGACCACGCGTCGGTGCACCAGACGCTGGACCCCGTCGCGGACGCGCTCGCGGGCCGGGCGCTCGTCAACCTCGTGACGACGACGCCCGAGGAGTCGCGCGAGCTCGCCGCCTGGGCCGCGGCCCACGGCATCGACTACCTCGACGGCGGGATCATGGCCGTCCCGGGGATGATCGGCGGGCCGGGGGCCGAGGTCCTGTACAGCGGGTCGCGCGCCGCGTTCGACGACGCCCGGCCCGTGCTCGACACGTGGGGCGAGAGCACGTGGCTCGGCGAGGACCCCGGCCTCGCGCCGCTCTACGACCTCGCGCTGCTCGCGAGCATGTACGCGATGTTCGCGGGCTTCTTCCACGGCGTCGCGATGGTCGGGACGGCCGGCGTGAGCGCGACGGACTTCGCGCGCCGAGCGGCACCCTGGCTCGTCGCGATGACGTCGGGGCTCGCGGAGTACGCGGACGTCGTCGACCGCCGCGACTACGGGGGGCCCGGGCAGCAGAGCCTCGCGTTCTCGGACCCGTCGGACATCATCCGCGCGAGCGAGGAGGCCGGGCTCGCGACCGACGTCGTCGCGGCCGTCCAGGCGCTCGTGCACCGCCAGATCGACGCCGGCCACGGAGCCGACGGGTTCGCGCGCGCCGTCGAGAGCATCCGGAGTCCCGTCCGCACCCCCGTCAGCGACGCCACCGCAGGAGGAGCCCGATGAGCACGCCCGCACCCGTCACCCTGATCGGTCTCGGCCCGATGGGCCGGGCCATGGCCCGCACGCTGCTCGCCGCGGGCCACCCCGTCACCGTGTGGAACCGCACGCCGTCGCGTGCCGACGCGCTCGTCACCGAGGGCGCGGTCCTCGCCGCGTCGCCGGCCGAGGCGGTGGCGGCGAGCGACGTCGTCGTGCTGAGCCTGACCGACTACGCGGCGATGTACGACGTCCTGGGCGCGGCGACCGAGACTCTGCGCGGCCGGACCGTCGTCAACCTCAGCTCCGACACCCCGGAGGCGACGCGCGTCGCCGCGCGGTGGGCCGCCGACCAGGGCGCGACCCTCGTGACCGGGGGCGTCATGGCGCCGCCGCCGATGGTCGGGACCGCGGAGTCGTACGTCTACTACTCCGGTCCGGAGGCGGCGTTCCACGCCCACGAGAGCATGCTCGCGCTGCTCGGCGCGCCCCGCTACCTCGGTGCCGACCCGGGGCTCGCGCAGCTCCTGTACCAGGCGCAGCTCGACGTGTTCCTCACCGCGCTGTCGGGCGTCGCGCACGCGGCAGCGCTCGCGCAGGCCGCCGGGGTCCCGCCCACGCAGTTCGTCCCGGAGGCGCTGCAGACCCTCGTCGACACGCCTGCCATGCTCGGGGCCGACGGCGCGGCGGGCGCGGAGTTCGAGACCGGCGTGCACCCCGGGCACCTGAGCACCGCGACGATGATGGGCGCGACCGCGGCGCACGTCCTCGGGGCGAGCGAGGAGCTCGGCGTCGACGACGCGCTGCCGCGCGCGGTCCTGTCGCACTACGAGCGCGCGCTCGCGGCCGGTCACGGGCGGGACGGCTGGACGGCGATCTTCGAGGTGATCAAGGCGCAGCCGGTCGCGGCGCAGAGCGTCGGTGGCGCGGCCTAGGCTCGGGCCGTGCCACCCAAGAAGCCGACGACCGAGCCGCCCGTGATCGACCCCGTCGTGCTGGACGACCTCCAGCGCGGCGACGCCTACGACCTCGAGGCGGAGGCCGACCTCGAGGGGTTCGAGCTCGTCGACCTCCGCCTCGACCGGCTCGACCTGCACGGCGCGAGCGTGTTCTCCACGCGGCTCGACCAGGTGCGCGCCGACGAGGCGGACCTCGGGGCGGTGACGCTCACGGAGGTGGTGCTCGACCGCCTCGACGTGCCCGTGCTGCGCGGGACGCGCGGCCGGTGGCGCGAGGTCGAGGTGCACGGTGCGCGCCTCGGCTCGGCCGAGCTCTACGAGTCGTCGTGGGCGGGGGTCCGGTTCGTGGGCTGCAAGCTCGGGTTCGTCAACCTGCGCGGCGCGACCCTGCGGGACGTGGTGTTCACCGACTGCACGATCGACGAGCTCGACCTCGTCGCGGCGGACGCGCTGCGCGTGGCGTTCGAGGGCACGCGCGTCCGCCGGCTCGACGTGCAGGCCTCCACGCTGGCGCACGTCGACCTGCGCGGCGCGGAGATCGACGAGCTGAGCGGGATCGAGTCCCTGCGCGGCTCGACGATCGACTCCATGCAGCTCGCGCGCCTCGCCGCGACGTTCGCGCACAGCCTCGGCATCACGGTGACGGACTGATGGCGCCCGCCGCGGCCGAGGTCCTCGTCGCCGGGCCGGCGTCGTGGAACCTCCTCGTCCAGCTCGACGAGCTGCCCGCGCCCACGCCCCACACCGTCTTCGCCCGGTCGCACCGCGCCACCGTGGGCGGGACGTCGGCGGGCAAGGCGCTCAACCTCGCCCGCCTGGGCCGGTCGGTGCTGCTGCGCACCGTCCTCGGGGCGGACGACGACGCCGCGCGGGTCCGTTCCGTGCTCGAGGGCGCGGGCGTCTCGGTGCTCGCGGAGCCCTCGCCCGACGGGCGCACCGAGAGCCACCTCAACCTCATGGACGACGACGGCGGGCGCGTCTCGGTCTACCTGCGTGCGCCGGGCGAGGTGCCCGCGCAGGGCGCGTCGTGGGACGCCGCGGTCGCGGCGCTCGACGCGGCGGCGGCCGTCGTCGTGGACCTCGCGGTCCCGGCGCTGCCCGTGCTCGACCTCGCGGTGTCCCGCGGGCGCGACGTCTGGGTCGACCTCCACGACTACGACGGCGAGTCCGCGTTCCACCGGCCGTGGGTCGAGGCAGGGACGCACGTGTTCCTCAGCGGGGACCGGCTGGAGGACTGGCGCGGCTTCATGTCCGCGCGGGTCGACGCGGGCGCGCGGCTCGTGGTGTGCACGCACGGGTCGCGCGGCGCCGTCGCGCTCACGCCCGAGGGAGGGTTCGTCGAGGTGCCCGCGGAGCACGTGCCGCACGTCGTCGACACGAACGGTGCGGGCGACGGCTTCTTCGCGGGCTTCCTCGACGCCCACCTGCGCGGGGCGGGCGTCGAGGAGGCGATGACGGCGGGCGCCCGGCACGCGGCGCGCGTCGTGCAGAGCCCGGACCTCGTCCCGGCCTGACCCGCGACGCACGGCGACCGCGTGCCGGCCGGCGGGTGCCGGTCAGCGCACGGCGCCGACCTGCTCGGCCACGGGCGCGACGTCGTCCGCCTCGCGCAGGGCGGCGACGGTCGCCGCGCCGCGGTCGCGGAAGTGGCCGACGAGCGACAGCAGCAGCCCGAGCACGGCCCATCCGGTGAGCACGAGCCAGGGGAACGTCGTGTCCGCGGCGGGGAAGTACGACAGGTCGCGCAGCAGCGTCGCGGACGCGCCCGGCGGGAACCACTGCCCGACGGCGCCCCACGGGCTGAGCAGGAACTCGACCGGCATCGCGGCCGCGGAGAGCGGGTTCGCGACGAGCAGGAACAGGACCGGCCCGACCGCGATGCCGGGGCGGCCGAGCACCGCGACGGCTCCGACGATCGTGCCCCCGATGCCGAGCAGCGTCAGCCCCACGGCGAGCGAGTCGGCGAGGTACGCGCCGTGCAGGCCGCCGAGCCCGTGCAGGATCCCCGCGATCGCGAGCCCGCCGACCACCGAGTAGACCCCGAGCGCCGCGACGCGCCGCCATACCCCGACGACCGCGAGCGAGATCGCGATGCCGCCGACCATCCCGCCGAGCACGAGCGGGAACGACGCCGCGGCGAGGGTGGACCCGCGCGGGTCGTCGACCGAGAGCGGGACGACGTCGGTCACCGCCACGGTCGGGACCGCCTCGGCGGGCGCACCCTGCGCCGCCGCGGCGGCGTCGACCTGCGCCTGGAGCGCGGGCTGGAGCCCGGCGAGGAGCTGCGCGACGGCGGGGCTCGCCGCCGAGGCGGCGAGGACCTCCGGCTGCTGGCCGAGGACGAGCGCGCCGTACGCGTCGCGGGACTCGACGAGGTCGACGGCCGCGTCGCGGTCGGCGACGGCGACGAGCTCGATCGCGCCCTCGGCGTTCTGGTCCAGCCCGGCCTGCACCTGGGCGACGACGGCGGGGTCGCCCGCGGCCGCGACCGGGAGGTCCTTCGGCTCGGCGGTGACGGAGGGCCAGAGGAATGCGAGGACGACGACCGCGACGAGGGCGACGAGCCCGACGGCGGTCGTCACGACGCGCGGCCAGTGCGTGTGCGGGGCGGCGGAGCTCATGGGGAGACCTCTCGTAAAACGAATGTTCGTTCTCTATAGGGTCGACCTGCCCGTCGCCTCCTGTCAAGAACGATCGTTCGGTTTAGGGTGGGCGGATGCCCCGGGTGAGTGACGAGTACCGAGCGCAGCGGCGCGACGACATCGCCGCCGCCGCCCTGCGCGTGTTCCGCCGCAAGGGCTTCGCCGCCACCTCGATGGCGGAGATCATCGCCGAGTCCGGACTGTCCGCCGGGGCGATCTACGGCTACTACGACTCCAAGATGGCGATCGTGCACGACGTCGCGGGCCGGATCGTCGGCGGGCGCATCGCCGACGTCGAACGGCTCGCCGAGCGCGACCCGCTCCCTCCGCCGTCCGACCTGGTCGGCGTCCTCATGCACGGGGTGGTCCGCGAGATCGGCAGCACCGCGATCCTGCTCCAGGTCTGGGGCGAGGCCGTGACCGACCCGCGCATCCTCGAGTTCGCCTCGGCCGTCCTCGCCCGCCTGCGCTCGGTCTTCGCCGACTACGTCGCCGCCTGGCACGAGCGCACCCACGGCCTCGACCCCGCACGCGCGGCCGAGCTCGGCGCCGAGCAGGCGCCGCTGTTCGTCGCCGCGTGCCAAGGCTTCATCGTCCAGAGCGCGCTGATGGGCGACTTCGACCCCGACGCCTATCTCGACCGCACGACCGGCCACCTCCCGCGCTGACTCCGCCCGGCCGACCTGGGGTCTCCGTCGCGCGACCGAGGTTCTCCCTCGTGGGCGCGGCGATTCTCGGGCCGGGTCGTCGCTGCGGGCCGGGGTCGTGCCGCGGGGTCGGCCGTCAGGCGAGGCCGGTGTCGCGGGCGACGATGGCCGCCTGCATGCGGGTCGCGACGCCGAGCTTGGCGAGGACGCGCGAGACGTGCGTCTTGGCCGTGGCCTCGGTGATGTAGAGGTCGGTCGCGATGCCCTGGTTGGAGAGGCCGCGGCCGAGCGCCGCGAGCACGTCGACCTCGCGGGGCGTGAGGTCGGCGAGCCGTGGGTCCTGTGCCGAGCCGTGCGCCTCGGCGTGCGGCCCGGCGGCGGGTGCCGGGGGGCCACCGGCCGTGCCCGACGTCGGCCCTGCGGCCGAGGGGCCCGGCTGGCCCGGGCGGGCGGACGAGCCCGGGCGCGGGGCGCCGTCGGGCACCGGGCCGCGGGCGAACGCGGCGAGGAGGCGGCGGGTGACCTCGGGCGCGAGGACGCCGTCGCCGTCGGCGACGCGGCGGACCGCGTCGATCAGGGCGGCAGGCTCCGCGGTCTTGAGGAGGAACCCCGCGGCACCGGCGCGGAGCGCGCCGTCGACGTACTCGTCGAGGTCGAAGGTCGTGAGCACGAGCACCTCGGCGAGGCCCTCCGCGGTGATGGCGCGGGTGGCCTCGATGCCGTCGACCCCGGGCATGCGCAGGTCCATGAGCACGACGTCAGGGCGCAGCGCCCGGGCGTTGGTGATCGCGGCCGTCCCGTCGGACGCCTCGCCGACGACCTCGACGTCGTCCGCGGCGTCGAGCAGGAGACGCAGGCCCGCGCGGATCGCCGCGTGGTCGTCGGCCAGCAGCACCCGGACCGGGCGGCGTGTCACGCGCTCTCCCTCTCGCTCGGACGGGCCGCGACCGGGACGGACGCCCGCACGACCCACCCGCCGGCCGCCGTCGGCCCGGCCGCGAAGGTCCCGCCGAGGCCGTCGGCGCGCTCCCGCATGGTCAGCAGGCCGGTGCCCGCGCTGAGCGGGCCGTCGACCGGCGGCGCGGCTCCCGGTGCGCCGTCGTCGCGCACCTCGAGCGCCACGGTGGCCCCGTCCCGGGAGAGCCGCACCGTGACGGGCGAGCCCGGTGCGTGCTTGACCGCGTTCGTCACGGCCTCCTGCGCGATCCGGAACAGCGCCTGGTCCGCGGCCGCCGGCAGCGGGCCGGTCGCGACGCCGTCCGGGTCCTCGAGCACGACCGTCGTGGTCGCGCGCGCGGCGGCGAGGAGCGCGTCGAGCCCCGCGAGCCGACCGGGCGCGGCGACGGCGTCGAGGGCGGCGCCCGCGCCGTCGTCGCGGCGCCCTTCCGACCGGAGCAGCAGGATCATCGACCGCATCTCGTCGAGGGACGCGACGGCGCTGGTCCGCACCTGCTCGAGCGCGGCCCGGTCCTTGGCGGCGTCGGGCGGGAGCGCGAGCGCGGCACCGGAGTGGATCGCGATCGTCGACAGGTGCGACGCGATGACGTCGTGCAGGTCGCGCGCCATCGCGGCGCGCTCGGCCCGGACGGCCTCGTGCCGGTCGAGCTCCGCGATGCGTTCGAGGTCGCTCGCGCGCTGCCGCTCCAGGTCGGCCGTGCGGGCCGCGGCCTCGGCCTCTCGCGCTGCGAGGTCGGCACGCTCGCCCGCCAGCTCGGCGAGCTCGCTCTTGGTGCGCACGTTGGTCGCCCACCACATCGGCACGAGGAGGACGGCGCCGAGCTGCAGCCCCATGTAGACGAACTCGCGCACGTCGCGGGCCGCCTCGCCCGCCGCGACCGACCCGCCGACCGCGACCGTCACCGCGACACCCCAGAGCCACGCGCGCGCCCGCGGCCCGGACCACAGGGCCGCGGCGTAGAGCAGGTCCCACAGGACGAGCGTGACCGCGAGGCTGCCGCCCCACCGCAGGTCGACGACCATGACGGCCACGCCGCCGAGCAGCGCGAGGATCGGGTGCGCGCGCTTGACCAGGATGAGGAGGCAGCCCACCCCGAGCAGCGCGACGCGCCACCACGGCTCCGCCGGCTCGACGACGAACGGCGCCCGCACGAGCCCGACGAGGCCCACCTCGAGGAGGACCCACCCGAGGACGAACGTCGTGACGGCGGAGAACAGGTCGTTCCGGCGGTCCTCGATGCGCCAGACCTGGGGGAGCGACCGGGCGGCGGCCCGCCACCGGCCGGGGCGTCCGGGCGCGACGGGGCGCGCCCCGCCCGCGTCGCCGTCCTCCACCCTCACGCACCCATCCCAGCACAGCGCGGCGTCCCCCGGATCGGCCGAACGGTGTACGACGGCCGCGCCGTCGCCCCGCGCGGGGTCCGCCGAGGGTCCCGGGTCGGTCGTTCGCCCGACGACGGGACGCGCCCCGGAGGCGAGGCTCGACGGCATGGACATCCCTCTCGACCTCGACGCCGTCGGCGGGCCGGGTCTCGGCCTCGCCGCGACGGCGGGCGTGCTCGTCGTGCTGGCGCTCATCGACTCCACGAGCTTCGGCACGCTCCTCATCCCGGTCTGGTTGCTGCTCGCTCCGGGCCGCCTGCGTGCCGGGCGCGTGCTCGTCTACCTCGGCACGGTCGCGGCGTTCTACCTGGCCGTCGGGATCGTCGTGCTGCTGGGCGCGGGAGCGTTCCTCGACCGGTTCGGTGACGCCCTGGACACGCGGGCCGCCGCGATCGTGCAGCTCCTCCTCGGGATCGGCCTGTTCGCGCTGTCCTTCCGGTTCGACAGCAAGCGCGCGGCCCGGCGGGACGCGCGCGCGGCCGCCGCCGCACCGGCGACCGTCGGCGCACGGCCCTCCGTCCCGGGCGCCGACGGAACGGGCGACGCGCCCGGCGGGGGGCGAGGGACGACGTCGGCCCCGCGTCCGGGACGGCTGTCCCGCTGGCGCGAGCGCGCGCTGGGGATCGAGGCGGACGCGGCCGGTGCCGGTGCGGTGCGGACCCGTCCCTCCCTGCTGCCGCTCATGGGGCTCGCGCTCGGCGCCGTCGCCCTGGAGGTCGGGACGATGCTGCCGTACCTCGCCGCGATCGGGCTGCTCACGACGTCGGACGTCGGCTGGCCCGCGACCGGCGGCATCCTCGCCGCCTACTGCGTCGTGATGATCGCGCCCGCGCTCCTGCTGCTCCTCGGTCGGCTCGTCGCGGCGCGCGCGGTCGACCCGCTGCTGCGCCGGCTCGACGCATGGCTGACGAGGAACGCGACCGACATGACCGGCTGGGTGCTGGGGATCCTCGGCGTCCTGCTCGCGCTGAACGCGTTCGGCCGCCTCGGCTGGACCTGAGCGGGCCCCAGCCGTGCCGCACCCCGCACGACGGCGGCCCGCCCGGAGGTCCGGACGGGCCGTCGTCGTGCACCGGCGGGAGCCGGTCAGGGTCAGTGCGAGGTGCCGTTCGACGCCTTCTCGCCCGAGCCCGTGAGCTGCGTGCCCGCGAGGTTCGCGATGAGCTGGTTGATGTCGACGCCGGTGAGCTGCTTGATGACGCCCTGGCCCTCGCCGAGGACCGACGCGACGTTCTTGGTGACTGCGGACGCGCCGTCGGTCGAGACGACGGTCATGCCCTGGATGTTGCCGATCGGCTCGGCAGCGGCACGCACGATCTCGGGCAGGCGCTCGATGAGCTCCTGCACCAGGGCCGCCTCGCCGTACTTCTGGAGCGCGTCGGCCTTGGCGTCGGTCGCCACGGCCTCGGCGCGACCCTCGGCCTCGATCGCGGCGGCGCGGGCCTCACCCTCGGCCTTGATACCGGCGGCGAGGGCGACCTGGCGGTCGCGCTCGGCCTCACCGGCGCGGCGCACGGCCTGCGCGGACGCCTCGGCGTCCTGGATCGCGGCCGTCTTGTTGGCCTCGGCGATGACGGTGCGCTTGTACGCGTCCGCCTCGGTCGCCGCGTTCGCGGCGTCACGACGCGCGTTCGCCTCCTGGACCTCGGCGTACGCCTTGGCCTCGGCAGGCTTGCGGATCTCGATGTCGAGGCGCTCCTGCGTCACCCGGGCCTGCTCGGCGAGCGCCTCGCGCTCCTGCTGCGCGACGAGGCGGTCCTGCTCGGCGCGCGCGAGCTGGCCCGCGGCCTCGGCCTCGGCGTTCGCGCGGTCGGTGTCCGCCTTGATCGCGGCGCGCTTGAGGTCGAGCGCCTTCTGGCGCTCGGCGATCTGCTCGGCCGCGTCGATGACGGCGAACTCCGACGCGCGCTGCGCCTCGGCCTCGGAGACCTCGGCGACCTGGCGGGCACGGGCCGACTCGGCACGACCGAGGTTCGAGAGGTAGTCCGAGCCCGGCGTCGAGATGTCGGAGATGTTGAGCAGGTCGACCTGGAGGCCCTGCTCCGAGAGGTCGGCCTTGGTGGACTCGACGACGCGGTCGGACAGGCCCTTGCGGTCGGAGATGATCTGCTCGATCGTCATGTCGCCGACGATGGAGCGCAGCGAGCCCTCGAGGGACTCCTTGATGATCTCCGTCAGCGTGCCCTGCTGGGAGAGGAAGCGCTGGGCCGCGCGGCGCACGCCCTCCTCGTCACCGCGGACCTTGAAGTTGATCGACGCCTTGATGGCGATCTTGATGCGGTTCTTGTCCACGCCCTCGACCGTGATGCCGATCTGGCGCTGCTCGAGCGAGATGGAGAAGCCCTGCTGGAGGATCGGCCAGACGAACGTGCGGCCGCCGACGACGACCTTCTGCCCGCTGCCCGCGGCCTCCCTGCGGCCCGCGCCGCGGCCGACGATGACCAGGGCCTCGTTCGGCGGGACGCGGCGGATGCGCTTGCTGATGAAGATGACCACCGCGAAGAACGCGATGACCAGGGCGACGATCGCCAGGGTCGTGATGAGGTTCGTGTCGTCGAACATGGTCCGCGCCGGGGCGCGACTCCTTCCGTGGGTGCGTGCAGGTCAGGGCGTGCGGCGGTGCGGGACGGGCCGGTCAGGGTCGAGCCCGGCCGGTCCGGCCGGTGGTGCGGTGCGCGGCACCCGCCGACGACGCGGGGCGGCGTCGCCGGTCGGGGTCGGCCGTGCGGTCAGTCGTTGGGGTAGTGGCGCTGGACGCGCACCCGGCTCCCGGACTGCTCGAGCACGACGACGCGCGCGCCCTCCGGGATGGGCTCGTCCGCCCAGGCGAGGCGGCGCTCGAGCTCGTGCGCGGCGTCGAGCGAGACCTCGCCGCGGGCGGGGTCGATCGCCGTCGTCGCGGTGCCCTGCACGCCGACGAGGGACGTGGGCACACCGTCCTCCGACTCCCGCAGGTGCTTGACCAGGGCCTGGACGAGCACCATGACGACCAGCGCCACGACGAGCGACCCCACGTACGCGAGCCACGTCGGCAGGTCGTTGGAGGCCACGATCACGCCGACGGCGCCGAAGACCACGCCACCCACACCGAGCGTCGTGCCAGAAACGGCACCGTCACCGAGGTCGACGATCTCGCCGACGAGCAGCGAGAGGAGCAGGAGGGCGAGTCCGGCGATGCCGATGACGATGAACGCGATCATGCGAGGTCCCCTTGCTGCGGCGGGCGGCCGTGCGTGCGGTTGTCGTGTGGACTTGTCGTTCCCGACGTGGCGTGTGGAGTTGTCGTGAACGTACGCACACCTTACCGTGACCCGACCATGCCGTGGGGCGATCCGGGCCTTCGTCACATGGGGAGCACTCCCCGTGCTCCGGCGTCTCGCGCGGCGCCCGTCAGGCCGCGGCGAACCGGGCACGCACCACGAGCCCGCCCCCGTCGCGCGGCACGGCGCGCACGGTGCCGTCGTGAGCCGACGCGACCGACCGGACGATGGAGAGCCCGAGCCCGACGCCTCCCCGGACGAAGCCCGCGCTGCGGTCCGCCGCGGCGCCGTCGCGGCCGAGCCGCCGGAAGGGCTCGAACAGCGACTCGACCGCGGAGGACGGGACCACCGGCCCGGAGTTCTCGACCCGCACCTCGACCGCCCCGCCGACGTGGCGCGCGGACACCTCGACGAACCCGCCGGGATCGTTGTAGCGGACGGCGTTGTCGACCAGGTTCTGCACGAGACGCTCGAGCAGGACCGGGTCGCCGGACGTCGTGGCGCCGCCGTCGTCGGGCACCGTCCCGGCGCCGGGCCCGTCGCCGCCGTCCGGGACGACCCGCAGCTCGACGCCGGCGTCACGCGCCGCCGCGGCCGAGGCGCGCCGGACCTGGTCCACGACCTCGGCGAGGTCGACGGGCGAGCGCTCGCCCGGCGCCTGGTCCGCGGCGGCGAGCGTGAGCAGTCCCTCGATGAGCCGCTCGTGCCGCGCGTTCACGGCGAGCAGGGTGTTCCCCAGGTGGCGCGTCGGCGGCGGGACGTCCGGGTCCTGCAGCGCGACCTCGAGCACGGTCCGGTTGATGGTCAGGGGCGTGCGGAGCTCGTGCGACGCGTTCGCGACGAAGCGCCGCTGCCCGTCGAACGAGCGGTCCAGCCGCTCGAGCATCGCGTCGAAGGTGTCCGCGAGGTCCTTCATCTCGTCCGGGGGGCCGTCGAGCGCGATGCGCTCGTGCAGGTTGTTCTCGGCGACGCGGCGGGCAGTAGCGGTCACCCGGTGCAGGGGTGACAGGACGCGCGTGGCCATGACCCACCCGAAGCCCACCGCGAGCACGCCGAGCACCGCGAGCGCGACGACCGACCACAGGAGCACCGAGCCGAGGGTCTCGTCCCGGGCCTCGCGGTTCTGGGTGAGGACGAGGTCGCGGACGTCCTGGAGCGTCGCGGCGTCGGTCGTCCGCACGGCGGCCCACGAGTCGATCGGCGAGTCGAGGATCGTCGCGGTCGGCGCGGCGGTGGCGACCGACGCCGGGACGCCGTCCAGCGGCACGGCCGCGGTGAGCGGCGCCGTCGTCCCGTACGTGACCTCGTACGCGGCGATACCGACCGTGTCGAGCGGCTGGCGGTCGACCGCGGCGGCGACGAGGACGTACATGACCGTCACCAGGACGGCCCCGGCGAGCGCGAACGCGCCGCCGTAGACGAGGGTGAGCCGGGCGCGGAGCGTGAGGCGCGCCCTCACGGGACCCGGTACCCGACGCCGGTCACGGTCTCGACGAGCCCGGGATCGCCCAGCTTCTTGCGCAGCTGCATCATCGTGAACCGCACGACGCCGGTGAACGGGTCGATGTTCTCGTCCCACACCTTCTCCAGGAGCTGCTCGGCGGACACGACCCCGCCGTCGGCGCGCAGGAGCTCCTCGAGGACGCCGAACTCCTTGCGCGCGAGCGGTACGTACCGCCCGTCCCGGTAGACCTCGCGCCGCGACGGGTCGAGCCGCACCCCGGCCCGCTCCAGGACCGGAGGCACGGCCGGGCGGGCGCGCCGCCCGAGCGCGCGGACCCGCGCGAGCAGCTCGACGAACGCGAAGGGCTTCGCGAGGTAGTCGTCGGCGCCCAGGTCGAGCCCGTCGACGCGGTCGCGGACGTCGGCGGCCGCGGTGAGCATGAGGACCCGCGCGTCGAGGCCCGAGGTCACGATCGCCCGGCAGACGTCGTCGCCGTGGACGCCGGGCAGGTCGCGGTCGAGCACGACGACGTCGTAGTCGTGCACGCCCACGCGGTCCATCGCGGCGCGCCCGTCGAGCGCGACGTCGACGGCGATCGCCTCGCGGCGCAGGCCCGTCGCGACGGCGTCCGCGATGAGCTCCTCGTCCTCCACCACCAGTACCCGCATGGCGACGATGGTGGGCCGCACCCCTGTGAGGTCTCTGTGAGGTCCCGCGCTCACGGCTGCCTCACGGCGCTCCGGATGTCCTGGGACGCGTCCCCCGCACCTCCCAGGACAGGAGTCACCATGACTGCACGCACCCGACCGGCCGGAGCGGCACGCACCCTGCTCGCTCTGGTCCCCCTGCTCGCCCTCGCGGCGTGCGGCACCGCCGACGACGGCCCCGGCGTCGCGAGCGCCGACGGCGCGGGCGCCGCCCAGGACGAGGAGACGACCGGCGCCCCGGGGGGCGGCGACGACGCGGCGGCGGACCTCGACGACGACGAGCTCGCGCTCGAGTTCGCCGCGTGCATGCGGGACAACGGCGTCGACATGCCCGACCCGGACACCGAGGGCGGCGGGATGGCCGTCACGCTCGGCGGCGACGGCACCGACCCCGCCGACATCGACGCCGCGTTCGAGGCGTGCAAGGAGTTCCTGCCGAACGGCGGCGAGCCGGTGGAGATGAGCCCCGAGGACCTCGAGGCGATGCGCGCGTACGCCCAGTGCATGCGCGAGCACGGCATCGACATGCCCGACCCCGACCCCGACGGCGGCGCCGTCGCGATGCCGGCGATGCCCGCGGGCGACGAGGAGTTCCAGGCCGCGATCGAGGCGTGCGACGAGGCGGCGCCGATGCTCGGGACCGACGAGTGAGGCGGCCGGGCGGCCGGGCGCGGCGGACCGTCGTGGCCGGGAGCGCCACCGCCGTGGCGCTGCTCGCGGCGTCGGCGTTCGCGCTCTGGGGGCCGGGCCGTGGCACCGAGCCGGACGACCCCGGCGCGACGGCCGCGCGCGAGACCGCGACCGTCACGCGCGAGACCCTCGTCGAGCGGACGAGCGAGAAGGGCACGCTCGGCTACGGCGAGACCGCCGTGCACGGCACCCAGGGCGGCGGGACGGTCACGTGGCTCCCCGAGGTGGGCGCCGTCGTCGGGCGGGGCGAGCCGCTCTTCCGCGTCGACGAGCGGCCCGTCGTCCTGCTCGTGGGCGACCTGCCGATGTACCGCGACCTCGGGCTGGGGTCGCGGGGCGAGGACGTGCGCCAGCTCGAGGCGAACCTCGCCGCCCTCGGCTACGGCGGGTTCACCGAGGACGACCGCTTCACGGACCGGACGAGCGCCGCCGTACGGCAGTGGCAGAAGGACCTGGGGGTCGAGCGGACGGGCCGGGTCGGCCCGGACCTCGTCCTCGTCCAGCCCGGCCCGCTCCGGGTCGCGGAGCACGAGGTGCCGCTCGGTGCGCCCGCCGGGCCCGAGCTCGTGGCCACGACCGGGACGGAGCGGTCCGTCGTCGTGGACCTGGACCTCGACCGGCGGCGGCTCGCGGTCGAGGGCGCCGCGGTCTCGGTGCGCCTGCCCGACGGGACGACGACGGACGGGACGATCACCGCCGTCGGCCCGCCGGAGACCAGCGACGACCCGAACGGCGGACCCGGCGCCGAGACGACGACGGTCCCGGTCACCGTGGTGCTGGCCGACGGCGCCGAGGCCGCCGAGGACGGCCCGGTGAAGGTCGAGCTCGTGTCGGCGGAGCGCGCCGACGTGCTGACCGTCCCGGTGGCGGCCCTCCTCGCGCTCGCCGAGGGCGGGTACGGCGTCGAGGTCGTGGACGAGGGGGCGGCGGGGCCCGGCCGGGTCGTCGCCGTCGAGACGGGCATGTTCGCGGACGGTCGCGTCGAGGTCACGGGTGACCTCGCCGAGGGCGACGTCGTCGTGGTGCCGTCATGAGGGACGACTCGCCCGTCGTCACGCTCCACGACGTGTCCCGGACCTATCCCGGCGGGGTCACCGCGCTCCACGACGTGCACCTCGACGTCGCCCGCGGCGAGCTCGCGGCCATCGTGGGCCCGTCGGGGTCGGGCAAGTCGACGATGCTCAACGTCATCGGCACGCTCGACCGCCCGACCTCCGGCCGCGTGCTGGTCGACGGCTTCCTCGTCGCCGACCTCACCGACCGCGAGCTGTCGGCGCTGCGCGCGAGCCGGATCGGCTTCGTGTTCCAGCAGTTCCACCTCGCGGCGGGCGTCTCGGCGCTCGACAACGTCGCCGACGGGCTCCTGTACCGCGGGGTCGCGCGGCGCGAGCGCCGCCGTCGCGCGGGCGAGGCGCTGGAGCGGGTCGGCCTCGCGCACCGGCTCGACCACCGCCCCCACGAGCTGTCGGGCGGGGAGAAGCAGCGCGTCGCCATCGCGCGGGCGGTCGTCGGGGAGCCCCCGCTGCTGCTCGCGGACGAGCCGACCGGCGCGCTCGACACGGCGTCGGGACGGGGCGTGATGGACGTGCTGCGCGGCCTGCACCGCGACGGCACGACGGTCCTCGTCATCACGCACGACCGGGAGCTCGCCGCGTCGCTGCCCCGGCAGGTGGTCATGCGCGACGGCGGCGTGGTGGACGACGCCGGCCCCGGCGGTCCCGTGCCGCTCGCCGCCGCCTCGGCGGGCGGGGAGGCGGCGTGCTGAGGCCGGCGCGGCTGCGGCCCGCGGACCTGCTGCGCGTCGGCGCCACGGGTCTGCGCACACGGCCTCTGCGCGCGGTGCTGTCGGCGCTGGGCATCGCGATCGGGATCGCCGCGATGGTCGCGGTCGTCGGCATCTCCACGTCGTCGCGCGCCGAGCTGGACCGGACCCTGGAGGCGCTGGGCACGAACCTGCTCACCGTCGCTCCCGGTCAGACCCTGTTCGGCGAGGACGCGACCCTGCCCGAGGAGTCGGTCGACATGGTGCGCCGCATCGGGCCGGTGCTCTCCGCGACCTCGGTGGGGCGGCTCGACGCCCACGCGTACCGGAGCGACCTCGTGCCCGAGGGGGAGTCCGGGGGCATCGGCGTGTACGCCGCGGACCTCGACCTCCTCGACACCGTCGGCGGCCGGGTGCGCGACGGCTCCTGGCTGACCGAGGCCACGGGACGGTTCCCCGCCGTCGTCCTGGGCCACAAGACCGCGGAGCGGCTGGGCATCACCGAGCCGCGCTCCGACGTCCCGGTGTGGGTCGGCGACCGGTGGTTCACGGTCGTCGGGATCCTCGACCCCGTGCCGCTCGCCCCCGAGATGGACCTCGCCGTCCTCGTCGGGCGCGACGCGGCCGCCACGTACCTCGACTGGGACGGGAGGCCGACGCGCATCTACACCCGGACCCACGAGGCCGCGGTCGAGCAGGTGCGGGCCGTGCTCGGGCAGACCGCCAACCCGGCGGCGCCGAACGAGGTGGACGTCTCGCGCCCGTCCGACGCGCTCGCCGCCCAGGAGGCGACGGACCGCACGTTCACGGGCCTGCTGCTCGGGCTCGGGGCCGTCGCGCTGCTGGTCGGCGGGATCGGCGTCGCGAACACGATGGTGATCTCGGTGCTGGAGCGCCGGGCGGAGATCGGTCTGCGGCGCGCCCTGGGTGCCACCCGGGGGCAGGTCCGGGGCCAGTTCCTCGTCGAGTCGCTCGTGCTCTCGGCGCTCGGCGGTGCGGCGGGCGTCGCGATCGGCTACGTCATCACCGCCGGGTATGCGGGCTCGCAGGGCTGGCCCGTCGCGGTGCCGCTCGTCGTCGCGCTCGGGGGCGTGGGCGCGACGGTCGCGATCGGTGCCGCGGCGGGCCTCTACCCGGCCGTCCGTGCGGCGCGGCTCGCTCCCACCGAGGCGCTCGCGACGCCGTGACCGGGGTGCCCCGAGTGCTCGCCGTCGTCCTCCGACGGCGGCGAGCACGCCGGGCGCGGCTCAGGCTCCCAGCGCGTCGAGCATCCGGCCGAGGTTCGCCCGCGCGGTCGCGGCGTAGCCCTCGACCCACTCGCCCTCGTAGGCGCGCGGCACGACCTCGACCACGAGCAGGCACGCGAGATACGCCCGGTACAGGCTCAGTCGCGCCCAGGCGTCCGCGTCGCCCGCCCCGGGCGTCCCGTCGCCCAGGCCCAGCTCCGGGCCAGGCTCCAGGCCGGGAGCTCTGCCGGCCGCGGCGTAGCCCGCGAGGAGGTCGGGGTCGACGGCCCCGACGCCGAGCTGGTCCGCGCCCGCGAGCTCGAAGAGCGGGTCGCCCCACAGCGACCGCTCCGCGTCGAGCACCCCGACGATCGTGAGGTCGTCGGCGTGCTCGGCGCTCCCCGGACCGTCGTCGGCGCGCCCGAGCAGCACGTTCCCGGGCCAGAGGTCCGCGTGCACGAGCCGGGGGACCGTCACCCGGGCGAGCAGGTCGCGGTGGCGCGCGACGGCGTCGAGCACGCGGGTCTCGGGGAGCTCCACGCCCCAGCGGCGCGCGTCGTCGAGCACGGCCCCGACCATGCGCGCGAACGCGTCGGGCCAGGTCGCCGCGGTGAGGTCCGACGCGCTTGCGGGGTACCCGAACCGGTCGCCCGTGATCCCGTGCAGACTGGCCATGAACGACCCGAGCCCCCGGCGCACGACGGCGGTCGCCGCGGCGTCGAGCTCACGCCCGCTCCACAGGGCGCCGTCGAGGAACGTGACGACGAGCGCGTCGCCGTCCACGTGCGCGCGCGTGAGGTCGGTGTGCAGCACGCGCGGGACGGGCAGCCCGGCCGCGTGCGCGGCCCGGTAGGCGGCGTCCTCCGTGGTGAGGATCCCGTGCTCGTAGCGCAGCAGGCGCGTCGTGTCCGCCCCGGTGACCTTGACGACGACGCGCGCCGGGACGCCGTCGGGCCCGCCCCCGTCCGGGCGCGGGGCCAGGTCCACCGCGAACACGCTGGCGAACATCCCGCCGCTCAGGGCCTCGGCCCGCACGGCCTCGCCGAGCGGGGCCACGATCGCGGCGAGCTGGTCGTGGGTGACCGACGTCTTGGTGAGCACCGCGCGAGCCTAGCCGCGCGCCGTCGGGCAGGGCGAGGGCCCTCCGGCCCGCGCCCTTCCGAGACGTTCCCCGCTACGGGCGCGGGACGTTGCGCAGGTTCGCGCGCGCCATCGACACGACCTCGCCCATGCCGCCGCCGAGGACCTCCTTGCTCATCGCGACCGCGAACCCGCGGACCTGGCCCGCGGTGATGTTCGGCGGGATCGAGAGCGCGCGGGGGTCCGTGACGACGTCCACGAGCGCGGGCCCGGGGCGGTGCAGGGCGTCCTGGAGCGCGCGGCGCAGGTCCTTCGGCTTCTCGACCCGCACCGCCGGGATGCCGATCGCGTTCGCGACCGCGGCGTAGTCGACGTGCGGCGACTCGGTGCCGAACATCGGCAGGCCGTCGACGAGCATCTCGAGGCGCACCATGCCGAGGCTCGCGTTGTCGAAGAGGACGACCTTGACCGGCAGGTCGTAGTGCTTGAGCGTCACGAGCTCGCCGAGCAGCATCGAGAGCCCGCCGTCCCCGGCCATCGCGACGACCTGGCGGTCCGGCTGCGAGGCCGCGACGCCGATCGCGTGCGGCAGCGCGTTCGCCATCGACCCGTGGATGAACGACCCGATGACGCGCCGCCTCCCGTTGGGCGTGATGTACCGCGCCGCCCACACGTTGCACATGCCCGTGTCGACGGTGAACACGGCGTCGTCGGAGGCGACCTGGTCGAGCGTGTCGGCGACGAACTCGGGGTGGATGGGCGTCGTGCGCTCGACCTTCTTGGTGTACGCGCCGACGACGCCCGTCATCGCCTTCTCGTGCTTGGACACCATCGAGTCCAGGAACTTGCGCGACCGCGCCTTCTTCACGAGCGGCAGGAGCGCGCGCACGGTCTCGCCGACGTCGCCCACGACCGCGAGGTCCAGGCGGGTGCGGCGGCCGAGGTGCGTCGGGTCGACGTCGACCTGGGCCGTGCGGACCGACTCGGGCAGGAACTGGTCGTACGGGAAGTCCGTGCCGAGCAGGATCAGCAGGTCGCAGTCGTGCATCGCGTCGAACGCGGCGCCGTAGCCGAGCAGGCCGGACATGCCGACGTCGAACGGGTTGTCGTACTGGATGAACTCCTTGCCGCGCAACGAGTGGCCCACGGGCGCGGCGATCTTGTCCGCGAGCGCGATCACGTCGTCGTGCGCGCCGCGCACGCCCGCGCCGGCGAAGATCGTCACCTTCTTCGCGGCGCCGATCGCGTCGGCGAGCTGCTGGACGGCGCCCGCGTCGGGGACGACGCGCGGGGGCGCGGGCCGGCACGCGACGTCGGGCACGGCGGCCGGGGCGTCGAGGTCCGCGACGTCGCCGGGGAGCGTGAGGACCGAGACGCCGCGCGCGCCGTAGGCGTGGTGGATCGCGGAGTTGATGACCCGCGGCGCCTGGTCGGCGCTCGAGATCATCTCCGAGTAGACCGAGCACTCGGTGAACAGGCGGTCCGGGTGGGTCTCCTGGAAGAACCCGGTGCCGATCTGCTTGCTCGGGATGTGGCTCGCGATGGCGAGCACGGGCACGCGCGACCGGTTGGCGTCGTACAGGCCGTTGATGAGGTGCAGGTTGCCCGGCCCGCACGACCCCGCGCAGACCGCGAGGCTGCCCGTGACCTCGGCCTCGGCGGCCGCCGCGAACGCCGCCGCCTCCTCGTGGCGCACGTGGATCCACTCGATGCCCTTGCCCGCGTTCTCGCCCGTGTTGGACCGGTGCACGGCGTCGACCACGGGGTTGAGGCTGTCGCCGACGATGCCGTAGATCCGCCGCACCCCCGCCTCGATGAGCTGCGCGACGAGCAGGTCGGCGACGGTCCGGTTGCGCTTGTCGACGGGGGAGCGACCGATTCCGAACGGCATGACGTACCTCCACGGCTGGGCTGGGGTCGTCTCCCATCGTGCGCCGGGCGCGCGCGGGCCGCAGCGCGAGCCGACGTCTCGTGCGTCACCCTCGCCGCGCGCCTGCCCGGTGCCGAACCCGGGGTTGCGCGTCACCGGCGGCGCCAGGTGACGCGCAACCCCGGGTTCGGCGTGCTGAGGTGAACGGAGAGCCCGGGTTCGGTGTCAGGGGCGGGCCGCCACCGACGGGGTGCGGCGGCGCGCGACGGCCGACGCGGCGTCGGCGACGGCGAGCTCGCCGTGGATCCCCGCGCCGGCCATGACCCCCCCCGCCGCCGACGCGCCGACCTGCGCCATGAGGTCGCTCGAGTTTCCGGCCGCCCACACGCCGGGGACGGCGGTCATGCCCCGTGGGTCGGCGGGCACGAACCGGCCGGCGGGGTGGTCCTCGAGCGCCCCGCCGAGCTGTTCGAACAGCTCGCCGCGCGCGACGAACCGCGGCCCGACGACGACCGCGTCCACCGCGAACGACGTCCCGTCCGCGAGGACGACCGACCGCACCGACCGGCCGTCGACGTCGAGGCGTGCGACCTCGCCCTCGACCACGCGCACGCCGAGCGCCGAGAGCTGCTCCCACGTGGCGTCGTCGGGCTCGGGCGCGGTGTGCTGGAAGAGGGTGACGTGCGGGGTGAGCTGGCGGAACAGCAGCACCTGGTGCGCCGCGGCGGGGCCGGTCGCGAGGACCGCGATCCGCTGCCCGCGCACCTCCCAGCCGTGGCAGAACGGGCAGTGCAGCACGCTCGACCCCCAGCCCTCCCGCACGCCCGGGACGTCGGGGAGCTCGTCGACGAGACCGGTGGCGAGCAGGACGCGTCGCGCGCGGACGCCTCCGCCGTCGTCGAGCGTCAGCGTGAAGCCGGACTCGGCGTCGCCGGCGGCGTGCACGACGCGCGCGTCGCGGACCTCGGCGCCGTAGCCCTCGGCCTCGGCGCGCCCTGCGGCGAGCAGCTCGTGCGGGGGGACGCCCTCGCGCCCGAGCAGGTTGTGCGCGCCCTCCGCGGGCGCGTTGCGCGGCTCGCCGGCGTCGAGCACGACGACGGAGCGCAGCGACCGCGCGAGCGTCACCGCGGCGCTCAGCCCGGCGGGTCCGCCGCCGACGATCGCGACGTCGTGGGAGGTGTGGCTGGTGGCGGTCGTGGTCATGACTCTCCTCAGCAGGGGACGGTCCGGTGTGCTGGGTGCAGGAAAGAGTCGCGAAGAGGGGCGTGGGTGGCGACTCCTTCCTGCACTCAGCGAGGGTGGTGGGGGCGGCGGGCCGCCCAGACGATGCGGCCACCGCGGGCGCCGACGGTGTGCGCCGACGGGTCGTCGGTGGCGACGAGCACCGCGTCGAGCGCGGCGAGGTCGGCGGGGTCGAGGTGGTCGGCGAGGTGCTCGCGCTGGCGCGCGGCGGTCGCGCGCGCCCAGCGGGACGCGTCCGGTCCCGGCGGTACGACGGCGGTCGGCTCGCGCCGGTCGACGACCTCCAGCCCGGCGTCGGTGAGGTAGGGCGTCCAGTCGGGGTAGCGGTTCCAGCCGGCCTGCGCCACGGCGCTGTCGAGGTGCGCGGCGAGGTCGGCGTGCGCCGCGTCGTCGGGCAGGACGGGCGACGTCGCCGTCATCTCGACGACGACGAGCAGACCCCCGGGCACGAGCGCGTCGTGGGCGTCGCGCAGGACCCGGGCCGGGTCGGCGACGTGGTGCAGCGACGCGGACGCCCAGACGACGTCGGCGGTGCCGCCGACATCGGGCCACCCGGCGTCGAGGTCGGCCTCGACGGTGCGCACGCGTGCCTCGAGCCCGGTGCCGGCGAGCCCGTCGCGCAGCCGTCCGAGCATCGCGGGGTCCGCGTCCACGGAGACGACCTCCGCGTCGGGGAACGCGCGGGCGAGGGCGCGCGTCCCGGTGCCGGTCCCGGCGCCGAGGTCGACGACGACCCGCGTCGGGGTCGGTGCGTGCTCGGCCGCGACCGCGACGGCCTGGTCGAGGAGCCCGCCGAACACGGACGCGTCGAGCTCGAGCAGCTCGGCCATCCCGTCGGCGTCGTGCCCGTGCCTGGCGGCATGCCCGTGCCCGGCGGCGTGGCCGTGCCCCGCGGCGTGGCCGTGCCCCGCGGCGTGGCGACGGTCGTGGTCGTGGTGGTGTGCGGGGGAGTCCATGCCTCCACGGTAGGACGGTTCTGCGTGTGAGGCATAGGATCTTGCTCATGACGCAAGAAGTCGACCTCGACGCCGTCGTCCGCCAGCGCATCCGGGGGCTGCGCCTCGCGCGCGGCTGGACGCTCGACGCGCTCGCGGCGCGGTGCTTCCTCAGCCCGTCGACGCTCAGCCGTCTCGAGACCGGGCACCGGCGCATCGCGCTCGACCAGCTCGTGCCGATCGCCCGCGCGCTCGGGACGACGCTCGACCAGCTCGTCGAGCCGGTCGACGACGAGGACGTCGTCATCCGGCCCGAGCCGCAGCGCCGACCGGGGGAGACGACGTGGCTGCTGTCCCGCGACCGCGCGGGGACGATGGTGGCGAAGATGCGCCTGACGCCCGAGCGCGCCGTGGGCCCCGAGCACCAGCGCGTCCACCCGGGGCACGAGTGGTTCACCGTCCTGTCGGGGACGGCCGTCGTCTACCTCGCCGACCGGCGGATCCTCGTGCAGGAGGGCCAGGCCGCCGAGTTCTCGACGATGGTGCCGCACTCGTTCGGCGCGCACGACGGCCCGGTCGAGATCCTCACGATCTTCGACCAGGATGGCGAGCGCGCCCACCTCTCGGGCACCGACCCGACCTGACGCCGTCGAACCCGGAATCGCGTGTCACCGGAGCGGTCGGGTGCCGCGGAACCCCGGGTTCGGCGGCACCCGACCGCTCCGGGACGGCGCGCCCCGGTAGCCCGGCCTGCGTCAGTGGGCCGGGGCGACGTCCTCGCGGTCGGCGCTGCGGCGCAGCGACCGGAGGGCAGCGAGCACGAGCACGACGGCGAGCGCGGCCGCCGCGACGACGACCTCGAACCCGGCGTGCGCGCCGGCCGCGTCGATGCGCGACCCGGCGACGGACGACCCGATCGACACCCCGACGCCGAGCGACGTCCCGACCCACGCGAGGCCCTCGGTGAGCTGGTTCGGTGCGACGAGGTTCTGGACGAGGTTGTTGCCGTTGATGAGCGTCGGCGCGATGGCGAAGCCGGTCACGAACATCACCGCCGCGAGCACGGGCAGCGAGGTGACGAAGAAGAACAGCGAGACGCCCGCGGCGAGCGCGACGATGCCGATGACGAACCGGCGCCACAGCGGTGACACCCAGTGCCGCGCGCCGTACACGAGGCCGGAGATGAGCGAGCCCAGCGCGAACACCGCGAGGATCATGCCCGCGGCACCCTTCTGCCCGTGCTCCTCGGCGAACGCGATGGTCGACACGTCGGTCGCGCCGAACACGATGCCCATCGCCACGAAGATCACGGCGAGCACGATCATGCCGGTGGACCGCATGGCCGAGCGCTGCTTCACCCCCGGCTCGGGCACCACGACGGGCGGTTCCGTCGCGCGCTGGGACAGGAACCACAGCCCGCCGACGACCGCCGCGACGAGCGGGACGAGCAACCCCGCGGAGGGCGAGACGCTCGTGGCGAGGATCGTCGCGAGCACCGGCCCGACGACGAACACGAGCTCGTCGAGCGCCGACTCGAGCGAGTAGGCGGTGTGCAGGCGCCGCGCGTCGGGCACGGTGTGCGTCCACCGGGCGCGGACCATCGACCCGTACGAGCCCTGCGTCGCCCCTGCGACCGCCGCGAACACGTACAGCGTCCACTCCGGAGCCCGTAGCACCGCGCACAGGATGAGCCCGCTGAGACCGATGGCGGACGCGGCCAGCATCGGCAGCATGACGACGCGCTGCCCGGTCCGGTCCACGAGCCGCGCGATCTGCGGCGACACGACCGCCTGCGCGATGATGAGCGCCGCCGCCACGCGCCCGGCGAGGGCGTACTCGCCGTAGATGCCCTGGATCATGAGGATCGTGCCGATGCCGACCATCGACATCGGCAGGCGCGCCACGAGCGCCGCGGCGGAGAACCGCCACGCCCCGGGCAGCGTGAGCACGGCGCGGTAGGGGTTCCGGGACGTCCTGCCCGCCCCCGCGGAGGTGTCCGACGTCGTCTCGTCGGTCGTCAGGTCGTCCCGCCGGTGCTCGGGGTTCTCGGGGTCGTCAGCGCGCGACGGGGAATCCTGGACCACCGTCCCAGTGTCGCACCCGGAAGCCGTCCGCCCGGTAGTGAATTCGTGTCCCGGGGCGAGACGTGACGACCGTCTCCCGCCGGTTGTCCGACGGCCGTGCGACGGCGACGATGGCGCCATGACCGACAGCCCCGCACCCCGCACCCCGACCGTCTCCGTCACCGACGAGGGCGACCGCTTCGAGGCCCGCACCGACGACGGCGTCGTCGCCGGGTTCGCCGCGTACGTCCGCGAGCCCGGGACGGTGATCTTCACCCACACGGAGGTCGACCCCGCGTTCGAGGGCCAGGGCGTCGGGTCCGCGCTCGCCGTCGGCGCGCTCGACCAGGTCCGGGCGTCCGGGGAGCGCGTCGTGCCGCTGTGCCCGTTCATCCGCGCCTACATCCAGCGCCACCCCGAGTACGAGGACCTCACCCGGCGGTGAGACGACGGAGCGCCCTGGTCCCGAGGGACCAGGGCGCTCGCGTGCGTGAGCGAACCGCGAGGGTTCGCGAGGGATCAGGAGATGGTGCCCGTGCCCTCGCCCTCCATGCGCTCGTCGTGCAGCAGCTCGCCCTCGGCGTCGACCGGGACGATCGTGCCGTCGAACGTGATGGGCGAGCCCGACTGGTAGCGGAAGTTCGTCGCGTAGGAGTAGGACTGGCCGGTGCCGAACGTGTAGACCGTCGGCTCGCGGTACGCGCCCGGCGCCATGCCGTCGTCGTTCACGCCCTGCGCCTCGTACAGCGAGTCGTCGACGATGGTGTCCATGCCCTGCATGTAGGGCCAGTCGTCGTAGCGCTCGTCGATGCTCACGAGGCTGGAGCCGAGGTCGATCGGCGCGCCCTCGTTCGTGATGACGTAGTTGACGAAGACGATGTCGTCGCCCTCGGCGATGATCGGCAGGTTGTTCTCCGGGTCGACGAACAGGCCGTCCTTCGTCGCCTGCGTGACGCCCACCTGGTAGACGTCGACGCGGACGTCGCCGATGGTGAAGGTCGAGATCTGCTCGCCCGGGTTCGTGACGGGGTTCGCCCAGTCGGGCTGCTCGCCGCTCGCGCCGGTCTCCTCCGCCGCGGCGTCGTCGACCTCCTCCGCGTCGTCGACCGGTGCCGTCTCCTCCGAGGTGGTCTCCTCGGGCGTCGGCGTCTCGGGCGTGTCGCCGCCGACGTTGATGGTGCACGCGGTGAGACCGAGCGCGAGCGCGGCGGCGACGGTCAGGCGAGCGGCGGAACGGACGGGACGCATGGTGAGCTCCGGGTGTTTCGGGGAGAGGTGCCGCACGGACCATACCCACTGTCCGGCCTCCGCCTCGATGGGGAGCGGTGCCCATGAGACGGCGCGGACGTCCGGGACCTTCGCCTGTTGCGCCGCCGCCGGACCACGAGGACCCTTCCCCTATGCCTCGGCGCCACGTCTCCCCGACCCCGCTCGCGTGCGCGGACCTGCGCGTTCGCCCCGCGACGCCCGCACCGTGGGGGCGCGCGTGACCGCCCTGCGCGTCGAGCGCGCCGACGTCGTCGTCGTGGGCGGCGGTGGCGCGGGTCTCAGTGCGGCGCTCGCGGTCGCGGAGGCCGCGGCCCGGGACGACCGCCGCGCGCCCGTCGTCGCGCTCGTCTCGAAGGTGTACCCGATGCGGTCGCACACCGTCGCCGCGGAGGGCGGGGCCGCGGGCGTGGTGGGCGACGACGACTCGCTGGAGCAGCACGTCGCCGACACCCTCGCCGGTGGCGCGGGGCTGTGCGAGGAGGACGCCGTCCGGTTCGTGGTCGAGCGCGCGGCGGGCGAGCTGTACCGGCTCGAGCGGTGGGGGCTGCCGTGGTCGCGCACGGACGAGGGCGACGTGGCCGTGCGGCGGTTCGGCGGCATGAGCCGCGCGCGCACCTGGTTCGCCGCGGACAAGACCGGCTTCCACCTGCTCCACACGCTGTTCCAGACGTCGTTGCGGTACTCGGGCGCGGACGGCCCCGTCCGCCGGTACGACGAGCACCACGTGCTCGACCTGGTGGTCGACGACCCGGGCGGGCCGGACGCTCGGGTGCGCGGCGTCGTCGTGCACGACCAGCACCGCGGCGAGCCGCTGCTCCTCGAGGCGCCGGCGGTGGTCCTCGCGACGGGTGGCTCGGCGCGCGCGTGGGGGACGAGCACCAACGCCGGGATCTGCACGGGCGACGGGACCGCGATGGCGTTGCGCTCGGGCGTGCCGCTGCGGGACCTGGAGTTCCTCCAGTTCCACCCGACCGGCCTGCCGGGCAGCGGCATCCTGCTCACGGAGGCCGCCCGCGGCGAGGGCGGCGTGCTGCTCGACGCCGAGGGACGCCGCTACCTCGCCGACTACGGCCTGGGTCCGGAGACGCCCGTCGGGTCGCCCGTGCCGCGCACGATGGAGCTCGGGCCGCGCGACCGGCTGTCGCAGGCGTTCTGGCACGCCGAGCGCGACGGGCGCACGATCCCGACGCCCGACGGGGGCGTCGTCCTGCTCGACCTGCGCCACCTGGGCAAGGAGCGGCTCGCCGAGCGGCTTCCCCTCGTGACCGGTCTCGCCAAGCAGTTCGCGGGCGTCGACCCGGCCGCGGAGCCCGTGCCCGTCCGCCCGACGGCGCACTACACGATGGGCGGCATCCGCACCGACGCGCGCGGCGCGACCGGTGTCGCGGGGCTGTTCGCCGCGGGGGAGTGCGCGTCCACCGGCCTGCACGGCGCCAACCGGCTCGGGTCCAACTCGCTCGTCGAGACCCTCGTCGTCGGGCGCGCGGCAGGAGAGGCCGCGCTCGCGTGGGCGCGCGCGGCCGGGCACCACGGGGCCGACGGCGGCGCGGCGGGCGCCGGGGCCGGCGTCGGTCCCGCCTCGGCGGAGGGCGCGGTCGTCGACCGCGCCGCCGAGATCGCGGACGGCTACCTCGCGATGCGCGGCCGCGGCACCGAGCCGCCCGCCGCGATCCGGGCCGAGCTCGGGCGCGTGCTCGACGCGGACGCCGGGATCTACCGCGACGCCGACGGACTGCGGCGGGCGCTCGCGACGGTCGAGGACCTGCGCGTGCGGTACGCCGACGTGCGCGTCGCCGACACGAGCGCCGTGCTCAACACCGACTGGGCGACGACCGTCGAGCTCGGCGCGACCCTGCTCGTCGCGCACGCGACCGTCGCCGCCGCGCTCGCGCGCGAGGAGTCGCGCGGCGCCCACCAGCGCCTCGACTTCCCGGAGTGCGAGTCGGTGGCACACCACTCGGAGGCCCGGCTCGCCCCGGACGGCACGCTAGAGGTAGAGCACGTCCCGGTGGGCGCCGAGCACGATGTTGCTGTCGGAAAGAGCTCGAGAACGACAGGAACGTCGTTCTCGGCGACGAGGGGTGGGGACGCGTGAGCGACGTGACGCCGAGCGCGGAGGGGCGGACGGTGCGGCTGGAGGTCGCGCGCACGTCACCCGACGGCGCGGACGCCGGGCGGCGCGACGTGTTCGACGTGCCCTACGACGACCGCACGTCCGTGCTCGACGCGCTGCAGTGGGTCAAGGACCACGCCGACGCCACGCTGACGTTCCGGTGGTCGTGCAAGATGGCGGTCTGCGGGAGCTGCGGCGTCATGGTCAACGGCCGCCCGGTGCTCGGGTGCGAGACGTTCGTGCGCGGCTACCGCACGTCCGGCCTCGTCATCGAGCCGCTCGCGCACGCCGAGGTGCTCCGCGACCTCGTCGTCGACACCGACACCTTCCTCGGCAAGCTCGCCGCCGTGCAGCCCTGGCTCGTGCCCGACGGCGCCACGCGCCTCCCGCTCGTCGACGCGCCGTCGCCCGTGGCGGGGCCGGGCGACGAGGACGCCGCGGACCTGCCGACGCCGGACGGCACCGACGCGCTGCGGGCGCACGGACCGACGTCGGGCCACCGGCAGACGCCGGGCGAGCTCGCCGCCTTCAAGGGCTTCGCCGAGTGCATCGACTGCATGCTCTGCTACGCCGCGTGCCCGCAGCTCGACGTCGCGCCCGACTTCCTCGGCCCGGCCGTCGTCGCGACGGCCCGCCGCTGGGACGACGACTCGCGCGACGCGGGCGAGCTCGACCGTGCCGACGTCCTCGACACCGAGTTCGGCGCCTGGCCCTGCATCCAGGTCGGCGCGTGCACGCAGGTCTGCCCCAAGGGCGTCGACCCCGCCCGCGCGCTCCGTGACGCCCAGCGCGTCGCGACGGACACGTGGGACGCGCGCGAGCGCCGTCGGACGTCCTAGCCCCCTCGCGAGGTAGAGCCCCAGTCCCGCGAGGTAGAGCCCCAGTACCCGAGGTAGAGCCCTGGTCCCGCGAGGTAGAGGCGTGGTCGTGACCACGCCTCTACCTCGGCGGGGTCGTCAGCTGGCGAGGGCCGCGGAGACGACGTCCTTCGCCTCGGTCTGGACCTGGCTCAGGTGCTCGGCGGAGACGAACGACTCGGCGTAGATCTTGTAGACGTTCTCCGTGCCCGACGGCCGGGCTGCGAACCATGCGTTCTCGGTCGTGACCTTGAGCCCTCCGATCGGGGCGTCGTTGCCGGGCGCGTTCGTGAGCTTCGCGGTGATCGGCTCGCCCGCGAGCTCGGTCGCGGTGACCTGCTCGGGCGAGAGCTTGCCGAGCGTCGCCTTCTCCTCGAGCGTGGCGGGCGCGTCGACGCGCGCGTACCAGGACTCGCCGTAGCGCTCGACGAGGTCGCGGTGGTGCTCGGACGGCGTGCGGCCCGTGGTCGCGATGATCTCGGAGGCGAGGAGCGCGAGGAGCAGGCCGTCCTTGTCGGTCGACCAGACGCGGCCGTCCTTACGCAGGAACGACGCCCCGGCGGACTCCTCGCCGCCGAACCCGACGGTCCCGTCGAGCAGGCCGGGCACGAACCACTTGAACCCGACGGGCACCTCGACGAGGCGCCGCCCGAGGCCGCCGGCGACCCGGTCGATGAGCGCGGACGAGACGAGCGTCTTGCCGATCGCCGCGTCGTCGCGCCAGCCCTCGCGCGCGCCGCCGTAGAGGTACTGGATCGCGACGGCGAGGTAGTGGTTGGGGTTCATGAGCCCGGCGTCGGGCGTGACGATCCCGTGGCGGTCGGAGTCGGCGTCGTTCCCGGTCGCGACGTCGAACGGCGCGCCGCCCTCGGCGTCGCCGGAGTCTCCCGTCATCCCCGCGACGAGCGACGCCATGGCGTGCGGCGACGAGCAGTCCATGCGGATCTTGCCGTCCCAGTCGAGCGTCATGAACGCCCACCGCGGGTCGACCTGCGGGTTGACGACCGTGAGGTCGAGCCCGTACCGCTCGCCGATCTCGCCCCAGTACTCGACCGACGCGCCGCCCAGCGGGTCGGCGCCGATGCGCACGCCCGACTCGCGGATCGCCTCGAGGTCGAGGACGTTCACGAGGTCGTCGACGTACGTGGTGAGGAAGTCGTGCTTGTGCACGTGCTCGGAGGTGAGCGCCTGGGTGAGGGGCACGCGGCGCACGCTCGCGACGCCGTCGCGCAGGATCTCGTTGGCGCGGTCCGCGATCCAGCCGGTCGCCTCGGACCCGGCGGGGCCGCCGTGCGGCGGGTTGTACTTGAAGCCGCCGTCGCGCGGGGGGTTGTGCGACGGCGTCACGACGATGCCGTCCGCGAGGCCGGGGCCCGTGGTGCGGACGCCGTCGACCGTCGTCGCCTCGTTGTGCAGGAGGATCGACTGCGAGACGGCGGGCGTCGGGGTGAACGAGTCGCGCGCGTCGACGTACGTCTGCACGCCCGCGGCGACGAGGACCTCGAGCGCGGTCTGCCACGCGGGCAGCGACAAGGCGTGCGTGTCGCGGCCGATGAACAGCGGGCCGTCGGTGCCCTGGGAGCGGCGGTACTCGACGATCGCCGCGGTGATCGCGATGATGTGCGCCTCGTTGAACGCGTGGTCGAGGCTCGACCCGCGGTGGCCCGACGTGCCGAACACGACCTTCTGCGCCGGGTCGTCCACGTCGGGGGCGAGGTCGTAGTAGGCGCCGACCACGGCGTCGACGTCGATGAGGTCGCTGGGCTGGGCGGGCGTGCCGGCGCGGGGATCCATGGGTCGATCCTGCCAGGGGTGACGTCTGCGCGTCAGCCGGTACCGCCGTCCGGTCGGGTTCTACCCGGCAGGTCCGGAGTTCGCGCGGTCGATCGCCATCTCGACGGCGTCGAGGAGGCGGTCGAGGCTCGCGTCGAACGGGCCCTGCGGGGCGTCGAAACCGCCCGCGACGTAGACGCGCGTCATGACGGGGTAGCGCGCGACGTCGAACCAGTCCTCCCAGAAGCTGCCGAGCGTCGTCCAGTACTCGTCGTTGCCGACGCCGGTCGCGTCGCGCTCGGTCCGCTCGGCGACCGTCGCGCGCGCGAGGCCTTGGACGTAGTTGTCGACGAGGCCGAGCGTGTCGACGACCTGGAGCTCGGAGAGGCCGGTGTCGACGATCGTGCGCAGCCCCGCCTCCTGGGCGTCGAGCACGTGGGGCGCGAGCGGGGCGCGCCACATGTTGGTCTGGAGGATCCACGGGTGGCGCAGGTAGAGGTTCCACAGCTCGTGCGCGTACTGCGCGAGCGCGGTCCGCCACGGCGCGCCCGCAGCGGGCAGGTCGAGCTCGGCGTACGCGCGGTCGATCATGAGGTCGACGAGCTCGGTGCGCCCGGGCACGTAGGTGTAGAGCGACATCGCGCCGACGCCGAGCTCGGTCGCGACGCGGCGCATGGACAGGGCGTCGAGCCCACCCTCCTGCGCGACGGCGGTCCCGGCCCGCACGACGTCGTCGAGCGTGAGGCGCGGCTTGCGACCGCGCGTCGCGGGGGCCGGCGGGTCCCACAGGAGCGCGAGGCGGCGCGTGATCTCGGGCGTCCGCACGACCTCGGTGAACTGGGCCCGGGCGTGCTCGGCGGCCTGCACGGCGGAGGCGACCCCGGCGTCCGCGGCCGCGACGACGCCGAGCGGGCGCTCGGGCTCCTCCGGTTCCGGGGCGGCGGGCGAGGGCTGCGGGGTGCCCGACGGCGCGAGGTCGCCGTCGCGTTCGTCGGTGCGGTCGGTCGTCACGTGCGTATCCTCCCCGACTTCGGTCGCGCCCCGCCCGGACGAGCCTGGCGGAACAGGGGGCTTGCCTCTTTCCGTACACCGTATGCTAACGTGGATCGTCAATTTCGGTACGGCGTACGAAAGGGTGGCTCCGGTGATCCGAGCCCGTGGCCTGACCAAGACCTTCCACCGCAAGAAAGAGACCGTCGAGGCCGTCAAGGGCATCGACGTCGACGTCCGGGAGGGCGAGCTCGTCGCTTTCCTCGGCCCCAACGGGGCCGGCAAGTCCACGACCCTGAGGATGCTGACGAGCCTCCTCGAACCGACCGCCGGGACCGCCGAGGTCGCCGGCTACGACGTCTCCCGCGACCCGGCCCGGGTCCGCTCCCGCATCGGCTTCATCGGCCAGGGCAACGGGGGCGGGTACTCCTACCGGGTGCTCGACGAGCTGCACAACCAGGGCCGCTTCTACGGCCTCCCGCCCGCCGAGTACGCGCGGCGCGCCACCGACCTGCTCGCGGCCCTCGACCTCGGCGGGCTCGAGAAGCGCACGGTCCAGTCGCTCTCGGGCGGCCAGCGGCGACGGCTCGACGTCGCGCTCGGGCTCATGAACCACCCGCCGCTGCTGTTCCTCGACGAGCCGACGACGGGCCTCGACCCCCACGCGCGCGCCAACCTGTGGGAGCACATCGCGGCGATGCGCGAGCGGTACGGCATGACGATCGTGCTCACCACGCACTACCTCGACGAGGCCGACAGCATGGCCGAGCGCGTCGTCGTCATCGACCACGGCGAGATCATCGCCGACGCCACGCCGGACGCGCTCAAGCACAGCCACGCCGACGACGTCATCACGCTCGCGGTGGTCCCCACGGCGGGCGGGAGCAGCGTCCCCGGCGAAGGGCCGGGCGCGGTGCCCGACGTCGTCGGCCGCGTCCGCGCGTCGCTCGCCGAGGACGGGGGCCAGGTCGAGACCACGAGCGGCGCCGACGGGGTCGTGACCGTCCGGATCTCCACGACCCACGGTGCCGACCGGCTGCCCGAGGCCATCGAGGCGCTGCGCGTCGGCGGCCTGGCCGTGCGCTCGGCCGAGCTCAAGCAGGCGAGCCTCGACGACGTGTTCCTCAACCTCACCGGTCGCAGCCTGCGAGAGGAGGCCGCATGAGCACGCGCACCGACCTCTCGTCCCCGGCCAGCCGGACGACGCCGGGCACCGACGCGTTCCTGCGGACCGGGGTCGCGAAGTTCTTCGCCGACACCTGGGCCGTCTTCACGCGCGAGATCCTGCTCGTCCTGCGCGACCCGTTCACCCTGATCTTCTCGCTGCTGCAGCCGCTGATCTTCCTCGGGCTGTTCGGCCCGCTGCTCACGGGCGCGGTCGGCGGGTTCGGGGGCGGCGCGTCCGGCGGCGGCGGGTCGACCGCGGAGACGCTGCAGTGGTTCGTGCCCGGCGTGATCGTCATGATCTCGCTGTTCGGCACCTCGATGAGCGGGTCGAACCTGCTCTACGAGATGATGACCGGCTCCTACGAGCGCGTCCTCGCGACCCCGCTCGACCGGTCCGCGATCCTCGTGGGCCGCTCGCTCAAGGAGTTCGCCCCGCTCGTCGTGCAGGGCCTGCTCATCGCGCTCGTCTGCGTCCCGTTCGGGTTCACGCTCTACCCGCTGCACCTGCTCGTCGGGCTGCTGCTGCTCGGCCTGTTCGGCATCGGCGTGGGCGCGCTGTCCATCGCGCTCGCGCTCGCCGCGAAGAACCGCGAGTGGCTGTTCTGGGGCGTGCAGCAGTCGCTGCTGTTCCCGCTCCTCATCCTGTCCGGGATGATGCTGCCGCTCGAGGCCGGCCCGGCGTGGATGCGGACGGCGGCGCTGTTCAACCCGCTGACGTACATCGTCGACGCGGAGCGCGCGCTGCTCTCCGGGTCGTTCGCGAGCACCGACGTCCTGTGGGGCTTCGTCGCCGCCGCGGTGACGTGCGTCGTCGGCCTGTGGGTCGGCATCCGCCGCACCCGCAAGACCGTCTGACCTGAACCCCCGGCCCCGCTGTGGGCATGAATTGGGCCCGGTTCTCACCGCAGAACCGGGCCCAATTCATGCCCACAGCGCGGGCGGGACGTTCGTCCCGGGTCGGGCGGACGTCGTGCCCGTTTCGGCGGCGTTCGTCCCGGAGCGCGCCGGGGGCGGTCGTACGCTCGCATCGGCCCGGTGAGCCGGGCGGACGACGGGACGGGAGGGGCGAGGGTGAGCGAGACCGGGACGGTACGGGGGGCGCGGGACCGGGCAGGGAGGGTCGTCGTGCGGCGGCACGCCGAGGCCGTCGCGGCGGCGCAGGACCCCGTCCTCTTCTCCAGCGCGGCGTCGGCCCACCTGCAGGTGCCCAACGGCCTCGACGGCGCCGAGCACGCGCGGGCGCGCCGGCTCCTCGACCCGTTCTTCGCCCCGGACGAGCTCGCGTGGCTCGCCCCGGTGCTCGACGACCTCGCCGCCGGGCTGGTCGACGACGTCGCGGGCGGCCCGTTCGACGCCGTCGAGCTCGGCGCGCGGTACGCCGTGCGCGCCCAGTCGGCGTGGCTCGGCTGGCCCGCCGAGCTCGAGCCCGAGCTGCTCGACTGGGTCGCCGAGAACCGCGCCGCGACCCGCTCCGGCGACCGTGCCTGGACGGGCCGCGTCGCCGCGCGCTTCGACCGCATCGTCCGCGGCCTGCTCGCCGCGCGCCGCGCCGGCGCGACGGCCGGCCCGGAGCCCGAGCCCGCCGCCGGACCCGACGTCACCGCCCGGCTGCTCGCCCAGCGCGACGACGGCCGTCCGGCCTGGACGGACGAGGAGCTCGTCTCGATCCTGCGCAACTGGACCGGGGGAGACCTGTCCTCGCTCGCCCTGTGCGCGGGCGTCGTCGTGCACTGGCTGGCCGAGCACCCCGGTCACCAGCACCACCTGCGCGACGCCCCGGACCCCGCGCTCGACGCGGCGGTCGACGAGATCCTGCGGATCGACGACCCGTTCGTCTCCAACCGGCGCGTCGCGACGCGCGACACCGTCGTGGCCGGGTGCCCCGTCGCCGCGGGCGAGCAGGTCGTGCTCGACTGGCGCGAGGCCAACCGCGACCCGGAGGCGTTCGACGACCCCGCCGCGTACGACCCGGAGGGCCACGCCGACCGCAACCTCGTCTACGGGACGGGACCGCACGTGTGCCCGGGCCGCCCGCTCGCGACGCTCGAGCTGCGCGTCCTCGTCCGCCGACTCCTGCGCGCGGGCACCGTCGTGCACGACGACGCGCGGCCGGCCGAGCGCGAGACCGCGCCCGTCGCGGGCTTCCGCACCGTCCCGGTGCGCGTCGTCGCCGCCCCCTGACCCTCGGAGCCCCGACGGCGCCCGAACCCCGACGAGACGGGAGACGTGGCCCCTCCGACACCGGCCGGAGGGGCCACTTCTCCCGTCTCGTCGGTCGCTACGAGGCGAGGTCCGCACCCGCGGCGGGTCCGGCGTCGGGCACGCGCGGCCACGGGACGGCGCCACCCGCCGCGAGCGACGCGCGGGCGTCGAGCACGCGCTGGTTGGTGCTGCCGCGGAACGCGAGGGTGAGGTCGCGGCGCGCGAGCTCGAACCGGCCGTCGACCAGCACGTCGACCTCGGCGAGCAGCGCGCGCTTGCCGGGGGAGCCGGTGTGCAGCTCCTCGAAGGTGTAGCCCGTCCAGCACCACACGTCCTTGCGGTCGCCGTGCTCCGCGCGGAGGCGGCGCACGAGCCGCAGGCACACCTCCGTGTTGAGGAACGGCTCCCCGCCGAGCAGGGACAGGCCCTGCACGGCGGGGTGCGCGAGGTCGGCGAGGATCCGCGCCTCCAGCGCGTCGTCGTAGGGGCGTCCGTAGCGGAAGCTCCACGCCGCCTCGTTGAAGCAGCCCTCGCACGCGAACAGGCAGCCGCTCACGTACAGCGAGCAGCGCACGCCCTCGCCGTCGACCATGACGAACGGCTTGTAGTCCGCGACGTACCCCCGGCTGACGCGGTCCGAGCGCCAGCCGGGGTCCGGGGTGCGTGCCACCGTCCCTCCTACGCGCGGCCCGACGGCGCAGCCCGGCCCGGTGCGGTCGGCCCGCCGTCGTCCGTGGGGGACGACGTCGGTCCCGCCAGGTGCTTGACCCGCGCCGAGATCTCCGCGTGGCGGCCGTGCACCATGGGGCGCTGCTGCGGGTTGCCCAGGTACCCGCACGTGCGCTTGACGACGTCGCACGTGCGCGGGTCGGCGTTGCCGCACGACGGGCACGCGAACCCGCGCGCCGTCGGGTCGAAGTCGCCCGTGAACCCGCACGCGTAGCAGCGGTCGATGGGCGTGTTGGTGCCGAGGTAGCCCACGCGGTCGTACGCGTAGTCCCACACGGCCTCCAGCGCCCTCGGGTTCTGCTGGAGCACGGGGTACTCGCAGTAGTGGATGAACCCGCCCGACGTGTAGCGCGCGTACTCCTGCTCGAAGTCGAGCTTCTCGAACGGCGTCGGGTTCTTGCGGACGTCGTAGTGGAAGCTGTTCGTGTAGTAGTCCTTGTCCGTGATGTCCGGCACCGAGCCGAACCGCTCGCGGTCCAGGCGGCAGAACCGGTCGGTGAGGCTCTCGCTCGGCGTCGCGTAGACGCTGATCCGGTACCCGGTCCGCGCCGTCCACCCCGCGGCGTGGGCGTGCAGCGTGCGCAGCACGTCGAGCGTGAGCTCCTTGGCCTCCGGGTCGTGCTCCCACGCGCCGCCGTAGAACGCGGCGGCCACCTCGTAGAGCCCGATGTACCCGAGCGAGACCGTGGCGCGGCCGTCGCGGAAGAGCCGGTCGACGTCGTCACCCGGTGCGAGGCGCTGCCCGAACGCGCCGTGCACGTAGAGGATCGGCGCGTTGCCCGGCGTCGCCTCCTTGCAGCGCTCGATGCGGAAGACGAGCGCGTCGTGCACGGTCTCCAGGCGCTCGTCCAGCAGGCGCCAGAACGTGTCGAGGTCGCCGTCCGCCTCGAGCGCGATACGCGGCAGGTTGAGCGTCACGACGCCCAGGTTCATGCGCCCCTCGGAGACGTCCTGGCCGTCCTCGTCCTGCCAGCCCTGGAGGAACGACCGGCAGCCCATCGGCACCTTGAACGACCCCGTGAGATCGACGATCTTGTCGTACGACAGCACGTCCGGGTACATCCGCTTCGTCGCGCACTCGACCGCGAGCTGCTTGAGGTCGTGGTTGGGGTCGCCGGGGTCGAGGTTCACCCCGCGGCGCAGCGTGAAGATGAGCTTGGGGAAGATCGCGGTGCGGCCCTCGCTGCCGAGCCCGCGGAGGCGGATCTGGAGGATCGCGCGCTGGATCTCGCGCTCGAGCCAGCCCGTGCCGAGCCCGAACCCGACCGACGTGAACGGGGTCTGCCCGTTCGACGTGAACAGGGTGTTGATCTCGTACTCCAGCGACTGCATCGCGTCGTAGATGTCCTTGCGCGTCTTCTCGCGCGCGTAGTCCTCGTGCGCGGTCTCGTCGGCGATCCAGCGGCGCGCGTCCGCGAGGTGCTTCTCCAGGTTGCGCTCGGCGTAGGGAGCGAGGAGCTCGTCGATGCGGTTGACCGAGCAGCCGCCGTACTGGCTGGAGGACACGTTCGCGATGATCTGGCTGATCTGCGCCGTCGCGGTCTGGATCGAGCGCGGCGGCTCCACCTGCGCGTTCCCGATGCGGAAGCCGCTCGACAGCATCGACCGGAAGTCGATGAGGCAGCAGTTCGTCATGGGCGCATACGGGTGGTAGTCGAGGTCGTGGTAGTGGAGGTCGCCCTTCTGGTGGGCGTTCGCGACGTGCGGCGGCAGCATCCGCAGCCCGATCGCCTTGCCCACGGTCCCGGCCGTGAGGTCGCGCTGGGTGTTGAAGACCTCGCTGTCCTTGTTCGCGTTCTCGTTGACGACCGTGGAGTCCTTGTCCAGCAGCCGCACGATCGAGTGGTTGAGGTCCGTCGCCCGGCTGCGCGCGAAGTCCCGCTGTACGCGGTAGTCGATGTAGGCGCGGGCGACGTCGTACTCGTGCGACCCGAGCAGCACGTGCTCGACGACGCCCTGGATCTCGTAGATCTTCACCGCGCCGACGAACCGCGCGGCGATCTCCGCGTCGACGCGGTCCACGACCTCGTCGACGCGGCTCCGGTGCGCGGCCGTGAGGTCGCCGTGCACCTCCGCGAAGGCCTTCGTCACGGCGGCGCGGATGCGGCCGTCGTCGAACGGCCGCCGCCGGCCGTCGCGCTTGAGGACCTCCAGCGTGGTGGTGCTCTCGGTCGGTGCTGCCTGGTCGAGCTCGATGGTGCTCATCGGTCCCGTTCCCCTCTGCCCACCGAGTTCTCGTCTCCGTCCCGCAGGGGTTGCGAGACGGACCGCACCCCAACATGTGGGGTCTGGATCACGGCTGCGCCACCATATCTAGTCTGACGGCCGCGTGCGACGCGGATCCCCGGCGTGGCGGGGAGAGCGGGACAGGTCGGGACCTTGGTCCCGTCGGGGCGGGCCCTGAGGCCCGGCGCGACGGGGATTTCTCGCGGTCGGGACCGTGCGTCGCGGCGCTAGCCTCGGGGCGTGTCCCGACGTCCCCCCGGCTGGGTGCCGAACCAGCACGGCGCGTGGCCGATGCTGCTCCTGCCGTTCGTCGTGGGGACGGTCCGGGGGATCCAGGACGCCGGCTTCCGGCCGGTGACCGTCGCGCTCGCTGCGCTGTGGCTCGTCGGCTACCTCGCCTACTTCGCCGCCGGGCTCTGGTTGAAGTCCAGGCGCCGGGAACGCTACCGCCGCCCGATGCTCACGTACGGCGCAACCGCCGCGGCGTTCGGGCTGCTCGTGCTCGTGCTCGACCCGGCGCTCGCGCTCTGGGCACCCGCGTTCGTCCCGTTCCTCGCGCTCGGCCTGTGGGCCTCGGCGCAGCGCACCGAGCGGTCCGTCGCCGCGGGCGGCGCGATGACCGTCGCGGCCTCGCTCATGACGGTCTTCGCGTACGCCGCGTGCCGGCCCCCGGGCGCCCCCGTGCTGGCGGTCCCCGCGGAGGTCTGGCTCGTCGCGGCGCTCCTGCTCGCCTACCTCTTCGGCACGGTGCTCTACGTCAAGACGATGATCCGCGAGCGCGGCGTGCGGTCGTACGTCGTCGCCTCGGTCGCGTACCACGCGGTGGTCACCGTCGCGGCGGGAGTGCTCGTCGTCGTGCACGACCCCACGTGGTGGTGGGCGACGGCGTTCCTCGTCGCGGCGACGGCGCGCGCGGCCGTGCTGCCGGGCCAGCCGCTGAGCCCGAAGGCCGTCGGGATCGGCGAGATGGTCGCGACGGTGCTGCTGCTCGCCGTCGCGCTCGTCGTGCGGTAGGGCCGCGGGTCGGCACGTCAGGCACGGATCGGAACCTCGTCCTGCCGACCGCGGACCCAGGGTGCCGAACGATCGGAGGCATGCGGTGGTTCACTGGCCCGATGGACGACGACGCGCCCCTCACCGTCTCCGGCCTCGGCGAGCGCGTCGAGGCGATCTCCGCGCTCTACGCGCGCAAGTTCGGCGTGGAGCGCGACCCGGACTGGTTCATGCTCAAGCTCGCCGAGGAGGTCGGGGAGCTCACGCAGGCGTTCCTCGTGGCGACGGGGCGCACCCGTCCGCGCGGGGAGGTGTCGCGGGCCGGGCCGGCGACGTCTGGCGGGGCGGTGGTCGGCGGCGGGGCCGTCGTGCCCGACGGCGGGGCATCGCCTCTCGCGGACGAGGTCGCCGACGTCCTGGCGCACCTGCTGCTGCTCGCGCGCTCCCAGGGCGTCGACGTGGACGCGGCCGTGCGGCGCAAGTGGCTCGCGTGGGAGGCGGAGCTGCGTGACCCGCCGGCATGGCCCGGGCGGCACGCGGCCGCGCCGCACCGGCGCCGCTAGGGTGGCGCGGTGACCGACCACCGCACCGACCCGCCCGTCAGCGCCGACGAGGTCGACACGCTGCGCGGCTTCCTCGACTTCCACCGCGACACGTTGCGCTGGAAGACGTCGGGCCTCGACGCGGCCGAGCTCGCCCACCGGCTCCGGCCGTCGTCGATGACGCTCGGCGGGCTGCTCAAGCACCTCGCGTTCGTCGAGTCGAACTGGTTCTCCGAGGTGCTGCTCGGGGAGCCGCTCATGGCGCCGTTCGACACCGCCGACTGGGCTGAGGACCGCGACTGGGACTGGACGACGGCGGCGGGCGACTCCCCGGCGGAGCTGCGCATGCTCTTCGACCGCGCCGTCGCGGCGTCCGACGCGATCCTGGACGACGCGCTCACCGACGGCGGCCTGGACCGGCTGAGCGCACGGCCCGACCGGCACACGGGCGAGCGCTGGAACCTGCGCTGGATCCTCGTCCACATGATCGAGGAGTACGCCCGGCACAACGGGCACGCCGACCTGCTCCGCGAGGCGATCGACGGCACCGTCGGCGAGTAGCGCCCGGCGACGGCCGGCGTCGAGGGCAGGAAACAGTCGCGGTCGCCTCGTCCGGACGCGACCGTCTCGGTGCGCCCGGCGCCGTGCGGGTGACGGTTGCCGCGAGCGGCGTCGCCCGGGACCATGGCCGACGTGACCGCTCCTGAGCAGCCCTCGTCCGTGCCTCCCTCGCGCCGTCCGAGCGTCGCGACCGTGGTCCTCGCGGCGCTCGTCCTGGTCGGCGTCGCGCTCCTGGCCGTCGCGGCCTGGGTCGCGAGCCGCCCGACGTCGTCCGGATGGTTCGCGTACGCGCCGCTGTCCGGCACCACGTTCGTCCCCCGCGGGGCGTACCCGCTGGGGACCGCGGCGCTCCTCGCCGGCGCGGGCGCGCTGCTCGTCGGGGGCGCAGTCGGGTTCGTCGTGGGCCGCCGCAGCGGCCCGGCCGCGGTGGTGGGCTCCGGGACGACCGGCCCCGGCACCTCGGGCCCCGGCGTCATCTCAGGCCCTGGCAGTGCCGAGGGCCCGGGCGGGACCTCGGGACCCGGCGTCGACGAGGCGCCCGCGGGATGAGCGTGCGCGACGACCTCGTCCTCCTCGACCTCGACGGCACGCTCACGGACTCGGCCCCCGGGATCCTCGCGTCGGTGCGGCACGCGTACGGCGTGCTGCGGCTCCCCGTCCCAGCCGACCCGGTGCTCCGCGGCTTCGTCGGTCCGCCGCTCGGGGAGTCGTTCGCGGCGCACGGCGTCCCGCGCGACCTCGTGGCCGACGCCGTCGCCGCCTACCGCGACGTGTACACGGCGGGGAACCTCCTCGACAACGCGGTCTACCCCGGCATCCCCGAGTGCCTGACGGCGCTGCGCGGGGCCGGGCTGCGCCTCGCCGTGGCGACCTCGAAGCCGGAGCCGATGGCGCGGCGGATCGTCGCCCACTTCGGGCTCGACGCGTACCTCGACCGCGGCCTCGACGACGTGTTCGGCGCGACGCTCGACGGCTCGCGCAGCACCAAGGCCGACGTCGTCGCGCACGCGCTCGCGTCGCTCGACGCGGCCCGGCGCGTGGTCATGGTCGGCGACCGCGAGCACGACGTCCTCGGCGCCGCCGCTCATGGGGTCCCGTGCGTCGGGGTCGCGTGGGGCTACGCCCGCCCGGGCGAGCTGGCCGCGGCGGGGGCGACGGCGGTCGTCGGGACGCCCGCCGAGCTCGCGACCGTCCTGCTCCACCGGGCGCCGCTCGCGGGCTGATCTCCGTCGACCGCGGTCGCGGGGCGGGCGCGGACGGCCGGGCCGGTGCGGACGGCGCGCGACGCTCAGGCGCGTGCGAGCACGACGACGGGCGCGAGGAGCCCGGCGCGGGTCGCCGCGACGTTGTTGCCGATCCGGGTGACGAACTCCTGGCCGAACACGACGACACGCCCGTCCTGCTCGGGGACTCCCCCTGCGGCGAGCGCCGCGCGCCGGTCCTCGACGCGCAGGACGTCGAACCCGGCCGCCGTCAGCGCGCGGCGGTAGTCGTCGGGGGTCTCGACGAACGACGCGCCGGGGTCGACCGCCCACGGCATCGGGAAGGGCAGGTCGCCGGCCCCGACCCGCATCTGCTCGAAGAGCCCGAAGGGGCTCCCGGGGCGGACCACGCGGTGGACCTCCGCGAAGAGCGCCGCCTTGTCCGGCACGTTCATGCCGACGTGGAAGAGCATCGCGCGGTCGTGCGACGCGTCGTCGCAGGGCAGCCGCTCGCCGTCGCCCAGCGCGAACGTCACGAGGTCGGTGAGCCCCGTCCGCGCGGTGAGCTCGCGCGCCGCGTCGACGAAGTCCGGGCTGAGGTCCACCCCGGTGACCTGGCAGCCGTGCCGGTGCGCGGCGAGGCGCGCCGGCCCGCCGAGCCCGCTGCCGACGTCGAGCAGCGTGGTGCCCGGCGCGAGCCCGAGGAGGTCGAGGAGGGCGACGGTCGTCGTCACGCCCCCGGCGTGCAGCTCGTCGTACGGGGCGAGGGCGTCGACCGTCACGGGCCCGTCGTCGGCTCCTGCTGCGGCGAGGAGGCGGGCCGCGAGGTCCTTCCCGGCGTAGTGCTGCCGTACCTGCTCCGTCGTGGCCATGGCGGCCTCCGTGCTCGTTCGCGCGCCCACTCGCGGGCGCTCTCTCTCGACGGTACGCCCGTCGGGTCCGTCTCGCCGCACCGTTGCGCGTCGTCCGAGCGACGGGTTGACCTTGACGTAGCGTCAACTTCTAGCGTGGTCCTCGTTGCCGTACGAACCTGACCGAGAGGCACGGGAGGAGACCGGAGATGTACACCGCGGGCACCGGGCGCACGGCCGACTGGTCCATCCAGGAGGTCGCGCGCCTCGCCGGCACGACGAGCCGGACCTTGCGTCACTACGACGCGGTGGGGCTGCTGCGCCCGAGCCGGGTCGCGTCCAACGGCTACCGCCACTACGACGCGGACGCGCTCGTGCGGCTCCAGCGGATCCTCCTCCTGCGCGACCTCGGCCTCGGGCTCCCCGCGATCCAGGACGCGCTCGACGGAGCCGCGGACGTCCGGGGTGATGGGTCGGCGTCGGGCAGCGCCGAGCGCGACGCCCAGGTGCGGGCGCTGCGCGGCCACCTCGAGTGGCTGCAGGCGGAGCGGCAGCGGCTGGCGCGACAGATCGCGTCGGTCGAACGGACGATCACCACGATGGAAGGAGGTGGCGAGCTCATGGCGGACGACATGTTCGACGGGTTCGACCACACGCGGTACCAGGCCGAGGTCGAGGACCGCTGGGGCAAGGACGCGTACGCGCGCGGGCACTCCTGGTGGAGCGGCCTGAGCGAGGCGGAGAAGGCGGCGTTCAAGGACCGCGTCGAGCGGCTCAACGGCGACTGGACAGCGGCGGCGGAGGCCGGCGTCGACCCGGCGTCGGACGAGGCGCAGGCGCTCGCGCGGCGCCACGTCGACTGGCTCCAGACCGTGCCCGCGAACCCCGCGCACGAGCCCGGGCCGCTGCGGGGGTACCTGCTGGGCCTCGGCGAGATGTACGTCGAGGACCCGCGGTTCGCGCTCAACTACGGCGGCGTCGAGGGCGCGACGTTCGTCCGCGACGCGCTGCGCGTCTACGTCGAGCGCAACCTCTGACGGTGCGCCCGCGGACGTGATCCCGCCCGGGACCATCGGCCCGGGCGGGATCACCGGGACGTCACTAGCCTGGAAGCCTGGCGGGACACGGCGCCCCGCCGCCGCCAGGAGGCAGCCATGGCCACGACGTCGACGTCCACCGGCCCGGCCACGACCCGCAACGTCGCCCTCGTGGGGCACAGCGGGTCCGGCAAGACCACGCTCGCGGAGGCGTTCCTCCATCGCGCGGGCGCGATCCCGCGGGCCGGCTCCGTCGCCGAGGGCACGACCGTCTGCGACCACGAGCCCGAGGAGGTCGCCCGCGGCATCTCGGTGAGCCTCGGCGTCGCGCACCTCGACTGGCGGGCGCCCGACGGCGTCACGCACCAGGTCACCCTGCTCGACACCCCGGGATCCCCGGACTTCGCGGGCTCCGTGGACGCGGCGCTCGCGGTGGCCGACCTCGCGGTCGTGGTGGTGAGCGCCGTCGACGGGGTCCAGTCGGGCACGGAGGAGGTCTGGCGACGCTGCGACGAGGCGGGGATCCCCCGCCTCGTCGTCGTCTCCCAGGAGGACCGCGCGCGGGCGAGCTTCCGCACCGTGCTCGCCGCGCTGCGCGGCGCGCTCGACGCGCCGTTCGTGCCGCTCGAGCTCCCGCTCGGCGAGGAGCAGTCGCTGCACGGCGTGGCCGACGTCCTCACCGAGCGCGCCCGCGAGTACGACGGCGACGGGCGCACCCACGAGGAGGACGTCCCCGCGGACGTGCGGGACGAGGAGCACGCCCTGCACGACGAGGTCGTCGAGGAGATCGTCACGCACGACGACGAGCAGCTCGAGGCGTACCTCGCGGGTGACGAGCCCGGGGCCGCGGACCTCGAGCGCACGCTCGCGCACGAGGTGCTCACGGGGGAGGCCGTGCCCGTGCTGCTCGCGTCCGCCGTCACGGGCGTCGGCGTCGACCGCGTGCTCGACCTCGTGTGCGAGCTCGGCCCCTCGCCCGTCGACCGCGCGTCCGTCGTCGCGCTGCCCGACGGCGCGGGGTCGGGTGCCGCGGCGACGTCCGAGGTGGCGGCGGACCCCGCGGGCGACGCGCTCGTGCAAGTGTTCCGGACGGTCGTCGACCCGTTCGTCGGGCAGGTCTCGGTGTTCAAGGTCCTCTCCGGGTCCGTCGCGACGGGCGACCGCCTCGTGAGCACCGCGACCGGTGCCGAGGACCGCGTGCACGGTCTGTTCCGGCTGCGCGGTCGCGAGCACGTCGCGGTCGACCGGGTGGTCGCGGGCGACGTGGCCGCCGTCGCGAAGCTCTCGGCCGCCACGACGGGGACGCTGCTGGCGGCGCGGCGCGCGCCCGTGTCCGCGCGCGAGCTCCCCGAGCGGCCCCCGGTCTACGCCGTCGCGCTGCGGCCCGTGTCCCAGTCCGACGACGACAAGCTCTCCTCCGCGCTGACCCGCCTGCGCGCCGAGGACCCGACGCTGCACGTCGACCTCACCGGCTCCCAGGCCGTGCTCGGGGGCCTCGGCGACACGCACCTCGCCGTCGCCGTCGAGCGGCTCGAGCGCTCGTTCGGCGTGCGCGTCACGACCGAGCCCGTCCAGGTCGCCTACTGCGAGACCATCACGCGCGCCGTCGAGGTCGAGGGCAAGGTGAAGAAGCAGTCGGGCGGGCACGGGCAGTTCGCCGTCGTGCAGCTCCGGGTGTCGCCGCTCCCGCGCGGCGAGGGGTTCGCGTTCGTCAGCTCCGTCGTCGGCGGGTCGGTGCCGCGCCAGTACCTCCCGGCCGTCGAGCGCGGCGCGCGCGAGGCGATGGAGGGCGGCGGGCCGCACGGCTACCCGGTCGTCGACCTGCGCGTCGAGGTCCTCGACGGCAAGGCCCACTCCGTCGACTCGTCCGACATGGCGTTCCGCACCGCGGGCGGGGTCGGGTTGCGCGAGGCGCTCGCCGCGGCGGGCACCGTCGTCCTGGAACCCGTCTCCGCCGTGTCCGTGACCGTCCCGCCCGACGCGCAGGGCGACGTCATGGGCGACCTCTCCGCCCGCCGCGGCCACATCACCGCGACCGACTCCCTGCCCGACGGCCGCGTCCGCGTCGACGCGCTCGTCCCCGAGGCCGAGCTCACCCGCTACGTCCTCGACCTGCGCTCCCTCACCGGCGGGCGTGGGTCGTTCACCGCCGTCCCCGACCGCTACGAGGTCCTTCCGGGAGGCGTCCCCGCCCCGGCGAGATAGAACCGTGGTGCGCCGAGGTAGGACCCTGGTCTGTCGACGGAGGACCCTGGTCTTCGCAGGGCGTCGCCAGGTCGCCGTTCCGCAGAGACGTGGACCGTGCTGCGTTCACGGCGCGGCGCTGAGCCCTCGTGCGAGCTCTACCAGAGCGTCCATCGCTCGTTCCGCGCGCACGGCGTCCTGCGAGCTCACCGAGGAGGGCGAGTATCCGGCGCGTGTCTTGAGCCGCAGGAGGCTGCTCAGATGTCGAGCCGCGTCGCCGTCGGCGGCCGTCAGGAGCGCGACGGCATCCTGGTGGTTCTCGGATCGGGAGTAGCGGCCGAGGCGCACGCAACACACGACGTCGGCCGCGGCGATGCCGGCGTGGACGGCGAGCGTGACGAACGCGTCGGCGACGTCAGCGGCCTCGTCGGCGAGGTCGAGCACGTCGTGCGCGGCCGCCGCGAACTGCGTGGCCTTGGACATCCGTCCACGTCGTGCGGGGAGGTCGCCGTTCGCCGTCCTCACGAGCGGGGCCCTGCGCGAACGTGCCGCCGCAGCCAGGACGACGAGCCCGCGAACCGCACACCCTCCTCGACGACGGAACGCAGGACGGGATCGTCCGGTTCGGCGCGCACGTGATCCTCGGCGAGGACCAGAGCCCGCGTGTCGTTCCCCGTCCACCGGGTGCCCTCACGCTCGAGCTCGGAGACGAGCTCGTCCCAGCGGTCCGGATCCGCGGCGGTGGGCCGTACGAGGAACACGTCCAGGTCCGAGCTCGGGGTCGCGTCGCCTCGCACCCACGACCCGAACAGCGCGCCGTAGACGGGGGAGGGTGTCCATCCGTCCACCGCGTGCGCGAAACGTTCCAGGGTGCGCTCACGCCAGCGCGCGAGCTCGACGACCGCGTCGGCGGAGACGTGGTCGCGGTTCATCCGGTAGGTGATGGCCGGTCCCGCGCGACGGGCTTCGACGATGCCCTGTTCCGAGAGACGGTTGAGCGCCTTGCGGATCCCGTCCACGGAAGCGTGCGGGATCAGTCTTCTCAGCTCGCCGGCCGTGAACGACGCATCGGCGAGGGCAAGGCGCGCGAGGGCATCGCCGTCCAGCGTGGGGGTGACGACGGCGAACGGCCGGGCGGTGTCCATGGGAACCTCTGCTGTTACTGATGATCGTCGACAACTGTCGATGATAGTCAATGCTCGTCGATCATAGTCGACGAGCGCAGAGGTGCGCGGCAGAAGCGCGTTCCACGTTCGATCGGTCCTCGCACCCGACGGTGTCAGCGGCGCGGCACGACGATCGGCGCGCCGCCGCCGGGGTGGTCGAGGACCTCGACGGGGTAGTCGTAGACGCCGCTCAGCAGCTCGGCGGTGAGGACGTCGCGCGGGCTGCCGTCGGCGACGACGCGCCCGCCCGCGAGGACGGTGACCTGGTCGGCGTAGGCGGCGGCGAGGGAGAGGTCGTGCACGACGACGACCACGGCACCGCCGGCGGCGGCGTGCGCCCGGGCGAGCTGGAGCACGAGCTCCTGGTGCTTGAGGTCGAGCGCGGCGGTCGGCTCGTCGAGCATGAGGAGCGACGTTCGCTGCGCGAGCACGCGGGACAGCGCGACGCGCGCCTTCTCCCCGCCGGACAGCGACGTGAAGTGCCGGTCGGCGAGGTGCTCGACGTCGGTCGCGGCCAGAGCCTCGGCGACCGCGGCGTCGTCCTCGTCCTCGAACGGCGTGCCGCGCCACGGCGAGCGGCCCATGCACACGACGTCCACGGCCGTGAACGGGAAGCTCAGCGCGACCTGCTGGAGCATGACGGACCGGCGCAGGGCGAGCTCGGTCGGCGTCCACGCGCGCAGCGGTCGGCCGTCGACGACGACGTCCCCTGCCTCGGGGACCAGGTCGCCCGTGAGCACGGCGAGCAGTGACGACTTGCCCGCGCCGTTCGGTCCGAGCAGCGCGCGGACCTCGCCCGCGCGGACGTCGACGGACACGTCGCGCAGGATCGGTGCCTCGCCGAGCGTGAGCGAGACGTCGTGCGCGGCGGTGACCACGTCGCCGGGCGCGACGCGCTCGGGGAGGCGGGGCCGCCGTCGGGCACCGGTGACCGCGGTGCGCAGCGAGCCGAGGAACGAGGAGCCCTCGTGGCGCAGGTCGCTCATGCCCAGCCTCCCTGGCGCGAGCGCGTGCGGCGCAGCAGGTAGAAGAAGAACGGCCCGCCGACGAGCGACGTGATCATGCCGAGCGGCAGCTCGACGTTCGCGACGGCGCTGCGCGCGAGGAGGTCCGCGGCGAGCAGGACGACGGCGCCGCCCAGCACGGACGCGGGGATGAGCGTGCGGTGGCTCGGTCCGCAGACCATGCGCACGAGGTGCGGCACGACGAGCCCGACGAACGCGATGATCCCCGTGAACGCGACCCCCGCGGAGACGAGCAGCGCGACGAGCACGATGACGAGCTGGCGCAGGCGCTCGACGTCGACCCCGAGGTGCTGCGCGGCGCGCTCGCCGAGCGCGAGGAGGTCCATCTTGCGGCGCACGAGCATCGCGCCCGTGACCCCGACGACGGCGATCGGCAGCACGACCGCGACCGACTGCCACGTCGCGCCGCCGAGCGACCCGAGCTGCCAGAAGACGATCTGCTCGCGCGCGGCCGGGTCGGCGACGAACGTGAAGAACGCGAGCATCCCGCCCGCGAACGCGTTGACCGCTATGCCCGTGAGCACGAGCGTCACGACCTCCGTGCGCCCGCCGGCGCGCGCGAGCGCGTAGACGACGAACGTGGTGACCAGACCGCCGAGGAACGCCGCCCCGGCGACCCACGTGCCCGGCACGAGCGCGCCCGCGGTGACGATGACCGCGCACGCGCCCACGGCCGCGCCCGACGACACCCCGATGACGCCCGGCTCCGCGAGCGGGTTGCCGAACACGCCCTGCATGAGCGCGCCCGAGCACGCGAGCGCGGCGCCCACGACGATCGCCATCACGACGCGCGGGAACCGCACGACCCACAGCGCGTTCTCGCCCTGCGGGTGCGACGGCATCGGGCCCCAGTCGAGCCCGACGTGGTGCGCGAGCGAGCCCAGCACCTCCGCGGGCGACACCGGCACCTGGCCGGTCATGCCGGACACGACCGTGAGCACCGCGAGCGCGACGCCCAGCCCGACCATGAGCCAGCGCGCGGCCCGGCGGCGCTGCCGCCCGACGGCGGGCCCCACCCGGGCGGGTCGACCGCCCGGGCGCGGGGCGTCGTCGGGCGCGGGGGCGTCCTCCGTGGCGCCCGGCGGGCGCGTCACCGCGCTCACGACGCGGGGAGCTCGGGCGCGGGCACGCCGTAGAACGCCTCGACGAGCGACGCGACGGTGTACCCGGTGCGGGGGCCGAACGTGAGGAGGCGCGAGCCGTCCATGTCGACGACGCGGCGCGCCTCGCCCGCGGGCGTCTGCGCCAGCCCGGGGATCGCCATCATCGCGTCGAGGCCGCCCATGGACTCCAGGCCGTCGGTCATGACGAGGTACGCGGCGGGCGCGGCGCTGATGATCGCCTCGCTCGTGACGGGCGCGTACTGCTGCGTGAGACCGATCGCGGTCCCGGCGTCCTCGCCGCCGATCTCGCGGACCAGGTCGTCCGCGCCCGAGCCGGGCCCGAACAGCATCTTGATGTTGGACCCGCGCAGGTAGAGGAACGCGACGCGCGGGGTCCCGGTGTCGTGCGGGACGGCGTCGAGCGCCGCGCAGATCTGCCGGTCCGTGCGCTCGACGAGCGCCTCGCCCTGCTCGGGCACGCCGAGCGCGGTCGCGACGGCGCGGATCCGGTCGTCCACGCCGTCGAGCGTGCGGGCCTCGTCGAAGTACACGACGGGGATGCCCGAGCTCTCGAGCTGGCCACGCACGTCGTCGGTGAGGATCGTCGCGTCGGTGAGGATCACGGACGGGTCGAGCCCGAGGATCGCCTCGACGTCGAGCGCGTGGCCCGCGCCCGTGACGACGGGGACGTCCGCGGCCTCGGGGAACCCGGTCGGCAGGTCGCGCCCGACGACGTTGTCGCCCAGGCCCAGGCTGTACACGATCTCGCCGAGCGTCCCGTACAGGTCGACCGGGATGATGCGGCTCACGTCGGTGATCTCGACCTGGCGGCCGTCGGCCGACGCGACCGTGACGGGGAGCTGCGGCGTCGGGGCGTCCGCGACCGGGTGGATCGCGTCGTCGGCGAACGTGGCCGTCGTCGGCCCGGTGGGGAACGACGCCGGGTCGACGTCGGTGCCGCCGCCCGCGGCCCGCGACTCCGCGAGCGTCGTGCAGGCCGGCGCGCCCGTCGTCTGGTCGGCGTCCTCCGCGGGCGCCGCCTCGACGGGCGCGGCGTCCTGGCTCGCTCCCGCCGACGGCGTCGCGGGCGGCTCGTAGGGGAGCGGCGAGCACGCCGCCACGAGCCCCAGCACGACGACGGCCCCCGCCCCGGTCAGCGCCGTCGCCACCCGGCGTGCCCGCCCGGGCGCGACGTCGGACGAACCCGCTGGCGACGTCGAGCGGCTAGCCGACGAGCCGAGGTGCAGCGCGGAACGGGCAGCGTGAGGCATGGGGAGTTCTCCAGGGAGCGGTGCGCGGGGAGGACACGACCCGACGTGGTCGTCCACCCCAGATAAGACGAGCCTAACCTGACTTGGAGGCCGTCTCGACCGTCTCGCGAGTTACGCGCCTCACGTGAAATTGCACCGAACCGATCCCCGGTCGACCGAGCGAGAGCTCGGCCACTCGAGGAAGAGCCCTGGTCACCCGCGGAAGAGACTCGGCGTCAGGGGTGGGCGGTGCCCAGGTCGGCGAAGAGGTCGCTGTTGAGGCGGAAGGCGTGCTTGGCCTCGGCGACGGTCTCGTCGAGCTGCTCGGGGGTGAGGACGAGGCCGTCGAGGCGCTCGCGGTAGACGTCCTTGAACGGCTTGGACTTGGGGATCTCGACGAACGTGTAGAACGCGAGGCCGTCGCCCGAGAGGCCGTAGTGACGCTCGAGCATGCGCTTGATGATCTGCCCGCCGGAGAGGTCGCCGAGGTAGCGGGTGTACGCGTGCGCGGCGTAGGCGGGCAGCGACGCGCCGACCGTGCGCAGGCGCGCGACGTAGCGCTCGGTCGCGGGGTGGATGGTGATGCGCTCGGCCCAGTCGTGGCCGACGAGGAACGTGAGGTCATTCTCGATCTCGGGGGTGCGCGTGAGCTCGTCGAAGACGAGCGTCGAGCCCTGGGCGTCGGCGCGCATCGCGGCGCCGGCGTCCTCGAGCGCGCCGTAGATGGCCCACTGCTGCGCGGCGAGGTCGGCGTACGCAGCGACGTCGAGCTGCCCGGACATGAGGCGCTCGACGAACCCGGAGCTCTCGGCCCGCTCGTGCTCGGGACGCGTGCCCTCGCGCAGGCGCTGGGACAGCGGCACGGACTCGTCGGTGCGGTCGAGGTCCTGGGTGAGAGCAGTCACGGATGGCTCCTGCGGGTAGCGTCGGGTCGGGGTGCTCGTCCTGACGCAGTGTCATGACGATGCGTCAGGAACTGTAACCCAACCAGGTGAGGGTTGCCTATCCTCTGTCCGAGATCTGGGCCACGTCCTCCGGGTCGGGGAGCCCGGCGAGGAACCGGAAGCCCAGCAGCGCGACCAGCGTGCCCAACCCGCCGCCGACGACGAGCGGCGTCGCCAGGTCCGTGCGGGCCAGGAGCCCGCCGAGGAACGCCCCGAGCGGCATGACGCCCCACAGGAGCGTCCGCCACGTGCCGTGCACCCGGCCGAGCAGGCGGCCGGGGATCATCGCCTGGCGCAGCGACATGACGAGGACGTTCCACACCGTGACCGCCCCGGAGCTCACCGCGAACAGGACGGCGCCGACGACCACCGCGGCGCCGGCGTCCGGGAGGAGCGGGGCGAGCCCGAGGAGCACGAGGACGACCGTCGAGACGAGGTTCGCGACGGCCATCGTCGGGCCGGTCCCGAAGCGCTCCTTGGCGGGGTTCGCCACGGCCGCCGCGACGAGCGACCCGGCCGCCCCGACGAGCAGGAACGTGCCGTACCAGGCCTCGGGGACGCCCAGCACGTCGAGGACGTAGAGCACGATCGTCGCGGTCGCGGCGGAGAAGCACAGCCCGACGACGATCGAGAGCAGCCACAGCGGGCGCAGGGTCGGGTGCGCCCACAGGTAGCGGAACCCGTCCCCGAGCTGACGGAACCAGGGCGGCGCGGGCTCCGCTCCCTCGACGGCCACGGTCCGGTGCTCGCCCGCGGCGACGGCGGGGAGGAACAGCGCGAGCGCCCCGGCGACGGCGTAGGCGGCCGCACCGGTCCCAAGCGGCACGACGACGGCGACCGCGAAGAGCGCCGACGTGAGCGGCGCCGAGAGGAAGTTCTGGACGGTGATCTCGCCCGCCTCGATGCGCGAGTTCGCGCGCGGGAGGTCGGCGGGCCGCACGATCGACGGCAGCACCGCGCGGATCGCGCCGTCGTACACGGTCTCCAGCGCGCCGTAGAGGAAGACGACGGCGTACAGCCACCAGATGGTCAGCGTGCCCGTCGCGGCCAGGGCGACGAGCCCGAGGGCGAGGAGGGTGCGCGCGCCGTTCGCGAGCGCGAGCGCGTGCCGGCGGTCGACGCGGTCGAGGAGGACCCCGGCGGGGATCGCGAAGAACAGCCACGGCAGGAGCGAGACGGCGGCGATGCCGGACACGAGGAACGGGTCGTCGGTGAGCCGGGCGGCGAGCAGCGGCGACGCGACGCGCGCGATCCCGTCGCCCAGGCTGGAGCTGAGGTTCGCCGTGAAGACGTTCCGGAACGGCGCGCCGAGCCCGGCGCGCACCCGGGCAGGGGCGTCGGGGAGGCTGCGGCGGCGGCGGGTCGGCACCCCCCGAGGCTAGGTGACGGTTGCCGGAGGCATCACGCGCTCTCGGCCGCTTCTGCTCGGGGGAGAAGGGGAGGGCGTGGCGGGCCGGTCGGGTCAGCGCGCGAGCGCGGGCGACGACGCGTCGGCCCCGACGGCGCGCAGCACGAAGGCCTCGGTCGCCTCGATCGCCTGCTCGCGCGCGTCCGGGTCGTCGGGGACGAGCCGGCCCGACAGGCAGGCGTTGACGAGCTGCACGGTCGTCTCGATGTCCTGCTCGGGGAACTCCCCGACCTCGATCCCCGACGCGACGATCCGGCGCAGGATCGCCTCGACGAGCTCGGCGTGCTCCCGCAGGCGCTGGCGCGTGGTGCGCGACAGCACGGTGCGCAGGTCCGGGCCGGGGGCCAGGTGGAAGATGCGCTTGAGCTGGGCCTGCTGGCGGATGTACGTGCGGAGCTGCTCGACCGGGTCGTCCACGTCCTCCAGCGCCCGCTCGAGCGTCCCGACGTACTGCTCCGTCTCGTGGGTGATGAACCCGAGGAGCAGCGCCTCCTTGTCGGGGAAGTGGTTGTACACCGCGGTGCGGCCGACGCCGGCGGCCGAGGCGATGTCGGCGAGGGAGATGGCGTCGAAGCCGCGGTCCATCATCAGGGTCGAGAGCGCCGCGAAGAGCTTCTGCCGGGTCTGGGCGCGGTGCTCGTGGAGGGACCCTCCGATGATCTTGGGCATGCTGACATCATAGGGAGGTCGTGTCAGAACGCTAATCGGCTCCTCCGGGCCGCAGCCGGGCCGCAGCCAGGCCGCGGCCGGGCCTCCCGGGCGCGCTCCGCCGTCTGGCACACTGCCGCCATGGACACGACCGCGTCGCCCGACGGCGTCCCCGCGACCACGCCGGACCCGGACTTCCCGCCCGTCCCCGCGGACACCAAGGACTGGACGTGGGTCATGGAGCGGCCGTGCCCGGAGTGCGGGTTCGTGGCGGCCGAGGTGACGCCCGACCGGGTGGGGGCCGCGGTGCGCGACGCGATCCCGCGCTACGTCGGCGCGCTGGGCCGCGAGGACGTGCGCGTCCGCCCCGACGCCACGACCTGGTCCGTGCTGGAGTACGCCGCGCACGTCCGCGACGTCTTCTCCGTGTTCGACGTGCGCGTGCAGTCGATGGTCGAGGGCGACGACCCGCAGTTCGCCAACTGGGACCAGGACGCGACGGCCGTCGAGGACGACTACGCGCACCAGGACCCGGCGGTCGTGGCGCGGGAGCTCGAGATCGCGGGCGAGCGGGTCGCAGGCCGCTTCGACGCCCTGGTCCCCGACCAGTGGGAGCGCCCCGGGCGGCGCTCGAACGGGTCGGTGTTCACGGTCCGCACGCTCGGCCAGTACTTCGTGCACGACGTCGTGCACCACCTGCACGACGTCGACGCCTGACCCGCGGCCGTGACACGGCCGTAACGTCCCGGCATTCCGGACCAACTACGTTCCGGTCATGGACGCCACCGTCGCCGGTCTCGTGCCAGACGCGCACGCCGGTGCCCACCTTCTCGCGATGCCGCGCTCGCGCGGTGCGGCCCGCACGCCCGTGGACGCCCTCGCGCGCGCCTGGTTCGCCGACGCGGCGTGGACGACGCCGCCCGCAGGCGGGCGAGCGGCCCGCCCCATGGTGGGCGCACGGTTCCGGGGCGTGGTGCCCGACGGCGTGGTCGCGCCGGGCGAGCTCCGGCTCGCCGAGGGCGCACGCGTCGTCGGACCGTTCCCGCTGACGCCGCCGCAGACCCAGGCGCTCGACCTCGCGGGCGGGAGCGCCGAGGCCTTCGCGCTGCACGTCGACGACCCCGCGCCCCGCGGCGCCCCGATCCCGTTCGCCGAGGACCGTGACGGTCTCGCCCGCGCCTTCGCCGCCGGGCTGCCCCAGGGCGTCGAGCTCCAGGTGCTGGGCTGGGCCGTCGCAGCGGCCCGACGCGTCGGGGGCGCCGTCGTCGCGGACGGGCGGACGGTGCTCACGCCCGACCCCGCCTCGGGGGTCGACCTCACGCTCTACAGCGCGCAGGTCCTCGGACCCGACGACGCGCTCGGCGTCCTGCGCACGACGGTCCCGAGCGCGCGCGTCGTCGCGGTCCACCCCCGCCCGGACGGCCTCGCGGAGTACGTGCTGTCGGGGGAGACGCCGTACGACGGGGCGGTCCGGCTGGCGGCGCAGCGCGTGCCGCAGGTGCCGCTCGCCCTCGGCGCGCTCGACTGGCGCGAGCACGGCCCGCACGCCTACCGCGTCACGTGGGTCCCGCAGGACCCGTACGAGCTCGAGGTCGAGCGCCCGTCGGGGCTGCACGTCATCGCGCGCTCGCGGGCCCGGGTGCTCGTCGCACGGCTCGCGGCGATGCTCCAGGGGCGCCTCGCGGGGACGCTCGTCGACGACGGCGGCTTCGTCGTGCGGCACCTCGACCTCGACGAGCGGCTCACGCCGGCGGCGACGCCGACGACGCAGTTCTGGGTCTGAGCGACGGCGTGCGCACGAGGCGCGCGCCGTCGTCGAACCGGGCGTGTCGGCCGGGTGAGCTGTCCACAGATTTCGTCCACAGGGCTGTGGGTTCCGTGGGAATCGCGCGGGGCCGCCTGTGGACGAACCTGTGGCCTTCGCGACCTGCCAAATGACATCGGTGGGAACTCTTGCAGGCCCTCCGGGTGAGGACTACAAACGTGCCTAACGGCCCGGACGGGCGCACACGGACGACGGTGTTCCGGCACACAGGGGTCTGACGGCCCCGGCCAGGAGCGCACGACGGCCCGGCGCGAACGCCAGGGCACGGCTGACCGGAGAACGGTGGACGACCCGCGACCCCCTGCTGCGGGCTGCGCGCGACGGCGCAGGTTCCGACCGGACCCGGAAGGCCGACCGCGATCGGCGTCAGCACGCCTGCCCGGGGCATCCGGGCCGGCGCGGGGGCGCCGGGCCGCCACGTCGCGAGCGGCGCCCCGACGGGCCACCGGCCCGACCGCCCCGGGGTCGCGCGGACACGGCGAGGCCCCTCGGAATCCTGCTCCGAGGGGCCTCGCTGCCATTCTCCCGCCGGCGTGCCGTGACGCGAAGACCCGTTCGTGGGCCGGTGGGCCGGGTCCGTCGGCCGCGCCTACGCTCGTGCCATGAGCAACCTCGAGACCCGGCCCGAGGAGCGCGTGTGCTCCGCAGGGACCCCGCACGGCGAGGGCGCCGGTGCGGCCCCGACGGTGGAGATCCTCGAGCACCGCGACGTCCCGCTCGGCGGCACGCGCGCGATGCGGGTGCGCCGCACGATCCCGCAGCGCGCGCGCTCGCTCGTGGGCGCCTGGTGCTTCCTCGACCACTACGGGCCGGACCCGCTGCCCGCGATCGGCGACGGCACGGACGGCATGCAGGTCCCGCCGCACCCGCACACCGGCCTGCAGACCGTCACGTGGCTGTTCGCCGGCGAGATCCTGCACCGGGACGCGGTCGGCTCGCTCCAGACGGTCCGGCCGGGCGAGCTCAACCTCATGACCGCGGGCCGCGGCATCTCCCACTCGGAGGAGTCGCCGCGCGGTGTCCGCCCGCCGGTCCTGCACGGCGTCCAGCTCTGGGTCGCGCTCCCGGGCGACCGGCTCGCGGACCCGCCGGCGTTCGAGCACCACGCCGACCTGCCGGTCGCGGACCTCGCCGGTGCCCGGGTCCAGGTCTTCCTCGGGAGCCTGCGCGTCGCGGGCGCGGAGCTGCGCTCGCCCGCGACGACGTACTCGCCGCTCGTCGGGGCGCAGGTCGACCTGGAGGCCGGCGCGCGCGTGACGCTCGACGTCGACCCGGCGTTCGAGCACGGCCTGCTCGTGGACGACGGGGCGGTGCGCCTGGAGGGCGAGGAGGTCCCGCCGTCGGCGCTCGGGTACGTCGCGCCGGGCCGCGCGACGCTCACGGTCGAGGCGGGGCCGGACGGACCGGCGCGCGTCGTGCTCGTGGGCGGCGAGCCGTTCGGCGAGGACATCGTCATGTGGTGGAACTTCGTCGGCCGGTCGCACGACGACGTCGCGCGCGCCCGCGCGGACTGGCAGGCACAGCTCGTGGTCACCGGCGGCGAGGGACCGAACCATGGTGGCACGCGCTACGCCGACGGCGCGCACGACGGCCGCTACGGCGAGGTCGCCGGGTACGACGGCGGCCCGCTCCCCGCGCCGGCCCTCCCCGACGTCCGTCTGCGGCCTCGCACCCGCCCGGCGGCGCGCCAGTAGACTGCCGCGCATGGCCAAGAACTCCACGCCCGACTTCGTGCTGCGCCCGTTCGAGGGGCTGCCCGGCGAGACCGACTGGGTCGCGATGCGCGAGGTCGTTCCCTCGGCCACCGCGACCGCCCGCACGACCGCGGAGCACGGCGCGCGCGACGTCACCGTCGTGACCGTCCTGCCCGCGGGCTGGGCCGCGCTGCACCGCCAGGACGGCGCGATCCTCCTCGCGGTCCAGACGCTCGCCGGCTCGGGCGACACGAGCCGCGACCTCGCGGCGGCGCTGCTCGAGGCGATCGCCGCCGAGCCCGGCACGTCCATCGAGATGAGCGCGCTGCCCGACGCCGGCCCGCGCCTGCAGGACGTCCTCGACCCCTCGGTCCCGTTCGACGTCACCGTCCACGAGGACTTCGCGTTCTGGCTCGACCCGGCGGAGGAGATCACGCCGGACCTGCGCGCGTCGCTCGACCAGGCGGCCGAGTCGATGGTGCCCACGGTCAAGCTCGACGCCGTCACCTCGGCGTACTGGTGCCGCATGTCGCGCGAGTTCCTGCGCTGGGCCCGCCCGGAGCCCGAGGACGCGCTCATCGACGCGATCTCGCGCCTCCACGCGCGGCGCGAGTCGGGGCTCGCGGGCGGCAAGTTCGTCGGCGCCTTCCGGTCGAGCGGCGTGCTCGTCCCGGTGTGGGAGCTGCCGCGCGGGACGGAGGCGGACGAGCTCGAGGGGCCGGTCGCGGAGCTCGACGCGCTCCTCACCGAGGCGCTCGCCGTCACGGAGCCGCTCGACGCGAACGAGCGCCGGGCGCGCGCGGGGATCGTGTCGCGCCAGGTGACCCTGCGCTGACGCTGACGGATGCCGGCCGGCGGCCCGACCCGCGGCCCCGAGCAGCCCGCCGACGCCCCTGTCGGCGGGCTGTCGCGTCGAGTAGGATCCGGGGGACCTGGGAACGCAGCCCGGTCGTCCTGCGAAGATCCCGAGCGGATCTGCTGGTGGAACGACGACACTTCTGCGGCCAACTCTTTGCACTACTAGGCTGGACGGCGTGAACGCGGACCATCGGTCGACTGAGTCGGGGAACAACACGGGCAGTGCTGCCCCTGCGGGCGCGGCGAGCACGCCGCCGCCGACGTACCTCTCGGCGTCCGGCACGCGGGCACGCACGCCGCGGCCGACGGTCGGCGACGGCCGGACCGGCCGCGCGGTGCGGCAGCGCGTCGCCGTGATCATCCCGGCGAAGGACGAGTCCCGGCGCATCGCCGCGACGGTCCGCGCGGCCAAGGCGATCCCGCACGTCGACCTCGTGCTCGTCGTGGACGACGGGAGCGAGGACGACACGCAGCACGTCGCGCGCGAGGCGGGAGCCGTCGTCGTGCGCCACTCGCACAACCGCGGCAAGGCCGCGGCCATGGAGACCGGCGCGGCCGTCGTCGCCATGCGCGACGCCGCCGACCGCCCCCCGCGCCTCCTGCTCTTCATCGACGGCGACCTCGGCGAGACCGCCGTGAACACCGCGCCGCTCGTCGCCCCTGTGCTCGACGGGTACGCGGACCTCTCGATCGCGCTGCTCCCCCCGCAGCCGGGCGCGGGCGGCCGCGGGATCGTCGTCGGTGCGGCGCGCCGCGCGATCCAGTCCCTCACGGGATGGACCCCGACGCAGCCGCTCTCGGGCATGCGCTGCCTCACGCGCGAGGCGTTCGAGGCCGCGACCCCGCTCGCCCGCGGCTGGGGCGTGGAGACCGGCATGACGATCGACCTGCTCCGCAAGGGGTACGTCGCCGTCGAGGTGCCGTGCGACCTGCGCCACCGCGCGTCGTCCAACGACCTCAAGGGTCAGCTCCACCGCGCCGCGCAGTACCGCGACGTCCTGCTGGCCGTGAACGCGCGCAAGGTGCGCTCCGCCGTCGACCGCGTGCGGGCCGCCGACCAGCACTGACGCCGGGCCCGGCCTGGGCCCGGCGCGCCGTCCCCTCCCGTGGGTGGCGAGCGCCTCCACGGGAGCCCACCCTGGGTGGGCGGGCACGGTGCCGTGCCCGCGGCCCGCGTCCGCGCGAGGCCGCACCGACGACGACGGGGGCATCGGCATGTGCACGGGGATCAGGTTCTCGGACGGCCGGGGGAGCGTCTACCTCGCGCGGAACCTCGACTGGACGAGCGGGTACGGGCAGCGGGTGGTGCTCACGCCCACCGGGTACGCGCCGAGGTCACCGTTCGGCGCGGTGCCCGGCATCCGGCACGCGACCCTCGGCATGGGCATCGTGGCGGAGGGGACGCCGCTCTACTTCGACTGCGGCAACGACGCGGGCCTCGCCGTCGCGGGGCTCAACTTCCCGGGGTACGCGGCCTACGCGCCCGGCCCGGTCGACGGCGCGGTCAACGTCGCCGCGTACGAGCTCCCGCTGTGGGTGTGCTCGCAGTTCGCGACCGTGGACGAGGCGGAGGCCGCGCTCCAGGACGTCGTGGTCGTCGACCGGCCGGTCAACGACACCTACCCGAGCTCGATGCTCCACTGGATCGTCGCCGACGCGACGCGCGCCGTCGTCGTCGAGCACACGGCGGACGGCATGCACGTGTTCCACGACGACGTCGACGTGCTCACGAACCAGCCCGGGTTCGACTGGCACCACGAGAACCTGCGCAACTACCTCAACACCTCGCCCGACTTCCCCGGGGACACGGAGCTGGGCGGGGCGGTCCTCACCCCGTTCGGCTCGGGCTCGCACATGCGCGGCCTCCCGGGGGACTACTACTCGCCGTCGCGCTTCGTCCGCGCCGCCTACGTCAACGCCCACTACCCGACCCAGGAGAGCGAGGAGCAGAACGTCAGCCGCGCCTTCCACACGCTGCAGCAGGTCGCGATGGTCGAGGGCAGCGCCCTGATGGGGTCGGGCGAGTCCGAGATCACGGTGTACACGGGGCTGTTCTCCTCGCGCACGTCGACCTACTACTGGAACACCTACGAGGACCCGGCGATCCGGAGCGTCGCGATGGCCGACCTCGCCGCGGGCGGTACGGAGCTCGTCCTCGCCTAGACCGGGAGGCTCAGGACGTCGCGCTCTCCACCCGCGAGGCGCTGCCCGCCGACGCCGCCCCCTGCGCGTCCGCCTCGGCGCTCGGCGCGTCCTCCCGATCCGGCTCCACGCCGGTCCCGGCGCGGTCGCCGACCGCGTGCAGCGCCGCGACGGTGAGCAGCGGGACCGCCGGGATGAGCGCGATGAGCGCGATGCGCACGCCGAAGTCGTTCACGAGCGACCCGGCGACGCACACGATCCACAGGGCGAGCACGGTCGGGCGCACGAGCGGCCACGCGGCCTCGGTCCGGGCGAACCACCCCGGCGTGAACCGCCGCGGCCAGAACAGCACGAGCGCCGCCGCGACGAGGACGAGGATCGTCAGCCACACGGGCACGCCGCCCAGCACGGAACGGGCCGCGTACCCGGCCTTGCGGAGCAGGGTCTCCCAGGCGGAGCCGTCGACGACCTGGCCGACGAACCGGCCGAGGTGCGACCGCTCGTCGGCCGGGCGCAGCCAGTCGAGCACGCCGACGGCGGCGACGAGCCCGACGCCGGCGGCGGCGACGAGCAGGAAGCGTCGCCACGTGACCCGGGCTCCGGACGCCGCCAGCCCCAGCACGGCGAACGCCGGCACGACGACGAGCCCGCCCCCGAGGTCGGCCCCGAGGGTCGGCCACACGTCCACGATCATCGTCACCACGCCGATGACGCCCACGACCGTCGCGGCGACGTACCGGTGCCCGCGGGCCACGAGCCACTGGGCGAGCGCCGCAGCGAGGACGAGCGCCGCGACCGCGTACACGGAGAACGTCGGGTTGCCGAACCCGTAGAACCGCGCGCCGAACGTCGGCGCGGAGCCGAGCGGGCTGGCGCGGTTCAGCGGCGTCCCGACGAGCGCGTCGAGCGTGAGCACCGCGAAGGTGATCCCGGCGACGATCCCGGGCCCGAGCCACACGGGTCGCCGCGGGGCGAGCGCGCCGAGCGCGGCGACCGCCGCCGTCGCGAGCACGGTCGACACGACGATCGCGAGGGTCTGGTTCCCGAACCGCCACCAGCCCGTGAGCGACACGAGGAAGGCGGCGGTCGGGACGGCGGCTACGACGAGCGCGGCCCCGCGCGCCCAGTGCGCGGCCCGGGCCCAGCGCGCCCGGGCGCGGTCTCCGGTCGCGCGCGCGGCCCGCGGCGCGAGCAGCAGGCACAGCCCGGCGATCACGAGGCCCGCGTAGAGCGGCACGTCGACGAACGCGGTGTAGACGGCGCGCCGCACGTGGTCGCGCGTCGTGAGGTCGGCGAGCGCGTCCGCGGTCGAGGTCGCGTCCGGCGGCCGCGGCGAGCCCCAGGCCAGCGGCGTGTCCTGGATGCGGGCCGGGGTCGTGGCACCCGCGGCGTCGAGCACGGTCGCCGGGACGTCGAGGACGCGCGCGACGCCGTCGGTCCGCGTGGCCGCGCTGGTCAGGTACCGCGCCTGCTCGGGGCCGTCGAAGGACGGCCGCACGAGCGTCGCGCCGAGCGCCGGGCGCGTCCCGGGCGTTCCCGCGACGTCGACGACGAGCACCGTCGTCCCGGTCGGGACCGCGTCCAGCACCGCGCCGACGGAGGCGTCCACGGCGGCGAGCCGGTCGACCCGCAGCGAGGTGCGGAGCGCGGCGCGCTCCTCGGCCGGGAGGTCGGGGTCGACCGCCGGGGCCGTCGCGTCGCCCGCGTCGACGACGGTCACCGGGCACGCGAACGCGTCGCCCCCGGGGGCGGTCGCGCTCGCGAGGTCCCGGTAGCGCGCGACGTCCCCGCGGGAGTCCGCGAGGGCGACCGCCGCGCCGGGGCCGACGGCCGTCGCGCACACGGTGCTCGTCGAGGCGCCCGACGAGGCGCCCGCGACGCCGCCGGCGAGCGCGTCGCCGAGCACGCCCAGCCGCGCCTGGTAGGCCGAGCCCTGCTGCAGCGCGACGAGGTCGTCCCAGCCGTCGACCTGCGCGCCGTCGGTGCCGTCGGTGGCGGTGACGGGCTGCGCCGTCGGGCACTCCCACGTGCCGTCGGGCGCGCGCTCGGTCGCGACCTCGGCGAGCTGCCCGGCCGAGAGCGCGAGCCAGCCCCCGACGGTGCAGCGGCTCGCCGCACCCGTCGGCTGGGCGACGCCCCCGGCGCCGGCGCCGTCGGTGAGCAGGGCGTGCAGGGTCGGCGTGGTGGACGCCGTGACGTCGCTCCACGTCACGCCCGTGGTCCCGACGACGACCAGCGGTCGGTCGGTGGCGATGGCGTCCGCGCGGGTCACGGCCGCCTCACCGCCCGCGGGCGCGGCGCTGGACGTGGGACGCAGCCCGCCCGAGGCGAGCACGGTCGAGACGAGGAGGACGACGAGCAGGAGCCCGCCACCGACCGTGAGGAGCATCGTGGGCATGTGCCGGATCCCCGGCTCGGGGAGCGCGGCCGCCGGGCGCGGCGGCGCGGTGCGCGCGAGGAAGCCGGGCACGATCATCGCGGTCGCGACGACGACGACCATGACGGCGATGATGATGCCCGAGTCGTTGAGGACGGATCCCACCCCGGCCACGACCACGAGCGCGACCACGAGCTCGCGCAGCAGCGGCCAGCGCTCGTAGGCACGCGCGACCTCGGGCAGGCGGAAGCGCTCCGGACGCAGCGCCGCGAGGGCGGTGAGGACGACGAGCACCGCCGCGACGACACCCGCGGGCTGCGCGACGGTCTCCCAGGCCCCGAGAGCCTTGCGCCCGATGACCTCGAGCGCCGCGCCGTCGAGGACGGTCTGCACGAACCCGCCGAGGTGCGAGCTGCCCCCGGGCAGCAGCCAGTCCACCACCGCGACGACGGCGACCACGAGCACGGTGAGGCCCGCCACGACGAGCGCCCGCAGCCACGTGATCCGTACCCGGCCGACGAGCAGCGCGAGCACCGCGAACGCGGGGACGAGCGCGAGGATCCCGCCGAAGTCGGCGCCGAACGCGGGCCAGCCGTCGATGACGATCGTCACCGCCCCGACCGCGACGACCAGCCAGGCGGCGAGCCGCCGTCGCCCCCGGGCGAGCGCCGTGGACGCCAGGCCGCCGGCGAGCACGAGGCCCGCGACCGCGTACACGGCGAAGGTCACGTTGTTGAAGCCGTAGAAGCGCGTGAAGCCCGCGACGGCGGACGTGCCGAGCAGGGACGCCTGCTGGAGCGTCGTGCCCGTCGCGCCGTCGACCGTGAGGACGAGCCACGTGACGCCCGCGAGCGCCGTCGGCAGCGCCCACGGTCGGCGCGGGAGGAGGCGTGAGGCGGTCCACGCGACGAGGGCGACGGCGACGGCGCTGACGGCGAGGGCGAGGGTGAGCGCCGGCGCCGGCGCGCTCCACACCCACCACCGCGACAGGCTCGCGAGGGAGGCCGCGACGGGTGCCGCGGCCGCGACCAGGAGCACCGCGGACAGGACGCGCAGGCCGGCCGGGCCAGGGCGCGACGGCAGGCCGCGGCGCGCCGCCGCGCGCCGCACCCACAGCGCCCCGCCGAGCGCGACGACGAGCGTCGCGACGAGCAGCCCGACGAGCACGGGGTAGAGCGTCGGGATGGTGCTCGTGAGGACGTTGAGGTACTGCCGGTTCTCGACCGTGCGCGCCACGTCCATGCGCCGGACCTCGCCCAGCGACAGCGGTGCGCCGTCGAGGCCCTCGATGCTCCCGCCCGCCTCGTCGACGACGGTCGCCGTGAGGTCGACGAGCTGGACGATCCCGTCCTTCTGCGTGCTCGGGGAGTGCAGCCAGCGGCTCGTGGGCTCGCCCTTGCGCCAGTCGACGACGACCGGCAGCCCCGGCTCGCCGACCGGCCCCGAGGGCACGCCCGCGACGAGGACGCGCGTGCCGCGGTCGACCTCGTCCATGACGCGTGCGAGCGCCTCGTCGAGCGCGTCGAGGCTCTGTCCCCGCCCGGGCGAGGAGTCGACGATCTCGCCCTGGTCGACCACCGTCACGTCGCACGCGTCGAGCCCGCCCTCGGGCAGCGCGGCGAGCACGGACGCGTACCGCTCCACGTGGCCGCTCGGGTCCGCGAGCATGACGGCGGCGCCCGGCCCGACCGCCGTCGTGCAGACGCCGGTCTCGGCGAGCCGCGTCGCGAGCGTCCCGGGCGCGTGGTGCGTCGTCGGGGCGGCGGCCTCCTCCTCGGAGGGCGCGGTGAGCGTCGCCCACCCGGGCACGTCGGCGGGCAGCGCCTCGGGCGCGGTCGCGCCCGACGTCGCCGGGGTGGGGACGGGCAGCGGCGGGCAGCCCGTCGTGGGCGGATCCGTGCTGACGGGCGGCGCCTCCACCGGCTCCTCGGCCGCGGGGTCGGAGGACGACACCATCTGCCCGGCCGACAGGGTGAGCCACGCGTCCGTCGCGCAGGAGGTCCGCCCCACGCCGAGCGACGCGACCGACCCCGTGCGGATCATCGACCACAGCGTCGGTGTCGCGGTGGGCGAGACGTCGCTCCAGTACAGGCCCGCCACCGCGACGAGCACCACGGGCCGGGGGTCGTGCGTCGGCGCGGTGCCCACCTCGGTGCCGGTCGACGTGCCGGTCGAGGCTCGGACCGCCGTCGTGCCCGACGGCGCCGCGGCCGCGGGCGGCGCGGCGACGGTCCCGAGGAGGGTGAGCAGGCCCAGGGCGACCGCCGTCGCGAGCGCGGTCACCCGCGTGCCGGCCGCCCCCCGGCGGGCGGGGAGGGTGCGGGCAGGGGGGAGCGCGGCGGCCGGGAACGTCACCGGACCAGCCTACGGGGGCGCCTCGGGCCCGGCCGGGGCCGACGAGCGGCGTCGTCGCAGGTCCGCCCGGGACGCTCACGCGGCCTCCACGGCTCTCGCGCGGCGTGGCCACAGGGTGGCGGGAGCGGGCCGGGCGTGGCCGGTTCCGGCGCCGCGCGTCAGGCGGTGCGCACCACGAGGGCACCGGGGTCGACGCGCGACTCGATCTCCACGGCGAGGCCCAGCACGTCGCCGTCGACCTGGGCCTGCTCCCCGTCCTCGACGCGCACGCGGACGCGCCGGGCACGCGCGTGGTCGATCCGTCCGATCTTGGCGGGCAGGTCGTTGCGCACGCCGAGACCCTGCATCACGACCTCCCCGAAGAGCTGCGCCCAGCCCACGACCCCGCCACGCGTGTCGATCGCGGCGATGTCCAGGATGCCGTCGTCGATGACCGCGTCGGGCAGCAGCGTGAGCCCCCCGGGGAGCCGGCCGCAGTTGCCGATGAGGAGGGAGCGCAGCCGCGCGTCCACGGGCGGCGAGTCGTCGAGCTGGATGCGCGCGCGCATGCGGCGCCCGTGCAGGTGCCGGATGCCCGCGACGAAGTAGGCGACCCAGCCCACCTTCGCCTTGAGGTCGTCGTCGGTGTCGGCGACCATCGCGGCGTCGAACCCGAGGCCCGCGATGACGAGGAAGATGTGCTCCGTGCCGGCGTCCCGGGCGGGGTCGGGCGCGGCCACCGGCTCCGCCCCCTCGGCGTGGCCGACGTCCTCGGCGTAGCGCAGCACCTTGACCCAGCCGACGTCGACCGGGCGGTCGGACCCCGCGATCACGACGGCCAGCGCGGCGCGCGTGTCGCCCACCGGCAGGTCGAGGTTGCGCGCGAGGAGGTTGCCGGTGCCCACCGGGACCAGGCCCATGGTGCGGCCGCTGCCCACCATGCCCTCGGCGACCGCGCGGACCGTGCCGTCCCCGCCCACGGCGACGACGACGTCCGCGCCCTGCGCGAGCGCCGCGCGTGTCTGCCCGACGCCGGGGTCCTCGACCGTCGTCTCGAACCACAGCGGGTCGGGCAGCGCGGCGTCCGCGAAGGCAGCGCGCACGACCGCCTCCAGACCCGCGACGTCGGGCTTCGACGGGTTGGCGACGAACGCGACGAGCTCGCGCGGGTCGTCCTCGACCGGGGGCTCCTCGACGGGAAGCGCCTCGTCGCCGTGCGCGCGGCGCTGCCGGGTCTGCTGCGCGCGCAGGCCCAGCGCGACGACGAGTGCCACGACCGCGACGGCGAGCGCCGCGATCGCGAGCCAGAGCGTCCAGGACATGGCGACACCGTAGCGGGGCCAGTGCGGGAAGGCGCCGCCAGGGCACGGGACGGTCCCGTCGCGGCCGGGGGAGCGCCGGGGTTCGTTAGGCTGCTGGCGTGATCGACCTCCGCCTCCTGCGCGACAACCCCGACATCGTCCGTGCCAGCCAGGTCACCCGTGGTGACGACCCCGCGCTGGTGGACGCCGCCCTCGACGCGGACGCCCGCCACCGCGCCGCGCTGAGCGAGTTCGAGAGCCTGCGCGCCGAGCAGAAGTCTCTCGGCAAGCAGGTCGCCCAGGCGCAGGGGGAGGAGAAGCAGGAGCTGCTCGCGCGCACCAAGCAGCTCGCGGCCGACGTCAAGGCGCGGCAGGCCGACGCCGACGCCGCGGCGGAGGAGCTGCGCGGGCTGCTGTACCGCATCTCGAACGTCGTCGCGGGCGCGCCCGCGGGCGGCGAGGACGACTACGTCGTGCTGCGCGAGGAGGGGACGATCCGCGACTTCGCCGCGGAGGGCTTCACCCCGCGCGACCACCTCGACCTCGGCGAGGGCCTGCGCGCGATCGACACCGAGCGCGGCGCCAAGGTGTCGGGCGCGCGGTTCTACTACCTCACGGGCGTGGGTGCGCGCCTCGAGCTCGCGCTGCTCAACGCCGCGATGGACACCGCGGTCGCGGCCGGGTTCACGCCCGTCATCACGCCGACGCTCGTGCGGCCCGAGGTCATGCAGGGCACCGGGTTCCTCGGCGCGCACGCGGACGAGATCTACCGCCTCGAGAAGGACGACCTCTACCTCGTCGGGACGAGCGAGGTCGCGCTCGCGGGCTACCACGCGAACGAGATCGTCGACCTGTCGGGCGGCCCGCTCCGGTACGCCGGGTGGAGCGCGTGCTACCGCCGCGAGGCCGGCTCGCACGGCAAGGACGTGCGCGGCATCATCCGCGTGCACCAGTTCCACAAGGTCGAGATGTTCTCCTACTGCGACCCGGCCGACGCCGAGGCGGAGCACCAGCGCCTGCTCGGCTGGGAGGAGCAGATGCTGCGCCTCGTCGACCTGCCGTACCGCGTCATCGACACCGCGGCGGGCGACCTGGGGTCGAGCGCCGCGCGCAAGTTCGACTGCGAGGCGTGGCTGCCCACGCAGCAGCGCTACCTCGAGCTCACGTCGACGTCGAACTGCACGACCTTCCAGGCGCGCCGCCTCAACGTGCGCGAGCGCGTCGAGGTCGACGGCAAGAACGAGACGCGCACCGTCGCGACGCTCAACGGCACGCTCGGCACGACGCGCTGGATCGTCGCGATCCTCGAGAACCACCAGCAGGCCGACGGCTCGGTCCGCGTGCCCGAGGGCCTGCGCCCGTACCTCGGCGGCCTCGAGGTGCTCGAGCCGGTGGTTGCGTGACGGACCCCCTGGTCCCGGAGGACGCGTCCGGGCCGATGCTCGTGGCGCTCGACATCGACGGCACGCTCATGTCGTACGACCAGGAGCTGTCGGACGACGTGCGCGACGCCGTCGCCGACCTGCGCACGGCCGGCCACCACGTGGTGCTCGCGTCCGGGCGGTCGCTCATCGCGATCACGCCCGTCGCGGAGATCCTGGGGATCGACCGCGGCTGGGTCGTCGCGTCGAACGGCGCCGTGACGGCGCGGCTCGACCCGGACGAGCCCGACGGGTACGTCCTCGAGGACGTCGTCACGTTCGACCCGGGCCCTGCCCTGCGGCTCCTGCGCGAGCACCTGCCCGACGCGCGGTACGCCGTCGAGGACGTGGGCGTCGGGTTCCGCATGAACGAGCTCTTCCCCGACGGCGAGCTCGACGGCGTGCACCGCGTCGTCGAGTTCGACGAGCTGTGGTCGGGCGAGGTCACCCGTGTGATCGTCCGCTCGCCGGGGTCCACGAGCGAGCAGTTCCACGAGCTCGTCGAGCGCCTCGGCCTCGACGACGTGACCTACGCCGTCGGGTGGACGGCGTGGATGGACATCGCGCCGCTCGGCGTGACGAAGGCGACCGGGCTCGAGCTCGTGCGCCGCGCGCTGCACGTCCAGCCGCACCGCACCGTCGCGGTCGGCGACGGCCGCAACGACGTCGAGATGCTCCGCTGGGCGGCGCACGGCGTCGCGATGGGCCACGCGGACGCCGTCGTGCAGGCCGCGGCCGACGAGGTGACCGCCCCCATCGAGGACGACGGCGCGGCGCGCGTCCTCCATAGCCTCCTGCCCTGACCGCGAGGTAGAACCGGAGGACGCGAGATAGAGCTCGCGGGGTTCTACCTCGCGACCTGCAGCTCTACCTCGACGGGATGGGTAGCGTCTGCTGACATGACGTCCGACGCCAAGACCGTCTGTGTCCGCCGTGCCCGGGCGGACGACGCCGGGGCGGTCTGGCCGCTCGTCATCGACTTCGCGACGTCGTACGTCCCTGAGCGTGACGCCTTCGACGTGTCGTTCGCGCTGCTCCTCGCCGACCCGCACGCGCTGGTGCTCGTCGCGCAGGCGCGGGAGGACGTCGTCGGCTACCTCGTGGCGCACCGCCATGCGACGCTCTTCGCCAACGCGCCCGTGGCGTGGGTCGAGGAGGTCATGGTCGACGCCGACGCCCGCCGTCGCGGGGTAGGCGGCCTGCTCATGGACGCGGCCGAGCGGTGGGCCGAGGACGCGGGTGCTGCGTACGTCGCGCTGGCCACCCGGCGGGCCGCCGGGTTCTACGCGAGGCTCGGGTTCGAGGAGTCGGCGACATTCTTCCGCAAGCGCCTCGGGAGGCTCTGAGGATCTCGTGCGGGAGTGTGTCGAGAACCGCTGTCAGGTTCCGTCCCGGTGCGCGACGGCGGCCCGGTGGCTCTCCGGGCTCAGGGGCGGAAGACGTCCTCGATGCGGCAGCCGAACACCTCGGCGATGCGGAACGCGAGCGGCAGCGACGGGTCGAACCGGCCGCGCTCGATCGAGATCACGGTCTGCCGCGACACGCCGAGGCGGGTGGCGAGCTCGGCCTGCGACCAGCCGAGCCCGGCGCGGCGGGCCGCCATGTCGTTGTCCACGGGCGCCCTACGACTCGCGCCGGGAGACGACGGTGTGCCGGACGAAGAAGTCGACCATCGCGACCAGCACGACCACCGCGAGGACGAAGGCGGCGCTCAGCTCCAGCCCGGTGAGACTGACCGCGGTGAGCGTGAGCCCGGCGACGACGAGCACGTCCCAGAACGCGCCGGTCGCCGCCCGCTCCGTCCACCGCCGCTCGACGTTCTCCTCGGCGTGCGGCTCGGGAGCGCTCGTGCGGGGCCTGACGACGAGGAACCAGCCGAGCACGGCGGCGGGCGGCAGGACGCACGCCGTGAAGACGGCCGCGACGAGCCAGAAGTCGTCGCGCCGGAACAGGCCGGCGGCGACGCCGACCGACGCCGCGACGGCGAGCGCGACCAGCGCGGCTCCCGCCCAGGCCCACCAGGGAGCGGTGCGGTCGCCGAGCGCGTGCTCGCGGCCCTGCAGCGGGCTGTCGTCGGCCGGGACGGGTGCGTCGCTCACGTGTCTCTCCTCATGCGTAAAGCGTGCTTGACACGTCGAGCGAACCATCACCCACGCACGCTGTCAAGCGTGCTTGACACGAGGGGTGCTCAGTCGCGGGGCTCGCGCGCGGTGAGCACGACCGGGCCGTCGGGCGTGATCGCGATCGTGTGCTCGCTGTGGGCGCCGCGCGAGCCGTCGGCCGAACGCAGGGTCCAGCCGTCGGGGTCGGTGTAGATCTCGTCCGTGGTCTCGAGGAACCAGGGCTCGATCGCGATGACGAGGCCCGGCTTGAGCGGGAACCCGCGCTTGCGACGGCCGTCGTTGGGGATGTGGGGCTCGCCGTGCATCGTGCGGCCGACGCCGTGGCCGCCGAAGTCGGTGTTGACCGAGTAGCCCGCGGCGTGCGCGACGTCCGCGATGGCGGCGGAGATGTCGCCGACCTTCTTGCCCGGCTGCGCGGCCGCGATCCCGGCCTCGAGCGCGCGCTCGGTCGTCTGGATGAGCTTCGCGTCGGCCTCGCCGAGCGCGCCCGCGCGCGGAGTCCCGACGACGAACGACAGCGCCGAGTCCGCGACCCACCCGTCGACGGACGCGGCGAAGTCGATGCTCAGCAGGTCGCCGTCCCGCAGCGCGTAGTCGTGCGGCAGGCCGTGCAGCACGGCGTCGTTGACGGACGTGCAGATCACCTTGCCGAACGGGCTCGCGCCGAACGACGGGTGGTAGTCGATGTAGCAGGACTCGGCCCCGCGGTCGCGGATCATCTTGTGCGCGACCTCGTCGAGCTCGAGCAGGTTCGTCCCGACCTTCGTGGCGGCGCGCACCGTGGTGAGGACGTCGGCGACGAACCGTCCTGCGGGTCGCATCTGGTCGATCTCCCGCGGGGTCCTCAGCTCGATCATCGTGGTCCTTCCGGTTCGCAGGTGGGGTGCCCGCGGGTGGCGCGACCGGCCCGTCCGGGTCCAGCGAGGTGCATGGACGTGCCGAACGGTGCCGCGGGGGCGGGCCTCCCCACGATATCGGTCTCCGTCCCACCAGCGCGGCCCGGGCGCGGCACGAGGAGGGCAAGCGCTTGCATCGATCTGCCCACGATGCGGCACGGCGCCTCGCCACGTGACCTCCCGGCGTGGCAGCATCACCCGTCGTGGCAGGTATCGACGACGTCGCCCAGGCCGCCGGGGTGTCCACGGCGACCGTCTCGCGCGCCCTGCGCGGCCTGCCCAACGTGTCGGAGGCGACGCGCGTGCGGGTGCTCGCGGAGGCGGCGCGGCTCGGGTACGTGCCCACGCCGTCGGCGTCGTCGCTGGCCACCGGGCGCACCCGCACGATCGGCGTGCTCACCCCGTGGGTCAACCGCTGGTTCTTCGCCAACGTCATCGAGGGCGCCGAGCGCGCGCTGCGGGACCTCGGCTACGACGTCCTGCTGTACACGTTCGACGTGCGCCGGACCTCGTCCCGCCGCCGGGTCGACCCGAGCGTCCTGCGCCACCGCGTGGACGGGACGCTCGTCGTCGGTCTGCCGCTCGACGACGACGAGGTGCGCTCGCTCGTCGGGCTCGCCCGGCCGCTCGCGTTCGTCGGGTCGGGCCCGGCGGACCAGGTCACGGTCCGGCTCGACGACGTCGCGACGGGCCGGGCCGCGACGCGCCACCTGCTCGACCTGGGCCACCGGGTGATCGGCCACGTCACCGGGGTGCCCGACCTCGTGTCGTCGTGGTCGCCGCCGGTCGAGCGCGCGCGGGGCTACGTGCGTGCGCTGGAGGAGGCGGGCGTCGTCGTCGAGCCCGGCCTCGAGGTGAACGGCGACTTCGACGTCGCGGGAGGACGTGAGTCCACGGCAGATCTCCTGCGCCGCCGGCCGGACGTGACCGCCGTCTTCGCGGCGTCGGACGAGATGGCCATGGGGGCGATCCTCGCGGCGCGGGACCTGGGGCTGCGCGTCCCGGAGGACCTCTCGGTCGTCGGGGTGGACGGCCACGACCTCGGGGAGCTCGTCGGCCTGACGACGATCGCCCAGGACGCGTACCAGCAGGGGTTCGACGCGGCGCTCCTCCTGCTCGAGATGATCAACGGCGCCCCGGTGCCGGAGAGCATCACCTACCCGACGGAGCTGGTGCGGCGCGGCTCGACCGCACCCCCGCGCGTCCGCCCGTAGGTCGCCGGGGCGGCGACTCGTCGAGCGCTCCGGGGCCACGCGTGGGAGCGTGGCCAGGGGAGACGGGCCGAGAGAGCGCGCACCCGGCGCGCGTGACGGAATCGTTACGCAAACTCGCCTCCCCTGTGCTTGCGGCAGCGCGATGCAACCGCTTGCATGGTGCCTAGGGCGAGAGCGCACCCGCGCTCGCGACGTCGCGATGCGCCCGGTCCTCACCGGACCGGGGTGACGGCGTCCGTACCCACGACGAGGTGGAGGCTGACATGACCAGGACCACGAGGACCAGCGCGGCGCGCCGCCGCACGCTGGTGGTCGCCGCCGGCGGCGCGAGCCTCGCGCTCGTGCTCGCGGCGTGCAGCGGCGGTGGCGGCGGCGGGGGCGACGACGAGTCGCCCAGCGCCGAGGTGGACTGCGCCGACTACGAGCAGTACGGGGACCTGTCCGGCAAGACCGTGTCGGTGTACGCGACGATCGTCGACACCGAGGCGGAGCAGCAGCAGGCGTCGTACGAGCCGTTCGAGGAGTGCACGGGCGCCACGATCGAGTACGAGGGCTCCAAGGAGTTCGAGGCCCAGCTCCCCGTCCGCATCCAGTCCGGCAGCGCGCCGGACATCGCGTACCTGCCCCAGCCCGGCCTCCTGCGCCGGATCGTCGCCGACTTCCCCGACGCGATCCAGCCGGTCGGCGAGGCGGCGTCCGCGAACGTCGACCAGTACTACACCGAGTCGTGGAAGGACTACGGCACCGTCGACGGGACGCTGTACGCGACGCCGCTCGGCGCCAACGTCAAGTCGTTCGTCTGGTACTCGCCGTCCATGTTCGAGGAGGCGGGCTACGAGGTTCCCACGACGTGGGACGAGCTCATGGAGCTCTCGGACCAGATCGTCGCGGACAACCCCGGTGGCGACGTCAAGCCGTGGTGCGCGGGCATCGCGTCCGGCGAGGCGACCGGCTGGCCGGCCACCGACTGGATGGAGGACGTCGTCCTGCGCACGGCGGGCCCCGAGGTCTACGACCAGTGGGTCAACCACGAGATCCCGTTCAACGACCCGCAGATCGCCACGGCGCTCGCCACGGTCGGCGACGTGCTGAAGAACGAGGAGTTCGTCAACGGCGGCCTCGGCGACGTGAGCACCATCGCGACGACCGAGTTCACCGAGGGTGGCTACCCGATCATCGACGGCCTGTGCTACATGCACCGCCAGGCGACGTTCTACCAGGCCAACTGGACGACCCTCGACCCCGACCTGGTGGTCGCGCCCGACGGTGACGTGTGGGCCTTCTACCTCCCGGGCGAGACCGCGGAGGACAAGCCGCTGCTCGGTGGCGGCGAGTTCGTCGCCGCGTTCAACGACCGTCCCGAGGTCCAGGCGTTCCACGCCTACCTGTCGAGCCCCGAGTGGTCCAACGCCAAGGCGAGCGTGACCCCGCAGGGCTGGATCAGCGCGAACAACGGCCTCGACCCGGAGCTGCTCCAGTCGCCGATGGACCAGCAGGCGTACGAGCTGCTCACGGACGAGAGCTACACGTTCCGCTTCGACGGCTCGGACATGATGCCCGCCGCCGTCGGCGCCGGCTCGTTCTGGACCGAGATGACGGAGTGGATCGCGAGCGACAAGTCCGACGAGGCCGTCCTCGACGCCATCGAGGCGTCCTGGCCGACGTCCTGACCCGCGGGCGACCCGGGGCCTGACCGCGCGGCACGCGCCGCGCCGTCCGGCCCCGGGTCGACGCGTCGACCCCGGGGGCGGGTCGTCCGGGGGGCCGATCCCCGGACGACCCGTCCTCGGGCCGTCCCCGCCGCACACCACGTCGTCACCCGGCCGCCGCCGGCCACCTCAGGAGCTCTCACATGGACTGGTTGCTCGAACCCGCCGGGACGGGGGGCAAGCTCGCGGTGATGGTCGTCGCGATCCTGCTCTTCGTCGTCGTCATGGGCCTGATCCTCTTCCTCGTCGACCGACCGCGGCGCGTGCCGGGGTGGGTCGTCGCGATCGCCTTCGCCGGGCCCGCGATCGTCATGCTCGCTTTCGGCCTGCTCTACCCGGGCCTGCGCACGATCCGGGACTCGTTCTACAACCGCACGGGCTCCGCGTTCGTCGGGCTCGACAACTACGTCACGGCGTTCACGCGGGACGAGTTCCAGATCGTCCTGCGCAACACCGCGATCTGGGTGATCGTCGTCCCGCTCGTCTCGACCTTCCTCGGTCTCGTCTACGCGGTGGTCGTCGACCGGTCCCGGTTCGAGAAGTTCGCCAAGACCCTGATCTTCCTGCCCATGGCGATCTCCATGGTCGGCGCGGGGATCATCTGGAAGTTCATGTACGAGTACAAGCCGGCGAGCCAGCCGCAGATCGGCCTGTTCAACCAGGTGCTCGTCTGGCTCGGCCTGGAGCCGCAGCAGTTCCTGCTCAGCGCCCCGGCGAACACGTTCTTCCTCATCCTCGTCATGATCTGGATCCAGGCCGGGTTCGCGATGACGATCCTCGCCGCCGCGATCCGCGCCATCCCGGACGACATCGTCGAGGCCGCCCGGCTCGACGGCGTCGGCGGCATGCGGATGTTCCGCTACATCACGGTGCCGAGCATCCGGCCCGCCCTCGTGGTCGTCCTCACGACGATCGCGATCGGCACGCTCAAGGTCTTCGACATCGTCCGCACCATGACCGGCGGCCGCTTCGAGACGTCGGTCGTGGCCAACGAGTTCTACACGCAGGCGCTCCGGCAGGGCGAGCAGGGGCTCGGGGCCGCGCTCGCGGTCATCCTGTTCGTCCTGGTCATCCCGATCATCGTGTACAACGTGCGGCAGCTGAAGCAGGCGGAGGAGATCCGATGAGCACCCCACTGTCCGCCTCCGTCCCGGACGCCCCGCTCGTCGACGAGACCGCCGAGGAGGGCAGCGGCAAGGGCATCGTCGCGGGCCTCGACGACCGCGCGGGGAAGGTGCGGCGCAAGGTCTCGTCGCGACCGGCGTCGATCATCGCGATCGTCCTGGCGGTCCTCTGGACCATCCCGACGTTCGGGCTCCTCGTCACCTCGTTCCGCCCGCCGCGCGAGATCCGGCGGTCGGGCTGGTGGGAGGCGTTCGCTAACCCCGAGTTCACGATCGACAACTACACCGACGCGCTGTTCGGCGGGTCGACGAGCTTCGCGACGTACTTCGTCAACTCCCTCGTCATCACGCTGCCCGCCGTGATCATCCCCATCACGCTCGCGTCGCTCGCGGCCTACGCGTTCGCGTGGGTGGACTTCAAGGGCCGCAACCTGCTGTTCGTCGCCGTGTTCGCGCTGCAGATCGTGCCCATCCAGGTCACGCTCGTCCCGCTGCTCACGCAGTACGTCGACTGGGGGATCGACGGGTCGTTCTGGCCCGTGTGGCTGTCGCACTCGATCTTCGCGCTGCCGCTGGCGATCTTCCTGCTGCACAACTTCATGAAGGACATCCCGCGCGAGCTGGTCGAGGCGGCCCGCGTCGACGGCGCCGGGCACGTGAAGATCTTCTTCCAGGTGCTCATGCCGCTGCTGGTGCCCGCGATCGCGGCCTTCGGGATCTTCCAGTTCCTCTGGGTCTGGAACGACCTGCTCGTCGCCCTGACGTTCGCGTCCGGCCAGGACACCGCGCCCATCACGGTGCGCCTCGCCGAGCTGTCCGGCTCGCGCGGCGCGAGCTGGCACCTGCTGCCGGCGGGTGCGTTCATCTCGATGATCGTCCCCGTGGCCGTGTTCCTCGCGCTCCAGCGGTACTTCGTGCGCGGGCTCCTCGCGGGTTCGGTCAAGGGCTGACACCCGTCCCGCCGAGCATGCGGCTGCGGCCCGTCCCGCGCGTCGGACGGGCCGCAGCCGCATGCGCGACGGGTGCCGGCGCCTAGAGTCGTCGGGTGAACCGTCGCCCTGCCGCCCTTCTCGACCGGGTTCCGGTTCCGGCGCTCTTCGTCGTCTCGGGGCTGACGCAGTACCTGGGCGCGGCGATCGCCGTCGGGCTGTTCGCCGTGGCGGGCGCGATCGAGATCGGGTGGCTGCGCATCGCGGCGTCCGCGGTGCTGCTCCTCGCGTGGCGCCGCCCGTGGCGTCACCGGTGGACCCGGCACGACCTCGTGTGGGTGGCCGTCTTCGGTGTCGCGCTCGCCGCGATGAACCTCGCGTTCTACGTCGCGATCGACCACCTGCCGCTCGGGACGGCGGTCGCGATCGAGTTCCTCGGCCCCGTCGCGGTGGCCGCGATCACGGGCAGGGGGTGGCGCGAGCGGGGCGCGATCGCGGTCGCGGCGGCGGGCGTCGTGCTGCTCGCCGGGGTGACGATCGAGTCCGACCTCCCGCGCGCGGACGCCGTGGTCGGCCTGACCGCGATCGGCGTCGCGGCCGCGTGCTGGGCGGCGTACATCCTGCTCGGCCGGCGCGTGGCCGTGTCAGGGTCGGGGGTCACCTCGCTCGCTGTCGCGATGACCGTGGGCGCGGTCGTGTTCGCGCCCTTCCTCGCGCGTGACGCCCTGCCGGTCCTCGGCGACTGGCGGCACGTCGCGGCCGTCGCGGGGATCGCGCTCTTCTCCTCCGTCGTGCCCTACGCGCTCGAGCAGGTCATCCTGCGTCGCGTGAGCGCGGCGACGTTCTCCGTGCTCCTCGCCCTGCTCCCGGCGTCCGCCGCGGTCGTGGGCGCCGTCGTGCTGCATCAGGTACCCACGGTCCCCGAGCTGGTCGGCCTCCTCCTCGTGTCCGGGGCCATCGCGATGACCGCGGCGCGACCGCGCGGCCGCGCCGACGGGACGCCGCCCGGGGACGACGTCCCGCTCGACCCACCTCCGGCCTGACGAGCGCCGCGCCAGGGACGTCGTCCCCGGGACCGGCGGGCCCGCACGGGGCCGTCAGAGGTACTGGCCCGGCGACGGCCGCCCGTCGTGCTCGTCGGGACGCCCGCCGGGCTGTCCCGGGACGCCGCCGGGGCCCCCGGGACCCATGGGCGGCAACGAGCCGGGCGGCAGCGCGCGGCGGATCTGCGAGAGCTGCGCCTGCGCGGCCATCTGCTGGGCGACGAGCGCCGTCTGGATGCCGTGGAACAGGCCCTCCAGCCAGCCGACGAGCTGGGCCTGGGCGACGCGCAGCTCCGCGTCCGTGGGGACGGTGTCGTCCGAGAACGGCAGCGTGATGCGGTGCAGCTCCGCCACCAGGTCGGGCGACAGGCCCTCCTCGAGCTCGGTGAGCGAGCGCTCGTGGATCTCGGCGAGGCGCGACCGCGCCGCCTCGTCGAGCGGGGCGTCCCGGACCTCGTCGAGGAGCTTCTTGATCATGCCGCCGATGCGCATCACCTTGGCCGGCTCCTCGATGACTGTCGCCGGGTTGCGGTCGGGGTCGGTCGAGTCGTCGCTCTCGACGACGCTCACCCCCGTCCCGTCCGGCATCACGACCGTGGCACGAGCGGGCTCGTCGGTGTCGTCGACGGCGTCCTCCGCGCCGGTCTCGGGCTCGGGGGCGGTGGGCTCGTCGGGGCGAGGGTCGCGCGGTTCGTCAGCCATGGGTCCAGTCTTGCGCGCGGCGCCCACGCGCGCACCGACGGCGCGCGATCCCCTGTGCGGTCGTCGGTCGTCGGCGGCCGTGGTCAGGGGACGAGGAGCACCTTGCCGAAGACCTCGCCCGAGTCGAGCAGCTCGTGCGCCCGCGCGGCCTCCTCGAGCGGGAGGCGCGCGTGCACGACCGGGCGCACGCGCCCGTCCTCCACCATCGGCCAGACGTGCGTGAGGACCTCGTGCACGATCCGCGCCTTCTCGGCCGGGGGCCGCGCCCGCAGCGTCGTCCCGGCCACCGTGGCGCGCCGGGCGAGGAGGACGCCCAGGTCGAGCTCCGCGCGTCGTCCCTTCTGCATGCCGATGACCACCAGGCGCCCGCCCGTGGCGAGCACCTCGAGGTTGCGCGTCAGGTAGGCGGCGCCGACGACGTCGAGCACGACGTCCGCACCGTGCCCGCCGGAGGCGTCCCGCACCGCGGCGACGAAGTCCTCCTCACGGTGGTCGACGGCGATGCTCGCCCCGAGCGCGAGGCACCGGTCGGCCCGGTCGCGCCCGCCGGCCGTGACGGCCACGCGGGCGCCGAGCGCGGCGCCGACCTGCACGGCGATCGTCCCGACGCCGCCCGACCCGCCGTGCACGAGCAGCCACTCGCCCGGGGCCAGGCGCCCGACGTCGACGACGTTGCTCCACACCGTGCAGACCGCCTCGGGAAGCGCGGCGGCGTCCACGAGGTCCACGCCGTCGGGGACGGGCAGCACCTGGGTCGACCGCACGCGCACCTGCTCCGCGTACCCGCCGCCGTCGAGCAGCGCGACCACGCGGTCACCCACGGACCACCCCGTCACGGACTCGCCGACGGCCGCGACCGTGCCCGAGACCTCCAGGCCGGGCCAGTCCGGTGCGCCCGGGGGAGGCGGGTACGATCCGGCGCGTTGTAGCAGGTCAGCGCGGTTCACGCCAGCGGAAGCGACGTGGACCACGAGCTCGTCCGGGCCGGGGGTCTGGTCAGGGAGCGCAGAAACCGTTAGTTTCTCAGGGCCACCGGGGCCCGATATCGTGACGCCTCGCACATCGCCGAGACTACGCGGACGGCCCGGGAGGCGCCGGTTCGCCGACGGGGCGTCGCGGGGGCGGGACGAAAGTTCACGCTCCTCGCGGATTAGGTGTCCGGGGGATGTGCACCGATAGTTAGTACGCACGACCGGGGAGCGGAGCCCGGGAGGCGCCGCTGCCACGCGGGCCGACCGCGCCGCCGAACGGGTGGACCAGGGTGATGGAGGCAGGTTCGTATGCTCCGCAGGTTGAGCGTTCGCGGGAAGATCCTTGCGGCCCTCGCGGTGCCCGTCCTCGTCCTCTTCGCCGCCGCCGCGATCATCTCGGCGCAGGCCATCGGGTCGGCGCGCGACGCCAGCCAGACGAGCGCGCTCGTCGGGGCGCTCGCGGCGCAGGACGCGGCGGGGACCGAGATCGCGGCCGAGCGCACGTACTCCTTCCTGGACGCGAGCGCAGGGTCGGACGACAGCGAGGCGCAGATGATGGCGCAGCGCGAGAAGACGGACAAGGCGCTCGACGCGCGCGACCGCGCCTACGAGCGGCTCAACACGTCCGTCCTCGACCCGCGCGTGCGCGCCGCGGTCGAGGACACGATCGCGGACCGGGCCGAGCTGAAGGCGATCCGGCAGGCCATCGACCGGTCCGGCCTGGGCCAGCTCGCGCGCAACTCGCAGTACAACGCGCTCATCGACTCGGCGCTCGACGTGCCCCGCACGCTCGCCGACACCACGCCGGACCGCGGCCTCGCGCAGTACCTCGACACCTACGTCCTCCTCGACGAGCTCCTCGCGCAGCAGGCGCTCGAGCAGCCGCTCGCCGGCGCCGTGCTCAACGCGGCCCAGATCGGCGTGGAGAGCACCGAGACGAGCCAGCAGGCTGCGGTCCTGGTGACCACCGGTGACGAGCTCGCGGCGCGCACCCGCACGGCCGTCCGTCGGCTCCCGGGAGACCTCCAGCTCGCGACGCCGGGCGCGACCTACAACCAGATCCGGCAGAACCTCGCCGGTTCGCGCCCGGGTGCGACACCGAAGAGCCAGGCCGTGCAGTGGCCCGACCTGTCGCAGGCGGACCGTGACCAGACGAGCCCGGTCCGTGACGGCGTCCGCACCGAGACCGCGGAGAAGGCGTCCGACCTCGCGGGCGCGGCGACGACCCGCGCCGTCGTCACGATCCTCGCGACCCTCGCGGCCGTCATCGCCTCGATCCTCGTCGCGGGCCTCATCGCCCGCGCCATCGTCAACCCGCTGCGCCGCCTCACGGACGCGGCCGAGGACGTGCGTGACCAGCTCCCGCGGCTCGTCGAGCAGGTCGCCGTCCCGGGCCAGGGCCCGGGCATCGACCTGGCGCCGATCACGGTGGAGTCCACGGACGAGGTCGGCCAGCTCGCGACCGCGTTCAACGACGTGAACCAGACGACCATCAAGGTCGCGCGCGAGCAGGCCGCGCTCCGTGGCTCGATCGCGGAGATGTTCGTCAACGTCGCGCGCCGCGACCAGGTGCTCCTCAACCGGCAGCTCGCGTTCCTCGACGACCTCGAGCGCTCTGAGGAGGACGCGGGCACGCTGTCCAACCTCTTCCGCCTCGACCACCTCGCGACGCGAATGCGCCGCAACGCGGAGTCCCTCCTCGTCCTCGCGGGCATCGACTCGGGCCGCCGCGTGCGCCAGCCCATGCCGGCCTCGGACGTCATCCGTACGGCGTCCTCCGAGATCGAGCTGTACGACCGCGTCCGCCTGAACCTCGTCGTCGACCCGCTCATGCTCGGGCACAACGCGCTCAACGCCGCGCACCTGCTCGCCGAGCTCCTCGAGAACGCGACGATGTTCTCGGAGCCGCACACGCCCGTCGAGGTCACGACCGGCCGCGACGAGCACTTCGTCCACGTGACGGTCCGCGACCACGGTCTCGGGATGACGCCGGACGAGATCGCGGAGGCGAACCGCAAGGTCGCGACGCACGCGGCGTCGGACGTCGTCGGCGCCCAGCGCCTGGGCCTCTTCGTCGTCGGCCGACTCTCCGACCGCCTCGGTGCGAAGGTCCGGTTCAGCACGGGCAGCGACGACCAGGGGACCGAGGTCGTCGTGTCCTTCCCGGCCGTCCTCTTCGTCCCCGACTCGAACGTGCCGCTCCCGCTGCCGACGGACCCGCTGGAGACGAGCACGCAGGCCGCCGCCCAACAGCTCGCCGGCACGGGTGTCCTCCCGGCGCTCCCCGCCGCGAACGTCGCGGCCCCGGCCGCGCCGTCGGTCCCTGCACCCGCGGCGACGGCGTCGTTCCCGACCGTCGAGCCCGAGGCGCCCGTCGCCGTGCCCGTCGACCTCGACGCGCTCACGGACGGCACGACGCAGACCGGCATGCCCCGCCGTCGTTCGCGCACGGTCGACCCCGCCGCCGCGGCGCCGAGCGCTTCCTTCGCGTCGGGTCCGCAGACCGGTGCGATCGTCCTGCCCCCGCTCGCCACGCCGGCGCTCCCGGAGCAGCTCCCCGCGGGGGACGAGGCGTGGACCCCGCCCGCCGAGGTCGCCGACGTCGGAGCCGCGCTCCCCAGCCGGTCGCGTCCGGCCGCGAGCCCCGTCGAGCCGGTCTCCGCCGAGATCCCCGTCCTCGACGTGGGCACGCGCAGCGCGCTCTTCTCGAGCTTCCGCCCGGTCGGTGACCGCCCGGCCACGGAGAACCCGGTGGAGCTGCCCGTCGCCCCCGACGTCACGGCGACGGACATCCCGCTGGTCGCCGAGGCTCCCGCCGACGCCCCGGTCCCGCAGGACGTGTGGGCGCCGCAGGAGGCCGCCGCACCTGCCCCGGACTCCTGGGAGCCCGAGCAGGCGTGGGCGCCGGAGCAGCCCGCCGAGCAGGCGTGGACGCCGGAGCCGACCGCCGACGCCTGGGCGCCCGCACAGCCCGTCCAGCAGGCGTGGGCGCCGGAGCCGACCGCCGACGCCTGGGCGCCGTCGTCGGTGGCCGACGCGCCGCTCGACGCGACCCGCGTCGTGCCCGCGGTCTCGGCCGAGCCCGTCGACGAGGCGACCGTCGCGCGCGTCCCGCTGGCCGAGCGGTCGCGTGCGGTCCCCGAGCCGACGGCGGCTCCGGTCCGGACTCCCGTGCCGACCGTGAACCACGCCGTGACCGCGGCCCCGACCGATGTCCCGACCGACGTCCCGGTCGTGGCGACGGGCGTCGAGGCCGAGGCGGGCGAGGACATCCCCGCAGAACTGACCTTCGAGGCGCTTCCCCGCTTCGAGGAGCTGATGGCCGACCTGCCGACGCGCCGCTCGCTGCGCGAGAGCCAGGCGCGCAAGCGCGGGCTCTTCGGTCGGCGTCCCCGGACGACGGCGACGCCGGCGCTCCCGGCCGGGCCGTCCCCGGAGGCTCTGGCCTCGCGCCCCGCGGGTTCATCACCGGTGGCACCGGCCCCGTCCCCGATCCTCGCGGCTCCGGCTCCGGCGCCCGCGCCGGCTCCCGTCGTCGCGGAGTCCCCGCTCCCGGCTCCGGTGGCCCTGCCGCAGGAGCAGCAGGCCCCCGCGCGGTCGTCGGCGTTCGCGCCGCGGACCGGGCAGCCTGCGGGCGGTGCGACCGCGTCGCCGTTCGCCCCGGAGTCGTTCGCGGCCCCGGTGCAGGAGACGCGCGCGCTCGCACCGGTGCAGGACGCGCCTCCCGCGGGCACCGGCTACGCGGTGCCGCAGACGTCCTTCGCGGCCCCGGAGCCGGCACCCGGCCCGGCTGCGACGGGGTACGGCCCGCCGACCCCGCTCGTCCGGAGGCAGGCGGGGGAGGCGATCGAGCCGCTGGAGCCCGGGTACATCGCCGACTCGGTCGAGGCGCGGTCGGACTGGATGGCGTCCGCGGTGCTGTACGAGGAGATGTCCACCCTGCTGCAGGGCAGCACCGACTTCCAGGAAGCGACCTTGGCGGACCCGAGCGACGGTATCTACCAGCCCCTCACGGTCGACGGCACGACGACGTCGGGCCTGACCCGACGCGCTCGTGGCGAGGAGCGGGAGGGCTACGTCGACCGCTTCACGGCTCGCATCGACCGTGACCCGGAGCAGCTCCGAGCCCGTCTGTCGGCGTTCCAGTCGGCCACGGCCCGGGGTCGCGTCGAGGGCCAGGACGAGACGAGTTCGACCTGGAGCCCCCAGGGCATGGATTATGTCCCTGATTCAGCGCCGCAGGCGCGGTGACGACATGCCGTCTGCGGCAACTGACGAGGAGGAAGAGTGAACGCGCTCAGCACCGAGGCAACCAACTTCGGGTGGCTGCTCGACAACTTCGTGCGGACGGTCCCGGGCAGCCGGCACACGCTCGTGGTGTCGGCGGACGGCCTGCTCATGGCGATGTCGGACCAGCTCGACCGCACGAGCGGTGACCAGCTCGCGGCGATCGTCTCCGGGATGTCGAGCCTGACCCGTGGGGCGGCCCGCCAGCTCAACGGAGGGAACGTCCGCCAGGCCATCATCGAGATGGACAACGGGTTCCTGTTCCTGATGAACGTCTCGAACGGGTCCGTCCTGGGCGTCGTCGCGGAGGCGAACTGCGACATCGGCCTCATCGGCTACGAGATGGCGCTCCTGGTCTCCCGCACCGAGGCGACCCTGACGCCGCAGCTCATCTCGGAGATGCGGGGTAGCCTTCCCGTCGACGGCGCGACGCGAGCCCCGGTGGGATGAGGACTGATCGATGACGAACGTACCTTTCGGCAGCATGGGAGCACACGACGGGTACGAGGCGGCGACGGTCCGCCCGTACGCGGTCACGGGTGGTCGTGTGCGCTCCGCCACGTCCGACCTCCCGCTCGAGGCGCTCGTCGAGGTCATGCCGGGCGCCGTGAACAGCTTCGGGCTCCCGCCCGAGAAGCGCTCGATCCTCCAGCACGCCGCGCACACGTACGTCTCGATCGCCGAGCTCTCCGCGCTCCTGCGCCTCCCGCTCGGTGTGACGAAGGTGCTCGTCGCGGACCTGCAGGAGGACAACTACATCACCGTCCACACGTCGACCCCGCTCAACGTCCACACGGGTCACGGCAGCAACCACTCGGGCCTGTCCCTGAGCGTCTTGGAGAGTGTTCTCAATGGCATTTCCACCCTCTGACGGCTCGGGCAGCGCGTCGCAGGCCGGGCAGCCGTCCGGGGTGATCGGAGGTGTGCCCGGTGGCCAGGCGGCGGTCCGACAGACCGCGTGGGCTCCGGTGAGCGCGCCCGTCGGCGTGCCGGCGCAGGCGCCGGTGGCGTCCGTCCCGGCGCGTCCCGCCGCGCCGTCGACGGCGCCGACCGTCCCTGCTCCGGCGCCCACGGCCGCGGCGCCGGCACCGGTCGCTCAGGCGGCGGCACAGCCGCGCACGGCGCCGCAGCCCGTCGCCGCGGCGCAGCCCGCGGCCCCGGCCCGGCCTGCCCCCTCCGTCGCGCCGGTGCAGCCCACCGCGGCGACGCAGACCCCGGCCGCGGCTCAGCCCGCCGGTGCCCCGGCGGCCGCACGCACGGCGCCCACGGTCGTCAAGATCGTCGTCGCCGGCGGGTTCGCGGTCGGCAAGACGACGTTCATCGGGTCGATCTCCGACGTCGAGCCGCTCAACACCGAGGCTGCGATGACGGAGCACTCGGTGGGCGTCGACGACGCGGGCGGGGTGTCCGACCGCAAGACCACGACCACCGTCGCGATGGACTTCGGCCGCGTGTCGCTCCCGGGCAACCTGTGGCTGTACCTGTTCGGCACGCCGGGCCAGGACCGCTTCCTCTTCATGTGGGACGACCTGGTCCGTGGCGCGATCGGGGCCGTCGTGCTCGTGGACACCGACCGGCTCGAGCAGTGCTTCCCGGCGATCGACTACTTCGAGTCGCGCAACATCCCGTTCGTGGTCGGCGTGAACTGCTTCGACGGCGTGGCCAAGCACAAGCTCGAGGACGTGCGTGAGGCGCTGCAGATCCCCGCGCACGTGCCGATGCTCTACACGGACGCCCGGTCGCGCGCCGCGACCAAGCAGACGCTCATCGCGCTGGTCCAGCTCGCGATGCGCCAGCTCCGCGGGGCGGCCTGACCGCCCTCGCTCCCGGTACGGACGCACGACGGCGGGCCGCCCCTCACGGGGCGGCCCGCCGTCGTCGTGCAGGGGCCGGGCGTGCCACAATGGCTCGCCGGGAGGGCTGACAGAGCGGCCTAATGTGACGGTCTTGAAAACCGTTGTGCGGCAACGCACCGGGGGTTCGAATCCCTCGCCCTCCGCAGGACGTCGGGCCGGGTCCGGGAGCCACGCTCCGGACCCGGCCCGACGCGCGTCCCGACGGTCCCCGCGCGACCGGGATGCCGTCGTACTATCGTCGGCCTCGGGCGTGGACGGTCGGTCGTCCGTGCGCGCGTCGCCACGGCGGACGGCTCGGTGGGCGGGGGGACGCGCGACCGGGACGGACCGGGCACGCGACCTGGCGCGTCCGAGCGCCGGGTGAGCAGCGGGCGAGGTGCGGTCTCCGGGGGAGCGGCCCATGACGAGCACGACCGGTGTGGCGCACGGGCGCCGTCGGCCTCCGCCGGGCCCGGGCGCGCGGCGCCTGCTCGCGGGGCTCGCCGCCACGCTCCTGCTCGGGGTCGTGCTGGTGCCGCTCACCCCTCCGCCGACGGCAGACGCCGCCACGCTCGAGCCGTCGGGCCTGCAGACCGGCATGGAGATCGACGGGACGTCGGGTTCCGGCAACCCGCCCGAGACGTTCAACTGGGACGACTTCCTCACCGGCGTGCAGCCCGACGGCGCGTTCACGTTCACCCCGACGGGGCCGTACACGACGCCGCAGGGGTTCGAGTCGTCGGGGATCGTGCAGGCCAGCTTCGCCTGGGACAACGGGAGTCTCGCCGAGTCGTGCAACGCGAACCCCGACCAGACGGGCGCGCCGCCGAGCCAGAGCCCGAGCACGAACCCGTGGCGGCCCGGGCCCGCGAACCCCAACGCGAAGGGCGACCTGTGCTCGACCGCGTACGGGCTCGAGTACGTCGTCGACGACGACGGGATGCGGCACGCGATCCTCTACGGGTACTGGACCCGCTACTCGGGCGCGGGCGAGGTCAGCGTCTTCCAGCACCTCGAGGGACCCGGTCCGGGGCGCTGCGACGACATCCTGCTCGAGTTCAACTACGCGTCGTCGGGCACGACGGCCGCCGTCCATCGGTGGGCGCCGACGGCGGGCGACGGGTGCGCGAACCCGCTCGGGCCCGGGACCTGGGCGCCCGACGCCGGCTCGGTGGACTTCGCCTGGGCCGTCGGCGTGCGCTCCGAGGGCCCGCCCCTGACGAACCAACCGCAGGAGACGTTCGGGGAGTTCGCCATCGACCTGAACACGGCGGGCGTCCTCGCGCCCTCCGAGTGCGCGACCTACGAGGTCTCGGAGATGCTCACGCGCACGGGCAACTCGCCGAGCGCGAACATCCAGGACTTCGCCGACCACGCTCCGGACCGGATGCGCATCGCCAACTGTGGTGCGCTGACCGTGTCCAAGGCGACGGTCCCGCAGAGCGCGGACACCGGCGCCCGGTTCGGCTTCGCGGTGGCGAGCGACACGGGCCCGGTGCAGCCGGGGCCGCCGCCCGTGCCCACGGTCTCGGGGACGCTCGCGAGCGGGGAGACCGTCCGGTTCGACGACGTCCTCTTCGGCTCCGGCTTCTCCCTGACGGAGACCGACGTCCCGCCCCCGTGGGACCTGCAGTCCGTCGTGTGCACCGCGGTCCCGGCGGGCGGCGGGCCGCCCGAGCAGTTCGTGCTCGACGATCCGGCGGACCGGTTCCCGGTGCGGCCCCTGGGCACGACCGACTGCGTCATCACCAACGCGGCCGCCGTCGTCACGGTGACCAAGCAGACGGACCCCGACGGGTCGCCGCAGGCGTTCTCCTTCGAGGCGACGGGGCAGGCGGGCTTCACGCTCCACGACGGCGAGAGCGTGTCCTTCTCCGTGCCCGCGGGCGTGCCGTTCACGGTCGCCGAGCAGGCGACGCCGGGATGGCTCCCCCCGGGGATCGCGTGCTCCGTCCCGTCGACGCCGACCGAGCAGGCGGTGACGGTCACCCCGGTGGCCGGGCAGAACATCGAGTGCACGTTCACGAACACGCAGCTCGGCACGGTGATCGTCTCCAAGGAGGCGCACGGGGTCGACGGGCGCACGTTCGACTTCACGAGCGACCTGCCGGGGAACGAGAACTTCGCGATCACGGTCGAGCAGGGCGACGGGACGCTCTACGAGCACACGATCGAGGGCGTGCCCGCGGGGACGTACACGATCGAGGAGCTGACGGACGACGAGCTGCCCGCGACCCTGCTGGCCGACCTCGCGTGCACGTACGGCGGCGAGGACCACTCCGCCGACCCGGAGGGTCGCACGATCGACCTGACCGTGCTCCCGGGCGAGACGGTGCGCTGCTTCTTCACGAACGTCACACCCGGGTCGATCGCGGTCGTGAAGCGCACCGTCCCGGTCGAGTACGAGCAGGACTTCGACTTCGTCTTCGCCCCGGCGGACGGCGCACCGACACCGTTCGTCCTGAGCGGCAGCTCCACGCCGCCGAACGTCGCGCTGCGGTCCTTCGAGGGTCTGGACCAGGGCGCGTACACGATCACCGAGCCCGCGGACGTGCCGGGCTGGTCGCTCCAGGGCGGGTCCTTGGAGTGCAACGCGGACTTCTGGTCCCCGACCGCGGACGGGCGCGGGGTCACGGTGGATCTCCCGGACGGCGGCGTGATCGTCTGCTTCTTCACGAACGTGGCGGCACCGGCGTCGCTGACCCTGACCAAGACGGTCGCGGGTGCCGATCCGGCGTTCGCGTGGGCGGTCGACGTCGAGCTCGTGGCTCCCGACGGCACGGCGGACGGCCGTACGGCGACGACGGCGGCGCCGACGGTCGCGTGGGGCGAGCTCGTCCCTGGCGTGCTCTACACGGTGCGCGAGGCCGGGGAGCCCCCGCCGGGCTGGACGCGGGGCGAGGTCACGTGCGACGGCCTCACGGACGCGGACCCCGCGACGCCCGGGTTCCAGCTCGAGGCGACCCCCGGGCAGGCGGTCGCCTGCGCCGTGGAGAACACCGTCGCCCCGTCGAGCATCTCCGTGGCGAAGGTGGCCACCGGGATCGGTGGCGACCTGCCGTGGTCGTTCGACGTCGCGATCGACCCCGTGCCCGCGGGGGAGACGTCGCCGCAGACTGCCTCGGGCACCGGCCAGGCGGCGGGTCTCGTCACGTGGTCCGGGCTCGTCCCGGGCACCGCGTACTCGATCACCGAGGCGCAGGTCCCGGGCTGGACCGCGGTCGAGGTCGCGTGCACCGGTGTCGTGGACACCGAACCCGGCACGCCCGGGATCCAGTTCGTCGCCCCGGTGGGGCTGGACCTGGCGTGCACGCTCACCAACACGGCGGTGCAGGGGAGCGGCACGCTGACGAAGACCTCCCTGGGCGGGGACGGGACGTTCGAGTTCGTGCTCACCGACCTCGACGGCGCCGTCGACCCGATCACGGTGCCGGTGACGACGGTGGACGGCACGGTGACGCTCGGACTCCCGCAGATCGTCCCCGGCGTGCGGTACTCGTTCGTGGAGTCGGACGGGCCCGGCTGGGTCGAGGGCGCGCTGACGTGCGTCGTCACCCCTGCGGGCGGAGGGGAGCCGTTCCCCCTGGCAGACCTCTCCGACTTCTCCGTCGGGCCGGGCGACGTGGCCGCGTGCACGGCCGAGAACGCGCGCCACGGGACGATCGTGGTCACGAAGGTCGTCGACGGCGCCGACGGCGAGTTCGACTTCACCGGGGACTGGCAGGAGCCGGAGGAGTTCTCGATCGGCACCGAGGGCGGGGTCGGGACCGCGACCTTCGAGGACGTGGCCCCCGGGTCGTACGTCGTGACCGAGGTCCCGCAGGACGGGTTCGAGAACACTGCGCTCACGTGCGTCGACGGCGACCCCGACGGGACGGGGTCCGAGGCGTCGGCCGGCGTCGGGACGATCGCCCTCGACCCGGGTGAGACGGTCGTGTGCACCTACACGAACACGCCGTGGGGCACCCTCGTGGTCGACAAGGTCACCGAGCCCGCCGGGTCGGAGCAGGAGTTCGGGCTCGAGTGGGCGCCGGAGGGCGGCGAGCCGACCCCGTTCACCCTCACTGACGGCGACGAGCCGTTCTCGCCAGGTCCGCTCGCGCCTGGGACGTACACCGTGACGGAGACGGCGACCCCGGGCTGGACCCTCGCGGACCTCGTGTGCGTGGGGTCCAGCGGGTCGACGACGGTCGACGGCGCCACCGCGACCGTGGACGTCCTGCCCGGCGAGACGGTGCTGTGCACGTTCACCAACGAGCGGCCGACCGCGCTCGACGTCGCCAAGAGCGTGGTCGAGGGGCCGGACCTGGTCGAGCCCGGCGTGTTCCGCATCGCCTACGAGGTCGTGGTGAGCAGCACAGCGGGCGTGGAGCGGACGTACGACCTCGTGGACCGGCTCGTGTTCGGCAGCGGCATCGTGGTGCGGGACGCGTCGGTGGAGTCCCTGGACGGGCTCCCGGTCGCGGCCGACTGGGACGGCGTGGACCAGCCGACGGTGACGTCAGGCGCGACGCTCGCTGCGGGCGCCACGCACCGCTACCGGGTGACGGTCGTCGCCCAGGTGCCGGCCGACGTCGTCCCGGACGCGCTGCTGTGCGACCCGGCCGGGACGACGGCGGGCGGCTTCCTCAACACGGTCGGGGTGGTCGGCGAGGACGGCGCGACCGAGTCCGAGGCGGCCGCGTGCGCGCCCGCACCGGAGCCGCCGGCGCCTCCGCAGCCGCCGGGCCCCCCGGCACCCGGGCCGAGCGTGCCGCCCGTGTCGGAACGCCCGCTCCCGGCGACGGGCGCGGACACGGGCTGGCTGCTCGGTGCGGCGGCGCTGCTCCTGCTCGCGGGAGGCGGGCTCCTCGTCGTCCGCCGGGTGCGACGCTCCTGACGAGCGTCGCGTCCGGGCGACCGGGTGTCCCTGCCGCCCGGCCCCTGGGCACGCGGGACCGGGACCTTCGGCGAGTGCCGCGCGGACGGACCTACGGGATCATGGCCTCGTGACGCCTGAGCCCTCCCCGGCCGACGAAGCCGGTCTCGAGCCCGTCGACCTCATCCGCCGGTCGGGCACCGTGCTGCGGATCGGCCGCCTCGCCCTCTCCGCGGGCACCGGCAGCTACCGCGTGAAGTCGCACATGACCCGTGCGGCGAGGGCGCTGGGGCTCGACCACATCGCCGCCCACGTGACGCTCACGGAGATCACGGCGACGTCGTACCGGGGCCCGATCTTCCGCACCGAGCTCACCGAGGTCCGGTCCATCGGGATCAACGCCGACCGACTGGCGCAGCTCGAGCGGTTCTCCGCGGCCCTGCCGGCGGGCGCCGACCTCGGCACCGTCGAGGCGGAGCTCGACCGGATCGCGCGGCGGCCGCCGCTGTACGGCGCGCTGCTCAACGCCCTCTGGGCGGGGATCGCGTGCGCGGCCTTCGCGTTCCTCAACAACGGCGGCCTCGTCGAGTGCGGCGCGGTGCTCGTCGCGGCTGCGCTCGGGCAGGGCGTGCGCCGGGCGATGCTGCACCGGGGGATCAACCAGTTCGGCGTGACGATGCTCGCGGCGGCGGTCGCGAGCATCGCCTACCTGGTCCTCGTCCTGGCGCTGTCGGCGCTCGCGGGCGTCGACGGCGGGCACGAGGCCGGGTACGTCTCCGCGGTGCTCTTCCTCGTGCCCGGGTTCGCGCTCGTCACCGGCGCGCTCGACCTCGCCAAGCTCGACTTCTCGGCGGGGGTCGCGCGCGTGACGTACGCGCTCATGATCCTCGCCTCGGCCGCGCTGGCCGTGTGGGGCGTGTCGGCCGCGGCGGGGCTCGCCCCGGACCCGGTGCCGCCGCCCGGACTGGCGGAGCCGCTGTTCCTCGGCCTGCGGAGCGTCGCGAGCTTCCTCGGCGTGCTCGGGTTCGCCCTGATGTTCAACAGCCCGTGGGCGATGGCGCTCGGTGCCGCGTCGATCGGCATGGTCGCGAACGTGGGGCGGCTGCTCCTCGTGGACGGCGGCGTCGTCCCGCAGGCGGCCGCGGCGGCGGCCGCGCTGCTCGTGGGCCTGCTCGCCGCGACGGTCGCCCCGGCGCTGCGCGTCCCGCGCATCACGGTGTCCGTGCCGGCGGTCGTCATCATGGTCCCGGGCGTCACGGCGTACCGGGCGGTGTACGAGTTCAACACCGGCGCGACGGCGCAGGCGCTCGCCTACGCCGTCGAGGCCGGGCTGGTGATCGTCGCGCTCGCGATCGGGCTGGCCGTGGCCCGCATGCTCACCGACCGGGAGTGGACCTTCGAGCGCTAGGTACCGTGCGTGCGGGGTCCGACGTGCCGCGCGGGCCGTGCTCAGACGGCGGAGCGGGCCTGGCCGAGAGCATCCAGGAGCCCGCGGCCGGACGGAGCCCAGCCGAGCTGTTCGCGGGTCCACGCGCTCGACGCGGGCTGGTCGACGGCGGCGAGAGCGCCGAGGAAGCCGAGCGAGTCGGCGGCGACCTCGCGGACGGGCAGGTCGAGGGCGCGGCCGATCGCCGTTGCGGTGTCCAGGAGCGTGATCCCCTCCTCGTCCACCGCGTGCAGGACGCCGCGCGCGGGGCCCTTCTCGAGGGCGACCTGGAACAGACGCGCTGCGTCCGCGACGTGCACCGCGGGCCAGCGCGCCGCACCGTCGCCGACGTAGCCGGACACCCCGGCCTGCTGGGCGATCTGGACGAGCATCCCCGCGAAGCCCCCGCGGCCCAGGTCGTCGTGGACGGTGCGGGGCAGGCGGACGCTCGTCGTCCGCACGCCGCGCTCGCTCAGTGCGAGGAACCTGCGGGCGGTCTCGAGGCGCGCGGCCAGGAGACCGTCCTCCGGGTCGTCCGCCTCGACCGACGGCCGCCCCGGCACGATCGGTGTCCCGGACGCGATGACGAACGTCCTGCCCGAGCCCGCCAGCGCCGACCCGATCGCGTCGATCGCGGCGCGGTCCGTCCGCACGGCGGCATCGACGTCGGCGAAGTCGTGCCGATAGGCGAGGTGCACGACGCCGTCGCTCGCGGCGGCGCCGTCCCGCAGCGTGTCGAGGTCGTCCAGGTCGCCCCGCAGGGGAGCGGCACCCGCGGCCTCGACCGCGGCGGCGGAGGCGTCCGAGCGGGCGAGCCCGACGACCTCGTGGCCCGCGGCGACCAGCCTGGGCAGGAGGGCGGTCCCGACGAAGCCGGACGCGCCCGTGACGAAGACCTTCATGGTGGTTCCTCCACGTGATGTCAGTGACAGACATGAGCCTACACCCTGCGATGTCAGCGGCTGACATCGACTAGGCTGGGGCCGTGGCACGCTGGGAACCGGACACGCGCGGGCGCCTGATGGCCGCCGCGATGGAGCTGTTCGCCGAGGCGGGATACGACGGTGTGACGGCGGCCCAGATCGCCGCGCGCGCAGGGCTGACCGAACGCACCTTCTTCCGGTACTTCGCCGACAAGCGGGACGTGCTGTTCCAGGGGGGCGAGGCGTTGGGACGCACGATGTCGGCCGCGGTCGACGAGGCGCCGGCTCCCGCCACGGCGTACGACGCCATCCGTGCCGCGCTCGTCGCGGGGGCGCAGGTGCTGCAGGTCGACCCGGCGAGGTTTCGCGTGCGCGACGCGATCGTGACGAGCCACGCGGACCTCCGCGAGCGGGAGCTCACGAAGCACGCGGCCCTCGCCGACTCGCTCGCCGAGGCGCTGGTGGGGCGCGGCGAGACGCCGGAGAGGGCGGAGCTCGCGGCGCAGGCCGCGATGGCGGCGTTCAAGGTGGCGTGCGCGCGGTGGCTCGCGGGCGGCCAGTCGGAGGATCTCCGCGCGGTCGTCGGGGCCACGCTGGACGATCTCAGCGACCTCGCCGCCTGACGGGCCAGGTCGTCGAGGGTGTGCGACGCCGTCGGGCCCGGCGGTTTGGTCTCGCGGCGACGCCCTTGTACCCTGGGCGACGCAGGCTCTCCGCCGAGCCTGCGAGGAGACGTCGCATAGTCAGGTCTAGTGCGCCACCCTGCTAAGGTGGTAACGGAGCAATCCGTTCGAGGGTTCAAATCCCTCCGTCTCCGCTCAGGAAGGTCCCGGCTGCGAAGAGCCCGGGGCCTTTTCTGTTGCCCGGCACCGTGCCGTCGCCGCCCACGGGTCCCAGGATCCGTGGGCGGCGACGACGCCGGGCAGGTTACGCGCTGCCCGACGTCGCGAGCGCGGACCGCACCACGAACCGGGACGCCCCGGCCCCGGCGAGCACGAGGGCCGACGCGGCCGCGACGCACAGCAGGAACTGCACGACGACCCCGACGTTCGCGAACGCGTTGAGCCCGATCACGGGGACCATGAACAGCAGCGCCGCGAACGTCGCCACGCCGACGCTCACGACGAGCGGGACGAGCGTCTCGCGGAACCGCGCCTGGTCGAGCGTGCGCAGGTCCGTCCCGGACAGGACGAGCGTGCGGTACTCGTTGCGCTGGTCGATGACGCGGCCTGCCTGCATGACGCCGGTCGAGACCGCGGCGAGGACGCCCGCGATGGCGAGGGTGAGGAACCCGCCGGTCTTCATGTCGGTGAGGTACTGCACCTCGTCCGGGTCCGCGCCCATGCCCGGCTCCAGGAGCGCGAAGATGCTCGTCAGCCCGGCGATGAACGTCGCGAGCGCGACGCCGCCGACGGAGCGCCACGCAGTCTTCGGGTTGTCGACGATCCGCCGGCCCGCAAGCAGCGTCGGCACGCGCCGAGCGCCGCCGGCGGTCATCTTGCCGACGAGCCAGATGACGAACGGCCCCACGACGTTCACCGTGGCGAAGCCGACCAGCAGGATGACGGTGAGGACGGTGACGACGACCGCCACGGACCCGAACGACAGGTTCGTCGCGACGATCAGCGCGACGAACGCGACGCCCATCGACAGCAGCCGGACGGCCTTGAGCCCGGGCGGCGTCACCCGGGCCGCGACGCCGAGCGGCGTGATCGCGACGCGGCGCAGGCTCACGAGCGCGGACACCAGCGCCACGGCCACCACGAGCACGACCGCACCGAGCAGCGCCGGAACGCCGACCCACAGCTCCGCGAGGTCGAACGTGCGGCCCTGGAAGCGCAGCTGCGCGACCAGCGGCAGCAGGGCGCCGTAGCCGAACAGGCCCACGAGGGCGCCGATCACGGCCTGCGCGGCGGCGTCGAGGGCGGTGAGGGTGGTGACCTGGCCCGTCGTCGCGCCCGCGAGGCGCAGCGCCGCGAGGCGGGCGTCACGCCGCGCGACGGCGAGGCGCGCGGCCGCGGCACCGAGGGTCACGAGCGGGATGAGCAGCAGGAGCGACGCGATCCCCGCGAGGAACGGGTACTGCGCGTCGTAGGGCGTCACGCCCTCCATGCCCTCGCGGACGCCCTCGATCCCGCCGGCGCGGCCCAGGAAGGCGTGAAAGCCGCCCATGACGACGAGCAGGATCGCCGTCGTCACGGCGAAGGCGATGATCGCGAGCACGTTCGTCAGGCCCTGCGGGTCGCGCTCGTCGGCGCTACGACGGCGCAGGAGCCACCAGAGGTCGACGGTCCTCATCGTGCGCTCTCCTGGCTCGGGGCGGCCGGGGCGCCGGGCGCGTACCCCGCGGCCGGGTGAGCGGCCATCGCGGCCTGGGTGGCGGCGTCGTACGGGGCGGCAGGCGGCGCCGGCGGCAGGGGAGCAGGCTGCCCGACGGCGGGGCTCGCCACGGGCTGCTGCTGCGCCTCGCCGGGGGCGGGCTGGGCCCCGGGCGCGAAGAACTCGCCGGAGATGCGGCCGTCGCGCATCGTCACGGTGCGGGTGCAGTGGCGCGCGACGCCCGCGTCGTGCGTGACGACGACGAGCGCGGCACCGGAGTCGCGGGTGGCGCGCGTGAGGACGTCGAGGACCTCGGCGCCGGTCGACTGGTCGAGCGCCCCGGTCGGCTCGTCGGCGAACACGACGCCGGGCGACCCGACGAGCGCGCGGGCGATCGCGACGCGCTGGGCCTGGCCGCCCGAGAGCTCGCCCGGTCGGCGCTGCTCCATCCCGGCGAGGCCGAGGTGCGCGAGCCACCGGGCGGCGACGGCCGTGGCCTCCGTGCGCGCCGTGCCCGCGAGCATGAGCGGCAGGGCGGCGTTCTCGACCGCCGGCAGCTCCGGCAGGAGCTGGCCCGACTGGAAGACGAAGCCGAAGTCCTGGCGTCGCAGGACCGTGCGGCGCGCCTCGGAGAGCGTCGTCACGTCCTCGCCCCGCCACGACACCGAGCCGGAGGTCGGCGTGATGATGCCCGCGAGGACGTGCAGGAGCGTCGTCTTGCCGGACCCGGACGGGCCCATGATCGCGAGCGACTCGCCCGGGTGGACCGTGAGGTTCACGCCCGCGAGGGCGTGCGTCGCGGTCTGGGCGGAGCCGTAGACCTTGGTGAGCGCGCTCGCGACGAGGGGCGAGCCGCCGGGGACGGAGGAGGGGCCGGTGAACGTCATGGACCGATCGTCCGGCGGCGCCGGGCGCCGTCGCGTCGGGCTGGGGGCGGGACGTCGTCCCGCGGAGGTCCGACCCTGGGGGGACCGCCCGGCGCGCCGTGTGCGGCGAGGGTCGGACGGCGTGGCGTCCGTCACCTCGGGCCGTCCGGGGGCGGATCGGTTTGGGTTCGGGGCGGGGACACGGTAGTGTTCTCGACGGCCGGTGAGCGATCAGCGGTCAGCAGGACCGGCGCCCGTAGCTCAACGGATAGAGCATCTGACTACGGATCAGAAGGTTGGGGGTTCGAATCCCTTCGGGCGCACCTCATGTTGAACGGCCTCACCCGCACGGGTGGGGCCGTTCGTCGTTCCGCGGCGCGACGCGCAGACGGGCGTCGGACGCCGCGACCGTAGACTGCGCCGGTGCGACGTTCGGACCGTGACGTGCGGGTGTGCTTCGTGGGTGACTCGTTCGTCGCCGGGGTGGGGGACGGGTCGGCGCTGGGCTGGGTCGGGCGGGTCGTGGCCGCGTCGGCGACCCGGGCGCTGCCCCTGACCGCGTACAACCTCGGGGTGCGTCGCGACACGTCGGAGCAGGTCGCGGACCGCCTGGCGCGCGAGGTCGCCCCGCGTCTCGCCCCGGCTGCGGAGCCGCGCGTGGTCGTCTCCTTCGGCGTCAACGACACCGCGCTCGACGTCGACGCCCGGCCGCGTGTCGACGTCGCAGGCACCCTCGCGGCCCTGCGCCGCATCGCGACGGACGTCGGTCCGGTCCCGCTGCTCCTGGTCGGCCCCGTCGCCGTGGACGACGACGACCACAACGCGCGCTCGGCCGAGCTGGACGCCGCGCTCCGCGACGAGTCCTCGGCGCTCGGCGTGCCCTGTGTCTCCGTGCTCGACCGGACGGCGCGCGACGCGACGTGGCGGCGTGAGGTGCGCGCGGGCGACGGCGCGCACCCTGGTGCGGCGGGCTACGCGGTGCTCGCGGGGCTGGTCGAGGGGCCGGTCCTCGACTGGATCGGTTGACGCCCGGGCCGGGGACCGCGCGACGGGTGCGACCTCGTCGGCGTCGACCTGTCCGCAGAGACAGGGTCTCCCGGTTTTCGCACGATCGTGCTACGTTCGCCGGGTGACCAAGGGCGACGAGACGCGGCAGGCGATCCTGCACCGTGGCGTGGAGGCCGCGTACCGCGTCGGGCTGACCGGGCTCACCATCGGCGAGCTCGCGTCGGCCACGGGCATGTCGAAGTCCGGCCTGTACGCGCACTTCCGCTCCAAGGAGTCGCTCCAGCTCGCGGTCCTCGACCAGGCGCGGGCCGAGTTCATCGAGACCGTGGTCGCCCCTGCGCTGCGCACCCCGCGCGGCGAGCCCCGGATGCGGGCGCTGTTCGAGGGGTGGCTCGCGTGCGACCTTCGTCAGGACCCCGGTGGGTGCCTGTTCGTCAAGGCGGCGACCGAGCTCTCCGCGCAGCAGGGTCCCGTCCGTGACCAGCTCGTGCGCGACCACCGCGACCTGTGCGACGCCGTCGCGCAGGTCTTCCGCACGTGCGTCGCGGAGGGCGGCTTCCGCGAGGACGCCGACCCGGAGCAGTTCGCCTCCGACCTCTACGGCGTCATGCTCGGGGTGAACCACGCGCACGTCCTCATGGCCGACCCGCTCGCCGAGGAGCGCGCACGGCGCGCGTTCGAGGCCCTGCTCGACGCGGCGCGCACACCTGCGCCGGTCCCCGTCCGCTGATCGCAACCGGCACCACCGACCGAGAGGAACCTCCCGTGGGCGTCTCAGGCTCGAAGAAAAGCACGACCGTTCGTGCCGACCGTCGTCGCGCGGCGCGCCGGCGCAAGGCCGCGCTGCAGCTCTCGCTCGTCCGGACGCGTCTCGCCGTCCTCCAGGCGGTCTCCCCGCGCCGGGCGGCGCGCCTCGCGCTCGACCTGTGGTGCACCCCGCCCGACGGCGCGGGGCGACGCCGCGACGACCGCTCCGCACCCGGCACGCTCACCACGGTGACGACCGCCGCCGGGTCCCGCGTCGTCGTCGAGACGTGGGCGGCGGACCGGACCGGCGGCGCGGAGCGGACGAGCGGTGACGGCGACCCGAGGACGACCGGCTCGCCCGCCGAGGCCGGCGTCGTCTACCTGGCCCACGGCTGGGGCGGGTGGCGCGGCCAGCTCGGCGCGTTCGTCGAGCCCCTCCGGGCCGCCGGCTACCGGGTCGTCGCCTTCGACGCGCCGAGCCACGGTGACTCCGGGCCCGGTCGCCTCGGACGGCGGCGCAGCACGATGCCCGAGCTCGCGGACGCCCTCGCCGCGGTGGTGCGCGAGCACGGCGACGCGACGGCGGTCGTCGCGCACTCGCTCGGCACCGCGACGACCGTCCTCGCGGTCCGGGACGGGCTGCCTGCGCGGCGGCTCGTGCTCGTCGCGGCGATCGCCGACGTGCTGGGCGAGCTCGACGGGTTCGCCGACCTGCTCCGGCTCTCGCGTCCGACCCGCGAGCTGCTCCAGGGCATGCTCTCCGACGTCGCCGGCCGCCCGTTGGCCGAGCTGGACGTGCGCGAGACGCTGCGCACCCACCCGGTCCCGCCCGCGCTCGTCGTCCACGACCGCGCCGACAAGGAGGTGCCGTACCCGGTCGGCGCCGCGCTCGCCGCGGCCTGGCCCGAGGGCGAGCTCCTCACGACGGAGGGCCTCGGGCACCACCGGCTGCTGCGCGACCCGGAGGTCGTGCGCGCCGTCGTGGACTACGTGACGCCGGTGCGCCCCGACGCGCGCGTCGAGCCCGGCCTCGCGCGCAGCGGAACCTGAGCGCGGCGCGCGGCGCCCGTCGTCACGCGCCGAGGGGCGACGACGAGGTGTCGTGCGTCAGGCCGGGGGCCGGTACCCCGTGGTCCGCAGGACGGCGCGCGCCGAGCTCGACCGGGACAGCATCACGCACCCCGGGATGAACGCACCGAGCAGGAGCGGACCGCCGACGAGCATGACGCCCCAGAGGAGGAGCGCCAGGGACCCGGCGCCGGAGTTCCTCGGGTCCATGTCCGCGTACGCGAGCAGGACGATGCTCAGGACGCCGGCGGTGACCATGAGCGCGACGGGGACCCAGATCAGGGCCCACGCCGTCCGGCGGTACCGGGGCGTGAACGCGGCCGGCGGGAGCGTGGGCACGGGCGGGTAGCCCTGGTACGGGGCGCCGGGGTAGCCGGGCGGGGGAGGCGCCTGCGCGGGGCGCGCCGGCGGGTACGCGATGCGGGGGTCCTGCGGCGGGTGCGGGGGCGGCGTGGCGGTCACCCCGTGTGGATACCAGGCGCAGGGTGGGCGCGCCAGCATCGTCCACGCCGGAGGGACGCCGTCTCGCCGTCCGGGAGCGGCCCGGGACCGCCCCGACGACGGCCCGGGGCGGCGCGGCCGGGCCCGCTGTGGGGGGCGGCGGGTAGCGTCGGGGCATGCCGTCGGACAAGGTCGACCTCAAGGCGCTGCACCGCGAGCTGTACGCCCCGCCGCGCGGGCGTCTCGTCGAGGTGGACGTCCCGACGCTCGCCTACCTCGCGGTCGACGGCGAGGGCGACCCGAACACCTCGCCCGCCTACGGGGCTGCGGTCGAGGCGCTCTTCTCCCTCTCGTACGCGGTGAAGTTCGCGAGCAAGCGGGAGGGCCGCGACTACGTCGTCGGGCCGCTGGAGGGCCTGTGGACGGCCGACGACCCGGGCACGTTCGTGCGGCGGGAGAAGGGCGCGTGGCGCTGGACGCTGCTGGTGCTCCAGCCGGACTGGGTGGACGAGGACCTCGTCGTCGCGGCCACGGACACGGTCCGCGCGAAGAAGGACGCCCCGGCCGCGCTCGACCTCGTGCGGCGCACGAGCCTCACCGAGGGCCGGTCCGTGCAGACCCTGCACGTCGGGTCGTACGACGACGAGGGCCCGGTGCTCGCGGAGCTGCACGACGTCTACCTGCCCGAGCACGGGCTCACGTTCGCCGGGCCGCACCACGAGATCTACCTGAGCGACGTGCGGCGCACGGACCCGGCGAGGCTGCGCACCGTGCTGCGCCAGCCCGTCCGCCCGGCCTGACGGCCGACGCGACGACCTACCGACTTCTGCTGACGACTGCCGAGATGGCCGTCACGCGGCCGACCGCCGTCGTGCCCAGGCGAGGTCGGTGTCGTCGAGCACGTCGGCGAGGCGACGGCCCGCGAGCGTGCGGGTCCAGGCGGCGGCCGCGCCGTCGGGCACGGCCTCCTGGAGCACCCACTCGCGCACGCCGAGGCGGCGCAGGTGCGTGCCGAGCGCGAGGAGCTCGGTGCGCGAGTGCACGCTCGGGTCGACGGTGGTGCGCACCTCGTGGTCGACGCCGGAGCGCAGCAGCACGGTCAGCGCCTCGAACGCGCGGCGCCCGGACGGGATCGTCCCCGTCACGACGGGGTAGCGCGAAGGCAGGTGCTTGATGTCGAGCCCGACCCAGTCCACGAACGGCAGGAGCCGGGCGAGCCGGGCCGGCCAGGGGCCGGCGGTGTGCAGCCCGACGTCGAGGCCGAGGCCGCGCACGTCGTCGATCGCGCCGAGCAGCCCGGGGTGGAGGGTCGGCTCGCCGCCCGAGAACACGACGCCGTCGAGCAGCCGACGGCGCGGGGCGAGGAACGCGAGGACCTCGGACCACGGGACAGCGTCCCGGGGCGGCGGTGCCCCGTGGGCGGCGACCGCGCACAGCCCCGGGTGGTGGCAGTAGCCGCAGTGCCACGGGCAGCCCTGCGTGAGGACCGTGGCGACCCGCCGCCCGGGCCAGTCCGTGACGGACAGCCGGTTCAGTCCGGCGACCACGAGGCCGGGGCGGGTCATCGGCGGCTCCTTCCGACGCACGACGGCCCGGCAGTCCGACGGGTCGGGGTCGCCCGCCGCGCTGCCAGGACCTCGAACGTAGCGCCGCCGCCCGGTGCGCCGGACCGGTCGAAGGTCCCGACCTGTCCGGCGCACGACGTCGGCCCCGGTCGTGGCGCTCAACCCGACGGCGGACCGCCGAACCCGCCCCCGCCCTGTGGGAACCCGCCGCCGGGGAAGCCCCCGCCGGGGACGTCCCCGCCCGGGAAGCCCCCGCGCGCGCCCGACCCGTCCGCGCCGAGACCGGTCAGCCCCGACGACGCGTCGTCGTCCTGGACGAGCTGCTGGGCGAGGTCGGCGAGGACGACCTCGTCGCCGACGGAGAGACCGTCCGTGATCTCGGTGAGCTCCGGCCCGACGGCGCCCGTCGTCACGGTCACGGTGCGGACCTCGGCGCCGTCGAGCACCCGGACCGTGCGCGCCGACCCGTCGGCCGCGACGGCGGAGGTCGGGACGACGAGCACGTCGTCCACGGCGGCGACGGCGATGGTGGCGGACGCGGACGCGCCCTCCGGCAGCTCGCCGTCGACCGGGTCGAGCGCGACCGTCGCCGCGTACGACGGGGTCGAGGTCTGCGAGTCGCTGAGCACCGCGATGCTGCTCACCGTCCCCGTGTACGCGGCGCCGGTCGCCGGGACCGTCGCCGTGACCGACTGCCCGACCGCCACGACCTTCACGTCCGCGAGGTCGAGCGTGGACGACAGCACGTACCCGCCGTCGCCGAGGATCGTCACCGCGGCGTCGCTCGTGCCGACCGACGCCCCGGCAGCCACGTCGACCTGCGCCACGGTCCCGGCGATCGGTGCGGTGAGCGTGCCCGCGACGGCGGCGGCCTCCGCGACGTCCACCTGCCGCTCCGCGACCGTCACGGCGGCGCGGTCGGCCAGGATGCGCTCGGCCGTGACGGTGCCCGACGACGCCGCGCGCCCGGTCGCACCGCTCCCCGACGGCGCGGAACCCGCGGAGGGCTGGTCGCCGCCGCCCGACGAGCCGCCCGACGTGCCTCCCGGCGCCGCGCCGGACGTCCCGCCCAAGAGCGTGCCGGAGGCGCCCCCTGACGGTGCGGCGGCGCCCGGGCCTGGCGTCGTCGCGGAGCCCCCGGAGCCGGAGCCCCCTGAGCCCCCGGTCCCGCTGCCGCTTCCGGCCCCGGCCTCCTGCGCGTCGAGGAGGGCCTGGACCGCCGCGTCGAGCGCAGCAGACCGCTCGCCGAGCGTGGCGACGGTGTCGTCGAGGTCGGCGACGAGGTCGACGAGCACACCCTGCGCCGTGCCCGTCGTCCGCTGGGCGGCGTCGGTCGCGACCAGGGCCTCCTGCGCGGCCACGACCGCCGCGGCGCACGCGGCGAGGTCGTCGGCGGTGGCCGCCGCGGCGGCGTCGGCGTCGAGGACGACGGCGCACGCGCCCTGGTCGCCCGTCGCAGCCTCGACGGCCGCTCCCGACGCGCCGAGCGCCGTCGTGCCGGCGAGCACCGCGTCCTCGACGGACGCGTACCCGGCGAGCAGGGCGTCCTGCGCCGCCTGCACGTCCGCCTGCGCGGCGGCGAGCGCGTCGCGCGCCGCGGCGACGGCCCGCTCCGGTGCGTCGACGCTGCTCGCGTCCACGGCCACGGCCCGCGTCTCGCCGGTGCTCGTGGTGCCGACGACCAGGACCGCGGAGCCCGCCGCAGAGCTCGCGCCCACGGCCCCGGTGCCGGACGCGCCGGACGCGGAGGTCGTCGACGACGTGCCCGACGCCTGTGCCTCGAGGTCGTCCGCCAGCGTCTGCTGCGCGTCGGCGAGCGTCTGGCGCGCGTCGTCGACCGCGTCCTGGAGGTCCTCGGCGTCGAGGGTCGCGAGGACGTCGCCCGCCTCGACGCGGTCGCCCGCCGCCACGGCGACGGCCGCGACCGTGCCCGACGTGCCGAACGTCGCGTCCGCGCGCGCCGCAGACGCGACGGTGGCGCTCGTGGACACCTGCTGCGCGACGTCGCCCGTCGCGACGGTCGCGGTGCGGTACGGGGTGTCCGCGGGACGTAGCGCGTAGGCGGTGCCGCCCGCGCCCACCACCGCGACCGCCACCCCCGCCGCGACGAGCCGGTGGCGCCGTGACCGGCGGCGCCGGCGGACGACCGCGTCACGCATCGCTACCACCGGAGCCCTGGTCGCCCTGGTCGGCCTGGTCGCGTTCCTGGCCGTCGCGGCCGCCGGGGAAGCCTCCGCGGCCCCCGGCGAAGCCGCTCGTGCAGCCGTCGTCACCCGGCGCGGAGAGGAGCAGGCTCGTCGCCGTGAGCGTGCCGTCGTCCCCGTTCTCGCCCTGCGCGGTGACGCACTGCCCGACGACGACGTCGTCCCCGGACCCCGCGCGCTGGACGGTGTAGGCGGTCGCGTCGTCGACCGTCACGGTCTCCTCGCCGCTCTCGCCCTCGGGCGTGGTCGTGCGCACGGTGACCGTGGCGCCGTCGACCGCGGTGACGAGCCCGGTCGTCAGGCCGCCGAAGCCGCCCGGGCGCCCCTCGCCGTCGGGTGCGCCGGACGGCAGGTCGGTCGGTGCGCCGTCCGGCCGCTCGGGCAGGTCGGTGGGGAGGTCGCTCGGCGCCCCGTCGGGTCGCTCGCCGCCGGGGAACCCGCCGCCCGGGAAGCCGCCGCCCAGGCCGCCGGTGCACTCGCCGTCGACCGGTTCGCTCACGGACACGGTCGTGGCCGCCGCGTCGGTCGTGTCGTCGCTCTCGTCCCCGGGCGCGCCGCCCGGGGAACCGGTCAGGGCCACGACGCACGACCCGACGGCGACGTCGGCGAGCGTGCCGTCCACGGTCACGGTGACGGTCGTGCCCTCGGACCACGAGACCGCGGTCTGGGACTCGCCGTCCTGGACCTGCGCCGTCGTGCCGTCGACGGCGGCGACCTCGCCCGAGACGCCGGGCGTGCGACCGCCACCCCCCGGGAGCGCGGCGTCGGGTGCGCCGTCCTCGGCGGCCGAGGAGGACGTCGCGGGGTCGGGGGTCGCGGCGTCGGACGCCGAGCAGGCCGTGAGGGCGAGGGCGAGGCCGACGGCGCCCGCCGCGACGAGCGCGGCGCGCGAGCGTCGCCGGGGATCGCCGACGGGTACCTGGCCGGGCCGGGCGTCGGCGGCGGGACGGGGGAGCGGGGGAGCGGCGGTGCGCGGGGTCATGGGAGTCTCCGGTTCGGGAAGGTGGGGCGCTGCGGGCGGGCGGTCACTCGCTGCGCAGCGCGTCGATGGGCGCGAGGCGCGCGGCGCGCACGGCGGGGTAGACGCCGAACACGAGCCCGATGGCGAGCGCGACGGCGATCGAGCCGCCGACCGCCAGGGGTGAGACGACGATCGACGACCCCAGCGCGGCGGGGAGCGTGAGCGCGGCGACGACGCCGAGGAGCGCGCCGACGAGCCCGCCGGTGACGCCGAGGATCGACGCCTCGGTGAGGAACTGGCGGCGGATCGCGCCGGGCGGGGCGCCGAGCGCCTTGCGCAGGCCGATCTCGCGCGTCCGCTCGGTGACGGAGACGAGCATGATGTTCATGACGCCGATGCCGCCGACGAGCAGGGACAGCCCCGCGACCCCGGCGAGCAGGACGGTGAGGGTGCGGTAGACCGACGTCGCGGTGGACACGAGCGAGTCCTGGGAGTCGATCGTGAAGTCGGCCGCGTCCGCGCTGCTCGCGCCGTGCAGCGCGAGGAGCAGGGACTGGGCCTCCTGGTACGCGGCGGAGATCGCGTCGGTGTCGGTCGCCTTGAGGTAGATGGTGCTGACCGAGGTGTCGGTCCCGCCCGTGACCGCCGACGTCATCGCCGTCAGGGACATCACGGCCGTGTCGTCGAGGTTGGTCGACGCGCTCGACCCGGCCGCCTCGAGCACGCCGACGACGTCGAACGTCGTCCCGGCGATGCTCACCGTGCGGCCGACGACGTCCGCCCGGCCGAACAGCTCGGTCGCCGTCTCCGGACCCAGGACGACCTCGTCGGTCGACGCGGGGTCGACGAACTCCCCGGACGCGAGCTCGCGCGAGCGCACCTCGAGCCAGTCGCCCGTGACGCCCGCGACGGTCGTGGTCCAGTTGGCGTCGCCCGCCTCGAGCGACTGCGACGACTCCTTCTCCGCGGTGACGGCGGCGACGTCGGGCACCGCGACCTGCGAGGCGAGGGCCTCGGCGTCGGCGACGGTGAGCGTCGAGGCGGAGCCGAACCCGCCTCGGATCCCCGCGGAGTCCGTGGACGACCCGGGGGTGACGATGAGCAGGTTCGACCCGAGCGCGCTGATGTCCTCGGACACGTCCTTCTGCGTCCCCAGCCCGAGCCCGACCGTGAGGATCACCGCGGCGATCCCGATGAGGATGCCGAGCACCGTGAGCAGCGAGCGCATCGTGTGCGCGCGGATCGCGTGCCACGCCGTGGCGGCGGTCTCCGTCCAGCTCATGCCGCGACCACCCGCTCGTCCGACGTCACGAGGCCGTCGAGCACGCGCACGACCCGCCGGGACCGCTGCGCGACCTCGTGCTCGTGCGTGATGAGGACGATCGTGCGGCCCTGCGCGTGCAGCGCGTCGAGGAGGTCCAGCACGTCCGCTGTCGAGCGCGAGTCGAGGTTGCCCGTCGGCTCGTCGGCGAGGACGAGCGCGGGCTCGCCGACGAGCGCCCGCGCGACGGCGACGCGCTGCTGCTGACCGCCCGAGAGCTGGCCGGGGCGGTGCGCGGTGCGGTCCGCGAGCCCGACGCGCGCGAGCGCCTCCGCGGCCCGGTCGCGGCGCTCCGCCGGGGCGACGCCCCGGTACACGAGCGGGAGCTCGACGTTGCGCAGCGCCGACAGCGACGGCAGCAGGTTGAACTGCTGGAACACGAACCCGATCTGCTCGTTGCGCACGCTCGCGAGGTCCGTCTCGTCCATGTCCGCGACGTCGTCGCCCGCGAGCCGGTACGTGCCCGAGGTGAGCGTGTCGAGGCAGCCGAGCACGTTCATGAGCGTCGACTTGCCCGAGCCCGACGGCCCGACGATCGCCACGTACTCGCCGCGCTCGATCCGCAGGTCGACGCCGCGCAGCGCCTCGAACTCGAGGTCGCCCGTGCGGTAGGTCTTGCGCGCGTCGCGCAGGTCGATGACCGGCGTGGTGTCCGCGGCCGGGTTCGCGGGCCCGACGGCGGTCGTCGCCGCGGTCACGAGTTCCCGCCCTGGCCGGGGCGGGCGCCCAGCTGGGAGGGGTCGAACCCCTCGGGGAATCCCTGTCCGCCGCCCTGCCCGCCCCTCGGAAGCTGCGACGGGTCGAAGCCCTCGGGGAACCCCTGCCCGCCGGTGCCGCCCTGCTCGCCGACCTGCCCCCGGCCCGCGCCGGGCGTGAACGCCGTGTACTGGACGGTGTCCCCCTCGGCGAGACCCGAGACGATCTCGACGGACTGGCCCGACGTCTCGCCCGTCTCGACGACCTGCTCGGACGTGGAGCCGTCGTCGGCCACGAGCGTGACCACGGACGCGCCGTCGTCGTTCGTCGAGACCGCGGCGGCGTGGACGGAGAGCACGTCGGTGCGGCGCTCGGTGACGATCGAGACGTCGACGCTCACGCCGTCGTACAAGCCCTCGGGGCTGCCGGTGACCACGACCGAGACCGGGTACGCGACAGCGCCCTGGGTCGTGGACGGCAGGCGGCCGATCTCGCTCACCGTGCCGAACACGGTGTCGGCGAGGTCGTCCGAGGTCATCTCGACCTGGTCGCCCGTCTCGATCGCCGCGACGTCGGCCTCGCCCACGCTCACGTCGACCGTCCACGCGTCGGTCCCGACGATCGTGAACGCGGCGGTGCCCGAGGCGCTGGACGACGCACCGGACGAGGAACCGGTGCCCGCGGTCCCGGTCGACCCACCGGGCGCGGTGCCGGTGCCGCCCTGCGAGCCCGACCCCGTCGCGCCGGACGAGCCCGACGACGAGCCGACGGTGTCCCCGACGGCGACGCCGACCGACGTCACGAGCCCGGCCGCCGGCGCGGTGAGGGTCGCGTCGGCCATCGCCGCCGCGGCGTCGTCGTACGCCTGCTGCGCGACCGCGACGGCGGACTCGCGCGCCTCGACCGCTGCCCCGGCGGCGTCGCTGCCGTCGTCCGACTCCTGCGCGTCGGCGAGGTCGGCCTGCGCCTGCGCGAGGTCGGCGTTCGCCTGCGCGAGCGCCGCGTCGAGCTGGAGGGTGTCGATGGTGGCGAGCGTCTGGCCCGCCTCGACCGTGTCGCCCGCGGCGACCTCGACCGTCTGCACGGTGCCCGCCGCCGCGAACGACACGTCCTCCTGCACGCTCGGCGTGAGCGTGCCGGTCGTCGTCACGGTCTGCTCGAACGTGGCCGTGGTCGCCTGCGCGGTGACGGGCTGCGCGGCGCCCGCCTCCTGGGCCGACGACGCGCGGGGCCGCAGGACCGTGAGGTACACGACGAGCGCGGCGACGAGGACGACGGCGACCGCGCCGACGACGAGCGCACGACGGCGCGGGCGCGGGCCGCGGAGGCGACGCGCGAGGCGCTCGCGGCGCGTGGCGCCGGTGCCCGGTGACGCCCCGTCGGACGTCGTGCCGTCGCCGGGACCGTCCCCTGGCCCGGGGTCTGTGCCCGTCGCGGTGCCCGTCGAGGTGCCCGTCGTGGGGCCGGGCGGGTCGTCGGGGGAGGTTCCCGTCGGTGCGGTCGCTGACGACCGTGTGCGTTGCTGCAGCACCCTCGTCTCCCTGGCTCGGTGCCGCCCGGGCGGCGGCGGTCGATCGGGAGGCTAGGGAGGCAGGTTGGGGCGAACGTAGCGCGTGGCTGTGCGCAGGCTATGAGCGCACGGCCCGGACGCACCGAACCCGGGGTCGCTCCCCGATCCGGAGGTGGATCGGGGAGCGACCCCGGGTTCGGCGTGGTCAGCCGCGGGTCAGCCGCAGGCCGGCTGGCCGTGCTCCGGCGTCGCGACGGTCTCGCGCTCGTCGGCGGCGTCCGACGGCGCGGCCGTGACCGTCACCTCGCCGTCGGCGTCGCCGCGGACGGCGAACGACTGGTACGCGTTCTTCCCGGGAGCCACGGACGGGAAGCTCTTCGAGCCCCACGGCGTGGCGACCTCGACGTCGAGGCGCGCGTCGTCGTCGTTCACGACCCGCACCGCGACGTACGGCTTGCCGCCGAGGCACCGGACCTCGGCCGTCGCGGTGACCGCCACGCGTGCGGGCGACGACGGGTCGGCCGCGCCGGGCGCGAGCACGCGCAGCGCGGTGAGCCCCGGGTCGCCGTCGGCCCACGCCGTGCTCAGCGCGACGTACCGGGCCGTGCGGTCGACGGCGAGCGTGCCGCGCACGTCGCCCGCGCCGAGGGTGCCGACGTCGGTGAACGTCAGGCCGTCGTCGCTCACGGAGACGACCGACTCCGGCGCCCCGCCGCGCTCCCACGCGGCGACGACGGTGCCGATCTCGCGCGGGGCGCCCAGGTCGGTGACCATGCGGCCGTCCGGTCCGGGGACCCACGCCGTGGCGGCGTCGCCGTCCACGGCGAGCGACGGTGACGTCATGCCCTCGGGCAGCACCGACGCGGGGAACGTGAGGGTGCTCAGCGCGCGGTCCGCGACCGGGAACGGCGTCGCGTCCCGGAACGTGACGCGCGTGCCCGACGCCGTCGCCCCGACCGTGCGGGTCGCGCCCGTCTCGGCGTGACGCAGCTCGACCGGCGCCCCGCCGCCGCTCACGCGGAACGAGCGGGCGTCGTCGACGGCGACGGTGACCCCGACCGGGGTCGCTCCGCCGTGCGCGGCGACCGTCGCGCGGGGCGCGAGGACGACCGCGTCGCCGGCGGGGACGGTGACGGCGAGCGTCGAGGCGTCCGCCCCGACGGTCTGCGTGCCGGCGTACACCGGGACGGCGCCGCCGTCGTGCGGGACGGTGAGCGTCGTCGTGACGTCCGCGCCCGTGAGGTTGAACGCCACGACGTAGCCGTCGACGGCGCTCACGAGCACCGCGGGGTCCTCGGACGTCGGCACGCGGGCCCCGGCCTGGGCGGCGGTCGCCGTGGCGTCGCCCGGGACCATCTCGACGAGCCGGGGACCGGTCGCGCCGTCCGTGAGCCGGACGACGTGGCGCGTGTCGGTCGCGCGCGACACGGTCACCGGCGCGTCGGAGCCGCGCACGACGAACCCGGCCTCGCCCTCGACGTTGAGCCAGTCGCCGTCGCTGCTCAGCACCTGGTCGCCCGTGTACCGGAACGACGCGGCGTCGTGCCACGACTGCCCGTCGAGCGACGTCTGCACGCGGTACTCCTGGCCCGCGGCGACCTCCCAGCCGAGCTGGACCTGGCTCACCGCGGTGGGTGCGCCGAGGTCGACCTGGACCCACGAGTCGGGCTTCGTGCGGTCCGCGACCGACACCGCCCAGCGGGTCGTGGCCGAGCCGTCGGTGACGGCACCGGCCGGGTTCGAGCCGTTGGCGCTCGACGCCGTGGCGGGCTTGCCCGCCGCGACGTCCGACCCGGTCGGGGAGAACGCGCGCAGGTGGTAGAGCGAGTAGCCGTAGGCCGCGTCGCCGCGCACGCCCTGCATGCGGACGTAGCGCGTGGTGACCGGCGCGGGCGCGTCCGCGCCCTCGGGCGTGAGGTCGACGGTGTCGAGGCGGGCCACGTTCACGTCCGCCGGGGCCTTGCCGTAGGCGGTCGCCGTGGTCCAGGTCTGGCCGTCGGTCGACGTCTGGACGAGGTAGCGCGCGCCCGCGCTCGCCTCCCACGCGAACCGCACGCCGCCGACGGTGGTCTCCTCGCCGAGGTCCACCTGGATCCACGAGTCGGGGCGGGTGCGCTCGCCGACCGCGACGGCCCAGCGGGTCGACGGGTTGCCGTCCGTGACGCGCGCGGCCTGCCGGCCGCCCCCGACGTCCTCGCTCGACGCCGTCGCGACCTTGCCGGCCGCGAGGTCGGTCGCCGACCCCTCGTCCGCGCCGTAGGCGTGGAACGCGAACATCGAGTAGCCGTACTGCGGGTGGCCCTGCTGCCCGAGGAGCCGCACGTACCGCGCCGTGACGGGCGCGAACGTGAGGTCGTCGACGCGCGCCGCCTTGGCGTCCGCGGGGTCTGCCGGCCGGGTGACCGGGAGCGTCGCGGTGGTCTCGCCCTCGGCGGTCGTGTAGGTGCGCGACCCGTCGAGCCCGGAGTAGCCGTTCATGTCGAGGTTGCGGACGGACAGGCTCGCGTCCTCCGTGCCCGCGCCGGTCGACGCGTAGACGGCGGCCCCGGTCGGGAGCGTGACCTGGCCCGCGTACCCGCTGCCGACCCGGAACACCGACGACGTGCCCTCGAAGCCGTCGCGCGGCCCGGTGTACGTCGTCACGTGCCGCTCGTCGACGGTCGCGCCGGTGCTGGGGTAGAGGTACGGGGTCGAGCCCGAGACGTGGAAGAGCCACGAGTCGTGCCCCGGGACCCAGGGGAACTTCACGAAGCCCTTGCGGCTCGACGCCGCGGCCCAGGCGTCCGCGGACTGCTGGACCGTCAGCCCGGGGCCGGCGCCGAAGTCGCGCACCCCGGCGAGGCGCTCGAAGAACTCGTCCTGCGGCGTCGGCTCGACAGAGCCCTCGGGCGACTCGGCGGCCTCGACGTGCAGCAGGTAGGAGATGGCGATCTCCGCGCGCGCCTCGGGCTCGTACTTGGGCTCGCCCGAGAACTTCGCGAGCCGGTACACCGGGGCGTACGACTGGTAGTCCGCGAGCGCGGCCGCGAGGTTGGCCTCGGCGCGCGCGGCGTCGGGGTCGCGCAGCACCTGGCCGAGGAACGCCATGGGGATCGCGTCGCGTCCGTAGAGGTACTCGCGGTCGGCGACCATCGGCATGAACGGCTCGCCCGCGTCGGACATGACGAGCTTGATCGACTCCCACAGCTCCGCCGAGTTCGGCTGGTGCGTGAGGATCTCCGGCAGCGGCTCGTCGCGGAGCAGGAAGTGGATCGCGTTGCGCCCGCCGGACCGCCAGATGTCGGACTGGTAGTGCGGGCCGAACGACCCGTGGTTCTCCACGAGGTACGTGTCGTGGATGGTCTGCATGGTGTTCGTCGACACGGCCTTGCCCGCGACGACGGCCGGGTTGTTCTGGTCGGCCGTCGGCTGGCCCGCGGCGTTGCGACCCCAGTCGCCGAGCTGCTCGGCCCAGCGCGCCGCGTCGGGGTCGTCGGGCGCCCACGCGAGGCCGGGGGCGAGCGCCTGCGTGTAGACGCCGACCTCCTCCTGCGCGGTGTCGCCCTCGTGCTTGCCCGTGGGCCAGTCGGCGGTCCAGGAGCCCGACAGCGGGTCCTTGCCGAAGTCGAGGTCGGCCGTGTACTTCGACTGGCCCGTCGCGATGGTCGTGAGGTTCGCCTGCGTCGTCGCGTCGAGCTCGTCCCACAGCAGGGTCCCCGCCGCGAGGAAGTACGACTGGAACGTCGAGTCCCAGAACAGCTTCTTGCCCCAGGTGCCCGCCGGGTCGACGAACCGGTTGCTCGCGGCGTAGTGGCGGATCGTGGCGAGCGTGTGCGCGCGGAGCGTCTCCTCGGGGATGCCCGCGAGCTCGGCGTCGTACTCGCCGTGGGTCAGGAGCACGGCGTTGCCCAGCACGACGGCGAAGTTGAAGTCCTTGAGCTGGTACACCCCGGCCGACGAGTCCCAGACGGTCTCGACCCAGCGGGTGTGGCGCAGCAGCGCGCCGTAGTAGTCGGCGGCCGTCGCGTCGGGGGCACCGAACGCGGGCGCGGCGTCGACCCCCGCCGTGGCGGCCGCAGGGGAGGAGGCTGACGGCGCTCCCTGGGCGACCGCGGGGGTGAGCAGCAGGGCTCCGGCCGTCGCGAGCGCGACGGCGGCGGTGGCGCGGCGTCGTGCGCGGCGTCCTGGTGGCGGGGCGGGTGGGCGGGTCATGGGGCCTCCGGGCGTCGTCGAGCGGCAACGGTGCTGGTGCTCGGGCGGGTGGTGCGGGTGCGGGCGGGGTGGGGTGGTGCGGGTTCGCGCGGGGAGCGCCGGTCCAGGGTCGGACGACCGGCGCCCCCGCGCGGGTCGGGGGGCGCTGCTCAGGCGGGGCGGGGGGTGCTCACGCGGTGCGTTCCTCTCGGTGGTGCGACGTCGCACGTGGTGACGCGAGGTCACCTGACAGCGCTGTCGAGGTGAGTATAGGCGGGGTTCTCCCGGGAGTGAAGGGAGCGCCGCGGACTTCGCCCGGTCGGCCGTCGTGACGACCGACCGGGCGGTCCGCTCAGCCGCAGTCGACGGCGGGCACGTCGACCGCGACCCGGGCGTCCACGGGCTCTCCGCCCAGCTCGCCGTGCGCGGTGACGACCGCGGTCGTCGCCTCGACGGCCCGCGCCCGCGTCGCGAACGACTGGTAGCCGGACGCGCCCGGCGCGACCTCGGAGACCGTGCGCTCGCCGAACGCGGTCGCCAGGTCGAGCGTGAGCCCGACCGGGACGTCCTCGCCGTTGAGCGCGCGCAGGGCGACGTACGCCTTGCCGGCCAGGCACCGCGGCTGCACCTCCACGCGCACGTCGGCGGTGGTGCCGACGACGCCGCCGGACGACCCGACGACGACCCCGCGGTCGGGCACGAGCCGCACGTGGTCGACGTTCACGTTGCCGGTGTCGCCGCGGTCGTAGCGCAGGCCGACGCGCGTCGTGCCCTCGCCCACGGTCACGCGGACCGGCTCCGAGAAGCCCCAGCGCTGCCACCGCTCGGCGTCCTGGCCCAGGTTCGGGAACGGGACCGGCCCGGAGGAGACGCCGTCGACCGTGAGCGAGAGCTGGCGGTCGAGCGGGGCGACGACCATGCCGTTGGCGTAGCGGAAGCTCACCTCGTAGGTGGTCCCCGGCGCGACGCCCGCGACGTCCACGGCGAAGGCCGCACCCTCGCGGGAGAGGGTGCGCACGAAGCCCGTGCCCGTGTAGCCGGGGTGCTCGGTCGTCGTGATCGCGCCCCCGCTCAGCGTCCCGGCCTCGGCCTCGAGCACGAGCTCCTCGCGCTGGGCCGCGACGAGCCCGTCCAAGGTCTCGACGGCTGGCCCGGCAGGCAGGGTGGCGAGCGCACCGGCAGCCCGGGCGAGGGCCCTGCCCACGGCCGCGTCGTCGTCGCGCGTCGCGGCGCGGACCGCGGCGGCCAGCGGTGCGCGGACGGCGGCGGCGTCGCTCTCCGTGAGCTCTCCCGCCCCCTCGGCCGCGTGCAGGTCGGCGAGCACGCGCGGCAGCCCGACCCGCTCGCCGAGCCACGGTGCGACCGCGGCGTCGAGCGTCGCGAGCGCGGGGCCCCCGACCTGCTCGGTCGAGCGCGTGAGCAGGACCGTCCGCACGCTCTGCGCGGCGCGCTGGGCGGCACCCAGGTCCGCGTCGGTCGCTGCCGCGACGAGCGCACCGACGCGCGTCGAGAGCAGCCCCGCCGTCGCGGCGTCGAGGTCGCCGTCCGCGCGAGCGGCGGTCACCAGGGCCTCCAGGGCGGCGCCGTCCGGGTACGGCAGGAGCGCCGCCCGGGCGGGCCCGCCCGACGTGCCGTCCGTCCCGGCGACCGCGAGCTCGTTGTGCTCCGCGTAGGACACGTCGGCCGCGTCGAGCGTGAACGAGAGCTCTCGGGTCTGGCCGCCGCCGACCCGCGCGGTCGTGCCCGCGAGGGTCTCGCCGTCGAGGACGAGATGCGCCTCGGCGACCGTGGTGCCGGCGTTGGCGACCTCGGCCGTGACGCGCACGGTGCCGGTGGCCGGGTCGAACGTGGCCTCCGGCGCGCCGGCGAGGTCGAGGCGGGCGCGCTCGTACGGCGCGAGCCCGGCGAGGTCCTCCGCGGTGGCGGGCCGGAGCCGGACCGCCTGCCCGCCCGCCCCGACGAGCGACACGCTGAGGACGTCGTCCGAGGTCACGAGGGACCGCGTGACCTCGACCGCGGTGGGGTCGCCCTTCCAGCTCGCGTCCTGGGCGTCGGCCCAGACCTCCGCGACGTACGTGACGCCGTCGTCGAGCATGTCCAGCGGGACGTCGAGCGTGCGGTCGACCTCGTCGGTCACGACGCCCACGTACCAGGCGTCGCCGCTGCGGCGGGCGGTCGTCACGTGGTCGCCGATCTGCGCGTCCACGCGCGACTCGTCCCACGTCGCCGGCATCCCGCGCAGGTACTCGAACGCCTCGGGGTGCTTCGCGTAGTTCTCGGGCGTGTCCGCGAGCATCTGGAGCGGGCTGTAGAAGGTCGTGTAGAGCGCGAGCTGGGTGGTGGTGGTCGTCTGCACCCGCGTGTTGAGCTTCGCCGGGTCCCACAGCACGTCGAGCACGCCCGGCGTGTAGTCGGCCGGGCCGCCGATCCAGCGCGTGAACGGCAGGATGGTCGCCTGCTCCGGCGGGTTGCCGTTCGCGCCCATGTAGTTCTGCTGCTCCATGCCCGCGACGCCTTCACCGGTCATCATGTTCGGCCAGGTGCGGTCCTTGCCCGTGGGCTTGATCGCCTCGTGCGCGTTGACGGAGATGCCGTGCCGCGCCGCCGCCTCGACGACGCGCTGGTAGTGCTTGACGGCCTCCTGGTCGTAGTGGCTGCGGTTGACGCCGCCGAGCTGGAAGCGGGTCGCGTAGCCCGTCTTGATCGCGTGGATCCCCCACTCCTCGTACTGGGAGAAGATCCGCTCGAGGTTCTCGTCGTAGTAGTCGACGTAGCCGCGGGTCTCGTTGTGCGCGACGAACCCGACGCCCTTCTCGGCGCCGTAGCGCAGCACCTCGTCGAGGTCGACGTCGGGCATCGGCGTCGTGAAGTCCTGGTTGGTCCAGGAGCCCCCGGCGTTGGTGTTCCAGCCCTCGGCGAGCACGTACCGCGCCCCCGCGTCCGCCGCGAGGTCGATGTAGTCCTTGATCCGGGCCGTCGTCGCGCCGTGCTTGGCGCCCGCGGTCCACGTCGTGTCGCGGCGCTGGAGCTCCCACCACACGCCGGTGTACGTCCCCGCCTCGATCCAGTCGGTCGTGTCGGCGGTGCCGTCGCCGTCGGAGTCGACGTCGCAGACCGCGCACGGCGGGTTGAGGTTCTGGACCAGGTGCGACTCGGCGAGGTCGCCCGCCGCGCGTCCCACCTGCACCGTGCGCCAGGGCGTCACGACGTCCTTCTCGCGCGCGTCGAGCACCGCCTTGGTGCCGTCCGGGAGCGCGATGAGCTCGCTCACCAGGGTCCCGGGCGTCGCCCCGCGGACGAGCGTCATGCTCGCGTAGTCCGTGAGGTCGGCCTCGTGGACGGCGAGGAACAGGTCGTCGCCGCGGGAGAGCGTGAGGGGCGTCTGCGCGTCGGGGACCTCCCCGACCGGGGCCGCCTTGTAGTGCTTCTCGTCCGCGTTCCAGTCCTTGCCGGCGCGGATGAAGTACGCGGTGAGGTCCGCCGGCAGCGCGAACTCGGTCCGCTCCGCGGTCACGACGAACGGTCCGCCCGCGAGCGCGTCCTGGCGGGGCAGGACGTAGCGGAACCCGACGCCGTCGTCGAACACCCGGACCACGACGTCGAGCGCGAGGCCGGAGGAGTGGCGCGCGTGCACGGTCAGCTCGTTCGCGTGGTTGCGCACCGACGAGCTCGTGCCCCACGCGGGGGTCCACGTCTCGTCGACCTCGTCGCGCTCGACGGACTCGACGGTCATCCCGGACGTGAGGTCGACGTCGGGTCCGCGCAGCACCAGGCCGAGGCCGGACGCACCGACGACGGTCGTCGTGCCGTCCCGGACGACGTCGTAGGTGAGGCGCCCGTCGACGACGCCGACCGTGAGGTCGAGGCTGCCGTCGGGCGACGAGACCTCGTGCCCGTCGATCTGGTCGACGGCCGTCGCGGCGGCGAGGGCGGCCGGTGCGCCGGGTGCGGCGAGCGCCGGGGTCGCGGCCCCGACGGGCGCGACCAGCGCGAGCGCGAGGGCGGCGCCGGACAGCAGCCTGCCGCGGCGTCGTCGTGCGGTGGGTGGGGGCGGGGTGGGGTCGTGCGACATGCGGTACACGGGGCTCCTTGAGACGTCGTCGTCCTGGGGACCGTCGGCAGCCCGCGGTGGTGCGCGGGCGCCGCGCGGCGCGGCGGTCGCGGGGTGCGCGACCGCCGTCGTGCGGTGGGTGGTGGTACGACGGAGGGGCGGGCCGGACCTGGTACGACCAGGTCCCGCCCGCCCCCCCCGCGTGCTCGGTCCGACCGGAGGTCAGCCCTTGACCGAGCCGGACATGAGTCCGCCGATGAAGTACTTGCCGAGGATGATGTACACCAGCAGCGTCGGCAGGGACGCGAAGAGCGCACCGGCCATGGACACGCCGTAGTTCTGCAGCAGCGCGCCGTTCGCGAGGTTGTTCAGCGCGAGCGTGACCGGGCCGTTCTGGCTCGAGGAGAAGAACACCGCGAAGAGGAAGTCGTTCCACGACGAGGTGAACTGCCAGATGAGCACGACCACGAAGCTGGGGATCGAGATCGGCAGGATGATCGACCAGTAGGTCCGGAACATCCCGGCGCCGTCGACGCGTGCGGCCTCGATGAGCTCGTGCGGCACCGTCATGTAGTAGTTGCGGAAGATGAGCGTCGTGATCGGGATGCCGTACACGACGTGCAGCAGGATCAGCGACGGCACGCCGCTGGGGATGCCCAGGTCCAGCACGAGCTGGTTGAGCGGGATCATCACGGCCTGGTAGGGGATGAACATCCCGAACAGGATGAGCGTGAAGACGAGGTTCGAACCCTTGAACGACCAGCGCGAGAGCACGAAGCCGTTGAGCGAGCCGAGGAAGGCCGCGATGATCGCGGACGGCACGACCATCTGCAGCGTGCGCAGGATCGCGGGGGACAGCGCGGTCCACGCCGTCTGCCAGTTCTCGAGGGTCCACACCTGGGGCAGCGACCACGCACGGGCGGGCGACGCGTCGCCGGTGCCCTTGAAGCTCGTCACGAGGAGCACGTAGACCGGGATGAGCACGATGATCACGAAGAAGATCAGCGCGGCGTACTTGAGGGTGCGACCCACGGAGAACCGGTTCTTGGGCACCGTGCGGTGCAGGTCGATCGGGCGCCCGGCGGTGTCCGGTGCCGGCGCCGAGGTGGCTACGACGTCGGTCATCGCTTCTCCTGACGGTTGGTGCGGACCAGGTAGGGCACGATGACGACGGCCACGATGATCAGCAGGATCGAGCCGACCGCCGCGGCGTTCGCGTAGTCGAAGCTCGACTTGAACACGTACATGTCGACGGCCGGCACCTTGGTCTGGTAGTTCGCCGGCTTCGAGATCGACATGATCAGGTCGAACGACTTGAGCGACATGTGACCGATGATGATGAGCGCCGAGAGCGCGACCGGCGACAGCTGCGGGAAGAGCACGTGGCGGTAGAGCTTCCACTCGCTGGCGCCGTCCATGCGGGCGGCCTCGCGCAGCTCGTCGGGGATGCCGCGGAACCCGGCGAGGAACAGCGCCATGACGTAGCCGGAGAGCTGCCAGATCGCGGGGATGGCGATGGCCGTGATGCCCCAGGTGACGTTGTTCCACCAGTTGTTCTGGAGGAAGTCGAGCCCGATGATCTGGAACAGCCGGTTCAGGCCGCTCGCCTGCGCGTCCTGGTTCGAGTTGAGGAGCCAGCGCCACACGACGCCGGAGGCGACGAACGACACGGCGAAGGGGAACAGGTAGACCGAGCGGAACAGACCCTCGCCCTTGACGGGCTTGTCCATCATCCACGCCCAGAGGAAGCCCATGACGAGCGTCCCCGCGAGGAACACCACCGTGTAGAGGACGAGGTTCTTCAGCGAGTGCTGGAACGCCTCGCTGCCGAGCAGGTCGAAGTAGTTCTCGAACCAGACGACCACGGACGGCTTCTGTCCCGTGGCCTGCGCGGCGGTGTGGTTGTCCGTGATCGACGTCGTGAAGTTCGCGCCGATCAGTCCGTACACGAACACGCCGACGAGGATCAGCGAGGGGGCGAGCATCAGCAGCGCTGGGCCGGCTCGTCGCAGTGACTTGAGCATGGTGGGTCTTCCCGGTCGTGAGGAGGGGACGCGGCGCGCGAGGGCGACCGACGTCCCGGGGGACGCGTTCCGGTCACGCGGTTCCGCCGCGCGCCGTCGGGAGGGTTCCCGACGACGCGCGGCGGCTCCGGTGGACCGGTGTCAGCCCTGTGCGGCGGCAGCGAGCTCGGACTGGTAGGTCGCGAGGTCGGACCCACCGGACGTGAACTTGCTCGTCGCGTCGGAGATCGCGTTCAGCGTCGCGACCGGGGCGGCGGCGCCGTGCGCGAGCGAGGACACGATCGTGTCGTTGCCGAACGACTCGATCGCCGTCTGCTGGTACTCCGAGAACTCCTTCGGGTCGGCGTCGGTGCGCGCCGGGATGGAGCCCTTGGCCTTGTTGAACGCGACCTGGCCCTCGAGCGAGCCGACGGTCTCGAGCCACGCCTTGGCGCCGTCGGGGTGCGGCGCGCCCACCGGGAGGGTGAACGAGTCGGCGAGGAAGTCGAACACGCCGTCCGTGCCCGGGACGGGGAACGCGGTGAAGTCGGTGCCGAGCGTCTTGCCCTGCTCCTCGAACGCCGCGACGGCCCAGTCGCCCATGACGTTGAACGCGGCGTTGCCGTCGATCACCATCTGGGTCGCCTCGGGCCAGTCGAGCCCGTCACGGTCCGTGTTGGTGTAGCTCATGAGCTTCTCGAAGTCCTCGAGGGCGGCCGTGACCTCGGCGCCCTCCCAGTCGGTCGAGCCGTCCCACAGGCCGTTGTAGCCCTCGGCGCCGAGGTCCGCGAGGAGCACGGTCTCGAGCAGGTTGACCTGGGTCCAGGTCGTCGCGACCGACAGCGGCGTGACGCCCGCGGCCTTGAGCTTGTCGAGGTCCGCCATCCAGGCGTCCAGGTCCGCGTAGGTCGCGGCCGGGTCGACGCCGTTGGCCTCGAGGACCGTCGGGTTGGCCCACACGACGTTCGCGCGGTGGATGTTCGACGGGATCGAGTAGATCGCGCCGTCGTCGGACTTGAGGCGGTCGACGAGGTCGGCCGGGAAGACGTCGTTGAGGCCGAACTCGTCGTACAGCGACGAGACGTCCTCGATCTGCGCGGCGTCGATGTAGTCCTGGAGCTCGGCACCGGCGTGCGCCTGGAACGTGTCCGGCGGGTCCTGCGCCTGCAGGCGGGACTGGAGGAGGTCCTTCGCGGCCGAGCCGGCGCCGCCGGCGACCGCGCCGTTGATGAACTCCACGTCGGGGTGCTGCTCGTTGAAGACGCCGACCAGCGCGTCGAGACCCGCCTTCTCGGAGCCAGCGGCCCACCAGGTGAAGACCTCGACCTCGTCGCCGCCCCCCGAAGCGCCTCCGTCGCCGGTGCCCCCGTCACCGGAACCACCGCCGCTGCACGCGGCGAGTGCGAGACCCACGAGGGCGGCCGTCGCCACCGTCGCGCTCGTCCTGCGATCGATTCGCATCGTGATATCCCTACGCCTTCTTCGGTCGTTGGGGGACCGGAGAGACGACCACGTCGCACCGGCCGGGCGCACCGGCGCGCCCTCGAACCCGCTGCCCATACAACGACCCGACCGGGCTTGATGTCAAGAAATGAACGCAAGCGTCGCTGAATCGTGATCTTCGCGTCAGGTCCTGCACGCAACCTGCGGTTCCGCTGAGTCTGGCCCAGGGTGACAGCGCTGTCCAGTTTGTTCCGGGGATCGGCTCGGCGTCCACGACCCGGCCTGTCCCACCTGGACGGGGGTGCCCCGGCGGTATCCTGACCTGCGTGCGCGCTGACCGGGTGACCCCGGGCTCGCAGACTTCACTGCGTGAGGCCAACCGAGCTCGGATCGTGAGCGCCGTCCAGCAGCGTGGCTCCCTCACGCAGATCGAGCTGGCCGGCGTCACCGGGCTGTCCCCTGCCACCGTCTCCAACATCGTCAAGGAGCTCACCGGTGCGGGGGTGCTGCACACCTCGCCGTCCACGCGCAGCGGCCGCCGCGCGCTCCAGGTCACGCTCGCGCGCAACCTCGGGCTCGTCGCCGGCGTCCACTTCGGCACCCGGTCCATGCGCGTCGCGCTCGCCGACGCGTCCATGCGCGTCCTCGCCGACCAGCGCATGCCGCTCGCCCCCGACCACCGTGCCGACACCGGGCTGCAGCGCGCCGCCCTGCTCGTCGAGGAGATGGTCGCGTCCGTCGACGCCGCCCCCGACGAGCTCCTCGCCGTGGGCGTCGGCGTGCCCGCGCCCGTCGACGTGCGCGCGGGCCGCATCGCCACGGTCGGCATGATGCGCGGCTGGGACGGCGTCGTCGTCCCCGAGGTGCTGGAGGCCGAGCTCGGCGCGCCCGTGACCGTGGACAACGACGCCAACCTCGGCGCGCTCGCCGAGACCCGGTTCGGGGCCGCCGTCGGGCACGACGCCGTCGCGTACCTGCGCGTCTCCCACGGCGTGGGCGGCGGGCTCGTCCTCGGGGGGCGGGTCGTGCACGGGCGCGCGGGCGTCGCGGGCGAGATCGGGCACGTGACGATCGACGAGAACGGCCCGGTGTGCCGGTGCGGCAACCGCGGCTGCCTCGAGATGTACGTCGGCGCCGGCGTCCTGCTGTCCATGCTCTCCGAGAGCCGCGGCCCCCTCACCCTGCGCGACGTCATCGCGCGCGCCCAGGAGGGCGACCCGGGGTGCCGGCGCGTCCTGTTCGACGCCGGCCAGCACCTCGGCGTCGCGGCCGCCAACCTGTGCAACCTCGTCGACCCCGAGATCGTCGTCGTCGGCGGGCAGCTCGCCGAGGCGGGCGAGGCCCTGCTCGGCCCGCTGCGCACGGCGCTCGAGCAGCGCACCGTGCCGAGCACCGCGGGCCCCGTCGAGGTCGTCGCGTCCGAGCTCGGCTCCGCCGCCGAGGTGCGCGGGGCGCTCGCCGTCGCGCTCGACCTCGCGCGCGTCAGCGGGTCGCTGGGGGTGAGCGCATGACCGGGACACCCCCCGCGCCGACCCGGCGCCGTCGGGCCCGCGGCGTCGTGACGACGGCGCTCGCGGCCGTCGTGGTCGCGCTGCTCGCGCTCGCCGGCTGCGCGGCGCCCGACGAGCCGGCGGGGCCGTCGGAGGGGACCATCGGGCTCCTGCTCCCCGAGGCGAAGACCGCGCGGTACGAGACCACCGACCGCCCGACCTTCGTGGGCGTCGTCGAGCGCCGCTGCCCCACGTGCGAGGTCCTGTACGCCAACGCCGCCCAGGACGCCGCGAACCAGCAGCAGCAGGCCGAGTCCATGCTCGCGCGCGGGGCCGACGTGCTCGTCCTCGACGCGGTCGACGCGGTCGCCGCGGTGAGCATCGTCGCCCAGGCGCAGCGGCTCGGGGTGCCGGTCATCGCCTACGATCGCTTCGTCGAGGGCGCGAACTACTACGTCTCGTTCGACAACGAGCTCATCGGGTACCTCATGGGGGAGGCGCTCGTGGGCGCGGTCCTCGACCGCGCCGAGCAGGACCCGCCGGCGCAGGGCCGGCGGCCGGGCGTCCTGCTCGTCCAGGGCTCGCCGACCGACCCGAACGCCGCGGAGCTCGCCGCCGGCGCCCACCGCGCGCTCGAGGGAGAGGACATCGACGTGCTCGCCGAGTACGACACCCCCGACTGGAGCCCCGACAAGGCGACCGAGTGGGTCGAGGGGCAGCTCACGCAGTACACCGGCCGCGTCGACGGCGTCTTCGCGGCGAGCGACGGCATCGCGGGCGGCGCGATCGCCGCGATGAAGGCCGCGGGCCTCGACCCCGTCCCGCCCACCACGGGCCAGGACGGCGAGCTCGCGGCGATCCAGCGCATCGTCTCCGGCGACCAGTACATGACCGTCTACAAGGCGACCGCCCAGCAGGCCCGCACCGCCGCCGAGCTCGCCGTCCGCGTGCTGCGCGGCGAGGACCCGCGCGCGACCGCGAGCATCGACGGCGTCCCGAGCCTCCTCCTCGCGCCGCGCGCGGTCGGGATCGACGACGTGCAGCGCGTCATCGTCGACGGCGGCGTCTACACGGTCGACGAGATCTGCACCCCGTACTACGTCGACGCGTGCGTCGAGGCGGGACTCCTGGAGGCCGCCCCGTGAGCGCGCCCGTCCTGTCCCTGCGCGGGGTCTCCAAGAACTTCGGTGGCGTCCGCGCGCTCGTCGACGTGGACGTCGACGTGCGCGAGCACGAGGTGCTCGCCGTCGTGGGTGACAACGGGGCCGGCAAGTCGACCCTCGCGGGCGTCGTCGCGGGCGCGTTCCGGCCCGACGCGGGCGAGGTCCTGCTCGACGGCGCGCCCGTCGTCCTCGACTCGCCCGCGGCGGCGCGCGCGCACGGCATCGCGGCGGTGTTCCAGCAGCTCGCCCTGGTGGACGACCTCGACGTCGTCGAGAACGTGTTCCTCGGGCAGGAGACGCTGCGCGGCCCGTTCCTCGACGAGATCGCCATGGAGCGCGAGGCGTGGGGGCTGCTCGACCAGCTCGCCGCGACCGTCCCGTCCGTGCGTCAGCCCGTGCGCACCCTGTCCGGCGGGCAGCGCCAGGTGGTCGCCGTGGCGCGGGCGCTGCTCGGCGCGCCGCGCGTGCTCGTCCTCGACGAGCCGACGGCGGCCCTCGGGGTCCGGCAGACGGCCGAGGTGCTCAACCTCATCGAGAAGCTGCGCGAGCGCGGCCACGCCGTCGTGCTCATCAGCCACCAGGCGGGCGACCTGCAGGCCGTCGCGGACCGCATCCTCGTGCTGCGGCTCGGGCGCGTGCACGGCGAGTTCGCAGGCGACACGTCCTACGAGGACCTGCTCGCCGCGATGACCGGAGCGGTCCGGCCCGCGCGGCCGGGCGGCCCGTCGCGGCCGTCGACCGACCCGGGGCGCGAGCGGCGCTCCGGCGGCACCGGGGCGGTGCACCGATGAGCGTCCCCGGCCGCACCTCCGGCGCGGCGCTCGACCGCTCCACCGGCGCGCTGTCCGGCAGCGTCGTCCGGCAGCTGCGCGGCGCCCACCTCGGCATGCTCCCGATCGTCGGCGCGCTGCTGCTCATCTGGGTCGTGCTCGGCGCGATCAACCCCGCGTTCCTCTCGGCGGAGAACCTCGTCAACCTCACGCTCCAGAGCGCGCCCACGGGGATCATCGCGCTCGGGGTCGTCCTCGTGCTGCTCGTCGGCCAGATCGACCTGTCGGTCGGCTCCGTGAGCGGGCTCGCCGCGGCGGTGCTGGCGGTCGGGACCGTCAACCTGGACTGGCCCGTCGGGCTCGCGATCCTCGCGGCGCTCGCGGTGGGCGTCGTGGTCGGCCTCGGGTACGGGCTGCTGTCCACGCGCCTCGGGCTCGCGTCGTTCGTCTTCACCCTGGCCGGGCTGCTCGTCCTCGCGGGCGTGCAGCTCCGGGTGCTGGGCCCGACGGGCTCGATCAACATCCCGTTCGAGTCCTGGCTCGTGCGCACCGTGCAACAGGGCTTCCTCGCTCCGGCCGCCGCCTGGGGGCTCGTGGTCGTGGTCGTGGCCGGGTACGCCGGGCTGCGCGTCGTCGACCACCTGCGCCGCGTGCGCGCGGAGCTGCCGAGCCCGGGGCTGGGCCGGATCGCGATCCGCACCGCCGTCCTCGCCGCGGTCCTCGTCGGCACGGTCGCCTACCTGGGGACCGCGCGCGGGATCGGCTACACGGTCGTGCTGTTCGTCGCGCTCGTCGTGGTGGTGGACGTCCTCCTGCGCCGCACCCGGTGGGGCCGGTCGGTGCGCGCCGTCGGCGGGAACCGGCGCTCCGCGCTCCTCGCGGGCGTCGCGGTGCGGCGGACCGTCGTCTCGTGCTTCGTCGCCTGCTCCACGTTCGCCGCGCTCGGAGGCATCCTCGCGGCCGGGCGCCTCGCCGCCGCGAACCAGGGCACCGGCGCCGCCGACACCTACCTCACGGCGATCGCCGCGGCGGTCATCGGCGGCACGAGCCTGTTCGGCGGGCGCGGGAGCGCGTGGTCCGCGCTGCTCGGCGTGCTGGTCATCCAGTCGATCGCCAACGGCCTCACGCTGCTCAATCTCGACACGGCGACGCGGTACATCGTGACCGGAGCGGTGCTCCTGCTCGCTATCGTCGTCGACATGCTCATCCGCGGTCGACGGGAGGTCTGATGATGGTGATGCAGGGGGAGAGCACGGGCACGCTCCCACCGGGCGGGAGTGCCGCCACGGCGCCGGGCGCCGGGACGGACACCGCGACGGAGGCGGCGGCGCGCCCGCACGCGGGGCGCGGGGGCCGACGGCCGACCCTCGCTTCCGTGGCGGAGGTCGCGGGCGTCAGCCTCAAGACGGCGTCGCGCGTCCTCAACGACGAGCCCAACGTGGCGCCGCAGACGCGGGCCAAGGTGCAGGAGGCCGCGCAGCGGCTCGGGTTCCGCCGCAACGCGGTGGCGGCCGACCTGGCGCGTGGCGGCTCGTCGCGGCTCGTCGGCTTCGTCACCGGCGATCTCGCGAACCCGTTCTACTCCGCGCTCGCGAGCGGGATCGAGCGCGAGCTGCGCCATCACGGGCTCCAGCTCATCACGACGAGCTCCGACGAGGAGCCCGAGCGGGAGCGCTCGCTCACGGAGGCGCTCGTCGAGCGCCGCGTCGGCGCGCTCGTCGTGACGCCCACGTCGACCGACCACTCGTCGCTGCGCCGCGAGCTCGACGACGGCCTGCCGGTCGTGTTCATCGACCGGCCGGCGCAGGGCGTCGACGCGGACACCGTCGTCATCGACAACCGGGGCGGGGTGCGCGACGCCGTCACGCACCTGCTCGCGCACGGGCACCGGCGGATCGCGCTCGTCGGGGACGTCTCGCGGCTGTGGACGTTCCAGGAGCGTCGCGACGAGTTCGTCGCGACGCTGCGCGGCGCGGGCGTCGAGGACCCGTCGCGCTACGTGCGCGACGGCGCCCACGACGCCGAGCTCGCGCGCGCGTTCGTGGCGGAGCTGCTGGCCCTGCCGGAACCCCCGACGGCGTTCGTCACCGCGAACAACAAGATCACCGTCGGCGCGCTCCACGCGCTGCGCGACCGCGTGTCCGCAGGCGGGCAGGCGGACGTCGCGCTCGTGGGCTTCGACGACTTCGAGCTCGCGGACCTGCTGAACGTGACCGTCGTGGGGTACGACGTCGTCGAGATGGGGCGGCAGGCCGCCTCGCTCGCGGTGTCGCGGGCGGAGAACCCGGAGCTCGCCCCGCGCCTCGTCGTGGTGCCCACGCGGCTCGTCGTGCGCGGCACGGGTGAGGTTCCCGGTCCCGGGGCCTAGCGCTGCCGGGTTCCTAGCGGTGCGACGGTGCCCCGTGCGGACGTCCTGCGCGGACGCCGCGCGGGGTGCTGCGTCGACGACGGCCGAGAGCGTCGGGCCCTGCGCGCCGCTCGCGCTCGGGGCTCCGAACGCGTTGACAAAGAGCGCCGCTCCCACATATGTTCAGGTCGCCCCTGACAACGCTTCCCCCCTGCGCGTTGTCAGGGGCACCCCTGCAGCCTGACAGCGCTGTCAGTTGATCGAAGGAGATCGAGAGCATGACCAGACCCCTCCCGCCCGGACGCGCGGCCGCCGCGCGCTCCGGGAGCGGCCGCGCGAGGCCCCTCGGCCTCGCGCTCGCCGCGGCACTCACCGTCCCTCTCGCAGTTCCTCTCGCAGCCCCGGCGGGGGCCCTCACAGCGGCTCCCGCCGCCGCCGCGGAGCCCGGGGACTTCTCGTCGTCCTTCGAGTCGGGAGACCCGGCCGCGCTCGCCACCACGGTGGCCGAGCGCGACGGCGCCCCCTGGCAGGCGAACGTCGGGTCGTTCACGAGCGGCCTCCCCGGCAGCGTGCTCGGGAAGCTCAAGGCCGTCACGGCGAGCGCCCAGAACCTGCCGAACGAGGGCGCCGCGAACCTCGCGGACGGCAGCTCCGGCACCAAGTGGCTCGCGTTCGCGTCGACCGGCTGGGTCCGGTACGAGTTCACGGAGCCGGTCTCGTTCGTCGCCTACTCGATGACGTCGGGCGACGACTCGGCGGGCCGTGACCCGAAGACCTGGACGATCGAGGGCTCGAACGACGGCTCCACGTGGACCCCGCTCGACCAGCGCACCGACGAGGACTTCCCGAACCGCCAGCAGACCCGCAGCTTCGAGCTCGACGAGCCCACCGAGGCGTACACCTACCTGCGCCTCAACGTGACCGCGAACTCCGGCGACAGCATCGTGCAGCTCGCCGGGTGGGACCTCTCGGGCGACCTGAGCGCCGGCCCCTCCGCCGCGCCCATGAACACCAAGGTCGGCACCGGCCCGCGCGTGAACTTCACCAACAAGGCGGGCGTCGGGTTCTCCGGCCTGCACTCGCTGCGGTACGACGGCTCGCACCTCGCCGACGGCGAGACCTACGCGACCAACGTGCTCTACGACGACGTGGACGTCGTCGTCGGCGAGGACACCCGCCTGAGCTACACGATCTTCCCCGAGCTGCTCGACGACCTCCAGTACCCGTCGACGTACGCGTCCGTGGACGTGCTGTTCACCGACGGCACCTACCTGTCCGACCTCGGCGCGCGCGACGCGCACGAGACGGTCGCGACGGCCCAGGCGCAGGGCGAGGGCAAGATCCTCTACGCCGACCAGTGGAACTCCGTGCGGATCGACCTCGGCGACGTCGCCGCGGGCAAGACCGTCGACCAGGTCCTGCTGGGCTACGACAACCCGGGCGGCCACGCGGGCACCAAGTTCGCGGGCTGGCTCGACGACGTCGCGATCACGGCGGAGCCGGCGACGATCGACGGGTCGAGCCTCGCCAACTACGTGGACACGCGCCGCGGCACGCTCGCGTCGGGCAGCTTCTCGCGCGGGAACAACATCCCGGCGACGGCGACGCCGAACGGCTTCAACTTCTGGACGCCGTACACCAACGCGTCCTCGCAGAGCTGGCTGTACGAGTACCACAAGGCCAACAACGCCAACAACAAGCCCGTCCTCCAGGGCTTCGGGATCTCGCACGAGCCGAGCCCCTGGATGGGCGACCGCAACCAGCTCACGTTCCTCCCGTCGACGGCGTCCGGGACGCCCGACGCCACGCTCTCGACGCGCGGGCTCGAGTTCGACCACGCGGACGAGACGGCGCGCCCGGACTACTACGGGGTCACGTTCACCAACGGGTCCGCGATCGAGGCGACGCCCACCGACCACGGTGCCGTGCTCCGCTTCAGCTACCCCGGTGCCAAGGGCCACGTGCTCGTGGACAAGGTGGACGGCTCGTCCAAGCTCACGTACGACCAGGCCACGGGGACGATCTCCGGCTGGGTCGAGAACGGCTCGGGCCTGTCCGTGGGCCGTACGCGCATGTTCGTCGCCGGCACCTTCGACCGTAGTCCGACGGCGGTCGGGACGGCGGCGGGCAACCGCGCGGACGCGCGCTTCGCGACCTTCGACACGTCGTCCGACAAGACGGTCGAGCTGCGCGTCGCGACGTCGTTCATCAGCCTCGACCAGGCGCGCAAGAACCTCGACCTGGAGGTGACGGGCAAGACCTTCACCGAGGTCAAGGCCGCCGCCGCGCAGGCGTGGAACGACCGCCTGGGCGTCATCGAGGTCGAGGGCGCGAGCGAGGACCAGCTCGTCACGCTGTACTCCAACCTCTACCGCCTCAACCTGTACCCGAACTCGCAGTTCGAGAACACGGGCACGGCGCAGGCGCCGGCGTACAAGTACGCGAGCCCGGTCTCCGCGACCACCGGCTCCGCGACGGACACGCAGACGAACGCCAAGATCGTCGACGGCAAGATCTACGTGAACAACGGGTTCTGGGACACGTACCGCACGGCCTGGCCGGCGTACTCGCTCCTCTACCCGGAGCTCGCGGGCGAGCTCATCGACGGGTTCGTCCAGCAGTACCGCGACGGCGGCTGGATCGCGCGCTGGTCCTCCCCGGGCTACGCCGACCTCATGACGGGCACGAGCTCCGACGTCGCGTTCGCGGACGCGTACCTCAAGGGCTCGCTCCCGACGGACTCCGCGCTCGAGGCGTACGACGCCGCGCTGCGCAACGCGTCCGTCGCGCCGCCGAACAACGCCGTGGGCCGCAAGGGCCTGCAGACGTCGCCGTTCCTCGGGTTCACCCCGGAGTCCACGCACGAGTCCGTGTCGTGGGGCCTGGAGGGCCTGGTCAACGACTTCGGCATCGGCAACATGGCGGCCGCCCTCGCGGAGGACCCGGCCACGCCGGACGAGCGCCGCGAGGCGCTGCGCGAGGAGTCCGCGTACTTCCTCGAGCGCGCCACGCACTACGTCGAGCTGTTCGACCCCGAGGTCGACTTCTTCGTGCCGCGGCACGAGGACGGCACGTGGGCCGTCGACCCGGAGACCTACAACCCCGAGGCCTGGGGCGGCGGGTACACCGAGACGAGCGGCTGGAACTTCGCGTTCCACGCGCCGCAGGACGGCCAGGGCCTGGCGAACCTCTACGGCGGCAAGCAGGGCCTCGAGGACAAGCTCGACCTGTTCTTCTCCACCCCGGAGAAGGGCGCCGGCAACGGCGGCATCCACGAGCAGCGCGAGGCGCGCGACGTGCGCATGGGCATGTGGGGCATGAGCAACCAGGTGTCGCACCACATCCCGTGGCTGTACGACGCCGCGGGCGCGCCCTCGAAGGCTCAGGAGAAGGTCCGTGAGGTCACCCGCCGCCTGTTCGTGGGCAGCGAGATCGGCCAGGGCTACCCGGGCGACGAGGACAACGGCGAGATGTCGTCGTGGTGGATCTTCGCCTCGCTCGGCTTCTACCCGCTCCAGGTCGGCTCCGACCAGTACGCGGTCGGCTCGCCGCTCTTCGACAAGGCGACCGTGCACCTGCCGGACGGCGACCTCGTGGTCAACGCCGAGAACAACTCGGTGGACAACGTCTACGTGCAGTCCCTCGCGGTGGACGGCGAGGCCCGCACCTCGACGTCGCTCTCCCAGGCCGACCTCTCGGGCGGCGCGACGCTGGACTTCGTCATGGGTCCGGAGCCGTCCGACTGGGGCACCGGCGAGGACGACGCCCCGCCGTCGCTCACGGAGGGCGACGAGCCCCCGGCACCGGTCCAGGACGCGACGACGTCGGGTCTCGGCACGACGACCGTCGCCGACGGTGACGCGACCACGAGCGCCGCGGCGCTGACGGACAACACGTCCGGCACGCGCACGACGTTCGCCACCACGACCCCGGCCATCACCTGGGCGGGCAACGGCATCCGGCCGACGGTGGAGTCGTACACGCTGACCTCCGGGGCGAGCGGGACGGCGTCGCCGTCCGCGTGGACCCTCGAGGGCTCGGACGACGGCGAGACCTGGACGACGCTCGACGAGCGGTCCGGCGAGCAGTTCCGCTGGGCGCTCCAGACGCGGCCGTTCACGGTCGCGGAGCCGACGGCGTTCGCGCAGTACCGCGTGAGCGTCACCGCAACCTCCGGATCGGGCGCGCTGTCGCTCGCCGAGGTCGAGCTCCTGGCCGACCCGAAGGCCTCCGGCGCCGAGGAGCTGACGCTCTCGGCCGCCCCGGACCGCGACACGGTCACCGGGCGCGAGGTCTCGGGCTCGTTCGCGACCCTCACCGGGGTCGAGGGCGACGCGTCGGCGCTCGACGTGCAGGTCGCGTTCGGCGACGGCTCCGAGCCGGTCGCGGGCTCGCTCCAGGCGGGCGCGTTCGGCGGGTACGCGGTGAACGCCGCGCACTCGTGGACCGCCCCGGGCGTCTACCCGGTGACCGTCACGGTCTCGGGCGAGGGGATCGAGCCCGTCTCGGCCTCCTCGTACGTCACGGTCTCGCTCCTGCGTGAGGGTTCGCTGCTCGGTGCGTACGACAACGTCTGCATCGGCGACCTCGGCACGACCGTCGGCTCGTGCGACGGCCAGGGCGTCTTCTTCGACCGGGCCCAGCTCGCGGCGAAGGGCTTCGTCCAGGGCCAGCGTGCGACCGTGCCCGGCACCGACCTCGCGTTCGACGTCCCGGCGATCCCCGCCGGCCAGCCGGACAACGCGACGGGCGACGGCCAGACCATCGAGCTCGAGGTCCCCGCGGACGCCGAGCAGCTCTCGGTGATCGGCACGGGCACGGAGAAGAACCAGCAGGCCCAGGGCGTGCTGACCTTCGACGACGGCTCGTCGCAGCCCATCGACCTGAGCTTCGGCGACTGGTCGGGCGCGGCGCGCAACCCGGTGTTCGGCAACATCCCCGTCGCGGTCACGGACAACCGCCTGCGCGGCGGCAGCCCGCAGACCGGCACCCCCGCGGCGTTCTTCGCGACGGCGCCGATCACGCTCCCCGAGGGCAAGCGGGCCGTGAGCCTCACGCTCCCGGACCAGCCGGGCGAGCTCTCGCGCGACGGCCGCATCCACGTGGTCGCGGTCGCGCACGACGGCACGTTCGCCGAGCACCCCGCGCTCGAGGTGACGGCCGCGGACGGCGTGACCCTCGCCGTCGGGCAGTCGACGGACGCGGTGCTCGCCCAGGTGACCGGCGGCCGCGAGGGCGCCGAGCTCCGCGCGGCGGTCACGTGGGGCGACGGCTCCGACGTCGCGGCGGGCACGGTGACGGACGGGTCGGTCTCCGGCTCGCACGCCTACGCGGCGCCCGGGACGTACACCGCGTACGTCGTGGTCGACGACGGCTGGACCAGCCAGGTGGTCGAGGTCCCGGTGACCGTGACCGAGGGCCAGCCGACGCTCGCGATCGACGTCACGGTGAGCACGCGCTGCCTCGCCGGCAAGGCGTACGTCGCGGTCCGTGCGGAGAACGGCGAGGACGCGCCCGTCGCGATCCGGCTCGTCACGCCGTTCGGCACCAAGGAGTTCGCGGCCGTCGCGCCGGGGGCCAACGCCTACCAGTCGTTCGCGACGCGGGCGACGTCGGTCGAGGCCGGCACGGTCACCGTCGAGGCGACCCGTGGAGACCAGGGGGTGACGGCGTCGATCACGGCGGACTACGCGGCCGTGACCTGCGGCTGAACCCTGAGCCCACCTCACGCCCCGGCCTCCGGGGCGTGAGGTGAGCATGCACCACCGGCGGTGCCCCGGGATGATCGTCCCGGGGCACCGCGCCGTACCGGCACCGCGCCCGGTGCGGCACCACGTTCCCAGCACGAGAAGGACCGAGACATGACCGAGCACCCGTCCGAGCAGCCCTCGCCCGCAGCAGCCCCCCGGGTCGACCCCACGGCCGACCTCACGGCGTGGCGGCGCGACCAGCTCGCCGACCTCCTGTACTTCGGCGCGGCCTCGCTGCGGTCGGACGGCGCCGCGCAGTGGCTCGACGACGACGACGTCCCCGACCTCGCGCGGCCGGTGCACACGTGGATCACGTCGCGCATGGCGCACGTCTACGCCTTCTCGTCCTTGCTCGGCGTCCCCGGCGCGGGCGAGCTCGCGGACAAGGCGCTGCAGGGCCTGCGGGGCGTCCTCGTCGACGCGGAGTACGGCGGCTGGGTGTCCTCGCGCGGCCCTGGCCCCCGCCCCGGCGACCTCGCCGCGACGGAGGAGGGGGCGGTCGACGGCACCAAGAGCGCGTACGCGCACGCGTTCGTGGTGCTCGCCGCGGCGTCGGGGACGATCGCGGGCCGCGACGGCGCGCGCGAGCTGCTCGACGCGGCGCTCGCCGTGCTCGACGAGCGGTTCTGGGAGCCCGGGCCCCGGATGCACGCGGACGAGTGGTCGCGCGACTGGACCACGCTCGACGAGTACCGCGGGGTCAACGCCAACATGCACTCCGTCGAGGCGCTGCTCGCGGCCCACGACGCGACCGGCGACGCCGAGTGGCTCGGCCGCGCCGCGTCGATCGCGGACCGCGTGATCGGCTGGGCGAGCGAGAACGACTGGCGCATCCCCGAGCACTTCGACGCGGACTGGAACCCCCTGCCGGACTACAACGCCGACCGCCCGCGCGACCCGTTCAAGCCGTACGGGTCGACGCCGGGGCACGGGCTCGAGTGGGCCCGTCTCCTCCTGCAGGTCGACATCGCTTCCGGCACGCCCGGTGCGCGCACCGAGGCCGCGGTCGCGCTGTTCGACCGCGCCGTCGCGGACGGCTGGGACGGCGAGCACGGCGGCGGGTTCGTGTACACCGTCGACTGGTCCGGCGTGCCCGTCGAGCCGCGCCGCTACCACTGGGTCGCGGCCGAGGCCGTGGCCGCGGCCGACGTGCTCGGCCGGGTCACGGGGGAGTCCCGCTTCACCGAGGCCGCCGCGGGCTGGTGGGCGTGGATCGACCGGTTCCTCGTCGACCCCGAGCGTGGCTCGTGGCACCACGAGCTCGACACGGCCAACCGCCCCGACGGCGTCACGTGGGTCGGCAAGCCCGACGTCTACCACGCCGCCCAGGCCGTGATCCTCCCCGACCTGCCGCTCACCGGATCGCTCGCCGCCTCGGCGAAGGCCGCAGGCAGCATCCTGGGCTGACGCCCCCCTGACCGCCGAGCCCGGGGTCGTTCCCCACGTCACCGTCGCCGTGAGGAGCAACCCCGGGCTCGGCGCTTGATGCCCCCACAAAAGTTAGTATTCTTGGCGGGGGTTTGATCTGAGGGGGTCTCATGGTGGGATTCGTCGGGCGTACGACGGAGCTGCGCGAGCTCGCGCACCAGCTGGACGTCGTCCGGACGGGTGGGCGCGCGGACGCCGGCGTCGCCGTGCTCCTGCGAGGCCGCCGCCGCGTCGGCAAGTCGCGGTTGGTGACCGAGCTCATCGCGCGGGAGGCGGTGCCGTCGGTCTACTTCCAGGCGGCGCGGCACGCTCCCGCGGGCGACGAGTTCGCCGCGTTCGCTGAGGCCGTGGCGCAGTCCGACCTGCCCGGTGCCGTGGTCGCCGAGGGGAACAGGCCCGCGTCCTTGACCGCCGCCCTCCGGCTGCTGGCCGCCGCTCTCCCCGCGGAGTCTCCGGCGATCGTCGTCGTGGACGAGCTGCCCTGGCTGCTCGAGGGGATCCAGGGTGGCGCCGGGGAGCTGCAGCGCGTCTGGGACCGGGAGCTCTCGCGACGGCCCGTGCTGCTGCTCCTCCTCGGGAGCGACCTGGCGATGATGGAGGCGCTCGGGCGTCCGGACCAACCGTTCCACGGGCGCGCGACCGAGATGCTGCTGCGTGCTCTGTCTCCTCGGGACGTCGCCCGGATGACGGGACTGACGGGAGCCCACGCCTTCGACGCGTTCCTCGTCACGGGCGGACAGCCGCTCGTCGCGCAGGAGTGGCAGCCGGAGGAGCCGCCCGTGGCCTTCGTGCGGCGCGCGTACGAGCGGCCGACGAGTGCGCTCGTCGTCTCCGGGACGAGAGTCCTCGACGGCGAGCTGCCGACCACGTCTCACGCCCGGCTGGTCCTGACGGCGATCGGCGGCAAGGGCGAACGAGCCTACTCGCGGATCCTCCAGGCTCTCGACGGCTCGATCTCCCCGACGACGCTCGACCGGTCGCTCGGGCTCCTGGCCGAGAAGCGGGTGATCGCCGCCGACGAGCCGCTCTCCACCCGGGCGGCGACGAAGGACCGGCGCTGGCGGGTCTCCGACCCGGCGCTGCGGTTCTGGCTCGCCATGGTCGAGCCCGCGCTCCCGGACATCGACCGCGGTCGACCCGACCTGGCTGCCGCCCGGTTCGAGGGGACGTTCTCGTCCTGGCGCGGTCGCGCGATCGAACCCGTGGTGCGGGAGGCTCTCGCGCGGCTGCTGCCTGACGAGGCCTGGCCCGGTGCCCGAGAGGTCGGAGGGTGGTGGCCGCGGAACAACACCCCCGAGATCGACCTCGTCGCGGCGGACGCGCGCCCCGCGCGTGCCATCGCGTTCGTCGGGAGCATCAAGTGGCACGCCCGCACGCCGTTCACGATGCGGGACGTCGCGGCGCTCGCCGCCGACGCCGTCCACGTGCCGGGCGTCGGCGCCGCGACCCCGCTCGTCGCGGTCTGCCCGGCCGGTGCCGACGACGACTCGCGCCTGTCCCGGGTGTGGACGGCCGACGACCTGCTCGCCGCCTGGCCATGACGACGAGAGCCCCGCACCTGTTCGGTGCGGGGCTCTCGTGTGCTGAGCGGGTGACGGGAATCGAACCCGCGCTATCAGCTTGGGAAGCTGAAGTTCTACCATTGAACTACACCCGCGCGGCGCTGGTGGCGTCCGCCCCGGGCCCTCTGGGAGGATCCTCGGCGAACCAGCGCGCGCCCCGATCATAGCGGACGTCGCCGGTGATGCCAGAACCCGACCGCACGACGACCCGATCCGCGCCCGTGTGCGGCGCACGCCGGAGGAGCAGCCTTGTCCGAGAACCCGTACCAGCAGCAGCCCGACCCCGCGCAGGGGAGCCCGGCCCCGGGCGACCCGGTCTACGGGGGCGGGGCGACGCCGTCGGGCGGGGCGCCGGGGCACGACCAGCAGCAGCCCGGCTACGGTGACGCGTACGGCCAGCCGCAGGGCTACGGGGACGCCTACGGCCAGCAGCCGTACGGGACGCCCGGCGCGCAGGCGGGGTACGGCCAGCCGCAGGGGCAGGCCTACGGCGCCGACCCCCAGCAGGGCTACCCCCAGCAGGGTTACCCGCAGCAGGGTTACGGCCAGCAGCCGGGGTACGCGCAGCCCGGCCCGTACGGGCAGCCCGGCTTCGACCCCGCGTACGACCCCCAGGCCAAGTCGCGCCTCGCCGCGGGCCTGCTCGGCATCCTCGTCGGGAGTCTCGGCATCCACCGGTTCTACCTGGGCTACACGGGCATCGGCCTGACGATGCTGCTCGTGTCGGTCCTGTCGTTCGGCTTCGCCGCGCCGGTCATCGCGATCTGGGGCCTCGTCGAGGGCATCCTCTACCTGACCTCGAAGACGGGCTACTACTCGGTCGACTCGACGGGCCGCCCGCTGCGCGCGTGACCACTCGCCGAACCCGGATTCCGCACCGTGGGGTGACCGCGGATCCAGGGTTCGGCGACCGGTCCGGGGACTCGCCGTCGTCGGCTAGCGTGGGGCCGTGCTGCTCTCCGACCGCGACATCCGGGCCGAGCTCGACGCCGGGCGCGTCCAGCTCGAGCCGTACGACCCGTCGATGCTCCAGCCGTCGAGCATCGACGTGCGCCTCGACCGGTTCTTCCGGCTGTTCGACAACCACAAGTACCCGTTCATCGACCCGTCGCAGGACCAGCCGGACCTCACGCGCCTGGTCGAGGTCGACCCGGCGGAGCCGTTCGTGCTGCACCCGGGGGAGTTCGTCCTCGGGTCCACGTTCGAGGCGGTGACGCTGCCCGACGACGTGGCCGCGCGCCTCGAGGGCAAGTCGAGCCTCGGCCGGCTGGGCCTCCTCACGCACTCCACGGCCGGGTTCATCGACCCGGGGTTCTCGGGGCACGTGACGCTCGAGCTGAGCAACGTCGCGACGCTCCCGATCACGCTCTGGCCGGGCATGAAGATCGGGCAGCTCTGCTTCTTCCGCCTGTCGTCGCCCGCCGAGAACCCGTACGGCTCGAGCGTCTACGGCTCCCGCTACCAGGGCCAGCGCGGCCCGACGGCCTCCCGCTCGTGGCAGAGCTTCCACCGCACCGACGTCTGAGCGCGGCACGCCGCGTCGGACGTCGTTCGACCCCGCAGGACCCGAGGACCGGAGGACCGCACCGCATGAGCCCGCTCCCGCCGCTGCCGCACCCCGACGGACCCGGCGCCGCGCAGTCGTACCAGGCGCGGCACCTGCTCGGGCTCCCGGCCGACGTCGTCGTGGACGAGGTCGAGACGCTCGCGCTCTCGCGGTTCGCGGGCGCGCGCTGGGACGTCGCGCCGGAGGGCACCGAGCCGCTCGTGCCGCCCGCCCGCACCGCGGCGCCCGGGGCGCCGGGGGTGCTGCGCACGTCGCGCCACACGACGGTCACGGGGCCGTACGCGGGGTCCGGGACCGGGCTGCCGCCGGGCACGACGCTCGTGTTCGACGTCGTGTGCCCGCGCGAGCGCGGAGACGCCCCCTACCCGGGCGGCGGGGACCGCGACGGCGTCGGGCGCGCGTTCCCCGGCGGCCTGCCGGTGCGCGAGGAGGAGCGGGTCGTGGCGTTCCTCGTCGCGGCGGCGCGCCGCCTCGGGGGGTCGGTGCGGACCGACGTGGGGAACCCGGCCGGCGCGGGCGTCGTCCTCACGCCCGACCCGGGCGTCGCGATCGACATGACGCTGTACTCGGACGTCTGGCTGGACCCCAACGCCGCGCTCGCGCTCGTCGCGCGGCTCAACCCCCGCACGCGGCTCGCGACGGAGGGGAAGTCGTACGAGGGACCGCCGAAGGGCATCGCCGACCTGCCGCTGTACCCGGGCGAGAAGATGGACCCCGCGCTGCGGCGCGCGATCCACGCGGCCGCGGACGACGTCGACATCAAGGCGCTGACGACGGGTGCCGTCCTCGACGGGTACGGGCTGATCGTCGACCTCGGCATGGACGGGCTCGTCGCGGTGGAGGTGGGCGGCGAGGAGGCCCTGCCGCTGCTGCTGCGCGGCCTGCCGTGGACGGCGGACGGCGCCGTGAGCTACCGCGTGCGGTGGGAGCCGCGGGACCTGGTCGAGTCCCAGCAGGAGCAGCCGTCGCTCGACCACCAGGTCGCGCGCAAGCGGGCGGCGGAGGTCGTCGCGCAGGTCACCCGGACGCTGTACGGCGCCGTCGGGGGCGAGATCGCGGACGAGGCCGAGTTCCTCGTGGATCCCGAGGATCTGTGACGGGAGACTGAGGAATCGGTCACGGTCCGGGCTGCGGGGCCCGTGCAGGGCTGAGGAGTCGGTAAAATAACTCTCGGCACGGCATCGCCGTCGCCGTGAACTGTCGTGCCCTGCGACTCCCCTCCGCGGGTGCGACGATGACAAGTCCAGCAAGACCCCCGGCTCTGCCTGCCCACCCCGCCCCCGACCCGGACGGAGCGGCCCGTGCTCTACGTGCTCGTTGCCCATCTCGTGATGGCTCTGGGCGCGCCCGCACTCGTCTCGTTCCTCGGCCGCCGGGCGTTCCTCGTCATGGCGCTCGCGCCGGCGTCGGCGGCCGTCTACGCGCTCGCCTGGACCGACCGGGTGATGTCGGGGGAGCACCCCACGCAGGTGGTCGAGTGGGTCCCCGGCCTGGGCCTCGAGCTCGCCTTCCGCATGGACACGCTGTCGTGGCTCATGCTGCTGCTCGTCGGCGGCGTCGGCGCGCTCGTCCTCGTCTACTGCTCGGCCTACTTCTCGCCCACCGCGCAGGGCCTGCGGCGGTTCGGCGGCGTGCTCACGGCGTTCGCCGGGGCCATGGTCGGGCTCGTCACCGCGGACGACATGCTGCTCCTGTTCGTGTTCTGGGAGCTCACGACCGTCTTCTCCTACCTCCTCATCGGGCACTACGCCGACCGCAAGGCCAGCCGTCGCGCCGCGATGCAGGCGATCGTCGTGACGACGGCGGGCGGTCTGGCGATGCTCGTGGGCGTCGTGATCCTCGGCGTCCAGGGCGGCACCTTCCGGATGTCGGAGATCATCGCCGACCCGCCCACGGGCGGCGCGGTGACGGCCGCGATCGTGTGCCTCCTGATCGGCGCGGCGAGCAAGTCCGCGCTCATCCCGCTGCACTTCTGGCTGCCCGCGGCGATGGCCGCGCCGACCCCCGTCAGCGCCTACCTGCACGCCGCCGCGATGGTCAAGGCGGGCGTCTACCTCGTCGCGCGGTTCGCGCCCGCCTACTCCGACACGACCGTGTGGCGGACCATGGTCATCGCGCTCGGCGCGGGCACGCTGCTCGTCGGCGGCTATCGCGCGCTGCGCCAGTACGACCTCAAGCTCGTGCTCGCGTTCGGCACGGTGAGCCAGCTCGGCCTCATCATCCTGCTCGTCGGCCTCGGGACGCGCGGGGCCGCGCTCGCCGGGCTCGCGATGATCGGCGCGCACGCGATGTTCAAGGCGTCGCTGTTCCTCGTGGTGGGTGTGGTCGACGCCGCGACCGGGACGCGCGACCTGCGCCGCCTCACGGGGGTGGGCAGGGCCCTGCCCTGGACGGCGGTCGCGGGCGGGCTCGCGACCGCGTCGATGATCGGGCTGCCGCCGTTCGCGGGATACGTCGCGAAGGAGGCGGCGCTCGAGTCGCTGCTGCACGGCGAGGGACCCGTCTGGGCCGACACGGTGGTCCTGTGGGCGGTCGTCGTCGGGTCCATGTTCACGGTCGCGTACGGGATCCGGTTCTGGTGGGGCGCGTTCGCGTCCAAGCCGCACCTCGGCACGCCGCCGGCGCGCGCGAACGAGCACGTGGGACTGCGCGCGGCCGCCGCGCGCCGCCCGGCGGTCGAGGCCGACGAGCCCCCCATCGACCCGGCGCGCATCCACCGCCAGCCCGTCCTGCTCGTGGGGCCCGCCGTCGTGCTCGCGGTCCTCGGCCTCGCCACGGCGCTCGTGCCCCACTTCGGCGAGGAGCTCCTCGCGCCCTACGCGGACACGTACCCCGTCGGGGAGCCCGGGCACCTCGTCCTGTGGGCGGGCTTCACGCCCGCGCTCGCGCTGACGGTGCTGGTCCTCGCGGTCGGCGTCGTGCTGTTCTGGCAGCGGGCGCGCGTCGAGCGGTTCCAGGCGTCCCTGTGGACGGGCCCCGAGGCCGACGTCACGTACCGCAAGGTCATGCGCAAGCTCGACGACCTCGCGGCGGACGTCACCGCCGTCACCCAGCGTGGTTCCCTGCCCTTCTACCTGGGCGCGATCCTCGTGGTCCTCGTCCTGGGGCCGGGAGTCGTCATGGTCGCGCAGACCGCGTGGCCCGAGCAGCTCAAGGCCTGGGACCGTCCGGCGCAGCTCGTCGCGGTCGCCGCGATCTGCATCGCCTCGGTGCTCGCCGCGCGCTCGCGTCGCCGGCTCAAGGCCGTGATCCTCGTCGGCATCGCCGGGTACGGCAACGCGGTCCTCTTCCTCCTGCACGGGGCGCCCGACCTCGCGCTCACGCAGGTGCTGGTCGAGACGATCACGCTCGTCGTCATGGTGCTCGTGCTGCGCCGCCTGCCCGCGTACTTCTCGAACCGGCCGCTCGCCGCGAGCCGGTGGGTCCGCATCGGCATCGGCCTCGCCGTCGCGGTCGTCATGATGGGCTTCGCGGTCGTCGCGCCGCTCGCGCGCGTCGCGACGCCGATCTCCGTCGACTTCCCGGCCGAGGCCTACGAGTTCGGGCACGGCAAGAACATCGTCAACGTGACGCTCGTCGACATCCGCGCATGGGACACGATGGGCGAGATCTCCGTCCTCCTGGCGGCGGCGACCGGCGTCGCGTCGCTGGTGTTCCTGCGCACGCGCAGCGGCGAGATCCTGCGGGCGTCGGGCGCGAAGCCCGCGACGACGTCGTCCGGCTCGGGCGTGTGGAGCGAGGGCGGAGCGGACCCGGGCGCCGCGCTGCGCCGCCGCGGGGTCACCGAGAAGGACCAGCCGCGCATGCTCGTGTGGCTCAGCGCGGGGCGCACGCTCGCGCCCCAGAGACGCTCGGTGATCTTCGAGGTCGTCACGCGCGTGCTCTTCCACGCGATGATCGTCTTCGCGCTCTTCCTGCTGTTCTCCGGCCACAACGCCCCCGGCGGCGGGTTCGCGGCCGGTCTGGTCGTCGGGATCGCGCTCATCGTGCGCTACCTCGCGGGCGGCCGGTACGAGCTCGGCGAGGCGGCGCCGGTGCACCCGGGCCTGCTGCTCGGCACGGGCCTGTTCCTCTCCGCGGGCGTCGGGCTCGTCGCGTTCCTGCTCACCGGCAACGTGCTCGGCAGCGACGCGTACGACATCGCGCTCCCGCTGGTGGGGGAGATCCACCTCGTCACGTCCCTGTTCTTCGACGTCGGCGTGTTCCTCGTCGTCGTGGGGCTCGTCCTCGACATCCTGCGGACCCTGGGGGCGGAGATCGACCGGCACGCCGAGCGCGCCGCCGCCGGGCGCGAGCCGGGCGAGGACACCGGGCCGCTCGAGGCCATGGAGCCCGACTCGATCGGGGGTGGCCGCCGGTGAACGTCATCGACATGACCCCGAGCGTCGTCCTCGTGCTCGCCATCGGCGTGCTCTTCGCGACCGGCGTCTACCTGCTGCTCGAGCGCAGCCTCACGCGCGTCCTGCTCGGGTTCATCCTCATGGGCAACGGCGCGAACCTGCTCTTCCTCGTCGCGGGCGGGCGCGCCGGGGGAGCGCCCCTCATCGGCACGACGCCCGAGGACGAGATGAGCGACCCGCTCGTCCAGGCGATGGTGCTCACCGCGATCGTCATCACGCTCGGCATCACGGCGTTCGTGCTCGCGATGGCGTACCGGTCGTGGCAGCTCCACGGTCACGACGAGGTGCAGGACGACCTCGAGGACCGCCGGGTCGCGCGGCACGCCGCGCGCAACGCCCCCGCGTTCGAGGACGCGGACACGGAGGAGAGCGGCGCCAGCCTGGACGACGAGGCCGCCGAGGTCCGCGACGAGACCGACGGCGACGGCGACGGGATCACCGACGGCCAGGAACCGTCGTCGTCCCCGGCGCCGCAGGCTGCCGGGCGCGACGACGGCGCCCGGCCCGACCGCACGGACGACCCACGACCTGACGACCGCAGCGACGACGGGAAGGAGCCGCGATGAGCCTCACTGCCGCGGCGCTCGTCCCGCTGCCCGTCGTCCTCCCGCTCGTCGCGGCGGGCGCCGCGCTCGCGCTGTGGCGCCACCCGCGCGCCCAGCGGCTCATCACGGTCGCCGCGCTCGCGCTCGTCCTCGCGGCGTCGGTGGGGCTGCTCGTCGCGGCCGACTCCGGGCCGATCGTCGTCGACGTCGGCGGCTGGGCCGCCCCGGTCGGGATCGACCTCGTCGCGGACCGGCTGTCGGCCCTCATGCTCGTCGTGTCGAGCTTCGTCATGCTGTGCGTCCTGCTCTACTCGCTCGCGCAGGGCGTCGCGGACGGCGACGAGGAGGCGCCGGTCGCGATCTACCACCCGACGTTCATGGTCCTCGCCGCGGGCGTGTTCAACGCGTTCCTCTCGGGCGACCTGTTCAACCTCTACGTCGGGTTCGAGATCTTCCTGGCCGCGAGCTACGTGCTCCTCACGCTCGGCGGCACGGGCGAGCGCATCCGGGCGGGATCGATCTACGTCGTCGTGGCGCTGCTGTCGTCCATCGTGTTCCTCGTCGCGATCGCGCTGACCTACGCGGCGACGGGCACGGTGAACCTCGCCCAGCTCTCCGAGCGCTACGCCGAGATCGACCCGGGCATGGCGCTGACGATCCAGCTCCTGCTGCTGCTCGCGTTCGGGATCAAGGCCGCCATCTTCCCGCTGTCCGCGTGGCTGCCCGACTCCTACCCGACCGCGCCCGCGCCCGTCACGGCGGTGTTCGCCGGCCTGCTCACCAAGGTGGGCGTCTACGCGATCATCCGCACGCAGACCCTGCTGTTCCCCGAGGACAGCGTGGTCGACGACGTGCTCATGTGGCTCGCGCTGCTGACCATGGTCGTCGGGATCCTCGGCGCCGTCGCGCAGAACGACATCAAGCGACTCCTGTCGTTCACGCTCGTCAGCCACATCGGCTACATGATCTTCGGCATCGCGCTCGCGTCCGAGCCGGGCATGGCGGCCGCGATCTTCTACGTCGTGCACCACATCACCGTCCAGACGACGCTCTTCCTCGTCGTCGGGCTCGTGGAACGCCGCGGCGGGTCGACGTCGCTCGACCGGCTCGGTGGCCTCGCCAAGCTCGCGCCGGGGCTCGCGATCCTGTTCTTCATCCCCGCGATGAACCTCGCCGGGATCCCGCCGCTGTCGGGCTTCCTCGGCAAGGTGGGCCTGCTGGAGGAGGGCGTCGCGCAGGGCACGCCGCTCACGTGGGCGCTCGTCGTCGGGTCCGTCGTCACGTCGCTGCTCACGCTGTACGCGATCGTCAAGGCGTGGAACAAGGCGTTCTGGCAGACGGCGCCCGTGGAGATCCCCGCGGACGCGCGCCTCCCGCGCGGCATGGTCGGGCCGGCGACGGCGCTCGTCGCCTTCGGCCTCGCGCTCACCCTGGTCGCCGGTCCGCTCTACTCGTACACCGAGCGCGCGGCCACCACGCTCCTCGACGGCCACACGTACGTCGACGCCGTGTTCCCGGGCGACTCCGACCGCGGCCAGGGCGAGTCGAACGAGGTCGCGACCGGCGAGACGGACGACACGCAGCCCGCCACGACGACGGGGGGTGGGGACGGATGAGCCTGCACCGCCGTCGTCGCGCGCTCGCCACCGGCTGGTTCGCGCGCGTCACCACGCAGTGGCGCACGATCCTGTGGCTGACGCTCGTGTGGGTCATGCTCTGGGGCGACCTGTCGTGGGGCAACGTCCTCGCGGGCGTCATCCTCGGCTTCGCGGTCATCACGTTCTTCCCGCTGCCGTCGATCGCGGCGGGCGGGAAGTTCCGGCCGTGGCCGTTCGCCGTGCTCGTCGCGCGCTTCGTCGCGGACCTCGTCGTCGCGTCGTTCCAGGTGAGCCTCCTCGCCCTCACGCCGCGCCACACGCCGCGCGGCGCGGTCGTGGGGGTGCGGCTGCGCAACCCGTCGGACATCTACCTGACGATCACGGCCGAGCTCTCCTCGCTCGTGCCCGGGTCGATCGTCGTCGAGGCGCACCGCCTCACGGGGATGCTCTACCTGCACGTGCTCGACGTCGAGGCCGCGGGCGGGGTGGAGAAGGTCCGGCAGGACACGCTCGCCCTGGAGGCGCGCGTGCTGCACGCGCTCGCGTCCAACGACGAGCTGCGCGCCGCCGGCCTGTACCGGGAACCGTCGGAGCGAGAGGTGGCCGAGGCATGAGCGACACCGTCTACCTCGTCGTCGTGATCGCGTCCGCCGCGCTGCTCGCGGTCGGTGCGAGCCTCGCGATCGTGCGCGCCGAGCGCGGCCCGTCGATGCTCGACCGCACCATCGCGCTGGACGTCTTCACGACGACGCTCGTCGGGGCGATCGCGCTCGAGGCCGCGTTCTCGCGGCGCACGGACACCATCCCGATCCTCGTCGTGCTGTCGCTCGTCGGGTTCGTGGGCTCGGTGACGATCGCGCGCTTCGCGTCCGTCGAGCCCGAGGACGAGGGCCGCATCCGCACGGCCGACGAGGTCGCCGCGGAGGACGCCGCGCGCCGCGAGGCGGAGGAGGCCGACCGCGACTCCGCCGTCGACCCCGAGCACCACGGCGGGGCGCCCGAGGGGGAGGTGCGCTGATGGACCCCGCGACCAGCTTCTGGGACACCCTGGCCGACGTCGTCTCGGCCGTCTTCCTGCTCAGCGGAGCGTTCCTCGCGTTCGCCGCGGGGGTCGGCGTCGTGCGCTTCCCCGACCTGCTCGCGCGCATGCACGCCGCGACGAAGCCGCAGGTCCTCGGGCTGATCCTCGTGCTCGCGGGCCTGAGCCTGCGGCTGCGCTCGTGGGGCGCCGTCGCGACCCTGTTTCTCGTCGTGATCTTCCAGCTCCTCACCTCGCCCGTCGCGGCGCACATGGTCGGGCGCGCCGGGTACCGGACCGGCAAGGTGCGCACGGACCTGCTCGTCGTGGACGAGCTCACGCGCGACCAGGACGCGGCCGAGCGCGAGGACTCCGGAGAGCACGAGGCCACCGCCGAGCACGAGCCCACCGCCGAGCGCGCCGGACAGGGCGTGCGCGAGGGGTCCGCCACCGACGAGACGGGCCCCGCGGCGGTCGACGAGCCCGGGCGCTGACCGCGGCCGTCGCCGGTCCCACGGTCGACCGCCCTCGCCGCGCGGGTCGCGGACCCGGCTGGTAGACCGGCACCATGGCCGACGCCCCCACGCCCGCCCCGCCGCAGCCGGAGTCACGCAACCCGCGGGTCGCCCGGCCGGAGGACGACGGCGAGAGCACCGTCACCGTCATCGTCGCGTTCCTCGCGAACGCGCTCGTCGCGGGAGCCAAGACGGTCGCCGCGACGATCACCGGGTCGGCGTCGATGCTCGCCGAGGCCGTGCACTCGTGGGCGGACACCGGCAACGAGATCTTCCTGCTCGTCGCCGACAAGCGCTCGCGCCGCCCCGCCGACGCGGAGCACCCGCTCGGGTTCGGCCGCGAGGCGTACGTGTGGTCGATGTTCGCCGCGATCGGGCTGTTCGCCGTGGGCGCGGGGGTGTCGATCACGCACGGCATCCAGGAGCTGGTGCACCCCGAGCCCGCGGACAGCTTTCTCGTCGCGTACGCGGTGCTGGCGTTCGCGTTCGTCCTGGAGGGCGTGTCGTTCCTCCGGGCTCGACGGCAGGCGCGCGACGAGGCGCGGGCCGCCGACCGGGACACGCTGCACCACGTGCTCGTGACCTCCGACCCGACGCTGCGGGCCGTGTACGCGGAGGACGCCGCCGCGCTCGTCGGCCTCGTCGTCGCGTTCGGCGGCGTGCTCGCCCACCAGCTCACGGGGTCACCGGTCCCGGACGCGATCGGGTCGATCGTCGTCGGGCTCGTGCTGGCGGTCGTGTCCGTGGTGCTCATCGACCGCAACCGCCGCTTCCTCGTCGGCGAGGCCGCGATGCCCGCGACGCGCGCCGCCGTCCTGCAGGGCATCCGGGACCTGCCCGAGGTCGAGCGCGTGACCTACCTGCGGCTCGAGTACGTCGGCCCGCGCGCGCTGTACCTCGTGGCGAGCGTCGACCTGCGCGGGGACGAGTCGGAGACGTCGGTCGCGCGCCGGCTCGACGAGCTCGAGCGCCGCGTGACCTCCGTGCCGCTCATCGCGGGCGCGGTCTTCACCGTCTCGGCGCCGGAGGAGCCGTCGATCGCCTGACCCCACGGCGCCGTACCCGGGGGGTACGGCGGGTAGGGAACCGCGGGCAGAACGGACGAAGCGGTACACATCCGCGGTCAGCGTGGGTAGGGTCGAGCGATGGCCCCGCAGCGCACGCCCCGGCACCGGGCCGGAGCGCCCGCGGAGATGCCCCGCTCGCGACCGGCGTCCGAGACGTCGCGGCGCGAGCGCTCGTCGGCTGCCGTCCCTGCGCCCGGGTCGGCCCGACGGCGGGGCGGCCCGTTCGCACGGCACCTGCGGTCCGGTCCTCGGGTCGCCGTGACGTCGGGGGTCGCCGCGGCGCTGCTGCTCGGCCCACCGCTGGGCGTCACGGTCGCGACGGCGACCGGCGAGCTCCGGCCGGAGCACGTCGGCCCGCTCGGGCCGGTGGTCGCGGCGCTGCCGTGGCAGGGGACCGACCCGGCGTCCTGGCTCGACGGCCGGGACCCGCGCGACGACCGCTCGTCGCGGACGCTGGCCGACGGCCGCTCGGCGGACGACCTGGAGCATCCCTCGGACACCTCGGCGGAGCCGACCGCGCCCAGCGCGCCGGACACCCCTCCGGACGGCGCCGAGCAGGCTGAGCCGGGCGCGGCCGACGACGGGGTCGAGCCGGCTCCGGCATCCCCGGAGCCGAACCAGCCGGGTCCGGGCGATGCGCAGGCCGATCCGGCGCCGTCGGGCGAGGCGGCCGACCCGGCGCCGAGCGTGACGCCCGCCCCCGCCGCGGCGGTCCAGGTGGGGCCGGGTGCGATCTCCGCGGAGGGCGCCGCCGTCGTCGAGCGGACCAACGCGGAGCGTGCCGCGGCGGGATGCGGCCCGCTCGTCGTCGACGAGCGCCTCACGGCCGCGGCGCAGCTCCACAGCGAGGACATGCTCGCCCAGGGCTACTTCGACCACACGAGCCTCGACGGCCGGTCCCCCTGGGACCGCGCGAAGGCCCAGGGCTACGCGAACCCGGGTGCGGAGAACATCGCGAAGGGTCAGGCGACCGCCGAGGACGTGGTGCGCGCGTGGATGGACTCGCCCGGGCACCGGGCGAACATCCTCAACTGCGACCTGCGCGAGATCGGGGTCGGGCACGCGGACCGGGTGTGGACCCAGCTCTTCGGCTGGGGCTGATGCTGAGGCTGGGCGCGCGACCCGGCACGCGTCGGGCGCTCAGAGGAGCGACGGCGCCCCGGTCGCGCGCGCCTCGCGGTCGAGCAGGCTCCGCTTGACCTCGAGGCCGTAGCGGAAACCGCCCAGGCTGCCGTCCGTGCGCAGCACGCGGTGGCACGGCACGAACAGCGCGGCCGCGTTCATCGCGCACGCCCCCGCGGCGGCGCGCACCGCGGCCGGCCGCCCCGACAGCTCGGCGTACCGCGTGTAGGTGACGGGGTCGCCCGGCTCGACCGTGCGCAGCACGTCCCACGCGTGCGCGCGGTAGGGACCCGAGACCTGGCGCACGGGCACGGCGTCGATCGCGTGCACGTCGCCCGCGTAGTACGCCCGGACCGCGGCGACGGCGGGGACGACGGTGGGCGCGTCGTCGGGCACGGGCGTCACGTCCGCGGGACGCAGGTCCGGGTGGACGAGCGCGACGAGCGCCGCGGGCTCGGCGGTCCAGCCCGAGGCGAGGACCGTGCCGTCGGGGTCGGCGACGACCGTGAACGGGCCGTCCGGCGTCTCGATGGTCGTGGTGACGGCTGTGGTGGTGGGGGTACCGGTGGTGGTCGGCGCGGTGGCGGTGGCTGCGGTGGTCACGGGATCTCCTTCGTGGGGGCGGACGAGGGTCGGGGGGCGGCGGCACGCCAGAGGTGCATCGCGGCGTACGAGCGCCACGGCGCCCAGCGCTCCGCGTGCGCAGCGAGCGTGCGGCGCTCGTCGGGCAGGCCGAGCGCCGCGGCGCCCGCACGGAGGGCGAGGTCGCCGTCGAGCAGGACGTCGGGGTCGTGCAGGACGCGCATCGCCACGTACCCGGACGTCCACGGGCCGACGCCGGGCATCGCCTCGAGCGCCGCGCGCTGCGCGGCCGGGTCGTCGGCGGGGGACAGCGCGAGCGCGCCGTCCGCGAGGGCCCGCGCGACGCCGAGGATCGCCGCCGTGCGCCGCGCGGGCCCGCGCACGTGGTCCGCGCCGCCGTCGGCGAGCTGCGCCGCCGTCGGGAAGAGACGGGTCGGCCCGAACCGGGACGCGAACGGCGTCCCGAGCGCGACGGCGAGCCGCGACAGGTGCGTGCGCGCGGCGGCGACGGAGATCTGCTGCCCGACGAGGGCGCGCACGAGGATCTCCGTCGCGTCCACCGCGCCCGGGACGCGGATCCCGGGCACGGCGTGCACCGACGCGGCGAGCGCGGGGTCCGCCGCGAGGGCGGCGTCCACGGCCGCGGGGTCGGCGTCGAGGTCGAACAGCCGGCGGACCCGCGCGATCGCGGCGGGGAGGTCGGCCACGGACGTGAGCTCGAGATCCACGTGGAACCGTGCGGTGCCGCGGGTGCTCCCCGGCGGCGGGCCGTACGTCGCGCGGAACGCGCCCGGCCCGTGCGGCAGGGCGAGGGTGCGCGCGTACGACAGGACGGGCCCGGCGAGGTCCGCCACCTCGACGCCGTCGACGGCGCGCGCGGCGAGGAACGCGAACACGCCGGGCGCGTCGAAGGGCTCGCGCAGGGGGAGCGTGAGGTCGAGGACCGCGGTGGTGCCGCCGTCGTCCCCGACGGCACCCGAGGCGTCGGGGACGCGCGCGCCCGCACCGCGGGGAGGGGCCGGGCGGTCCGGCCGGGCCCGACGGCGCAGCTCGCTCGGCGTCGTGTCGAAGACCTCGGTGATGGTGTCGTTGAACTGCCGGACGCTGCCGAAGCCCGCGGCGAACGCGACGTCGGCGAGGCGGAGGTCGGTGCCCGTGAGCAGGGCGCGCGCGGTCTGGGCCCGCAGCGCGCGGGCGAGCGCGACCGGGCCGGCGCCCAGCTCGGCGACCAGGACGCGGTGCACGTGCCGGGCCGAGTACCCGAGACGCGCGGCGAGACCGTCGACGCCCTCGCGGTCCACGACCCCGTCGGCGACGAGGCGCATCGCGCGGGCGGAGAGGTCGTGCCCGAGGTCCCAGCTCGGCGTGCCGGGCACGGCCTCGGGGAGGCAGCGCTTGCACGCGCGGTAGCCCGCCTCGTGGGCGGCCGCGGACGTGAGGTAGAACGTGACGTTCTCCGGCTTGGGCGTCCGTGCCGGGCACGACGGGCGGCAGTAGATGCCCGTGCTGCTCACGGCGGTGATGAACTGCCCGTCGAACCGCCGGTCGCGCGACGCGATGGCGCGGTAGCGCTCCGCGAACACGGGGTCCGCCGCCGCGCGGGGAGTCGCGAGGGTCGTCGTCATGCCTCGATCCTCACCCGCGGGGCAGCCCCTTGGCTAGCGGGATTCGGACACGACGGTGGGGTCGTCGTCGGGCAGGGCACGCCGCAGCAGGGGCTTGTTCACGCGCTCGGTGAAGAAGTCGATGAGCGGGCCGGCGAAGAACGCCGTCATCACCGTCCCGACGCCCACCGGTCCGCCCAGCGCGATCGCGAGCCCCACGAACGCGAGGTCCTGGACCACCCGCACGACGCGGTACCGCGCGTGCGTACGGTCGACGACGATCGGGGCGATCGCGTCGTACGGCGCCGTCCCGACCCCCGCCGTCATGTACGCGGACGCGCCCGCGGTGAACAGGACGATCCCCACGACGAAGAGCGCGGTCTGGAGGAGGCGACTCGGCGGGTCCGGGACGAGCGGGGCGAGGAGCGCGGAGAACCACTGGACGAAGAACCCCGTCATGACCATGTTGATGATCGTGCCGACCCCGATGTACCGGCGTCCCCACACCACGACGGGGACGAGGAGCACGGCGTTGATCGCGAGCTGGTAGACGCCGAGGTCGACGCCGAGCAGCGTGCTCGCGCCGATGTTCGCGGCGGTGAACGGGTCCACGCCGACGTGCGCCGACAGCAGCACCGCGGAGCCGAGCCCGAGGACCGCGACCCCGAGGAGCGCCCACACGGCGCGCAGGACGAGATGGGAGGGGCGGGGCCGCGGCACGCTCGTCACACGCCGACGCTAGGGGAGCGGTCGGGCGGTCGCGACCGGGGCGTCAGACGCGGGCGTCGAGCCAGTCGAGGACCTCGCGCAGGTAGGTCGAGCGGGCGGGCTCGGGCGAGAGCGCGAGGTCGTGCGCGCCGCCCTCGACCGCGACGATCGTCACGTCGTCGCCCAACCGTTCCGCGCGCGACGTGATCTGCCCGACGTCGAGCACGCTGTCGGTCGTGAGCAGCGCGTCGTGCCAACCGGACGCCGGTCCGCTGCGTGCGGACGCGAGCACGAGGACCGGGCAGTCGACGTGCAGGCCGCGCGCGACGCGCGCGTGCCCGCGCCGCACCGCGCGCAGGAAACCCGCTCGCACCGGGAAGCCCTCGATCGGCTTCCAGGCGAGGTCGAAGTCCCACTCGCCGCCCGTGCTCGCGTGCAGGGCCTCGGCCCAGTGCGGGTCCAGGCCGCCCACCACGAGCCGCGGCGCGACGCGTCCGACACCGTCGACGAGCCACGTCACCGGACCCCGGAACACCCAAGGCTTGTTGAGGTCGAACCACGGGCTGTTGAGCACGAGCGCCGCGAGCCGGCCGGGCCGCGCGTCCGCCCACAGGCTGGCGACGAGGCCGCCCGTGGAGTGCCCGAGCACGACGAGCCGCTCGTGGCCCTCGGCGCGGATCGCGCGCGCCGCGGCGTCGAGGTCTTGCGCGTAGACGGCGAGGTCGGTGACGAAGTTGGGGTCGTCGTCGGGCCGCGACGGCGCGCCCGAGCCGCGGCCGATCGAGCGCCCGTAGCCCCGCAGGTCGAGCGCGTAGAACCGGTACCCGCGCGCCTCGACCGCCTCGGCGACGTGCGTCTGGAAGAAGTAGTCGATGAACCCGTGCACGTACAGCACCGCGGGCCGGTCGCCCGAGGGCGCTGCGGCGTCGCGCCGCACGAGGGTCGCGACCGCGCCGTCCGGCAGGTCGAGGTCGAGCGCCACCCAGTCCTCGCCCAGCACGTCCGTGCGCCACACCGGCGTCTGTGTCCCGGCCATCCGCGTCTCCCGTCCTCGCCGTCCGACCTGTCAGCAGATTCTCGCGCCATACCGCGACGTCCCGCTGACAACTCGCGGGCGCGGGTAGCGTGGCGCGCGTGACGAGCGAGATCATCGCCCGCGTCGACGACGGCGTCGGGCACCTCACCCTGGACCGTCCCCGCGCGCTCAACGCGCTCGGCTACGCCATGCTCGGCGAGATCGCCGACGTGCTGGAGGAGTGGCGCGTCGACCCGACCGTGCGCGTCGTGCTGCTCGACGGCGCCGGTGACCGGGGCCTGTGCGCGGGCGGCGACGTCCGCGCGCTGCACGCGTCGATCGTGGCCGGGAAGCAGGCCGAGGCGCGCCGCTACTTCCGGCGTGAGTACGCGGTCGACGCGGCGCTCGCGGAGCTGCCCGTGCCCGTCGTGACGATCATGGACGGGATCACCATGGGCGGCGGTGTCGGCCTCGGCGCGCACGCCCCGGTCCGCGTCGTCACCGAGCGGTCGCGCGTCGCGATGCCGGAGACGCGGATCGGCTTCACGCCCGACGTCGGCGGGTCCTGGCTGCTGGCCCGCGCGCCCGGGCGGCTGGGGGAGATGCTCGCGCTCGGCGCCGTGACGATGGACGCCGCCGACGCGATCTTCGTCGGGCTCGCCGACCACTACGTACCGAGCGAGCGGCTGTCCGTGCTGGTGGCCGACCTCGCCGCGCTCGCGACCGCGGGGGTCGACCCGCTCGACGTCGAGGACGTGCGGGAGGTCGTGCGTCGGCACGCCCTGCCCGCACCGGTCTCGCGCCTCGTCACCCGCCAGGCGGCGGTCGAGGCCGCGTACGCGGCGGACACCGTGCCCGACATCGTGGCGCGCCTCCGAGCCGCCGCCCGGGACGGGGACGAGCAGGCCGGTGCCGAGGCCGACGAGCTCGAGCGGCTCTCGCCGACCGCGGTCACCGTGGCGCTCGCGGCCGTGCGCAGCGCGCGCGACCTCCCGGACCTGCGCGCGGCGCTGGAGCAGGAGTACGGTCTCGTCTCCTGGTTCGTCGACACGCAGCCCGACCTCGTCGAGGGCGTCCGCGCGCAGCTCGTCGACAAGGACCGCGACCCCTCGTGGCGCCCGGCGACGCTCGCCGAGGTCGACCCTCGTCTCGGCGCCGAGGCGCTCGCCTACGAGCCCGCCGAGCGCCTGTGGGACGACGCGCTCAGCCCGCGCCTCGCGCGCCGGGCGGTCGAGGCCGTCGTCCGCCGGTTCAGCGAGGACGAGCCGACCGCGGAGGAGCTCGCGGAGGCGGCCGAGGACCTCGTGGTCGAGCTCGTCCAACGGCGCGACGACGGCGGCACGGTCGTGCACCTCGCGGACTCGTGCGGGGAGCACTTCCTCGACGGGTACTGGCCCGCGGTGCGGTTCGACGCCGTCGGCGACGTCGTCGAGGTGACGGTCGAGTCCTGACGCACGACGGCCCGCCCCGGTCTCTCGGGGCGGGCCGTCGTCGGTGGTGCTGCGGGTCACCGGCTGGGGGTCACCGGCTGCGCGGCGTCCGCCGCGCTCGTGGTCACGACCGTCACTCGGGCGGCGGGCGCAGGCGCGTCGCGTCGTCGATCTCGTCGTCCGGACCGGCGGACCCGTCCGGCCCCGGGGCGCCCGGCTGCGGCGGGAGCGGCTGGGTAGGCGCGGGCTGCTGGTAGGGCGGCAGCGGCTGGGTCGCCCCCGGCGGGACGGGCGGCTGCGCGGGGAGCGGCGTCGTCGGCGACGACTGCGGGTGCGGCGCGCCGGGAGGGGCGTACGGGGCCGCGCCGGGGTAGCCGCCCTGCGGCGGGGCCGGCGGCTGGGCGCCGTACTGGCCCGGGGCCGGGGGCTGCGCCCCGTAGCCCTGCGGCGCGCCCGGCTGGCCGGGGTAGGCGCCCGGCTGCTGACCCGGGTACGCACCCGGCTGCTGACCCGGGTACGCGCCCGGCTGCTGGCCCGGGTAGGCACCGGGCTGGCCCGGCTGCTGGCCGGGGTAGCCACCCTGCTGGCCGGGGTAGGCACCGGGCTGGCCCGGCTGCTGTCCCGGGTAGCCACCCTGCTGGCCCGGGTACTGGCCCTGGGGCGGGCCGGGCTGGCCCGGGTAGCCGCCCTGCTGGAAGCCGGTCGCCTGGCCGTCCTGCGTGCCGGGCTTGGAGCGGAGCACGAGCCAGAGCACGAGGCCGATGATGCCGAGGAGCACGATGCCGCCGATCACGAACCAGAGCCAGGCCAGGGACCCCGAGTCCGAGGCGTCGCTCGCGCTGTCGCCGCCGTCGGGCGCGGTGGCGCCGTCGGAGTCGCCGGTGGCCTCGTCCGAGCCCTCGTCGCCCGTGCCGGCCGCGCCGCCCGCGACGGCCGAGCCGCGCGCGGTCATCTCGTTGGTCTCACCGACGACCGGCGTCCACGTCACGGTGTTGCCGTCGATCTCGCCGTTCGACTCGGCGACCTCGCCGGGGAACGTGATGGAGATCTTGATGTCGAGGCTCTCCATCATCTGGCGCGACATCTCGTCGCTCGTCGCGTCGCCCGTGTCGGGGTTGAACTCCTCGCCCGTCATGTCCATCGAGCCGCTCACGACGAACTCGTCGCCCTCGCGCGTGACGGAGATCGAGTCGGTGGCGCCGGTGTCGAGCTGCGAGATCGGCATGTCGGCGTAGGTGATCTTGGTGCCGGTGTACCCGTCCTGCGCGTAGGGCTCCTGCGTCGCGCCGTCCGGCATCTCGGACTCCATCTCGGAGCCCATCTGGTCCCACATCTCCTGCGGGTCCATGTCCAGGGACTGGGCGACCTCGTCGGAGAACGCCATGACGACGCTGCCGTCGAACGTGTCGTCCTCGTTGAGGGTGATGGCCATGTCCATCCTCATGCACCCCGCGAGGAACAGTGCGAGGGTGGCGAAGAGGGCGCCGAGGCCGAGTCGTCTGCGCAAGGGTGAGGAGTTCACCCGCCCAGCATGTCGCGGATCGTCGCCCGAGGCGAGGGTCGATGCCGATTTGAGACGGAATGCGGCCGGGAGTTCATCCGCTCCGGACGTGGGACCACCGGGGGGTCGCGTGCGAGGCTGACGAACGAAGTTGAGCGGAATACACTCAACTTCGGAGTCGTTCCACTGGTCAGACCATCTTTCGAGCACCACACCGGAGCACCTATGGAAACGAAGTTCACCACGATGTCGCAGCAGGCGATCGGCGAGGCGATCCAGACCGCGTCGGCCGCCGGCAACCCCCAGCTCGAGCCGACGCACCTCCTCGCCGCGCTGCTCACGCAGGAGGGCGGGGTCGCCGTCGGGCTCCTCGACGCCGTCGGCGCGGACAAGCAGGCCGTGGGCCAGAAGGTCCGCGCGGCCCTCGTGGCGCTGCCCACCGCGAGCGGGTCCGCCGTCGCGCAGCCCACGCCGTCGCGCGCCACGTCGACCGCGCTCGACAACGCCGCGAAGGAGGCGCAGGCCCTCGGCGACGAGTACGTCTCCACCGAGCACCTGCTGCTCGGCATCGCCGCGGGCTCGTCGCAGGCGGCGACGATCCTGCAGCAGGCCGGCGCGACCGCCGACGCGCTGCGCTCGGCGCTGCCCGCCGTGCGCGGGAGCGCGCGCGTCACCAGCCCCAACCCCGAGGGCACGTACAAGGCCCTCGAGCAGTACGGCACCGACCTCACGGCCGCGGCCGCCGAGGGCAAGCTCGACCCCGTCATCGGGCGAGACTCCGAGATCCGGCGCGTCGTGCAGGTGCTGAGCCGCCGCACCAAGAACAACCCCGTCCTCATCGGCGAGCCCGGCGTCGGCAAGACGGCCGTCGTCGAGGGCCTCGCGCAGCGCATCGTCGCGGGCGACGTCCCGACGTCGCTCCAGGGCAAGCGCCTCGTGTCGCTCGACCTCGCGAGCATGGTCGCGGGCGCGAAGTACCGCGGCGAGTTCGAGGAGCGCCTCAAGGCCGTGCTGGAGGAGATCCGGTCCTCCGACGGCGAGGTCGTCACGTTCATCGACGAGCTGCACACGGTCGTCGGGGCGGGCGCCGGCGGCGAGGGTGCCATGGACGCCGGGAACATGCTCAAGCCGATGCTCGCGCGCGGCGAGCTGCGCCTCGTCGGGGCGACCACGCTCGACGAGTACCGCGAGTACATCGAGAAGGACCCTGCGCTCGAGCGCCGGTTCCAGCAGGTGTTCGTCGGCGAGCCCTCGGTCGAGGACACGGTCGCGATCCTGCGCGGGCTCAAGGAGCGGTACGAGGCGCACCACAAGGTGACGATCGCCGACTCCGCGCTCGTCGCGGCGGCGTCGCTCTCCGACCGGTACATCACCGGGCGCCAGCTCCCGGACAAGGCGATCGACCTCGTCGACGAGGCGGCCTCGCGCCTGCGCATGGAGCTCGACTCCTCGCCGATCGAGATCGACGAGCTGCAGCGCGCCGTCACGCGCCTCGAGATGGAGGAGGTCGTGCTGTCCGAGTCGACCGACCCCGCGTCGCTCGAACGGCTCGAGAAGCTCCGCGCCGACCTCGCGGACCGTCGCGAGGAGCTCGCCGCGCTCACCGCGCGGTGGGAGGCCGAGAAGGCGGGCCACAACCGCGTCGGCGACCTGCGCGCGAAGCTCGACGAGCTGCGTGTCCAGGTCGAGCGCGCGATCCGCGAGGGCGACCTCGAGACCGCGGGCCGGCTCCAGTACGGCGAGATCCCGCAGCTCCAGCGCGAGCTGGACGCCGCGGAGGCCGAGGAGCAGGCGGACGACGCGTTCGCCGCGTCCGGGCCCGAGGCAGCCCCGATGATCGCCGACAAGGTCGGCGCGGACGAGATCGCGGAGGTCGTGTCCGCGTGGACCGGCATCCCCGCGGGCCGCATGCTCCAGGGCGAGAGCGAGAAGCTCCTGCACATGGAGGACGTCATCGGCGAGCGCCTCATCGGCCAGCAGGCGGCCGTCCGCTCGGTGTCCGACGCGGTCCGTCGCTCGCGCGCGGGCGTCGCCGACCCGGACCGGCCCACGGGCTCGTTCCTGTTCCTCGGTCCCACCGGGGTCGGCAAGACGGAGCTCGCGAAGTCGCTCGCGGACTTCCTCTTCGACGACGAGCGCGCCATGGTGCGCATCGACATGTCGGAGTACTCCGAGAAGCACTCGGTGGCGCGCCTCGTCGGCGCGCCCCCGGGGTACGTCGGCTACGAGGAGGGCGGCCAGCTCACCGAGGCCGTGCGGCGCAGGCCGTACTCGGTCGTGCTGCTCGACGAGGTCGAGAAGGCGCACCCGGAGGTCTTCGACATCCTGCTGCAGGTGCTCGACGACGGCCGCCTCACCGACGGCCAGGGCCGCACGGTGGACTTCCGCAACGTCATCCTCGTGCTCACGTCGAACCTGGGCTCGCAGTTCCTCGTCGACCCGACGCTCGACGACGCCGCGAAGCGGGAGGCCGTGATGAGCACGGTGCGGGCGAGCTTCAAGCCGGAGTTCCTCAACCGCCTCGACGACGTCATCGTGTTCGAGCCGCTCACGATCGAAGAGCTCGGCCGGATCGTCGACATCAGCGTCGCGCACCTCGCGAAGCGCCTCGCCGACCGGCGCATCACGCTCGACGTCACGGCGGCCGCGCGCGAGTGGCTCGCGCTCGAGGGCTTCGACCCGGCCTACGGGGCGCGCCCGCTGCGCCGCCTCGTGCAGCGCGAGATCGGCGACCGCCTCGCGCGGATGCTGCTCTCGGGCGAGGTGAGCGACGGCGACGTCGTGGTCGTCGACCGCGACCCCGAGGCCGAGGGCCTGACCCTCGGCACGGAGATCCTCACGGCGTGATCCTCCGAGGGCCGCGGTAGAGCCCTGGTCCGCCGAGGTAGAGCCCTGGTCGTCGACCAGGGCCCTACCTCGTGCGGCCGGGCCGAGGACGTCGATGCCGGGCGGGCGGTGCGGCGTCGGGACATACTCGGTACGTGCCGACCGACGAGACCACCGAGCCCGCCGCCCAGCAACGCCTCGACGAGAAGCCCCTGCGCTCCGCCGTCATCGTCAACCCGAACCGGGTCGACGGCCTCGACGCGCTGCGTGCCACGATCACCGAGCGCCTCGCCGAGGCGGGGTGGCCCGAGCCGGCGTGGCTCGAGACCACCGCGGAGGACCCGGGCACGGGACAGGCACGGCAGGCCGTCGACGACGGCGCGGAGGTCGTGTTCGTCAGCGGCGGCGACGGGACGGTCCGGGCGTGCATCGAGGGGCTCGTGGGCACCGACGCGGCGCTCGCGATCCTGCCGGGCGGCACGGGCAACCTCCTCGCGACGAACCTCGGCATCCCGCCGCGCCCCGAGGACGGGATCCGGCTCGCGCTCGAGCGGGGGCGGCGGCAGATCGACGTCGGCGAGGTCGACGGGCAGGTCTTCGCCGTGATGGCCGGCATGGGCCTCGACGCCGCGATGATGGACGACGCCCCGACCGCGCTCAAGGCGAGGGCCGGGGCGCTCGCGTACGTGGTCTCCGCGCTCAAGCACCTGGCCGACGACGAGATGAACCTCGAGGTGACGGTCGACGGTCGGACGCGGCGGCGTCGGGCACGGACCGTGCTCGTCGGGAACGTCGGGCGCCTGCAGGCGGGGACGAACATCCTGCCCGACGCCGAGCCGGACAACGGGCAGCTCGAGGTCGCGATCGTCGCGCCCCGCAACCTCAAGCACTGGGTGCAGCTCGCGTGGGGCGTCGTGCGCGGCAAGAGCCGGGTGCCGAGCCGAGAGGTCGTGCGGGGCCGCCAGATCTCGGTCGTCTCGGACCGCCCCCAGCCGCGCCAGCTCGACGGCGACGTCATCGAGCCGTCGGAGCGCCTCGACGTGACCGTGCGTCCCGAGGCGCTGTGGGTGTGCGTGTACCAGCCCGACGAGTCCGAGGACGTCGCCGAGGGCGCACCCTCCGCGCGCTGACGCGGACGTGCCACGACCTGTGCACGGGGAGGTGCCGGAGCCGGGCGTTCGGCAGGATGGGCGCATGAGCGCTCCCCAGCCCGGCCCCGAGACCTGGTCGTCGCCCGCCCCACCTGCCGACGGCCCGACCGTGCCGGCGCCCGCACCCGGCGCGCGACGCTCCCCGCTCGCCGTCACGTCGTTCGTCACGGGTGTCGCGACGGTCCTCGTCGGCGCGGTCGTCACGCTGGCCTTCCCGTTCGTCCTGTCGTCGTCCGGGTACTCGCCGACGTCCGTCGGCGTCCTGCAGCTCGTCAACGGCGTCCTCGCCGGCCTGCTCGGCCTCGCCGCGGGGATCACGGGCGCGGTCGCGCTCGTGCGGCGGCAGCCGGGCACGGCGTTCGCGGCGGCCGGGACCGCGCTCGGTGCGGCGGCGCTCCTGGGTGTCGTCCTCGGCCTCGTGCAGGGTGCGCTCTACCAGGTGCTCTGACGCGGTGCGCACGGACTCGCCGCCCGGACCGCCGGCTCCGCGCGGCGGGGTCGTCGTGACCGCCCAGCGCTGGGAGTCGCTGACGTTCCTGCACTGGCCGGTCGACCCGGCCGTCGTGCAGCGGTGGCTGCCACCGGGGCTGACGGTCCAGGTGCTCGACGGCGCGACGTGGGTCGGGGTCGTCCCGTTCGTCATGGCGGACGTGCGGGTGCCGCCGCTGCCGACGCTCGGCGCGTGGTCGACGTACCCGGAGCTCAACGTCCGCGTCTACGTCCAGGATCGCGACGGTGCGGAGGGCGTCTGGTTCCTCGGACTGTGGGCCGCCCGCCGCGCGTTCGTCGCCGCGACGCGCGCCGCGGGCGTCCCGTACCACCCGGTGGTCGCGGCGGTCACGGGCGACGGGTCCGACGTCGTGCGCTACCGGTTCCGCGCACCGGGCCGGCGCGGACCCTTCCCCGTCCCGCACGAGCACCCCGCACTGCACTCCGGGTACCTCGACGCCGTGGTCCGCGCGCACGAGGTCGTGGACGCGTCGTCGGGCCTCGCGTCCTGGCTGACCGCCCGCTGGAACGGGTACGGGTCCCGCGCCGGCAGGCTCTGGCGGTTCCCGGTCGAGCACGAGCCGTGGGCGCTCCGGCGAGGGTCGCTCGACGTGCTCGACACCGACCTGCCCCGGCGGCTCGGGCTGCCCGACGGCGTCGCGCCGCCCCTGGTGCACGTCGCCGCCCCCGTCCACGCACGGTTCGCGGTGCCGCGCCCCGTGCGCTGAGCTCAGCCGGCCGGGTCGACGACGCCGTGCCGGAACGCCCACACGACGAGCTGGACGCGGTCGCGTGCCCCCGTCTTGGTCATGGCCCGGCTCAGGTGCGACTTCACCGTGCTGGGCTCGAGGAACAGGGCCGTCGCGATCTCCGCGTTGGACGACCCGCGGCACAGCAGGCCGACGATGTCGAGCTCGCGCGGGGTGAGGAGCGCGGCCGCGTCGTCGTCCCGCGAGGCGGGGGCGCGACGGCGCGCGAACTCGCCGATCACGCGTCGGGTGAGCGACTGGTCGACCAGGCCGTCGCCCGCCGCCACGCGGCGCACGGCGTCGACGAGCACGTCCGGCTCGGCGTCCTTGAGCAGGAACCCGCTCGCCCCGGCCTCCAGTGCGCCGAACACGTAGTCGTCGAGGTCGAACGTGCTCACCACGAGCACGGGGACCGGGTCGACGACTTCCGGGCCGGCGAGCGCGCGGGTCGCGGTGATGCCGTCGCCGCCGGGCATGCGCACGTCCATGCACACGACGTCCGGGCGCTCGCGGCGCGCGACGCGGACGGCGTCGGTGCCGTTCGACGCCTCGCCGACCACCTCGATCCCCTCGCTCTCGAGGATGACGGTGAACCCGGCGCGGACGACCGCCTGGTCGTCCACGAGCACGACGCGTGTCACGAGACCTCCTGGTCGGGGGTGAGGTGGTCGGCGCGGCGCGGGTCGCGCGCCGGTGAGCGAGGCACGGTCAGGCGGACGAGCCACGCGCCGTCGGGCGCCCGCCGTGCGTCGAGCGTGCCGCCGAGCACGGTCGCCCGCTCGCGCATGCCGACGAGCCCGTGACCGGGCTGCGGGTCCGGGGGCGGCGCGGTGCCTGCCGCCGGGTTGCGCACGGTGAGCACGAGGTCCGCGGCGGACCACGCGAACCGCACGGCCACGGGGCGGCCCGGCGCGTGCCGGCGCGCGTTGGCGAGCGCCTCCTGGAGCACGCGGTAGACCGCGATCTGCGTGCTCGGCGTGGGCTCCCACGGGCTGCCGTCGGTCTCGACCGTGACGACGGTGCCGGCGGAGCGTGCCGTGTCGAGGAGGACCGGGACCTCCGCGAGCGTCGGCTGCGGCGCCTCGCGCTCCGCGCCGTCCTCGTCGTCGCGCCCGCGCAGGATGCCGACGACGAGGCGCAGGTCGTCGAGCGTCGCGCGCCCCTGCGCGCGGATCCACCGCACCGACTCCTTGGCGCGCTCCGGGTCGGCGTCGACGAGGCGCTCGGCGGCGGACGCCTGGACGACGATGCCCGACAGGTGGTGGGCCGCGACGTCGTGCAGCTCCCGCGCCATGCGCGCCCGCTCCTCGAGGACCGCCTGGGCGGCGAGCGCCTCGCGCTCGCGCTCGGCACGGAGGACCCGGTCGCGCAGCTCGGCGACGAGCTCGCGCCGCGTCGCGACGTACGAGCCGACGAGGGCCGCCCCGACGAACGTGAGCAGCGCGGAGAGCAGCGCGCCGCCCACCTGGAGCGCGTGCTGCGCGGGCCCCGCCCCGGCCGGGACGGCGAAGCCTCCGAGGGCGAAGACGAGCACGACCTGCGCGAGCGCCGCGAGCGCCGGGGCGCCCAGGCGCGCCCGGCGCGGCGCGTACGCCCCGGCGGAGTAGGCGGCGATGAGCGTGGCCGGCGCCTGGAACCCGACGTACGGCGGCAGGAGCACGGTGATCGCGACCTGGGCCACGACGGCGAGCGCGAGGCACGTGAGGGGCGCCCGACGGCGGAGCGTGAGCGTCGCGGCCTGGACGACGACGAGCGCGAGCACCGTCGCGCGCGCCCCCGGGGTGACGATCGCGGCGTCCGGCCCGGCGCCGAAGGTCGCCCCGACGTCCGTCGCGAGCACGCGCTCGATGCCGAGGAACAGCACGACGGTCGCGACGGCGACCACCGCGGCGAGCACGGCGTCGCGGCCGGTGTCCGTGCGCACGCCGACCCGGTCGAGCGCGCGGCGCAGGGCCTCGGTCACGATCTCCTCCAGGGGACGACGGGTACGGACGACGGGTACGGGCGACGGGTACGGACGGCCCGCCCACCCTACGGGGGCGCACCGACCCGACCGCGAGGTAGAGCCTTGGTCCACCGAGGTGGAGGCGTGGTCTCCAGAAGGGATGACCACGCCTCTGCCTCGGTGGACCAGGCCCCTCCCTCGGCGGCCGTCAGACCAGGTCGCGGCGCTGCAGGGTCACGGCGCCGCTCCCGAGGAGCACGGCGACCCACGCGACGAGCCCGGCGAGCGCGGCGAGCGTCCCCAGCGGTGCGGTGCCGCCCAGGAGCGCCGCACCCGACTGACCCGTCGAGGCGAGCGCGCCCAGGCCGAGCGGGAGCCACTCCGCCGCGGCGGACTCGCCGCCCGACAGCAGCGTCACGGCGCCCCGGACGATCGGCTCGGCGAGCGCGAGGGCCGCGACGGTCACGACGGCGGCCACCTGGCCCCGCACGAGCGTCCCGATCCCGAGCCCGAGCCACGAGAGGAGGACGAGGACCGCGAGACCGCGGGCCCACACGCCGAGGACCTCGCCCGGTCCGAGCGCGAGGGTCGCGCCCGGGGTCGTGACGATCGCGACGGTCAGCCCCAGGGCACCGACCAGGGCGAGCACCGCGCCGACGGCGAGGGCCACGGTCGCGGTCGCGCCGGCCTTGGCCGTGAGGATGCGCAGGCGCGACGGCTGGGCGAGCGCCGTCGGCACGATGCCGCCCGTCCGGAAGTCCGTGGTCACGGCGAGCACGCCGAGCAGGAGCATGCACACGGTCGCGACGCCCACCGACCCGGAGCCGTTCAGCCCGTTGCCGAGCAGGTCGAGCATGCCGCGCTGGAACGCGGGCTGGGCGGCGTCCGTGAGCGCGCCGAGGTCGGGGGCCAGGTTCTCGAACGTCTCGGGCGACGCCTGGAACCCGACGGTCGTGCCCCCGCCGAGCGCCTCGGTGCCCCGCAGGATCGTGGGCAGCAGGAGGGTGAAGGCCTGGACGACGAGCATCCCGGCGACGGCGACGGCCGCGACGACCCACGTCGCGCGGGTCGTGCGGAGCTTGAGCATCTCGGCGCGGTACATCAGCGCACCCCTTCGGTCGTGGCGGTCAGGTCGAGGTAGAAGTCTTCGAGGGACTCCCCGCGCAGCAGGTCCTCGAGGGGGCCGTCGGCGACGACGCGGCCCTGCCCGACGACGACCAGGTCGTCCGCGACCTGCCGCACCTCGGACAGGACGTGGCTCGCGAGGAGCACGGTCCCGCCGTCGTCGGCGAAGCCGCGCACCAGGTCGCGCAGCCAGCGCATGCCCGCCGGGTCGAGCCCGTTGGCGGGCTCGTCGAGCACGAGCACCTCCGGGTCGCCGAGCAGCGCTGCGGCGATGCCGATGCGCTGCCGCATCCCGAGCGAGTAGGTGCGCACGCGCCGGTCGGCGGCGGGCGTCATGCCGACGAGCGCGAGCACCTCGTCGACGCGGCGGACCGGGGTCCGGCCGGCCGCGGCGAGCACCCGCAGGTGGTCGCGGCCCGTGCGCCCGGGGTGGAGGCCGCCCGCGTCGAGCAGCGCGCCGACGGTGCGCGCGGGGTGCGTCAGGTCCGCGAACGCGCGACCGTCGAACGTCGCGCTCCCTGCGGTCGCCGTGGCCAGCCCCAGCAGGACGTGCAGCGTCGTCGACTTCCCGGCGCCGTTCGGCCCGAGCAGCCCGACGACGCGGCCGGGTGCGGCCGTGAACGTCACGTCGTGCACGGCGTCGAACGCCCCGTAGGTCTTGCGCAGCCCGGAGACGTGGATGGTGGTCATGCCGGTCCCTTCCTCGTGCGTCCCGCACGGGCCTCCCGTGCGGTGCCCCACCAGGCTGTCGCGCAGGGGGCGCCCCGGTCTTGCGGCGCAGGGGGGAACCTGCGTTGCGACCTTCGTCGGAGTCGGCGCGGACGCGCCGGGACCGGTGGTGTCCGTCCCGGCGTCGTCGCTGGTGAGGGCGCCGGGCGTGACATCGGGCCGGGCCATGGGGCAGGGTGGACGTTCACCCGACCGCTCTGGCGGACAGCGCCACGCGTCGTCCGCCGGTCCCGACCGTCCTCGGAAGGAGGCGACGTGCGCCGACGTCACGACTCGTCCGGCACCCCCGACGGGGGGCGCGTCCCCCCGCCGAGGGACGCGCACCGCGCGGCCACGCCGTGGGTCACGGTCGCGGCAGGTGCCGGTGCGGTGACCCTCGTCGTCGCGGTCGCCGGGATGGTGGGCGCCGCGACCGGGGGCGGCGAGGCGGTCGTCGTCGGTGCGTCGGCTGACGCGGGGAACGCGGTCGAGGACGGCGTCCCGGCCGTCACCCCCCGCCCCGACGCCCCCCGCCCCGAGGTGACGCGCATCCCGCCGCCCGACCACGCGCACGACCCGGCGGACGGTGCGGACCCGGCGACGACGCCCGCGCCGCGGCCCTCGTCCGGCGGGACGGGCACGCCGCCCACGGTGGCCGACCCTGGGCCGGCGCCGACGACCGAGCCCTCGGCCGCCCCGAGCACCGCCGCGCCGGAGCCCACGCCGACCACCCCCGCGCCGACCGCCGACCCAGCGTCCGTCACCTGGGTCCAGGAGCGGCTGCGCGTGCACGGCGCGGACGTCGCCGTCACGGGCACCCTGGACGACGCGACGCGCGCGGCGCTGCGGGCGTTCCAGCAGGCCCACGGGCTGCCCGGCGACGGCGCCGTGACGGCCGCGACCGCCGAGGCGCTGGCCGCCGCGCCGGCCGGCGGGGGCGAGGCGCCCACCGACCCCGGCGGCACGGCCCCGACGGAGCCGGCGCCGCCGTCGCCCACGGACAAGCCGTCGGCCGGCGTCCCCGGCGCGACGACCCCGAGCACGGGCGGACAGGCGGAGTCGACCCTCGCGCCGTCGTCCTGAGCGACGGACCACCAGCCCGGCGGACCGCGGGTGAACTCGCGGCTGCACGGGGTCCCGGGCCCGCCATGGTCGGTAGGGTCTTCCCTCGTCGGACGACGGACGGAGCAGGACCATGACGAGCGCGGCCATCGGCGCCGGTCAGGACCGCGGGGCACCCCGCCGCGCCGCGACACCGGACCCCGGGCGCGGGTACGCGAAGGGTCGCGCGAAGCGCGAGGAGATCCTCCAGGCCGCCGTCGTGCTCTTCGGCGAGGTCGGCTTCCACGCCGCGTCCCTGCGCGAGCTGGCGTCGCGCGTGGGCATGTCCCACCCCGGCCTGCTCCACCACTTCCCGACGAAGGTCGCGCTCCTCGAAGCGGTGCTCGACTACCGCGACACCGTCGACGTGGCGGACCTGGACGAGGACCTCGCGCGGGGGACGGACTACTTCGAGGCGCTCGTGCGCCTGGTCGAGCGCAACGCCCTCCGCCGGCACATCGTCGAGCTGTTCACGGCGCTCGCGGCCGAGGCGACGTCCCCGGACCACCCGGCGCACGAGTACTTCGTCCGGCGGTACGAGTGGGCGGTCGCGAGGTCGGGCGAGCAGCTCGCGCGCCGGGCGCGCGCCGGCGGCCTGCGCGACGGGGTCGACCCGTCGGCCGCGGCACGGCACATCGTCGCGCTCATGGACGGGCTCCAGGTCCAGTGGCTGCTGTCGCTCGACCGCCCCCGGCCCGAGCGCGTCGACATGGCCGCCGACCTGCGCGCCTACCTCCGGCTCGTCCTCGCCGACGAGGTCCCCGCGCGCTGAGCGCGAGGACCCCCGGACGTGCTCAGCCGAGCAGGTCGCCCGGGAGCGGCGCGGCGCCTGCCGCCAGGCACAGGCCCGTCCGGTCGCCGTCGCGCCACGACGCCTCGGTCGGTGACCACACGACGAGCTCGACGCCGTCGGGCGCGTCCGACCCCAGCACGTCGGGCGTGCGCACGCGCGCGACGCGGCGGTCCACGGCCTGCTGACCGGGCCACACCTCGTCCGCGCCCAGGTCGGTCCGGGCGACGACCTGCGCCCGGTGCTCGTCCGCGCAGGGCACGGCCCGCACCTGCGACACCTCGCCGTCGGGCGGCAGCTCGTCCAGGCACGTCCCCAGCACGAGCTGGACCGCGTTCACCGTCTGCGGGGCGGCGACGTCGCCTGCGAGCGGCGCGCGCGCCTGCACGCCCTGCCACCAGAGGAGCGCGCCCACGGTCCACGCGACCGTGACGACGGCGCCCACCACCATGCCGGCGACGGCCAGCCCACGACCGCGCGTGCCCCGGGAGCGGACGCGGGAGAGCCCCGCGGCGCCGAGCCCGATCCCGACGGGCCCGAGCACCACCCCCGCGGGCACGGCCGCCACGGCGAGCGGCTCGACGCGCGGCGCCGCCGGCTGCCACCCGGGCGCGTAGTACGTCTCCGCGGCGAAGCCCGGTTCGACCGGGGCGGCCGGGGGCGGCACCGGCGTGCCTGTCGGCGCCGGAGCGCCGGGCGGGGTCGGGCTTCCCGCCGGCGGTGGTGGGACCGGGGCCTGGGGCCCGGGCGGGCCGGTCGGGCCGCCGGGCGGGGCGAAGAGGTCGTCGTCGGCCACGGCTACGAGTCGCTCAGGGTCGCGGCGAGCACGACGAGCATCGCGAACGCCGTGCAGACGGCGCCCACGACGATGCCGGTGACGGCGAACCCGCGCCCGCGCGTCCCGTCCCGCATCACCTGGTTGAGGGCGACGATCCCGAGCACGAGGCCGACGATCCCGGGGAAGCCCGCGCAGAGGACGAGGCTCGCGATCGAGACGATCATCGACGCCAGCGCCAGCCCGTTCGTCCGTGGCGGCGCCGTGTACGCGGACCCGTACGGGGGCGGGTAGGCGCCGTAGCCGGGGCTCCCGGCGAAGCCCGACGGGTCCGACGGCGGGTACCCGGGGCCCGGGGCCGAGCCGTACGCGGGCGCCGCGGCGGGGCCGTAGGGCGATCCCTGCCCGGCCGGAGCGGCGGGCGCGCCGTAGGGAGCTCCCGTCCCGGGCGCCGGCGTGCCCGGGTAGCCGCCGCCCGCTCCGGACGGTGCGACGAAACCGCCCTGCTCCGGCGTCGGGGCGCCGGCGGCGTCTGCCGGCGGGTTGTACGGGGTGAGCGGCGGCTGGTGCGGGCGCGGAGCGGCGTACGGGTCGACGGGCTCGTCGGGGGACCCGTACGGCGGGACGGGTGGCGTGGTCATGGACACACCGTAGCGACGGGGGGAGGACTCCGTCCGACGGATGAACAGACCCTTGCAAGGTGTCGCAAATATTGCTACATCTTGCAGCAACGGTACAGCCAGGGTGCGTCCTCCATGTCGGCGGCACGCGGACCGGCGGCCGACGTCCCGGCACCGACGCCGGGGCACGACACGGAGGAACACCGATGCGAACAACGAGGCTCGCAAGGTCGCGGGCACGCCTGGCGGGGGCGCTCGCCCTCGCCGTCGCGCTGCCGGGGGCGGCCGGACTGAGCGCCGTCGCGGCACCGAGCGCGGCACCGAGCGCAACACCGAGCGTGGCACCGAGCGCGACACCGACCACGACGACCGTCTACTACCCCGACCGCCCCGGCTGGGCGGCGACGAACGTCCACTACGGCGTCGACGGCGCCGCGTGGACGTCGGTCCCCGGCGTGCCGATGGCAGACGCGTGCCCGGGCTGGCTGACGGCCGAGGTCGACCTCGGCGCGGCGTCGGGGGTGCAGCTCACCTTCAACGACGGTGCCGGGACCTGGGACAACAACCGCGGCGCCAACTACCGGGCGGGCGCAGGGCCCGTCGTCGTGCAGGACGGCGTGCTCACCGCGGGGGCGTCGCCGTGCGGCACCGACCCCACCGACCCGACAGGCCCGACGGACCCCGCGGACACGACCGCGACGATCTACTACGCGACGTCGTGGGCCGCGCCGAAGATCCACTACCAGGTGGGCTCGGGTGCGTGGACGAGCGTCCCGGGCACTCCGATGACTGCGGCGTGCGCGGGCTGGTTCGCGCACACCATCGACCTCGGCGAGGCGAGCGGCGGCCAGGTCGTCTTCAACGACGGCTCCGGGCGGTGGGACAACAACGGCGGAGGCAACTACCGCTACGCCGCGGGACCGCAGACGGTCTCGGGCGGCGTCCTCGCGCCGGTCGAGGAGAGCCCGTGCGGACCCGACGTCCCCGAGGAGCCGGACACGCGGGCGCCCAGCGTCCCGTCCGGGCTCGTCGCGACGGCCGACGGCGTGCGCGTGACGGTCACGTGGGACGCCTCGACGGACGACACGGGCGTCACCGGCTACACCCTCACCCGCACCGGAGGAGCGGGCCCGGTGACGCGGGACGTCACGACCCCGTCCGCGACGGACGTGGGACTGCTCGAGGCGACCCCGTACGCGTACTCCGTGACGGCCGTCGACGCCGCGGGGAACCGCTCCGCGGCGAGCGCACCCGTCACCGTCACGACGGGCACGAAGCCCGTCGTCGACCCGGGGACGACGGGCGAGCCGCTCGGCGGCGACCCGCGCGAGGACTCGATCTACTTCGTCATGACCGCGCGCTTCAACGACGGCGTCAGCGAGAACAACCGGGGCGGGTCGCAGCACGTGAAGTCGGGCAACGCGGCGAACGGCGACCCGATGTTCCGCGGCGACTTCCAGGGGCTGATCGACAAGCTGGACTACGTCAAGGGTCTCGGCTTCTCGGCGATCTGGATCACGCCCGTCGTGCTCAACCGGTCCGACTACGACTTCCACGGTTACCACGGCTGGGACTTCTTCCGCGTGGACCCGCGCCTCGAGACGCCGGGCGCCTCCTACCAGGAGCTCATCGACGCAGCGCACGCGAAGGGCATCAAGATCTACCAGGACGTCGTGTACAACCACTCGTCGCGCTGGGGCGCCAAGGGCTTGTTCGTACCGACCGTGTGGGGCGCGCGCGACGGCCAGTGGGACTGGATGTACTCGGCGAAGGAGGAGGGCCGCGAGTACGACCCGATGGAGGAGAACGACGGGAACGACCCGACCCTCACCGCCGCGCAGAACGCGCTCGCGAAGGGCCGCACGTACAACGGCGACCTGTGGTCGACGACGGCCCCCGCGGGGAACACGTGCTCTGGGTTCGGCACGCCCACGCAGTACAAGAGCCCCGAGGGGTTCCAGATCTACAACTGCCAGTGGCCGTCGCCCACGTCGGGCATGTTCCCGAAGAGCACGTACCACCAGTGCTGGATCGGGAACTGGGAGGGCAAGGACGCGCAGGACTGCTGGCTGCACGACGACCTGGCGGACTTCAACACCGAGAACGCCGAGGTGCAGCAGTACCTGATCGACGCCTACAACCGGTACATCGACATGGGGGTCGACGGCTTCCGCGTCGACACCGCGGTGCACGTCCCGCGCGTCATGTGGAACCGGCACTTCCTGCCCGCGATCCAGGAGCACGCCGTCGCGACGCACGGTGAGAAGGGCAAGGACTTCTACGTCTTCGGCGAGGTCGCGGCCTTCGTCAACGACAAGTGGAACCGCGGCTCCGTGAACCACTCCGCGCAGTTCTACACGTGGAAGGAGCGCAAGGAGTACTCGCTCGACGACGTCGTCGCCGCGGCGGAGCAGTTCCAGTACGAGAACCTCCTGGGCACCGGCAACCAGCCGACGTCGGACAACGCGTTCCTCGGGGGTGCCGACGGCAACACGTACCACGCGCCCGACCACACGAAGTTCTCCGGCATGAACGTCATCGACATGCGCACGCACATGAACTTCGGGGACGCGGGCAACGCGTACCACAACGGCAAGGACTCGGACGACTCGTACAACGACGCGACGTACAACGTGGTGTACGTCGACTCGCACGACTACGGGCCGAACAAGTCGACGGTGCGCTACGCCGGCGGCACGGACGCATGGGCCGAGAACATGAGCCTCATGTGGACGTTCCGGGGCATCCCGACGCTCTACTACGGCTCGGAGATCGAGTTCCAGGCGGGCAAGCCGATCGACTGCGGCCCGACGTGCCCGCTCGCCACGACCGGCCGCGCGTACTACGGCGACCACCTCGCGGGCGACGTCGTCGCGAGCGACTTCGGGGTCGTGGAGTCCGCGTCGGGCGCGGTCGCGCAGACCCTCCAGAAGCCGCTGGTCCAGCACGTGCAGCGGCTCAACCAGATCCGTCGTGCCGTGCCGGCGCTGCAGAAGGGCCAGTACTCGACGGTCGGGGTGCAGGGGAACATGGCGTACAAGCGCCGGTTCACCGAGGGCGCCGTGGACAGCTTCGTGCTCGTCACGGTGACGGACGCCGCGACCTTCGCCCGCGTCCCGAACGGCACGTACGTCGACGCCGTGACGGGCGACCGGAGGGTCGTGACGAACGGGACCCTGGCCGTCCCCGCACCGGGCAAGGGCAACCTGCGCGCCTACGTGCTCGACCTCCCGGACAACCCCGCGCCGGGCAAGGTCGGGCAGGCGGGGCCCTACCTCAAGTAGGCCGTCGACCGTCCCGCCCGCGGCCGCGCGTCGCGGGCGGGACGGCTTCGTTCAGTCCGCGAGGTCGACGACGACCGGGACGTGGTCGGACGCGCCCTTGCCCTTGCGCTCGTCGCGGTCGATCGCCACGCCGGTCACCCGGGCGCGGGCGGCGGGGGAGAGGTAGGCGAAGTCGATCCGCATGCCCTCGTTCCGCGGGAACCGCAGCCGTTGGTAGTCCCAGTACGTGTACGTGTGCTCGGCGGGGAGCGCCTCGCGCGTGACCTCGGTGTACCCGGCGGCGCCGAACGCCGCGAACGCGTCGCGCTCGGCCGGTGTCACGTGCGTCTTGCCCGCGAAGTACGCGACGTCCCACACGTCGGTGTCCAGCGGGGCCACGTTCCAGTCCCCGACCAGGGCGACCTGCGCCGCCGGGTCGTCCGCGAGCCAGCCCGCCGCCCGTGCGCGGAGCTCGTCGAGCCACGCCAGCTTGTACGCGTAGTGCGGGTCCCCGACCTCGCGGCCGTGGGGGACGTAGAGGCTCCACACGCGCACGCCCCCGCACGTCGCGCCGAGGGCGCGCGCCTCGACGTTCTCGCCGAAGGCGGGCTGGCCCGGGAAGGAGGTCTCGACGTCGTCCAGGCCGACGCGCGAGACGACCGCGACGCCGTTCCACTGGTTCACGCCCACGTGCGCGACCTCGTACCCCGCCGCCTCGAACGGCGCGACGGGGAACTGCGCGTCGGCGCACTTGGTCTCCTGGAGCGCGAGGACGTCGGTCCCGGTCCGCTCGAGGAACGCGACCGCCCGGTCGACGCGGGCACGGACGGAGTTGATGTTCCAGGTCGCGAGGCGCACGGGCCCCACCGTACCGACGTCGGCGGCCGTGTGGCGGCCGGGTCCGGGCGCCGCCGCCCGTAGGCTGTGGCCATGGCGACAGCACTCATCACCGGCGCGAGCGCCGGCCTGGGCCTGGAGTTCGCGTGGCAGCTCGCCACGGCGCGGCACGACCTCGTGCTCGTCGCGCGCGACGAGGCGCGCCTCGAGGAGGTCGCGGGCCAGATCCGGGCCGCCGCGGGCGTGCGCGTCCAGGTCCTGCCGGCGGACCTCTCCGTGCCCGACGACGTCGCGCGCGTGGCCGAGCGCCTCGCCTCGCCCGGCGGCCCGGACGAGCGCCCGGTCGGGCTGCTCGTGAACAACGCGGGCTTCGCGACCCAGCAGCACTTCGTGGACGGCGACCTCGACGTCGAGCTCCGTGCGCTCGACGTCATGGTGCGCGCCGTCCTGATCCTGTCCCACGCCGCCGCCGGTCAGATGACCGCGCGGGGGCGGGGCGCGATCCTCAACGTCGCGTCCGTCGCGGCCCTCACCGCGGGCGGCACCTACGCGGCCGCGAAGGCGTGGGTGCGCTCGTTCACGGAGGGTCTCGCCGTCGAGCTGCACGGCACCGGCGTCACCGCGACCGTGCTGTGCCCGGGCTTCACGCACACGGAGTTCCACGACCGCGCCGGCATCGACAAGTCCGTCCTGCCGGAGCTCGCGTGGCTCGACGCCGACCGGGTGGTCGCCGCGGCGCTCGCGGACGTGCGGCGCGGTGTCGTCATCTCGACCCCGTCGGTGCGCTACCGCGTCGCGTCGGCCGCCCTGCGCGCGATGCCGCGCTCGGCCGTCCGCGCGATCGGCAAGTACCGCTGAGGTCCCCGGCCAGGCGTCGGCGACGCCGGTGCCCTCGGGCGTCTGCTCCCTCGCTCGCGTCCCTCAGGAGGTCCTCGCACCCGGGGTGAGCTGCTCGATCAGCGCAGCGTAGCTCTGGTCCGCCTGGCCCGTGGCGAGCGCCCGGGCCACCAGCGACTGGAACAGCCGCGGGAGCTCCGCGTCGACGCCCAGCCGCTCGCTCACCCGGACGAGGTGGGCGATCCCGCCCGCGTGGGTGGCGAGCGTCGCGTCGTCGGGCGGGTAGGAGCCGCGGTCGACCTGGTCGGCATAGCCGGACAGCCATCCGACCGTCTCCTGCGCGACCTGCGTCGCGAACGGCGTGAAGGTGGACGCGTCGACACCGGCGGTCCCGAGCAGGGCCACCCCCTGGAGCCACGCGTTCAGGACGCCCCACATCACGCTGAGGCCGGCGACGTCGTACAGCGCCGACAGGCCGTGGTCGTCGCCGAGGAAGGTCGCGTCTCCGAGTGCGGCGAGGAGGGGCTGTTGGGTCTCGAAGGCCGCCCTCGAACCGCTCAGCAGGATGATCGCGTCCGCGGTGCCGATGGTCGAGGGGACCGCCATGATCGCGCCGTCGAGGGAGCGGGCGCCTCCCTGGTCCGCCCACCGGGCCAGCTCGCGGGCCTGCTCCGGTTCGCCCGAGGTCAGGTTGACCAGGACGCGGCCGTCGAGCTCCCCGGAGACCGACGCGAACGCCTGCTGGAGCGACTCGTAGTCCGCGACGCAGACGATGCTCACGGGGCTCGCCAGGACCGCGCTCTCGACCGATTCGGCGAGCCGCGCGCCTCGGGAGACGAGCCCCTCTGCCTTCGCGGCCGTGCGGTTCCAGACCGTCACCCGGTGCCCCGCCGCCAGGACGGCGTCTGCCAGTGCCCTGCCCATCAGTCCCAGGCCGATGATCGTGACGTCGGTGCTCGTCTCGGTGCTCGTCTCGGTGCTCGTCCGCGTGCTCGCGTGGTGTGCCATGGCAGCATGGTGAACGTTCAGACCGGTATGAAGGTCAAGGGGGCGTCGTGCACATCGGAGAGCTGAGCCGTCGGAGCGGGGTCAAGGCCCACCAGCTGCGGTACTACGAGGCGCAGGGGCTGCTGGCACCGGGTCGCACCGCGGCCGGGTACCGCCGGTACGACCAGGCAGACCTCGTCAAGGTGACGCAGATCCGGCACCTGCTCGACGCCGGTCTGTCCACCGAGGACATCGCCTACCTGCTGCCGTGCGCGACCGGAGAGGCCCCGGAGCTCGTGGGCTGCCCGGAGCTGCTGACCGCCCTGCGGGCGCGGCTGCGTCGTGTGGACGACCAGATCGACACGCTGACCCGGTCCCGCGAGGCCCTGGTCCGCTACATCGACGACGCCGAGCGGGTGGGCGCCACGACGTACGGGCCCTTCGGCGCGAGCCCGGCGGAGCCGGCCCACTCATGAGGAGCCGGGCGTGCCCCGGCAGTCCTGACGGTCGGCGCCCCGCCGACTACCCTGGCGACCGTGACTACTGACTCCGCCTCGACGCTCGCCTCGACGCCCCGCGAGCAGCTGCTCGCCCTGATCCGTGAGCTCGCCGTCGTGCACGGCCGGGTGACGCTCTCCTCCGGCAAGGAGGCGGACTACTACGTCGACCTGCGGCGCGTGACGCTGCACCACCGCGCGGCGCCGCTCATCGGGCACCAGCTCCTGGACCTCCTCGAGGAGCAGGGCCTCGGCACGGCGGAGGTCGACGCCGTCGGCGGGCTGACGCTCGGTGCCGACCCCATCGCGACCGCGCTCCTGCACGCCGCGGCCTCGCGCGGGCAGGACCTCGACGCGTTCGTCGTGCGCAAGGCGGCCAAGGCGCACGGCATGCAGCGGCAGATCGAGGGCCCGGACGTCGCGGGCCGCAAGGTCGTCGTCGTCGAGGACACGACGACGACGGGCGGGTCGCCGATCACGGCGATCGAGGCCGTGCGCGCCGCCGGGGGCGAGGTCGTCGGGGTGGCGACGATCGTCGACCGCGCGACGGGCGCGGGCGAGAAGATCGAGGCGCTCGGCGTGCCCTACCACTTCCTGTTCAGCCTGGAGGACCTCGGCCTCGCCTGAGCCGTCCCGCCTGCCCCGGGTGTGACGAGTCGTGTGTCACACCCGGGGCAGGTCAGGCTTACCTTGCTTTGGTGAGGCGAGCCTTATATGGTCCGTCACGACGGGGCGCCGCAGCGCGCTCCGGAATCGTCGGTCCCGCTCCCGCCGGGACCTCGCCCCGGACCAGCACGGGAGACCTTGTGCCCACTTCACCGTCGAGACGCGTCCGTCGCGGCCTCGCCTCCTTCCTCGCCGCGGCGCTCGCCGCCGGCCTGACCGTCGCGGGCGCGGGGGCCCCCGCGCAGGCGGCCCCGACCGACGTGACGGGCGGCTCGGCCACCTGGAACTTCGTCGACTCGTGGACGTCGTACGTCACCGGTCCGATCGCGCAGGGCACGGTCACGCCGGCCCTCCAGGCCGGGCAGTCCTCCTACGGTCCCGCGTCCGGCACGTACGACGACGCGTCCGGCGTCGGCGCGGTGCGGCTCGGCGGCTCGACCCGCTACCAGGGCCACCACGGCGCGCTCGACGTGACCGTCTCCGACCTGCGCCTCGACCTCACCGGGCCCACGACCGGCGTCCTCTACGCCGACTTCGCGGGCACGGTGAACGCCGGCGCGGGCGACGATGCCAAGGTCGCGGACGTCGCCGTGTCGGCGACGCGCGACGGCGACCAGGTGACGTTCGTGGCGAACGGGACCGTCGCGGCGTCGCTCGGCGACGTCTCCTCCTACTTCTCGTCGTACGCGGGCAGGCCGATCGCGACGCTGACGGCGCGCGTCGAGTCGCCCGAGCCGGCGGCCCCGGCGCAGGCGACGACGACCGCGCTCGCCGTGACGCCCGCGGGCACGTCGCTCGCGGGCGCGACCGTGACGCTCGCCGCGACCGTCGCGCCCGCGGCCGCAGGTACGGTCGAGTTCCGCGACGGCGGTGCCGCGCTCGGCACCGCGCCCGTGACCGACGGCGTCGCGCGCATGGAGACGGCGAGCCTCGCCGCCGGCGCGCACGAGCTCAGCGCGACCTTCGAGCCGGCCGACCCGGCGGCCTTCGCCTCCTCGACGTCGGCCGGTGTCGTGCACTCCGTGACCGCCGCCGAGCCCGAGCCGGAGCCCGCGGTGGACCCGAAGGTCACCGTCTCGCCGTCGACCCCGGTGGACCCGGCGGTGGAGACCACGTTCACGATCTCCGGCACCGGCTTCGTCGGCGCGGGGGCCGCGAACGGTGCGTACGTGCTCCTCGGGGACGCGGCGATCTGGGACGGCAGCGGCCCGCTCGTCGCGAGCGGCTGGCTCGCCCAGGGCTGGGTGATGCCGCAGCAGGTGCGCGCGGGCGCGTTCACCACGACCCTCACCGTCCCGGCGGGCACGCTCGACCCGGCGAAGGAGTACGTGGTCGCGACGTCCGCCGCCCACGGGCTCTCCGTGACCGACCGCAGCCTCGACACGTTCACGCCCGTCGCGGTGCAGGGCGCCACGACCCCGGAGCCCGGCTGGGAGCCGTCGATCGAGCTGTTCGCCGCCGACGGCACCACCCCGCTCGGCGACGCCCCGGTGCGCCCGGACGACACGATCGTCGTCAAGGGCTCGGGCTTCGACCCGGAGGCGAACGTCGCGCCCGCGGGCAACCGCCCGCCGATCTCCGGCGGCATCCCCGCCGGCACCTACGTGGTGTTCGGCAAGTTCGCGCCGGAGTGGCGGCCGTCGCAGGGCGTCGCGTCGTCCGCGCGCAAGGCCGGGTCGCAGCAGTGGGCGCTCGCGTCCGCGGCGCTCGACCAGGTCGACCCGCGCTACCAGAGCGCGATCCGCGGCCAGTGGGCCGAGCTCTCCGAGGACGGCACGTTCACGGCCGAGCTCGTCGCGAGCGAGCTCGAGCTCGACGGCGGCCGCTACGGCGTCTACACCTACGCCGCGGGCGGCACGGTCAACGCCACCCAGGAGCTCTACGCACCCGTCGCCTTCACGACCGAGCCCGCCGCCCCCGTCTGGGAGCCCGAGATCGCGGTCTTCGCCGAGGACGGCGTGACGCCGCTCGGCGACGCCGAGGTCTCGGTGGGCGACACGATCGTCGTCCGCGGCTCGGGCTTCGACCCCGCGGCGAACGTGGGTGGCCGCGGCGTCCCGATCCCGGCGACGCTGCCGCAGGGCACGTACGTCGTGTTCGGCAGCTTCGCCGAGCAGTGGCGGCCGTCCGAGGGCGCCGCGTCGTCGACGCGCAAGGTCGGTTCCCAGGTGTGGGCCCTCGCCGAGCCGGTGCTCGACCAGGTCCCCGCCCAGTACCAGTCGGTGGTCCGCGCGCAGTGGACGGACATCGCGGCGGACGGCACGTTCGAGGCGCGGCTCGTGGTGAAGAGCCCGGGGCTGCTCGACGGCGGCCGGTACGGCGTCTACACGTACGGCGCGGGCGGCGTGAGCAACGCGGACCAGGAGCTCTTCGCTCCCGTCGCGTTCGACGCCCCCGCGTCGCTCACGGTGACGCCCGCGGCGACGACGGTCGAGGCCGGCGGCTCCGTCCGGCTGACGGTGGCGGGCCTCGTCGAGGGTGACGCCGTCAAGGGCGTGACGTTCGCCGGCAAGGCCGCGACCTACTCGCGCGACGGCACCGCGGTCCTGCTCACCGTCCCGGCCGACGCCGCCGCGGGGCCTGTCCCCGTCGTCGTGACGTCCGAGCTCGGCGTGACGGGCGGCACGACGCTCACCGTCACGGCCCCGGCTCCGGGGGCTCGACCGACCACGACGTCCCTCGCGGCGTCGTCGACGTCCGTCGTGGAGGGCACGGCGGTGACGTTCACGGCGACGGTCACCCCGCAGGCGGCCGGCACGGTCCGCTTCGCCGCCGGGGGCACGACCCTCGGCACGGCGACCGTCGTCGACGGCGTCGCGTCGTACCGGGCGACCGGTCTCGCGGCCGGGTCGCACGCCGTGACGGCGACGTTCGTCCCGGCGGACAGCGCCGCGTTCGTCGGCTCGGCCTCGTCGCCCGTCACGGTGACGGTGACGGCGAAGCCGTCGGTCCCGACGACGGCGGGATCCCTGACGTGGGGTGTCAAGGAGTCGTTCCGCAGCTACATCGTCGGCCCGGTCGCGGGCGGCGGGGCGTCGGCGTCGTCCGGCGCGGCCGTGGTCGACGGCCTCTTCCGGTTCGGCCAGGCCGACGGCGGCACGTGGACCGCCGCGAGCGGCCGGGGCAGCGTGGCGTACTCCGGCACGGTCCGCTTCACGGGCCACTCGGGCGCGCTGGACCTCGCGCTGACGAACCCGGTCGTCGACGTCACCGGACCGGGCGCTGGCCGCCTGCTCGTGGACGCGCGCTCGACGGGGCTCGACGGCTCGACGTTCGACCGCCAGGGCGTCGTCTTCGCGACCCTCGCGCTCGGTGCGCCGACGACGAGCGCGGACGGGGCCGTCACCTACACGCAGGCCGCGGCGACGCTCACGGCCGACGGCTCGCTCGCGTTCTCCGGCTTCTACCCGGCGGGCACCGCGCTCGACCCGGTGACGTTCACCGTCGGCGCGGCGTCGACCGGCCCCGGTGACGGCGGCAGCATCGGCACCCCGGGCACCGGGACGCCGGGGACGCCGACCGACCCGGCGAAGGCGACGCTCTCGGTGGCGCAGGCCCGCCCGGGTGACGAGGTCACGATCAGCGGCGTCGGGTTCGGCCCGCACGAGGCGGGGATCCGCACGGAGATCCGCTCGACGCCGCGCACGCTCGCGACGGGCGTCACCGCGAACGCCGGCGGCGCCGCGAGCTCGACGGTGACGATCCCGACGGACGTCGCCCCCGGCGAGCACACGCTGCTGCTGGTCGGTGCGGACCACACGGCGTCCGCCCCCATCACGATCGTCGGCACCGGGACCACCGGAACCGGCACGGGCAGCGCGGCGGAGCAGTGCTTCGCGCAGGGCGTCAACGGCGCGACCCTCTCGTGGGGCGTGAGCGACCGCTTCCGCGCGTACGTCACCGGCCCGATCGCGAAGGGCTCCGTCTCGACGAGCGGCGTCGGCGACACCGGCTCGGCGTTCACGTGGAGCGGCGGCAAGGGCTCGTTCAACACGGACCTCGGCAAGGGCCGCGCGAGCTTCGGCGGCTCGGTGTCGTTCTCCGGCCACGAGGGCATCCTCGACCTGCGGATCAGCAACCCGCGCGTCGTCGTGAACGGCTCGTCGGGCACGCTCGTGGTCGACGTCCGGAGCAGCGACATGGAGGGCAACACGTCCTCGTCGAACGGCGTCGCGTTCGCGAGCCTGGACCTGTCGGGCAAGAAGTCGACGTCGGGCTCCACGATCACGTGGAGCGGCGCTCCCGCGACCCTCACGGCCGCCGGGGCGAAGGCGTTCGCCGGGTTCTACGAGGCCGGCACCGCGCTCTCGCCCGTGACGTTCGCCTTCCCGGTCGGAGGCGACGTGGAGTGCGACGCGTACTCGGGTGCGCTCGCCTCGACCGGGACGGACGCGGGCAGCCTCGCGCTCCTCGCCGGGACCCTGCTGCTCACGGGCGGGGCGCTCCTGACCGTGCGGCGCCGTCGCGCGGGTCAGGTGCAGGCGGTCGCGACCGCCTGAGCCACCGGCACCCCGCACGACGGCGCCCGGTCACCTCGCGAGGTGACCGGGCGCCGTCGTGCGTGCGGGGGAGCGGTGGGCCTCAGACCAGGTCGACGAGGTCCGCGACGGAGTCGACGACCTTGCTCGGGCGGAACGGGAACCGGTCGACGTCGGACATCTTCGTGGACCCCGTCATGACGAGGTACGTGTACAGCCCGGCCTCGATGCCCGCGACGACGTCGGTGTCCATGCGGTCGCCGATCATCGCCGTCTTCTCCGAGTGCGCGTCGATGCGGTTGAGCGCCGAGCGGAACATCATCGGGTTCGGCTTGCCGACGAAGTACGGCTTGCGGCCCGTCGCCGCCGTGATCATCGCCGCGACCGCGCCCGTGGCGGGCAGCGGGCCCTCCTGGGAGGGGCCGGTCGTGTCCGGGTTGGTGCAGATGAACCGCGAGCCGCCGAGGATGAGGCGGATCGCCTTGGTGATCGCCTCGAACGAGTACGTGCGCGTCTCGCCCAGCACCACGTAGTCCGGGTCGGACTCGGTGAGCGTGTAGCCCGCCTCGTAGAGCGCCGTCGTCAGCCCCGCCTCGCCGACGGCGTACGCGCTGCCGCTCGGGATCTGGTCGCTGAGGAACTGGGCGGTGGCCAGCGCCGACGTCCAGATCGACTCCTCGGGCACGTCGATGCCCGACGTCGCGAGCCGCGCGCGCAGGTCGCGCGCCGTGAAGATCGAGTTGTTCGTGAGGATGAGGAACGGGCGGCCCTTGTCGCGCAGCGCCCGCACGAACTCCGGGGCGCCGGGGATCGCGTGCCCCTCGTGGACGAGCACGCCGTCCATGTCCGTCAGCCAGCTCGTGATCTCTCGTGTCATCTCAGGCGTCCTTCCCGTCCGTCTCGCCGTGCCCGACGGCGGTCGTGTCCTCGGTGACGGCCGGCTCGCCGCCGGTGCCCGCCGCGTCGGCCGCGATCTGCGCCTCGAGCGCCGCGGCCCGCTTCTCGGCGCGGCGCCCGCGCCAGACCTCCACGATCATCGGGATCACCGAGAGGAACACGATGAGCAGGACGAGCGCCTCGATGTTGTCCTTGACGAACGTGATGTTGCCGAGCAGGTAGCCGAGCCACGTGAGGCCCACGGCCCACAGCAGCGCGCCGAGCGCGTTGAACCCCACGAAGTGGCGGTAGTGCATCTTGCCGACGCCCGCGGCGACCGGCGCGTACGTGCGCACGATGGGCACGAAGCGCGCGATGACGATCGTCCGGCCGCCGTACTTCTCGAAGTAGGCGTTGGTCTGGTCGATGTACTTGCGCTTGAAGAACCGCGAGTCCGGCCGGTCGAACACCTTGGGCCCGACGGTGCGCCCGATGAGGTACGCCGTCTGGTCGCCGAGGAACGCCGCCGCGAAGAGCAGGAGGAGCAGCACGGGCAGGCTGATCTGCAGCGAGTCCTGCGCGACGAGCGCGCCCGCGGTGAACAGCAGCGAGTCGCCCGGCAGGATCGGGAACAGCAGGCCCGTCTCGATGAAGATGACGACCACGATGCCCACGAGCGCGGCGTCGCCGAAGCGCTCGATGAGCGACATCGGGTCCATCCAGTCCGGGCCCAGGGCGGCGACGGGTCCGGCGGCGCCGAGGCCCGCGGCGTGCGCGGCCCCGGGCAGGGCGGAGACGAGCTCGGCGAGGGTGTTCACGGGTCACCAGCGTAGTGGGGGCGGTGCGCTCGTCCCCGACGCCGGGTGTGCACCGGCCGTGAAGGTCTCGCGCGGCCGGAGCGGTGAGGCGCGTACCGGGCAGAATGTCCGTCATGGCGAGCATCGCGGTGGTGGGCGGGACCGGCGCGGCAGGTCGCGCCGTCGTGCGGGAGGCCGTCGCGCGCGGCCACGACGTGCGCGTGCTCTCGCGGCACGTGCCGGACGACGGGGCGCGGGTCCCCGGGACGACGCACCACCGCGTCGACCTCCTCGGGTCCGACGACGGCACGGTCACGACCGCGCTCGACACGGCGTTCGCAGGCGCCGACGCGGTGGTCGACGCGAGCAACGGGATGTCGCCGGGGGCGATGAAGGTCTTCACGGTCGGCGCGCGTCGCCTCGCCGCGGCGGCCCACCGTGCCGGGGTCGGCCGCGTGGTGGTGCTGTCCATCGTGAACGTCGACCAGGGCGACTACGGGTACTACCGCGCGAAGGCCGAGCAGGAGCGGATCCTCTCGTCCGGGGGCGTCCCGACGACGGTCGTGCGCGCGACCCAGTTCCACGAGTTCCTCGAGATCTTCCTCGGGCGCGACGGACGGCTCGGCCGGTGGGCGCGCCTCGGCCTCCTGCCCGTGCCGCGCGGGGTGCGGTTCCAGCCGATCGCGCTCGCCGACGTCGCGCGGGCGCTCGTCGACGCCGCCGAGGGGACGCCGCCCGGGAGCGGCGTGCCAGGTCCCGGCCCCGCCGCGACGACCGTGACGATCGGCGGCCCGGAGGTCCTCGACGCGCGCGACATGGCGCGCGCCTGGCGCGCGGCGCACGGCTCGCGCCGGCCGGTCGTCGGTGTGCCGCTGCCCGGCCCCCTGGGAGAGTTCTTCCGCGCGGGCCACAACCTCGTGCCCGACCACCGCTACGGGACGCTCACGTACCGCGAGTGGCTGCGGGAGCGCGCATGACGCCGTCCGACGGGGTGCGCGCGGAGCCGCCCGGGGCGCGACCCGCCGTCGGGGACGACGAGCGCGCCGAGGAGCGCGGCGAGGAGCGCGAGGTGGGGGTGGGGCCGTGGCCCGGCGGGCCGGACGCGTGGCCGCGCGTCCCGGACCTCGGGGGCCCGCCCGGGGCGACCCGCCTCGACCCCCGCTACGACCCCGAGCTGCTCGCGCACGGCGACCGGCGCAACGTCGTCGACGCCTACCGCTACTGGACCGTCGAGGCCGTCGTGGCGGACCTCGACGCGCGGCGCGACCCCGCGCGCTCCCTGCACGTCGCGATCGAGAACTGGGCGCACGACCTCAACATCGGGTCCGTGGTGCGCACGGCGAACGCGTTCAACGCGGCGGGCGTGCACGTCGTCGGGCGGCGCCGGTGGAACCGCCGCGGCGCGATGGTCACCGACCGCTACCTCCACGTGCACCACCACGCGTCCGTCGACGACCTCGCGACCTGGGCCGCGGGGGAGGGGCTGCCGCTCCTGGGCGTCGACAACCTGCCGGGCTCCGTCCCGATCGAGGGCTACGCGCTGCCCGCGTCGTGCGTGCTGCTGCTCGGCCAGGAGTCGACCGGGCTCACGCCCGAGGCGGTCGCCGCGTGCCGCGACGTCCTGCACATCACCCAGCACGGCTCGACCCGCTCGATCAACGCCGGGGCGGCGGGCGCGATCGCCCTGCACGCGTGGGCCGCGCGGCACCTCGCCCCGGCCGGCGGCGCGAGGTAGAGGCGTGGTCACCGGGCGACCACAGGTCGAACGGCCCTGACGCCCGCGCTGTCATCCATGCCAGACTTTGACCCGACAGTCCACCCCGCACGACTCCACAGGAGCTTCGCATGCCCATCGCTACCCCCGAGGTCTACGCCGAGATGATCGACCGGGCGAAGGCAGGCTCGTTCGCCTACCCGGCCGTCAACATCACCTCGTCGCAGACCATCACCGCCGCGCTCCAGGGCTTCGCCGAGGCCGAGTCCGACGGCATCATCCAGGTCTCCGTGGGCGGCGCCGAGTACGGCTCGGGTTCGACGGTCAAGGACCGCATCGCCGGTTCGCTCGCGCTCGCGGCGTACGCGCGCGAGGTCGCGAACAGCTACCCCGTGCAGATCGCGATCCACACCGACCACTGCGTCAAGAAGAACCTCGACTCCTGGGTCCGCCCGCTCCTGGCCCTCGAGGCCGAGCAGGTGAAGAACGGCGGCCTGCCGACGTTCCAGTCGCACATGTACGACGGCTCGGACGTCCCGCTGGACGAGAACCTCACCATCGCGGCGGAGCTCCTCGAGCTCTCGCAGGCGGCGCGCACGATCCTCGAGATCGAGGTCGGCGTCGTCGGTGGCGAGGAGGACGGCCACGAGGCCGAGATCAACGAGAAGCTCTACACGACGGTCGAGGACGGCCTCGCGACGATCGCGGCCCTCGGCACGGGTGAGAAGGGCCGCTACCTGACGGCCCTCACGTTCGGCAACGTGCACGGCGTGTACAAGCCGGGCGCGGTCAAGCTCCGCCCGGAGATCCTCAAGGAGATCCAGGAGGCCGTCGGCGCGAAGGTCGGCAAGGCGAACCCGTTCGACCTCGTCTTCCACGGCGGCTCCGGCTCCACGGCCGAGGAGATCTCGGCCGCGGTCGACTACGGCGTCATCAAGATGAACATCGACACGGACACGCAGTACGCGTTCACGCGTCCGGTCGTCGGCCACATGTTCTCGAACTACGACGGCGTCCTGAAGGTCGACGGCGAGGTCGGCAACAAGAAGGCCTACGACCCGCGCGCCTGGGGCAAGCTGGCCGAGGCCGGCATGGCCGCTCGCATCATCGAGGCGTCGCAGCAGCTGCGCTCGGCGGGCAACAAGATCCGCTGACGCCCCGAGAGCCGGCGCTGCGCCGGCTCCGGACGCGCGAAGGCCCCCGGTCCGTACGGACCGGGGGCCTTCGTCGTGGGTCGTGCCCGGTGCGGGCCGTGCAGCTGGGTCGTGACCGGTGACGGTTGGTCGCGACCGTGCGACAGGCGGCGTCGACGTCAGTCCGTGGCGTCGGAGCCGTTGCCCGTGCCCGGCTCGTCGAGGTCGAAGCCGGGGTCCACGTCGACGATGTCGAGCAGCTCGCCGATGCGGGTCACCTCGAGGAGGAACCGGACCGTCGGCGGGGCGCGCAGGACGCGGACCCGGTGCGGGCCGCGTGACGCGAGGCGCGCGAGGAACGCCACCCCGGACGAGTCCATGAAGGTGACGTGGTGCGCGTCGATCTCGACCGGGAGCCCGGAGTCCTCCGCCGCGGCGGTCGCCTCCTGGAGGTCGGCGCCGAGGTCGGCGTCGATCTCGCCCGAGAGGACGATGCGTGCCCGCGTCGTCCCCACGATGACGTGCACGCTCGCCGGGTCGCCCGCCCCGGCGGGGTCGCCGGCGACGCCGACCGGACGGTCGGCGGCCGAGGGTGTACCTTCGCGCACCGGCGCTCCTCTCTGCGTGGTCCCGACCCGTTCCGGTCTCGGGAAGCACCAATCTACGGTTGAATGTCCAGTCGGGACAGTAACGCGACCGTGGCGTCCGGATCCAGACGATCGACGCACGGACCGTCGGAGGTGACGATGGGCAGCTCGCCGGGGCTCGGCACCGACCTGCCCGCGCACGTCCAGGAGCTGTGCACGCGCGCGATGGAGGGCGCCGGCGTCGCGATGTTCGTCACCGGGCCGCGCTCGGACGAGATGCCGATCGTGTGGGTGAACGCCGCGTTCGAGCGCCAGACCGGTTTCGCCGCCACGGAGGTCGTCGGTCGCAGCCCCCACGTCCTCGAGTCCCTGCTCACCGAGCCGGTGGAGGCGCAGGAGCTGCGCGCCGCCATCACGGAGGAGCGCGAGATCACGCACACCGTCCGCGCCCTGCGCCGCGACGGCTCCCCGGTGTGGACGCAGCTCTCGCTCGCCCCGCTCGCCGGCCCCGACGGAACCGTGACCCACTGGGTCGGGGTGCAGGTCGACGTCTCCGAGCACCTCGAGCGGTACGCGGCCCAGGTCGCGTCGCTCGCGCTGGAGCGGCGCGAGCGCGCGGTGCTCGACGTCGTCTCCCGCAGCTCGGACCTCCTCGCCGACCTCGACCAGCCGTACGCGCTGCGCGACATCACCGAGCTCCTCGCCGGGTACGTCGTCGACTGGGCCGGCTTCTACCTCAACGACGACGGGCTCCGGTACGCGGAGGGCGTCGACACCGCCGCGCCCCCGAGCGGGCGCGGGCAACGCCACGGCCGCTACACGCCCGGGGCGTACCCGGTCGCACCCGGCCTGCACACGACCGACGCGCTCGGTGACTCCGCCGCCGTCACCGGCTCTCTGCCGCGCGTGCGCCTCGTCGACGTGCCCGACCGCGTCCAGGACGTCCTGGACGGGCGCATCGAGGGCCCCGTGACCCTCGACCTGTCCGCCACGTACCCGCAGTGGTCGGCCTCCGGCTGGCTCCAGCGCGACCTGCACCACCGCCTCTCCGGCCTGCCGCACCGGCCGGGCACCGTCACCGTCACGGCGGTCCCGGGACGACGCCGCATCCTCGGCCTGCTCGTCACGGGCGACACCTCCGAGGCGGGCCCCCACGGGCTCGGTACCGAGGCGGAGGCGCGCGAGGGCGTGCGCACGCTCCTGCAGATCATCGCGCGCCGGGCCGGCACCGCGATCGACAACGTGCGGCTCTACGCCCGCGAGCACCGGCTCGCCGAGACGCTGCAGCGCGCGATGCTGCCCGAGCAGGCCGACGTGACCGGGCTCGACGTCTGGACCTACTACGCGCCCAACTCGGAGCACGCCCAGGTGGGCGGCGACTGGTACGACGTCCTGCAGATCGCGCCGGACGTCGTCGGGCTCGTCATCGGCGACGTCGTGGGCCACGACGTCGAGGCGGCCGCGGCGATGGGACAGCTCCGCTCGGTCGTGCGGTCGTACGCGTACGAGCTCACGACGCCCGGGCCGGTGCTCGAGCGCGTCGACCAGCTCGTCCAGGGCATGCGCATCCCGCGCTCCGCGAGCCTCGTGTACGCGGCGCTCACCCAGCCCGACGCCGAGCAGCCCGACGACGCGTGGCGCATCGAGTACTCGCGCGCCGGGCACCTGCCCCCGCTCCTGCTGCGCGACGGCACGGTGACCCAGCTCGACGACGCCGGGGGCGCGCTCGTCGGGTTCGGCGGCCGGAGCCGGTCGACGGGCGTCGCAGCGCTCGCGCCGGGCGACACGCTCGTCTTCTACACCGACGGCCTCATCGAGCGCCGCGACCGCGCGCTGCGGGTGGGGCTCGAGGCGCTCGTCGCCGCGTCCGAGGCCGTCACGGCCGTCGACGCCGCGGGCGTCGGCGAGGAGCTGCTGTCCCGCCTCGCGGACGCCCCCGAGGACGACGTCGCGCTCGTCGTCGTGCGCATCCCGGACCCCGTGCACGACGCGTCGGCCGTCGTGCTCAGCCCGCGCAGCCGCCGGTGGCTCCTGCCGAGCGAGCCCGCGTCGATCGGGCGCGCGCGGCACGCCGTCGTGCGCACGTGCCAGGCGTGGGGTGTGCGCGACAGCGCGAACGCGGAGCTCGTCGTCTCGGAGCTGGTGGCCAACGGCGTGCTCCACGGCTGGGGGCACCTCGCCCTGCGCCTCTTCGACACGGGCGACGGCATCCGCGTCGAGGTCGAGGACTCCAACCCGGCGCCGCCCGTCCCGACGGACGGGCACCCGAACCGCATGGGCGGCTTCGGCATGCAGATCGTCGAGCGGCTCGCGGACTGGGGCTGGCGCCCGACGGCGTCGGGCAAGCTCGTCTGGGCGACGCTGCGGCCCTCCGCGCGATAGGAGCGCCCGGGCGCGTCAGGCCGGGGGCTCGACCTGCGCGAAGCCGGACGGCGGCGTCGCGGGCTCGCAGCGGTGGTCGGCGTCGATGCGGAACAGCTCGAGCGCCCCGCACACCTCCAGCACGAACAGGTCGCGGTCGTCGCAGCCGCGCAGCACCGTGGCGCCGCCACGCTTGCGCCCCGAGTCCGCGAGCGAGATGAGGAACGCCGCGCCGGTGGAGTCCATGAACGTCACGCGGCACATGTCGATCACGAGGAGCTGACGGCGCAGCCCGACGACGCGCGCCGCGATCTCCGGGAACTGGTCGCGCTCGGCGAGATCGAGGTCCCCGGCGATGACGAGGGTCGTCGTCGCGGGTGACGTGGCGATCTCGATCATGGCATCGACTCTAGACGCCGCCCGGGTCCGTCGCGCGTCCACCCGGCCTGCCGGACGGGCGCGCGACGGGTCTCGTCAGCGCAGGGCGCGGACCTCGTCGGCCGACGTCCCGGAGTCGCGCAGGAACTGCTCGCAGCGCTCCGCCTCCTCGACCTCGCCGATGTACGCCGCGCACTCCGCGAGCGCGAGCAGCGCGCGCAGGAAGCCCTGGTTCGGGACGTGGTCGGCGGGGATCGGGCCCTGCCCGCGCCAGCCCGCGCGACGCAGCGAGTCGAGGCCGCGGTGGTACCCGGTGCGTGCGAACGCGTACGCCGTCACCGCACCGCGGGACCCGTTCTCGTGGAGGAAGTCCTCCGCGAGGTACGCCCAGGCGAGCGAGCTGGCCGGGGTGCGGGCCGCGATCTCGTACGGGTCGCCGTCGGCGGCGATGGCGTCGCGGACGTGCGCGAAGTCGTCGGGGAGGCGGACCGGCGCGGGGCCGTCGAGGAGGTTCGCGTGCGTGTCGCTCATGGGGCCATTCTGCCCGTCCGAGGATCCGGCGGCACCGGCGCGCCGGGGACGGCCGGCACCCTCAAGGTCAATTTCCGTCATCCGACCGGTAAACTCGGCGCGGTCCTCGGGTGACTGCCGCCCGGGTGACGCCTCGGGCCCGCGGGCCCAGCGCCGTCGGGCACGACCTGCCCGCTCCGCTCCGGACGCCGGTGCGCCCACGACCATGACCGGCCCGAGGAACAGGCAGTGCGAAAGTGGGGATTCCATGCCAGGCGTGGTGCTCGTCGGTGCCCAGTGGGGCGATGAGGGCAAGGGCAAGGCGACCGACCTGCTCGGCTCCCGGGTCGACTACGTGGTCAAGTTCAACGGCGGCAACAACGCCGGCCACACGGTCGTCATCGGGGACGAGAAGTACGCGCTCCACCTGCTGCCGTCGGGCATCCTGTCCCCGGGCGTCACGCCGGTCATCGCGAACGGCGTCGTCGTGGACATCGAGGTGCTGTTCCAGGAGCTCGACGACCTGATCTCGCGCGGCGTGGACGTCTCCCGCCTGCTCGTCTCGGGGTCGGCGCACGTCATCGCGGGGTACCACCGCACGATCGACAAGGTGAGTGAGCGGTTCCTCGGCAAGCGCCGCATCGGCACGACCGGCCGCGGGATCGGTCCGGCCTACGCGGACAAGATCAACCGCGTCGGCATCCGCATCTGGGACCTGTTCGACGAGAAGATCCTCGCGGAGAAGATCGAGGGCTCGCTCGACCAGAAGAACCACCTGCTGGTGAAGGTCTACAACCGCCGCGCCATCACGGTCGACGAGACCGTGGCCGAGCTGCTCCAGTACGCCGAGCGCCTCAAGCCGATGGTGGCCGACACCGCGCTCGAGCTGAACAAGGCCCTCGACGCCGGCAAGAACGTCCTCTTCGAGGGTGGCCAGGCGACCATGCTCGACGTCGACCACGGCACGTACCCGTTCGTCACGTCGTCCAACGCGACGGCGGGCGGCGCGCTCACCGGCTCGGGCGTCGGGCCGACGCGCATCAGCTCCGTCATCGGCGTCATCAAGGCGTACACGACCCGCGTGGGCGAGGGCCCGTTCCCGACCGAGCTGTTCGACGCGAACGGCGAGTACCTGCTCAAGCAGGGCGGCGAGTACGGCGTGACGACCGGCCGCGCGCGCCGCTGCGGCTGGTACGACTCGGTCATCGCACGCTACGCGACGCGCGTCAACGGCATCACGGACATGGTGCTCACCAAGCTCGACATCCTCACGGGCTTCGAGAAGGTGCCGGTCTGCGTCGCGTACGACGTCGACGGCGTCCGCCACGACGAGATGCCGCTCGACCAGACGGCGTTCCACCACGCGAAGCCGATCTACGAGGAGCTCGACGGCTGGTGGGAGGACATCTCCGGCGCCCGCACGTTCGAGGACCTGCCGGTGAACGCGCAGCGGTACGTGCTCGCGCTCGAGGAGATGTCCGGCACACGGATCTCGGCCATCGGCGTCGGCCCGAGCCGCGACGCGATCATCCCGCGCCACGACCTCATCCACTGACCCCTCCCGCGAGTTGTCAGCACCTGGTCGCGCTCCAGGCCGACGAGGTGCTGACAACTTCTCGGGCCGTCGACCTGTCAGCAGGCGGTCGCGGTCGAGCGCGACGAGACGCTGACAGCTCGCGGGGGCGGTCTCGGTAGACTCGGCGCCCGTGAAGATCCTCGTCGTCGGGACCGGTGCCCGCGAGCACGCCATCGTCCACGCCCTCGCGCACGAGGCCGACCGCCCGGGCGCCGAGCCGCACGAGCTGCACGCCGCCCCCGGGAACCCCGGTATCGGGGACCTCGCGACGCTGCACGCGGTCGACCAGAACGACGGCGCCGCGGTCGCCGCGCTCGCGACCGGCCTGGGCGTCGACCTCGTCGTCGTCGGCCCGGAGGCCCCGCTCGTCGCGGGGGTCGGCGACGCGGTGCGCGCGGCGGGGATCCCGGTGTTCGGCCCGAGCGCCGAGGCCGCGCGCCTCGAGGGCTCCAAGGCGTTCGCCAAGGACGTCATGGCGGCGGCCTCCGTCCCGACGGCGCTCGCGCACGTGTGCACCGACGTCGACCAGGTCGCGGCCGCTGTCGACGCGTTCGGCGCCCCGTACGTCATCAAGGACGACGGCCTCGCCGCGGGCAAGGGCGTCGTCGTCACGGTGGACCGGCAGGCCGCGCTCGAGCACGCCGCCGCGTGCTTCGCGACCCCGCGCCGTGCGGCGGACGGCACGCCCGAGGACCCGCGCGTCGTCGTCGAGGAGTACCTGGACGGCCCGGAGGTCTCGCTCTTCTGCGTGAGCGACGGCGCGACCGTCGTCCCGCTCGCGCCCGCCCAGGACTTCAAGCGCGCGTTCGACGCCGACGCCGGCCCCAACACGGGCGGCATGGGCGCCTACAGCCCGCTCCCGTGGGCGCCGGAGGGCCTCGTCGACGAGGTCGTCACGCGCGTCGCGCAGCCGACGGTCGACGAGATGGCGCGGCGCGGCACCCCGTTCGTCGGCGTCCTGTACGTGGGCCTCGCGCTGACGAGCCGCGGCACGCGCGTCGTCGAGTTCAACGCGCGGTTCGGCGACCCGGAGACGCAGTCGGTGCTCACGCGCCTCGCGACGCCGCTGTCCGCCGTGATGCTCGCGGCGGCGCAGGGCCGCCTGGCCGAGATCGGCGCGCTGCGCTGGCACGACGACGCGTCGGTCACCGTCGTCGTCGCGGCGCACGGCTACCCGGGCGCGGTGCGCGGCGGCGACCCGATCACGGGCATCGACGCGGCGGAGGACGTCGAAGGCGTGCACGTGCTGCACGCGGGCACGTCGCGCGCGGACGACGGCGGCCTGGTCGCCGCGGGCGGTCGTGTCCTGTCGGTCGTGGCGCGCGGTGCTGACCTGGCCGAGGCGCGCCGTCGGGCGTACGCGGCGGTCGACCGCATCGTGCTCCCGGGCTCGCACCACCGCACGGACATCGCGGCGAAGGCCGCCGCGGGCGAGGTCACCCTCGCGGGCTGACCCTCGCCGTCGGGCCCGCCGCACTGGCGCCGCCGAGAACGAGGTTCCACGCGGCCGAGCACGACGTTGCTGTCGTTCTGAGGGCTTTGACGACAACAACGTCGTGCTCGGCGCGTCAGGACGTCAGGCCTTGTGCCACTTCTGGGCCGCGGTGCCGTTGCACGTCCAGATCTGCAGCTGCGTGCCGTTGGTGCTGTTGCTGCCCGGCACGTCGACGCACTTGTTCGCCAGCACGGACACGAGGTCGCCCGCGCCGCTCAGCACGAACTGCTGGGCGGGGTTGCCGCTGCAGTTCGCGAGCTGCACGGCCGTGCCGTCGGCGGTGCTCGCCCACGCCACGTCCATGCACTTGCCGCCCGCGCGGACCGTGCCGTCGGACTCGAACGTCCAGCGCTGCGCGCTCGTCCCGTTGCACGTCCAGAGCTGCAGCCGCTTGCCGTCGCTGAAGTCCGAGCTCGGCACGTCGATGCACTTGCCCGCGAGGCCGACGAGCGCGCTGCCCGACCCGCCGCCCGTGGTGACGAGCGACAGCCCGTACGCCGACAGGATCGGGTTGACGGGCTGGTAGATGAACTTCCCGCCGTTGGAGCAGTCGTTGATGCGGCCCGAGGTCACGCCCTGCGCCTGGTTCCCCGAGATCACCGAGCCGCCCGAGTCGCCGCCCTCGGCGCACGCGCTGCCGCGCACGAGGCCGGGGATGTCACCGTTGCCGTAGTTCACGGTGATGTTCTTCTGCTCGATGACGCCGCAGCGCCAGCCCGTCGTCGCGCCGGACCGGCAGACCGACGCGCCCACCGGTGCCTCGGCCGACCCGGCGACGTCGACCGTGCCGCCCGCGTAGTTGTTCACCCGGGGGACGGGGGAGAACCCGGCGTCGACGCGCACCCAGGCGTAGTCGTGCCCGGGAAACGACGCCGCCTGGACCGTGCCCATGCGCGCCCAGCTCGCCGTGAGCACCTCCTTGCCCGCGGCGCCGCAGTGACCGGCCGTGACGAAGCCGCCCTGCACGGCGAAGCCGATCGAGCAGGCCGACCCCGACGACGCGCCCGGGTCCCGGGTGATGTACCGGTCGCCGCCGCGCACGTCGGCCGTGAGCTCGTAGGGCGCGTCGACGACGACGGTGCGGACGGCGGACGCGTCGACCCCCGAGGCCGCGACGAACCCTTCCGCCGCCGCGGGGTCGAGCGACTCCACGACGACCTCGTTCGTCGTCACGTCGACGTACCAGGCCTGGACGGCGTCCGGCGTCGACACCTGGTCCAGCCCGGTGGCGACGGCGTCCAGCTCGGCGAGGCCGTGCTCGACGACGACGGCCTCGGCACCCGCGGCCTCGACCTCGGGGACCGCGGCCGGGTCGGTGACGGCGACGACGGGCGTCGCGGCGTCGGCGTCGACCCACGTGCCGGCGTACGTGGCGCCCAGGTCGTCGCCCAGTGCCTGCTCGACGGCGGCGGTCGCGGCGTCGAGCGCGAGCCGGTCGGCGACGCCGGCCGCGTCGAGGCCCAGGTCGCGCTCGAGCGCGCGGAGCTGGCCAGGGGACAGGTCGTCGGGTCCGGGGACGGGGCCGGCGAGCAGCGCTGGGGCCTCAGCCCCGACGGTCGCCGGTGCGGGCGCGCTCGCTTGGGGTGCGCTCGCGCTCGCGGCCGTCGCGAGCCCGACGCTCGCGGCAATCACGCCGACTCCGGTTGCTAGCGCTGTCAGGCGATGGTGCATCGTGCCGTGGTGCATCGTTGCCTCCTCGGTGCGGATGTCGGCCCCGCCGTCGTCGGCCGGGCCGGGACAGCGGTGCAGGCGCCCCCGAGGGGGTCGCTCCGATGCAGGCCCCCGACGGTGAGGGAGCGCTCCCACGACCGTCCTGACGGCACAGTAGCGGCTTCGGCGGCGTTCGTCGCGCCGGGGTTCGACGGGGGTCGTGGTCCCGTGCTGCCGGGCGAGGCGTCACGGCGCCACCCGGAGGGTCGTCGGGACGGGCCGCCGGTTCGGGCCGCGGGTTCGGCACGGCAGGCTGACAGGCTGACCGACCGGTCGTCGGACACGGTGCCGCCCCCGCGGCGGCCGGTGCGAGACTAGGGGCCGTGACCGACACCCCTCAGGATCCTGCCCCGGCCCTCTCGCTCGGCGAGGTGGACGCGCTCGACACCGCGTCGCTCGACCTGCCCGGCTGGACGCACGTGTACTCCGGCAAGGTGCGCGACCTCTACGCGCCCGACCTGCCCGCCGTCGGTGGCGTGCACCCGCTCGGCGACGTCGTGCTGGTGGTGGCGAGCGACCGGGTCAGCGCGTACGACCACGTGCTCTCGCCGGGGATCCCGGACAAGGGCGTCGTGCTCACGCAGCTCAGCCTGTGGTGGTTCGAGCAGCTCGCCGACCTCGTGCCGAACCACGTCGTGTCGACCGAGGTGTCGTCGGAGCCGGGCGACGGCCTCGTGCCCGACGTCGTCGCCGGGCGCGCGATGATCTGCCGCCGCCTCGACATGTTCCCCGTCGAGTGCGTGGCGCGCGGCTACCTCACCGGTTCGGGGCTCGTCGAGTACCGCGCCGGGGGAGAGGTCTGCGGCGTCCCGCTGCCCGCCGGCCTCGTCGACGGCTCGCGCCTGCCCGCGCCGATCTTCACGCCCGCGACCAAGGCCGCCGTGGGCGAGCACGACGAGAACGTCTCGTTCGACGTCGTCGCCGAGCAGGTCGGGATCGACGACGCGACCCGCCTGCGCGACCTCACGCTCGCCGTCTACGCCCGGGCCGAGGGGATCGCGCGCGAGCGCGGCGTGATCCTCGCCGACACGAAGCTCGAGTTCGGCGTCGACCCGACCACGGGCGAGACCGTGCTCGGCGACGAGGTGCTCACCCCGGACTCGTCGCGGTTCTGGCCCGCGGACCAGTGGGAGCCGGGCCGGGCGCAGCCGAGCTTCGACAAGCAGCCGCTGCGCGACTGGCTCGCGTCGCCGGCGTCGGGCTGGGACCGCGCGTCCGACAACCCCCCGCCGTCGATCCCCGCTGAGGTCGTCACGCGCACCCGCGCCCGGTACCTCGAGGCGTACGAGAGGCTCACGGGCTCCGCGCTCGGCTGAGCCCTCAGGCGGTCCAGGCCCTCAGGCGGTCCGGGCGGCGCCCGGGCGCACGTAGGTGTGCCCGCTCGGCGCGGTCCACCGGACCGAGCCGTCGGCGAGCAGGGCGGGCCGCCAGCCGTCGCGCGCGCGGACGACCCGGTGGTGCCGGCAGAGCGCGACGAGGTTGTCGGCCTCCTGCGCGGCGGCCGCGGCCTCGTCGTCCGCGCCCGGCCGCGGGGCCACGACGTGGTCGAGGTCGCAGCGGAACGCCGGGACGCGGCACCCGGGGAACACGCAGGTCTCGTCGCGCGTCAGGACGCGTGCGACGGTCTGCGGCGTCGGTCGAGCCCTGCCGCGCTCCGGGGCCGGGGCGGGGGCGAGCGGTGCTGCCACGCGGACCTCCCATGCGTCGTGCGGAACGAGTTCGTGCGAGGGCGGGGAAGGGGCAGGACCCCGCCCTCGCACCGTGCCCGAGCGTGCGTCTCGAACACGTGTTCGACTGTAGCGGCACCCTCCGACACGCGTCGAGGGCTGGCGCGATGAGTCGTCATCCGATATATATCGGGCCATGACGCCGAGTCCTCCTGTGTTCCGCATGACCGAGCAGGCGTACCTCGTGCTGCTCTCCCTCAGCGCGGAGCCGCGGCACGGGTACGCGGTGATCCAGGCGGTGCGCGAGCTCTCCGACGGCCGTACCCGGCTCGGGGCCGGCACGCTCTATGGCAACCTCGACCGGCTCGTCGCCGCCGGGCTCGTCGTGTCGACCGGCGAGGAGGTCGTCGACGGCCGCCTGCGGCGCTACTACCGCGCCACCGACGACGGGCGCCGTGCGGCCCGGGCCGAGACCCTCCGCCTCGCCGAGCTCGCCGAGCGGGCGCGGCGGTCCCTGGAGCGCCACGGCCCGGCAGGCACCGCCGACGGCCTCGCGGGGAGCGGCGCGTGAGCGCGGGCGGCGCGGGCCGGTACGAGCGGTCCGCCCGGTTCTGGCTCCGGGCCTACCCGCCCCGCTGGCATCGCCTGCACGGCGACGAGGCGCTCGCGGTGCTGCTCGACCTCGCGCCGCCGGGCGCCGTGCCCGACGGCGCTCGCCGGGGCCGTGGGATCGGCGCCCGGGAGGCGTGGGGACTGGTCCGGGCGGGGTGGGGCCTGCGGTGGCGCGAGCACCCGCCGCTCGGGCGATGGCTGCTGTACCGGCTCTTCGACGCCCGGCTCCCGGCGCGCTATTGGTGGTGGGTGGCCGACGACATCCACGGTGCGCTCTACCCGTGGCGCCGGGGCGTCGCGGCCGCGCTCCTCGTCACGGGGATCCAGATGATCGTCCCCACCGTGATGGCCCTGCTCGGGCTCGTCTCGACGACACCGGAGCACGCGTGGCGTCTCCCGTTCGCTTGGTGGTACTGGCCGCTGGTGCTCGTGTGCGCGATCGGGTCCGCCACGCTGTTCTCCCGGTCGAACGGGGAGCGGGCCTGGCGCAAGCACGTGCTGGACGGCAACATCCCCGTGGACACCCCGATCGACCCGCCGCGAGCCGACGGCGCCTGAGCCCGGTGCGGCGCCGTCGTGCCAGGGTGCGGACGCCCGCCGGGACGGTCGTGCGCGCCCGGTAGACTGGCCGCGGAATCCCGCCGTCGGCTCCCGCTCGTCCCGTCCCACCGACCGTCCTCGACGGCCGTGACGTGGGCGGGATCCCGGAGCCCCGGCTCTCCCGAACTCTCTCGCCAAGGAGCCCCCGTGGGACGCGTCGTCGTCGAGGTCATGCCCAAGCCCGAGATCCTGGACCCGCAGGGCAAGGCCGTCGTCGGGGCGCTGCCGCGCCTCGGTTTCACCCAGTTCACGTCCGTGCGCCAGGGCAAGCGGTTCGAGCTCGAGGTCGACGGCCCGGTCACGCCGGAGATCCTCGCCGCGGCCGAGGAGGCCGCGGTCAAGGTCCTGTCGAACCCGGTGATCGAGGACGTCGTCCGCGTCGCGGATATCGAGGCCGACGCCGCCGCGACGATCACGTCCGAGGGGCTCGCCTGATGTCCGGCGCGACGCTCGCGACGGCGCGGATCGGCGTCGTCACGTTCCCCGGCACGCTGGACGACCGCGACGCGGCGCGCGCGGTGCGCCTCGCGGGCGGCGAGGCCGTGTCGCTGTGGCACGCGGACGCCGACCTGCACGGCGTCGACGCGGTCGTCCTGCCCGGTGGCTTCTCCTACGGCGACTACCTGCGCGCGGGCGCGATCAGCCGTTTCGCGCCCGTCATGGAGTCGATCGTCGACGCGGCGGCGGGCGGCCTGCCCGTCCTGGGCATCTGCAACGGCTTCCAGGTCCTCACCGAGGCCCACCTGCTGCCCGGCTCGATGGTCAAGAACGACCACCTGCACTTCATCTGCCGTGAGCAGGTCCTCGTGGTCGAGAACGCGGACACGGCCTGGACGCGCGACTACACCGTCGGCCAGCGCATCACGATCCCGCTCAAGAACCAGGACGGCCAGTTCGTCGCGGACGACCGTACGCTCGACGAGCTCGAGGGCGAGGGCCGCGTCGTCTTCCGCTACGACGGCTGGAACCCGAACGGGTCGCGCCGCGGGATCGCGGGCATCACGAACGCGGCGGGCAACGTCGTCGGCCTCATGCCGCACCCCGAGCACGCCGTCGAGGCGGGCTTCGGCCCGGCGAACGAGGCAGGCCCGCGCGCGGGGACCGACGGGCTCGGCTTCTTCACGTCGGTCCTGGGCGCGCTCGTCAACGCATGACGAGGTCGGCGTGACGGGTTCGCCCCTCCGCGCGCTGCCCGACGGCGTCGGGCGCCCGGGCGCGCACGTCACCGTCGAGGCCGTCCCCGGGGACGACGCCGCGGCCGAGCTCCTGCGCACCCGTCAGCAGGCGGAGCTCGCCGTGCGCTACGGCGAGCCCGACGCGGGCACGTTCGTGCCCGACGCGTCGCTCGCGAACGTCGTGGTCCGCTCCGCCGGTGAGCCCGTCGCGTTCGTCGCGCTGCGCGACGTGTCGGGCACGCCCGACGGTCGCGGCGGGACGCACCCCGCGCGCACCGGCGAGGTGAAGCGCCTCTGGGTCGAGCCCGCCCATCGCGGCCACGGTCACGCGCGCACCGCGATGCGGGCCGTCCACCAGCACGCGGTCGACGCCGGGCTCGACCGCGTCGTCCTGGAGACCGGGACGCTGCAGCCCGAGTCGATCGGGCTGTACCTCTCGCTCGGGTACGTCCCGATCGAGTCGTACGGCCACTACGCGGGGCAGCCGCTCTCGCGCTGCTTCGCCATCGACCTGACGTCGGCACACGCCGTGGGGGTCGGTCCGGACGCCGCGGAGGAGACGTCGGCGACGGGTGAACGGCTCGGGGCGCGTGGCGCTCGGACGACGGCGACCGCCACGCCACCGTCGACCGCGAGCGCCCCCGTGACCGTGCCGCCCGTCGAGGTCCGTGCCGTCCCGTGGGACGACCCGGACGCGGCCGCGCTTCGACGGGAGATGCACGAGACGTCGTCCGCGGTCCTCTACCCCGAGCTGTTCGCCGGGTTCGACGCCGCCGGCGGGTTCGACGCCGTCGACGCACGCCTCGGCGACGACGTCGTGACGACCCTCGTCGCGTACCGGGACGGCGAGGCCGTCGGGTGCGCGTCGCTGCGCCGTCCCGCGCCCGGGGCGCCCGCGGACGCGCTCGAGGTGAAGAAGGTCTTCGTGCGCGCCCGGGCACGCAGGACCGGGACGGCCCGCAGGCTCCTCGACGGGCTCGAGACGGTCGCCCGCGAGCGCGGGGTGGCCCGGCTCCTGCTCGAGACGGGCATCCGCCAACCGGGCGCGATCGCGCTCTACCGCTCGCTCGGCTACCGCGCCGTCCTCACGTTCCCGCCCTACGTCGGGGACAACTACGTCGCGCTCTGCTTCGCGAAGCCGCTGGTCTGAGGGCCGCACCCGGGGATTCTCAGGGTCGTGCCGGATATGCCCGCGGTGTCCTGCCCCGCTAGGGTGTCCCCGTGATCCCCCTCGCGACCGGTGCCTACTCCGTGGCCTCCGTCGTCATCGAGCTCCTCGGCTGGGTCGCCGCCGTCGCGTCACGCGTGCCTGGCCGGGTCGGACTGCTCGCCGGTGAGCTGCGTGAGACCGCCGTCGAGTGGGGGATCCCCGTCGGCGACGTGAGCGACCTCTATGCCGGGTTCCCCGTGCGCCTGGCGCTCGCGGTCGGGGCCGTCGCGCTCGTGTGCGCGGTCGTCGCCCTGCTGCACGGGCTGCGCGAGCGTCAGCGCGCCGAGGGGTCTGCCGACGCGTCGCGCGTCACCGGGCGCTGAGCAGCGGCACGACCTCCTGCCCGAGGAAACGGACGAACCCCTCGACGTCGGGCTCGTCGGCGGTCGGCTGGACCGCGACGGCCGTCGCACCCGCGTCCGCCAGGGCCAGGACGGCCGCGGCGATCGTCGCGGCGTCGCCGCCCGCACCGATGCCCTGACCCGCCTCCTTGCCCCACAACGGCACCTCGCGGTCCACGCGCTCCTGCGCACCCGGTCCCGTCGCGGCGATGAGCGTCGCGTGGAGATCGAGGTCGCCCCGGGCCCTGGTCCTGGCTGCGCGTGCCGCCGTGGCCGCCGCCCGCACGTCGTCCGGGGTGAGCGCGTTCGCGAGGATCAGGCCGTCGCCGAGCTCGCCGGCGAGCGCGAGCGAGCGGGGACCCACACCACCGAGCCACAGCGGGACGGGCTCCGTGGGTGGCCAGTCGAGCCGGACCGCGTCGAGCGTGACGTACCGCCCCGCCGTCGTGACCTCCTCGCCCGCGAGCAGGCTCCGCAGCGCCGTGGCGTGCTCGCGCAGCAGCGTCAGCGGCGACGCGACGCGGACGCCGGCCTGCCCCATCCACTCCTGGACCCCGTGCCCCACGCCCGCGACGAGCCGCCCGGGAGACAACCGGGCGAGCGTCGCGACCTCCATCGCGGTGATCGCCGTGCTGCGCAGCGGTGCGGGCATCAGCCCGATGCCGACGCGCACGCGCTCGGTCCAGGCCAGCGCCGCGGCCGCCGACGCGAGGCCCGACTGCTTGAAGCAGTCCTCCCACACCCAGAGGTCGTCGAGTCCCGCCTCCTCGGCGGTCGTGGCGAGCCGCCGCAGGCTCTCCGGTGCGTGGGTCGGGACGAACGCGATACCGAGCCGTGGTGTCGTCATGCCGCCATCGTGCCGGGCGCCACCGACAGTCAGCCGTCGTGGCGGCGCGCGCCCGACCCCTCTCGGGGGGACCGTCGTGCGCCCTTGTCGGCGCGCGCCAGGAAGGCGAGCTGCGCCGCGACGGACTGGCGCGCCGCACCGAGGACGGACGGGTCGACGTCGGCGTAGACGCGCGCGACCACCTGCTCCACGGCGTCGTCCGCACCCGCGGTCAGGCCGAGCGCGGCGAGCGCCACCCGCACCTGGGCGAGGCGCTCGAGCCGGTGCTCGCGGTACGCGCGCACGCGCTCCGCGAGGTCGTCGACGACCGGCCCGTGGCCGGGGAGCCCCGTCGCCCGCCCGGGCCCCGCGGAGGCGACGGTCTCGATCGCGTCGAGGCTCGCGAGGTACGCGCCGAGCGAGCCGTCGGGCTGCGCGATCACCGTCGTGCCGGTCCCGAGCACCGTGTCCCCGGTGAGGACCGTCGGGCCCGACGGCGATCCCGCGCCGCCCCCAGCGGCGTCACCCGACCGCGTGCCGCCGGGGGCCACGTCGCCGGGGGCCACGTCGCCGAGGTACTGGTCGGCGGGGGTCTCGCCGCCCGGGGGTGCGCCGCCCCCGGCGAGGTCGCCGGCCGGGGCGACCGGGCCGTCGTCGGGCAGGACGAGGCAGACCGAGTCGGCGGTGTGGCCCGGGGTGGCGAGGACGACGACGCGCAGCCCTGCGGCCTCGATCACCTCGCCGTCGCGCAGCGGCTCGCCGCCGTGGCAGTGTGCCGCGTCGGCGGCGCGCACCGGCGCCCCGGTGCGCTCGCGCAGCCCGGGGGCCCCGGCCGTGTGGTCGGCGTGGCGGTGGGTGACGAGCACGAGCTCGACCGGCCCGGCCGCCGCCAGCGCGTCGAGGTGCGCGGCGTCGTCGGGCCCCGGGTCCACGACGACGCACGTCGCCGCCCCCGGCGCGCGGAGCACGTACGAGCGCGTGCCGTCGAGCGTCATCGGGCCCGGGTTGTCGGCGCGCAGCACCGCGGCGAGCCGGGTCACGGGCGTGGGCGCGGTCATCTCGGGCCGTCTCAGGCGCGGTGGCGCAGGACCGTCGGGCGACCCTCGTCGTCCCACTGCGAGAAGCGGGCGTCGACCAGCGGGCCGACGAGGTCGTACGTCTCCCACGTGTCCGGCACGCGGTACACGTCCTCGGGTTCGCCGTCGCCGGGGCTCACCGCGTCGACGTAGTCCTCCAGGTAGAGGCCGCCGTCGTCCTCGTCCTCCTCGTCGCCCGTGTAGTACGCGCTCGCGAACGCCGCGGCGACGTCGTCGAGATCCTCGTCGACGAGCCTGCCGTCGCACACGTCGACCACGAACGCGCCCGGCGTCGTCGTCCGGTCGCGCAGCGCGGCGAGCTCGCTCGCGGCGTCCTCGGCGAGCTCCTCGGAGACGTGCCCCCCGAGCACCGCCCACGCGAGGAACATGCCGATGTGCGTCGCGCCCGCCTCGGGCCCGGCCTCCGGCGGGTACCCCTCGCCCTCGGAGTGCCAGGACGCGTCGTCGTACTTCGTCGTCATGCGCGCGACGCTACCGCCTCCCGCCGACCACGACCTCGCTCCGCGTCGAGAACGACGTCGCTGTCGGAAAGGCGCCGCTGGCGACAGCAACGTCGTTCTCGGCAAGGGTGGGGGCGGGGGTGGGCGGGGCGTCAGGCGGCGAGGGCGTCCGCGAGGAGCTCGAGGGTGCGGGTGCGGCCCGGGGTGGAGTCCAGCGCCTCGTCGGCGCGCGACGCCGCGACCGGCACGATCATCACCTCGTCGACCCCGTGGCGCTCGGCGAGCCGACGGACCTCGGCCGCGGCCTCGTCGGGCGTCCCGACGGCCCAGCGGCGCAGGCTGTCCTCGACCATCTGCCCGGCCGCACCGTCGAGGGGCGCGGCCTGGGCCTCCTCCACGGTCTCCAGCGCGGTGAGCGGCTGACCGGTGCGCAGCCGCGACATCATGCGCGCCTGCGGGAGCGCGCGGGCCCGGGCCTCGTCCTCCGTCTCCGCCACGACCGCGTTGAGCGTGAGGAACGTGCGCGGCTCGGGGAACGCCTCGCTCGGGCGGTAGCCCTCGCGGTACAGCGCGAGGATCTCGTCGACGCCCTGGCCGGAGAAGTGGTTCGCGAACACGTACGGGAGCCCGAGCTCGGCCGCGAGGCGTGCGGAGTAGTCGCTCGACCCGAGCAGCCAGACGGTCGGTGCGCCGTCGGCGGCCGGGGTCGCGTGCACGTCGTACACCTGGCCGCTCGTGAGGCGCAGGGTCGCGCCCTCGGGGCTCATGAGCGCGAGGATGTCCGTCACGTGCTGGGGGAACCGGTCGACGTCGGCCGTCGGGCCCGTGATGCGCAGGAGCTGCGTGACCACGGGGTCGGAGCCCGGCGCGCGGCCGAGGCCGAGGTCGACCCGGCCGGGGGCGATCGCCTCGAGCGCCGCGAACTGCTCCGCGACGACGAGCGGCGCGTGGTTGGGGAGCATGACCCCGCCCGAGCCGACCCGGATGCGGTCGGTGACCGACGCCGCCGCGGCGATCATCACGGGCGGCGTCGACGCCGCGACCGCGGGCATGTTGTGGTGCTCGGCGAACCAGTAGCGCTCGTACCCGAGCCGGTCCGCGAGGCGGACCAGGTCGAGCGACGCCCGCACCGCCTGGGTGCTGGACTGGCCCGAGCGGACGGGCACGAGGTCGAGGACGGACAGGCGGGGGGTCTGGGTGCTCACCCTGGTGCCAACCGGAGACCCCCGGGCCTCATTCCCCCGAGGACCGCAGCACGCCTGCCTGGATGGTCGCCATGGACGTCCCCTCGATGATCATGGGCGCCGCGATCGCGTCCGTCGCCTGGATCGTGCTCGTGCCCTGGGGCCGGCTGAAGGAGCTGCGGGGGCGCGATCAGGCGGGGCGCACGGAGGACTGACCGCCCGGCAGCGGTGTCCGCAGGCCGCTCGCCCGGTGGACCGGGCTCGTGACCGCGGTGCGCACCGCGTCCTCGGAGCCGACGACGCGCACGAACGACTGCGCGCGCGTCACCGCCGTGTAGAGCAGCTCGCGCGTGAGCAGCGGCGACGTCGCGGGCGGCAGCACGAGCGTCACGCGGTCGAACTGGCTGCCCTGCGCGCGGTGGACCGTCATGGCGTGCACGGTCTCCACCGGCGGGAGGCGGTGCGTCCGCACGCGCAGCGGCGCGCGCGGGTCGCCGAACACGGCGACGACGCCGGCGCCCCCGGGCTCGGCGACGAGCACGCCGGTGTCGCCGTTGTAGAGACCCACCTCCGCGTCGTTCGTCGTGACCAGCAGCGGCCGGCCCGCGACCCACGGGGAGTCGGTCGCGTGGTGGCCCGTGGCCTCCTCGACCCAGGCCTCGACCTGCGCCGCCCACCGGCCCCGACCGGCGGGGCCGCGCCGGTGCGCGACCATGACGCGGTGCCGGGCGAGGGCGTCGAGCGCTGCGGGTGCGTCACCCGCACGGGCCGCCTCGACCAGCAGCGTGCCCGCGGCCACGGCGTCCGCGCGGACGGTGGCCAGCACGGCGTCGTCGGGCGTGTCGTCGGGGGTCTCGAGGAACTGGACGCTCCCGTGCCCGGCCCGCAGGAGCGCGAGCGTGGCCTCCGCGTCCCCGGCCCGGATCGCGGCCGCGAGCGGCAGGATCTCGGAGTCGCGGTCCTGGCGGTGGACGGTGCGCAGCCGCACGACGCCGTTGCCCAGGACCGCGCGGTCGTCCACCTCGCCGACGGCGGGCGGCGCGGAGTCGGCGAGCGCGACGTCGGCCGTCGCGACCACGACGGCCGCCGTCGCGGGCGGGGCGACCGGCTCGCGGTGCACGAGGTCGCCGAGCACGGCCCCGGCCTCGACGGACGCGAGCTGGTCGGGGTCGCCGACGAGCACGAGCCGCGCGTCGGGCCGCAGCGCCTCGAGCAGCCGCGCCATGAGCGGCAGGGCGACCATCGAGGTCTCGTCCACGACCACCACGTCGTGCGGCAGGTGGTGGTGCGCGTCGTGCCGGAACCGGGTGCTGCTGCCGGGCCGGTAGCCGAGCAGGCGGTGCAGCGTCGTCGCGACGGGGGCGCCGACGCGCTCGCGGTCGACCGGGTCCGGGAACCCGGCGACGACCTCGCGCACCGCCTCCTGCAGGCGCGCGGCCGCCTTGCCCGTGGGCGCGGCGAGCGCCACCCGCAGCGCGGCGGCGGACGTGGCGCCGGTGGACGACGAGGTCGGGAGCGCGGCGTCGTGCAGGACGGCGAGCAGGCGCGCGACGGTCGTCGTCTTGCCCGTGCCCGGACCGCCCGTGAGGACGGTGAGCCGGCGCGTCGCGGCGTGCGCGGCGGCGAGGCGCTGCCGGGTGTCGTCCGCCGCGGGGAAGAGGCGGGCGAGGGCGGCGTCGAGGTTGTCGGGGTCCACGGGCAGGTCGTCCGCGGCGAGCCGGCCGTCCACGTCGTGGCGCACCGCGAGCTCGTCGCGCCAGTAGCGGTCGAGGTACAGGGCGCCGCCCACCCAGCGCGCGGGGCGGTCGGCCGGCCCGTCGACGCCCACCGCGACGAGCGGGCTGCGCGCGACCGCGGCCGCCCACGCGGTCCGGTCCGGCCAGGGCAGGTCCGTGGCGTCGGTGCGCGCCGCCTCCTCGTCCTCGGGCAGCTCGAGCGACCCCAGGTCGTCGAGGCGCACGCACACCGACCCGCTGCGCACCGCGCGCACCGCGAGCGCGACCGCGAGCAGCACCTGGTCGTCGTGCTCGCGCGTGAGCCGTCCGAGCCGGAGCGCGACGCGCAGGTCGGCCGCGGAGACGACGTGCGCGGCGTTGAACGTGGCGAGCCACGCGGGCACCCCGACGGCGAGGCGCGGGTCGCCCTCGTCCACGGGGGGAGTCATGGGCGCGGCGGGCGCCGTCGCGCCGGGAGGGGTCGTGGTCATGCGCGACCTCCGTCGAGCAGGGCGGACAGGGCGACGACGAGCCCCGGCGGGGGCGTCCAGGCGACGACGCCGTACGGCGCGCCGTCGGGACCGGTCGGGGTGTCGGGGCCGGCCATGCCGCGCACGAACAGGTACGCGCCGCCGGCGAGGTCGCGGTCGGGGTCGTAGTCGCGCACGCGCCAGCGCAGGTACCGGTGCAGCGCGACGAGGTACAGCACGAGCTGCAGGGGGTAGTGCGAGGCGAGCATCGCGTCGCGCGTCGCGTCCGGGTGGTAGTCGCCGACGGCGAGCGGCACCCCGGGCGGGCCGACGCGGTTGGTCTTGTAGTCGACGACGAGGTACCGCCGGCGGCCCGCGGGGTCGGGACGACCGTCCGGTCCCGTGACGGGCACGCGCAGCACCGCGTCGATCGAGCCCGTGAGATATCCCCGCAGCGGGACGCCGGCCGTGCCGGCACCGGCGCCCGACCCCGTGCTCGCGCCGGTGCCGTCCGCCTCGTCGGCGAGCGCCGCGAGCAGGTCGGGGTAGCGGGCGAACGCGTCGTCGGCGGGCAGGTGGGCGCGCAGGACGTCGGCGAGGTCGCGCAGCGTCGCGGGCGTGACGCCCTCGGTCTCGTCCCCGCCCGCGAGCGGGAGCTCGAACTCGAGCTCGGGCAGCCGGTCGCGCGGGTCGACGTCGGCGAGCGTGAGCCCGCCCGCGATCGGCCCGAGCGGGGTGCGCAGCGACAGGCCCAGCGCCACGGCGAGCGACACCGGCTCCACCCCGGGCACGCGGACCGTCGCCGCCTGCGCGCACCGGGCGCGGACCTCGGCGTCGAGGTCGTCCGCGGCGGTGTCGACGTACTCGAGGATCTCGTGCACCAGGGTGCCGAACGCCGTGCCCCCCGGCTGCCCCTCGTAGGGCGACGGGACGTCGGCGCCGGGGCGGGTGGCCGGCACGACGGCGTGCGCGGTGCCGGTCCCGTCGTCGTCCGGCGTCTCCTCCGGCTCGTCCTGGACGCCCGGGTCCTCCGGCTCGCTCTCGATCCCGCCGACCGGACCGTGGTGCGCGGCCGCGGTGAGCGCCGAGTACGACGCGCGCCGCCACTCGCGGTCGGGCAGGTGCGTCGCGGCGGCGAGGGCGAGGTCGGACCCGGCGCGCGCGCCGGGCGACCAGCGCTCGCCCTTCGGCCGGGCGTCGACCTGCTCGACGACGACCGTCCCGCCCGAGCGCGCGGCGAGCGCCTCGAACGCGGACCGGACGGCGTCGTCGCGCATCGCGTCCGGCCGGGCGTGGCGGCCGGGCTCGCCGCCGAGCATCCGGTCCGCGAGCAGCAGCCGCGTGAGCGGCCCGGACCCGGTGCTGCGCTTGGTCGGCGTCCAGTGCACGACCACCTGGTGCCGGGCGCGCGTGAGGGCGACGTACAGCAGCCGCAGGTCCTCGCCCAGCTCCTCGTCGCGCCAGCGCGCCTTGGCGTCCACGAACCCGGGGGAGCCGACCCCGCCCAGGTGCAGGACGCGCTGGCCGTGGTCGTCGTGGAACGCGAACAGCTCCTGGTCGTCCGACTCGAACCGCTCCCAGCCGAACGGGACGTACACGACCCCGAACTCCAGGCCCTTCGCCGCGTGCACCGTGACGACCTGGACGGCGGCGGCGTCCGTCTCGAGGCGCCGGGTGCGCTCGTCGGTGAAGACGGAGCCGACCTCGGCGATCCGGGCGCGCAGCCACGCCGTGAGGGCGGCGGTGCCGAGCCCGTCGGTGACGGCGGCCTCGTGGAGCGCCTGCGTGACGTGGCGCAGGTCGGTGAGGTAGCGCTCGCCGTCGACCCGCTCCATGACCCGCGCGGTCGCACCTCCCCGGGCCGCGACCTCCGCGACCGCGGCCACGCCGCGGTCCGCGAGCAGACGTGCCCAGGTCCGGACGGTGTCACCGAGCACGTCGTGGTCGGCGTCGCCGGCGGTCGCGAGCCGCTGCGCGTCCCAGCCGACGAAGGGGGTGAGGGCGAGCGCCGTCGCGCGGCGGTGCAGACCGGGCTGCTCCAGCGCCGCGAGCAGGGTGAGCCAGTCCTGGGCCGCCGCCGAGCCGAAGACGCTCGACGGCCCCGACACGACCGCGGGCACACCGAGCGCGACGAGCGCGGAGCGCACCGCCTCGGCCTGCGCGTTCGTCCGGGTGAGCACCGCGACGTCGCGCGGCTCCAGCGGCCGCCACCGCCCCGCGCCGCCGGTGCTCACGCCGTCGTCGCCCGCCGCGCCGAGCCCGTCGTCGCGCACGCGGTCGCCGCCGCCGTCGGCGGTCCCCAGCCGCCCCGCGACGTCCGCCGCGACGTCCCGGGCCAGCAGGCTGCGCGCGTCCGGTGCCGACGGCGCCGACGACCCGCCGAGACGGTAGGCGCGCCGCGTGACCTGCCGCAGCCGCACCGGCGCGCCGCCGGAGAAGCGCGGCTCGGGGTACGCCGCGTCGACCGGGCGCACGACGATGCGCGGGTCGCCGAGCGCCGTCTCGCCCAGCAGCGCGTGCAGGCCCGCGAGGAGCGGACCGTCGCTGCGCCAGCTCGTGCTGAGCGTCGCCGTGTCCGCGGCGTCCTCGACCGCGCGCAGGTACGTCACGACGTCCGCGCCGCGGAACGCGTAGATCGCCTGCTTGGGATCGCCGATCAGCACGAGCGTGCGGCACTCCTCGGGGTGCCCGTGGAACGCCGTCCGCAGGATCTCCCACTGCTCGGGGTCGGTGTCCTGGAACTCGTCCACCATGACGACGCGGAACCGGGACCGGACCCGCCGGGCCGCCGTCGCGCCGTGCTCGGGGTCGGTCAGGGCGCGGCGCAGCAGCACGAGCAGGTCGTCGTAGTCGAGCAGGTGCATCGCGCGCTTGCGCGCCTCGACCTCGCGGCGCGCGGCGACCGCGGCCTCGTACCGCGCCGCCGCCACCGACCCCTCGGCCGCGTCCGACGGCGCGATCACCGCCCCGTGGTCGCTCACGGCCGCCCGGGCGACGTCGCGCACGTCGCGCGGCGACAGGATCGGCTCGGGCTCGTCGGCGAACCGTCGCACGTACAGGTCGTCCGTGACCTCCTCGACGAGGTCCGCGACGTCCGGCAGGAAGCTCGTCGTGAGGTCGACGTCCGCCGCCGTCCCCAGCGCGGTGAGCATCTGCTGGCAGAAGCCGTGCGTCGTCGTGATGGTTGCCGCGTCGAGTTGGGACAGCGCGACGCGCAGGCGCTCGCGGCGGCGGTCGAGCTCGTCGTCGTCGACCGCGGCGAGGAACGCGACGAGGGGGTCCGGGTCGTCGGCGGGGGCGGCCCCGCGCAGCGCCCGCTCGGTCGCGACGAGGCGCTCGCGGACGCGGTCGCGCAGCTCCGAGGTCGCGGCGCGGCCGAAGGTCACGAGCATGATCTCCGGCAGGGCCGCCACGCCCTCGGCGACGTAGCGCGTCGTGAGGGTCGCGATCGTGTGGGTCTTGCCCGTGCCGGCGCTGGCCTCGAGGACGATGGTCCCGCTCGGCAGCTCGCCGAACGGGTCGAAGCGCCGGGGCGCGCTGCTCGTCCCCGCCGTGCCCCCGCGCGTGGGGGCGCCGCCGGGCGTGGTCCGGGACGTCGCGCCGTTCACCGGGCACCTCGCAGCTCGTTCTCCAGCAGGGGCTCCCACACGCGGCGCGCGAGCGCGCCGAGGCGGGTCGGGTCGTCGGGGAGACGGCCCAGGTCGGCCGTGGTGGCGAGCCCCGCGACGTCGGGGAGGGCCGGGTCCTGTCCCCACGCGAGGACGACGTACGGGTCCTTGCGCTCGAAGCCCTTGTTCCACGCCCAGCCCGCGCGCATCAGGGCGTCGCGCGCGTCGCTCGTGCGCCGCTCCTCGACGTAGCGCAGCGACACCTCGGGCAGCAGCGGCAACGGCTCGCGCGCCGCCTCGTCGCGCAGCGCCACGAGGTCGGCGAGGACCCGGGAGGCCGTCTCGCGGTCCGGCGGGGTGAGGGTGGACCACGCGACGCCGGGACCCCGGGACGCGCGACCGATCGCGACGGCGTCCCACGGGCGGCCCGGGTCGCTCGCCGTGAGCGCGAGCGCCTGGACCCAGGCGCGCAGCCGGTGCTTGGGACCGAGCCGCGAGTACTCGGTGCGCACGACCCGTGCGCCGTGCACGCCCGGCACGCTCCCGACGAGGGTGCGGCCGTCGGGCAGCAGTGCGCGGACGTCGACCGTCTCCGCGGAGCTCAGCACGTCCTGGCTCACCGGGCGACCCGCGGCGACGTCCGCCTCGCGCGCGGCCTCCACCGCGGCGACGCGCAGCGGGCCGACGGAGCGGACCACCTCCTGGAGCGCCGAGCGCCCCAGCTCGCGCGGAGGCACCTGGCCCCGCCGCCACTCGGCCTGCATCGCCCGGTTCGGGTCGACGCCGGCCAGCGCGGCGCGGAGCACGCGGTCGCCCACCCCCCAGCCCGCGAGGCCGGTGAGCGCGAGCGGGAGGCGGTCCTCGACGTCGTCCTCCTCCAGCACGAGCCCGACGTCGAGCGTGTGCTGCGCGAACCAGCGCGGCGCGTTCTCCAGCAGGCGGACCAGGTCGTCGAGCTCGACGTCGGCGCGGGCGTCCGCCCCGGCGTCCGGCACCTCGCCCGCCCCCGGGCCGCTCGCGGCGACGGCCGGCAGGTCGAGCGGGGCGCCCACGAGGGCCCCGACCGGCTGACGCCTCTCACGTGCCTGGCGGGCGCCGTCGAACGCCGCGCCGTCGTGGCTGAACGGACCCGGCACGCCCAGGGCGCCCGGGATGAAGTTCCGTTCGTCCACGGTCTGCAGCGGGTGCTGCACGACGACGTGCTCGCGCGCCGGGCGACCGTCGGGCGTCGTCGCGACCCGGTCGAGCGCGTCGAGCAGCTCCGCGACGGGGACGGCGGGCGGGCGGGCGGCGCCGGTGCGCTCGTCGGCGCCCGTGTGCACGACGACGAGGTGGTCGCCCGCCGCCGCGACGGCGTCGAGGAAGATCTGCCGGTCCTCGCTGCGCGCGTCGCGCTCGCCGATCTCCGGGTGCCGCGCCAGCAGGTCGTCGCCCGCGGGAGCGGCGGTGCGGGGGAAGACGCCGTCGTCAAGGCCCAGCAGGCAGACGACCCGGTGCGGCACCGAGCGCATCGGCTCGAGCGAGCACACGGTGAGCGCGCCCGTGCGGAACCCGGCACGCGTCGGGCGCCCCGCGAGGCGGTCGTCGAGCAGCGCGCGCACGTCCGCGAGCCGCAGCGCGACCCCGCCGTGCGCGGCGCCCGCCGCGCGCACGTCGCCCAGCACACGGCGCGCGGAGCCGATCTGCCACGCCTCCGTGGGCGGCGCCTCGGCGAGCAGCGTGAGCGCGCGGTCGAGCGCGTCGAGCCAGTGCGCGAGCGGGTGCACGCCGTCCAGCGCGCGCAGCGTCTCCGTCAGCCGCGCGACGAGCTCCGCGAGGCGGCCCGCGAGGTCCACGTCGGTCGAGCCGACGTCGTCCAGCGGCAGCGCCGGCCCGACGAACCGCGCGTCCTCGTCCGCCATCGCCGCGCCGAGCAGGAGCCGGTCGAGCGCCGCGTCCCAGGTGCCCTGGCGGACGCTCTCGTTGATGTCGAAACGTGCTCGGCGCGCGCCGTCCTCGCCCCAGTGCACGCCCGCCTCGACGGCCCACTGGCGCAGGCGGTCCACGTCGTCGTCGGAGAACCGGAACCGGCGGCGGACCGGCGCGCTCGCCGCGAGGTCGAGCACCTCCGACGCCGTGACGCGGCCGTCCGCGAGGCGCAGCAGGGTGGCGAGCAGCGCGAGCACGGGGTTCGTCGTCCCCGCGCCGCGGTCGGCGAGGCTCACGCGCAGGCGCTGGCCCGGGTGCGCGTCCTCGCCGAGCTCGGGGACCGCGCCGAACGTCGCCGTGACGAGGGGGGCGAACGTCTCGACGTCCGGGCACAGCACGATGACGTCGCGCGCCTGGAGCGTCGGGTCGGCGGAGAACAGGCCGACCAGCGTCTCGCGCAGGACCTCGACCTGCCGGGACCGCCCGTGGCACGCGAGCACCTGCACCGACCGGTCGGCGGGGTCGACGACGTGGGACCCGTCGGGAGAGTCGGTGCGCAGCGCGGACTGCACGGCGCCGAGCAGGGTCGACGGCGTCGCGGAGGCCGCGTGGTGCGTCTCCACCCGGACGTGCGCCGGGTCGTCCGCGGCGAGACGCAGCTGCAGCTCGACCGCGTCGCGCCCGGTGGACGCGAGGAACGGGTGGCGGGCGAAGGTGGGCAGGTCCGCGCGTCGGGCGCGGTCGCCGGGACCGGGTGCGACGGCGGGCCCGTCGTGCGCTCCGCCGTCGTACGCGGCGACCTTCTCCCACAGCGCGGGCGACGGGTGCACGAGCCACAGGTGGACGTCGCGGTGCTCCGCGAGCGCGCGCAGGACGCGCAGCTCGTCCTCCGGGAGCCGCGTCGGGCCGAACACGGACAGCCGCGGCGGGAGGTCGACGGCCGCCGGGTCCGCCCGCAGCGTCGCGACCGCGTCCTCGACGCGACGTGCGGGGTCCGTGGCCGGCACGCGGTCGACGAGGCGGCGCCACAGCTCGGGCTGCCAGGCGAGGTCGTCCGGGGTGTCGCCCGTCCCCTCGCTCGGGGACCCGGCCGTCCACGCCAGGACGACCTCGGGCCGCTGTCGCGCGTAGTCGACGAGCAGGTCCGCGAGCCGACGCGCGAGCGTCAGGCGCCGGCCCCGCCGCACCTCGTCGCCCGGGTCGCCGACGTAGCGCGCGAGCGGTGCCGCCCACGGCTCGGCGAGGTGCGCGTCGAGCACCTCGAGCACGGACCACGCGAGCCGCTCGGGGCGCCACGGGTCGTCGTCGGGGTCGAGGTCGGTGAGGTCCGCGACGACCTGCTCCACGAGCCGGCGTGGCCCGCGGAAGTCCACGTTCGCGCAGATCCCCGCCGTGTCGCCCGCGCCCAGGTGGTGCGAGAGCCGCTGCGCGAGCCACCGCTCGACGCCGCGCGTCGGGACCGCCACGACGTCGGGCGTGAACGGGTCCTCCGGCGCCGCGGCGAGCACGGCGGCGAGCGGCGCCACGAGCGCCTCGGCACGCTCGGAGCGGTGCACGTGCAGCAAGAGGACCCCTGTCGGTGGTGGCGGACCGGTCGTCGCGCCCCGCTGGTCGGCCGAGCGCTACGAGGAATCTACGAGGTGCGTCCCACACCGTCGAACCCGTCGTCCACAGCGGTCTCCGAGCACGACGACAGGCCGCGAGCCTCACTCGGCCGGCGGCTCCGCGCGCCGCGCGACGAACACCCACTCGCGGCCCGGGCGGTCGGGCGCGTCGCGGACGTCGACCACCTCGAACCCGCAGGCGACGAGCGTCGCCTCGACCTCGTCGCGCTCGCGGAAGCGCAGGGTCGAGTCGGAGTGCAGCTCGGTGCCGTCGGGCAGCACGGTCGTGTCGTGGAACGTCACGAAGGGGAGCGACACGTCGGTGAGGTCGGTCCAGGACTCGACCGGCCCGACGTCGGGCACGTCCACGTGCACGGTCGTCGCGTCGCGGACCCAGCCCTCCCAGGCCCGGCGGGCGGGGACGCGCGTCTCGAAGACCAGCCACCCGCCCGGTGCCAGCGCGGAGCGGACGCCGCGCAGCGTCGCGGCCCACGCGTCGTCGGTGAGGAACACCTGCGCGACGTTCGCCGTCATCGTCGCGAGGTCCACCTGGAGCGGCGGGAGGGTCGTGGCGTCGCCGTGCACCCAGCGCACGCGGTCGGCGCCCGGCTTGGAGCGCGCGACGTCGAGCGACGCGCCCGCCGGGTCCACGCCGACCACCTCGACCCCGCGCCGCGCCAGGAGGCACGCGAACGTCCCGGTGCCGCACCCGACGTCGAGCACGCGCCGTGCGCCGAGCTCGTCGACGATCGCCGCGTAGGCGTCGAGGTCGCTGCGGTCCGGGTCGAGCGGGTCGTAGAGGGCGGCGAGGCGGGGTTCGTCGAAGATCGCGTCGGGCACCCTCCGACGCTACGAAGGCATGACGCGACCGGTCCACGCCTTTCTCGGAAGCACGGTGTCGACCATGCGCCTGCTGCCCGCCGAGCATGCGCTGGTGGCCCGTCCCGACGCCGGGACGGGCCACCACCACATGCTCGCGGAGGGGTGTCAGGCGTTGAGCGCCTGCTCCACGTCCTCGATGACGTCGAGCGGGTCTTCCAGACCCACCGACAGGCGCACGGTCGTCTCCGCGATCCCGACGGCGGCGCGGCCGTCGGGGCCGAGCTTGCGGTGCGTCGTGGTGGCGGGGTGCGTGATCAGCGACTTCGCGTCGCCGAGGTTGTTGGAGATGTCGACGACCTGCAGCGCGTCGAGGAAGGTGAACGCGCGCTTCTTCGCGGTCTCCGGGTCGGTGCCCTCCGGGACGGCGAGGTCGAACGTCACGACCGTGCCGCCGCCGCTCTGCTGCGACCGCGCGAGCTCCTGCTGGGGGTGCGACGCGAGGAACGGGTACCGCACGCGGCCGACGCCGGGAAGCTGTTCGAGCGCCTCCGCGACCTGCGCCGCCGCGGCGTTCTGCGCGGCGACGCGCACGGGCAGCGTCTCGAGCCCCTTGAGCAGCACCCACGCGTTGAACGCCGAGAGCGACGGCCCGGTGTTCCGGATGAACGTCTGCACGGGCCCGGTGACGTACTCCTCGGTCCCGAGGATCGCGCCGCCGAGCACACGACCCTGGCCGTCGATGTGCTTGGTCGCCGAGTACACGACGACGTCCGCGCCGAGCTCGAGCGGCTTCTGGAGCAGCGGCGTGGCGAAGACGTTGTCGAGCACGACCACCGCGCCCGCGGCGTGCGCGAGCTCGCTCACGCGCCGCGCGTCGACGATGTCCTGCATGGGGTTGGACGGCGTCTCGAAGAACACGACGTCCGCGGGCGTCGAGAGCGCCTCTTCCCACTGGGAGAGCACGTGGCCGTCGACGTAGTCGGTCCGCACGCCCCACTTGGCGAAGATCTCGTCGAAGATGACGATGCTCGACCCGAAGAGCGCGCGCGCCGCGACGATCCGGGACCCGGAACCCACGAGCGCGGCGAGCGACGTGAACACCGCGGACATGCCGGACGCCGTCGCGTAGCACGCCTCGGCGCCCTCGAGCAGGCGCAGGCGCTCCTCGAACGCGTGCACCGTCGGGTTGCCGTAGCGCGAGTAGACGAACCGGTCGAGCTCGCCCTTGAACGCGGCCTCGGCGTCGGCGGCGCGGTCGTACGTGTAGCCCTGCGTGAGGAACAGCGCCTCGGACGTCTCCTGGAACTCCGTGCGGTGGTGCCCGCCGCGCACGGCGAGCGTCGCGGGGCGCGCGCTCGCGGGCAGGGGCTTGCGGCCGGAGCCGCCGGGGACGCTCCCGGGCTGCGCGGCGCTCACCGGGCGGCCTCGTCGAACGTCGTGGTGGGCAGGCCGCGGACCTTCCAGCCCTCGACGTCGCGCAGACCCGAGAACCCCTGGGCGCCCTCGAAGCCCTCGAGCACGTTGTACGACGGCCCGAGCCCGGCGGCCGTGGCCGCGCGCGCGGCGCCGATCGACCGCTGGCCCGAGCGGCACAGGAACACGACGGGACGCTCGTCGCCGGGGGCGAGACCCGCTTCGACGAGCTGCTCCACGAAGCGCGGGTTGGGTCCGGCCGGGGTCACCCACTCGTCGAACACGACGTCGCGGCCGAGGTCCGTGGCGTCGGGCACCCCGATGGTGCGCCACTCGCCCTCGGTGCGGACGTCGACGAGCACCGCGCGCTCGTCGCTCGTCAGCAGGTCCCACGCCTGCTGCGGGGTGATGTCGCCGGCATAGCCGACGGCGGGTCGCGCGTCGGGCACGGCCGACGTCTGCTGGGACTGGTCGCCCATGAGTCCTCCTCCATCGATCGTGGCAGTAGCACCCTGCGCCCGGCCGCCTCGCGACGGACCGGGGGGTTGCTGCGGCGTCGACGTGCCACGTCACTCGGCCGCTCCGGATGGTTGGCACGGATCGTACGCCACGCGTCCGGCGCGCGGAACGCCCGTCTCGCCGAGCGGCCCAGGGCGGCGGGTGCCCGACGTCGGCCGGTCGCGCTAGCGTGGCCGTGCGGCCGGGCGGGGGTCCCGGCAGGCAGGGGGATCGATGCGGATCGCACGCGGACGTGCGGTGGGCGCGGCCGTGGTCGCCGGAGTGGTCGCGGCGGGTGTCGTCCTGCTGTGGACGGCGCCCGAGGGCGACGACGGGCCGCGGGGGGTGGCGGAGGTGCACGTCGTCGGGGACGACGCCCCGGGGCCGCCCGCCGAGCGACCGCGGGTCGTCCAGGTCGAACCTGACGAGGACGTCCTCTCGCCCCTTCCCTCCCGGGCGGCCCTCGACGCGCAGACGGGCGAGCCGATCGACCTCGCGGACCATGTCGTCGGCGGCTACGAGGGGTGGTGGAGCTCGGACGGCAACGGCGAGGCGTGCGACGCCTACGCCGACGCGCACCCGGAGGTCGTGCTGGCGAGCACCCGCACCGGTGAGGTCCTCGAGGCCCACACGAACGGTGCGAGGCTCCAGCGGCCTCCGCAGACGCCACCCGGAGACCCGGCGGAGTGGCCCGCCGACTCCGTCGTCGTGCTCGACGCGCGCACGGGCGAGGTGCTCGACGCGTTCGCCGTCGACGAGTCCGGGTGGCGTCTCGAGCTGCCCGTGGACTGCGTCCCGCCATCCGAGACGCACTGACCACCGGTTGACACGACGCGTCACCCACGCACATCCTGGGACGCAGGTCATGAGTGCCAGCGTGAAACCCCGGTTTGCTGGCCGGCAACCCTCCTCTCGCGGCGGGGTGCCCCGGGTGACGACCAGGCCGCACGCCGACCGGCGCGCGGCAAGCGCGGGGATCACCGTCCCCGGACCGCCCTCGGAGGACTGTGCCATGACTGCTCTCGCCGACGTCTCGTGTCCGACCGACCTCTCGACGGCGCCGGATCTCGCGGCGGTCGCCGACGCGCCCGCGCTCCTGCCCGTGGTCGGGGCGGACACGCTCGTGCCGCTCGTCGACGGCCGCAGCGTCCCCTACGCGAACCTCGACGTCGCGGCCTCGGCCCCGGCCCTGCGCTCCGTCGCGGACCGCGTGACCGAGGTGCTGCCGCTCTACGCGAGCGTGCACCGCGGCGCTGGCTACCTGTCGCAGGTCTCCACGGCGCTCTACGAGGCGTCGCGCCGCACGATCGGCGCCTTCGTCGGTGCACGCGAGGACGACGTCACGGTCGTCACGCGCAACACGACCGACTCGCTCAACCTGCTCGCGGGCTGCGTCCCGGCCAACGCGGACGGGACGCCCGGGCGCGTGCTCGTCCTCGACGTCGAGCACCACGCGAACCTGCTCCCGTGGCAGCGCGCGGGCGGCGCGACGGTCCTCGCCGGCGGCGCGTCCGTCGCGGAGACGCTGTCCGGCCTGCGCACGGAGCTCGCGCGCTTCCCGTACGCCCTGGTCGCCGTGACCGGCGCGTCGAACGTCACGGGCGAGTCGCTGCCCGTCGCGGACGTCGTGCGGGTCGCGCACGACGCCGGGGCGCGCGTCGTCCTCGACGGCGCCCAGCTCGTCCCGCACCGCGGGTTCTCCCTCGCGGACTCCGGGGTCGACTACGTCGCGTTCTCCGGCCACAAGACGTACGCGCCGTTCGGCGCGGGCGCGCTCGTGGGCCGTCGCGACTGGCTCGACGCGGGCATGCCGTACCTCGCCGGAGGCGGCGCGGTGCGGCAGGTCGCCGTCACGGGGACGCAGTGGCAGACGGCGCCCGCGCGCCACGAGGCAGGGTCGCCGAACGTCGTGGGCGCCGCGGCGCTCGCGGCCGCGTGCGACGCGCTCGCCGCGCTCGACCCGGCCGACCTGCACGCCCACGAGGCGGCGCTCCGCGCCGCCCTCGTCGAGGGCCTCGAGGCGGTCCCGGGCGTGCGCGTCGTGCGGGTCTGGGACGACGCCGTCGACCCGGTCGGTGTCGTCACCTTCTCCGTCGAGGGTCACGACCCCGGCCTCGTCGCGGCGTACCTCTCCGCCGAGCACGGCATCGGCGTGCGCGACGGTCGCTTCTGCGCGCACCCGCTGCTCGCGCGCCTCGGGTACGACGCGGGCGCGATCCGCGCGTCCGTCGGTGTCGGGACGACGGGTGCGGACGTCGTCCGGCTCGTCGAGGCCGTGCGGTCGTACGTGGAGCAGGGGCCGACGACGCGGTACGAGGTCGTCGACGGTTGCTGGGCCGTCGCCGACGACCCGCGCCCGGTGCCCGCGGGCTCCGGTCTGGAGGGCCTCTTCGCGACCGCCGCGGCGGGCTTCCTCGCCGACGCCGCGGGGTGCGGCCCCGCCGTCTGACGGCGAGACAGCGACCTCCCGCCGAGAGAGCGACGTGGCGCCGTGTCGAGGCACCGGAGCTCGCTCCTTCGGGCGGGCGTCGCTCTCTCGCAACCACTCGGGCCGTTGTTCACCCGAGTGTCGACGAGCGTTGTCCACCGCGTCGCCGGACCCTCTTGGCGGCGTCGTCCGCGTGTGCTCTGATATGCGCTGTGCTGCACGACGTCGTCCTCTCGGGGCACGGTTTCCGGCTGGAGCCGTTGGCCCTGGAGCACGCTGAGACACTGGCCGGCCTCGTCGACGAGGCGATGTGGTCAGGCATGAGCATCCCCATGCCCTTCGGGGTCGCGGGGATGGCCGAGCTGGTGGCCGCGACGCGCGCCGCGCCCGACCTGACGGGCTTCGTCGTGCGCGCCGCAGGACCCGACGGGGCTCCGGGCGACGTGCTCGGCAGCACGGCGTTCCGCGACCTGTCGCTCGTCGACCGCCGGGTCGAGGTGGGCCGGACGTTCTACGCCCGCTCGACGTGGGGGAGCCTCGTCAACCCCGTGACCAAGTGGCTGCTGCTGCGGCACGCGTTCGAGACGTGGGACGTGCACCGCGTCGGCTTCCGCGTCGACACGCGCAACACCCGCTCGCTCGGGGCCATGCGCCGCCTCGGCGCGTACGAGGAGGGCGTCATGCGCGGCCACCGCACCGCGCCCGACGGGACGCGCGCCGACTCCGTGATGTTCTCGATCCTCGCGCCCGAGTGGCCCACCGTCGAGGTCGGCCTCCTGGAGCGGATCAACGCGCCGCGCGTCGTGCCCGTGCTCGCCCCGGCGCACCCGGTGGTCCCGCTGCCGCTCGCCGCGTCGTAGGCCTGTCGCCGGAGACCCGGGCCGGACGGCGGTACCGGGACCGCCGTCCGGCCCGGTACGCCGCGAGGGCCCCGCCGGAGCGGAGCCCTCGCGAGCAGGTCAGGGGCAGGGACTAGCGGTCGAACGCGTCCTTGACGTCGTCGCCCGCCTGCTTGATGTCGGCCTTCGCCTGGTCCTTCTTGCCCTCTGCCTCGAGCCGCTCGTTGTCCGTGAGCTTGCCCGCGCCCTCCTTGAGCTTTCCGCCCGCCTCCTCGGCGGCGTGCTTGGCCTTGTCTCCGAGTCCCATGAGTGCTCCTCTCGTCGGTACTCGTCGACCGTAGGCACGGCCCCGGTCGCTCGCACGCGGTCGGGCACCCACGGTTGTGGTGGGATGTGCGGGTGCAGCACGAGACCACCCTCGAAGGCTTCGGCGTCCGCCTCGTCCCGCTCGACGACAGCCACGCTCCCGCGCTCGGCGCGCTCGTCGACGACGGCATCTGGGCCGGAATGTCCAGCCGCGTGCCGAGCGGGACGGACGCGATGACCCGGTACGTCCGCGACGCCGTCGCCGCCCCCGGCCGGCTCGCGTTCGCGGTCGTCGGCTCGGGGTCGAGCGCCGCGTCGGACGGCGCGCCCGACGGCGCCGACGTCGTCCGCGGGTCGACGTCCCTCTACGAGTGGGTGCCCTCCCAGGGCCGGATCGAGCTCGGCTCGACGTTCTACGCACGCGAGTGGTGGGGCGGCGTGACCAACCCGGCCTGCAAGTACCTGCTGCTGCGCCACGCGTTCGAGGACCTGGGTGTGTCGCGCGTCGCGCTGCGGGCGGACGCGCGCAACAGCCGCTCGATCGGGGCGATCCGGCGCCTGGGCGCCGTTCCCGAGGGAGTGCTCCGCAGCCACCGTGTCGCGCCCGACGGGTCGCGCCAGGACACGGCCTACTTCTCGATCCTCCTCGACGAGTGGCCGGCCGTCCGCGACGGCTTGCTCGCGCGCCTCGACGCCCTCCGGGGCGATGGGCGGACGGGGCCTGTGGACAACGTCTCGGGGAGGTCCGTGCGCCACTAGCGTGCGACGGGCCCCGTTGCCCGGGGTCGTCGACGAAGGGGGCCGCACGCCATGCACCACGAACCGCCCGAGCCCGTCTGGGACTGGCAGAACAGGGTGCGACCGCGACCGCGCGCACCACGGGTGCGCGCCGATCTGCCCCCCGCTCCGTGGTCGGTCCATCGCGCCGGGACCGTCGTGGTGTACTTCGGGCTCGCCGTGCTCGCGAGCACGGGGGTTGCGCTAGCCATGCTCCTCGTGGTCATGGTCATGGATTCTGCGGGGGACGGTCCGCAGCCCGACGGCCTGGCCTGGCTCGTCCTGAATGTCGGCGCGCTCGGACTCGTGCAGATCGTGCTGGGCGGAATGATGACGAGCGCCTGGAGCGCCCGACACGTGCTCGTCGGCGCCAGCGGGGTCAGCGGTGCCATGTGCGTCGGCGCCGTCGTGTGGAGCCCGCTATTGACTCCGGCGGCGATCGCCTACTGGTTCGCCGTCCTGCCCGGAATGCTGTGCGTGGCCGCGGTCGACATCGCGTCGGTGCGCGTCGCGCTGAGGAGTGACGTGCGCGACCACGCCCGGGCCGTCCGGCAGGCGCGCCGGTCGGCCCGGGCGGCGACGCGACTCGTCAGGAGCGGGGCGTGATCCGGCCCACGAGGTGCAACCGGCCCTTGCCGTCCCACGCCTGGTAGACGACGCCCGTCGTCGGGTCACCCGCGCCGTCGGGCACTGCGGGGGCGACCTGCCCGACGGCGTCCCGCACCGCGGCGGGCACGTCGCCCGCGGGGCGCAGGGCCACGTCGACCGTACTCGGCAGCAGGACCGGCTTCGCGAACGACACCGTCCAGTCGTACGCGTCGCCACGGCGTGGCCCCGCCTCGGCGAGCGCCCGCGCGGCGGTGTACATCCCGTGCGCGATGGCGCGCGGGAACCCGAACGCCTTGGCGCCGAGCCCCGACGTGTGGATGGGGTTCCGGTCGCCGGAGACGGCCGCGTACGCGCGACCGGTCGCCGGGCCGAGGGCCCAGCGCGCCGTCGGGAGCGGGGGGACGAACGCCTCGGTGCCCGACGCCGCCGTGCCGTCCTCGTCCGCCGGGTCGCCGGGGAGCGTGACGCCCTTCGCGAGGTACGTCGAGACGCCCCGGTAGGCGAGCGTCGTCGCCGGCAGGCCGGTCCCGGAAGCGCGCTCCTCGTCGGTGCGCTCGACGGAGACCTCGGTCACGAGGTCCACCTGGACCCCGCGCCGGTGCGGACGCAGCCGCTCGGCCCAGGCGCGCACCTCGAGCGTGTCCCCGAGCCGCACCGGACGCAGCACGGACACCGAGTTCGCGAGGTGCACCATGCCGAGCAGCGGCAGCGGGAAGTCGGTCCGGACCATGACGGCCGTCGCGAGGGGGAAGCCGAGCACGTGCAGGTACCCGGCGGGCAGCACCTCCGAGGGCGCCTCGCCCACGAGGCGCGCGTACCGCGCGAGGTGCGCGGCGCTGCCCACGTGGCCGGGTGCGGCGGCGTCGCCCGTCGGCACGCCCGCGACGCGGTAGGTGACGTCGGGCAGCGCGAGGTCGCGTCGGCCGCCACCCCCGGGGAGCCGGTGCGCCGCTGCGATCCGGCCCGACGCCGCGACTCCGCGCACGTACAGGCCGCCGAGCCCCGGGATCGCGGGCAGCGTCTCGACGCGCGCGGGAGGGGTTCCGGCAGGAGTGGCAGCGGCGCCGTCGGTCGACGTGGGTGCGGCGGTCACCGGCCCACCACGTTCTGCCCGCACACGCGCAGCACCTGCCCGTTGACGCCCGCGGCCCCGGGCGACGCGAGGAACGCGATCGCCTCGGCCACGTCCACGGGCTGGCCGCCCTGCTGGAGCGACGCGACGCGGCGCGCGACCTCGCGCTGGACGAACGGGATCGACGCCGTCATGTCCGTCTCGATGAACCCCGGCGCGACGGCGTTCGCCGTGCCGCCGGGCCCGCCTGGCGCCGCGAGCAGGCGCGCGAACGCGCGCGTGTGCCCGATGACGCCCGCCTTCGAGAAGGCGTAGTTCGACTGGCCGCGGTTGCCGGCGATGCCGCTCGTCGACGCGAGCGAGACGATGCGCGGCGCGGAGGAGAACCCGTTCGCGCCGAGCAGGTACTCCGTGATGCGGAGCTGCGCGGCGAGGTTCACCGCGATCACGGCGTCCCACTTGTCCGCGGACATGTTGGCGAGCAGCTTGTCGCGCAGGATCCCGGCGTTGTGCACGAGGACGTCGAGCCCGCCGTGCCGCGCGCGGGCGTGCTCGAGGATGCGCGCGCCCGCGTCGTCGGCGGTCACGTCGAGCTGCAGCGCCGTGCCCTTGATCTCGTTCGCGACCTTCGCGAGCGCCTCGCCCGCCGCGGGCACGTCGACCACGACGACCTTCGCGCCGTCGCGCGCGAGCGTCCGGGCGACCTGCGCGCCGATGCCGCGCGCCGCGCCGGTCACGACGGCGACCTTGCCGGCGAGCGGCCGGTCGAGGCTCGGGCCCTGGATCGGGCCGGCGCCCGTCTCACCTGCCGAGGCAGAGCCCTGGTCCGACGAGGTAGAGCCCTCGCGCGGGGCAGCGCCCAGGTCCGACGGCGTGCTCGCGCCGACACGGAGGAGCTGGCCGTCGACGAACGCGGACCTGGCGGACAGGAAGAAGCGGAGCGTCGCGAGGACGCTCGGGCTGTCGACGGGGGCGTCGTCGGTGACCTGGATGCCGTTGCCGGTGGCACCGTAGCGGAGCTCCTTGGCGACGGAGCGCAGGAACCCGTCGACACCCTCGCGGACGGCGGCCAGCTCGGGGGAGTCGGCGTCGGCGGGGGCGCGCGAGATCGTCACGACGCGGCCGTTCGGCGCGAGCCGCCGGAGCGACGCGGAGAGCGCCAGGACGGGCGCGGACGCGTCCTCAGGACGCTCGATCCCGCTGAGCACGACGACCACCGCGCCCCAGCGGGTCGTGTCGTCCGGGGTCTGGCGGACGTCGAGGTCCCAGGCGAGCAGGGCCTCGGCCACGCGGTCGGCGTCGTCCCGCACGCCGGGCGTGCCGCCGAGCACGAGCACGGGCCCGACGGTGAGCGGGTCGCCCGCGTGGAAGCGGCGCAGGACCGCGGGGCGCGGGAGGCCGAGCTTCTTGGCGAGCGTCTTCGTGAAGCCGGAGTTGACGGCCTGGACGTAGGAGTCGGTCACGGTGGTTCCTCTCGGGTCGTCGGGCCGTCAGGCGGGGGCGTCGGTCGCGGGGTCCGTGGTGGGGACCGACTCGAGGATCGCGGCGACGCCGAGGCCTCCCGCGGCGCACACGGAGATCAGCGCCCGCGCGGGCGCGCCGGTCTCGGCGGTCTTCGCGGCGAGGAGCTTGGCCGCCGTCGCGACGATGCGGCCACCGGTCGCGGCGAACGGGTGGCCCGCGGCGAGCGAGGACCCGTTGACGTTGAGGCGCGAGCGGTCGATCGACCCGAGCGCGCCGTCGAGACCCAGCTCGGTGCGGCAGTACTCGTCGTCCTCCCACGCCTTGAGGGTCGTGAGCACGGTGGAGGCGAACGCCTCGTGGATCTCGTAGAGGTCGAAGTCGCCGAGCGCGAGGCCGTTGCGCGCGAGCAGGCGCGGGACGGCGTGGGCCGGTGCCATGAGCAGGCCCTCGTGACCGTGCACGAAGTCGACGGCCGCGGTCTCGGCGTCGACGACGCGCGCGAGCAGCGGGAGGTCGCGCTCGCGGGCCCACTCGGCGGACGCGAGCAGGACCGTGGACGCGCCGTCGGTCAGCGGGGTCGAGTTGCCCGCCGTCATGGTCGGCTCGGCGCCGTCGGCGCTGCCCGCGAGGCGCTTGCCGTACACCGGCTTGAGCGCGGCGAGCTTCTCGAGCGACGAGTCCGTACGGAGGTTGTCGTCGCGCACGAGCCCGCGGAACGGGGTGACGAGGTCGTCGAAGAAGCCGGCGTCCCACGCGGCCGCGAGGTGCTCGTGGCTCGCGAGCGCGAGCTCGTCCTGCGCCTCGCGGGAGATGCCCCAGCGCGCCGTCGTGATCGCCTGGTGCTCGCCCATGGACAGGCCGGTGCGCGGCTCGTCCGTCGCGGGGGTCAGGGGCGCGAGGTCGGAGGGGCGCACCTTGGTGAACGCCTTGACGCGCTGGCCGAACGTCTTGGCGTGGCTCGCCTCGAGCAGCGCCCGGCGCAGGCCCTCGCTCACGGCGATCGGCGCGTCGGAGACCGTGTCGGACCCGCCCGCGACGCCCGACTCGACCTGGCCGAGGCGGATCTTGTTCGCGACGGCGATCGTCGCCTCGAGGCCGGTCGCGCACGCCTGCTGGAGGTCGTACGCGGGGGTCTCGGGGGAGAGGGACGAGCCGAGCACGGACTCGCGGACCAGGTTGAAGTCGCGCGAGTGCTTGAGCACGGCGCCACCGACGACCTCGCCGAGCCGCTCGCCCTGGAGTCCGAAGCGCGCGACGAGGCCGTCGAGCGCGGCCGTGAACATCTCCTGGTTGCTCGCCGAGGAGTACTTCTTGCCCGCGCGGGCGAACGGGATGCGGTTCCCGCCCACGACCCAGGCGTCGCGGGGGGCGCCGGGGGTGCTCGTCTCGGGAGCCTGCTCGGGGGCCCTCGCGGAGGACTGCTCGGGGGTCTGGCGGGGGCTGGTGCGGTTGGCCACTGTGCCTCACTTCCTGTCCGTGCTCGCTGCGCTGCGTCGGTCCCGGCCCGGGGAGGGAGCCTCTGCACGAGTTCGACGGCGATGCCGCAGTCGATGCCGCGCGGAGGCGAGGGAGAGGGCCGGCTGGTGTCCAATACCAAGAGTACCTGATACTCTCGGTTTCGTGAGTCGGGTCACAGGGCCGTGCCCTGCCCCGACGCGGTGCCGGAGGACCAGGCACCGACGACATCGAGGTCGGGCGCAACGGAGGACGACGTGAACGCAGGTGCCGACGCGCGGCCGGTCACCCGAGGGCGGGTGCAGCCGGGCGCGGCGGTGGACGGACGGTCGACCCGCTGGGACGAGCACCGGGCGGCACGCCGCGCGGAGCTCATCCGGGCGGCGAGCAAGGCCGTGCACCGCGGAGGCCCCGGGGTCTCCATGGACGAGATCGCGGCGGCGTCGGGGACGTCGAAGTCGATCATCTACCGCTACTTCGACGACAAGACCGGCCTGCAGGTCGCGCTCGGCTCCGCCGTCGTGGGGCAGATGCACGACGCGCTGACCCAGGCCGCCGAGTCGGCCGAGACGCCCAAGCGTGCGCTGCGCGCGATGGTCGGCGTCTACCTCGAGATGATCGAGAGCTCGCCCAACGTCTACTACTTCGTCACCCGGACGAGCGCCGTCGCGGGGACGGAGGAGCCCGCCGCGCAGCTCGCCGCGAGCGGGCTCACGAACGGGACGGCCGGCGCGAGCCGTGCACCGCTCGCGGCGTTCCTCGACTCGGTGATCGAGCTGGTCGCCGAGCCGTTCGCGCGCGTCACCGACGTCTCTCCCACCGACGCCGCGGCCTGGGCCGCGGGCGCCGTCGGGTTCGTGCGGGGTGCCGGGGAGTGGTGGCTCGGCCACCGCGACCGGGCTGACGTCCCCGACCGCGAGCAGCTCACCGAGCGCGTCGCCGCCTGGCTCTGGGCCGGGCCCGTCGGCGTCCTCTCCCACAACCCGGGCACCCCCCGCTCCCACGACGACCGGCGCACGTCGCCCGCGACCCGTCGCGACGGCGTCCGCCCCGTCACCGGCCACCCTGAGCACCCGGCGACCGCCTCAGAACTCAAGGAGATCCCATGACCGCCACGTCCGACCGTCCCGCCCTCGCACAGCGCGCGTCGACCACGGGTGACGCGAGCGCGACGTCGCAGGGCGACGCCCGCGTCGACGTCGCCTCCCTCGAGAAGCTCCTGCTCGGCCGGTGGGCCGACCTGCGCGCGACGGCGCGCGCCACCGCGGGCGAGGAGGCGTTCCAGCGCATCGAGGGCCTGACCCTGCGCGAGCACCGCGAGCGCGTGCTGGAGCAGATGCGCCTGCTCGTCGGCAAGGGGCAGGTCTGGCGCGGGTACCCCGAGCGCCTCGGCGGCGCGGACGACGCGGGCGGCAACCTCGCCGGGTTCGAGGAGCTCGTCGCGGCCGACCCGTCGCTCCAGATCAAGGCGGGCGTGCAGTGGGGCCTGTTCGGTGCGGCGATCCTGCACCTCGGTACGCCCGAGCAGCAGGACCGCCTCCTCCCGGGCGCCATGGACCTCTCGGTGCCCGGCGCGTTCGCGATGACGGAGATCGGCCACGGGTCCGACGTCGCGAGCATCGGCACCACGGCGACCTACGACCCGGAGACCGAGGAGTTCGTCGTCCACACCCCGTTCCGCGGGGCGTGGAAGGAGTTCCTCGGCAACGCGGGGGTGCACGGCGTCGCGGCGGTCGTGTTCGCGCAGCTGATCACGAAGAACGTCAACCACGGCGTGCACGCGTTCTACGTGCCGATCCGCGACACCGCGGGCGAGCGCGACGAGCTCGGCCGTCTGCCGTTCCTGCCCGGCGTCGGCGGCGAGGACGACGGGCAGAAGGGCGGGCTCAACGGCATCGACAACGGCCGCCTGCACTTCGACCACGTGCGGATCCCGCGCGCCGACCTGCTCGCGCGCTACGGCTCGGTCGACGCGGACGGCACGTACTCCAGCCCGATCGAGAGCCCGGGCCGCCGGTTCTTCACGATGCTCGGGTCGCTCGTGCAGGGGCGCGTGTCGCTCGACGGCGCCGCGGTCACCGCGTCGAAGCTCGGCCTCGCCATCGCCGTGCGGTACGCCAACGAGCGCCGCCAGTTCACCGGGGCGAGCGCGACCGAGGAGGTCGTGCTCCTCGACTACGGCACGCACAAGAGGCGCCTCATCGTGCCGATCGCGGAGACGTACGCCGCGCACTTCGCGCACGACCGCCTGCTCGACCTGTTCCACTCGGTGTTCTCCGGCGAGGAGGACACCCCGGAGCAGCGCGAGGACCTCGAGACGACGGCGGCCGCGCTCAAGGCGACGAGCACCCGGTTCGCGCTCGACACGCTCCAGGAGACGCGCGAGGCGTGCGGCGGTGCGGGGTTCATCACGGCCAACCGCATCACGAGCCTGCGCGCGGACCTCGACGTCTACGCGACGTTCGAGGGCGACAACACGGTCCTGCTCCAGCTCGTCGCCAAGCGCCTGCTCGCCGACTACGGCAAGCAGTTCAAGGGCATCACGCCGGGTCAGATGGCGCGCGTCGTCGTCGAGCGCGCGGGCGACATGGCCCTGCACCGCACGCCGCTCAAGCGGGCCGCGCAGGCGCTCGCGGACGTCGGCGACCCGCGCCGCGCCGCGGGTCACCTGCGCGACCCCGAGACGCAGCGCGCGCTGCTCACCGACCGGGTCGAGACGATGGTCGCCGACGTCGCGCAGGCCCTGCGCCCCGCGCAGAAGGCCGACCCGGAGACCGCGACGAACCTGTTCAACGCCCACCAGGTCGAGCTCGTCGAGGCCGCCCGCGCCCACGCGGAGCTGCTGCGCTGGGAGGCGTTCACGCGGGCGCTCGAGACGATCGAGGACGCCGGCACGCGCGAGGTCCTCACGACCGTGCGGGACCTGTTCGGCCTGAGCCTGGTCGAGCGCCACCTCGCGTGGTACCTGCTCAACGGCCGTCTCTCGACGCAGCGCGCACGGACGGTCACGAGCTACCTGGACCGCCTCATCGACCGGCTGCGCCCCCACGCGCAGGACCTCGTCGACGCGTGGGGCTACGGCCCCGAGCACCTGCGCGCGACGATCGCGACCGGCATCGAGAAGGAGCGCCAGGACGAGGCGCGCGACCACTATCGCCGCCTGCGCGCGAGCGGCGACGAGCCGCGCAGCGAGAAGTCGCTGCGCAAGGCCGCGAAGGGCGGCCCGCAGGCCCGCTGAGGTTCGCGACCGGTCGCTGACCGGCCCGTCCCCGGAACGTCCTCGGCACTGCAGCGGAGCGGTACCGCCGCCGAGGGTCAGGCCCGGGCAGCACGACGTCCACCAGCCGTTCGTGCCGCCCGGGCCGTTGCCGTCCCCGCCCCCGTCCCCCCGGCCCCCCGCCCCCCGTCCCCCCGCCGAGCACGGGGTTGCTGCCGTTCTGAGGGCGAGAACGACACGAACCTCGTGCTCGACGGCGCGCGACGTCGTGCTCGGCGCGGTACGGGCGCTGCCGGTCAGGTCGGGTTGCAGCGCGCCGCCATCGTGGCGAGCAGCCCGACGTCGGGCCGCCACGGCTCGAGGTTCCACGTCGCCTTGTCCGGGGCGCCGACGGCGTGGCACACGAGCTGGTCGTGCATCGTCGGAGTGTCGGCCTCCGGCTCCGCCGCGAGCACCTGCGCCCAGACGAGCTCCTGGCCCGCCCGGCCCGCGGCGCGCGCCCACGCGGTCGCGTCGACCGCGAGCGACCGCCCGCCCTCGCGCTCGCCCCAGTCGGCGCTCCGCACCGCCTGCGTGCCGAGCGTCACGACGACGTCCCAGGCTGCGGCCGGGCCGGCGCCCGTCGCGCCTGCGTCGTCGGCCGTCCCCGTCCCGCTCGCGTCCCCCGCGAGGGTCCGCGGCGCGCCGCTCGTCCCGTCGGGACCGGACGAGGTGTCCGGCGACGTGCCCGACGACGTCCCTGCCGCGGGCACGAGCGTCACCTCCGCGCGGTGCGCGTCGAGGAGCACGACCCGCACCCCGGGAGCGCCGGCTGCGGTCGGTCCGGCCGATGCCTCGTCGTCCGTCCCGTCGGCGCCGGCCGTGCCCTCGGCCCGGTCCTCACCGTGCGGACCGACGACGCGGGGGGCGTCGAGCCCGCCGACGGGCGTGCCGGCGTCGTCCAGGACCGTCAGGGTGCCGTCCGGGTGGCGCACGAGCGACCCGGCCTCGACCGAGACCAGAGCCGGGGCGTCGGTGAGCACGAGCGCGACGTTCGACGCGCCCTCGTCGCCTGCCGAGACAGCCGCTGCCGGAGCACCGCCGTCCGCCGCGGTGGAAACGAGCGCCGGCGCCGCGATCTCGACCGTCGCTGGACCCACGGGCACCCGCACGACCTCGGGCGCCGCGGTCGTGTCGCCACCGGCGTCTGCCGTGCCGTCCTCGTCGGGCTCGCCGGACGTGCCGTCCGCCCGCGTCGTCGTGACGGTGCCGGGGCTCGGCGCGGACGCCCCGCCGTCGGGCGTGCACCCCGCGAGGACGACGAGCATCAGGACGCCGGCGGCGAGGGGTCGCACCGTCGGACGAGGCCGGCGCCGCGCTCCGGCGCGGCCGGGCCGGGTCACGACGACACGGGAAGCAGGCCGGCCCAGCGGCGGGCGAGGTCGACGAGCCCCACCCGCTGGAGCGCGTCGACCTCGTCGGGCGTGAACCAGCCGACGTCGTCGGTCGACTCGTCCTCCTCGACGCGCAGCTCGCCGCCCACCACGTGGGCGCGGTAGACGATGCGGATCGCGTGCAGCGCCCGGTCGCGGTCCTCGGGGCGCAGCCGGGCCGCGGCGTCGACCACGATGCTGTCGACGCCGAGCAGGCCGTCGAGCTCGACGTCGTAGCCGGTCTCCTCGCGCACCTCGCGGACGGCCGCGGCCTCGGGGTGCTCCCCGGGGTCGATGCCGCCGCCGGGCAGGGTCCAGCCGCCGTGGTCGCCCTCGCTCCAGTGGGGGAGGAGCATCCTCCCGTCCTCGCGGACGATCACGGCGTAGGCGGCGACGCGGGTCTGCATGGACCCATCATGCGCGACGACCGCCCGACGACCGCCACAGCCCCCTGCCGTTCTGTCGAGCATGCGATCCGGCGCGCCGAGCATGTGGATGTCGCCCATCCCAGCGCCCGGACGGGCCACAACCCCCCGTTCGGCTGCCGTGGAGGGAGTCTTGCACGAGTGATCTGGATCGAATATTCTAGATCAAGTATTTGGAGGTGAGCGATGTCCCGTCGTCCTGTGTCCAACCCGCTCGCGCTCGCGGTGCTCGCGAGCCTCGCCGAGCGACCCATGTACCCGTACGAGATCACGACGACCCTGCGCGAGCGGGGCAAGGACGACAGCATCCGGCTCAACTTCGGCTCCTTGTACTCCGTCATCAAGTCGCTCGAGAAGCACGGCTTCATCACGCCGTCGCACTCGGAGCGCGAGGGCAACCGGCCCGAGCGCGTCGTCTACGAGATCACGGAGGCGGGCAAGGTCGAGGCGGCCGCGTGGCTGCGCGAGCTGCTGGCGGTGCCGTCCAAGGAGTACCCGGACGTCGAGGCCGGGCTGTCGCTCATCGCGATGCTCTCGCCGGAGGAGGTCGCGGCGCTCCTGCGTGCGCGCCTCGCGTCGCTGGACAACGAGATCCGCACGCGCGACGCCGGGCTCACCGGCGCCGCGGCAGCCGGGCTGCCGGAGCTCTTCCTCGTCGAGGCCGACTACCGGCTGGCCATGCTCCGCGCGGAGCGCACGTGGATCGACCGGTTCGCCGCACGCCTGGAGGCGGGCGAGGTCGGCGGCCAGGACGGCTGGGCCGAGATGGCGCGCCTGCGCGCCGCGGGCGCCTCGCCCGAGGAGATCGAGGAGGTCGTGCGCCGGCACCTGCCCGCCGACCCCACCCCCTGAGACCACCGGGGCGCGCCCGACCGGGCGCGTGCCGGACGGAGAAAGAGTGGTGGCCCGGATGCGCCAACATCCGGACCACCGAGCCCGAGTCGTCCCGCCGGAACCGACAGAACCGCTGCGTCAACAGTCACCCAGGGCCCTCCCATGCTAGCCGCGCGGGAGGGACCACCCCCGGCGAGACGGCTCCCGACACAAGGAGCCCCATCGTGCCCACCACCACCCGCGCGCGGGAGACGGCGATCGCCGCCGTCGACCTGCGCAAGACCTACCCGGGCGGCCGCGGCCGCCCGCCCGTGCACGCGCTCGACGGCCTGTCGTTCGCCGTCCCCGCGGGCACCGTGTTCGCGCTGCTCGGCCCCAACGGGGCGGGCAAGTCGACGACGGCCAAGATCCTCACGACGCTCAGCCGCGCCGACTCCGGCACGGCGACCGTCGCGGGGATCGACGTCGCCCGCCACCCCGAGCGCGTGCGGCGCGCGATCGGGTACGTCGCGCAGAAGCCCGTGACCGACCCCATGGACTCCGGACGCGAGAACCTCGTCCTCGCGGGCCGGCTCCAGGGCCTCGGCGCGCGCGCCGCCCACGCCCGGGCGACCGAGCTGCTCGACCGGTTCTCCCTCGCGGACGCGGCCGACCGCCTCGTGAAGACGTACAGCGGCGGCATGGCGCGCAAGCTCGACGTCGCGATGGGCATCGTGCACAGGCCGCAGGTCCTGTTCCTCGACGAGCCGACGACCGGGCTCGACCCGGAGGCGCGCGCCGAGATGTGGGCCGAGATCGAGCGCATGACGGCGCGCGAGAGCATGACGATCCTCCTCACCACGCACTACCTCGAGGAGGCCGACCGCCTCGCCGCGAACCTCGCGATCGTCGACCACGGCCGCGTCGCCGTCGCGGGGACCCCCGACGCGCTGAAGGACGAGCTGCGCGGCGACGGCATCGTCGTCGAGCTCGCGCCCGGGACGGCAGCTGCCGTGCCCGACGGCGCGACCGCCCTCGCGGCGCGCGTCACCGACGCGGTGCGTGCCTGCGCGGGCGTCCGCGACGTGCACGTCGAGGGCCGCACCCTGCGCGCCCGGGCCGACTCGGGCGCCGTCGCGCTGCCCGCCGTCCTCACCGCGCTCGACGCGGCGGGGCTGCCCGTCGCGTCCGCGACGCTCGCGCGCCCGAGCCTCGACGACGTGTACCTGCGGCACACCGGCCGCACCTTCGCAGCGGCCCAGTCCGCCGAACCGGCCGAGGCCGGCCGCGATCTCGACGCGACGACCGAGGGGGTGGCCGCATGACCGCCGTCGTGCACACCGGGCTGCTCACCGCCCGGGCGCTGCGCCAGGGCGCGCGCATCCCCGTGTTCATGGTCATGAACCTCGTGCAGCCGATGATCTGGCTGCTGCTGTTCGGCCAGCTCTTCCAGGCCGTCGTCGAGATCCCCGGTTTCTCCACGGGCGGGACGTACCTCGAGTTCATCACGCCGGGCGTCGTCATGATGACGGCGATGTTCGGCGCCGCGTGGGCCGGCACGTCGTACGTGCAGGACATGGACCGCGGCGTCATGGACCGCTTCCTCACGTCCCCGGCGTCGCGCGGCGCGCTCATGGCGTCGACGATGATCTACCAGGCCGTCATCGCGGTCGGGCAGGCCCTCGTCGTCCTCGCGGTCGCGTGGCTGTGCGGGGCGCGGTTCGGCAGCACGCCGGGCGAGACGACGCTCGGCGTCCTCGCGCTGCTGCTCGCGGTCGTGCTGCTCACGGCGCTGTTCTCGGCGCTGAGCAACGCGATGGCCCTGCTCACCGGGCAGCAGGAGGCGCTCATCGGCATCTCGCAGCTCATCACGCTGCCGCTCATGTTCCTGTCGTCCGCCGTGATGGACACGCGGCTGTCCGCGGACTGGGTGTCCGACGTCGCGCGGTACAACCCGTTCGACTGGGCCGTCGTCGCGGGGCGCGAGGCGCTCGCCGCGTCGCCCGACTGGGGCGTGGTGTGGGGCCGTCTCGGGCTGCTCGCGCTCGCGGCGGTCGTCATGGGCTGGCTCGCGACGCAGGCGTTCCGCACGCGCCAGCGCTCGACCTGAGGCTGCGCACGACGTCCGCCCGAGGCTCACGGCCCCGGGCGGACGTCGTCGCTCAGCGGGACCTGCCGTCGTCGTCGGAGTCGTCCGGGACCTCGTCCTCGAGGCGGGAGACGTCGGAGAACGCGATCTGACGGTGCCGCACCGAGCGGTTGTACAGCCACGTGACGAACGAGAGCAGGATCCCCAGGCCGACGAGCGCGCCCGCGATGACGTACTGCTCCTGCTGCTCGGCGCTGCGCGCCCACGGGCCGGCGAGGTACGCGCACGTGAGCGCACCGAGGACCGCGAGCCAGGTGCGGGTGCGGAAGTGCTGGTGGTCCACGCGGTCGCGGCGCAGCACGAGGAGCGCGATGTTGACGATCGTGAACACGACGAGCAGGAGCAGCGACGTCGTCCCGCCGAGCAGCGCGATCGCGTTGGTGCCCGACTCGGTCCCCGACTGCCGCACCACGTAGACGATGAGCGCGAAGGCGATGGCCGTCGTCACGAGGATCGAGACCCACGGCGTGCGGCGGAACGGGTGCACCTGGCCGAACGCGCGCGGCAGCACGCCCTGGTTCGCCATGCCGTAGAGCAGGCGCGACGCCATGAGCATGTTGATGAGCGCCGAGTTCGCGACGGCGAACATGCCGATGAAGGGGAAGATCGTGTCGAACGGCAGGTTCGGCGCCCCCGCCGCGACGACCTGCGTGAGCGCGGAGCCCTTCGAGTCGTCGACGAGGTCGCCGACGGGGACGAGCGCGACGGCGGTGATCGCGACGAGCACGTAGATCGCGCCGGTGACCGACAGCCCGGTGAGCATCATGCGGGGGAAGTCGCGCACGGGGTTCTTGCACTCCTCGGCCATGTTCACCGAGTCCTCGAACCCGACCATGGCGAAGAACGCGAGCGTCGTCGCGGCGGTCACGGCGAGGAACACGCTCTTGTCGTCCGCGCTCTCGAACACGACGACGCGCGAGAAGTCGGCGCGGCCCTGCGTCGTCGCCCACAGCCCGACGAAGATCACGAGCAGCAGGCCGGACAGCTCGACGAGCGACAGCACGACGTTCGCCCGGACGCTCTCGCCGACGCCGCGGAAGTTGACGAGCGCGACGAGGGCCATGAAGCCGAGCGCGATGAGGAGCCTGCCGTCGCCGCCCGTCGGGAGCGCCAGCCCGAACCCGTCGGAGACGAACCCGGCGAACGCGTTGGACGCCGTCGACGCGGACGTGATGCCCGAGCTCATGACCATGAACGCGACGACGAACGTCAGCAGGTGGATGCCGAACGCCTTGTGCGTGTACAGCGCCGCGCCGGCGGCGCTCGGGTACTTGGTGACGAGCTCAAGGTAGGAGAACGCGGTGATCGTCGCGACCACGAACGCGAGCAGGAACGGCAGCCACGCCGCCCCGCCGACCTCGCCCGCGACCTGCCCTGTCAGCGCGTACACGCCCGTGCCGAGGATGTCCCCGACGATGAACAGGAGCAGCAGCTTGGGCCCCATCACGCGCTTGAGCTCCGGCTGCTGCCGCTCCTCCGTACGACCCTCGGTCTGGCTCATGAGAGGCTCCCTCGCGTCTCGGACATCCCGGACCTCCATGGAACCCCCGGCCGCTGCCTCCTGTCAGCGCGAACGGGCGCGTGTCGCCTCCGGGCTGCCGAGCACGGGGTCGCTCCCCAGGTCGGCCGGCGGGTGGGGAGCGACCCCGGGCTCGGCGGACCCCGGGCGTGCGCTCGTGGCGTGACGTGGACGTCGGCGCAGCACGCCCGTCGTCGTCGCGACGCCCAGCAGGAGCACGACGCCGCCCAGCAGCTCGGCCGCGTTCGGCACCTCGTCGAGCACGACCCACGCGGCCAGCATCCCGACCGGCGGCACGAGCATCGTGAACGGCACGACCGCGGACGCCGGGTGCCGCGCGAGCAGCGTGTTCCAGATCCCGTAGCCCACGAGGCTCGCGAGCCACGCGGTGTACAGGGTCGACAGGACGGGCGCGAGCGTGAGGTGCGTGAGCGCGTGCCCGACGGCGTCGGGCCCGTCGAGCGCGAGCGACAGGCCCAGCATGGGGAGGGGCACGACGAGCGCCGACCACACGGTCATCGACAGCCCCTCCAGCCCGGGCCGCCGTGACGTCGAGCCCTGGTCCGCCGAGGGAAGGGCCTGGCGGCTCCCGGCGCGCCGGGCGACGACGTTCCCGACCGCCCACGACGCCGCGGCGGCGAGCGTCACGACGAACGCGAGCGCCGGCGTCGACGCGCTGCGACCCACGCCGACGACGACGAGCCCGGCGGCGCCGACCAGCACGCCGACGAGCTGCGACCGCGTCGGCACCTCGCGCAGCGTCGCGGCGGCGAACAGCACGGTGAGCCCGACCTGCGCCTGGAGCACGAGCGACGCGAGGCCGGCGGGCATGCCGAGCGCGAGCGCGGTGTAGAGGAGGCCGAACTGGCCGAGGCTCATGAACGCGCCGACGAGCAGCACGTCCCGCCACCGCGCGCGGGGTCGCGGGACGAGGAAGATCGCGGGGACGAGCACGACGAGGAAGCGCAGGGCGACGAAGAGCGTCGGCGGCATGTCACCGAGGCCGAGGTCGATGACGACGAAGTTCACGCCCCAGACGACGGCGACGAGGAGGGCGAGGAGGGACGAGCGCAGGGGCATGGGTACGAGGGTGCGCCTTCGGCATCGTGCACGTCCAGCGCACGGTCGTGCATGGTTCTCGGTGCGGATCGTGCAGGGTTGTCAGCGGTTCACGGGACCGGGCAGGAAGCCTGCACCGACACGCGCCGGTGCACGCGCCCGACCACGACGGCGCCCAGTCCGGCCGCCGCCGCCGCGAGGCCGTGCGGGGTCGTCTCGACGAGCCAGGCGGCGAGCAGGACCGTGAGGGCGCCGACCGCCGCGCACGGCCCGCAGCCGAGCGCCGACCGCCAGCTCTCGCCGCGGCGGGGGACGAAGGTCGCCAGCGTGCTCGCTCCGACGACGGCGGCGACCAGCACGACCGCGGTCCAGACCGGAGCCCGGAGCGGGTCCCAGCCGCCGCCGGCGACGACCAGCAGCGCGCCCACGGGCGCGGTGAGCGCTGCGGTGGCGACGGCGCGGCGCCGGTCGGGCCGGAGCCGCCCGCGGGGCGTGCCCCCAGGTTCTGTGCGCGCGGTCCCGGGGTCCCGCGGTCGCGGGTCGGCGACGGCGTCCTGGGCGGGTCGGGTCATGGTGCGCGCCTCCTGTCGAATACCCCTCCGGGTATTATGCCGGAACGGTCTGGGCGGCGGGAGCACCCCGCACCGACCCGCTCGTCGCCGGCTCGGGAACGAGGTCGCGCGCGCCGCGCTACCGTGGCGCGGTGAGCTCCGACCCCGCGCGCACCGGCCCCGCGGAGTGCGCCGCACCCGCCGTCCGGCAGCCCGCCCGCACGACCGCCGTCCGTCGTCGGGCCGCGCGATGATCGACCTCTCGGCCGTCGGCGCGCTCATCGCGATCGAGCGCACGGGGAGCGTCCACGGCGCCGCGCGCGACCTCGGGTACACGCCGTCCGCCGTCTCGCAGCAGGTCAAGCGCCTGGAGCGCGACCTCGGCGCGCGCCTGCTCGACCGCGAGGGGCGCGGGGTCGTCCTCACCGCCGCCGGCCGGCGCGTGGTGGACGAGGGCCGCGCGCTGCGCGAGCAGGTCGAGTCGCTGCGCGCCCGCCTGCACGACGCGGGCGCCCGGCCGACGGGGACCGTGCGCCTCGGGTCGTTCTCGACGGCGGTGCGCGGCGTCGTCGCGCCGCTCGTCGCACGGGTGCGCGACGACGTCCCCGACCTGCGGCTCGTCGTCGAGGAGGCTGAGCCGTGGGACGCCGTCGCGGCCGTCGCGGCGGGGACGCTCGACCTCGCGCTCGTCCACCACTGGGAGGGTGTCGGCCTCGCGCTGCCCCCGAGCCTGCGGGCCGAGGAGCTCTTCCGCGACGAGGCCGACGTGCTCGTGCACGCGTCGAGCCCCCTCGCCGGGAGGTCCACGCTCACGCCCGCCGACCTGCTCGACGAGACCTGGGTCTGCACGCCCGACGGCACCATCTGCTACGAGTGGTTCTGCCACATGTTCGCGCGCGAGCCGCGCGTCCCGCGCATCGACTTCCGGTGCCTCGAGTTCGCGTCGCAGGTCGAGGTCGTGGCGCAGGGCCTCGCCGTCGCGCTCGTCCCGCGGCTCGGTCGCGGCCCCCTGCCCGCCGACGTCGTCGCCGTGCCCGTGCGCGAGCCTGTCCCGACCCGTCCGGTGACGGTCGTGTGGCGCGCCACCATGACCGACGCCCCGGCGGTCCGCTACCTGCGCGAGCGGCTGCGCGCCGTCGCGCCGTGACGAGGAACTCCGGACGGCCCCGGGCCGTTGGACCCCGCGAGCCCGCCGGGCCGACCGCACCCGTCCGACGAAGGGACACGATGACCGAGCACGAGCCGACCCGCCGGTCCGCCGACCCGCGCACCGTGGCGATCGCGGGCCTGACGACCGTCGCCTGGTACGCCGTGCCCGACGTCGTGCGGCCGCGCTGGGCCCGCGCGCTCGCCAAGACGGTTGTCGCGACGACGGGAGCCGTGCTCACGGTGACCTCGACCGCGGAGGGGCGCGAGGCGCGCGAGGGCGTCCGGTCGCTGCGCGACGCCGCCCGCGCGGCGGGCACCGACGCCGACGGCCTCGACGTGGTGCCGAGCAGCAGGACGAGCACCCTGCCCGAGGCCGAGCCGGCGGACGACGCCGTGCGCGAGGACAACACGTACGCGCCGGACCGCGTCGAGCCGACGCAGGTCCCGCCCGGGGTCGTCGGAGCCGCCGCGGTCGGGGGAGTCGTGCTCGCGACGGCGCTCGCCGTCGCGGGGGAGAAGTGGGCCTACCGCCGGGGCGAGCGGTTGCGCGCCCGGGGCGTGCGCCTGCCGCACGCACGCGTCGGGCTCGCGCTCAGCGCGCTCGCCGTGGCGCTCGCGGCGGCGGAGCCCTACCTGTGGAACGCTGAGGACCGCTGAGGCAGCGACCCGGGCCGGCCCACCGGCGTGAGGTCGTGCACCGTGCGGCCTCGCGGACCGGGAGGGGCCGACCGTGATCGGGTTCGGGCTGGCGCTCGCAGGGGTCGCCGCGGCGATCCACGTGTACATCTTCGTCATGGAGTCGCTCACGTGGACGAGCGCGCGCACTCGCGCGACGTTCGGCACGTCGCGCGAGGAGGCGGAGGCGACCCGGGAGCTCGCGTTCAACCAGGGCTTCTACAACCTGTTCCTCGCGGTGCTCGTCGTGCTCGGGATCGTCCTGTACGCGACGGACCGGCAGGACGTGGGCCTCACGCTCGTCGTCGCGGGCGCCGGGTCGATGGTCGCCGCCGGGCTCGTCCTGATCCTCTCGTCGCCGTCGAAGGCGCGCGCCGCGCTGGTGCAGCTCGTCCCGCCGCTGCTCGGGGTCGTCGGGGTCGTCGTCGGCCTCGTCGCCTGACGGCACCCGACCGGAGGGCGGACGGGGCCACGACGTCCGGCGACCCGCCGGTAGACTGGGCCCCGCGCCGTCGTGCGCTCCCCGCATCAGCGCCCACCCGAGGGAAACGATGACCGCCCCCGCACCCCAGGCTTCCGCACGCTCTGACGCTCGACCGACGCTGGACACCGTCGAGCACGCCGCCGCCACCCCCGACGAGGACCAGCCGTACGCCGAGCTCGGCCTCAAGCCCGACGAGTACCAGCGCATCCGCGACATCCTGGGGCGCCGCCCCACGGCCGCGGAGCTCGCGATGTACTCGGTCATGTGGTCCGAGCACTGCTCGTACAAGTCGTCCAAGGTGCACCTGTCGAAGTTCGGCACGGCCACGACGGACGAGATGAAGAAGCACCTGCTCGTCGGCATCGGCGAGAACGCGGGCGTCGTCGACATCGGTGACGGCTGGGCCGTGACGTTCAAGGTCGAGTCGCACAACCACCCGTCGTTCGTCGAGCCCTACCAGGGCGCCGCGACGGGCGTCGGCGGCATCGTGCGCGACATCATCTCGATGGGCGCGCGCCCCGTCGCCGTCATGGACCAGCTCCGCTTCGGCGCGGTCGACCACCCGGACACGGCGCGCGTCGTGCACGGCGTCGTGAGCGGCGTCGGCGGCTACGGCAACAGCCTGGGCCTGCCGAACATCGGCGGCGAGCTCGTGTTCGACGCCTCGTACCAGGGCAACCCGCTCGTCAACGCGCTGTGCCTCGGCGTGCTGCGCCACGAGGACATCCACCTCGCCAACGCGTCGGGCGTGGGCAACAAGGTCGTGCTGTTCGGCGCCCGCACGGGCGGCGACGGCATCGGCGGCGCCTCGATCCTCGCCTCGGAGACGTTCGAGGACGGCGTCCCCGCCAAGCGCCCGAGCGTCCAGGTGGGCGACCCCTTCATGGAGAAGGTCCTCATCGAGTGCTGCCTCGAGCTCTACGCGGCGAAGGTCGTCGAGGGCATCCAGGACCTCGGCGCGGCCGGCATCTCCTGCGCGACGTCGGAGCTCGCCTCCAACGGCGACGGCGGCATGCACGTGTGGCTCGACGACGTCCTGCTGCGCGACCCCACGCTCAACGCGGGCGAGATCCTCATGTCCGAGTCGCAGGAGCGCATGATGGCGGTCGTCGCGCCGGACAAGCTCGACGAGTTCCTCGCGATCACGAGCAAGTGGGACGTCGAGACCGCCGTGATCGGCGAGGTCAACGACTCGGGCCGCCTGACGATCGACCACCACGGCGAGCGCATCGTCGACGTCGACCCCCGGACGGTCGCGCACGAGGGCCCGGTGTACCACCGCCCGTACGCGCGCCCGTCGTGGCAGGACGGGCTCAACGCCCGCACCGTGGACGCCGACGCGCTCGCCCGTCCCGAGACCGGCGACGAGCTCCGCGCGACGGCCCTGCGCCTCCTCGCGTCGCCGAACCTCGCGTCGAAGGAGTGGGTGACCAACCAGTACGACCGGTTCGTCCAGGGCAACACCGCGCTCGCGCAGCCCGACGACTCCGGTGTGATCCGCGTCGACGAGAGCACGGGCCTCGGCGTCGCGCTCGCGACCGACGCCAACGGCCGCTACGGCAAGCTCGACCCGCGCACGGGCGCGCGCCTCGCGCTCGCCGAGGCGTACCGCAACGTCGCGACGACGGGCGCTCGCCCGCTCGCCGTGACCGACTGCCTCAACTTCGGCTCGCCCGAGGACCCGGACTCGATGTGGCAGCTCGTCGAGGCGATCGAGGGCCTCGCGGACGCGTGCCGCGAGCTCGGCGTCCCCGTCACGGGCGGCAACGTCTCGCTCTACAACGGGACCGGCGAGCCGGGGCAGATCGACTCCTCCATCCACCCGACCCCGGTCGTGGGCGTGCTCGGCGTGCTCGACGACGTCGCGCACGCGACGCCGTCGGGCTGGCGCGAGACGGGCGAGAGCATCTACCTGCTCGGCACGACGCGCCCCGAGCTCGACGGGTCGGCGTGGGCCGAGGTCGAGCACGGGCACCTCGGCGGCCTCCCGCCGCAGGTCGACCTCGCGGCCGAGAAGGCGCTCGCCGGCGTGCTCGTCAACGCGAGCCGCGACGACCTCGTGTCGGCCGCGCACGACCTCTCCGAGGGCGGGCTCGCGCAGGCGCTCCTCGAGGCGTCGCTGCGCTTCGGCGTCGGCGCCACGGTGTCGCTCGACGCGCTGACCGAGCGCGACGGCGTCACCCCGTTCGAGGCGCTGTTCTCCGAGTCGACGGCGCGCGCGCTCGTCGCCGTCCCCCGCGGCGAGGAGTCCAAGCTCGTCGACGCGTGCGTCGCGCGCGGCGTCCCCGTCCTGAAGATCGGCGAGACGGGCACCGAGCCCGGTGCGGCCGCCGAGTCGGGCGAGGCGCTCGAGGTCGCGGGCCTGTTCACCGTCGCGCTCAGCGAGGCGGACGCGGCCTTCCGCGGCACGCTGCCGGCCATCTTCGTCTGACACCCGCTCCACCGACGCCCCGGTCACCGCACAGGTGACCGGGGCGTCGTCGTCTCCTGACCTGCCGCCGCTCGCGCCGGGCCGCCGAGCACGACCCTGCGCGCGGTCGATCACGGGGTTGCCGTCGGAAAGAGCCCGAGAACGACAGCAACGTCGTGTTCGGCGGGTCTCGGGCGACGGGTGGGTTCGGTGGAGATCGATGGGCGAGGTGGTGCGGCGGGTCGTCGCGTGCGCGGCGACGCTGCGAGAGTCCGGGGATGACCTCGGCGACCACGAGCCTCCCGCCCGCGCGCGTCACCGCCCGACGGCGGCCCGGCGGTCCGGTGCTCACGGTGCTGCTCTCCGTCGGGACCGTGGTGGGCGTCCTGCTCACGGTCGTGCGCGCGGTGCCGTACGACGCGGTGACACCGTTCGCGCAGGTCGTCGGGTTCACGCCGTTCGTCGCGGCGGCTGCCGTCGTCGGTCTCGTGGTCACGCTCGTCGCGCGCCGGTGGGTCCTCGCGGCGCTGCTCGCGGTGTGCGTCGCCGCGCAGGCGGTGTGGCTCGTGCCGGCGTTCGTGCCCGGTCCGGCGCCGCCCGACGACGCGGCCTCCGTGCGTGTGATGGGCGCCAACGCGTGGCTCGGGTCGGCGGACGCGGACGCGCTGGTCGACCTCGTCCGCGAGCAGGACGTCCAGGTGCTCGCCGTGCTGGAGCTGACGACAGACCTGCGCGAGCGCCTCGTCGCGGCGGGCATCGAGGACGTGCTCCCGTACAGCGCCGACGCGAAGGTCGGGTCCGGGGCGCTCGGCAGCGGGCTGTGGAGCGCGCTGCCGCTCGACGACGTCGACGTCGAGCCGTTCTCCAACGACGCGATGCCCTCCGCGACCGTCGAGGTCGACGGCGTGCCGGTGCGGGTCACCGCCGTGCACCCGATCCCGCCGATCCCGGAGTACGTGCGCGTCTGGGGCGAGGAGACCGCCGCGCTGGCCGAGCGGGCGACCGCGGACCCGCTCCCGCAGGTGCTCGTCGGCGACTTCAACGCGACCCACGACCACGCGACGTTCCGCCGCCTGCTGGGCGACCGTTTCCACGACGCGTCGCGCGCGTCGGGGAGCGGGCTCGACCTGTCGTGGTCGCCGCGGCCGGGCACCGTCCCGCCGGTCCTGAACCTCGACCACGTGGTGACGGACCGCGAGAACGTCGTGACCGACGTCGGCTCCCTGCGCGTGCCCGGCAGCGACCACCGCGCGATCGTCGCGACGGTCCACGTGCCCCGCCCCTGACGCCGAACCCGGGGTTCCGCGCCACCGAGCAGACTCGGTGACGCGGAACCCCGGGTTCGGCGCCGGGGGGTGACGTGGAGCGTTCAGCCGCGCGCGGGCTCCGGCTCGGTCGCTCCAGGGTCGGTCGTGGCACTGCCCGCGTCGTCCGCGCCGGCATCCCCGTCGGGGTGGTGCGGGTGGCGGCGCTCCAGGGCGGCGCCCTCGACGTCGACGTCGGGGAGGATGCGGTCGAGCCAGCGGGGGAGCCACCAGGCCTTGTCGCCCACGAGGTGCATGAGCGCCGGGACGAGCAGCATCCGCACGACGAACGCGTCGACCAGCACGCCGAACGCGAGCGCGAACCCGATGGGCCGGATCATCGCGCTGTGCGAGAAGACGAACCCGCCGAAGACGGAGATCATGATGATCGCCGCCGCGGTCACGACGGACCGGCCCGCGCGCAGGCCCTGCGTGATCGCGACGCGCGCCGGGGCGCCGTGCGCGTACGCCTCGCGCATCCCCGAACCGAGGAAGAGCTGGTAGTCCATCGCGAGGCCGAACAGGATGCCGACGAGGATCGTGGGCAGGAAGTTGAGGATCGGTCCCGGCGTCTCGACGCCGAACACCCCCGACAGCCAGCCCCACTGGTAGATCGCGACGACCCCGCCGAGCGCGGCGAAGTAGGACAGGATGAACCCGAGCGTCGCGACGACCGGCACGAAGACCGACCGGAACACCAGCACGAGGATGACGAGCGACAGCCCCACCACGACCGCGAGGTAGATCGGCAGCGCCTGCGCGAGCTTGTCGGAGATGTCGATGTTGCCGCTCGCCGAGCCCGCGACTCCCAGGGACGCCTTGCCGTCGGGCGCCTCGACGTCGCGCAGCGCGTGGACGAGGGCCTCGGTCGACTCGCTCGTGGGCCCTTCGGCGGGGATCACCTGGAACGCGGCGACCGTGCGGTCCGCGGAGGTCCCGATCGGGGCGACCGCGACGACGTCGTCGAGCGCGAAGAGCGACCGGGCGACCTGCACCTGGTACTCCAGCGCCTCCGCCTCCGTGGGCTCGCCCGGGAGGTCGGCGACGACGAGCAGCGGCCCGTTGGTTCCCTCGCCGAACTGCTCCGCGATCGTCGAGTAGGCGCGGTACTGCGTGGAGTCGTGCGCCTCCGACGACCCGTCGGGCAGGTTGGTGCGCAGGTCGAGCGCGGGGAGGGCGATCACCCCGAGCGCCACGACGGCGAGCAGCGCCGTGCCCACCGCGCGCAGCGTCGACATCGGGCGGACGGGCTTGGTCCCGTCCGGGGCGGTCGTGCCCGACGACGCGGTGTCGGCCGCCGTGTCCGTCTCGCCCGGGGCTGCACCCGCGGCACCGGCGAGCGCGGCGCGCTCCCGGCGGCTGAGGATGCGCGTCCCGATCATGCTCAGCAGGGCGGGCGTCAGCGTGACGGCGATGAGCACGGCGATCGCGACGCACAGCGCGCCGACGGTCCCCATGAGGCCGAGGAAGGGGATGCCGGTGACGTTGAGCGCGAGGAGCGCGATGAGCACCGTGGCGCCGGCGAACACGACCGCGTTGCCCGACGTGCCGTTCGCGAGCGCGATCGACTCCAGCACCTCGTCGCCCTGCTTGAGCTGGCGTCGGTGCCGGTTGACGATGAACAGCGAGTAGTCGATCCCGACCGCGAGCCCGAGCATGAGGCCGAGCACGGGGGTCACCGACGACATCTCGACGACGCCGGAGAGCGACATCGCGGCGAGCGCGCCGATCCCGACCCCGATGAGGGCCGTGAGGATCGGCAGCCCCGCGCCGACGAGCGTGCCGAGCATGACGACCAGCACGACCGCCGCGACGACGAGGCCGATCGCCTCGCCCACGCCGAAGACCTGGGGGACGCCCTGCGTGATGTCGGACGAGAAGTCCGTCTGGACACCCTCGACCGGGTCGTCGGTGAAGGCCGCGACGAGGTCGTCCTTGGTCTGCTGCTCGATGCTCATGTTCGGCTCGGTGAACGCGACGCTCGCGACGGCGGCGCTCCCGTCCTCGGACACCATGCGGATCTCCGACGCCATCTCGAGCAGCGGCGCCGAGGCCTCGAGCTGCGCGGACTGCTCCTCGAGCGTCGTGCTCTGGTCCTCCAGCGCGGTCACCTGCTTGTCGAGCGCCGCGGCCTGGGCGTCGAGCTCGGCGCGCCCGGCGTCGAGCTCGGCCTGCTGCGCGTCGAGCTGGGGCGCCGCCTGGTCGAGCGCGCCCGCGGCCTCTGCCTGCGCGCGCGCCGCGTCGAGCTGGGTCTGGCCCTGGTCGAGCTGGGTCAGCGCGGCGTCGATCTGCTCCTGGCCCGCGGCGAGCTGCGTGCGACCGTCCTCGATCTGCGTGCGCCCGGCCTCGATCTGGGTGCGGCCGTCCTCGACCTGCTGACGCTGGTCCGCGAGCTCGGCCTGCGTGGCGAACGGGTCGACGGCCGTCTCGACGCCGTCGACGTCCTCGGCCGCGGCGAGGCGGTCGGAGATCTCCGCCTCCTGCTCGGGCGTGAACGCGGAGCCGTCCTCCGTGACGAAGACGACGGTGCCGCTCCCGCCCGACGCCTCCGGGAGCGCCGTCTGCAGGCGCTCGGTGACCTCGGCGGTCGGTGTGCCGGGGATGGAGAAGCTGCTCGCGAGCGAGCCGCCGAACGCGACGAACGCCGCCCCGGCGAGCACGAGCACCGCGAGCCACGCGGCGAGGACGGTCCGCGCGCGGCGCGCGCTGGCACGCCCGAGGCGGTAGAGGAGTTCAGCCATGAGGGTCCTTCGGTGGGGAGTCCGGGGTGGTCCGGTGGGCGGTGCGGCGTGCGGTCCGGTGGCGGTCGGGGAGGTGAGGGCGGGAGGCGTCAGGCGGGGAGCTCCCAGCCTGAGCGCATGCGCGCGACGAGACGGTCGAGGAGGTCCGCCCACACGCGGCGCGAGGCGTCGTCGTCGGCGGCGCCGGTCGCGGCCCACCAGCGGCGCTGGATCACCAGGACCCCGGCCATGAGCGCGCCGACGAGCATCTCGATCTCGAGCGGGTCGACGTCGGGGTGCCGCCGCGTGGTCTCGGCGACCAGACGCTCGGCGAGGTGGGTGAACGTGCGCACGACCATCGTCGTGACGCGCGGGGTGGGCTCGGTCGCGGTGCCGCCGAGGGCGCGCGTGAGGTAGGCCATCGGGCCGACGAGGTCGGTGCCGCGGAGCGCGGCGGTGAGGTCGTCGAGCGGGGTCGTGCGGTCGGTGCCGGGGTCCGCGGCGCTCGCCCCGAGCGCGTCGACCACGGTGCCCAGCACGTCCTCGCACACCTCGACCACCACGTCGTCGAGCGACGCGAAGTGGTTGAAGATCGTGCGCCGCGCGACGTCGGCGCGTGCGGCCAGCTCGTCGACCGTGAACCGGGCGCCCCCGTTCTCCTCCATGAGCGACGCGGCGGCGTCGACGATCGCGCGGCGGTGCCGCGCACGCAGCGCGGCGCGGCGATCGGTCGCGGGGCCGGTCGCGGGGTCGCTCCCGGAGTCGGTCGCGGGGTCGGGCGCGGGCACACCCGGCGGCTCGGTCGCGGAGGGGAGGGGCACCTCTTGACACTAAGTGCATCGATGCACTCAGTGCAAATAGCGCTCCGAACCAGCTCAAAGTCGACCGATCCAGTCCAGTATGTGGGAAGGTCTCCTCGGCGCGTTGACACCCCGCGGTGGCCGCTCGTAAGTTCCCGCGCAACCGAGGTCGACGTACCCCGGTCACAGGACATGGTCATGAGTTCCGACGCCAAGCCCCGGCTCGTCGGACGGCAACCCTCCCGCGCGGTGGGGTGCCCCGGGTGAGGACCAGGTCCCGCGTCGCGCAGACACGCGCGGTGCGGGGCAACGACGCGGAGCCCGGCGACGGGCACGAAGGAGACGGACGATGGACCGGCGAGAGTCGAGCACCGCGGTGAGCACCGCGCACGCGTCGACGTACCCCTGTCCGTTCGCGGGCGGCCCTGGCGCCCCCGCCCTCGGGGCCACGGGTCCCGCGCGCGTCGCCTGTTGTCGCTGACGACGACCCGCCTCTGACACCCCGCGCCACCCGCGCGCGGTCCGGGTCCCTCCCGGCTTCCCCAGCCCCGTCCTGCCGCCCGCGCGCGGCCGGACCGCCCTGCCCACCTTCCGGCACCCCGCCGCGCCCTGAGCGCGCCGTCGGCTCAACTGAGAACGGATCCTCGCGATGTCCGACCCCCGCCCCGCCCGCACCCTCCACCTCGGCGTCGACCTCACCGACGCCGGCGCGCACCCCGCCGCCTGGCGGACCGTGGGCTCCCAGGCCCAGCGCCTCTTCGACGCCAAGCGCCTCGTCGAGCTCGTGGCCACCGCCCAGCGCGGCCTGCTCGACCTGGTCACCCTCGACGACGCCTTCACGCTCCAGCCGGGCCGCAACGGGTCCGTGCGCGGCCGGCTCGACGCCGCGCTCGTCGCGTCCCGCCTCGCGCCGCGCAGCGCGGGCATCGGCCTCGTCCCGACGGTCACCACGACCCACACCGAGCCGTTCCACGTGTCCAAGGCGATCGCGACGATCGACCACGTGAGCGCGGGCCGCGCCGGGTGGCAGGTCGGGTGGTCGACGACGCCGGCCGAGGCCGCCGCGTTCGGGCGCAAGGGCGCGCAGGACGAGCCCGACGCCGTCGCCGAGGCGGACGAGGCCGTCGAGGTCGTCACGCGCCTCTGGGACTCGTGGGAGGACGACGCCGAGATCCGCGACGTCGCGACGGGCCGGTTCGTGGACCGCGAGAAGCTGCACTACGTCGACCACGAGGGCATCCGCTTCGCCGTCAAGGGGCCGTCGATCACGCCGCGCCCGCCGCAGGGCCAGCCGCCCGTCGTCGTCCGGGCGGACACGCCCGCGTCGCTCGACCTCGCGGCCCGCCGGGCCGACGTCGTCCGGGTCCGCGCCGCGACCCGCGACGAGGCCGTCGCGCTCCGGTCGCAGGTGCGCGACGCGGCCGCGGACGCCGGGCGCGACCCCGACACCCTCCGGGTCCTCGTCGACGCCTACGTCGTCATCGGCGACACCCGTGCGAGCGCCCAGGCGCGCCTCGACCTGCTCGAGGACCTCGAGGGCGTCTCGTGGGACACCGACTCGCTCACGCACGTCGGCACGGCGCGCGACCTCGCCGTCACGGTCGAGGAGTGGACGCACGCCGGCGCGGCCGACGGGTTCCTCCTGCGCCCGTCGTCCCTGAGCACCGACCTCGACGCGATCGTCGACGGCGTGGTGCCGCTCCTCCAGGGGGCCGGCCTGTTCCGCACGGCCTACCCCGGGACGACGCTGCGCGACACGCTCGGCCTCCCGCTCCCCGCCAACCGCTACGCGGCGATCGCCTGAACCCGGACGGACCGACGAACATGAGCACGCGCCCCCGCAAGCAGATCCACCTCGGCGCCCACTTCCCGGGCGTCAACAACACCACCGTCTGGAGCGACCCCCGCTCGCGCAGCCAGATCGACTTCGCTTCGTTCGAGCACCTCGCCCGCCGCGCCGAGGACGCGAAGCTCGACTTCTTCTTCCTCGCCGAGGGCCTGCGCCTGCGCGAGCACAAGGGCCGCATCCACGACCTCGACGTCGTGGGCCGCCCCGACACGCTGCCCGTCCTCGGCGCGCTCGCGGCCGTCACGGACCGCCTCGGCCTCGCGGGCACGATCAACACGACGTTCAACGAGCCGTGGGAGCTCGCGAAGCAGTTCGCGACGCTCGACCTGCTCTCCGAGGGTCGCGCGGCGTGGAACCTCGTGACGAGCCCCGACGCCTTCACGGGCGCCAACTTCCGCCGCGGCGGGTACCTGCCCTACCCCGAGCGGTACGCGCGTGCGGCGGAGGTCGTCGAGGTCGCACGCGCCCTGTGGGACTCGTGGGACGACGACGCGGTGCTGGCCGACCGGATCGCGGGCGAGTTCCTGCGCCCCGGGTCGGTGCGGCCGGTCGCGCACCACGGGACGTACGCGGACGTCGTCGGGCTGTTCGAGACGCCGCGCGGACCGCAGGGTCACCCGGTCCTGTTCCAGGCGGGCGACTCCGCCGACGGCCGCGACTTCGCCGCCCGGACCGCCGACGTCGTGTTCTCCGCCCACTCGACGTTCGACGCCGGGCGCGCGTTCTACGAGGACGTCAAGGGGCGCCTCGCCGCCCACGGGCGCGACCGCGACTCCCTGAAGATCCTGCCCGCGACCGTCGTCGTGCTGGGCGACACGCCCGCCGAGGCGGAGGAGCGCGCGCGGGAGATCCGGCTCCAGCAGGTCTCGGGTCCGACGGCGATCGCGTTCCTCGAGCAGGTCTGGGGCCGCGACCTCGAGGCGTACGACCCCGAGGGGCCGCTGCCCGACGTGGACCCCGACACGGAGAACCTGTCGATCACGCGGGGCCGCGTGCGGCACGCGAAGGACCCGGCGGCGGTCGCCGCGGCGTGGCGCGAGCAGGCCGAGGCGAACGGGTGGTCGATCCGCGAGCTCGTCCTCCAGGTGACGTCGCGCGGCGGGTTCGTCGGCACGCCCCAGCAGGTCGCGGACGACATCGACCGGCACGTCCAGGAGGACGCGTCCGACGGCTTCATCCTCGTGCCGCACCTCACGCCGGGCGGGCTCGACGACGTCTTCGACCGCGTCGTCCCGCTGCTCCAGGAGCGCGGGTCGTTCCGCACCGAGTACGAGGGCACGACCCTGCGCGAGCACCTCGGTCTCGTCCGGCCCGACGCCGCGCAGCGCACCGCCGACCCCGAGCCGGCGTCCGCCGAGCTCGTGGGCTGACCGCAGCCCGCCCGCAACCGTCCCGCAGATCTGCACCGCACCGACCTCGGAGGACCCATGAGCACGAGCACGCCGACCGCCACGGGCGCCGTGGCCACCGCGCCCACCACCACCGGCACGCCCGACGCCGCCGTGTCGCCCGCGTCGCCCCCGTCGCCCGACGCCTCCGCGTGGGCCGACTGGCACGCCGAGCGTGAGGAGGGGCTGCGCCCGCCGCACGGCTGGCTGAGCCTCGTCGCGTACCACTGGCTGCCCTCCGAGCCCGCCGCGCTGCCCGGGGTGCCCGGGCTCTGGTGGGCCGACGCCGACGGCGCGCACCACCGCGCGGGCACGGACGGCGCCGTGCGCACGGCGGCGGGTGCGGACGCCACGACGGTCGTCGTCCCGGCGAGACACGGGAGGTCGCGATCGAGGTCGTGCGCCGCACGGGCCGGTACGCGGTCCGCGTGCGCGACCCGCTCGCGCCCGCGCGGCTCGCGTTCGACGGCGTCCCGACGTTCGCCGACGACCCCGCCTGGGTCGTGGACGCGGCGGTGCGGTGGTACGACGCGCCGCGGCCCGTCGTCGTCGGCGCCGCGCGCCCCGGGCTGGTGCACCACGTGAGCACGGTCGGCGAGGTCGACCTCGTGGTCGAGCGCGACGGGGTCGCCCATCGCGCGACGCTCGTCCTCACGGGCAAGGCCGGCGGCGCGGTGACGCTGCTCTTCAGCGACGAGGCGGACGACGTCGCGCCCTGGCGCGTCCTGTGGGTGGACGCCGACGTGGCGCCCGGCACCGAGGGGCGCGTGCGGCTCGACCTCAACCGCACGATCAACCTCCCGTACGCGTTCAGCGACTTCGGGACGTGCCCGGCGCCGGTCGAGGGCAACCACGTGCCGTTCGCCGTCACCGCAGGCGAGAGGGCACCCCGGTGACCGCGGTCGCGGCGCGCCCGGCGGCGCCGGGAGCGACGGGGTCGGGCGCGGTGGTGCGCGAGGTCCGGTCCGTCGCCATGCACGACCCGCTCGTCCGCCCCCTCCTCGACGAGCTGTCCCACGAGTACTGGACGCGGTACCAGCGCGTGCTCACCGCGGACGAGCTCCGCGCCGAGATGGAGCACTACCCCGCGCAGGACTTCGCGGCGCCGCACGGCGAGCTCGTGCTGGTGCTGGAGGACGGCGAGCCGGTCGCGGGCGGCGCGTTCCGCCGTCGGACCGAGCCGGAGCTCGGCGACCCCGCACGCCTCGCCCGGCAGTCCGCACGGCGCGGCGACGGGTCGCCCGCCGTGCGGACCGCCGAGCTCAAGCGGATCTGGACGCACTCGGCGCACCGGCGCCAGGGCCTGGCGCGCGTCGTGCTGGTGGAGCTGGAGCGCCGCGCGGTCGAGCGCGGGTACCGGCGTCTCTACCTGACGACCGGTCCGCGGCAGCCCGAGGCGGCAGGCCTCTACCTCGCGACGGGCTACACGCCCCTGTTCGACACCGGGACCGATCCCGAGGAGATCGGCCCGCTCGCCTTCGAGAAGTGGTTGGAGGTCGCGCCATGAGCACCGTGTCGCTCCCGCAGGACGAGTCCCGCCAGCTCGCGCCGCCGTCGGGCCGGCACCCCGCCGACCCGCGCGCCGGCTCGCACGGGGTCCACGACGCGCTCCCGCTCGAGAGCCTGCGCATCGTCCCCGCCCGGCACCCGGGCCGCTGGGTCGCCACGGCCGGCGTCGCGGTGCTGCTCGCGATGGTCGTCAGCTCGCTCGTGACGAACGACCGCTGGGAGTGGGACGTCGTCGCGACGTACCTCACCTGGCCCTCGATCCTCGAGGGCGCGTGGGCCACGATCCGGCTCACGCTCGTCGCGTCGGTCGTCGGGTTCGCGCTCGGCACCGTCCTCGCGCTCATGCGTCTGTCGCGCTCACCGCTCCTGCAGTCGGTGTCGTGGACGTACACGTGGGTGTTCCGGTCCGTGCCGCTGCTGCTGCAGCTCCTGCTCTGGTACAACCTCGCCTACCTGTACCCGTACCTGAGCGTCGGCATCCCCTTCGGGCCCGAGTTCCTGTACTTCGACACGCTGTCCGTGATCGACAAGTTCTGGGCCGCGATCCTCGGCCTCGGACTCTCGCAGGCCGCGTACTCGGCGGAGATCGTGCGCGCCGGGATCCTCTCGGTCGACCAGGGGCAGCAGGAGGCGGCGGCCTCGCTCGGCATCCCCAAGCGGCGCCAGGTGAGCCGCATCATCCTGCCGCAGGCGATGCGCTCCATCATCCCCACCGCCGTCAACGAGGTGATCGGGCTCCTCAAGGGCACGTCGATCGTCTACGTCCTCGCGTACGGCGAGCTGTTCTACATCGTGAGCGTCATCTACGGCCGCAACGGCCGCGTCGTGCCGCTGCTCATCGTCGCGTCGATCTGGTACCTCGTGCTGACGACGCTCATCACGGTCGTCCAGTACTACGTCGAGCGGCACTACGCGAAGGGCGCGGTGCGCACGCTGCCACCGACGCCGGTGCAGAAGGCGCGCTGGACGGTCCTGGTCTGGGCGTCGCGGCTCTCCGGCCGGCCGGTGCCCGACTCCGTCCCGCCCGCGTACGCGGCCCGCGCCCGCGTGGGCGTGCTGACGCGCACCGCGCGCACGTCGGGAGGTGCGGCATGAGCGCCGTCGGCGCGACCACCGCCGTCGCGCCCACCGACGTGGCGACCGCCGGGCTCGTCGAGATCCACGGCGTCCACAAGAGCTTCGGCACGCTCGAGGTGCTGCGCGACGTGTCGCTCACCGTGCCGCCCGGGTCGGTGACGGTCGTGCTCGGCCCGTCCGGTTCGGGCAAGTCGACGCTGCTGCGCGCGATCAACCATCTGGAGAAGGTCGACAAGGGGTTCATCTCGCTCGACGGAGAGCTCATCGGGTACCGCCGCAAGGGGAACACCCTGCGCGAGCTCAAGGAGCGCGAGATCCTCGGCCAGCGCACGCAGATCGGGTTCGTGTTCCAGAGCTTCAACCTGTTCCCGCACCTCACCGCGCTGGAGAACGTCGTCGAGGCCCCGGTCTCGGCGCAGCGCCGCCGCCGCGAGGACGTCGAGCCCGAGGCCCGGGCGCTGCTCGAGCGCGTCGGGCTCGCGGACAAGGCCGACGCGCGGCCGCGCCAGCTCTCCGGCGGCCAGCAGCAGCGCGTCGCCATCGCCCGCGCGCTCGCCTTGCGGCCCAAGGTGCTGCTGTTCGACGAGCCCACCTCGGCGCTCGACCCCGAGCTGGTCGGGGAGGTGCTCGAGGTGATCAAGGACGTCGCGAGCACGGGCACGACGCTCGTCGTCGTCACGCACGAGATCGGCTTCGCCCGCGAGGTCGCCGACACCGTCGTCTTCATGGACGACGGGGTCGTCGTGGAGCAGGGCACGCCCGCCGAGGTGCTCGACCGCCCGCGTCACGACCGCACCCGGGCCTTCCTCCAGAAGGTCCTCTGACCCGGGGCGGACCGGGGTCCACGACCTCGCGCACCGCCCCCGCCACCGCTTCCCGACGTCGTCACCCGCGACCGGCCGCCCGGCCGTCCCGCACACCCGCACTCCCTGCGTCGCCCGACGCACCACCCGAGAGGTAGGACACCCGTGACCGCAACGACCACCCGCGCCCGCGCCCCCCGCGCGCTCGCCGCCCTCGCCGTCGTGCCCCTGCTGGCGCTCGCGGCCTGCTCCGGGGTGAGCACCGAGGCCCCGGCCGCCGCGGACGAGGGCGCGGCGACCGAGGAGAGCACGACGTCCGTCTCGGACGCCCTCGACGTGAGCACGAGCCCGGACCAGGACCGCATCCGCACCACCGAGTCGGCCGAGGCGATCGCGCTCCTGCCGGACGCCTGGAAGGACAAGGACGAGCTCGTCGTCGCGATCTCCGCCGGCTCCGCGCCGCCGCTCGGCTTCCTCGCCGACGACGACGAGACGCCGATCGGCAACGAGACCGACATCGCGCAGCTCGTGGCCGACGCGCTCGGCAAGGACCTGCGCCTCGAGGTCAAGGCGTGGGCCGACTGGCCGCTGGCGCTCGGCTCGGGCGACGTCGACGCCGTGATCTCCAACGTCACCGTGACGGAGGAGCGCAAGGAGACCATCGACTTCTCCACGTACCGCAACGACGAGCTCGGCTGGCTCGTGGGCGCCGACTCCGACATCACGTCGATCACGAAGCGCGAGGACATCGCGGGCAAGGTCGTCGCCGTCGGCTCCGGGACCAACCAGGAGAAGATCGTGCTCGAGTGGGACCGCCTCAACCAGGAGGACGGCCTCGACCCCATCCAGGGCCCCGAGTACTACGAGCAGTTCTCCGACGTCCTGCTCGCGCTCCAGTCCGGGCGCATCGAGACGTACGTCGGCCCCAACGCGTCGCTCGCGTACCAGGCTGCGATCTCCCCGCAGGACTTCTCGGTCGTCGGCACGCTCAACGGCGGCTGGCCGGACACCGCGCAGATCGCCGTCGCGACGAAGAAGGGCAACGAGGTGGCCCCGGCCATCACCGCCGCGATCAACCACGCCGTCGAGGACGGCACGTACCTCGAGGTGCTCCAGCGGTGGGGCCTGGAGTCCGAGGCCGTCGAGGAGTCGCAGACCAACCCGCCCGGCCTCCCGAAGACGGAGTGACTCGCGCATGACCACCAGCACCCAGCACGTCGACCACCTCGTGGTCGGGGGTGGCGTGATGGGCTCGGCCGCCGCGTGGCAGCTCGCCCGGCGCGGGCGCGACGTCGTGCTGCTCGAGCGCTTCGCGCCCGGGCACGCGCACGGCGCCTCGCACGGCACGTCGCGCATCTACCGCACCACGTACGCCGAGCCCGAGTACCTCGACCTCGCGCAGGAGGCGCTCGGCCTGTGGCGCGAGGTCGAGGCGGAGACCGGGACCGAGCTGCTCGCCGTCACCGGCGGCGTGAGCCACGGGCGGCGCGACAGCGCCGCCGAGCGCCGCGCCGACGCGATCGGCGCCGCGTTCGCGGCCCGCGGGATCGAGCACGAGTGGCTCGACCCCGCGGCCGCGGCCGAGCGGTGGCCGGGGCTGCGGTTCGAGGGCCGGGTGCTGCACGAGGTCGCGACGGCCGGACGGCTGCACGCCGACCGCGCCGTCGCGGCCCTCCAGGGCGCGGCCGCCGCGAGCGGGGCCGACGTCCGCCACGAGGTCGCCGTCCGGCACGTCGAGCGCGTCCCCGAGGGCGTGCGCGTCGTGACCGACGGCGGCGACGTCGTCGCGCGGGTCGTCGTCGTGACCGTCGGCGCGTGGAGCGCCGGGCTCCTCGGCGGTCCGAGGGGCGGGCTGCTGGGCCAGGAGCTCCCGCTCGTCGTCACGCAGGAGCAGCCCGCGCACTTCGCGCTCGCCGCGGGCGCGTCGCCCGCGGGGTGGCCGGCGTTCACGCACGACGTCGGCCCGGGAACGGCCTGGCCGAGCGGCGTCTACGGCCTCGCGACCCCGGGCGAGGGCGTCAAGGTCGGCTTCCACGGGGTCGGCCCCGTCGTCGACCCCGACCGGCGCTCCTACCGGCCCGAGCCGGGCCAGCTCGCCGCGCTGCGCGACTACGTGCGCACGTGGCTGCCCGGGCTCGACCCCGACGCCTACGTCCCCGTGAGCTGCACCTACACCACGACACCGGACCACGACTTCGTGCTCGACCGCCGCGGCCCCGTCGTCGTGGGGGCCGGGTTCTCCGGCCACGGCTTCAAGTTCGCGCCGGCGGTCGGCCGCGTGCTCGCCGACCTCGCGACCACCCCCGACGACCTCCCCGCGGCCGACCGGTTCGCGCTCGCCCGCCTCGCCGCACTTCCCGAGAGGACCGCCTCGTGACGATCGCTCCCGCACCTGCCGCCGCGGACGCCCCGGCTCCGCCCGCAGACCCCGCGACGCTCGCCACGCCGCCCCACGACACCCACGGCTCCCGCGCTGCGGTCGCGGCGCGGTACGGCGTGGACCCCGGCTCCGTCGAGGACGTCGCGCCGGGCGCGACCGAGGGACTGGCACCCGCCGTGGTCCGTCCCGGCACCGTCCTCGCGACGCAGCTCGGTCACCGGACGGTGCGCCGCTACCGCACCGACCCGCTGGCCGACCACGTCGTCCCGACGCTCGTCGCCGCCGCGCAGTCCGCGCCGACGTCGTCGAACCTCCAGCTCTGGAGCGTCGTCGCCGTCACCGACCCCGCGCGCAAGGACCGGCTCGCGGCGCTCGCGGGCGACCAGGACCACGTACGCACCGCGCCGCTGCTGCTCGTGTGGCTCGCGGACGTCGCGCGGGCGCGCGCCCTCGGCGAGCGCCAGGGCGTCCGGCTCGAGGCCACCGACTACCTCGAGACGACCGTCGTGGCGTTCCTCGACGCCGCGCTCGCCGCGCAGAACGCCGTCGTCGCGGCCGAGTCCCTCGGCCTCGGCACCGTGTACATCGGCGCGCTGCGCAACCACCCCGCGCAGGTCGCGGCGGAGCTCGGCCTGCCCGAGGGCGTCGTGGCGGTCGTCGGGCTCGTGGTCGGCCACCCCGACCCCGCGGGCGGCGAGCGCGTCAAGCCGCGGCTGCCGCAGGCGGCGGTGCTGCACGCCGAGCGCTACCACGGCGACCAGGCGGAGCACGTCGCGGCGTACGAGGAGCGCATCGCGCCCTTCTACCGCGACGAGGGGCTCGACGGCGGCTGGCACGACCGCGTCGTCGACCGCCTGCGCGTCCCCGGCGCCCTCCGCGGGCGCGCCCACCTGCGACCCACGCTCGCCGCGCTCGGGTTCCCGTCCAAGTAACCCGGCATCCCGCGCGACCGCGTCGTCGGGAGCCGCCGCACCGCCACCGGTCGCCGCACCACCACCGGCCGCCGCACGACCACTGAAGGAAGCCATGTCGTCCCACCAGCACCCGCACCCGACCGCCGCTCCCGGCGGGCCGCGACCGGCGTCCGGCCGCGTCCCGCTGTCCGTCCTCGACCTCGCGATCGTGCCCGAGGGGGCGACGGGCCAGGACGCGGTGCGCCGCGCCGTCGGGCTCGCGCGCGACCTCGACCGGCTCGGCTACCACCGGGTCTGGTACGCCGAGCACCACCTGTCGCCCGGCGTCGGCTCCGCGTCGCCCGCCGTGCTCGCCGCGGCCGTCGCGGCCCGGACCGAGCGCATCCGCGTCGGCAGCGGCGCGGTGCTGCTCAGTACGACGAGCCCGCTCGTCGCCGCCGAGCAGTTCGGGACGATCGCCGCGCTGCACCCGGGCCGGGTCGACCTCGGGCTCGGGCGGGCCTTCACGCCGCCGAAGGGGACCGGCGGCTCCGACGGTCCGCTGCGGGCCGCGCGGTCCGTCCCGACCGGGCCGCGCGTCGTCGAGGGGCTCTACGTCCCCGGTGCGCCGCCGTCGAACCTCAACGACTCCGTGCTGCGTGAGCGGATCCTCGCGCAGAAGCGCATCGTCGGGGCGTCGCGCACGCCGGTCAGCTTCCGCGACGAGCTCGACCTCGTGCTCGGCCTGCGTGCCGGGACGTACCGCGACGAGCACGGGACGCCGTACGTGAGCCCGCCCGTCGAGGGCGCCGACTGGGACCTGTGGGTCCTCGCGTCGAGCCCCGGCGAGAGCGCGCGCGTCGCGGGCGAGCTCGGCCTGCCGATCGCCGCGAACTACCACGTGGCGCCGTCGGCGACGATCGACACGGTCGCCGCCTACCGCGAGGCGTTCCGTCCGGGCGTGCTCGACGAGCCGTACGTCGTCGTGTCCGCCGACGTGCTCGTCGCCGACACGATCGAGCGGGCGCGCGAGCTCGCGACGCCGTTCGCCGACTGGGTGCTCTCCATCCGCAGCGGCGCCGACGGCGCGATCGCCTACCCCGAGCCGGGCACCTCGCCCGCGTGGGAGGAGCGCCCGGAGGCCGAGCGAGCGCTCGTCGCCGACCGCGTCGACACGCGCATCGTCGGCGACCCGGAGACGGTCGTCCAGCGGCTCGAGACCCTGCGCCGCGCGACCGGCGCCGACGAGCTGCTCGTCACCACCGCGACCCACGACGCCGACGACGCACGCCGCTCGTTCGAGCTGCTCGCCGAGCACTGGTTCGCCGCCGGCTCCACCGCCACCACCGACGTCGTCCCTGCGCTCGCCACCACCCGCTGACGACCCACCTCGAAGGAGACACCATGACCACCCCGCCCCTCCAGACCGCGGCCGACGCCGCCACCAAGGTCGCCGACGGCGCCCTGCTGATCGACGTGCGCTCGGCGGGCGGCCGCGCCGCGCACGGCGAGATCCCCGGCGCGACGCTCGCCGACCGCCACGACCTCGACGCGCTGTTCGGCCCCGCCGACAACCCGGCGATCTCGCTCGACACGCCCGTCGTCGTCGTGTGCGGCTCGCCGAACGGCTCCGGACCCGTCGCCGCGGCGCTCGCCGAGCGCGGGTACACGAACGTCTCGCACGTCGACGGCGGGTTCCCGGCCTGGAAGGACGCCGGCCTCCCGGCGTCCGACCCGGTCGAGGCCCCCGCGGAGCCGACGACACCCGCCCGGTCCTGAGCCCACCGACCCCACCCGCACCACCACACCCCACGGAGAACCCTCATGCCCGTCGAGTTCCTCGGCATCGCCACGACCAACGACGCCTCGGAGACCACCGAGCGCACGACCGCCGCGTTCGACCCCGCCTACCTCGAACGCATCGTCCGCGCGCACGAGGACAACGGCTGGACGCGCGTCCTCTTCGCCTACGGCTCCTCCGGTCCCGAGCCGGCCGCCCTCGCCGCGTACACCGCGGCACGCCTGCAGTCGATCGAGCTGCTGCTCGCGCACCGCCCCAACGTGTCCTACCCGACCTACGCCGCCAAGACGTTCGCCACGCTCGACCAGCTCTCCGGCGGGCGCCTGTCCGTCCACTTCATCACGGGCGGCAACGACCACGAGCAGGGCCGTGAGGGTGACACGCTCACCAAGGACGAGCGGTACGCGCGCACCCACGAGTACATCCAGATCGTCAAGCAGGCCTGGGCGAGCGCCGAGCCGTTCGACCACCACGGCCCGTTCTACGACTTCGACGACTTCGTCCTCGACGCCAAGCCGTTCGAGGGACGCACCCCGACCATCTCGTTCGGCGGGTCGTCCGACGCCGCGTTCCGCGTCGGCGCGGCCGAGGCCGACATCTACGCCGTCTGGGGCGAGCCCCTCGACCGCACCGCCGAGCAGATCGCGCGCGTGCACGCCGAGGCCGCCGCCGCGGGCCGCGCGACGCCGCCCCGCATCCACGCCGCGTTCCGGCCGATCGTCGCGCCGACCGAGGAGCTCGCCTGGGAGAAGGCGCACCGCGTCCTCGACCGGATCGAGGCGCGCAAGGCCGCCGCGGGCGGGCAGCTCAGCCGTCGGCACCCGATCGACAAGCCCGAGAACGCCGGGTCGCAGCGACTCCTCGAGATCGCCGCCCAGGGCGAGCGCTTCGACACCGCCCTGTGGACCGCGACGGCCAAGGCCACCGGCGGCGCCGGCAACTCCAACGCGCTCGTCGGCACGCCCGAGCAGGTCGCCGAGGCCCTCCTCGCGTACTACGACCTCGGCGTCCGCGTCATCTCCGCCCGCGGCTACGACCTGCTCGACGACGCGATCGACTTCGGCCGCTACGTCATCCCGATCGTCCGCGAGGAGGTCGCGAAGCGCGACGCCGCGACCGCGGAGGCCGCAGCGGCCTGACGGTCCGCGACCGAGATCGGCAGAGAAGGACGAGGTCGGCAGCCCCGGCCGAGATCGGCACGTGCACGTGCCGACCTCGACCGGCGCTGCCGATCTCGGTGGCGCGCCCGCCCGGCCCGACCACGAACGACGACAGCAAGGAGCAGGACCGTGCGGTTCCAGGTACTCGACATCGTGTTCAACCCGCCCCATCCGGTGACCGGGGAGGCGGTCGCGCCGTCCGACCGGTTGAACCGGGTCGTGGAGACGGCGGTGCTGGCGGAGGAGCTCGGGTTCGACTCGTTCGCGGTGGGGGAGCGGCACGCGGGGGAGGTGCTGTCGTCGGCACCGACGGTGATCCTCGGGGCGGTCGCGGCGCGGACGTCGCGGATCCTCCTGAGCACCGGCGTGACGGTGCTGTCGCTGCTCGACCCGATCCGCGTCGCCGAGGACCTCGCGACGGTGGACCAGCTCAGCCGCGGGCGGCTGGAGATCGTCATCGGCAAGGGCAACGAGGTGCTCCAGTACCCGCTGCTGGGGCTGGACATCGACAAGCAGTACGAGTACCTCCAGGAGAACTACGAGCTCCTGCGGCTGCTGCTGTCCGAGGAGGACGTGAGCTGGACCGGGCGGCACCGGCACGCGCTGGAGCACGCGACGACGCTGCCGCGTCCGTTCGCGGGGCCGTTCCGCATCTGGCACGGGTCGGCGACGTCGCGCTTCGCGGTGGAGCTCGCGGCGCGGTACGGGGACCCGATCGTGAGCGCCAACGCGCTCCAGCCGCGCGAGAACTACCAGGTGCTCATCGACCGCTACCGCGAGCAGTACGCGGAACACGGGCACGACCCGGCGTACGGGTTCGTCGGGTCGGGCTCGGGCGGGCTGTTCCTCGCCGACACGACGGAGGAGGCGATCGAGCAGTACCGCCCGATCTACGAGGGCCAGGTCGCGGCCGCGGCACGCCGCGGCTACGGGCCCGACGCCGTCGGGAAGGCGCCGAGCTTCCGGACGGTCGAGGACGCCGTCGAGCGCGGCCCGGCGCTGGTGGGCTCGCCGGAGCGCGTGGCGGAGAAGATCCTCGACTACCACGCCTCCTACGGGCACGACCTCCAGTCCGTCTCGGTGAACCACCTGATCCCCGCCACGCAGCAGGAGGACGTCCTGCGCCGGTTCGCGGAGGAGGTGGTCCCCGTCGTGAGGGCCGAGGTGAAGACCGACCTGTGGGGCCCGGCCGACGCCCGCCGTGCGGCGGGCTTCACCGCTTCCTGACGCGGGCCCACGGGTTGTGGGCGGGAGATGGGCCCGGTTCCCGCGGCGGGACCGGGCCCATCTCATGCCCACAGCGAGTGGGGAGGCGCCGTTGCGGGAAACATCCGTCCGGCAGGCGGGACGCCCGTCTCGAAACTTGACTCAACCGGTCGAGATTGTCTTTCCTGCTCCCAGGTGACGAGCGTCAGCACGCAGGCCCGGCTCGCTGACCAGCAACCCTTCGACGTGACGGGGTGCTCCGGGAACGACCTGACCGCGCGGCTCCCGCCGCGCGGTAAGCACGGCACCCCGGTGGGTTCCCCCGCCGCACCGGCCCTCGGCCCGGCGCGGACGACCACCGGCGCCGGACGATCGCCGGTCCTCAGCCGGCACACGAGGAGAGCAGCACGACATGATCCCCACACCTCACCGACGCCGGTCCCTGACCGTCGCCGCGGCGGCCGCCGCGACGGGCCTCCTGCTCAGCGCGTGCGCGGGCGGCGGCTCCGGCGCGTCCGACGGCGACGGGTCGCCGAGCCCGTCCGGCGAGCCCGTGGCGGGCGGCGACCTGACCTTCGCGATCACGGTCGACTCGCACTGCATCGACCCGCAGCAGGTCGGCAACAACGACGCCATCGCCGCGGCCCGGCAGACCGTCGCGTCGCTCACGGCGCAGGACCCGGAGTCGGGCGAGATCCTGCCGTGGCTCGCGGAGAGCTGGGAGGTGAACGACGACGCGTCGAGCTACACCTTCCACCTGCGCGACGACGCGACCTACGCCGACGGCACGCCGATCGACGCCGAGTCGGTCAAGACCAACTTCGACGCGATCGTCGCCCTCGGTGCGACGGCGTCGCTCGGGTCGCAGTACCTCGTCGGCTACGAGGGCACGACGGTCACGGACCCGCAGACCCTCACGGTCGACTTCGCAGCGCCGAGCGCCCAGTTCCTCCAGGCCACCTCGACCTTCTCGCTCGGCCTCCTCGCGCCGTCGTCGGCCGACCTGAGCGTCGAGGACCGCTGCGCCGGCAAGTTCGTCGGCTCCGGCCCGTTCTCCGTGAAGTCCTACACGCAGGACCAGGAGATCGTGCTCGAGAAGGTCGCGGGCTACGCGTGGGGCTCGGAGGCCAACGACCACCAGGGCGAGGCCTACCTCGACACGGTGACGTTCAAGGTCATCCCCGAGGCGAGCGTGCGCAGCGGCAGCCTGGTCTCCGGTCAGATCGACGCCACGGCCGCGATCTCGACGGTCGACCTCCCGCAGTTCGACGGGAACGGGTTCTGGCTCGAGTACCGCGCCAACCCGGGCGTCGTGTTCAACCTCTTCCCCAACGAGTCGAGCCCGCTCGCGGGCGACGAGGCCGTGCGCACCGCGATCCTCAAGGGCATCGACCGCGAGCAGATCGCGGACACCGTGCTGAGCGAGCAGGACGAGCCGGCCACGAGCGTCCTGTCCCACTCGACGCCGCTCTACGAGAGCGTCGCGGACGAGCTCGCCTACGACCCGGAGGGCGCGAAGAAGATCCTCGACGACGCGGGCTGGGTCGAGGGCGCCGACGGCGTCCGGGAGAAGGACGGCCAGAAGCTCTCGACGACCGTGACGTTCTGGCAGGTGCCGGAGCCGCTCGAGCTGGTCCAGCAGCAGCTCGCGCAGATCGGCGTCGACCTCCAGCTCCAGCACGTGACCGTCGCGGAGTCGCAGGCGATCAAGGAGAGCGGCGACTTCGACTTCGACTACTACAACCTCACGCGCTCCGACCCGGACGTGCTGCGGACGATCTTCTCGGCCAACGCGCGCAACATCAACCAGCGCGACGCGGAGGAGGTCGACGACCTGCTCGACGCGTCGGCCGCGGCGACCGACCCGGCCGAGCGGCAGGAGCTCGTCACGGAGGCGTCGCGCCTCCTGGTCCAGAAGGGCCACGCGATCCCGGTCTACGAGCTGTCGACGACCATCGCGGCGGCCGACACGGTCCACGGCCTGACGTTCGAGGCGTCGTCGCGCCTCGACTTCTACGACGCCTGGGTCACCCAGGGCTGACCCGACGGGTCCGCCTGCCCGACGTCGCGGCGTCGGGCAGGCGGACCGTCTCCCCACGGAAGGAGGACCGACCCATGGGCCGGTACGTCCTGCGTCGCGCCGGGCAGGGGCTGTTCGTGCTCTGGGCGGCGTTCACGATCTCGTTCTTCGTCCTCTACCTGCTGCCCAGCGACCCGGCCGCGCTCATGGCGAGCGGCGGGGGCGAGGCGGACCAGGTGGACCCCGCGCTGCTCGACGCGCTCCGCGCGCAGTACGGCCTCGACCGGCCCGTGCTCGTGCAGTACGCCGACGCGCTGTGGCACGCGCTGCGCCTCGACTTCGGTACGTCGTACTCGTCGGGCGCGCCCGCGACCCAGCTCGTGCTCCAGGCGCTCCCCGAGACGCTCCGGCTCACGGCCGCGGCGCTCGTCCTCGCCGTCGTGGCAGGCGCCGGCATCGCGATCGCGAGCACGTTCCCGCGCGCGGCCTGGCTGCGCCACGCGCTCGCGTCGCTCCCTCCGCTCGGCGTCGCCCTGCCGCCGTTCTGGCTGGGCCTGCTGCTCCTGCAGTGGTTCTCCTTCCAGCTCCCGGTGTTCCCCGCGATCGGCAACGAGGGCGCGATCAGCCTCGTGCTGCCGGCGATCACGCTCGCCGTCCCGGCGAGCGCCGCGCTCGCCCAGGTGCTCGCGCGGAGCCTGCGCGGGACGCTCGGTGAGCCGTACGTCGAGACGGCGCGCGCCAAGGGCGCGAGCCGGGCGCGCGTGCACTTCGGCCACGCGCTGCGCAACGCCGCGATCCCCGCGCTGACCGTGCTCGGGGTCGTCGTGGGCGGGCTGCTCGGCGGCACGGTCGTCACGGAGACGGTGTTCTCGCGCGCGGGCCTGGGACGGCTCACGGTCACGTCGGTGGACGCGCAGGACATCCCCGTGGTGCAGGCGGTCGTCGTCCTCTCGGCGCTCGTGTTCGTGGTCGTCACGCTCGTGGTCGACCTGCTCTACCCCCTGCTCGACCCCCGGATCGACGCACGACAGAAGGCGGTGGCCGCATGAGCACCAGGCCGGGAGTGCGCATCGTGCTCCGGGACGAGGTCCGGGTCGTGGACCGTGCCGCGGTGGCCGACGCACCGCCGTCGGGCCAGCTCGTCCCCGACGCCCCGCCCGCCGACGCGCCCGAGGTGCGCACGCCCGAGGAGATCGAGGTCGCGGACCGCGAGGACGCGCGCGCGATCATCCGGTACGGGCGGGTCCGCGGCGCCGGCCCGGCGGGCCGGTGGCGCCGCGGGGTGCGATACGCCGCGCGGCGTCCCGGGCTGGTCGTCGCCGTGCTCGTCGTCCTGCTCGTCACGGCGTGGGCGGTCGTCCCGCAGCTCTTCACGTCGTACGACCCCCTGACGGGCGTGCCCGCGGACCGTCTGCAGCCGCCGTCGGGCGCGCACCTGTTCGGCACCGACCACCTGGGGCGCGACGTGTACGCGCGCGTCGTCCACGGCGCGTCGGCCTCGCTCAGCGCGACCGTCATCGCGGTCGCGGTCGGGCTCGTCGCCGGGTCGCTGCTCGGCCTGGTCGCGGGGTTCGTGCGCGGGTGGGTGGACGACGTCGTCGGGCGGTTCGTCGACGTGCTGCTCGCGATCCCGAGCATCCTGCTCTCGCTCGCGATCATCACGGCGCTCGGCTTCGGGACCGTCAAGGTCGCGATCGCCGTGGGCATCACGAGCGTCGCGACGTTCGCGCGCGTCATGCGGGCCGAGGTCCTGCGGACCTCGACGTCGGTGTACGTCGAGGCGGCCCGCGCGTCGGGCGTGCGCTGGTACGGCGTGCTCGGGCGCCACGTGCTGCCCAACTCGACGGGACCGGTGCTCGCGCTCGTCGCGCTCGAGCTCGGGACCGCCGTGCTCGCGATCTCGGCGCTGAGCTTCCTCGGCTACGGGACGCCGCCGCCCGCGCCCGAGTGGGGGTCGCTCGTCTCGGGCGGGCGCGACTACCTGGCCACCGCGTGGTGGCTCACGACCATGCCGGGCCTCGTGATCGTCGCCGTCGTGCTGTCGGCGAACCGCATCGCGCGGGCCCTGGAACGGACCGGAGGGGACGCATGACCGCCACGACGCCGACCACCCAGGAACGTCCCGGCACGACGCCGGACGAGGTGCCCGCGCTCGAGATCCGCGGGCTCGAGGTCGCCTACCGCACGCGCGACGGCGGCTCGTACGCGGCGGTCCGCGGCGTCGACCTCACGGTCGGGGCGGGCGAGGTCGTGGCGCTCGTGGGCGAGTCCGGGTCGGGCAAGAGCACGACGGCCCACGCGGCGCTGCACCTGCTGTCGCGCGGGGGAGCGGTGACGGGCGGGACCATCCGGCTCGGCGGACGCGACGTCGGCGACCTCTCCGAGAAGGAGTGGCAGCAGGTGCGCGGCCGCGACGTCGGCCTCGTGCCGCAGGACCCGACGGTCTCGCTCAACCCCGTCACGCGCGTGGGCGACCAGGTCGCGGAGGTGCTCGTCATCCACGGGCTCGCGCGGCGCAAGGAGGCACGCGAGCGGGCGGTCGAGCTGCTGCGGCAGGCCGGGATCGACGACCCGGAGGCCCGTGCGCGGCAGTACCCGTCGCAGCTCTCCGGCGGGATGCGCCAGCGCGTGCTCATCGCGATCGCCGTCGCGGCCCGGCCGCGCCTCGTCGTCGCCGACGAGCCGACGAGCGCGCTCGACGTGACCGTCCAGCGCCGCATCCTCGACCACCTCGACGGCCTCGTGCGCGACCTCGGCACCGCCGTCCTGCTCATCACGCACGACCTCGGCGTCGCGGCGGACCGCGCCGACCGGATCGTCGTCCTGGAGCGCGGGGTCGTCGTCGAGGAGGGCACGGCCGACCAGGTGCTGCACGACCCGCGCCACCCGTACACCCAGCAGCTCATCGCGGCCGCGCCGAGCCTCGCGAGCTCGCGCCTCGTCGCGGGCAGCACCCCGGAGGCGGTGCCGGGCGACGGCATCGTCCCGGGCGCCGAGGCGAGCCGCGCCGCGGTCGCGAGCCGCGCGGCCGATCAGCGGCTCGCGGTGCCCGACGGCGGCGGTCCGGACACCGCGAGCACGCCCGTCCTCGCGGTGCGGGACCTGCGCAAGGAGTTCACGCTGCCGCGGGGCGCCGCGCACCGGACGCTCGTCGCGGTGGACGGCGTGAACCTCGCCGTCGGGCGGGGCGAGACGTACGCGCTCGTGGGGGAGTCCGGCTCCGGCAAGAGCACGACGGCGCGGCTCGCCCTGCGCCTCGAGCGCCCCACCGCGGGCACGGTCGAGTTCGCCGGCGAGGACATCACGACGGCGCGCGGCGAGCGGCTGCGGTCGCTGCGCCGCGGCTTCCAGGTGGTCTACCAGTCCCCGTACGCGTCGCTCGACCCGCGGTTCACCGTCGAGCAGATCGTCACCGAGCCGCTCCGGGCGTACCGGGTCGGGTCGCCGTCCGAGCGGGCAGACCGGGCACGTGCGCTCGTCGAGGACGTCGCGCTCCCGCCGGACGTGCTCCGGCGGGGACCGCGCGAGCTCTCGGGCGGCCAGCGGCAGCGCGTCGCCATCGCGCGGGCGCTCGCCCTGAACCCGGCGCTCGTCGTGCTCGACGAGCCCGTCTCGGCGCTCGACGTGTCCGTGCAGGCCCAGATCCTCGAGCTGCTCGTGCGGCTCCAGGCCGAGCACGGACTCGCGTACCTGTTCATCTCGCACGACCTCGCAGTCGTGCGGCAGGTGTCCGACCACGTCGGCGTCATGCACCGCGGGCGCGTCGTCGAGCAGGGGGCGGCCGAGCAGATCCTGCTCGACCCGCAGGAGGAGTACACGCGCGAGCTCGTGGCGGCCATCCCCGGCCGACGCGCGCTCCAGGACGCGTCCCGGGCGTCGTCCACGACCGCAAGGAGCGCACGATGACCGTCGCCGCCGCACGACCGGCAGCACCCGGTGCCCGGCCCGGAACCAGGCCGACGCCCGGGCCGCGCGTGCTCGCGGACCCGGCCCCCGCGCCGTCGCGCACCGAGCTCGCGGGCCGCACGACCGAGCTGCTCCAGGCGATGATCCGCAACGCGTGCGTCAACGACGGCACCGTCGGCTCGGGGCACGAGGCGCGCAACGCGCGCGCCGTCGCGGACGCGCTCGACGGCCTCGAGCTCGAGGTCGAGTGGGTCGAGCCGCGCCCCGGCCGCACGTCGCTCGTCGCGCGCCTGCGCGGCACCGACCCCGACGCCCCGTCGCTCGCGCTCGTCGGGCACACCGACGTCGTCCCCGTCGAGCCGGAGGGGTGGACGCGCGACCCTTTCGGCGGCGAGCTCGTCGACGGCTGGGTGTGGGGCCGGGGCGCGATCGACATGCTGGGACTCACGTCCGCGTTCACGGTCGTCACGCGCGCGGTCGCGGAGAGCGGGCGGCGGCTGCGCGGCGACCTCGTGCTCGCCGCCGTGGCCGACGAGGAGCACGGCAGCACGTGGGGCGTCGACTGGATCACGCAGCACCGCTACGACCTCGTGGACGTCGACGCGGTCCTCACGGAGTCGGGCGGGGTCCCGCTGGGGTCTCGCGGGAGCCGCACGATCGCGGTCGGGGAGAAGGGCGGCGCCGGGCGCCGGCTGCGGGTCGTCGGGCGGCCCGGGCACGGGTCGGGGCCGTACGGGTCGCTCAACGCGATCGTGCTCGCAGCCGAGGCCGTGCGGCGGATCACCGCGCACCGCGGGCCGGTCGTCATCGGCGACCTGTGGCGCCGCTACGTCGACGCGCTCGACCTCGCGCCCGACGTGCGGGCCGCGCTGCTCGACCCCGCGCGGCTCGACGACGCGCTCCCCGAGCTCGGCGCGCTCGCGTCCGTCGCGCACGCCACGACGCACACGACCGTCGCGCCGACCGTGCTGCACGCCGGGTCGAAGCCCAACGTCATCCCCGGGCTCGCCGAGGTCACGCTCGACATCCGCGTGCTTCCCGGCGCGACCCCGCAGGACGTGGCCGACCTGCTCGACGACGCCCTCGGCGACCTGCGCGCGCACGTGCACGTCGAGGGGAACTGGTTCGGCGAGGCGTCGCAGTCGCCCACCGACGGCGCGGCGTACGCGGCGATCGAGCGGGCCGTGCGCGCGCACGCGGGCGCCGACGTCGTGCCGGTCCTCGGGACCGGCGGCACGGACGGGCGCTTCTTCCGCCGCCGCGGCGTGCCGGCCTACGGGTTCGGCCTGCTCAGCGAGCAGTGGGACCCGGGGGTGTTCCGTTCCCTGTTCCACGGGAACGACGAGCGCGTCGACGTCGAGTCGCTGGGTCTCACCGCCACCGCGCTGCACGACGTCGTGACGAGCTACCTCGGGTGAGCGGTCGTCCGGGTGACGGCCTGCCGTGGCGGTGACGACGGACGGCCGGGCGTCGCGGGCCGTGCTGCGGGTCTGTCTCGCGACCGGGTTCGTCACGCTGCTCGACTCCGCCATCCTCACCGTCGCGGCGCCGGCGCTGCGGGCCGAGCTCGGCGCGACGACCGCGCAGCTCCAGTGGATCCTCGCCGGGTACTCGCTGACCTTCGGCCTCGCGCTCGTCCCGGCGGGCCGCCTCGGCGACCGGCTCGGGCGCGGTGGCCCGCTGGCCGTCGGTCTCGCCCTGTTCGCCGTGGGGAGCCTCGTCGGCGCGACGGCGTCGGACGCCGACGTGCTCGTCGCCGCGCGACTGCTCCAGGGAGTCGGCGCGGGGACCGCGAACCCGCAGGTCATCGGCCTGCTCCAGGACCACTACGCCGGGCCCGCCCGCGCGCGTGCGCTCGGGGCGTACGCCTCGACGGGCGCGTTCGCGATGGTCGTGTCCCCGCTCGTCGGCGGCGGGATCCTGTCCGTCCTCGGTCCGGCGGCGGGGTGGCGCGCCGCCGTCGGGCTCGCCGCGCCCCTGGGGCTCGCCGTGGCCGTCGTCGCCCTGCGCGTGCTGCGTCGCGGCTCGACGCGAGCGGCTGGCCCGACCCCGCCCGGCGCGCCCGGTCGCGACGGCGGTGCCGGGGGCGGCCGGGCAGCAGGCCGTCCGGCCGGCGAGGGCCTGCCCGCGAGCCGCGCCCGCGGCGGTCGCGTCGGTGGCGGGTTCGACGCCGTCGGGCTGGTGCTCGTGTCGCTCGTGACGCTCGGGCTGCTCGTCCCGTTCGTCGCCGAGGGGCCGCGAGCCGTCGTGCTGCCGCTGTCGCTCGGGGTGCTCGTGGCCGCCGTCGGGGCGCTCGTCGTGTGGGAGCCGCGCTACGCACGGCGCGGCCGGACACCGGTTCTCGCGCCCGTCCTCCTGCGTTCCCCGACCTACGTGCTGGGCTGCGTCGTCGCGGCGTTCAGCTTCGGTGCCGCGCTCGGGTACTCCGCCGTCCTCATGCTGTTCCTCCAGGACGGCGCGGGCCTCAGCCCGGTCCAGGCAGGCCTGGTCACGACGCCGGGCGCGATCGCCTCGGTCGTGGCGGCGAACCTCTCGTGGCGGCTGTTCCGCCGGTTCGGCCGCCGCGGCGTGACCGTGGCCGTCGGCGCGAAGGCGCTCGTGGCCGGGGGGACGGCGCTGGCCGTCGCCGTCGCGCCCACGTCGGCCGTGGTCGCCGCGCTCGTCGTCTCCCAGGTGCTCACGGGCGTCGTCGCGGGGCTCACGATCTCGCCCAACCAGACGCTCACGCTCGAGGGTGCCCCGGGCACGGAGCGCGGTGTCGCCGGCGCGGCGCTCCAGCTCGTGCAGCGCGTCGCCGCGACGGTCTGCATCGCCGCGATGACGGGCACGTTCGTGGCCCGGACCGGCAGCGCGGTCCCGGGCGTCCTCGACGCCCACCGCGACGGGCTCGTCGTCGTGAGCGCCGCCGTCGCGGCACTGGCGCTGGCCGCCTGGGCGGCGTCCCTGCTCGACGAACGGCTCGCCCGCCCCGCCGCGAGGTAGAGCCGCAGGTCGCGAGGTAGAACACCAGGGGTTCTACCTCGCGACCTGCGGCTCTACCTCGTGAGGCCGGGCGGGATCAGGCCTCGCGGTTCTCCGAGGAGAGGAACCAGGCCTGCTTCTCCAGGTCGGCGATGATCTCGTGCAGGATGTCGGCGCTCGTCGGGTCCTCGGCGTCGACGCCGTCGTGCACCTCGCGCACGACCTCGACCGTCTGGGCGAGGCGCTCGACGATGGCGTCGACCGTGTCGCCGACGGAGACGAGGCCCGCCGGGTACGGCGAGAGGTCGGTCGTCGTCGCGACGGTCTCGGTGCGGCCGTCGGGCACGACCTGGAGCGCGCGCATGCGCTCGGCGACCGTGTCGCTGTGCTCGCGCGCGACGTCCACGACCTCGTCGAGCTGGAGGTGCAGGTCGCGGAACCCGCGGCCCGTGACGTTCCAGTGGGCCTGCTTGCCCTGGACGTGCAGGTCGACGAGCGCGACGAGCACGCGCTGCAGGTGGGAGCGGAGCGCCTCCGACGCCTCGAAGCGGGTGGTGGCGCGGTGGATGGTGGGTGCGGACATGGTGCTCCTCGCTCTCTCGGGGGTCTCCCGGAACGTGCGGCGGTCACCCGGCTTCCGTCGGTGCCGACTCGTGACTCGTTCTCTTGAACGATTCCAGACTAGGTACCATTCCCCGTCCCCGCCAGCAAGGACAGGCGTGCCTGACCTGCGCCGACACGTGTCGGCGGGCACCGCGGCGGCGGGGCGCGTCACGTTCTCTCGCCAGGTGAGAGGACCGGCCCTCGCTCTTGCCGCGGGGCGCTCGCGGTGGTCCGCTGGCGGCATGACCGACGACCTCGCCCCCGCCCCGCACCTCCTCCCGCCGCGCACGCTCGGCTCCGGGGACGCCGCCCTCACCGTCTCGGCCGTCGGGTTCGGCGGCATGTCCGTCACGGACGCCTATGGACCGGCGGACGCCGTCGAGGCGGAGGCCGTGCTGCGCCGGGCGCTCGAGCTCGGGGCCACGCTCATCGACACGGCCGACGTCTACGGGCACGGCCGCAACGAGGAGCTCATCGGCCGGGTGCTCGGAGCCCACCGCGACCAGATCGTCCTCGCGTCGAAGTTCGGGCTTCCCCCGGTCGGCGGCCACCCCGACGGCCGCCGCGTCGACGGGCGCCCCGAGTACGTGCGTGCCGCGATCGACGCGAGCCTGCGCCGCCTCGGTACCGACCGGCTCGACCTGTACTACCTGCACCGCATCGACCCGCAGGTCCCGATCGAGGAGACGGTCGGGGCGCTCGCCGAGCTGGTCGAGGCGGGCAAGGTCCGGACGATCGGGCTCTCGGAGCCGTCGGCGGCCACCGTGCGCCGCGCGCACGCCGTCCACCCGGTCACGGCCGTGCAGAGCGAGTACTCGCTGTGGACGCGCGACCCGGAGGACGAGGTCCTGCCGACGCTGCGCGAGCTCGGTGTCGGGTTCGTCCCGTTCTCGCCGCTCGGTCGCGGCATCCTCACGGGCACCGTCGACGCGACGGACGGCTTCGCCGCGGACGACGTGCGCCGCTCCCACGCCCGCTACGCGGGCGAGGCGTTCGAGCACAACCGCGGCCTGGTCCGGTCTCTCGAGCAGCTCGCGGCCGAGCGCAGCGTCACGACGGCGCAGCTCGCCCTCGCGTGGCTCCTCGCCCAGGGTGACGACATCGTCCCGATCCCCGGTACGAAGCGCCTCGCGTACCTGGAGCAGAACGTCGCGGCCGCCTCGATCGCGCTCACCCCGGACGACGTCGCGGCGATCGGAGCGGCCATCCCGCGCGGGGCCGTGCAGGGCGTCCGTCACCCGCAGCCAGACCTGCTCGCGGGATGAGCACCGACGCAGCGGCCGTGCCCGCGACACCCGCGCCCCCGCCCGACGAGGCGGCCGCCCGCCGCCCGCTCGCGGTCCACTGGTTCCTGCCGACGTCGGGCGACGCACGCGGGATCGTGGACGGCGCGCACGCGAAGGACACTCCCGGCCGGGCGACCGGGTTCCGCGCGCCGTCGCTCGACTACCTGGAGCAGGTCGCGGTCGCTGCCGACCGCCTCGGCTACGAGGGCGTGCTCACACCGACGGGCACGTGGTGCGAGGACGCGTGGCTCGTCACGTCCGCGCTGATCCGCAGCACGGAGCGGCTGAAGTTCCTCGTCGCGTTCCGCCCGGGCCTCGTCTCGCCGACGCTCGCGGCGCAGATGGCCGCGACGTTCCAGCGCCTGTCCGGTGGGCGGCTGCTCCTCAACGTCGTCACGGGCGGCGACGAGAACGAGATGCGCCGGTTCGGCGACTGGCTCGAGCACGACGAGCGGTACGACCGCACGCGCGAGTTCCTCGAGGTCGTGCGCGGCGTGTGGGACGAGGCGCCGCTCTCGTACGAGGGCACGCACTACCGGATCGCCGACGCCCGGACGTCCGCGCCGCCGGACCCGCGCCCCGAGATCTTCTTCGGCGGATCGTCGGAGGCCGCGTTGCCCGTCGCGGCGGCCCAGGCCGACGTCTACCTCACGTGGGGCGAGCCGCCCGCGCAGGCGCGCGAGAAGATCGAGCGCGTGCGCGAGCTCGCCGCCGCACAGGGGCGCACGATCCGCTGCGGGGTGCGCCTGCACGTCATCACGCGCGACCGGTCGGCCGACGCGTGGGACGTCGCGCAGCGGTTCCTCGACGACCTCACGCCCGAGCAGATCGCGGGCGCCCAGCGGCTCCTCGGCTCGTCCGGGTCGGTCGGGCAGCAGCGCATGGTCGCGCTCCACGGCGGCGGCGACCTCGCGGCCACCCGGCGCGCGCGGGACCTCGAGATCCACCCCGGGCTGTGGGCAGGCGTCGGGCTCGTGCGCGGCGGAGCCGGGACGGCGCTGGTCGGCAGCCACGAAGAGGTCGCCGACCTGGTCGAGGAGTACCGCGCGGCCGGGTTCGACGAGCTCGTCCTCTCGGGCTACCCGCACCTCGAGGAGGCGTACTGGTTCGCGGAGGGCGTGCGCCCGCTCCTCGACGCGCGTGGTCTCACCGCTCCCGCCACGCGCACCGGCGGCACCGCGTCACGCACCCATGCCGTGCCGTTCTGAGCCGGTTGCCGGCCCCGTCGGCGAGGTCCGCGCGACGCCGTCGGGTGCGCCCGGACGGCGCGCCCGGACGCCGACGAGCGCCAGGACGAGCTGGGCGACCCAGAGCAGCAGGACCGCGGGGGCGACGACGGCGCTCGCGGCCTCCGCGGCGGCGTACCCCGCAGGAACGGGGACGTCCACCGGCACCGGCTGGGTGAATGCCAGGAGGAAGCCGACGGGGAGCGCCGCGACCCACAGGGCCAGGGTCACGACGGCGTAGGGGAGCGGGACGTCGTCGGCGGTCCGCATGCGCCCGACCCACGTCCCCAGCACGGGGGCGAGGGCGAACAAGCCCGCGACGGGGATCGCCGCCACGACGAACCCCGCCAGGAGCAGGCCGCCCCCCGCTGCTGCGGCCCCTGCCACGAGGCAGAGCGGGAGGACGAGCGCGGCCCAGAGCTGGCCGCGGAACGCGATCGTCCGCAACCGTCGTGCTGTCGCCACCGGTCGCCCCCTCGTCGCCCTGACCCGCGTCGTCGCGAGCCGTCGTCGGCATCGTACGGCGGCGCCGTCGTCCGGGGGATGGTGCGCGCGACCCATGGCTCGCGGCGGCGTGCGGACCTAGACTGGAGGTGTCCTGTGGTCTCTCGCGCAGAGGTCGGCTCCGATGTCGTGGCTGCTGATGGTCTGGTGCGCGACGGCGTGCACGGTCGCCGCCGTGTGGTGGGTGCTGCGCCGCGCCGGCCGACCCCCGAGCCACCGGACGACCAGCCGGCCGCACCTGCTGCGGCGCCGCCCGCCGGCCCCCGACCCGCTCGCGACGCTCGCGCTCCAGGTCCGGCTGAGCGAGCTCGCGGCGGAGATGCGGCGCATCGAGGCGGACCCGGACGTCTACGCCCGCGCCCACCACTACCTCGCGGTCCAGGGCGCCTACGACGCGCTGCTGCGGGAGGCGTGCCGGCTCACCGGGCTCTCGGTCGAGGACGCGCCGCTGCGGGCCGGGTTCCGCACGGGCGACGACGAGCGGTTCCGCGAGGAGCTCGAGCTGAGCGCGCGCGGCTGGAGCTGGTGACCGGTCCACCCGTGCGGGGCGGCGCGGGACGGGCGAGGGGCCCGACGGCGGTGCGTCCGCCGTGGGGCCCCTCGCCCGTGGTGCCTGTCGCGTGCGGTCAGAGCGCCGAGTGGTCCCCGATCCGGTGGTAGGTGCGGTCGTGGTAGACGAGGGGCGACGCCGTGTCGGTCGCCCCGCGCAGCGGGCCGGTGTCCGTGCCGACGCTCGACGCGAGCGCCCGCAGCGAGACGAGGTAGGAGTCGCCCACCGGCGTGCGCTGGACCACGCGGCCCCGGACCCACGAGAGGGCCCCGTCGATGACGGGTTCCCCGGTGCCGAGGCGCGACCAGCCGCCGTCGGCGAACCGGTCGATGCCGCTCGTCGCGAAGCGTGCCGAGACGTCGTCCTGATGGTCGGCGAGGAAGCTCACCGTGAGCGTGCGCGCCGCGGAGACCGCGGGCCACGACGACGACGTCGACGCGAGCGAGAACGCGAGCAGCGGGGGCGCGGCCGAGACGGAGATGACCGACGTCGCGGTGAACCCGACGAGGCGGCCGTCGTGCTCGAGCGCGATCACGGCGACCCCGGCGGGGTGGCCGCGGAACACGGACTTGTACTCGTCGGGGGAGAGCTGCGGCTCGTCCTGCTCCGCCAGGAGGGCCTCCAGGTGGGTGAGCTCGGCGGTCATCGGGCCACCCCCGCGAAGGCGTCGGTGACGGCCTGGTCGCGGTCGTCGCCGGGCAGCGGGTCGTGCGTGGCTAGCGGGGTCGTGGCGCGGCGCAGGGCCTCGCCCTCGCGCGCGACCCAGGTCTCGACGACCGGCGCGAGGTCCGCGAGCTGCGCCTCCGTGACGGTGAGCGAGCGGGTCGGGACGACGGCCCCGAGCTCGACGAGCACGGGCCGCAGGTGCACCTCGCCGACGAGCGCGTGGGCGGGGTTGCCGGACACGACGAGCGGCACGACGACGACGCCCGCGAGCCCGTCCGGGCCGTAGAGGTCGAGGAACGCCTTGAGGAGCCCGGTGTACGAGGCCTTGTAGACCGGCGTCGCCACGACGGCCACGGTCGTCGCGGCCAGCCGGTCGCGGGCGGCGTCCGCGGTGGGGTGCTTGGGGCCGAGGATCTCGCTGCCGAACGCGGCGAGGTCGATCGTCGAGACGTCGGTCGTGCCGAGGAGGGCGGCGACGCGGTGCGCCACGGTCTCGGCGGCCCCCAGCGTCCGCGAGCCGGGTCGCGGGTTGCCGGAGACGGCGAGGACCGTCGGGGAGAGGGAGCGGTGGGTCATGTGTACCTCGCAGTAGTCGTCGATCACGCTTGCCGTGCGGCCGTCCCGCGGGTGCGGGGCCGGTCGCGCGCGGCCTGGTCATCTCCCGGAGCACCCCGCCGTGACAGGGGGTTGCCGACCAGCGAGCCGGGGCTTGGCGCTGGTGCTCGTGACCTGGGGACGGGTATAGCAACGGCTCCACGAAAACCGCACCAGATCGATCGGGTTTCTCAGTGGGTGGACGGTTGTGTCGTCCCCGACCCCGCGTCGAACCTGTGCGCGACCGCTGCGGGTGCGCAGGGAGTGAGACGCCGGTACGGGAACTTCTGGCACAGGCGTACCGTCAGCAGGAGTTTCCGCGAGTCCAGACGAGGAGAGCCCATGGACAGCCGACTGCAGTCCGTCTACGACGAGGTCCTGCGTCGCAACCCCGGCGAGGCCGAGTTCCACCAGGCCGTGCGCGAGGTCTTCGACTCGCTCGGCCCGGTGCTGCGCAAGCACCCGCGCTACGTCGAGGCGGCCGTCCTCGAGCGCGTGTGCGAGCCCGAGCGCCAGATCATCTTCCGGGTCCCGTGGGTGGACGACTCGGGCCGCGTGCAGATCAACCGCGGCTTCCGGGTCGAGTTCAACTCGGCGCTCGGCCCGTACAAGGGCGGCCTGCGGTTCCACCCGTCGGTCTACCTCGGGATCGTGAAGTTCCTCGGCTTCGAGCAGATCTTCAAGAACTCGCTCACCGGCATGCCGATCGGCGGAGGCAAGGGCGGGTCGGACTTCGACCCCCGCGGCCGCTCCGACGGCGAGGTCATGCGGTTCTGCCAGTCGTTCATGACCGAGCTGTACCGGCACATCGGCGAGAACACCGACGTCCCGGCCGGCGACATCGGCGTGGGCGGACGCGAGATCGGCTACCTGTTCGGGCAGTACAAGCGGATCACCAACCGCTACGAGTCCGGCGTCCTCACGGGCAAGGGCATCTCGTGGGGCGGGTCCCTCGTGCGCACGGAGGCCACCGGGTACGGCACCGTGCTCTTCGCGCAGAGCATGCTCGCCACGCGCGGGCAGGACCTCGACGGGCGGCGCGTCGTCGTCTCCGGCTCGGGCAACGTCGCGACCTACGCGACCGCCAAGGCCCAGCAGCTCGGTGCGAACGTCGTGGCGTTCTCCGACTCCTCCGGCTACGTCGTCGACGAGGCCGGCGTGGACCTCGACCTGCTCCGCCAGGTCAAGGAGGTCGAGCGTGGCCGCGTCGCCGACTACGCGGCCCGCCGCCCGGGGGCGCGCGTCGTCACCGACGGCTCCATCTGGGACGTGCCGTGCGACGTCGCGCTCCCGTGCGCGACGCAGAACGAGCTCGACGAGAGCGCGGCCAAGCAGCTCGTCGCGAACGGCGTCGTCGCGGTCGCCGAGGGCGCCAACATGCCGACGACGCCCTCCGCCGTCGCGCTCCTGCAGGAGGCGGGCGTGCTCTTCGCGCCCGGCAAGGCCGCGAACGCCGGCGGCGTCGCGACCTCGGCGCTCGAGATGCAGCAGAACGCGTCGCGCGACGCGTGGTCGTTCGAGTACACGGAGGAGCGGCTCGCGCAGATCATGGCGGGCATCCACGACCGCTGCGTCGAGACCGCCGACGAGTACGGCGCGCCCGGCAACTACGTGCTCGGCGCCAACGTCGCCGGCTTCACCAAGGTCGCCGACGCGATCCTCGCGCTCGGCGTCATCTGACCGTCGTCTACCCTGGCCCACGGCCGCCGTCGTGCACACCGCGCGACGTGACGGCCGTCGGACCGGACGACGGGAGAACGCAGTGACGACCACCGACCCGGAGGGCCCCGCAGTGCGCGCGGGCCGCGACGTCGTGCTCGAGCTCGCGGTGCAGGACCCGGACGGTGTCCGGGTGGCCGCCGCCGTGGGCGCCCGGCGGGTCGAGCTGTGCGTCGGCCTGGGCGCGACGGGCGGGCTCACGCCGAGCGCCGGGCTCGTGGAGGCGGCGGTCGTGGCCGCTGCCGACGCTGCGAGCGGCGGTCCCGCCGTCGAGGTGCACGTCCTCGTGCGACCGCGCCCGGGCGGGTTCGTCCTCTCGGACGCCGACCTCGACGTGCAGGTCCGCGACGTCCGGGCCGCGGTCGCGGCGGGTGCGGCGGGCGTCGTGGTCGGGGCGCTGACCCCGGACGGCCTCGTGGACGTCCCTGCCGTGCGCGCCCTCGTCGAGGCCGCGGGCGGTCGCGAGGTGACGTTCCACCGCGCGGTCGACGTCGTCGCGGACCCGCTGGCGGCCCTCGACGCGCTCGCCGACGCGGGGGTGGTCCGCGTGCTCACGTCGGGCGGTGCGGCGCGCAGCATCGACGGCGTCGAGCGCCTGCGGGCCATGGCGGCGTACGCCCGCGGACCCCTGGGCGGCCGTGTCCAGGTCATGGCCGGCGGGGGAGTGCGGCCCGGGGACGTCGGCGCGCTCGTGGCCGCCGGCGTGGACGCCGTGCACCTCTCCGCGAAGCGCGTCGTCGCGGACGACGCCGGGCCCGGCGGCGGCGGCGACGCCGGCTACGAGGTCACGGACCCCGAGGTCGCCGCGGCGGCGCGCGCGGCGATCGACGCCGCGCTCTAGCGACCTCTCCGGCCGGTCCCCGTCACGCGGGGGCCGGCCGTCGCTGTGCCCGGGGGCGGCCTGGATCGGGCATGTCTCAGTTAGGTAACTTTCCTGTCGTATTCGTCGATGGCCTCGCATCGATTAGTTAGTGTTCCTGCCACACGCCTCCGGGCGCCACGACGAACGACGCGACGACGCGTCGTCCACGCGAAAGGACCGATGATGATTCGAAGCACGGCGCGCAAGCGTCTGCTCACGGCGGTTGCGCTCGTGACCGGCGTGACCCTCATGGCGACGGGCTGCTCCGGCTCCGGGAACGGCGACGGCGACGAGACCGCCGACGGTGGGCGCACGCTGAACGTGTGGGCCGGTACGCAGACGCCGATCGTCGCGAACTTCAACCCGTACTCGCCGAACCCGCTGCACGCGGCGAACGGTGCGATCTACGAGCCGCTCTTCTACTACAACAAGGCGCAGGCCGGCCCGCCGGAGCCCCGCCTCGGCGAGTCGTTCGAGTGGTCGGAGGACGGCACCGAGCTCACGGTGAAGCTCCGCGAGGGCGTCAAGTGGACCGACGGCGAGGACTTCGACGCCGACGACGTGGTCTTCTCCCAGACCAACGAGGCCGCCAAGCGCGACTTCGTGATCTCGGTCGAGGCCGTCGACCCGTACACCGTGACGTGGACGTTCGACTCGCCGCAGTTCACCTCCGAGGTCCAGATCCTCGGCACGTCGCTCGTCGTGCCGGAGCACATCTGGTCCGAGGTCGACGACCTCGTGACGTTCGCGAACGAGAACCCGGTCGGCACCGGCCCGTTCAAGGCCGACGCGGTCACCGAGGCGGCCTACACGGTCGTCGCGAACGAGGACTACTGGGACGGCGCCCCGAAGGTCAAGAAGGTCCGCTACCTCGGCATCGACGCGAACCAGAGCGCCGAGGACCTCATGACCACGGGCAAGGTCGACTGGACCGCGATGTTCGTCGCGGACCCCGACCGCATCACCGAGGACGGCCGCCTCACGATGATCAACACGCCGCAGGACCCGACGACGATCTACACCTGCGTGTCCGTCGACCTCGGCTGCACCGGCCCGCAGACCGACGTCGCGGTGCGCCAGGCGATCAACCTCGCGATGGACCGCCAGGAGATCAACGAGAAGGCGTTCGCGGGCCTCGCGGCGACGGCGTCCCCGACGTTCGCGCTGCTCGGCCGGGACGACCGCTGGATCTCGCCCGACGTCGAGGCGGAGAGCCCGCAGACGGCCGACGCCGCGGCGGCGTCGAAGGTCCTCGAGGACGCCGGCTACACCAAGGGTGCGGACGGCATCTACGAGAAGGGCGGCCAGAAGGTCGAGCTGACCCTCATCACGGTCGACGGCTGGAACGACTACAACGCCGTCGGTGACCTGCTCGTCGAGCAGGCGAAGGCCGCCGGCATCTCGATCGTCCACAACAAGGTCACGCAGCAGGAGATGTCGGACGCGCGCGTCGCGGGCACCTACCAGCTCATGGTCGGCGGCATCACGGGCCCGTCGCTGGACGACCCGTTCAGCATCTACCGCCAGTGGATGACGACGGACTACACGCGTCCGGTCGGCGAGGTCATGGAGTCCGGCCTCTTCAACTACGTGCGCTACACCAACCCGACGGTCGACGCCGCGGTCGAGGCGGCCGCCTCGACGAACGACGAGGCCGCGAAGCAGGAGCAGTACGCGGTCATCCAGGAGGAGATCGTCCGCGACCTGCCCTACATCCCCGTCGTCGTGAACGCCTCGCAGACGTTCATGGACACGAAGGACTTCACGGGCTGGCCGACCGAGGACGACCTCTACGCCTTCCCGCCGTCGTGGAGCACGGTCTCGCTGGGCGTCGTGCTCTCGAAGCTCGAGCCGACGAGCTGATGCGACCGCGCCGAGGAGGAGGACCGGGGAACGAGGGACACGCATCATGAGGTACTACGCACGACGGATCACGTTCTACGTGATCACCCTCTGGGCAGCGGTCTCGCTGAACTTCCTGATCCCGAAGCTCATGCCTGGTGACCCCAAGCAGATCTTCATCGACAAGTTCCTGCGCAAGGGCGGCGAGCTGACGCCCCAGATGCAGAACAGCATCGACCTCCTCTTCGGCGCGGACGGCGACGCCTCCCTGTGGGACCAGTACGTGGACTACTGGGGGCGTCTGTTCCAGGGAGATCTCGGGATCTCCATCACCTACTACCCCCAGCCCGTCACCGAGCTGATCGGCCAGGCCCTCCCCTGGACGGTCGGGCTCGTGGGACTCGCGACGATCATCTCGTTCGTCCTGGGTGTCGGGCTGGGGGCGTGGGCCGGCTGGAAGCGCGGCACGTGGGTGGACAGCATCATCCCCGCGTCGACGCTCCTCCAGGCGGTGCCCTACTTCTGGCTCGCCCTCATCCTCGTCTCGGTCTTCTCGGTCTCGACCGGGTGGTTCCCGCGGATCGGCAGCTACGACATCTTCGGCTTCGACAACGGCCCGGAGTGGTCGTGGGCGTTCGTCGGCAGCGTGATCTACCACGGGTTCCTGCCCGCGCTGACGATCGTGCTCTCGTCCGTGGGGGGCTGGCTGCTCGGGATGCGCAACATGATGGTGTCCACGCTGTCCGAGGACTACGTCACGACGGCCGAGGCCAAGGGCCTGCGCCGCATGCGCGTCGCGATCACCTACGCGACCCGCAACGCCGCGCTCCCGTCGTTCGCCGGGTTCGGCGTCGCGCTGGGGTTCGTCGTGGCGGGGTCGGTGGTCATGGAGCAGGTGTTCAGCTACCCGGGTCTGGGCAAGCTCCTGTTCAACGCGGTCCAGGCGAGCGACTTCGCGCTCATGCAGGGCACGTTCCTCGTGATCACGCTCGCCGTGCTCGCCGCGAACTTCCTCATGGACATCATCTACGGATTCATCGACCCGAGGGCGCGCGCCAATGTCTGACAACATCCGCGACACGGAGATCGTGACCCCCGCCGCCGACGCGGCACCCGTGGCCACGGTCGTGGCCGACGGCCTCGCGCCGGCGACGACGACCGAGGGGATCGTCCCGGACGTGCGGGACGTTCCTGCGGCGCTCGACCAGGACGCCCCCGCCGCGCCCGCGCGCCGGGGCCTGCGGGCGATGCTCCCGCGGCGGTCCGGCAAGCTCACCGCGGGGATCGTCCTCGTGGTCGGCATCCTGCTGTTCACGTTCGTCGCGCCGTTCTTCACGCAGGACCCCCGCTCCACGGCGAACGCGCGGTTCCTGCCGCCGAGCGCCGAGCACCTGCTCGGCACCAACCACATCGGGAACGACATCTTCGCCCAGGTGGCGTACGGCGGGCAGGGCTCGCTCATGGTGGGTCTCGTCGCCGGCGCGATCGCGCTCGTGCTGTCGATCGTGTTCGGCATCGTCGCGGGGTACCGCGGGCGGTTCACCGACGAGGCGCTCTCGCTCGTCACGAACATCATGCTCGTCATCCCGGGCCTGCCGCTGATCATCGTCATCTCGGCGTACCTGCAGACGCGGTCGCTCATCATCGTGGCCGTGATCCTCGGCCTGACGGCCTGGCCGGGCGCGGCGATCGTGCTCCGGATGCAGGCGAAGTCGCTGCGCGCCCGCGACTACGTGTCCGCGGCGCGGGTCGCGGGGGAGAAGACGCCGCGGATCATCCTCGTGGAGATCTTCCCCAACCTCCTGCCGCTGCTCACGGCGCAGTTCCTCGGCGCGGTGCTCCTCGCGATCCTCGCCGAGGCGGGGCTGTCGTTCCTCGGGCTCGGCCCGTCGGGCTCGATCACGTGGGGCACGATCCTCAACCAGGCGAGCGCGAACAACGCGCTGAGCCTCGGCATGTGGTGGTGGTTCGTCCCGCCGGGCCTGCTCATCGCGCTCTTCGGCTGCGGGCTCGCGCTCATCAACTTCAGCCTGGACGAGATCATCAACCCCCGGCTGCGCCTCGGCCCGGCCGCGGTCAAGAGCGTGCGCAAGGCCCGCAAGGCCGGCCTCGCCGCGGACGCGGACCCCGACGCCGCGGGGTCCGACGCCCCCGGCGCCGACGGCGGCGACCCTGACGGCACGGACACCGACGCCGACGACGCGAAGGAGACGGTGGGCGCATGACCGCCACGACCACGGCCGCCGGGCCGCTGACCAGCGACGGCCACGCCGCCTACCTCGTCGGCAAGGAGCCGGTGCTCACCGCGCGGCACGTCTCGATCGACTACGAGGTCGAGCCGGTCGTCCACGCCGTCAAGGACGTGTCGCTCACGCTGCACCGTGGCGAGATCCTCGGCCTCGCGGGCGAGTCGGGCTGCGGCAAGACGACGCTCGCGTACGGGATCAACCGCCTCCTCAAGCCCCCGGCGCTCCTGACGTCCGGGACGGTGACGTTCCACGACCAGGACGGCGGCGACGTCGACGTCGTCGCGCTCTCCGGTGACGCCCTGCGTGCGTTCCGGTGGGACAAGGTCTCCATGGTGTTCCAGGGCGCCATGAACTCGCTCAACCCGGTCATCAGCGTGCGCGACCAGCTCGGGGACGTCCTCAAGACCCACCGGCCGGGGATGTCGCGCAGGGACCGGGCGACCCGGTCCGCGGAGCTCCTCGAGCTCGTGGGGGTCGACCCGCTGCGCCTCGACAGCTACGCGCACGAGCTGTCGGGCGGCATGCGGCAGCGCGTCATGATCGCGATGGCGCTCGCGCTCAACCCGCAGGTCATGATCATGGACGAGCCGACGACGGCGCTCGACGTCGTCGTCCAGCGCGGGATCCTGCGCGAGATCATGCGGCTGCGCGAGCAGCTCGGGTTCGCCGTCGTGTTCATCACGCACGACCTCCCGCTCCTGCTGGAGATCAGCGACCGCATCGCGGTGATGCTCCGCGGCGAGATCGTCGAGATCGACACGGCGGAGTCGATCTTCGAGGGCGCCCAGCACCCGTACACGCGACGCCTGCTGGGCTCGTTCCCGAGCCTCACGGGCGACCGCGGCTCGTTCGTCCGCACGGGCGAGGGCACCGGCGAGAGCCAGGAAGGACCGCACGCATGAGCACCCTCGAGGTCCGCAACCTGGTCAAGGACTTCTCGATCCGCAAGGGGCTGCGCCGCACGCGCCTGCGCGCGGTGAACGACGTGTCGTTCACCCTGGAGCCGGGCAAGACGATCGCGGTCGTCGGGGAGTCCGGCTCGGGCAAGTCGACGGTGGCGCGCATGATCGCCCAGCTCGAGACGCCGACGTCGGGCGAGATCCTGCTGGACGGCACGCCGTCGGCGACCCGAGGCCGGGGCCTCGACGCCTACCGGCACGACGTGCAGATGGTGTTCCAGGACCCGTTCGCGTCGCTCAACCCGTTCCACACGGTGGGCCACCACCTCGAGCGGCCGCTGCGCCTGCACAAGGTCGCCCGCGGGCGGGAGGCGCTCGACGCGCGGGTCCACGAGCTCCTGGAGCGCGTGAACCTCACCCCGGCGCCCGTGTTCGCGGCCAAGCAGCCGCACGAGATGTCGGGCGGGCAGCGCCAGCGGGTCGCGATCGCCCGGGCCCTCGCGCCGGGTGCGCGCTTCCTCGTGGCCGACGAGCCGGTGTCGATGCTCGACGTGTCGATCCGCCTCGGGGTGCTCAACCTGCTGGCGCGCCTGCAGCGCGAGGAGAACCTCGGGGTCCTCTACATCACGCACGACCTCGCGACCGCGCGGCACTTCAGCGACGAGATCCTCGTGATGTTCCGGGGGAACGTCGTCGAGCGCGGGCCGTCGGACCAGGTGATCCTCGACCCCCAGCACGACTACACGAAGCTGCTCCTCGGCGCTGCGCCCGAGCCCCAGAACCACGGGAGGCTCCGCGAGGAGGTGCGCCGCGAGCTCGCGGCGGCCGCGACAGGCTCGGGCGACGACGCCGCACGGGACCGGTTCGGCACCCGCGGGATGTGAGACCGGCGCACCCGTCGCCCGCTCGATCCGGGCGGCGGGTGCTGCCTCGACCGTACGCGTCGGTGGTGGCGCGTACCCGTCGCGCGGGCCAGGTCTGTCGGACGCCCTGGCCCGCGCGCCCTCCTGCGCACGCACGGTCGTCCCCGACCCGGAGGCAGCTCGGGAGGCGGTCGGGCGGCAGACGGCCCGGCGGCGGATGGGTAGGGTCGGGCTCGTGCCCGCCCGTCATCTGCTCCTCGCCCGCCCCGCCGAGACCCCGGCGCCGACGCCCTCCGTGGACCCGGCCGCCACCGTGACCGGCGCGCTCGCGGCGCTGCGCCGCGAGATGGAGATCCCGGAGTCGTTCCCCGCCGCGGTGCTCGCCGAGGCGGAGGCCGTCGTCCGCGACGGGGGCGCCGTCGTCGGCGACGGCCGTGTCGACCTGCGGGACGTGCCGTTCGTGACGATCGACCCGCCCGGGTCGATGGACCTCGACCAGGCGCTCCACCTCGAGCGCGCCGGGGACGACCCGGCAGGTCCCGCGGGTGCGGCCTTCGTGGTGCACTACGCCATCGCCGACGTCGGCGCGTTCGTCGCGCCGGGCGGGGCGATCGACGCGGAGGTGCACGAGCGCGGGACGACCCTCTACGCGCCCGACGGCCGTACCCCGCTGCACCCCGCGGTGCTCTCCGAGGGGGCGGCGAGCCTCCTGCCGGACCAGGAGCGCCCGGCGGCGGCGTGGCGCGTCGTGCTGGACGCGCGCGGCGAGATCCTCGACGCGACGGTGCGCCGCGCCGTCGTGCGGTCGACGCGGCGACTCACCTACGACGAGGCCCAGGCCACGATCGACGCGGGCGGGTCCGAGGACGCGGGCGGGGCCGCGCTCCTGCTGCTCCGCGAGGTGGGCGAGCTGCGGCTCGCGCGCGAGCGCGAGCGCGGGGGAGTGTCGCTCGAGGTGCCGGAGCAGGAGATCGTCACGCGCGACGACGGCGCGTTCGGCCTCGAGTTCCGGTCGACCCTCCCGGCCGAGGGGTGGAACGCCCAGATCTCGCTGCTCACGGGGATCGCGGCGGCGCGCCTCATGCGCGCGGGCGGCGTCGGCGTCTTCCGCGCGCTGCCGGAGGCCGACCCGCGCGACCTCGCGCGCCTGCGGCGCACCGCGCGCGCCCTCGGCATCGACTGGCCGCGCGAGACGGCGTACGCGGACCTCGTGCCGACCCTCGACTCGCGCGTCCCGCGCCACGCGGCCTTCCTCAACGAGGCGACGTCGCTCTTCCGCGGGGCGTCGTACGAGGCGTTCGGGGGGACGGGCCAGGAACCCGGCGTGCCCGACGACGCTGCGCACGCCGCGATCGGCGCCGAGTACGCGCACGTCACCGCGCCGCTGCGACGGCTCGTGGACCGGTACGGCACGGAGGTCTGCCTCGCGCTGTGCGCGGGCGTTGAGGTGCCGCGCTGGGTGCTCGACGCGCTGCCCGGGCTGCCGCGCACGATGGCGCGGACGGGCCAGCGCGCGGGGTCGTACGAGCGCGCGATCGTCGACGTCGTCGAGGCGGCGCTGCTGAGCGGGCGCGAGGGGGAGGAGTTCGACGGCGTCGTCGTCGACGTCGAGGACGACCGGGAGCGCGGCCGGCGCCTCGAGCGGGAGGGCGGCGACGCGTCGGGTGCGCGGCGCGGCCAGGTGGTGCTCACCGACCCCGCGGTCCGCGCGCCGGTCGAGAGCACCGAGGGCGCCGACCTCCCGCTCGGCGACCCCGTGCGCGCGACGCTGCGCGAGGCGTCGGTGGCGGAGCGCCGCGTCCGGTTCACCGTCGGCTGAGGGTGGGCGGGGCGACCTAGGCTGGTCCTCGTGCCCGCCCGACGACGTACCGACCCGGCCGCCGGCCGCCTCGCCCTCGCGGCGTGGCGCGCCGACCCCGCCGACCGCAGGGCCGTGACGACCGCGGTGCGGTTCACGCTCGAGGAGCTCGCGGACGTGGCGCCCGGGCACACGGTCGAGGTGCGCGTGCCGCCGGCAGGCGCGGTGCAGGCGGTCGAGGGCCCTCGGCACACGCGAGGGACGCCGCCCAACGTCGTGGAGACGGACCCGCAGACGTGGCTCGGCCTCGTGACCGGCGCGCTCGCGTGGGCCGAGGCCGTCGCCGACGGCCGTGTCCGCGCGTCGGGCGAGCGGTCCGACATCTCGTGGCTCCTGCCGCTCCAGGCGGCACGCCCTCGCTGAGGTCGCGCTCCGGACCGGGCGTCCGGGACGGGTGTGTTACCGGTGCGTAACGTTCTCGCCCCCAGGTCTGGCGGCGCGCGACGCGGAGGGCTAGCGTCCGATGATGATCGGCCGCCGTCCGTGCGGGCGCTCGCGGCACGACGACGTGCGGCGACGTTCTCGCGGCGGTGACGTGGCAGCAACCGCCCGTTCATCCAGGTGGGGTGCGATGTCCTGCGGAGGCAGGGCGTCGACCCGTCCGAGTCGTGGACTGGATCGATGGACGCGCGACTGCTGCCCGGCCGTCCGCACGAGATGAAGGAGTCAGCGTGACCGACCACCAGCACCTGCGGCGACGGAGGGTGGTGGCGGGCACGTTGACCGTGGCCCTCGCCGCGCCGCTCTCCGTCGCGGCGGCCACCGCCGCGAGCGCGGCGCCCGACGGGTCGGGCCTCGTCATCAACGAGGCCTACCTGAGCGGCGGCAGCGCCAACGCCCCCTACACCCACAAGTTCGTCGAGCTGTACAACCCCACGCAGGCGGCGATCGACCTCTCCGGCATGTCGCTCCAGTACCGCTCGGCGACGGGGACGGGCGCCTTCACCGGCGTCACGCCGCTGACCGGTACGGTCGCGCCCGGGGGCTACTTCCTCGTGCAGGGTGGCTCCAACGGGTCGACCGGCGCGGCGCTGCCGACGCCGGACGCGACCGGGGGCCTCAACCCGTCGGGCACGACGGGCACCCTCGCGCTCGTGCGCTCCACCTCGGCGGTCACGTTGCCCGCGGGCAACGCCGCGGGTGCCGCGAACGTCGTGGACCTCGTCGGGTACGGGACGTCGAACACGTTCGAGACCGCCGTGAGCCCCGCGCCGTCGGCCAACAACGTGCCGGCGTCGATCAACCGCACCGGGTTCGCGGACACGGACGACAACAGCAAGGACTTCACGCTCTCCAGCAGCGTCACCCCGCAGAACAGCGGTGACGACGGCGGCGGACCGGGCCCCGAGCCGGGCGAGGTCGTCCCGATCGCGGAGATCCAGGGCACCGGTGCGACGAGCCCCCTCGTCGGCCAGACCGTCACGACGCGCGGCGTCGTCACCGCCACCTACCCCACCGGCGGCTACGACGGCTTCTACCTGCAGACCGAGGGTACGGGCGGCGACCTCGACGCCTCGCACACGGCGTCGGACGCGATCTTCGTCTACTCCAAGGCCGGGGCCGCGGCCGTGCAGGTCGGCGACCACGTCGAGGTCACGGGCGCGGTGTCCGAGTACTTCACGCTGACGCAGATCACGCCCGCGGCGGGCGGCTGGACGGTCCTCGACGAGGCGGCCGAGGCGGTCAAGCCCGCGAACGTCGCGTTCCCCGCGACCGACGCCGCGCGCGAGGTGCTCGAGGGCATGCTCGTGCAGCCCGCGGGCGACTACGTCGTCGCGGACAACTACGACACGAACTTCTACGGCTCGTTCCTGCTCGCCGCGGGCACGGACCCGTTCGTCCAGCCGACGTCGGCCGGGCGTCCGGGCAGCGCGGAGGCCGCGGCCGCCGTCGCGGACCGCGCGGCGCGCGGTGTCGTGCTCGACGACGGGGCGACGACCAACTTCAACAACACGGCGAACAAGGGCATCCCGCTCCCGTACCTCACGGGCGGGGCGCCGGCGCGCGTCGGCGCGGGCGTGTCCTTCACGACGCCGGTCATCCTCGACTACCGCTTCGACGCGTGGACGTTCCAGCCGCTCACGCAGCTCACCGCGGGTGACGGCGGGAACGCCGCCACGGTGCAGCCGGCCTCGTTCGCGAACACGCGCGAGGACGCCCCGGCCGAGGTCGGGGGCGACCTATCGGTCGCGACGTTCAACGTGCTCAACTACTTCACGACGACGGGCGACCAGCTCACGGGCTGCACGTACTACACGGACCGCGCGGGCAACCCGATCACGGTCAACCGTGGCTGCGACGCCCGCGGCGCGGCGAACGCCGAGAACCTCGAGCGCCAGGAGACCAAGATCGTCGCGGCGATCGACGCGCTCGACGCCGACGTCGTCGCGCTCATGGAGATCGAGAACTCGACGCCGTTCGGCAAGGACCGCGACCAGGCGCTCTCGGACCTCGTCGACGCGCTCAACGAGGCCGCGGGCGCCGACGAGTGGGCGTTCGTCCCGTCGCCGGCCGCGCTGCCGGACGAGGAGGACGTGATCCGGCTCGCGTACATCTACCAGGTGGACGCGGCCGAGCCGGTCGGGGACTCGCGGATCCTGCTCGACGACCCGGCGTTCGTCAACGCGCGCGAGCCGCTCGCGCAGGTGTTCCAGCCGGCAGGCGGGGTCTCCGAGGGTGACGACGCCGCGGGCGACGACGTGCTCGTCGTCGCGAACCACCTCAAGTCGAAGGGCTCCGGCACGCCCGTGCTGCCCGGCGACGAGGACTCGGGCGACGGCCAGGGCGCGTTCAACGCGTCGCGCGTCGCGCAGGCGACGGCACTCGTCGGCTTCGCGGAGGACGTCGCGGCGGACGCGGGCACGGACAAGATCCTGCTCGCGGGCGACTTCAACTCGTACTCCCAGGAGGACCCGCTCGAGGTCCTCAAGGACGCGGGCTACGCCGACCTCGGCGAGACGACCGGCGAGCACACCTACCTGTTCGACGGGTACGTCGGCTCGCTCGACCACGTGTTCGCCTCGGCGGGCGCGGCGAGCGCCGTCACCGGCACGGACGTGTGGAACATCAACTCGGTCGAGCCCATCGCCAACGAGTACAGCCGGTACAACTACAACGCGTCGATCCTCTACGACACGACGCCGTTCCGGTCGTCCGACCACGACCCGGTGCTCGTCGGCCTCCAGCTCGGCGACGCCGGGCCGGGCACCACGCAGCTCGACCTGCTGGCGATCAACGACTTCCACGGTCGCATCGACGCCAACACCGTGAAGTTCGCGGGCACGATCGAGCAGCTGCGCGCGGCGAACCCCGACGGGACGGCCTTCGTCTCGGCGGGCGACAACATCGGCGCCTCCCTGTTCGCGTCGGCGCTCCAGCAGGACCAGCCGACGATCGACGTGCTGAACGCGCTCGACCTCGCGGCCTCCGCCGTCGGCAACCACGAGTTCGACCAGGGCTTCGCGGACCTCACGGGCCGTGTGAGCGACGAGGCCGACTGGGCCTACCTGGGCGCGAACGTGTACGACAAGGGCACGACGAACCCGGCACTGCCCGAGTACCAGGTGGTCGAGATCGACGGGCTCGACGTCGGCTTCGTGGGCGTCGTGACCGAGGAGACCCCGACGCTCGTCACGCCGTCGGGCATCGCGGACCTGGACTTCGGGGACCCGGTCGAGGCGCTCAACCGCGTCACCGCCCAGCTCCAGGACGGCGACCCGGCGAACGGCGAGGCGGACGTGGTCGTGGGCCTCGTCCACGAGGGTGCGTCGGCGGGCACGCCCGACGGCGCGACGCTCGAGGAGGAGGTCGCCGCGGGCGGCGCCTTCGCGGACATCGTCAACGGGACCGACGCGCGCGTCGCGGCGATCTTCACGGGCCACACCCACAAGCAGTACGCGTGGGACGCGCCCGTCCCGGGCGTCCCGGGCAAGACCCGCCCGATCGTCCAGACCGGCAACTACGGCGAGTTCATCGGGCACGTGTCGCTCACCGTGGACACCGCGACCCACGAGGTCACGGCGTACACGGCGCAGAACGTCGCGCGCACGACGACGGACGACGCGACGCTCGTCGCGACGTACCCGCGGGTCGCGGCGGTCAAGACGATCGTCGACGCGGCGCTCAAGCAGGCCGACATCATCGGCGCGCAGCCGGTGGGTGAGGTCACGGCGGACATCACGACGGCGTACTCCGGCGGCTCCTACACCGGTCCCGGCGGGACGTACGTGGGCTCGGGCCCGCTGCCGACCACGGGCCGCGACGACCGCGCCTCCGAGTCGACGCTGGGGAACCTCGTCGCCGACTCGCTCCTCGCCACGCTGTCCGACCCGGCGCGTGGCGGGGCCGACATCGGCGTCGTCAACCCGGGCGGGCTCCGCAACGAGCTCTTCCACAACGGCGACGGCGTCATCACCTACGCCGAGGCCAACGCGGTGCTGCCGTTCGTCAACAACCTGTGGACCGTGACCCTCACGGGCGAGCAGGTCGTCGAGATGCTCGAGCAGCAGTGGCAGACGAACGCCGACGGCACGCGCCCGTCGCGTCCGTACCTCGCCCTGGGGCTCTCGGACAACGTGTCGTGGACGGCGGAGACCGCCGACGCGAACGCGACCCCGGGGAGCAACGTCTCGTCGGTGACGATCAACGGGGAGCCGATCGACCTCGCGGGCGAGTACCGCGTGGCGACGTTCTCCTTCCTCGCGACCGGTGGCGACAACTTCCGGGTGTTCACCGAGGGCACGGACCCGCGCGACTCCGGTCTGGTCGACCGGGACGCGTGGATCGCGTACCTGCAGCAGAGCTCGCCCGTGTCGCCGTCGTTCGACCGGTCGCGCGTGGTGGTCGACGCGCTGCCCGGCACCGTGACCGCGGGCGACGACGTGAGCGTGGGGCTCTCGGGCCTCAACCTCACGTCGCTCGGGTCGCCGTCGAACACGACGGTGGACGGCTACCTCGTCGCGGCGGACGCCACGTTCGACCCGGCGAACCCGGGCACCCCGGCGGGCACCGCCACGGTGACCGGCGGGGCGGCGACGCTGACGGCGACGGTCCCGGCCGACGCCGCGGCGGGCGACTACGACCTCTGGGTCGTGGCCGCGCCGAGCGGCACGACCGCCCGGATCCCGGTCACGGTCGAGGCCGCGGCCCCGACGGTGGTGCTCGAGAACCTCGAGGCTTCTGCCCGCTGCATGGGGAAGTTCGTCCACGTCGCGGTCCGGGCGACCAACGGCGAGGACGTTCCGGTCGAGGTCGTCGTCGAGACGCCCTACGGCTCCAAGCGGTTCCCGAACCTCCAGCCGGGCAAGAACGCGTACCAGTCGTTCAATACCCGGGCCACGTCGGTCGAGGGCGGGACGGTGACTTTCACCGCCACGCTGGACGGCGTGACGCAGGAGTACGAGGTCCCCTTCCAGGGCCAGACCTGCGGCTGACGGTTCGCTGACGCCGTGCGGCGCCGCCGACGAGGCGGCGCCGCGTCCCGCGACCCGGGTCCCGTCCGACGGGCCCGGGTCGCGGTGCGTCCGGGCCCGGCGGGCGAGACGCCCGAGCCCGCCCGTGCTCGGGCGCACGGGGCTCTCAGCAACCGCGGGTAGGGTCGTGGTCGTGAGCCCCGAGCAGTCCCCCGTGCCCGACGCCGACGCCCCCGACGGGTCGGCGGTACCCGACGCGGTGCGCGACACAGCGCCCGACGTGGAGCCCGGCGCCGCGCCGTCGTCGCCCCTCGCGTCCGCAGGTGCCGAGGGCGCCGTGCCCGCGGGCGCGGCCGGGACGGGCCGCGCCGAGCGCGAGGCCGAGGCCGAGGACGCGACCGAGGCGGCGGACGAGGTCGAGATCGAGACCGTCGTGGATCCGACGACGGTCCGCCGCGCGCCGCGCTACGGGGCGTTCTTCACCGTCGGCGTGGTGCTGGGCACGGTGCTCGGCCTCGGGATCGGCGGCGCCTGGCTGCAGTCGCCCGCCGCCGCCCCGGTCTTCAAGCCGGGCGTGTACTTCACCGTCATCGTCGTCACGTGCGCCGCGCTCGGCGCGTCCGTCGCGGGCCTGTGGGCGGTCCTCGCAGACCGGCGGAGCCTGCGCGGGCGCCGCTGACCCGTCCCGTCACCGCGTGCCGGGCCCGGGCGTCAGCCGGGTCCGTCGTCGCCCACGTGCCAGCGCTCGCGCACCAGCGCGCGGTAGCGCGCCGACCGCGCCACGCCGACCACGACGACGCAGAGCGCCGCGAGGGTCACGGCGACCAGGACCGCCGCCGTGGCAGCGGACGGCACCGCGTCGACCAGGAGCGTGACGCCGCCGCCCGACATGCTGGCCAGGACGGAGGGCGCGAGCATCCCGGAGCCCGCCAGGAGCACGAGGGCGACCGTCGTGGACGCCGACCAGGGGGACAGGAGCTCCCGGACGACGTCGTCGGCGGGCGGTGCGGACGGCTCCGGGGAGCGCAGGAGCGCGAGACCCGCCCGGCGCTGCCGTCCCTGTCGTGACACCGGGAGCAGGAGCCACACCGCGCCGACGAGCAGCGCCGCCCCGACCAGCGCACCGCCCACGCCGACGAGGACGTCGATCGACACCTCGCCCACCGGCCCGTAGTACCGGTCCGGACCGAACTTGCGCGGGTGCCGCATCCACAGGCCGACCAGGAACAGGACGAGGCCGACCAGGCCGGCACCGCCCAGCACGGCGGCCGCCCGGTCGTTCCGGAGCGCGGTGCGACCGGCCGGGCGCACGGGTGCCGACGGGCCGAGCGCGGCGCGGCGACGACGCTCGGCCTCCTCGGCGAAGCGCACCTCGTTCGGACCCCACGTCGTGCGTACGACGTCCTGCCAGGCGGACCAGCGCGTGCGCAGCCCGGGCAGGAGCAGCAGGCCGGTCGCGGTCACGACCCCGACCACGGCGGAGACCACGACGGTCGGGGTGCGCTCGGCGTCGTCGCGGTCCATCGCGAAGAGCCCGACCGCTCCGGCGAGGAGCGCGAGGACGAGGTACGTCCAGGCGAGCCCGGCGAGCGCCCCCGCCGGGCTCGACTCCGCCACGCGCTTCCGCACCGAGTGCGGCGGGACGTCGGTGCGGGGCCGGTCCTCGGCCAGCAGGGCGCGGGTGACGGCGAGCGTCGCCGCGGCGTGCGCCGGCACGAAGACCGGCACGGTGACGGCGAGGACCAGGACCCACCAGCCGATCGTCGAGCGCAGGACCTCGTCGGCCTCGTACCGCCCGCCGGAGACCAGCTCACCGCCGACGAGCCCGAGCCCGAGGAGGACGAGGAAGCCCAGGACCGTGCCGACGAGGAACGCCCCGACGCCTGCCGTGAGGCCGTCGAGCCGGACCGGGCCCGCGGCGGCGCGGACCTCCACGAACCGGTAGGCCGCCCGCTCGCGGCGGTGCCGAGGTCGGCCGTCGCGGTCACGGTCGTCGCCGTCCCGGTGCGCGGGGTCGACGCGAGAGGGAGCCACGCCGGCAGGATAGCGACCCGTCCGCGGCGTCGGGGCGGCACCCGGGCCGCGACGGGGCCGCGTCGGGGCCGCGTCGGGGCGGTGCGGGACCGCGGGTCAGCCAGGGACCGACGCGCCGACCGGCCGGGGAGCGACGGACGTCGGCGCGCCCTCGGCCGGGGCGAGCCGGACGGCGACGCCCGGCGCGAGACCCAGCGTCCGGGCCTCCGCGCGGGTCACGACGACGGACACCACCTCGTCCTCGGTGGCCACCTCGGCACGCACCTCGAACCCGACGCGCGTCGTGCGGGTCACGACCCCGGTCACGGGGCCGCCCGGGCGCGACGGCACCGCGCCGTCCACGGTGCCGTCCGCGGTGCCGTCGGGCAGCACCTCGACGTGCACGTCGTGGGGGCGGACGAGGACGCCGCCGAGCCGGGTCACCGGGCCGAGGAAGCTCATCACGAAGTCGTTCGCGGGGCGGTCGTAGAGGTCGTCGGGCGTGCCGACCTGCTCGATGCGGCCCTCGTTGACGACGACGATCTCGTCCGCGACCTCCAGCGCCTCCTCCTGGTCGTGCGTGACGAACACCGTGGTCACGGGGATCTCGTCGTGCAGACGGCGCAGCCAGTCGCGCAGCTCCTTGCGGACCTTGGCGTCGAGCGCGCCGAACGGCTCGTCGAGCAGCAGGACGCTCGGCCGGATCGCGAGCGCCCGCGCGAGCGCCATGCGCTGGCGCTGGCCGCCGGAGAGCTGCGACGGCAGCCGGTGCGCGAAGCTCTCGAGGTGCACGAGGCGCAGGAGCTCGTCGACGCGCTCGGCGACCTCGGCCTTCGGGGTGCGCCGGATCTCGAGCCCGAACGCCACGTTCCGCGCGACGCTCAGGTGCTTGAACGCCGCGTAGTGCTGGAAGACGAAGCCCACGTTGCGGCGGCGCGCGGGCAGGTTCGTCGCGTCGCGGCCCTCGATCTCGATCTCGCCGGCGTCGGGCACCTCGAGCCCGGCGACGACGCGCAGGAGCGTCGACTTGCCGCCGCCGCTCGGGCCGAGCAGCGCGGTGAGGCGACCGGTGGGGACGGACACGGAGACGTCGTCGAGCGCGACGAAGTCGCCGAAGGTCTTGCGGACGTTGCGGATCTCGATGCTCATGCGTCGGCCTCCGTGGGGGCGGCGGTTCGGGGGGCGGTGCGGCGGGTGCGGGAGCCGCCGGCGTCGTCGGAGCGGAGGAAGGTCACCGCGACGATGCACGCGACGGACACGGACGCGAGGAGGAACGCGACCGCGTAGGCGGTGCCCTGCTCGAAGTCCTGGTAGCGCTGCTCGACGAGGAGCGTGGAGGTCTGGGTGCGGCCCTCGAAGTTGCCGGAGACCACCTTGACGGCGCCGAACTCGCCGAGGGCACGGGCGAGCGTGAGCACGACGCCGTAGACCACCGCCCACTTGATCGCGGGCAGCGTGATGCGCCGGAAGGTCTGGAACCAGGTCGCCCCGAGGCTCGTCGCGGCGAGCTCCTCGTCGGTGCCGAGCTCGGTGAGGACGGGCACCACCTCGCGGATGACGAGCGGGAGGCACACGAACGCCGTCGCGAGGACGATGCCCGGCGGCGCGAAGATCACCTGGAGCCCGGCGTCCTCGAGCGCGCCGCCGAACCAGCCGTTCTTCCCGTACACGAGGACGAGCGAGAGCCCGACGACGATGGGGGAGACCGACAGCGGGAGGTCGAGCAGCGCGTTGAGGAGGGCCTTGCCCGGGAAGTCGTAGCGCACGATGAGCATCGAGATCCCGACGCCGAAGACCGTGTTGATCAGCACGACCTGCACCGCGACGGCGGCGGTGAGCTGGAGGGCGAAGACGACGGACGGGTCGGTGAGGGCGCGCTGGAACGTCTCGAGCCCGTCCGCGAACGCGCCGCGCACGACGAGCGAGACGGGCCACCCGACGAGCAGCACCAGGTACACGACGACCACGGCGCGCAGCGTGCGGCGCACCCAGGGGGAGCTATCCACGGCGGGCCACCCTTCGCTGGAGGAGCTGGATCGTCGCGATGACGAGGAGAGACACGAGCAGGAGCACCGACGCGACGGCCGCCGCCTGCTCGGGCTGGCCGTTCTCCAGGTAGCTGAGGATGCGGACCGAGCCGACCTCGGTGCGCATCGGCAGGTTGCCGGAGAGCAGGACGAGCGCGCCGTACTCGCTGATCGCGCGCGCGAACGACAGGGCCGCGCCCGCGGTGATCGCGGGGGCGAGCGCGGGGAGGACGACGCGGCGGAAGGTCGTGAAGCGGGTGGCGCCGAGCGACGCGGCGGCCTCCTCGACGTCGCGGTCGAGCTCGGCGAGCACGGGCTGCACGCTGCGCACCACGAAGGGCAGCGTGACGAAGAGGAACGCGAGGAAGACGGCGGCGCGCGTGTTGGCGACGTCGATCCCGAGCGGTCCCGAGGGCCCGTAGAGCGCGAGCAGCACGAGGCCGGCGACGATCGTCGGGAGGGCGAACGGGATGTCGATGAGGACCTCGAGGAGCCGCTTCCCGGGGAACCGGTCGCGCACGAGGACCCAGGCGATGAGCGTGCCCATGACGACGTTGACGGCCGTCACGGCGAGCGCCTGCGTGACGGTGAGGGTCAGCGCCGCGGCGGTCTGCGGCTGCGTGACCGCGGCGGCGAACGCCGGCCAGCCGCCGACCGACGTCTCGACGAGCACCGCGACGAGGGGGACGAGCGCGAGCGCCGAGAACCACACGAGCGCGACCCCGAGCCCGAGACCGGAAGCCGGGGTGAGGCGGTAGGGACCGTTGGGCGTCCGGCGTGCCGGCCGGACCCGGCGCGGCCGTGACGCGGCCGGAGCCGGGCGGCGCTCGCGCGCCGCCCGGCCCGGTCGTTCAGCGAGGGTCGAGGACACGGGTCACTGCTTCCCGGTCTCGGCCTGGATCTTCGTCACGAGGCCCTCGTCGCCGAAGAACTTGTCGTTCGTGGCCGACCAGCCGCCGAAGTCGTCGGCGATGGTGAGGAGCGTCGGGACGGCCGGGAACGGGTCGCTCGGGTCGTTGGCGCCCTCGACGTCGAAGTCGACGTCGCCGGTCAGGGGGCGGAAGCCCACGTGCGCGAACGCCTCCTGGCCCTCGGGCGTGAGCACGAAGTCGAGGTAGCTCTGGGCCTTCGGGTCGGCGTCGACCGTCACCGCTGCCGGGTTCTCGATGAGGAGCGTCTGGTCCGGGACGACGTAGTCGAACGTCTCGCCGTTCTGCCGCGCGAGGATCGCCTCGTTCTCGTAGGAGAGGAGGACGTCGCCCGTGCCGGACGTGAACGCGGTCGTCGCGTCGCGACCGCTGCCCGGGAGCGCGACGGCGTTGGTGAAGAACTTCCGCAGGTACTCGGTCGCGTCCTCCTCCGAGCCGCCGTTCGCGATGACGCTGCCCCAGCCGGCGAGGATGTTCCAGCGGGCCGAGCCGGACGAGCCGGGGTTGGGGGTGACGATCTCGACGCCGGGCTGGACGATGTCCTCCCAGCTCTGGATGTTCTTCGGGTTGCCCTCGCGCACCACGAGCACGACGACGGACTGGCTGACGATGCCCTTGTTCTCGCCCGCGTTCCAGTCGTCGGCGACGAGGCCGGCGTCGACGAGGCGCGTGACGTCGCCCTCGAGCGAGAAGTGCACGTAGTCGGCCTCCAGCCCGTCGGCGACGGCGCGGCTCTGGTCGCCGGAGGCGCCGTACGACGTCTCCCACGTGACGCCCTGGCCGTCCTCGGTCTCGCCCCACAGCTCCTGCGCGGCGTCGTTGCCCGCCTTGGGCACGGCGAAGCCGACCAGGGAGAGGGTCGTGGGCTCGACGTCGGAGCTCGCGTCGCCGCTCGCGTCACCACCGCCCGACCCGTCGACGGCGGTCGGCGCGCAGGCGGTGAGGACCAGGGCGGTGGCTGCCGCGGCAGCCGCGAGGGTGATCGTCGTCCGGAGGCGTCGCATGGTGTCGTCCTTCGTCGGGGTCCCGGGGAAGCCGGGAACGGGTGGTCGTGCAGGGGCGGAGCGGGGCTCGGTCAGGTGATCGAGCGGGACGGCCGGGGCAGCCTGCGTGATACTCGACTGCCGCGGTCGGGTAAGTCGAGATTCAAGCGCGGCGTTCCCACGCAGCGAAACCCCTGCCCGACAGGTGGGACGACGTAACGCCTCCGTGAACGCCTGCCCCGACGGCACCGCGGCCGCGCGCGCGGGCCTGCCGTCCGCATGACCTCGCGCTTCGGTCCCGACGCGCCTGCTGTGGGACACTGAGGTACGTGGCCCCCCGCGGAGATGGACTTCTCAACCACGACCTCATGCCCGGCGAGAAAGGCCCCCAGGACGCCTGCGGCGTCTTCGGTGTCTGGGCGCCCGGCGAAGAGGTCGCCAAGCTCGCCTACTTCGGGCTGTACGCGTTGCAGCACCGAGGCCAGGAGTCGGCCGGCATCGCCACCAGCAACGGTGAGCAGATCCTGGTCTACAAGGACATGGGACTCGTCTCCCAGGTGTTCGACGAGACGGCCCTCAACGCCCTGACGGGGCACATCGCCGTCGGGCACTGCCGGTACTCGACCACGGGCGGCGTGACGTGGGAGAACGCCCAGCCGACGCTCGGCGCCACCGCGTCCGGGACCGTCGCGCTCGGGCACAACGGCAACCTCACCAACTCCGCGGAGCTCGTCAACCTCGTCGCGGAGCGCTACGGCAGCCAGCGCCGCGGCGAGCTCGCGCGCGGCAACACCACGGACACGGCGCTCGTCACCGCGCTCCTCGCGGGCGACGCGGACCACACGCTCGAGGCCACGGCGCTCGAGGTGCTGCCGCGCCTGCGCGGCGCCTTCTCGCTCGTCTTCATGGACGAGCGCACCCTCTACGCCGCGCGCGACCCGCAGGGCGTGCGTCCGCTCGTCCTCGGCCGCCTCGAGCGCGGCTGGGTCGTCGCGAGCGAGACGCCGGCGCTCGACATCGTCGGCGCGTCGTTCGTGCGCGAGGTCGAGCCGGGCGAGCTCATCGCGATCGACGCGGACGGCCTGCGCTCGCAGCGCTTCGCGCCCGCCGAGCGCGCGGGCTGCGTCTTCGAGTACGTCTACCTCGCGCGCCCTGACACCTCGATCAACGGCCGCTCCGTGCACGCTGCGCGGGTCGAGATGGGTCGCCAGCTCGCGCGCGAGCACTCCGTCGACGCCGACCTCGTCATCCCCGTCCCCGAGTCCGGCACGCCCGCCGCGGTGGGCTACGCCGCCGAGTCGGGCATCCCGTTCGGCCAGGGGCTGACCAAGAACGCCTACGTCGGGCGCACGTTCATCCAGCCGTCGGACACGCTGCGCCAGCTCGGCATCCGGCTCAAGCTCAACCCCCTGCGCGACGTCATCCGCGGCAAGCGCCTCGTCGTCGTCGACGACTCGATCGTGCGCGGCAACACGCAGCGCGCGCTCATCCGCATGCTCCGCGAGGCCGGGGCGGCCGAGGTGCACGTGCGCATCAGCTCGCCGCCCGTGAAGTGGCCGTGCTTCTACGGCATCGACTTCGCGTCGCGCGCCGAGCTCATCGCCAACGGCCTCTCGCCCGACGAGATCGGGCAGTCGCTCGGCGCCGACAGCCTGGGCTACATCTCGACCGAGGGCATGATCTCGGCGACCGAGCAGCCGTCGTCGCAGCTCTGCACCGCGTGCTTCACGGGGAAGTACCCCATCGAGCTGCCGCCCGACGACCAGCTCGGCAAGCACCTCCTCGAGCAGGCCGAGCTCCCGCTCGGCGCGCCCGAGGACGGGCTGCGCAGCCTGGCGGTGACCGCCGGCGGGGCCGGCGCGCTCCAGCACCCGTGAGCTCACCCCTGATGCCGAACCGAGACCACCCGCACCACCGGCGCGTGCGCCGCGAGACCTCCTTGGAGCCGACACCGTGACTGCCGACTCGCCCCAGACGGGCCTCACCTACGCCGCCGCGGGCGTCGACACCGAGGCCGGTGACAAGGCCGTCGAGCTCATGAAGGACGCCGTGCGCCGCACCCACGGACCGCAGGTGCTCGGTGGCGTCGGTGGCTTCGCGGGCCTCTACGACTTCTCCGAGGTCGTGACCTACCGTCGCCCCCTGCTCGCGACGTCGACCGACGGCGTGGGCACCAAGGTCGCGATCGCCCAGGCGCTCGACGTCCACGACACGATCGGGTTCGACCTCGTCGGCATGGTCGTGGACGACATCGTCGTGGTGGGCGCCAAGCCCCTGTTCATGACGGACTACATCGCGTGCGGCAAGGTCGTGCCCGAGCGCATCGCGGGCATCGTCCGCGGCATCGCGGCGGCCTGCGAGGTCGCGGGCACCGCGCTCGTGGGCGGCGAGACCGCGGAGCACCCTGGTCTGCTCGGTGCGGACGAGTACGACGTCGCCGGCGCGGCGACGGGCGTCGTCGAGGCCGACAGGCTGCTCGGCCCCGAGCGCGTCCGTGAGGGCGACGTTCTCGTCGCCATGGCCTCGTCGGGCCTGCACTCGAACGGGTACTCGCTCGTGCGCGCCGTGCTCAAGCACGCGGGCTGGGGCCTCGAGCGGCACGTGGACGAGCTCGGGCGCACGGTCGGCGAGGAGCTCCTGGAGCCCACGCGCGTGTACGCGAGCGACTGCCTCGCGCTGGCCGCCGACGACGCCGCGCAGGTCCACGCGTTCACGCACGTCACGGGCGGCGGGCTCGCCGCGAACCTCGCGCGCGTGCTGCCCGCCGGGCTCGTCGGCGTCGTGGACCGCGCGAGCTGGGACGTCCCGCCGGTCTTCCGCCTCGTGCGCGAGCTGGGTGGCGTGCCGCGCGGCGACCTCGAGAACACGCTCAACCTCGGCGTCGGCATGGTCGCGGTCGTCGGCGCCGACGGCGTCGACGCCGCGCTCGCCCGCTGTGCCGCGCTCGGCGTCCCCGCCTGGGTGCTCGGCGCGGTCGAGGCCTTCGACCCGGCTGCGGCCCGGGACGTCGCGGACGGCGACCTCGTCGCCGGCACCAAGGGTGTCCAGGCGGGCGCCGTGCGCCTCGTCGGCGACTACCGCGCCTGAGCTCCGCTCTCCCCGGGCGGGTCCGGCACCTGCCTGCCCGCTCGGGGATGCCGTTCTGCGCCGGGTCGCGACGACGTCAGGGCACGACGACGGCCACGGTGCGGAGACCTCGGGGCGGGGCGCTGGTCCGGTGCGCGAGCGCACGGGTCACGAACGACGACCGCGCCGTCGCCTACCGAGGGCAGGGGACGGCGCGGTCGAGGTCGAGACGCTTCCGCGCGAGATCGCGGAGAGGAAGGTGGTCGGCGACCGTCAGCGGTCGTCGGACCAGTCGTTGTAGCGCTGGTCGTAGCGCTCGAGGTCGTCCGACGACTCGGCGCCGAAGCGCGAGTCCGTCACGACATCCGTGTGGCTGTGACCGGTGAGCTCTTGCTCGAGCGCACTGTAGTTCGTCTCGGGGCTGTAGTACTTCAGCGCGCGAGCGACCTTGGTCTGCTTTGCCTTCTGACGGCCGCGGCCCATGGCTCCGACCCCCTCAACGTAGAAGCGGGGCGGCTACGTGCTCAGACGTGCGGCCCCGGGGTGTAGTTTCGTCTGTTCAGGGTCCAACGGTACATGCTCAGGGCCTATTCCATCCACTCAGAAGACCGCGACGGGCTGCGGACGTGCCCACCGTCACAGAGTCTCCACGAGCGGGGGCAGGTGCCCGCGTCCGGAGGGCCCTGCGTGTGGTCGAGGAGCCCGGGCCCCGCACGGCTCGTAAGCCGCACGAGCGCCTATCCGGCCGATCCGACCATAGGCGGCCTAATTCACCCGTCCGTCAAGTCGCCCGAAATCCGCATGCTGCGACAATGGAGGGTACTGGCGTCGTGCTGTCGTCGTGATCCGGGGTATCTGCCGGACCAGCGCGTACCAGGAGGAGGTGTCGTGATGTCCATGCACGGAGAGTCCGAGGTTCTGCTCACGCCCGCCGAGGTCGCCAGCCTGTTCCGCGTCGACCCCAAGACGGTCACCCGCTGGGCGAAGGCGGGCAAGCTCTCGTCGATCCGCACGCTCGGGGGGCACCGCCGCTACCGCGAGTCCGAGGTCCGGGCGCTGCTCGGCGCCGCCAGCGAGCCCGCGGAGGGCACCGACAAGTCCTGACCCGTCCTCGCGCCAGCGCCGCCGGCACGGCCGGCGCGACGGACACGGCACGGCACGTCCTGACGGGTTCGACCTGGAGGACGTGCAGGGAAGTGCGCTAGGAGCGCCGCCGCAGGATCGCCGCGGCGACGAGCGCGACACCGGCCACGACGGCACCCAGCAGCAGCTTGACGTTGCGCGAGCGGTCCGGGTCCTCCTCGGGCAGCCCGCCTCCCGTGAGGAATGCCCCGGTGTCGGTCGCGGCCTGCTTGGCCTGCTGCGCCGCCTGCTTGGCCTGGACGCGCGGGTCCAGGCGGGTCGTGAGCTCGTCGATCGTCCCTGCGAGCTCGGCGCGCGTGCGCGCGATCTCGTCCTCGAGCTGGGACTGGGTCAGCGGGGGCACCGGGGCCCCGTCGGTTCCGCTCACGGGCGCAGCCCTTCCTTGATGGTCGCGACGTCTTCCTTGATGCTGTCGACCGCCCCGGTCGGGGTCGGAGGGACGCCTCGCTGGAGCTGCTTGACGCCGACGAACGCGAGCGTACCGGCGACGAGAACGAGCACCAGGCCGACGATCAGCGCGGCGAGCCACAGCGGCATCACGGTCGCCAGGCCCTCCATGGCGGAGTGGAAGAGGAAGCCGATGCCGTAGAGGACGAGCACCCCGCCCACCACGAGGAGCCCGATGCCGATGCCGGCGTGCTTGGCCTTCGTCGTGAGCTCGGCCTTCGCGAGCGCGATCTCGGAGCGGACGAGGCGGGTCGCCTGCTCGGACAGGCGCTCGACGAGCTGCCCGACCGTCGGCTTCTGCTCCTCGGGCGGGATGCGCCCGTCGATCCAGTCGCTCATCTCTCCGCCTTTCCGCAGGTGACCCCACCACTCAACCGGCACCCGGGTCGGTGCGCAACTTCCCGAGGGCCTACGGCGCACGCCGGGGGGAGGGGTGCACCTCGTCGTCGGTGGGATGCAGAAGACCCCCGCCCGGATCCCGGGCGAGGGTCTCTTCGGTGGCTCCGACCGGCGTCGATCCGGTGACCTTTCGATTTTCAGTCGAACGCTCTACCAACTGAGCTACAGAGCCATGGGGGAAGAGCCCGGCCGGCCGATGCCGACCGGGCTCTTCGCCTCACGCGACCCTGACGGGACTTGAACCCGCGACCTCCGCCGTGACAGGGCGGCGCGCTAACCAACTGCGCTACAGGGCCTTGCTGTTCTTTCGCGAGACACACCCTAACACCAGGGGACCCGGTGGTTTTCACCAGTGAACCTGGTGGTGTGGTGGCCCGCTTTCGAACCGAGAGGATCGTACCGTACCGAGGAGCCGATCCGTAAATCCGCTGGTAGCCACCGGTCCCGGTGCGATCACGCGTACCCCCAACGGGATTCGAACCCGTGCTACCGCCGTGAAAGGGCGGGGTCCTAGGCCGCTAGACGATGGGGGCTCAGGAACGTGCGCCAGTGTACAGCGGCACGACCGTGACCTCCTGGTCGGATCGTGGCAGCCTCCTCGGCCGGGCTCCCCGGTGGCCGGCGCCGCCGAGGGTGCCGCCGACAGGGGAGGATGGTCGCGTGGTGGAGATGACGCGGGCCGAGTTCGAGGACGCCGTGCGCGACGGGCTGGACCTCGTCCCGCCGGACCTCGCGGCGCAGATGGACAACGTGGTGGTGCTCGTCGAGGACGACGCGCCCGCCGACGACCCCGAGCTGCTCGGTCTCTACGAGGGAGTTCCCCTCACGGAGCGCGACCACATGTGGGCGGCGGGGGCGCTGCCCGACCGCATCACGATCTTCCGCAACCCGACGCTCGCGATCTGCGAGACGCGCGAGGACGTGGTCGAGGAGGTCGCGGTGACGGTCGTCCACGAGATCGCGCACCACTTCGGCATCGACGACGACCGCCTGCACGAGCTCGGCTGGGACTGAGGTCGCGCGGCGCGCGGGCGCCGATCGCTACGATCGGGTGGTGACGACGAGCGCCGCGAGCGACCCCCGGCACGACGGCGCGCACGACCACGAGGCGGTCGCGCGACTGCTCCACGCGCTCGCCGACCCGAGCCGGCTCGCGATCGTGCACCTGCTGACCGGCGCCGAGCGGCGCGTCGTCGACCTCACGCGCGAGCTCGGGCTCGCCCAGTCGACGGTCTCCGCGCACCTGACGACCCTGCGCGACGTGGGCGTCGTCGCCGTGCGGCGTGAGGGGCGCTCGTCCTGGTACCGCCTCGTCCGGCCCGAGGTGGCGCACCTCCTCGCCGACGCCGAGCACGTCGCGCTCGCTCCCTGACCCCACCTCGTCCCCGCGCCCTCGGCGGGCGCCGTCGTACGGCGGAGTCGGGCTGGTATTCATCGCTGATCACCGATATCATCGTCGGTGAACGATGAATAGGAGGGGTGATGGGAGCCGGTCACGACCACGGTGCGGGGGACGTCGCCGCGCCCGACCACCGCGCACGGCTCGCGGTCGCGTTCGGGATCACCGCGACGATCCTCGTCGCGCAGGCCGTCGGCGCGGTCCTCACGGGGAGCCTCGCGCTCCTCACGGACACGGCGCACATGCTCACCGACGCGACAGGGCTGGCCGTGGCGCTCGTCGCGGCGTCGCTCGTGCTCCGGCCCGCGACCAAGCGCCGCACCTGGGGCTTCCGCCGCGTCGAGGTGCTCGCCGCCCTCGCGCAGGCGGCGCTCCTCCTCGCGGTCGGCGCGTACGCCGTCGTCGAGGGCGTACGGCGCCTGTTCTCGCCGCCGGACGTGCCCTCGTCGGAGCTCCTCGTCTTCGGGATCGTCGGCCTGGTCGGCAACGTCGTCGCGATCGCCGTCCTCGCGTCCGGGCGCCGCGCGAACCTCAACCTGCGCGCGGCGTTCCTGGAGGTCGTCAACGACGCCCTGGGGTCGGTCGGGGTGATCGTGGCCGCCGTCGTCATCGCGACGACGGGGTACCAGCAGGCGGACGCGATCGCCGGCCTGTTCATCGCGCTCCTCATCGTCCCCCGTGCCGTCCGCCTCCTGCGCGAGGCGACGGCCGTGCTCATGGAGTTCACGCCGGAGGGGCTGGACCTCGACGACGTCCGGGCGCACATCCTCTCGCTCGACCACGTCGAGGACGTGCACGACCTCCACGCGTCGACCGTCGCGACCGGCCTGCCGACGATCTCGGCGCACGTCGTCGTCGACGACGCGTGCTTCCGGGACGGGCACGCGCTCGAGATCACGGAGCGTGTCCGTTCGTGCGTCGCGCACCACTTCCCGGTGTCCGTCGAGCACTCGACGTTCCAGCTCGAGACGGCCGCCCTGCGCGACCGCGAGGCCCACGGGCACGCGTAGGAGCGCGCGGCGGACGAGCCGTGCGGCCCCACTAGGGTGGGTGCCATGACGATCCTCGTGACCGGCGGAGCCGGGTACATCGGCGCGCACGTGGTGCGCCTCCTCCAGGAGCGCGGCGAGAAGGTGGTCGTGGTCGACGACCTCAGCACTGGTCGCGCGGACCGCGTCGGCGACGCGACGCTCGTCGAGGTCGACGTGGCGTCCCCGGAGGCCGTGGACGTCCTGACGCGCGCCCTCACCGAGCACGACGTGCGCGCAGTGATCCACTTCGCGGCGCGCAAGCAGGTCGGCGAGTCGGTCGAGAAGCCGGCGTGGTACTACCAGCAGAACGTCGGCGGGTTCACGAACCTCGTCACGGCGATGCAGGCGGCGGGCGTCGATCGGCTGGTCTTCTCGTCGTCCGCGGCGACGTACGGCATGCCGTCGGTCTCCCTCGTCGAGGAGAAGCTGCACGCCGAGCCGATCAACCCCTACGGCGAGACCAAGCTCGTCGGCGAGTGGCTCGGCCGCGCGGCCGGTCGTGCGTGGGGCCTGCGGTTCGTCGCGCTGCGCTACTTCAACGTGGCCGGCGCGGGCTGGCCGGAGCTCGGCGACCCCGCCGTGCTGAACCTCGTGCCGATGGTGCTCGACCGCCTGGAGCGCGGCGAGCAGCCCAAGATCTTCGGCGACGACTACCCGACGCCGGACGGCACGTGCATCCGCGACTACATCCACGTCCTGGACCTCGCGCACGCGCACCTCGCGGCGCTCGGGTACCTCGACGTCGAGGAGCGCCCGTTCGACGTGTTCAACGTCGGGACCGGGCAGGGGTCGTCGGTGCGCGAGGTGATCGACGAGATCGGGCGCGTGAGCGGGCTCGACGTCACGCCGGAGGTCCTGCCGCGGCGCGCGGGCGACCCGCCGCAGCTCGTCGGCGACCCGCGCCGGATCAACGAGCTCTTCGGCTGGACCGCGACGAACGGGCTGCCCGAGATCATCTCGTCGGCCTGGGAGGCCTGGCAGGCGGGCCCGCGCCGCATCGAGGTCGCGGCGGCCGGCGGCGCGGAGGGCGCTCCCGAGGTGTGAGCGCGGGCATCCCGTGCCACCCTGGTTTCCTCAGCATGCTGAGGAATCAGCCGGGGAGGTTCCCCGGCGACGGGAGAGACGGGACGACCTGTGGGCGACGAGAGCGACCCGGCACGGCTGTACGACCTGACCGCCGCGCGCACGAGCCGGGTCGTGCTCGCGTCCTACTCGACCTCGTTCGGGCTGGGCGCGCGACTGCTCGACGCACCGACGCGCGACGGGATCGACGCCGTCTACGGCCTCGTCCGCATCGCCGACGAGGTCGTGGACACGCGCCGCGGCGACGGCGCGGCGGACCTCCTCGACGAGCTGGAGGCCGAGGTGGCGCGCGCGCTCGACCGCGGGTGGTCAACCAACCTCGTGGTGCACTCGTTCGCGCGGACCGCCCGCCGGTGCGGCATCGGCCACGCCGAGCTCGACCCGTTCTTCGCGTCGATGCGCACGGACCTCACGGTGCGCGTGCACGACCGCGAGAGCTACGAGCGGTACGTGTACGGCTCGGCGGAGGTCGTCGGCCTCATGTGCCTCGCGGTCTTCCTCAACGCGCGCCGTCGTCCCGGCGATCCGCTGCGGGTCGCGGAGCCGGTCCTCGTCCGCGGGGCGCGGGCGCTCGGCGCCGCGTTCCAGAAGATCAATTTCCTGCGCGACCTGCGCACCGACCACGACGAGCTCGGGCGCGCCTACCTGCCCGGCGTCGTCCCGGGGCGGCTGCGTCGTCGCGACGTCGAGGCGTTCTGCCACGAGGTCGAGGAGGACCTCGCCGCGGCGCGCGCGGCGCTCCCAGGGCTCCCGGTGCGGCCACGGATCGCCGTCGCGGCGACGGTCGCGGTCTACGAGCGCCTCCTCGCCCGCCTCGCGGCGACGCCTCCGGAGGACATCCTGCGGACGCGCGTGCGCGTCCCCGACACGGTCAAGGTCGCGCTCGCAGCCCGTGCCGCGGGTGGCCAGCTCCTCGGCCAGATGGCCTCCGGCCGGTCCTCCCGCCCGCGCAAGGTGCTCGCGTGAGGCCACCGCGCGTCGTCGTCGTCGGTGGCGGGATCTCGGGGCTGGCCACCGCCGCGCTGCTCGCGCGCGGGGGCGCGACCGTCACGCTGCTGGAGCGCCACGAGGTCCTGGGCGGCCGTGCGGGCACGCTCGAGGTGGACGGGTTCCGCTTCGACACCGGGCCGTCCTGGTACTTCATGCCGGAGGTGTTCGAGCACTTCTTCGCCCTCCTCGGCGCGCGCGTCGAGGACCACCTCGACCTCGTCCCGCTCGACCCGGCGTACCGCGTGTTCTTCGAGCGCGACGACCCGGGCGGTGCGCCGTCCACGTTCGAGCTCTCGGCGAGCCCGGGTGTGAACCGTGCCCGGTTCGACGCGATCGAGCCTGGGGCCGGCGACCGCGTGGCCGCCTACGCGGCCGAGGCGAGCGAGGCGTACGGGCTCGCGCTCGACCACTTCCTCTACACCACGTTCGAGCGGCCCGACCGCGCGCTCTCCCCGGAGGTGCTGCGTCGGCTCCCACGCCTCGCCGGGCTGCTGCGCGCGTCGCTCGCGGACCGCGCGTCGCGGGTCGTGCAGGACCCACGGCTGCGGCAGCTCCTCGGCTACCACGCCGTCTTCCTGGGCTCCTCGCCCTACCGCGCGCCCGCGCTGTACTCCCTCATGAGCCACCTCGACCTCGTCGACGGCGTGCAGTACCCGCGCGGCGGCATGCACACGCTGATCGAGGCCGTGGCCCGCCTCGCCCGCGCGGAGGGCGCGGAGCTCCGGACGGGTGCCGACGTCTCCGGGATCGAGGTGGTCCCCGGTGCCCGACGGCGCGGGCGCGTCACGGGCGTCCGCCTCGCCTCGGGGGAGGTGGTCGCGGCGGACGTCGTCGTCTCGGCCGCGGACCGGCACCACACCGAGACCGCCCTCCTGGACCCTGCGTGGGCCGACCTGCCCGCCGCGTCGTGGGAGGACAAGGGCCCGGGGATCTCGGCACTGCTCGTGCTCGCGGGGGTGCGGGGCGCGCTGCCCCAGCTCGCGCACCACTCCCTCTTCTTCACGCGCGACTGGCCCGCGAACTTCGAGGCGGTGCTCGGCACCGACCGGCGCAGCGACCCGGCGGGGCTGCGCGTCCCGGACCCCGCGTCGCTCTACGTGTCGCGCACGTCCGCGACCGACGGGCCGTCGTCGGGCGCGCCCGCGGCCCCGCCCGGGCACGAGAACCTCTTCCTGCTCGTCCCGTTCCCCGCCGACCCGACCCTCGGCGCCGACGCTCCGTCCCGCCGCACGCTCGACGCCCTCGCGGACCGCTACCTGGCCCAGGTGGGCCGGTGGGCGGGCGTCGCGGACCTCCCGGGCCGGGTCGTGACCCGGCGCGTGCTCGGGCCCGCCCACTTCGCGACCGAGCTCTCGGCGTGGCGCGGGGGCGCCCTCGGCATGGAGCACACGCTCCGGCAGTCCGCCCTGTGGCGGCCCCGGACCGCCTCCCGCCGCGTCGACGGGCTCTACCACGCGGGAGGTGGCACGATCCCGGGCGTGGGACTCCCGATGTGCCTCATCAGCGCCGAGCTCGTCACGAAGCGCCTGCTCGGCGAGACGTCGCCGCGCCCGCTGCCCACCCCGCTGCGCGCGGGCTACCTCGCGGCGAGCCGCCGGCCCGAGCGGGTCCGGCCGTCGGGTGCGCGGCCCGTCGAGGTCCGGCGGTGACCGGCCTCGCGTACCTCGGGGCGCTCGCGGTCTCCCTCGGGGGCCTCGCGGTGCTCGACCGGCGCTTCCGCCTCGCGTTCTGGTCGGACTGGCGCCGTGCCGCGCTCACCGTGGGTCTGGGCGTCGTCGGGTTCCTCCTCTGGGACGTCGCGGGGCTCGCGCTGGGCATCTTCGCGCGCGGCGAGAGTCCCTGGATGACGGGCCTCCTCCTCGCGCCCGACCTCCCGGTCGAGGAGGCGGTCTTCCTCACCCTGCTCTGCTACGTCGCGCTGCTCGTGTGGCGCTGGTTCGACCGCGTGGTCCGGCTCCGCCACGGCGGCGACGCATGACGAACCTCGTGCTCAACGTCCTCGTCCTCGCCGCGCTCGTCGCGGTCTCGTGGCGCGTGCTGCGGCGCCTGGGCGCGAGCGCGGTCGTGCGGACCGCCGTCGTGCTGTGCGTGCTGACGCTCGTGTTCGACACCCTGATGATCGCCGCGGACCTCTACGTCTACGCCCCGGACAAGATCCTCGGCGTGTACCTCTGGGGCGCACCGCTCGAGGACTTCGCCTACCCGCTGGCGGCGGCGCTCGGGGTGCCCGTGCTCTGGACCGTGCTCGGCGACCGGCGCCGTCCCGCGAGCACGCCCGACGCACCAGGTACCGACCGCCGCGACGAGGGGGTGCGGTGAGGGAGGTCCTCGCGGCGTCGAGGCCGTTCTCGTGGATCAACACCGCCTACCCGTTCGCCGCCGGATACCTCGTCGCGACCGGGGGCCGGGCCGACCTCGCGCTCGTCGTCGGGACGCTGTACTTCCTCGTGCCCTACAACCTGCTCATGTATGGCGTGAACGACGTCTTCGACTACGCGAGCGACCTGCGCAACCCGCGCAAGGGCGGGATCGAGGGGGCGCTCGCGGACCCCGCGACCGCGCGTGCGACCCATCGGCGCATCCTGCGTGCGTGCGTGGCGACCAACGTGCCGTTCCTCGTCGCGCTGCTGCTGCTCGGCGACCCGCTCGCCGGGCTGGTCCTCGCGCTCGTGGTGCTCGGCGTCGTGGCGTACTCCGCGCCGGTGCTCCGGTTCAAGGAGCGCCCGTTCCTCGACTCGTTCACGTCGGCGATGCACTTCGCCGGGCCGCTGCTGTACGCGCTCGTCCTCGTCGACGCAGACCTGTCGGCGCGCTCGGTGTGGCCCGTGCTCGTCGGCTTCGTCCTGTGGGGCATGGCCTCGCACGCGTTCGGCGCCGTGCAGGACGTGCGGGCGGACCGGGAGGGCGGCATCGCGTCCGTCGCGACGGCGGTCGGCGCGCACGCGACGGTGCTCGGCGCCGCCGCGGCGTACGTCGCCGCCGCGGCAGTCCTCGCCGTCCTGCCCTGGCCCGGCGTCCTCGCCGCGCTCCTGCCGCTCCCGTACGCCGCCAACGTGCTGCGGTTCCGCGACGTGCGCGACGACGACTGCGAGCGCGCGAACGCCGGGTGGCGCACGTTCCTGTGGCTCAACCTCGTGACGGGCTTCCTCGTGACGATGCTGCTCCTCGCGACCGCGCTCGCCTGACCGCGCGGCGGGACCCGGGGGGGGTCGGTCGGCGGCGGCGTCGCCGGCCGGGGACGACGACGGCCCCGGTCCGCGAGGTCGTCGCGGCGCCGGGGGCCGTGGTCGGGGGAGCGGGAGCCTCAGGAGAGGTCGCCGTACTCCCAGTGCCAGGGCTCGTTCTTCGAGCCGCCGGCGCGTGCCCACTCGGGGTTGTCCCAGCCGTAGGCAGGTGCGTTGGCCCGCATCCACTCGTACTGCGCGGTGCCGTACCCCTGGATGCCGCCGCCGAGGTCGAGCGCGAGCGCCCAGCCGTGGTTCGACATGCCGGGGGGCGCGGCGAAGTAGCCGCGCGACGCCTTGACGGCGACCTGCGAGGCGTAGGAGCGGTAGGAGTCCGTCACGGAGAGGTTCACGCCGAACGCCTCGACGAACTTCTGGTTGAGCGCCTCGATCTGGTGCGCGGCGTCGCAGCGGAGCTGCTCGCCCGGCGCGAACGACAGCTCGCACAGCGCGCTCGCGGGGATCTGCCCGTTGCCGAAGCCGGCCGTGGAGGCGGCCCACTGGTCGAGCTGAGCCGCGATCTCCGCGGCCGACGGCGGACCGGGCACGACCTGGACGGTCACGCCCGAGCCGGCCGCGTCGAGCAGCGTGGCGAGCTCGGCCGTCAGCGCGGCGATCTCCTCGGTGGACCCCGCGGGCGCCGGCGTCTCGGCGGCGTCGGTGGTGGCGTCCGTCGCCGTCCCGGTGGTGAGGTCGGGCGACGCGGTCGCCGAGTCGGCAGCCGCGGCGTCCTCCTCGGGGGACTCGGTCGAGGTGTCAGCGCTCGTCGCGGCGTCGGGTGCCGCCGCCGTCCCCGCCTCGTCCGAGGACTCGTCCGACGCCGTGGCCAGGTCCGGCACGGTCGGCTCGAGCGTCGGGAGGGCGGCGAGGTCCTCGAGGGACGTGCGGGCCGAGGACCGGCTCGCGCGGTCGGAGCCGCGCTCGGCGAGGTGAGGCACGCTCGCTTCGAGGGTGTCGGACGCGGTCAGCAGCGCGTCGCCCTCGGTGTCGACCGCGGCGTCGTCGTCGGCGACCTCGTCGTCGGCGGTGTCGGCTGCCGTGTCGTCCGCGGTCCCGCCCAGCCCGGAGTCGGCGAGCGCGGGCAGGCCGGCGAACGCCGACGAGCCGTCGGTCGGGGAGGCCGCGGTGACGGCCGTGCTGAGCCGGGTGCGCGCGTCCTCGATCTGGGCGATCTGCTCGGGAGTCAGCCCGGCGGCGCCCTCCCCGGTGAGGAACTGTGCCCGCACGAGGGCGTCGCTCGCCGCGTCGACGGTGGCGGGGTCGGCCGCGACCGCACCCAGGGTCACCGGCGCCGTGCCGGCAGCGGTCGACGTGGTCGGTACGGCGGACGAGGAGTCGGCGGGCACATCCGCCGACGGCGCACCGCCGTCGGCGAAGGCTGCCGCGGCGGTGCTCGCGGTGAGCGCGACGGCCGCGACGGCGGCGCCGGTCCCGAGGGTGCGGCGACGGCGGGGCGCGACGCGTGCAGCGCCGTGCGCGCCGCGGCGCGCGGCGGAGGCGAGGGTCGCGGGGAGCGAGGCTCGGCTCGCGGTGTGGCGGCCCATCTAGCGCGCCTCGCCGGGGGCGGCGGGGCGCGCGCCGGTGGTGCTGGTCGTGTGCGGTGCGGTCTTCTGGTGCTGTGCAGTGGTCAAGCGAACGATCCGATCATCGGGCCGTGGTCGCGGGCGGTCGAACGCGGGAGCGCTCCCATCCCTGGTCCACCTGCGCAGGACGGAGCGCTGGGTGACCACGACGGCGTGCGGTCGGGGCGGGACGCACGCGCCCTCTCACCACGACGCCGGCTGGTCTGGTCGCAGGGTGGACCTCGGAGACCGGTCGGCTGTTCCATCTTCAACTAGACAGGCGTCCAGCGGGACCCTCTGACGGGGGGAAGCCTCGGGAATGGGGTGCCGACCGTGTGGTCAGGATGTGAAGAGGGTACGTGTCACCCGTCCCGCGTCCCGCGTGACCGCCGAACCGACCAGGGTGCCCAGCGCGATCCCGAAGACCGCGACGACCGCGTTCGCGATCTCCTGGGCCGCCTCCGGTCCGCCGTTCACCAGGTCGGAGAGGCCCAGCAGGCTGAGCGCCCCGGGCACGAGGAGCCAGAACGCCGGGAGGGTCGTGACGGCGGCGGGCGGTCCGTGCGGCGTCCGCTCCACGAGCGCGGCGAGCGGCGCGATGACGAGGGCGCCCACGAACCCCGCGAGCGGTGCGGCGGCGAGCGCCCCGGCGAGCTGGGCCGCGTACGCGCCGAGCAGGACGAGCAGCACCCAGGGGAGCGAGCCGCGCGGCGACGACGCGAAGTACATCTGCCCGAGCCCGACGGCGAGGATCCCCACCCACGGCGCCCACCACCCGAGCTGGTCTGCCGCGGGCGCGGCGACGAGCGGGCCCGCGACCGCCGCCCCCGCGACGACCCCGAACACGAGGAGCAGGAGCTGCGCGACCCCGTACACGAGCCGGCTCGCGCCGGCGACGATCTGGTTGCTCGTCAGCTCGATCGCGGCGACCGTGAGCACCGAGCCGGGCAGGAAGGAGACGAGGGGCGGCACGAGCACGCTCAGCGGGTCGTCGCCCAGCCAGGGGTGGACGACGTCGATCGCCAGGAGCGTCACGACGAACGCCGCGACGACGGGCAGGGCGGTGGCGAGCGTCGGCCACCGCGTCCCGAGCCAGCGCAGGGCGCCGACGAGGATCCCGAGCGCGAGGTAGACCGGCAGGAGCCGGGCGGTCGGGTTGAGCACGAGGCCGAACCCGATCGTGAGCAGCCCGTGGCCGACGATCGTGAGGACCGCGCCGAACCGCGGCGGGCGCTCGACGATCGCGCGCAGCTCGGCACGGGCGTCGGCGAGCGGGACGTCGGTCGTGCGCAGGCGGTGCACGAGGGTCGTGAGCGCCCCGATCTGGTCGAGGTTGAGTCCGCTCGCGGCGGCGGCCGCGAAGTCGGCGACCGTGCCGCCCGCGGTGCTGACCCGGACGAAGACGCCGGTCGGGAGGACGAGCGTGCCGACGGTCGACGCGCCCGAGCGCCGCGCGACGGCCTCCAGGTCGTCCCCGACGTCCGTCACGGAGCGCCCGGAGTCGAGCAGGGCGGTCCCGAGCTCGCGCAGAAGAGGGACGAGGTCGGGCGACACCTCGGGCGGCTCGGGATCGACCGCGGGGGGCGGCTCGTCGCCCAGCGCTCGCAGCACGCGTCGCACGACGGACGGAGCGCGTCGCACACCGTCGAGCCAGCTCGTCTTCCGCCGGCGGGTCAGGGCGGGTCCTCGGTGCTCGCGGCGACGAGCGCGAGCAGGGCGCGCGCGTAGGCGTCGGCCGCGTCCGTCGCGGCGAACGTCGCGAGGTCGTCGAGCACCTCGGTGCGCACGACGTACCCGGCCGCCGACCGTTCCAGCGCGCGGAAGGTCCCTCCGAGCAGCTCCCGGAGCTGCTCCTCGAGCGGGTGCCAGAGCGCGTCCTCGAGCGCGACCGAGTCGAGCGCCCACTCGGTCGTCCCGTTGAAGCCGAGCACGACGCCGGTGTCGAACTCGTGCGGCTCGATCGTCATGTCGCTCACGGTGAAGACGTCGCCGTCGCCGCCCGTGGCGAGGAGGCGGAAGCGGTCGCCCGACGCCGGGGACCACCGCACGCCCGCGTCGCGCAGGGCGAGCGCGAGCTCCCACGAGATCATGCCTGCCACGGTAGGCCTGGGCCGCCCGGCCCGCGCGTCGGCCCTCGTCCCGACCCGCGGGACGATCCGTCCCGCGCCCGCGCGCGTTCACGACCCGGAAACACCCGGCACGTTCACTCGTCCCATGACCCACGACGTCCCCGAGGGCGAGCGGCGGACCGGCGGCGACCCCGCCCGTGCCCTGCGCCCGACCCCGCCCGCCCGTGCCGACCACCGTCCGCTCGTCACCCCCGCCGCCGGGCCGGTGACCGTCGCGATCGAGCGGAGGGTCCTGCCCGAGAACGTCCCCGCGGTCACGCGCTGGGTGCAGACCGGTGTCAACCTCGCCAACCGCTACCCGGGGTTCCTCGGCTCCGGCTGGGTGCGGGCGTCCGCCGGGTCGCACGACTGGCACATGCTCTACCGCTTCGCCGACGCCACCACGCTCGACGCGTGGGAGACGTCGCCGGACCGGGTGCGCTGGCTCGCGCAGGGCCGCGACCTCGTCGAGGAGACGCGGGTCGAGCGGCGCACGGGCATCGAGGGCTGGTTCGACGCCCCGGCGGCGAGCGTGCCGGCGGCGCCGGGTGCTGCGGCAGCGGCGGCGCCTCCGCGCTGGAAGCAGTCGGTGAGCATCTGGCTGGGGTTCTTCCCCGTGAACCTCGCGTTCACCCTCCTCGTCGGGGCGCTCGTCCCGGCGTGGGACGCCGTCCCGGTCGTCCCGCGCGTCCTCGCCACGACGCTCGTCCTCACACCGGTCATGACCTACCTGGTGCTGCCGCGCGTGACGCGGCTCCTGGCGCCGTGGCTCGCCCGCCCGCCGCGGTCCCGCACGAGGGGCGGCCCGGAGGTGACGGCGGGCGGGTCTGCCTAGCCTGAGGTGATGGACGCCGAGCTGGAGAACACGACCGACGTGCTCGTCACGCTGGGCGCGGTCGCGGCGGGTGTCGTCGTCGCGTTCGTCCTGGGGACCGTGATCTCGGCCGTCGTGCGCCGGGCCGGTCGGCGCAGCGAGCTCGCCCGCGACCTCTCCCGGCGGCTGCGCCGACCGGACCGGGCCGTGCTGACCGTCGTCGCGGTGTGGGTCGCGGTCCGCCTCACGACCGACGCCTCGACGCCGTGGCGCCCCGCCGTCGAGCACCTGCTGCTCATCGCGCTCATCGTGGTCGGCGCGTGGTGGGTGGGCGCGATCGCGTTCGTGCTCGAGGACTCCGCGCTGCAGCGCTACCGCATGGACACCGCGGACAACCGGCACGCGCGCCGCGTCCGGACGCAGATCACGGTGCTGCGCCGGCTCACCGTCGCGGTGATCGTCGTGTGCGCGGTCGCGGGCATCCTGCTCACCTTCCCGGCGGCGCGCGCCGCCGGGGCGAGCCTGCTCGCGTCGGCGGGGCTCATCTCGATCGTCGCGGGCCTCGCGGCGCAGACGTCGCTCGCGAACGTGTTCGCAGGGATGCAGATCGCGTTCACCGACGCGATCCGCGTGGACGACGTCGTGGTCCTCGAGGGCGAGTGGGGCCGGATCGAGGAGATCACCATGACGTACGTGGTGGTGCACCTCTGGGACGACCGCCGCCTCATCATGCCGTCCACGTACTTCACGACGACGCCGTTCCAGAACTGGACCCGCCGCGCCGCCGACCTGCTGGGGACCGTCGAGCTCGACCTCGACTTCGAGGTGCCGGTGGGCCCGATGCGGGCCGAGCTGCGGCGTCTGCTCGCGCTCACCGACCTGTGGGACGAGCGCGTCGGCATCCTCCAGGTGACCGACGCCGTCGGGGGCCTCGTGCGGGTCCGCGCCCTCGTGAGCGCGCACGACGCCCCGACGCTGTTCGACCTGCGGTGCTTCGTGCGCGAGGGCCTGGTCGACTGGCTCCAGCGCGCGGCGCCACAAGGTCTGCCGCGCACACGGCTCGAACGGGCGGCGGACGCTGTCGACGTGGCCGACGACGGGTCGGCCGCCGCGGCGAGCGACGGCGCCCGAGGCGACGTGGTGGGCCCCGCCGAGGACGGGGACGGGGCACCCGTCGCCCCGGCGCGCCCGCCTCGCCTGCCCGCCGAGCGTGGCTCGCGGCGGGCCGACGCGCCCGTGGTCCTCGGGACGATCCGGCGCGCGGGAGCGGGCGCGGGCGCCGCGCCGAGCGAGGACCCGACGCGCCTCGTCGGGGTCGTGCCGGGCCCGGTGGGGCGACCGGACGAGCGGGACGTCGGCGCCCGCACCGGACACGACGCCGAGGTGCCGGGAGGGACCCGGCCGCTCCCCGTCGTCGGGCACGACGACGCGACGCCTGAGGCCGCGGAGTCCGCCTTCTTCAGCGGGACCCCCGAGGGGGAGGAGCGGTCGCGCGCGTTCGCGGGGCCGGGCCAGGACGTCATCGAGGAGCGCGAGCGCACGGCCGAGCACGGCGCCGTGCCCGACGAGGACGCCACCGACGAGGCGAGATCGGGCGACCCCGCCGACGACAGGGACGGCGTCCCCGGGGACAACGGGGACGGCGACCCGGGGGACGGCGACCGCCGCCCCCGAGGCTGAGGACCGGACCCGGACGCGTCCCCCTGCTCGACCGACCCCACGAGCGGGGCTCAGGTCAGGCCAGGGACCTCGACCGTCGCGTCGGCGTACGGCGCGACGAGGAGCGTCGCGGTGGCCCAGCCGCGCGTGAGCAGGCCGGTGTCGGAGTCGGGCTCGGAGTGCCGCTCCGTGCCGGAGTACTGGAGCACCAGGTGCCGGTCGCCGTCCTCGTGGATGTTCGCCTGCACGAGCCCGAACGTCGCGAGCGGAGCCTGCCGCAGCCCGCGCAGCCGGTCCGGCGGGACGTCGGGGACGTTGACGTTGAGCGTGCGCCGGTCGAGCGGGACGTCCCGCGACGCGGCGTCGTCCATCCACGCGAGGACGTGGTCGGTGACGAGCCGCGCGGTGTCCCAGTGCTGCGGCTCCGCGGCGTCGACCGAGACGGCGAGCGACCGGATCCCGTGCGTCATCGCCGACAGCGCCGCGCCCACCGTCCCGGAGTGCAGGATCGCGTTCCCCGTGTTGGCGCCCTTGTTCGCCCCCGAGAGCAGGAGGTCCGGCCGGGGGCCGAACCCGCCGTAGGCGGCGACGAAGGCGATGAGCGCGGGCGCGGCGCGGACGGCGTAGGAGGTCACGTCGTCGGGCAGGCCCGGCGCCCGGCGTGGCTCGACGGCGAGCCGGCCGTCGAGCTCGGCGCCGAGCAGGGACGCGCTGGCGCCCGACGACTCGCGGGCGGGGGCCGCGACGACGACCTCGTAGCCGGCGTCGAGCGCCGCCCCGGCGAGCACCGCCAGGCCGGGCGAGTCGATCCCGTCGTCGTTGGTCACGAAGGCGCGCACGGTGGTTCTCCTCTGTGGTCGTGGGTCGGGGTCGGTCGGGGTCGGTCGGGTTCAGGTGCGGGCCTCGCGCACCGTGATGCGGCGCGCGAGGCGCTCGATCTGGTCGCGGCGGCCCGTGCCGAGCCCGCGCCGCGTGACGTTGAGCGCGCCCGCCGCGGCACCGAGGCGCACGGCGTCCGGGAGCTCGAGACCGCGGCCCAGCCCGACGGCGATGCCCGCCGTCATGGAGTCGCCCGCGCCGCGGTGGTCGACGGTCGTGATGCGCGGTGTGCGCACGGTGTACGTGTGCTCGCGCGTCACGAGCAGCGAGGGGTCGTGCGCGCGCGACACGACGACCGCGCGCGGCCCGGCGTCGACCATGCCGCGCGCGGCGGCGAGCAGGGCCGCCTCGGTGTCGTCGTCGGCGAACCCGCCGTCGACCATCTCCTCGTGGCTGATCTTGAGCACCGCGCCGGGTGCGTCGGCCACGGCGCGCGCCTGCTCCCCGGAGAGGTCGGCGACCACCTGGCGCTCCGAGGCGTGCAGGTCGCGCGCGAGCCGCCCGAAGAACGACGCCGGGACCCCGATCGCGGTCTCCGACCCGGTGAGGATGGTCACCGCGGCGTCGAGGCCGGACACGAGCACCGTCCCGTAGAGGTCGTCGACCTCGTGCCGGTTCAGCGGGAACGGGTCCATGGTCACGACCTCCTCCCGGTGCCCGCTGCGGCGGTCGTGGACGTACGCGCCGTTGCCACCGGTCGTCGTCGCGCGCAGGTCGAGGTGCTCGGCGCGCGCGAGGTGTGCCGCGACCGTCCCCGTCTCCCCGCCGAACGGCCCGCACACCACGACCTGCGCGCCGAGCGAGTACGCCATCCGTGCGAGCCACAGGCCCTGGCCACCGGGGTGGACGTGCACCTCGGGCGACGTCTCGAACGGCCCGGCAGGTTCGATCTCCACGGTGAGCAGCGGTGTCAGCGCGAGCACGCACACCGCCGGGACGCGTGCGGGTCCCTGTCCGGACGGGTCGGGCGGGGTGGGGAGCGGACCGGGCGAGGGCGTCGGGGTGGCGCTCATCCGTCCACGCTAGGGGCGCGGCGGCAGGCTCACCCGTCGAGACCCTCGAACCGCGCGTCGAGCCAGCCGGCGAGCCGGTCCGGCCGGTCGGTCATGATGCCGTCGACCCCCTGCACGAGGAGGTCGTCCCACTCGTCCGTCGTGTTCGCCGTCCAGACGTGCACGCGCAGCCCCGCCTCGTGGAGCGTGTCCACGAGGCCCGGCTCGTGCGCGAGGAGCGCGACCTCCGGGTTGCAGGCCACGACCCCCAGGTCGGCGCACACGCTGACGAGCTCACCGAGGCTGTCGGGGTGCAGCGCGAGCAGAAGCGCGCGGTCGAGGTGCCCCGCGGCGTCGCGCAGCGCGGCGACCGTGGGCGGCCAGAACGACTGGACGAGCACCCGGTCGGCGAGGCCCGCGTCGTCCACCTGCTTCGTCACGAGCAGGGTGTCCTCCACCGTCCACACGCCCTTGAGCTCGACCAGCAGCCCGAGCCCGGGCCGCGCGGCCACGAGCCGCGCCGCCTCCTGGAACGTCGGCACGCGCTGGCCCGCGAACGCGCGCGAGAACGACGACCCGGCGTCGAGAGCGCGCACCTCGGCCAGCGTGAGCCCGTCCACGCGGCCGGTCCCGTCCGTCGTCTCGTCCACGACGTCGTCGTGCAGCACGACGACCTGCCGGTCGGCCGTGAGGTGCACGTCGAGCTCGATCGCGTCGGCACCCGCCCGCGCCGCGGCCTCGAACGCCGCGAGGGTGTTCTGCGGCGCCACGGACGAGTTGCCGCGGTGCCCGACGACGAGCGGGCGGCCCCCGCGGTCCGCGGCGGGCTGGAGCAGGCGGGCACGGTGCGGAGTCGTGCGCTGCTCCGGCGGACGACCAGCGGCGGTGGAGGGCATGGGGCCAGTCTCGCGCGCGACCCGCGCCGCCGTCCTGCCGGGCCACCCGCGGGACGGACCGTTCCGCGAACGTTCACCCGGCGTGCAGCCCTCAGCGGCGGCGGCCCGTGAGCGCGAGCAGGTGGGTGAGGTCGTCGGCGCCGTCGTCGACGTCGAGCGGGCCGCGGAACAACGGGCCCGGCTCGAGGAACGTCGAGCGCGACTCCGCGTAGTGCAGCGCCCACGCGACCAGCGCGGGCTCGCCCGCCTCGTCCGCCCCGACGGCGCGGGCCAGGTCCCAGGCGTGCACCACGAGGTCGAACGTCATCTGGGCGCAGTACTCCGCGCCCGACTCGTCGCCGTAGGACAGGTGCACCCGGCGGTCCAGGGCGTCGGGCGCGAGGAACGCCTCGCGGGCCTCGACGGACGCGTCGACCCACCGGTCGACGGGGTCCTCGCCGAGCACGTCGCCGTCGAAGACGGTGCCGACGTCCTCGATCCACCGCCCGGCGAGCAGCTCGGGCGCCCAGAGCTGCTCGGCCGTGAGGTGGTTGACGAGGTCGCGCACCGTCCAGTCGGCGTCCGGGGTGGGCAGCGCCCACTGGTCGTCGCGCAGCGGGCGGACGAGCGCGTCGAACGCGCCGATCGCGTCGCCGTGGGCGGCGAGGACGTCCATGCCGAACCTCCCGGGGGCTCGTGAACCTCCACCGTGGCACGCCGGGCGGCGCGCCGCAGGTCGAGCGCGGCACGTCGACGAGCACGGGTCGAGCGCGGCCCGCGGCCCCGGGGACGGGGGGCCGCGGGCCGCCGTCTCACACCGACACGACGATCTTCACGTGGTCGTCCTTGTGGTCGATGAGCTCGCGGTACCCCTTCTCCACGACGTCCTCGACGGCGATGCGGCCCGTGACGAACGGGGCGAGGTCGACCTTGCCCTCCTGGACGAGCCGGATGACCGCGGGGTGGTCGTCCGCGTACCCGATGGCGCCCTTGATGGTGAGCTCCCGCAGGAGCACCGTCATGACGTCGAGGGTCGGCGGCGCGGAGAACAGCGCGACGATCTGGAGCGTCCCGCCCGCCTTGAGCGCGTGCGTCAGCGTGTCGAGCACCGGCTGCGCGCCCGAGCACTCGATCGCGACGTCCGCGCCGCGGCCGTCGGTGAGCTCGAGGACGTGCGCGGCGACGTCGACCTCGCGCGGGTCGAGCACGACGTCGGCCACGCCGGTCTCCAGCGCCTTGGCCTTGCGCGCCCCGCTCACCTCGGTGACGACCGCGCGCGCCCCGATCGCGTGCAGGACGGCGCACGTCAGCAGGCCGATCGGCCCCGCCCCGCCGACGAGGACCGTGTCGCCCGCCTGCGCCCCGGACAGCCGGACGCCGTGGTACGCGACCGCGAGCGGCTCGATCAGCGCGGCCTGGTCCAGCGGGACGTCGCCCACGGGGTGCACCCAGCGGCGCTCGACCACGATGTGCTCGGACAGCCCGCCACCGCGGCCGGAGATCCCGATGAAGCCCATCTTCACGCACGCGTTGTAGAGGCCGTCGCGGCACGGCGGGCACTCGCCGCACACCATGAAGGGCTCCACGACGACGGCGTCCCCGACCGCGAGCCCGTCGACTCCCTCGCCGAGCTCCTCGACGACCCCGGAGAACTCGTGGCCGAACACGACGGGCAGCGTCTCGCCCGACAGCGGGTGCGGCTCGGTCGCGGACGGCGCGGGCGGGAACGGGCCCTCGAGGTAGAGGTGCAGGTCGGACCCGCAGATGCCCGTCCATGCGGGCCGGATCTTCACGGTCCCCGGCCGGGTCTCGGGCTCCGGGACGTCCTCGATCCGGAGGTCTTCCTTGCCGTGGTACCGCGCCGCCTTCATCGTCCTCACCTCGTCCGTCGGGCCGCGCGCACCGCTCGGTGCGCGGCGGGCGGTCCCCGGACCGGTCCTCGGTGAGACCTCGGCGGGCCGTGGCGACCGACCGCACCTCCACGCTAGGCCGCGGTCCGGTCGGCACGTCGCGCCGAAGGTCCTCGGGTACGGGGCCGGTCGTCGTCGGTGCTCGCGCGGGAGCCGGGGCGCGCCGGGCACGAGGGCGGTGCGGTGCCGGGACGCGGTGCCGGAACGTGGTGCCGGAGCGCGCGTGAACGCGGTGCCGGAGCGCGCCGCCGCGGGAGCCGCCGCGATACTGGGGCGCGTGACCACGACCCCCGCCCGCGCACGCCGAACCGTCCCCGAGCCCTGCGGGGTGCGCGCGTGATCGACCGGTGGACGTGGCCGGCGTACGTCGGCGTGATCGGCGGGGCGCTGCTCTTCGCCGCGTTCCTCGTGCCCGCCCTCGCGTGGCAGTCGCGCCGGTACGGCGGGCTCAGCGGCCGCCGCCTGGTCGGGGCCGCGGCCGTCGCCGTCTACGGGGTGGCCCTCGTCGCGTACACGCTCCTGCCGCTGCCGAGCGGGGATCTCGCCGAGTGGTGCGCCCGGTACGGCGTCGCGGGGGCGGAGCTCGTGCCGTTCCACTCCCTGGCCGACATCCGGCGCGACACCGCGGGCCTCGGCCCCGGCGCGACCCTGCGCAGCGCGGCCGTGCTCCAGGTCGTGTTCAACGTCGTCCTGTTCGTCCCGTGGGGCCTCCTCGTGCGCCGCTACCTGGGGCGTGGCGTCGTCGTCGCGACGCTGTCCGGCCTCGCCGCGTCGCTGCTCATCGAGACCACGCAGTACACGGGGATCTTCGGGATCATCCCGTGCTCGTACCGCGTCGCCGACGTCGACGACGTGCTGACCAACACGCTCGGAGCGCTCCTCGGGGCGCTCGCAGCCCCGCTCCTGCTGCGATGGATGCCGCGCGCGGCGGAGCTCGAGGCGCGCCGGGGCGAGGCGCGGCCCGTCACGGTGTCGCGTCGCTGGCTGGGGATGCTGCTCGATGCGCTGCTCGTCACCGTGCTCGGCGTCGTGCTGCAGGTGGGCTACCGCACGGTGCTCCTCCTGCTCGGGCGTCCGCTGCCCGACGGGACGGACTGGCCGCAGTGGCTGCTCGGCACCCTCGTCCCGTTCGCGCTCGTGTTCGTCGTGCCGACGTTCCTCGACAGCGGCGCGTCCTGGGGGCAACGGACCGTGTGGCTCGCGCCGCGCTGGGCGGGCCGGCCCGGCACGACGGCGCAGCGCGTCGCCCGCGCGGCGGCCGGGGGCGCGCTGTGGGGGGCGCTGGGCCTCCTCGCCGACCTGCCGACGGACGTCCCGACGGCGCTCGCGGTCGCGGGCGACGTGGCCGCGCCGGTCGCGTGGCTGTTCGCCCTGGTGTCGGTCGTCGCGGTCCCGTTCACGCCCGGGCGGCGCGGGCTCTCGGGGGTGGTGTCCGGCGCGGAGGTCGTCGACGCGCGGGAGACGACGCTCAGTCCTGCGTGAGGAACCCGACGGTCAGGGCGATCGCGCCCCAGATCACGAGGCCCCCGCCGACGGCGATGGCCATCCCGTTCGCCCCCGTGGAGCCGGCCCGGCGCGCGCCGCGGGCGGCCGTCGCGGCGATCGCGAGGCCGGACACGACGAGCACAGCCCCTGCCACGATCCAGAACATCGCGAACACCGTCCCATACGTCCCCTGTGCTCCGCATCGTGGACGGCCGTCCAGGACCGTCCGATCGGGGAGCGCTCGCCCCCGCGCGCGCCGTCGACCTGCGGGTTCTCGGGCAGGCGGGCTTCACGGAGAGCGAACACACCGGCGGCGATGCGTGCCGAGCCGTGAGACGGCTTGCACCGAGGCGCGGTCACGCCGCACGGTGTGCGGGTGCACCCGACCCCCGACGGCCCGCCCGTCCGCCGCGTCCTGTTCCCGGGCCGTCACCACGTCGTCACGCGCTACCAGGTCGACTACCTGCGGGCGCTGCGCGCCGGGCTCGTGCGCGACCTCGACGGGCGCCGCGTGCGCTGCGCCCCGGACGTCGAGGTCGTCTGGGTCGTCACGTCCGCGAACCATGCGGGCACGCGCCGCAACCCGCTGCCGGGCCACCGCCGCGAGGCGCTCGTCGAGAACGTGACGACCCGGGAGGGGCTCGCGTCCGTCGTCGTCCCCGTGCCCGACGTCGCGCCGGACGACCGGTTCGCCCACCTCGTCGTGACGAGCGTCGCGACGGCGACGGGCGTCGCGCCAGACCCCGCCGACACCGTCGTCGCGTGCTCGACCCCCGCCCTCGTGGAGGCGTACCGCGCCCTCGGCTACCGCGTCGCGGGCGTGGAGCTCGACGCCGCCGAGCCCGGCGGCCGGCTCCCCGCCCGGCCGTGGGACGTCGTCGAGCAGATCGCCGGGGGCGACGAGGGCTGGCAGGAGGTCGCGCACCCGGCCGTGCCCGAGTTCTACGCGCGCTACCGGTTCGTCGAGGACGTGCGGCGGATCTTCGCCGACCCCGTCGTCTCCGGCGACGGCGATCTCACCTCGACGCGCGACTACCGCACCTACGCGGCCGCGTTCGAGGACGCGTCCGCGCGCAAGTGGGCCCAGGTGGCGCCGCACGTGCGTCCCGGTCGGATCGTCGACATCGGCTGCGCGACCGGCGGCCTCCTGGAGCACGTCGCGCGCGAGCCGCGCCTGCACGAGTCCGACCTGTTCGGGGTCGACGTCGCGCGGCACCTCGTCGCGGAGGCCGAGCACAAGAAGGCCCAGGGCGTGTTCGCGAACCCCCACGTGTGGTTCGTGCAGGCCAACATCCTCGACCGGTCCGTGATGCCCGACGCGACCGTCGACACGACCCTCACGATCGCCCTCACGCACGAGGTCTCCTCGTACGGGGACGGCGTGCGCGACGTCGAGACGTTCGCGCGCCGCGTCCACGCCCACACCCGGCCCGGCGGGGTGTGGATCAACTCCGACGTGTGCGGCCCCGCCGAGCCGGACCGCGGCGTCGTGCTGACGCTGCGGACCGACGACGGCGCCGCGGCGTCAGGCGACGGTCCGGGCGGCGCGCGCACGGACCTCGACGACCTCGCGCGCACGGACGTCGCCGCGTGGGTCGGGGCGCTGTCCACCGACGCGCGCCTGGTCCAGTTCGCGCACGACTTCCCGCGCCTGTCCGGCGCGGCGTTCGCGCCCGCGCGGCTGGGCCCCGGGTCGTGGCGGCTCACGCTGCGCGAGGCCATGGAGTTCCTGACCCGCAAGGACTACGTCGACAACTGGCTGTCCGAGTGCCACGAGCGGTTCTGCGACCTCAGCGGCCCGCGGTGGGCGGACCTGCTCGCGGACGCCGGCTTCGAGCTCGAGCCGGGCAGCGGCGCGTGGCGCAACGAGTGGGTCGTCGAGCACGCCCTCGCGCCCGTCGCGGCGCTGCACGACGCCATGACCGGGGAGCCCGTCGACTGGCCCGACACCCACGTCCTCACCGTCGCCCGCCGCCCCGAGCTCGCCTGACCGGGTCCCGAGACCCGACCCGCCGAGGTAGAGCCCTGGTACGGCGAGGGAGAGCCCAGGTTCGCCGGGGTAGAGGCCTGGTCATGGCCACGTCTCTACCTCGCGTGACCGGGGCTCTCCCTCGGGAGATCGGGGCGGCGCCGTCGTACGCTCGGAGGCGTGCTCCTCGACGCCCGCACGCTGCGCGGCCTCCAGGACGGGACGGTGACGCTGGCGTTCCGCCGCTGGACGACGCCGCGCGTGAAGGTCGGGACGCTCCAGCGCACGCGGATCGGCGTCGTCGAGGTGACGTCGGTCGAGCGCGTACCCTCCGGCGCGGACGGCGCGCCGCTCGTGTCCGACGACGAGGCACGCCTGGCCGGGATCGCCTCCCCGGAGCGCGTGCTCGCCCGGGGCGCCGCGCGCGAGGGCGACCTCTACCGCGTGGGCATCCGGCTCGCGGGCCCCGACCCGCGCGTCGCGCTGCGCGAGGACGCCGACCTGGACGCGGCCGCCGTCGAGCAGATCCGCGCCGCGCTGGGCCGCAAGGACCGCGCCGCCACGGCGCCGTGGACCCGGCAGTACCTCGAGCTCGTCGCGGCGAACGAGGGCGTCGTCGCGCGCGAGCTCGCCGCGGGCCTGGGGATGGCGCGCGACGACTTCAAGGTGCGCGTGCGCCGGCTCAAGGAGCTCGGCCTCACCGAGAGCCTCGACGTCGGCTACCGCCTCTCCCCGCGCGGCCGGGCCTACCTCGACGCGACGACCCCCGACCCCTGACGGGGCGGGGGACGGACGCTTCGACGTGTCAGCGAGTGGTCGCGCTCGACCGCGACGACGCGCTGACAGGTTCGCCAGGGTCGCCGATCGCGGGGAGGCCGTCGATGCTCGTGGAGTTCTTGGTGACGCGGTAGTCGTCGAGCTGCTCGGGCGTCTTGCGACCGGCCCAGCGGTCGAGCAGGTCGCGGTCCTCGACGAGCTCGAGGTGCGGGACGGAGAACCCGCACGAGTCGGAGACGCGCGTGACGTCCACGACGACGACGCCGCGCTGCCCGGCGGTCTCCGCCTTGGCGAAGTGCCCGCGCAGCGCGTCGAACTCCGCGCTCCCGGCCTCGACGTACCGGCCGGTGCCGTGGAACCGGACGATGTTGGGCGGCCCGGAGAACGCGCAGAACATCACGACGATGCGGCCGTTCTCCCGCAGGTGCGCGGGAGCCTCCGCGCCTGACCCGGTGTAGTCGAGGTAGGCGACGCGGTGCGGGTCGAGCACGGCGAACGTGCCCGCCATGCCCTTGGGCGAGACGTTGACGTGCCCGTCGGCCGCGAGCGGCGCGGTGCCGACGAAGAACACCGGCTGCGCGAGGACGAACGACGCCAGCCGGTCGGTGATCTGTGCGTGCACGGTGCCCATGAGCCGAGTCTGGCACCGGCGTCGGTGGGCGGGAGTAGCGTCCGAGGGATGGGCGCGACGACGCACGACCACGACCCGAAGGCGACGCTGCAGCGGTACCTGACGCGCGAGCGCGAGGTGCTGCTGGCGAGGGCGGAAGGGCTGGGCGAGCACGACGTGCGTCGTCCGCTCACCCGGACGGGCACCAACCTCCTGGGACTCGTCAAGCACGTGGGCAGCGTGCAGCTCGGCTACCTCCACGAGGCGTTCGGCGGCACGCACGACCTCCCGATGCCCTGGTTCGACGACGACGCCGAGGTCAACGCGGACATGTGGGCGACGGCGGACGAGTCGCGCGAAGAGGCCCTCGACTTCTTCCGGGCGTCGACGGCGCTGTGCGACGCGACGGTCGCGTCGCTCGACCTCGACGCGCGCGGCGAGGTGCCGTGGTGGCCGCCGGAGCGCCGCGAGATCTCGCTGTTCCTCGCGCTCGTCCACGTCCTGGACGAGGTCGCGCACCACGCCGGCCACGCCGACATCGTCCGCGAGCTCGTCGACGGCGCGGCGGGGGACGACCGCGGCAACCTCCCCGACCTGGGGGACGACGAGTGGGCGGCGTACCGCGAGCGGCTGGAGGCCTCCGCCGTGGAGGCCGCGCGGCGCGCGGGCGAGCCGGCCTGACCGCGAGATCGGCAGCCGTACGAGCGGCGTGGTCAGGCGCGCTCGAGCAGGACCGCGACCTCGTAGTGCGACGTCTGCGGGAACATGTCGAGCACGCGGGCGGCGCGCGGGCGCAGCGACGGCATGAGCGCGAGGTCGCGCGCGAGCGACGTCGCGTTGCAGCTCGAGTAGACGACGTGCCCGACGCCGGACTCCTCGAGCCACGTGCTGAGCGTCTCCCCGATCCCGCGCCGCGGCGGGTTGACGACGACGAGGTCGGGCACGTCCTGCCGGGACAGCGCGAACGCCGTCGCGTCGTGCGCGAGGAACGTCGTGCGGTCGAGGCCCGCGTCGCGCGCGGTGAGCCGTGCGCTCGCCACGGCCTCGGCGCTCGTCTCGACGCCGACGACGTCCCGGCCCGGCCCGGCGACGTGCAGCGCGAACCCGCCCACCCCGCAGTAGAGGTCCCAGACGGTGGCGGGCGCGGCGTCGTCCACCCACTCGCGACCCTGGCGGTAGAGCGCGGCGGCGACGTCGGTATTGGTCTGGAAGAAGCTCTGCGGGCGCAGGTGCAGGTCGATCCCGTTGACGCGCATGCGCAGCGTCTCGGCGTCCGTGAGGAGGATCTCCGTCTCGCCCTCGACCACCGCCTTGTGCTCCGGGTGGAGGTTCACCGAGACGACGCGGAGCGAGGGGAGCGCGGCGAGCAAGCTCGGCAGGTGCTTGCGGATGCGGGGCAACGACTCGGTGGAGCGCAGGACGAACCGCGCCATGAGGTCGCCGTCGGGGGAGAGCGTGACGAGCACGTACTTGAGCTCGCCGCGGCGGGCGCGCACGTCGTAGGGGACGAGCCGCGCGCGCGTGACGAACTGCGCGAACGCCGGGAACGACGCCTGGAGCGCGGGCGGGTAGAGCGGGCAGTCGGTGAGGTCGACGCCGCCGCCCTCGCCGAGGATGCCGAGCACGGGGGCGTCCGAGGTGCCGGTGACGACCATCTTCGCCTTGTTGCGGAACGCCGACTCCGCGGACTCGACCGTGGGCAGCCAGGTCAGGTCGGGCGCGAGCGGCGCGAGCAGGTCGGCGCAGTGCTCCTGCTTGCCGGTCAGCTGCGCCGGGTACGCCAGCTCGAGGAGGCTGCACGACCGGCACCGGCCGGCGTCGTAGTGGTGGCACTGCACTCGTTCGAGTCTACGGGCGTGCCGGACGAGGGTTCCGCCCACGCCGTGGGAGCGCTCCCTAGCGTGGACGCCCGCGGTCCGCTACGGTCGTGGCAGCGCTCCCACACCGGTGTGGGACGGCGCTGTCGCCGGGCCGGTCCGGCGAGTGCGGTGACGACGGAGTAACCGAACAAGGAGCAGATCCGGCATGAATCTCGACAGGCGGAGAAGAAGCAGACGAGCGTGGGCCGCGCTGTGCGCGGCGGTCCTCGCGGTGAGCGGGGCGGTCGTCGGTACGGCGGCCCCCGCGAGCGCGGTCCCGGCGACCATCCCGCTCACGATCACCAACGACTCGGGCAAGGGGCCGATCTACCTGTACGTCCTCGGCGAGCGCGACGGCGTCGCCGGGTGGGCCGACGCGGGCGGCACGTTCCACCCGTGGCCCGGAGGAGTGGGGCCCGTGCCCGTCCCGGCACCCGACGCGTCGATCGCGGGCCCCGGCCCCGGCCAGTCCGTGACGATCCAGCTCCCCAAGCTCTCCGGGCGCGTCTACTACTCGTACGGGCAGAAGATGACGTTCCAGATCGTGCTCGACGGGAGGCTCGTCCAGCCCGCGGTCCAGAACGACTCCGACCCCAACCGCAACATCCTCTTCAACTGGACCGAGTACACGCTCAACGACGGCGGCATCTGGATCAACAGCACGCAGGTGGACCACTGGTCCGCGCCGTACCAGGTCGGGGTGAAGCGGTCCGACGGGCACGTCCTCAGCACGGGCATGCTCAAGCCGAACGGCTACGAGGCCTTCTACACGGCGCTGGAGGGCGCCGGGTGGGGTGGGCTCGTGCAGCGCGCGCCCGACGGGAGCCGCCTGCGCGCGCTCAACCCGTCGCACGGGATCGACGTCGGGAAGGTCTCCTCGGCGTCGATCGACTCCTACGTCACCGAGGTGTGGAACTCCTACCGCACGCGCGACATGGTCGTCACGCCGTTCTCCCACGAGCCGGGGACGCAGTTCCGCGGGCGGGTCGACGGCGACTGGTTCCGCTTCCGCAACGGGTCCGGGGCCGAGGTGGCGGCCTTCAAGAAGCCCGACGCGTCGAGCGTGTACGGGTGCCACAAGGACCTCCAGGCGCCGAACGACCACGTCGTCGGCCCGATCGCCCGCACGCTGTGCGCCGCGCTCGTGCGCACCACGGCGCTGACGAACCCGAACCAGCCCGACACGAGCAACGCCGGCTTCTACCAGGACTCGCGGACGAACGTGTATGCCAAGCTCGCGCACCAGCAGATGGCGAACGGCAAGGCGTACGCGTTCGCGTTCGACGACGTCGGCGCGCACGAGTCGCTCGTCCACGACGGCAACCCGACCGCCGCGTACATCAAGCTCGACCCGTTCACGGGCACCGCGACGCCCATCGGCGACGGCGGGGGCGGCACCGAGGAGCCGAACCCGGGCGGCGGGCTGCCGACCGGCACCGGGACGATCCGCGCCACCGCCGCGCTGTGCCTGGACGTGCCGTGGGCCGACCCGACCGACACCAACCAGGTCCAGCTCGCGAGCTGCAGCGGCAACGCGGCGCAGCAGTGGACGCGCGGGTCCGACGGGACGGTGCGGGCGCTGGGCAAGTGCCTCGACGTCGCGCGCAGCGGGACCGCGGACGGCACCGTCGTCTGGATCTACACGTGCAACGGCACGGGCGCCCAGAAGTGGGTCTACGACGCCGGCACCCAGGCGCTGCGCAACCCGCAGTCCGGCAAGTGCCTCGACGCCCAGGGTGGGGCGCCGCTCCACGACGGCCAGAAGGTCCAGCTCTGGACCTGCAACCAGAGCGCGGCCCAGCGCTGGTCGTTCTGACGCCGCCCGGTCCCTGACCCGGCAGCATGCCCGGTGCCCGACGCCGCCCGCTCGCGGGACGTCGTCGGGCACCGGTGCGCCCGGCGCGACCCACGCGTCGTCCGTGGGGCGTCAGGCAGGCTTGGTCGCCTTGCCGTCGAGCCACAGGGTGTCGGACTCGTCGCGGTGCGAGCCGTCGGACCCCACGTGCTTCGACGAGATCTGCGGGCCCTTGGTGATGACGTGCACGATCGCCATGCCGTGACCGCGCCCGAGCCCGTAGTCGTCCTTGAGCCACTCGAGGATCGGCGTGGCCTTCGTGGACTCGTCGAACCCGCGCTCGTGCGCGAGGTCCACGAGCTGGCGCGGGGTGAGGCCGGTCTTGTCCTCGACCGCGTCGAGATAGGCCTGGAAGGACATGCGTGCTCCTCGTCGTCGGGGGCGGGCCGCTCGACCCGCCGGTGAACCTACCGACGGTCGCCCACACGAGGACTCATCGGTCCGGTCGCGGCGTCCTCCGCGCGGGGCGGGGCGGTCGGCTGCCCGACCGCAGCACGTCCGTCACCACGTTCTCCACCAGGACCGGGACGAAGTCGCGCACGTGCGCGGTCTGGTAGCGCCCGAGCTCCGCCAGCACCTGGTCGCGGACGTCGTCGACCGGCACCTCCGGGAAGCGTGCGCAGATCCGCTCGACCACGACGTCGATCTCGCGGTCCTCGTCCTCGATCGCCATGACCCGACGTTCCGGCCCCCGGGTGCGGGGCACAACCAACAACGGATGAACAGACGGCGCACACGCCGCGCGGCGACCTGAGCGTGCCAGCGGGTCGCAGTACGCTCGGGCAACGATGCCGTCCACGATCCTCGTGCTGTGCGCATTCCTCGCACTCCTGGCCGCCGCGGTGTGGCCGGCGGTGCGGCACCGTGGCGCCCCGGGCCAGCGGTTCCGCGCTGTCCTCGCCGCCACGACCGTCCTGCTCCTCCTGGTCCTGATGCTCGTCACCACGGCGCCACGCGACGTCACCGACGACGGCCGGCGATCCACGTGCATCGAGGAGCCGCTCGGGGGACTGAACCCCCTGTCGTCCGACGCGACCGACGCGTGCGTCCAGGCCAATTGGATGACGGTCGCGCTCGTGCTCCTCGGGTGCGCGGCCCTGGTGACCGCGGAGCACGTCGTCCTCCGTCGCCGTGCCCGCTGACGCGGCGCAGGGTCCTCGCCGATCCGCCGACGTCGGTCGCGCCGGGAGACGCGCGTCCGTGATCGACGCGTCTTGTGGGATGTTCCAGGTGGGCCCCGTGGGGCTCGAACCCACAACCTACGGATTAAAAGTCCGCAGCTCTGCCAATTGAGCTAGAGGCCCTGGACGCCGCCGGCGCCCAGGCACAGGCTACCCGCGTGCCTGAGTTGGCAGTTCGCGTCGAGTTCGGCAGCTCCGGTCGAGATCGGCAACGGGGATCGCCGACCTCGGCAGGAGCTGCCGACCTCGGTGTCACGAGCGCGCGGGCGCGGACCCTACGCGCGTCGTCGGGCGCTGTCACGCGCGGTCTTGCTCCGTGAGAAATTCGGTGAGAATCGGGCGATTCGCTTGCGAGTCGAGCCCGTTCTTGTTTCGGTGGAGTGGACCGAGGGGCCCGCGGGAGGGTGCACCGACGGCAGGTCACGCCGGCCAGGCGTGGGCCGCACGGACGTGTCCCGCAGGGCTCCGCCCGGCGACGAGAGGAGCTCTCGTGCTCACCCTGACCGACAACGCCCGTACCGCTGTCCACGACCTGCAGACCCAGGCCGGTGTCCCGGAGGGAGGCGGTCTGCGGATCGCCGAGTCCGCGGACCAGGCGGGCAGCTTCGAGCTCGCGCTCGTGCCCGGCCCGCAGCCTGACGACGCGGTCGTCGAGGACGGGGAGGCGAAGGTGTTCGTGGAGTCTGCCACGGCCCCGACCCTCGCGAACCTCACGCTCGACACGGACCCGAACGCGCAGGGTCCGGCGTTCGTCCTGACTCCTCAGGGCTGACCCACCAGTTCTCCCGGCGTTCGCGCCGGACGATCTCGACGACGCGTCCTCCTCCTCCGGGTGCGTCTCTGGTCGCACGACGGGCCGTCCGCTCCGGCGGGCGGCCCGTCGTCGTGTCCGCGCTCGTATCAGGGCCTCGCCCTGCTGCTCCCTCCCTGACGTGGTTGTCCCGATCAACCGAACCCGGCCACCGGGCCGGGAGCAAGGGGGAGAACGATGACGTCCAGGACCACGACCACCACCTGCACTCTTCTGGCCGCGCTCGGCGTGGCGCCGTTCGCCGCCGGCTGCGGTGCGGCACCCGCGCCGGACGCGGAGCCTGCGGCCGACGCGCCGACCGCGCGCGCGGCGCACGACTCCGCGGCACCGCCCGCCGAGCAGCACCTCGTCGTCGCCCCCGGGACCGAGGTCGACCTGGACGGGGAGACGGTCGAGCCGACCGCCCACGTGGTCGGCTCCGAGATCGCGTGGGACGGCGACCGGGTCGCGTTCCTGTCGGGCGCGACGCTCGTCGACGGCGACGTCGACCCCGCGTCGTGCGCGGACCGGGTCGCGGG